>JANQRS010000002.1 GCA_028284445.1 Calditrichia bacterium
ATTGGCCCTATGCTTTGTTGAAGAGGCATAATGCAACGAATCCAGAAAAAATCTACCTATACAAAACAACATTGAGCCTCACTTTTAAGTGCTAAAGCCAGCCCATACAATTGATTTTTTTAACCCTTGTCCCCCAAATGCCTCAAAAGATGTGGGGTATAATGAGCCCGGGAAGGGATTTAGGGGTGGGTAAAGCGCTTAGCAACCTATACAACCTCGATGAACCCCTGATCATATCAAACTTTTGTATGGCGATTCGTACAATCCTATAAGTTCGAACCATTTCCAGCCTCAAATCCCAAACAGAAGAAGGTTTAGAGCGTATATTGGCGCGTGTCGTCGTTCAAAAAGACATGCGTGTAGGTTTCTTCGCACTTGTGAATGCCAGTAGCCGTGCCCATAAAAACGACGCATTACAATTATGCTAACCTTGGATAGAAGGAGGATCAATTGAAGATAACACTGATCATAGCAGCACTTGCGACACTTCTCTCTCTCGGCAGACTCGGCTGTTCTGATGCTGTTGACCATGAGAGTTGGCGCCATGACTTGCGAATCCTGGAACAGCGCTTGGCTGAGCGTCACGTAGACCTCTTTCATACAGTATCTGAAGATACATTTACTACCGCGGTGAAGAACCTATACGAGCGAATTCCAACCCTGACGCGTCCTGAAATACTGGTCGGATTTGCACAGGTCGTCGCCTTGATCGGCGATGGCCACACATCGTTTTATCCTGGCGACCAAAAAGCGCGGCGGTTCAATTACTATCCAATTCGACTTTATTCATTTGCCGATGGCATCTATTTGACTGCCGCCGCCAAAGAGCATGCGCATCTATTTGGGAAACGATTGATTCAGATTGACAACACAGCCATCGATGAGGCATTTCGCCGTATCAGCACGACAATCAGTGCAGACAACGCTATGGAATACCAATATACAGTGCCTTTCGAATTGATTCGGCCAGAAATGCTCTACGTGCTTGGAATTGCAGACTCTATGGATCAGGCCGTATTTGTGTTTGAAGATGGCACCAGGCAGAAGTTGTCAGGCATGAGTGCCGATGAGTGGCTGGGTCAGGATTGGTTGGTTTCGAATGGCATTTTCAGCCCGGAGCAGAAATCGCCCAGCATGCGGCATGAGTTCCTGTTTGCGTCGCAATTGACCTTGCCGCATCTCAAAGAACGTAAATACTACTGGTACACATACATTGAGGATGAGCAAACATTGTTTTTTCAATACAACGCCTGTTGGGATCAGAAAGACAGGCCATCATTCAAAGAAACTGTTGAGGCAATGTTTGCCTTTATGGACAACAATCCGCTTGAGCGTCTGATCATTGATCTAAGGCAAAACACCGGTGGTGAGCCGCTTTTGATGGAGCCGCTGCTCGCTAAATTGGAACAGCGTCCGGATTTGGGAAGCAGTGGCAGACTATTCGTTTTAGTCGGCAGGCGAACATTTTCTGCCGCTTTGACCAATGCAACTCATTTAAGGCGCAGGTTTGGGGCCCGCACTGTGGGTGAACCCCCGCGCGGAAAACCAAACAGTCCCAGTGAAGGGCGAGACATCGATCTTGAAAAAACGAACACCTGGGTTACGGTCTCAACGCAGTTTGTTCAAAGAGACAGCTTGTTGGGAGATGAGGAATACCTGCCCATCGACATTCCTATAACCTACACGTTTTATGATTACCGCAACGGGAAAGACCCAGTATTTGATGCAGCCCTTAGTGCATCAATACATAGATGAAGGAAGAAAGCAGGTATGTGAACTTCCTCGCTTCAGAGGAAAACTTGTCTGCCAGAGTTATTTTGAATGACTTATATTTGCTTGCACAATACCATTATATTATCACATAAAAAAGAAAAGAAAATATTCGCTCAAAGCATTATATAAGTAAGTTCAACTCAATAGCTTCTCAACAAAAAATGAAATCCAAAATAAAAACATACAACACTAAAGAATTCCAAAAAGAATACTTGAATGCCAGTCCTGAATTAAATAAGCTCTTTGAAAAAAGTATTGAAGACTTTTTTTGCTTAAGAATTGAAGATTTAATTGAAAGAGTATACAAGCCAATCACTCCCTCCAAGGAAGAAAGTCATACCCTTATTTTTGTTACAGAAGGTTCTTATAAAACCAAAATCGGTTTTAAAGAGTTTACGATCACATCTGATAACATCGTAGTACTACAAGCAGGAGTCGTGTTTTCCACAGAGCATTTATCAAAAAATGTAAAAGGTTATACTTGCCATTTTCATCCAAATCTGCTTATTGGAAAGTTTGGCAATCGCCCCCTGAATTTAGAGTTTGAATTTTTGAATATTAGCAGCTATCCGATCATTGAAGTACCCAACAACGCAAAATCAACCATCCTAAATTTACTGCAACGCTTAACCACAGAATTTAGAAGTGAAGGAAAACCTAACCCAGATATTGTTCATGCCTATGTTTACACCTTGCTCATCGAATTGAAAGAACTATATGGATCTAATAGTTTGGTCGGGAAAAGTGCAGCGTATCAAATCACTAACCAGCTTAGAAAATTAGCACATGAAAAAGTAAAAGAGAATTTGAAAGCAAGTGACTTTGCTAAGATGATGAACATTAGTCCAAACCATCTAAACAAATCTGTAAAAACTATCACTGCTAAATCTGCATCGCATCTTATTGATGAAGTAAAATTGATTGAAATAAAATATCTACTCTATCATTCGAACTTCTCCATCAGTGAAATTTCCTATGAAATGGGTTATGCTGATCCTTCTTATTTTACTCGATTCTTCAAAAAACGAGAAGGTGTTTCACCTGTCGAATTTCGTCAATTGATTGAAATGTCCTAATAATGGCATAAACCTTCCTATCCCAAGGCCTCAGCAAATTCTTATCTTTGTGTGACTCTAATTTAGAGTCTTGTGTATTGAGTCATGCTCATGTGAGCTTCTCTATGGTTCAAACAAATTGACTGAAAATTCTTGTTTAAACATGAACAAAATATTATTCACCGCTTTGGGAGTAGTCGGGACTTTGTCTTGCTTTTTTAGTTTTAATCGAATCTATCGACTTGCAACCATTGATAAGTATCTGGATAAGAAGATTGAAAAAGGAAATTGATATTTTATGTACCCAACTTTGCTGCTTCTTCATTCCCTTTTTAGGTGGCTCGTTCTCCTGTTCTTGTGCTATGCAATTGCCCGGTCATATCGAGGTTATTATTCTAAATCTGAGTTCTCCTTCTTTGATAATAAAATTCGGCATTGGACGGCAACAATTGCCCATATTCAGCTTGTTTTGGGTATTCTCGTTTACATTAAAAGCCCAATTATCCAATACTATTTTTCTGATTTTGAGAACTTGATTTCAAATTGGGAACTGACCTTTTTTGGGATTTTCCATTTTATCCTGATGCTCATAGCGATAGTAATTATCACCATAGGTTCTGCCAAAGCAAAAAGAAAGACAACAGCCTCGGAAAAATTCAAGACCATGCTTATTTGGTTCTCTATTGCACTCGTAATAATATTCACAGCCATTCCATGGCCCTTTTCACCTTTGGCAAATCGGCCATACATAAGAATGTTTTAAATGAACTCATTCTTCAATTCAAATATTGGCCGGTTGCGTCTATTGGCAGTTTTGGAAGGACTGTCCTTGCTTGTATTGGTATTTGTGTCTATACCCCTGAAATATATTTATGGGATTACCCAAATATCAACCGTATTAGGTCCCATTCATGGTATACTCTTTTTGTTGTTTGTTGTGAATACGATTAGTGTGGGAATTGAATACGATTGGAAATTCAAACAGACAACCTGGAAGGTTCTGCTTGCCTGTTTTATTCCATTTGGCACATTTTACATTGACCAAAAAATACTCAAACCTCAACAAGAGAAACTTGGTTTATGAATGTTTTTGTTTTTAAAACCTCTTTACATCCGGAGCACATTCGTCATGTCAATTCAATTCTGCGGTCAATTATTCCAGAGTGTGTTTGGTCTTATGATTTGGAAGATTGTGACAGAATTTTAAGAATTGAAAGTCGTGAAGACATCGCAAAAACTGTCTGTTTTCACCTAAAAATAGAAGGATTTCAATGTAGAGAGTTAGGGCGTCACTAAAGATGAAAAGGCCAACGCCCAACTTCAGCAAGCAGTGCGAAGCAGGTGAATCTTGCAGACATTGATCATGTGATAGCAGAGGTCCGAACAAATTTCTATCCAATCTAAAACAACATCTAAACACAGGAGTTATCAAATGAAAGATTTTCTTGTCGCTATGATGGTCTTGCTAACACCCGCTTTGGCTCAATCTAAAATTGAGCCGAAAGTCGAATTAGGCAGCATTTTTTTGAAATCGGATGGACAGCCAAGGAGCGTTGCTGTGGTGGTTGAAGAAGGTGCAGTCATTCATGACTTCATTGCCTCATACTCAATACTAGACTTTATATCTAAGGGAGACCTTGAATTTCATTTCGTTGCTGTTGACAAGGGGCTTAAAACAGATGGACTTGGAAAAGCCAAGTTTATGGCAAATACCAGTCTAGATGAGATTCCAAATCCAGACATTTTGATAATTGGAGGAATTGTGAATATGGAATTGATGCAGAACAAGAAGTTTATGAGTTGGCTTAAGAGAGCATACGAAGGTTCAGAATACACAATCTCAATTTGTTCAGGTGGGGTTCTCTTGGCGGCAACTGGTGCACTAAATGGTAAAAAAGCCGCGGTCGGTATTTTTAGTAGAAAGTTCTTCGAGAAATTTGGAGGAGTCAATGTTTCAAAATCAGTCTACGTTGATGGGAAGCTTCTATCCGCGAGCGGAATAAGCGGTGGAACCGAAGTTGCATTTGAATTGATTGAACAAATATCATCTAGCAAAGATTTACCGAAGGCGGTTAGCCTAATGTTGGAATTCACCCCAAGTCATAAGTATGATGTAGGGGATTGGTCGAATGCTCCGAAGACTATTAAAGACTTGGTTTTAAACATAAATCAACAACTGGGCTTCCCCAACCCTTGAACTGGGGATACACTGATTTTCAGTCCAAAAACAGCACTGTATTCCAGCGCGGATTTAATCCACATTATCAGCCCCTTTGGCATTTTTCCTGTTGGCATTTGGAAGTTACGGCTTACTTGAACACTGCCTTCGACACAAACCTGTTGTCCTTCACATAGAAGCGCCACGGACGTTCTTTAGCAACGCTGATACCGACGCGGGGAGAGGCGGCGATGTTGGCTTCGGGGATGGCTGGGGCATTGGCAATAATCAAGGGTTTTTCGGAGAGGTTGAATCCGTTTTGCGATTTGTCGAGGCCAAATGCCTGGCAGAGTTTGCCGGGGCCGTTGGTCAACTCCTTCAACTTATCGCGTTTGCGCCGTTCCTTCATGGCTTCGATGCCGCTTTCCGGTTCCACAGCGCGGATCAAAACGGCCGCCGGAAAATCCGTTGCCTCCGTAACGGCATTTAAGCAGTAATACATTCCGTAAATAAAATAGATATAGGCATAGCCGGGGGGACCGAACATCAATTCGGTACGTTGAGTGCGGCCGCGGGCGGCATGACAGGCTGGATCATCCTGTCCGATATAGGCTTCGGTTTCAACAATGATACCGCTCAATACGGTATCATTGTCATCAAATCGAATGAGGCGTTTGCCCAGTAGGTCGCGGGCGACGGCCAGGGTTGACCGATTATAGAATGCTTGCGGAAGGGCTTCGGAAATCACCTTTGCGACATGGGCTTAAAGTCATCTTCACCGGCAACGCTTTTGTATCCCGGACGAATGATGCGGCCGCCATTGATCAGTTCATCAATGCGATGTGCCGACCAGCCGACGATGCGGGCCATTGCAAACAGCGGGGTGTAAATTTCCTGCGGAAATTCCAGCATGTCATAAACAAATCCGGAGAAGAAATCGACGTTCGGGGAAATGACCTTGGAGGAACCCTTTACTTCATTGAAAATGCCCGGGGTGACCGCTTCTATGGTGGTGTAGAGATTAAATTCATCCAGACGGCCTTTTGCTTTAGCCAGGGCGCGGGCTTTGTCCTTCAGAACAACCGCACGCGGATCAGATTTGGTGTAAACCGCGTGACCCATACCATAAACCAGACCGGTCTTGTTATGGACTTCCTTGCGGATGATCCGCTCGATGTAGGCACTGATCTCATCGCGATCGTTCCAATCCTTCACGTTCTCTTTGATGTTCGCCATCATGTACATCACGTTGGCGTTTGCGGCGCCGTGCAATGGCCCTTTCAAAGCGCCGATAGCTGCCGCAATTGCGGAGTAGGTATCGGTTTGGCTGGATGATACCACATGTGAGGTAAATGAAGAGTTGTTGCCGCCGCCATGCTCAGCATGTAAAATAAGGGCGAGGTCCAAAATTTCGGCTTCTTGAGCCGTAAACTCGCTCGAAGGCCGCAGCATATGCAGGAAGTTCTCAGCAATATCATAGCCTTCTTTCGGCGGATTGATGAACAGCGATTCACCGTGGAACTTGTTGCGCATGGCGCGGAAAGAATAGGCGATGATTGCCGGGAATTTGGCGATCAGGTTCAGGCTCTGCGCGGTGATATTCGCCAGCGATACATCATCCGGATTGTCATCATCTGCATAAAGTGCCAGCGTGACGCGCTGCAGTGCATTCATCACATTTGAACTGGTGTATTGTAAAATATTTGTGGCAATAAGGCGGCGTGGCAATGTCATACGCGGAGAGAGATAATCTTCCAGTTCCTTAAGCTCCTGCGCATCGGGCAATTCGCCAAATAACAACAGGTAAACGACTTCTGCAAATCCGTGCCGACCTTCACTCTGAACGCCTTCAACCAGATCCTGAATACTGATTCCGCGATAGCGCAAACGCCCGTCTACCGGCACCAGTTGGCCATCTTCGCGCTTGGAGCCGACCACGCCTGAGATGCGGGTTAGACCGGCAAGTACGCCTGATCCGTCTGAATTTCTCAAACCGCGCTTTACATCCAGTTCGGTGTAGAGATCGCGTTTGATTTTATTGTGTTCCAGAATTTTTTCGGAGGCTTTCTCCACAAATTTGCTGCTCATTTTACATCGTCCTGTCTGTTTATCGTTCGCGGGCATGCACTGATGATGCATCATTTTATCATCACTTCTAATCGCCAACAATTTAATATATCAGAATGGGCTTTGCATCAGATATTTTAAGAAGGCACTGTTGACAATGATCGGCAGATTTTGTCGATGCATTTACGCCGGAAATGACGAATGCAATGAGCGCAAAAGCGATTTTCCTTTTGCGTCTAGCTTCGGTAAGCTCTTGTTCCTTTTGATTTTGTGTGTCATCTTTCCGTGGGCTTGAAAAACTGGCATACATCTGGCGATATCACGACCAAGCCCCGAACAGGGGAAATTGAAAATTGACACGGGAGGTAGTGATGGCGGCAAATTTGATTACGTTGGGACGTGTAGTGCTTTCCTTTGTAGCAATTGCCATGTTCCAGGGGAATTTCGAATGGTGTCTGGCGGCAGTTGCAATGACCCTTTTTGTCATCTACCTGGACTCGCTGGACGGGGTAATTGCCCGTAAGCTATCCATTGAAAGCGACATGGGCGCTCTATTCGATATTACCGGTGATCGCATTGTCGAGCATGTTTTCTGGATTTTCTTTACCACTACCGGCCTTGTTCATATCTCCGTGCCCATCATCTTTATCAGCCGCAGTTTTATCGTTGATGCACTGCGAACGCTGGCATTCTCTAGGGAAGGCAAGACGCCTTTTGGCGAAAATAGTATGATGCGCTCGCGACTGAGTCATTTCCTCACTGCTTCGCGTACCAGCCGCGGGTTTTACGGCTTCCTGAAGGTTGCGGCCTTCGTCGGTCTTGGCTTGATTATCGCCTTCCAGAAAAGCACCGCGAACTCGCTTTTTACGCTTAGCGTCGACAACACCGCGCTGTTGATTCTGGTTACCAATGGCCTGGTTTGGGCAAGCGTGATCATGAACCTGGTGCGAGGCTTACCGGTTATCTGGGATGGTCGGGTGTATCTGGAAGAGCCCGCTTTGGAGCTGGAAACAAAGAAATAGATTTGACAGGAATAACAGGACAAAGACTGAAATCCTTTGACACGGATTTTCATGGATTTATGCAGATTTACACGGATGATTTTTGAAATAATAGAGATGAAAAGGGATTTTGGCTTTAATTCTTTTGTCTATTAACCCTGTTTTTCTATCTGTGTCCATCCGCGATTATCCATGTGCATCAGTGTCAAAAGGTTTTAGAGAATCTTGTAAATCCTGTTCATCCCGTCTAAAAAGGTTGGGAGGAAGAATGAAAAAGGCGAGTGTCAAATTGCTTATCAGTTGTCTGGCTGCGCAAATAATCAGCAGTTGCTCAACATTTAATTTTCAACGAATTGAAGCAGAAGGCGCCCCGATTCGTCAACCGGTTCGATTGACTGATCTCCCGGAGGATGAGAACTATCGCTTAACCGTTCATACCCAGTTCTCATATAACGGGGACAGCTTGATAAGCGTGAACAATGGACAGCATACGCCGGTGAATGCTGATGGCGTTTTTGAGGTTGAGCCGGTTTCAGGGGAGACCTATTTTCTTGAAAGACCGGGTATCAATGAATTTGATTTCGAGGGCGAGAATCTCTTTTGGGAGATACCGCGCTGGCAGGCCGGGGTTGATTTTGACTTCATTTTTGCACGATCTATTGCCTTTACCGGTGGATTGGGATATAGCAAGCTTCGAGAGCGGGAATTATGGCGTCAGAATGCCGGGATTGCCTTTCTGCGCCAGAATAGAGACTGGGCAGTGCGCCTGGATGCCGGTTTGCATAACTATCAATCCTATCACCGCAGCGAATACGTGGAACGAAGTGATGATTTCTTTTCTGATGAAGTGCCGCCGGACCGCTTTGTTGAGTTCTTTACAACAGAGGGGGTGTCCGAAAACCTGAACTTCTCTACAACCCTGACCTTTAATACCTGCCGGCCGCGCGGGGAGGACTATTTTATTAGTGCATCATATGGGGGCCAGACGCTGGCATCTGCTTCTGGTACTTCCAGCGAGCAAGGCTACATGGCATTCATGGCCGGTATATCAAATAATATCACTCGCTATGGGCGTCTAATATTTGGCGGACGGCTGATGAATGTAATCCGCAGCAGTGAGGCCGGGCAGTCGTTCCTAATTGGTGATCTTTTTGTTCAATTCGATATTAATCTGATAGACCAGGAATGATGATGATCAATCAACGTTGGGCTGTTTTTGACATAGACGGAACTTTGCTGCCAGGGGAATCGATGGAAGCGATCTTTATTCGAAGCCTGATTCGTGAGGGAGTGCTTTCCTGGGCAGCTGTATTGAAGTTCCTGGGAAAAGGCGCCCATTTTCTTCTACGCCTGAAAATTGAGCATGCTTTAAAGCAGAACAAATACTATTTGCGTGGATTGGATTCGCGAGAAGTTCAAGAAATAGCGGCTCAGATTTTCCAGCAGGAAATTCGCAAACAATTCGCAGATAAGGGGGAAGAGATCATAGAGGAATTAAGGTCTCAAGGATATCGCATTCTCCTGCTCAGCGGTGCGCCGGATTTCCTTGCTGAACAGCTGCAGCGGGCGTATCAAGCGGATCATGTTATTGCCACTCGCCTGGAAACAGAAAACCACCGCTATACTGGTCGAATCGACGGTCTGCATCCATATGGTCTGCGCAAAACCCTGTTGATGAAACAGACCATTCGTCAGCTTGGTATTGATCCTCAGCAATCACTGGTGTTTGCCAATCACTATAGCGATGCCGATCATATGCAGCTATTCGGCACCGCCTATGCAGTCAATCCGGATCGAAAATTAAAGCAAATTGCCCGTCAGGAAGGATGGGAGGTTGTTACCTTGAAACATTGACAAAGATAGCGGCAGTCGCAGTCGCCAGTTGCAGGGGATAAGATCGTGTCTGTCGCGGGTTCACATCCCCTGCGTCCCCTTCGAAGGGGGATTTGGGAGGATGTGCACTAACAACGGACAACCAACAACTCTCAACTATAAATGTTACAACGCTTTCTCCGCTGCTTCAATCATTGGTTGTGCAGAGATGTTGCTGCCGATGGCCTGCTGCAACCACACCTGCGGAGCGATCCGTCCCAGCTTGCACATGCGTTCCATTTCAGTGGCAAGGTCTTTATCCCGCAGGTAAGCCCCAATCTGAAATGAAATAATATGCCCCAAAGCATAATCGGGAATATACATACCACAAAATATGATATGCGAATAGATCGCCAATATCGGACTGTCTTTTACGCCCATAATGGGCGCATAAAATTCGTTCCAAATATCAGTAGCGAGATCAATGACTGCATCTTTCAAAGCAGCTGGTCCGGCATCCGGATTGGCATACATCCAACGCCAGATGCGCATATCCAATAGCGAGACGCCGGCTATTTCCAGAGTTTGCCACATATCATGAATGACTGCGTCGGCATGCGCATCATCAGCCTCATTGGCAAGGCCTAATACTTCCATATCCTTGCCCTGAAAAAGGAAAGCAAACGCTTCGGTAAAGGCCGTATTCGGCACACCCTGCAGGGGATAAAAGTCGATGTCATTCATAGAAATAACCTGCTCGACAGTATGTCCCAATTCATGCATGGCGGTATTGAAGCCTTTGTAGTTCATGCCCCCTTCCGGGACGCGGGTGCGCAGGTGAGCGCTATCGAACTTCATTTGGGCGCCAAGTGCATGACCAGCCCCACGTGCCGGATCGACCTTGATATGCTCTTGCAAGTAGCGCGCTTTTGCTTCGCTGAACCCAAGCGACATCAAGATCTTGTCGATGCTGGCTTCAAAAGCCCAGACATTGGGATAGCGACTGCTGACGATCTCGTCCAATGTGGCTTCATCATAGCTGCCGCCCACCTTGAAGCCTGAATACCAGATATCAAAGGGCGCCAGGGGACGACCAAGCGCTGCTTCAATTTTTGCAGCAATTTTCTTCAATACCGGTGCGGATAGAACTGAAATGAGGATGTTTTCAACTTCGTCTTCAAGGATTTCCCGATCGGCTTCAAAGCGACGAGCGATTAGCGAAGGCGTGCGATGGGTATAAGGGTCAACTTGTTTCTCCGCCTTAAATGTTTTCCACAAGGCTTTATAGCGCTCTAAATCTTCCGGTGCGCTATTTTCTAGTGCTTGGCCGTCTTTATTGCTGAGTGAATTGTCGTATGGATTCCACAAATGGTCATCACTATTTATGACTGCGGCCGGGATTTCCTGGCGAATGATCCGCTCCATGATCTTTTCGATTAACTGCTGGCGGGGCAGACCATCTTCGAGGGCATATTGCGCCTTAAGTTCATCACGTAAACCCCAGTGGCTAATCAACTTCAGGCCGTTGTCAAAAAGTGACCTGCCATCTTCTCCGAGAACATTGTCCATGAAGATATTATAGTTGTAAACATATTCTTCGACGGCGCTATAGGCATTGCTTCGCTGACGCTGGACTTCACCGGGAATGCGATCGTCAAATTGCTCTGCAAGACGCGCCTCAGCCCACCGTTGTCTGCTCCAGTTGCCCCCTGCACGGCTCTTCTCGACAAGGTCCGTCATCGGAAAATTAAGCAGAATGACATGTGCCAGCCGGCTTTTATAAAAATCATCGTTGACATGTGCATAGACGTTGTAGTTGGCAAACATTTGATCAATGTTCAGCATTGGACCGGCATCAACATGCAGCATATGGTTGAAGTCGCGATAGACATGATGAAGGTGCCCAAAGAGCGATTCCAGGTTGGCAATGAATCGTTGGAAAACTTCTTCGCGCTGTTCAGCATCTGCCAGAAAGTTGTCGAGGCAAAAATTCGCCAGGTCGTCTGTGTTGCCGTCATCTTCAACCCATCGTTGCGCCACCTGGCTGACACCGGTGCGGATTTGCTCTTCAAACGATTCGCCGTATTTGTCAACCAGTTGCCCGGTGATACTTTCTATATGATCAGTGTAGTTGCTCATGTCTTTCCCTTAAATGTGATGAAAACCCAAATCAGGTCTGTTCAGCTTCGTTGCTTTGGACCGCCCGATCCATTCGAGTTGTTAATGTCAATGAAATCGAACACGAATGCACGCAAATTTTCGCGAATAATGCTGACATTATGATTTTATAAGTATTCGTGTCAATTCGTGAAGATTCGTGTTAAGAATATTAACGACGAAAGCTATGAATAGTTAAAAGTTAAGCTGGCAGGATGCAAGCATTTTTAAGCAAGTATCAAGGAACTGGCCTGTGGCTGGACCACAGGCCGCAAGTTTGTGGCTGGAATGCTATTTCTGGAGGATGAACTGTCCGCTTTTGGCGTCGTTACCGGCCTGCAGGCGAAAAATATAAAGGCCGCTGGCCTGATCGGTAAAATCCAGAAATAAATCATTGAAGCCGCTGCTAAAGTTCTGGGTGATATCCGTGATACGCCGCCCGTTGATATCAAATACGCTCAGGTGAACCGGAGCGGGGGTACGTAGATCGAAGCGAATATTGACCTGCCCGTTAAAAGGATTGGGATACGGACCAATCAGTTCCAGGGTAGAAGGCAGGATCGTCTCTTGCGGAGAATCCTCTATGCCGGTCACATTGATCAGACTGTCAACATGGTTGACCATGGCGGCGATATTAAATCCGGTTTCGGTATAGCTGATCAGGCCGTCTTTATCAATAATGGCATTATATGGATAGGCATTATGGCTCCAGGTGCTGAACAGATTGGCGTCAGTATCCTTCAGCAATGGATATGTGATGCCGGTTTCGGTGACAAATTGACGAATTTGCCAGTTCGAATCAGCGACGCTTATACCGATCACTTGCAGATCGAGGTTCTGAAATGCCTGCCATAGCGAGTCTTCAATGAACGGTGCCTCAATTTTGCAAGGGGCGCACCAGGAGGCAAAAAAGTTGATTAGCACAACTTGTCCGCTGTAATCCGATAAGTTGTAGACCACATCGTTGGTGTCTTTTAAGGCGAAGTCCGGCGCTATTTCGCCAACATTCACCTGGGCAAGGGCTGCTTGCCAGAATCCGATAAACAATAGGAAAATGAGCACTTTTTTCACAGGGAATCTCCTCAGTCATGTCATATCCGCTAATTTAGTCTAATTTCCGCGGATATCGGATAGTTGTTCAATTTATATGCCAGAAGTGTGGGTTGGTTGAATAGTTGATTGGTGAATTCGTTAAATGGTCAAAACGTTGAAGCGTTGAATCGTTTTGGTTTCTTTTTGACGCTGTTTAGGATGCTCTCCCTTTGCGGCCCTTGGCTGTTCTTCGTTTCCTTCGCGTTGATTTTTGCATTTTCTCCCCGGATAGAAAAACGAACCCGGGGCTGAATTCTGTAACGGCTACGCCGTATTCAAGAGGTGAAAAGAAAACATTCAACATTTGTCATTTTTCATTGACTGCCACTGCTACCCAAAAGCTTGGCTCCCGCTCCATTTAATCTTATATTATCAGATGCAAAATGATACCACATCTATTGAATCGCCACTCACAACGACTGAGCCGATTCTTTCCACAATTGACATCCATCGCCGATTTCCGCTCGATAGGCGATTATTTGGCACACCGAAGCACTTTCTCTATGCCGTTAACGGCGTGTCGCTGGCCTTAACGCCGGGCAAAACAATTGGCTTGGTCGGTGAATCCGGTAGCGGCAAGAGTACCGTTGGCAAAATGATTTGCAGTTTAGAACATCCTGATGCCGGCGATATTCGCTATCGGGAGAAGTCGATACTGGACGGAGATGCGGCTGCCAAGCAGGAATACCATCGCACTGTGCAGATGATTTTTCAGAATCCCTATACCTCGCTGAATCCCCGGCAGCGGGTGAGCCGCATTTTTCGCGAGATATTTCATGTGCATAAGCTGGCACAGAAGCAGGAGGTCGATGATCGCATCGCGGATATCCTGGAGCAGGTGGGCTTGCCTGCAGAGACAGCCGGTCGCTATCCTTTTGAGTTTTCAGGTGGACAGCGTCAACGGCTCTGCATTGCCCGGGCTTTAACTGTCGATCCGGAGGTCGTTGTCTGCGATGAACCGGTGTCGGCGCTCGATGTCAGTATTCAGGCACAGATTCTGCAATTACTCGAGGCGTTACAGAACGAAAAGCAGCTGGCATATCTCTTTATTTCACATGATTTAAGTGTGGTTTACCATATCTGTGACGAAGTCTTGATCATGTATATGGGACGAATTGTCGAGCGCGGCCCGGTGAGGACGATTTTTGACGCACCAGCCCATCCTTATACCAAGGCTTTGATTAGCGCGATACCGGTACCTGACCCGGAAACGAAGCGCAAGCGAATTATCCTCAGTGGTGAAATTCCCTCGGCCCGAGAGCGCCACCCCGGTTGCGCCTTTTATTCACGCTGTGCCAGCAGAATGGATGTTTGCCAAACAGAGACGCCGCCATTGATAAAACTGGCAGATGGACATGAAGCGGAATGCTGGTTGCATAAGAACGAATGAAGACATCCCCCTGGATCCCCTTCGAAGGGGGATACAGGGGGATGTCTTACAAACACGGAGCAAAATATTGGTACTTGAAAATAGCCACAGAGACCACGAAGTTGATAAAGGAATTGAGAATGCGTTCTTTCTCTTCGTACCTCTGAGCCATCTCTTGTCCGGATTCCTCCTTTTTAGCGTGGTCCTCCTACTAAGCGATTTTCGCCCACTCCTTGCAAATGAAGACAATGTCTCGTCTGCGGAAAATGAAAAGCAGCGCGGACTCAGCTGGGTTGCCGGGCAGAAGGTGAATGCCAGCCACATTGCCGCGCTGGAGGCGCATCATGTGGATTGGATTGTGCAGACGCCATTCGGCTGGCAGGAGACCCATCAATCGCCGCGGGTAGCGCTGGCGACCTCCGGTGGCATTTATTGGGGAGAAACCGATGTCGGGTTGAGCGAAACCGGGCGACTGGCGAGAGAAAAAGGCATTAAGGTGTTATTAAAGCCGCATATATGGTTGAATCGGGCCAGCGAAGGCATGTGGCGCTCGGATATCGAAATGCAGACAGATGCTGATTGGGATACCTGGTTCGAAGATTATCGCCTCTTCATTTTGCACTATGCGAAGTTGGCAGAAGAGAACAAGTTTGAAGTGCTTTGCGTCGGGACAGAGCTTTACAAGACTGCGGTAATGAAAGAGGATAAATGGCGGTCAATCATTGCTGAAATTAGAACCATCTATAGCGGCAAATTGATTTATGCGGCCAATTGGTATCGCGAGTATGAGGAAATCGCTTTCTGGGATGACCTCGACTATATTGGCATTCAGGGTTATTTTCCTCTCGCAGAAACCGAGAACCCATCTGTGCAGGAACTGGTTTCCGGGTGGCAGCCCCATCTGAAAAAAATCGAAGCGATACACAAGAAATTCGACAAGCCGGTTATTTTTACTGAAATCGGTTATCGCAGCCAAACCAATGCCGCAATCAAACCCTGGGAATGGCCATCTTCAAATCAGCAGGCCAGTCTGGAAGATCTGGAAACGCAGGTACGCTGCTACGAGGCCTTTTTCCAGGGCGCCTGGCAGAAAGAGTGGTGTGCCGGGGCTTATTTCTGGAAATGGTTTCCCCGCCTCACCAATAAGGACGCGTATCATGGCTTTACCCCGCAAAATAAGCCGGCGCTCCGCGTGTTGGGGAAGTATTATGGGGAGGAGTGAGGAAGAAGTTGGCGAATTACGTTCGCACGAAAGCCAGTAGGGGGCCAATCTCATGATTGTCGGCCGCGCGCAATGCCGCGATGTATTGTTTGCGCGTTTCCCCGGTTTGCACCAGGCAGGTGCTACCCCAGGTGAAGCGCTCCCGGCCATGTTTGACTAGCAGCAGATCGGTAGATAGGCGAGCATGGCGGCCATTGCCGTTAGGGAAGGGATGAATTTGCACCAGGCGGTGGTGGAATCGTGTAGCAATTTCGTCGATGGGATAGACGTCGTCACTAACCCAAAAGTGACAGTCGTCCAGTAGCTGCCTCAATTCCGGACGAATTAGATGTGGTTCAAGGCCAATGTTGCGCTCCGTTTTACGGATTTTGCCGGCCCAGCGCCAGACGTGGTAAAACATACGTTTGTGCAGGTTTAGCAGAAAGGTTTTGTCCAGCACGTTGCGCTTCCGACGAAATGCCCATGATTCTGCTTCAAGAATATTCGCTTGCTCGGCCTCGTTTAACTCTGCTCGAAGGGCGACGTAAGATGGTATCAGGTCATCCTTTTCCTCATCCGTGAGCGGCGTGGCGGCCTCATCTTGCGCGTAAAACAAACTATTCACGGCTTTTCCTCCCATAGATTCGAGCCGGCATGAGCAATAATTTCCCGGGTTAGCTGTTCAAGTTGTGCAGCCTCATCTTCATCGCTTATGCTTTGCGCCTCAAGCGCCATGGTGTGATGCGTTGATTGTAACTGCTTCATTGCTAGTCTATGCGCCTTGGACCGTATGGTCTCGTCCAGTGGTTGATGGGGCACCAGGGCATATATCAATTGACAACCCAAGGCCTGGGCAGCCCGCTCAAGCGTATCCAACGTAATGGTTTGCCGAAGTTCCGATTTCTCCATTTTTAAGACCTGAGGTTGACTTACCCCGATGCGTCGGCCAAGCTGAGCTGATGTCATTCCCAATGCTTCTCTTATCGCCTTGATCCACCCGCGAGAAGGTCGATAAAACAGGTTCGTTCCGCGCAAATGCTGCAGACGTTTGTCCAGCATTTGGCGCGCTTTAACGCGATCTTCATGTCTCATTATATATCCTCTGGGTTATAAAAACAATTCCTGATTATAACTCAGAAGTTATAAAAACAAAAGTAAAAAATAACTTCAGCGTTCTATTCTACAGTCTGTAGCATAATGACTTGATTCTAATAGGTATACGGGACTGCCGCGAAAAACGTTCCGCATTGTAGGCTGTAAACACTGAATCTTCATGCCCGGATGCAGTTGTCGGCATCCATTTAGCCCAATTTTAGTTGGATTCCCGCAAAATGCATGCAGCAATAGCAGCGCAAAGTGGAGGGCGAAAGCCAAAAATCCGCCAATAGAGGTTGGAACTTAGGGAGAACTACTTCATGAAGGTATCCAGCGTATTGAAGAAATCTTCAATCATTTTGTCCGCATCAATCGCTTTGTAGTAATGGACGGGGCGATTGCCGCTGTCACGCGAAGTGGTGATTAACTCTTTTTCAGCCCAATCAGGGTGAATTATGGCGCCAATCAGTGCCAGATCCCAGATCACTCGCTCCTTGCGCAACCCATCGAGATGCTGATACCAGCGATCACAGAGGTAATTTCCCAAATCGTGTTGCCCGCGTAATCTCTGCTCAGTATCCGAATAGTTGAATACCATCTTGTTGGCCACATTAAGCGGCATAATATGCATCTCGACTTCAGACAGTAGCAATAATTCTAATGCCATCGGATCCATCATGCAGTTAAAGTCCGTCCGTTTCAAGATGCCTTTCTCAAAATCAAAGGTGGTTCCCAGCCAATACAATGTGATTCGATTTTCGATTGAGGGATCGATGTAAATCGCCGAGGCCACATTGGTTAATGCGCCGAGGGCGATCACCGTCAGTTTTTCACCGCCAGGCATTGCTTTTGCTTGCTTGATAATCTCGTAAGCAGCGGCCGAGTGTTGTGCGAGATCGCCCCAATCATACATCCGTGCCGCGCCACCGCGCCGCGTTTTGACGGACATATCAACTAAGCCGAGCAGCACCTGGTTCAGCCGATGGCTGTTCTCCATCGACCGTGGTTCCGCCCAATGGCTGGTTTGCCAATGAGTGGCATTCAGCGCGGTAACTTCCCAGGCCGGCTCGATCAGGGCGCGTGCAACTGCAAACAAATCGTCCACTTCATTACCAGTGTCGGTATCGATAAGGACCGGTAGTTTGTCTTGAGCATGAATATTACAAGACAGACCGGTCATGAGGGCGGCAATACTTATCCAAAAGATGAGGCGGTTCTGTATTTTTTTATAGGAGCTGCCGGGAATAAAAGGATCTATCAGTCTATGCGTAAGGGGCATCAAATTCTCCTGATTGTGTAGGGAAACTGAATGTTGATGAACTTTTTTGATAGGGCTAATTCCTGAATATACTGAAGCGGGATGGAATTCAAAACTGGCTGCCCGGCCAATGCTATGATAAGATGAGGATTTGAAGTAGCCTTTTACATGGTGATGACAATGCCACCGAATCTAAAAAGGCTGATCGAGTCTTTCTCGATCAGCCCTGAGTCATTGTTTTTATCACGTGACATATCACTGAAATATTAACTGGATTTGCGACACGCTTATCTCATCAGCGTCATTTTGTGTGTTTTGACATACCCGGCGGTACTCATGCGATACAGGTAGATTCCGCTGCTAACATCGTCGCCCGCATCATTTTTGCCATTCCAGGTGAGTTGGTGCTCGCCGGCCGGGAAGGACTGCCCGACGCCGGTCAGCCGCCGCACCAATTGCCCGGTCATGTTGTAAATGTCGATGCGAACGTTGCTGTCCTGCGGCAGTTGAAAAGCAATCCGGGTGCTTGGATTAAAGGGATTGGGATAGTTGTTTAACAGCTTAAACTCGGTTGGCAGCGCAGCAGCAACCGGCGCCTCTACGGGTGAAGCAGCTTTGGACAGGGTGGATAACATTGCTTTTGTAAAAAACTGCTGCCCGGTGGCGGACAACCCATCTTCACGCCCGGCGACAGTTGCGGTGTAATCGGAAACCGCCAGGTCATCATACCCATCGCCGTTAAAATCGCCTGTTGCTTCCACTTTTGTGATTTCGCCGAAGGCTGTTTTAGCTGCGAATAATGTTATCAAGATGCATACATTTATTAGAAATCCGTTATATCCATTTCTTCCATTGCTCATTTTAATTCCTCCTTGTTCTTCAAAAACGATATGAAGTTTTGACTTCGCCAAATGCCGGTGATTATCTCTTCCTAAGAGTATTTCGTTGATAGCCGACGAAATCTTGCTCATCAGGCCGAAATTTTCAGCTTAGACTACCCTGATTAGGAATGCTTTGGAGAAAAGCGCCTTATACTTCTGCAGTTAATCATGATTGATTGATGATCTAAGGCGTGATTAATTTGCAAGGGTTGAAAAAAAGGCTGGTCTCAGGAGGATTATTGGCCAGCCATCATCTAACCGGGAATAGGCAGATTTTCAAGAGCAAGGTTGATCTAGTCAAGTATCAGGCGAGACTGTAGCTATGGCAAACTTGAGACTTCGATTGCACATCAATATTGAAGTAAGTGGCGTCAATGCATTCTGGAAGAAACAGTTGAATCGGAAGCCCGGTCTTGGGGTACGATTCTAAGCTGGTAAGGTAAAGATGCTTGGTATTAGTCCGCGAGATCAGCTGACCTATGCAAGCAGATCCACCTACTCCACCACCAACTCTCCCTGCAAACGAATATCCTTGCTGGAGGACCCGACCATAATTTCAAATACACCCGGCTCAACCACTTCTTTCATTTGCGCATTCCAAAGAGAGAGATGCTCCGGTGTCAACTGCATGGAAACTGTCTGCGTTTCGCCCGGCTTCAGATTGGCCCTTACAAAACCCTTCAATTCGATCTTTGGCGTGGTAACGCTGCTGATTTTGTCATTGATATAAAGCTGCACCACTTCTGTGCCGGCAGTGCTGCCGGTATTTTTGATATCGATTGAAATGGTGGCGCTGCCATCTACTGAAATGGTCGCCGGCGCTACTTTCAGGTTGCTGTACTCAAAAGTAGTGTATGAAAGGCCATGACCAAATGCAAATAGGGGTTCACTATCGCCATCGACATAGCCGCGTCTGCCGGTGGCTTTATGGTTGTAGAACACCGGTAACTGACCAACGGATTTAGGGAAGCTAATCGGTAGTTTGCCGGAGGGATTGTAGTCGCCAAATACCACTTCTGCAACGGCCTGCCCACCAAATTCGCCCGGAAACCAGGCTTCAAGTATGGCGCTTGCATTAGCCGCCAGCCAATTTGCGGTGATTGGGCGGCCGTTTAACAGAACCGCTGCAAATGGCTTTCCGGTTGCATGAACCGCCTTCGCCAATTCCATTTGCGCGTCGCTCAGATTCAAATCGGATTTATCTTTGCCCTCACCAACGACCTGATCGCTTTCCCCCAAAACCATTAATGTGGCGTCAGCATTCTTGACGACCTCTTTGATGCGCTCTTTCTCAGCCTCAAAGGCATTGGCGTTCACTTCCATCATACGCCACTTCAGGCGCATACCGGCATAATCTTCTTCATCCGCAAATTCTACCCGGATTTTGTTTACCTTACCTTTTTCCAAATAGACCTGATTGGTGATAAAGACATTCACCTGGAAAGGGTCCCAATTATCGATGAGTAACTGGTCATTGATATAAACCCGCCCTTTGTCGTCCGTGATTTGTCCAATCTCATACATGCCGCTGATTGGTGCGGTAATCGTCCCGGTCCAGCGTACGCTGAACTGCCTGGCACCGATGCCGCCACCGGGGCTATTGTTGTGATAGTAAGGGGACATATTGGTCTCAACCTGGGAAAAGTCCGGCTTTCCTTCCAGGTTTGGATTATTGAAGTATTCAGCGAGCAGGCCATTGTGTTTATTGTCCGGTGTTCGCAGGTATTTTGCATTGATAACCGCCATCATGTCCATCACTTCGATACCTGGTTCGTAGTAGATCTCTACCTTATCTCCCAGTTTTTCGCGAATGCCTTCCAAAATCGTTACTGCCTCAACGTTGCGAGGTGAGTATCCACCCAGTGCCGGTTCGTCAGCCAGGGCGCCGACGATGGCAATCGACTTAACGGATTTGCTGAACGGCAAAAGTCCGTCCTCGTTTTTCAACAGGGAAATGGATTTTCTGCCCGCTTCCAGGGCCAGTGCCTGATTTGCTTTACTGTGATGGTATTTGCCTATCAGACTGGTATCAGTATAGGGATCTTCGAATAGACCAAGCTTGAATTTTACGCGTAAAACAGAAGCCACTGCCCGATCAAGCTCAGCCATGGTTAAGCTACCATCTTTGATGGCTGCAATAATCGATTCCTGGAAAACATCGTGATGGAAATCGTAAAACTGTATGTCGAGGCCGGCCTTAAGTGCATCGGTAATGGCCTCCTGGTCCGTTGCCGCCGTGAAATGGTCATTTTTCAACCTGCTTACCGCACCGAGATCGGAAAGAACCATCCCCTCAAATCCCCACTCGCCGCGAAGCAGCTCATTGAGCAGAAATGGATGTGCAGCCACCGGGATGCCGTCCCATTCGTGGTAGGCGGCCATTACTCCCTGCGCATTTCCTTTGCGAATAGCGGTCTCAAACGGGTATAGAAATGTTTCACGAGCCTCACGCTCTCCGATACGCACTGAGGCCGTGTTAATGCCGCCTTCAGGGGCGCTATGGATGGCGTAGTGCTTCGGCTCCGACACAACGGTATTTTGATCCTTTAGGCTCTTGCCTTGCATCCCTTTCACCATTGCCAAACCGGTTTGAGCGACCAAATACGGGTCTTCGCCATAGGTTTCTTCGACCCGCCCCCAGCGCGGTTCTCTTGCCAGGCCCAATACCGGCGATAAAACGAAGTGCACGCCATGCGCTCTTGCTTCAGTGCCGATTACCCGTCCTATTTTTTGCATCAATTCAACATCCCACATAGACCCCATGCCGATAGGGGCAGGGAAGCAGGTGCCTTTGGAGCCTTGATAGCCGTGCAGCGCTTCTTCGATGACCAGCGCCGGAATTCCCAGGCGGGTTTCTTCAACCAGGTATTTTTGAATCTCATTGGGCAATTCGGATTTCAGGGGGTAAAAGTCGTGCAATGAGCCCATACCGTCTTTGCCAATCACCGTTTCGATTTTTTCTCTGACAAGCTGATTGTTCGTGACAATCTCACCGCCGGAATACATGTCCAACTGTCGCGCTTTCTCAAGGACGGTCATTTGATTCAGAAGATCAGAAATCCTGTCTTCTATAGGTTTGGAGGCATCTTTATAAATAGGTCTGTTGCCTTGGGGGAGAAGCGCGGTCGTAAGGAAAAAAAACGCAAATAGAAGGATGATGGCATTTCTCATATTAGGCTCCCTGATACAGGTTTAAACAGTGGAAGTGCGCTATTTGTTAATCGAAAAATCAATTTTCTATGATTAAATCAAATGTCTGTGACTTGAAAACCATCTGCTGGCTTTGTAATTAAGCTTTTTAGGAGAGATTCAAGCTGGGATAGCTTAGCGAATATGATTTAGAAAGTCAATAGTTTTGGCGTCGTTTTGTTAAATGAATTAACTTAATCGATCCGGCTTTGGCCAAAGAAGGCTTTGACGGCTAATTCGCCTTGCAATGTAACTATGGCATACATCTCACATCCTATTAATAGTAACTGATTATCTGCAATAAGATTGAGTGGACTAAAATGAACAATGCAAAAATCTCTCGATTGCGAATCTATCCGGTAAAATCCTTGGGCCCGGTTGATGTCGAAGAAGCGATCATCGCTAGACATTCATTGCAGAATGATCGGCGTTTTGCGATGATCGATGAAGATGGCCGCTATGTAAATGGAAAGCGCACGGCCCGGGTCAATGAGTTGAAGGCTGAATATGACCTTACCAGTGAACTGATATCGTTGCACAGCATTAATAATCCGGAAAGGCGCTCTTTTAAATTGGCGGAAGGCAATGCGGAATTAGACAACTACTTGAGTGAGTTCTTTGATGTCAAATTGCAAGTGGTGGAAAATGCCGGTGGTGAGTTTCTCGATATCCCTGTCCAGAGTAGTGTGACAATTGTGAGCGAAGCCTCGTTGAAATCGCTGCAGACGGATATCGAAGCGCATAGTCTGGAGAATATCAGACTGCGCTTTCGCAGCAATATTGAGCTGACCGGTGTTGAGGCATTCTGGGAAGAACAATTATACCAGGAACCCGGTGTGGGTGTGCGTTTTATGCTTGGAGAGGTGGAGATGATTGGCATTAGCCCGAGAGCCCGCTGCAACGTGCCGCCGCAAAATCCTGCTACCGGGGAATTCGAAGCCACTTTTGCGAAGCAGATGATTGCCAGCAGGATGAATAGTTTGCCGGATGACGCAACGCTGCTTGAATATGGCCGAGTGCCCTACTTTCTAACTGTGAACGTTTTTGTCCCCGGAACTGAGGTTGGCAAAAGGATCAAGCTGAATGACAAAATCGAGATTGTTGAGCCGGTCAAGTTGAGTGCGTAGTGGCTGATGCATTTGCTGCTACGCGGCGGGGCCGCGTAGCAAGATGATCCTCCCTAGCGCGTCAGAACCATTTTCCCGACAGCACTGTAGCGATCACTTTTCAACCGGTAAAAATAGAGACCACTAGGCAGGTTGTTGGCCCGGAAGTTGATGGTGTGCTGCCCGGCAGTCAGATACTCTTCCAAAAGCGTCTCTATCTGTCGTCCGCTGATATCAAAGACGCTGAGTACCACTTGCTGCGCTTCCGGCAACTGGAAGGTGATGGTCGTTTGCGGATTAAATGGATTTGGATGATTACTGATCGCAAAATCCTGAATTGGCGCATTTTCGGCAATACCGGTGATCAAGTCGTAGGTGTAGCTGCAGCGACGATTGTTAATCCAAAATGTGTTTAGCCACCATTGATCCAGGTAGTTTCTCAAGCTGCCGCCTTCCGACCAGGTGTATTGCCGGCGGCTAAACGGATTCCAGGTCGAGACATTGTCCCATTGGTAAAATGTCTGCTCCGTCAGGGTATTGTCGAGGCTGTCATAGCTGAATATCCAGCGGCCCTGATTCTGGAACATCCCGGAAAAGTTGGCCCAGATTTGCGTGATTTGCTCTTCAAGATCACCATTCGCGTTGTAAGTATTCAATGTCTTTCCATCAACGTCCCATTCAGCATTCACTGCATCCCACGAGGCGCTTTGGCTTTCGATTACATCCGTACCGGCACCATCATAGAGGAAGGTGGTCTGAGTGGTTGGCACCCAGCCATCGTTATTCGTCCACAAGTCGAAAGTCGTGGTTTCCAAACGCCCATTTGCATCGTATGTATAGGCAGTCCGACTGTAATCATCCCAACCAATATTGCCCCAACGCTGATGCAGAAACAGCGAAAGCTGATCGTTGCTGTCGTATGTATAGCTGAAGCGAATCGAATTTTCCCAGGGGCCATTGATCGCCGACTGCTGCAGCTGTTCAGTCACCTTCCCATGAGTGGGGTCATAGGTGAACAGTATCTGCGAGTTATCGATCCAGGCACTGTTAAACCAGCTTTGTACCAACTCTCTCTCCAATTGACTGAGCGTATTGTAGTCGTTGGTCTGGAAGGTATGATTGTTCCAGGTGCTATTGGTTTCCTCAAAGCGTTCGCAGAAAATTTCAGTGATTGAGGAATCGTTCGGCAGCTTATAGGATGACAGTCCGATCTCATTTTTCTCAAGCATCCATTCCAGCGGCTGCTGCGCTGTCAGCCCGGATGTGAGAATGATGCAAATAACGGTAATGTGCAAATAGTATCGCAGGAATAGCATATGCCCTCCTTTCACTATGATGGGAATCTATTGCTTACAAGTACTATAAACGCACGAAAAGATATAAGGATGGAAACGGGCTAATATGTCCACAACTTGCTCCACTGTAGCCACAGGCCGATATTGACGGTCACGTCGGAGAAGCTGGCGCCTTCCAGATGTTCGAAGTTATCGAAGGATGCCAGGCGCAGGTCTGCGCGGATATTGGCCCGCGGATGCGGACGGTAGAAGCCTGTCAGCCCCCAGTCGAAACGCTTTTCAACCACACCAAAAGGAAAATCTTCCTCGTAGCCTTCATCAACAGAAAAGGCCAGATAGTCAGTGTTGAATTCCCCGCCGACGGTGCCCTCGCCCTGGCGAATCAAGTCAGCGAAGAATTTAAACTGCAGGGTAGGGGATGCCCAATAGCTGAGGCTGCCACCAAGCCGATAGAAGTTGTTGCCGAGGTGATAGCCGATTTCCTCGCCCCGATGCAGATATTTTTCCCAGTCGTTGAAACGAACGTTATAAGTGCGATTGCGGACCTGGACATATTCCAGATTGAGAAGCGTACCGGGAACGCCCAGATCAGCTACATTTGTTCCGAGCAGGAAACCGAACTCGTTGGGTTCGAGATCGCTTGATTCTTCACTCTCCAACTGTAAATCGTCAAGTAAGAACTCGCCGTACAGCTCGATACTATTATTGAGATACCAATCCCAATCGATGCTGTAAAGCACGTTAGCAGATTCAAACTTGCTGAATCGATTAACCGCGTGCGCATAATATAATCCAACCGGATTCATGTATTTGAATTCCCAACTGCCATTCGGTCCACCATATAAAACAACTTCCGAGAAGCCAAGGTGAAATTTGTTCTCGAAATTGAGGCTGATGCGATGTCCATTGAGACGCCGCGTGGCGTCGCGATCAAAACGAACCAGGGCCGTATCGGAAATCAAGCGCTCGTTGAGATCGAACCCCCAGAATGAGAACTGCAAGAAGGATTTTCCCAATTGAACATGGTATTGATCATAGGGCCGGCTGTTGTCTGAGATCAGGAGCTGCCCGCTGCGGCCAGGTCCTAACTGCATAAAATCGCGGCCAAATTTGGCCTGCAGCCAACCATTGTCAATGGCGACATAGCCTTGCTCGGTGTAGGCGTAGAGCCCGCTGAATTCCTTACCGCGATAGCTGGGATCCGGATTGGTGAATAGCCTGGTATTATTGTAAACCGTAAGGTAATCTTGCCAGAATAATGCCGCCTGACCATGGAGATCCAGTTCCGGATCGCTGCTATTGAGTGCATCAATGTCTGTATTGCGGCTAATGAACAGGCCTTCGCCAAAGCCACCGACTTTCAGAACCGGGTTGACAGTTTCCGGCAACAGTTCCAGCTGCAACAGCTCGAGGCCTCGCTGGATCAGGTCACCCCAATTATTCTCCTTCAAGTTGCCCAGCCGCTGTATTTCTGGTGAAAATTCCTGGAATAAGGTGCGTATCATCCCGTACGTTCGCGAATCCTGATTGAGATTTGCCCAATCAGCTTGCAGTAGATATTTGGCGACTTGTTGCCGCTGGTAGGGGCGCTGCACAACGGACAATTTCGGCAGCATGCCGCGCACTTTCAGATACTCAATATATTCGTTCGCCCAGTGGTAAGGGGGCAAGGTTTCCTGGGCTGTCGCCGGTGAAAATGCGCCAATCAGGACCAGGCAAAGCAAGAGCTTCTTCAAAAAATTGATCATGTGTTTTCCAGATTTATTTTGAAAACTTTACGCGAATACAGGCAAATTTACACCAAATTATTGGGCAAGGTTTAAGTCAGCAAGCCGTTGCCGGAATAATCGTGGCCATTTTTAAGTATTCGGGTGAATCCATTACAAATTGTTGTCCCATTGATAAGGGATTAAGTGGGTATCTATCATCAACCTTTCCGGCTCCGGTAGCGATTCTGCGCCACAATGCAGCAGCGACGCCCGCTTGCCTCCTAGAGCCAGATAAGCACTATAAATACCAGCGGGAATTTCAATCAACTGCAGATCATGTTCGCCGCAATGAATCTCTCTGATGCTGCCAAAATCGGGGCTATCGCGACGCTCGTCAAAGAGCACCAGCTTTAGCGATCCGGCAAAGCACAGCAATGAGTGGCTTTGCTTGGCATATTTCTGCCAATGCTTTGGTGGCTGTGGAAATGACTGAATCAAATCGATCTGTGCGACGGACATATCAGTTCTAATCTGTTCAAGGATATCTGTCAGGAACAGCCCGTCATCGCGGATTGAATACTTCAGATGTTGGATGTTGAGGTCTTTCATGCGCTGCTCAAATTATTGTTAGCGGTTTGCATCCGACAAAGCCGCGTCAAAATAGGCGATTGTTTTCTTCAAGCCTTCATCCAGTTGGACGTTTGGTTCCCAATTCAACTTTTCCCGGGCAAGCGAAATATCCGGTTGCCGTTGGACCGGATCATCCTGGGGAAGCGGCAGGTATTTGATTTCCGATTTAGAGCCGGTTAATTCGATTACCTTTTCAGCCAGCTCGAGGATCGTAAATTCATTGGGATTCCCAAGATTCACCGGACCGATAAATTCTTCGCGATTCATCATACTGATGATGCCATTTACGAGGTCATCGACGTAGCAAAATGAACGGCTCTGATTACCTTCGCCATAGACGGTTATGTCCTCATTGCGAAGCGCCTGTATGATAAAGTTACTGACCACCCGTCCGTCATCCAGCGCCATGCGTGGACCATAGGTATTAAAAATGCGGATGATTTTGATATCGACGTTGTTCTGGCGATGATAATCCATCATCAGGGTTTCCGCCACCCGCTTGCCTTCGTCATAACAGCTGCGAATGCCGATCGGATTGACGTTACCCCAATACGCTTCGGTTTGCGGATGCACTTTCGGATCGCCATAGACTTCCGAGGTCGAAGCGAGGAGAATGCGTGCACGCACCCGCTTGGCCAATCCCAGCATGTTGATGGTGCCCATCACGCTGGTCTTAATTGTTTTGACGGGGTTGTATTGATAGTGAACAGGCGAAGCCGGGCAGGCGAAGTGATAAATTTGATCTACCTCAAGGAGTATTCCCTGGGTGACATCATGCCGCACCAGTTCAAAGGAACGGTTTTCCAGCAAATGCCGGATATTTTTCTTGCTGCCGGTGAAAAAATTGTCGAGGCAAATAATTTCATTGTTTTCCGCTAGCAATCGTTCGCAAAGGAACGAACCAATAAAACCGGCACCGCCGGTTACCAATATTCTTTTCATCTCCATAACCCTTTTTGAGAGCATATCAGGCGGGCGTTGTGCAAGGGGATTCGCCGATCACAGGGATGCACAGATGCCGATACGCGATGTCTAATCCATTAGTCTTCTAAATGAGGCATTGCGGTACAACCACGGATAACCTGCCGGAAAGGCCGCAATCCGAAGCGTAAGCAAAATGCGCCGGAAATTTATGGCGGTTAGTGGCCTAACGCAATAGAATAAAAATGGATGAATTATTTGTGTCAGTTAAAAACGAACGGTTGTATCTGCCGGTTTTGGCGGCTGCTTTTTCGGCCGGGCGGATATTTTTCCGCTGACGCAGCAATTGCGGCCCTTTTCTTTAGCGAGGTAGAGGGCTTCATCCGCAGCTTTCATCACCTGCTCAGGATTCTTAAGCTGAGCAGAGCGATTGGCAACGCCGATGCTCACGGTAATCTGGACTTTTTTTGATCGGGTCTTCTTTTTACCACGGTCCGATTTTGATGTTTTCTTGCGATCCGCTTCCGGGCTGCGGATATAAAAGGCGCGATCAGCCAACTTCTTGCGCATAAGGTCCAGGCGTAAAAGAACGTCTTTACTATCCTTGCTATTGTAAACGATGCTGAATTCTTCTCCGCCATAGCGATAGGCTCGGTAGCCACTTTCGACGCTCAGGTGTTTTGCCACGAGGCGCAGAACGTTATCTCCCTCCGCATGACCATAGGTGTCATTAAATTTCTTGAAGTGGTCGATATCAACCATGGCAATGGAATACTTGCGCCCGAGCTTCGGCAGCATCTCATCAAATGCCCGCCGGTTAGGAATATGCGTAAGTTCGTCGATATAAACTTTTTGCCAGTAGAGACGGTAGATGGAATAGAGCATCATCAGGCCGATCAGTGAAAAACAAACCAGGCTAAATATTCTTGCTACCGGGTTGCCGCTATCTGCATGTGCACCTTCATTCAGGGCAAGAAACAGCGGAATAAGCATCATGGTTAGCGTAATCTGAAAATGCAGAATTGAATGATTCTGCCTACCGATCAGGATCATCAGGGCGCAAATGATGCCGAGCCAGGTTATATGCGGCAAATGCCAGCCGTCCGGTGCCCAAAGCGGCTGTTCGGTAAAAATCGTATAAAGAATCGGCAGGTCCAGGCTGCTGAGATAAAGACAGAAGGGAACGAGCAAAACGGTAACGAAGCGGCCGAGGCCTTCCAAGCTGAACAGTCCTGCCTCTTGCAAACCGAAATTGAAAACAATTGCCAGCAAGATGCTAAAGGCGGCGAGCCTCGCAAAATAGGGGAGATCGGGGTTCTCAACAAAAGGCAAAGGCAGTGCGTAGAAAAGCAGGCCATAAGTAGCCCCCAATAACAAGGCGGTGAACAGAATCCGGGTCTTGTTCAGCCTCGATCCCAGCAGGGCGATAAGGCCAAAAAAGAGAAAGGGCACAAGTGACAATAAGTCCACGGCCTGGCGATTATCTTGATAGAGCGCCAAAAGGGTATCGATATCAATTTGCTTTAAGGCCAGTGGACTCAGTGCAACAAACAGTAGCACGATGGATTTGATAATCGGATTTTCCATACCGGCCGTTTCTTTCGATCCCTTTTCTTAATCTGCTGCTGGTGTTCTTGCTATAAGGAAGCAAGATGCTTTCGCAACTAAAGAAAATATCGAACCAAATTGGCCAATGATTAGCAGGAAGAATGACAAAAGGCGAATGATAAATGAAGAATGTCAAATGATAAATGTCGAATGACAAATAAGGAAAATTATCTTTTCACCTTGAGAATCCCGCTTGCGGGATTATGTATGGCAGCTCCGGGTTTGTATTTTTACCCGGGGAATGGTTTGCAGATTTACAAATTTGTTGATTTATCGGATTGCCGATTTGCGCATTTGCTGATTCTATGCGCGGCAGAGCCGCGCACGAGTGAAAGACAACAGTCCTTAATCCGTCTTCCAGTCCAGTATTTCATCGATCGTTTGGTAGGTCACCGGATGGTAGCCTGGGCGGGCTTCTTTATATACCGATTCCGCACGTTTGCGACCGTCCTCAGTTTTGATCAACTGTTCAAACAGCGGTTTGATAAACTTGCGACGACCGACTCCGGTCAGGAAATCGTGCAATGCCTGATCCGCCGGTTGATACTTATTGGCGATTGTGTGCATAAACCAGGCAAACTGGATTTCCGAGTTGCCGGAACGGGTAAAGCCGAAGGTCTGATCAAGATCGGCCATTCTTTCGCTGCTGATCTCATTTGGCAAACTCCGGAGGAAATGCAGCCAGTGATGGGTCGTCCACTGATCAATTTGCAAGTCTGCTGCCGATTTGCCGTCCGACCAGGCACTGACCTGCGTTTCTACCTTGCGAAATTCCTCGGTTGTCGGTTTCGGGGAGTTCGACGGCAGACCGGGACCATATATCCATTCATCAATCTGTAGTCTTTGGCGCAGTGCGGGATCGCTGTTTAGCAGATGATTGTTCATATATTCCAGGAAGCCGCGGCTGGTCATGGTTTTGAAGGCGAATTCGTTAAAATATGTCTTTAGAAAGTCGTCGAATTTTTCCCTGCCAAATTCCTGTTCTAGCATTCGCAGGAAAAGGCTGCCCTTGTCATAGGCAATGCTGGTCATGCCGTCATCCGGATTGCGGCCCTTCAGGTTGAGGAAAAGATGCGTATCGGGACTATCAGCGCCCATTGATTTGATCGCTGCCTGACAGTCCTGAAAACCGAGCTGCGCCAGCATGTTCGCATATTCTGCGCCGTAGAGCGCTTCCATGATTCGGTATTCGAAATAGACCGTGAATCCTTCATTCAGCCAAAAGTCGTTCCAGGTGGCATTGGTTACCAGATTTCCCGACCAGGAATGGGCCAATTCGTGTGCAACCAGCGAAACAAGCGAGCGATCACCGGCAAGGATGGTTGGTGTCGCAAATGTGAGTCGCGGATTTTCCATACCACCAAAGGGGAAGCTTGGCGGTAGTACAATGATATCATATTTGTCCCAGCGATAAGGCCCGTAAAGGGCTTCAGCTGCGTCCATCATTCGCTCGGTATCCCCAAACTCGAATGCCGCTTTGGCAATCACGGAAGGTTCTGCATATACACCGGAGCGAGGGCCAAGTGCGCGATATTCGATGTCACCAACAGCCAATGCCAGCAGGTAGCTGGGAATCGGCTGAGTCATTTTGAAGGTGTAGATACCGTCTTCGGTCTTGACGGTGCCGTTTTCGGCGCTCATCACTGCCATCAATGATGGATCCGTGCGGATGGTTGCTGTATAGGTGATACGGATGCCGGGACTGTCCTGACAGGGGACCCAGGTGCGCGCCAGGATGGCTTGCGATTGGGTAAACAGGAACGGATGCTGCCCGCCGGCTGTTTGTGACGGACTCAGCCATTGCAAGGCTTCTGCTTGCGGTGCGCTTCGATAGTGGATGGTTACCTTGCGGGTTTCCGGTAAAATATCGACTATCATCTCCTGACCCAAGTAGGGAGCCGCTTCTCCCAGCGTAAACGCGGTCTCCGTGCCGGCCTCGTCGAGCGTTACCTTTTCGATAGTGAGGTCGCGGGTGTCGAGGTGCAGTTTGTTTGTGCCGCTTTTGTTGCTGATCGACAGGGCTGCAGTTCCGGCCAATTCCTTTTTGTCGAAGTTGACTGACAGATCCAGATCGATATGGGTGACCAGCGCCTCGGCCGGTTTGGCATATGAGTGAACATCGTAGCTGTCGTCCCCGGCAGAACCACCGTCCGGGCCACAACCGCTAAAGGCCATCAAAATGGATAAGGATATCATGTAAGAAAATGTCCTGACATTGAAAAAGCAGTGAATCATAGGTAAGCCTCTTGGTTGAAATAAGCCCCAAAATGTATCAATTTTCAGCGGGTATCAAAATGGAAATTTAAAGGGCGGGCGGATAAGCGCTTGTTTGCCCCTTATCGCATCTCTATATTGTTGCCTATCCTGAAATCTGTCCCCGGAGGCTTTATGTATGCGACGTTAAAATTTAAAGATAAAATCAAAATTGTGGGGGTAAGCGGCAGCTTGCGGCCCGGTAGTTTCACGCATAAAACGGTGGAAATGGCCCTGCAGGGCGCGGCCGAACTGGGCGTTGAAACGCAATTTGTCGATCTGCGAAATTATGAAATGGTCTTTTACGGGATGATGGAAGAGGATGACTATCCGGAAGATATTATCCGTCTTCGCAAGGAAGTAAAGGATGCTCATGGCCTGATTTTGGGCACGCCGGAATATCATAGCAGTCTCAGCGGGGTACTCAAGAATTTTCTCGACCTGATGGGTTTTAATGAATTCGAGGGCAAAATGGTCGGATTGGTCGGTGTTGCCGGTGGCACATTGGGGGCAACCAACGCTTTAAATAGTCTACGCACAATTGGACGTTCGCTGCATGCCTGGGTATTGCCGCAGCAGGTTTCGATTCCTCAGGTTTGGAAGTGTTTCGATGAAGATGGTAAGATGACGGATAAGGATATCGAAGCCCGGCTCCTGGAATTGGGGCGGCAGGTTGCTCGATTTGCAGATTTTCGGGAAATGCAAAAGGATCAGGATTTTATTCGCATGTGGGAAGCGCTACCGCTCAATCCGGGTGGCGATAAGCCGTAAAACTATTGATAGCCCGAGCAGCAAAAAACCAAAAGTGGCGAAGGAGGCTTTGACAAACAGGCCGACGGCCTGTCGAAAACCTTCAAAATCAGATTGCTCCATATACTCGATCAGAGCAACGGAAGCGCCAAAAAATGCCGGGATTGCAATCAGGCTTCCCAGAAGAAGCACCCGCCAGAACTTGCTTAGCCAACGCCCCGGTATATCCTCGCCGCTTACAGCCGGTAGATTCTTATAAACATACCAGGCAAGAAATAGCGTACCTGCGAGACTGCTGCCATGCTGCAGCACTTTGTATAGCCGAAGTTCCCTCCCATTAAAATCCAGCAAAACCGATTGTAGAAATGGCGTTGCCTCAACCAGCCAGGAATTGTGGTGGGTAAAGGCGTCCCAGCAAATATGGGTCAGCGCGCCGAGTAGAATTGAGCTTGCTGCAATACAAACAGTGCGCACCGAGAATGCCGGTCTTGGCTTCAATTGCTTATGGAGGTATTTCCAAAACCATTCCGGAGCCAGCAGCATCAGTGTGCGGCGAATAGTCAGATAATAAAAGGTCAACACGATTAAGCCGGCCGGCAAGCTCCAGTAGAATAGGGAAAGAAAAGTATGGGTTTGCGCGCGCGGTATGTTCAAGGGCAGGAAGTATATCAGATCCGGGGCCATGCTGCCGATGACAAGCGCGGATAGAATGAATTTGTCCCTTAAGTAATGATGCAGCGGAAGAATGGCTGCCGGATGCGCGGTGGTCAAAGGCATTAGCGAAGGAAGCCCTGTTCACCCCAGAAATCGAGCAGCCAGCGCCCATCACCGGCATAGCGGAATCCCGACAGGCTGCAGTTGGGGGTGATAAAATGCCGCGAATTCTCGAACGTTAAGCCAATAACGTGACGAAAAAATAGGCTAAGCACGCCACCGTGACAGACAAGCAGGATGGTTTGATCTGCATGTTTTTCAGCAAATGTTTGATAAGCGTTAACGACCCGTTCGGCAAAGTCCGCAAATGGTTCAGCATCGGGGATATTGTAGTCGTATTTACGCTTGCCAAAGGCCTCGTACTCTTTTGGATACTTGACGATTAGCTCATCATGCGTTAAGCCTTCGAATATCCCGAAGTTTCTTTCCCGTAGCAGTGGAGATGATTCGAAGGGCTGTTGCAGGGTTGATGCAATGATCTCCGTGGTTTGAATCGCCCTGCCCAGATCGCTGCAAATGATCTGATCTATACTTTCAAATTGCAAGCGTTCTGCCAGCTTTTGCGCTTCCTGTTCGCCTGCAGGCGTTAGCGGGCTGTCCAGCTTACCTTGAAAGCGGCGCTGGGTATTCCAAACGGTTTGTCCATGTCGTGCTGAAAGAATGCGAGTCATTGGGTTTTTGCAACTTTTGTTTGAGATTCAGGAAACAAATGTAGGCAGGAGGGATTGAGTATACAAGTGGAGAATGGAGTAAACAGAGGCTTCCGGCAAGGGAAGCCTCTGTTAAACATACCTTACTTCATAATCACCATCTTCCGGGCAGCAACAAAATCTCCGGCGTGAATACGGTAGATATAGGTGCCGCTGGCCATTCGTTTTCCAATGTTGTTAGCGCCATTCCAAAGCACGCGCTTAAATCCCGCCAACTGGTATTGATCCACCAAAGTAACAACTTCCTGACCAAGCATATTGTAGATCTTCAATGTGACATGGGTATCCTCCGGTAGCCCATACTCGAAAACGGTTTCCGGGTTAAACGGATTGGGATAGTTTTGTGAGAGGCTAAATTCTGTTGGTAATGCGGGTGATGCTTTGGCCATCTCTGCATCCGTGCCTTTAATAGCGTCTTGCTTTGTATTCTGCGCGGATTTTGGAACGGCACTGCTCGTCGTTGATTGGCCGGCATTCTGTTTGGAGGCGCTTGAGTTGTTGCCTGCCCACAGGGCTCTAAATTGACTCGACTTATTGGCTTTGAAGCCGTCCTGTAGGCGGACCTGGTCGCCTGCTACGAGTAATACCTTGCCGGTACTCGAAACTGTATAAGGGCCGGCATAAATGTGATCCTCTGCAAAATAAACAAACGCGCCGTCGACCGTTTGATCGTCATCGAGCCAGATTTCTATATCCGATGTGACGCCAACGGCAAACCATGCCCGGGCCACCTGGGTAACCTCATGGGACGAGAAACCGTAAAGATCTTCCGCTGCCCAAATGGCGCCGATTTTTGCGTCGTAATAACCCGAGAGCTCGTGCAAATAGACAGTGAGGTTTCTGAAGGCAATCTCAGCTGCAGCATCTCGGCCAATTGCTTCTACTCGATATGGCTTGTTGAAATCGTTACTGCCGCTGCCGCCTTCACTGAGCAAGTAAAACCAGTAATTTTGAACGCCGCTATTGATGTGGATGCCGCCGCGGTCGCAAAAGGGGAAATTGGGTTCGAAAAACCAGTTGTTACCCTGATAGGTATCGGGTTGCCTCAGGTCCAATATGTCGTCCGGACACTGGTCATCATCCAGGACTTCGTTCTTTGCGCCCGGATCTGCCATATTGCGAAGGTATCCATCCGCGAGCCAGGAATCTTCAGCGATTAAGTAATTGCCTGAACTGCCTTCGATATAAAACTCGACCATTGTGCCGAAAATATCGGCAAAGGATTCGCACAAAGCGCCTGGCTCACCGGAGTCCCACAACTCTGCTGATTGATCATTGATCGCATGTGTCCACTCATGTCCGACAACATCAAGTGAGACCATATAACCGCTGGATCTATCACAATACCTGGCAAATGATGCCCAAGTGCCATTCCATGATGGACCTTCGCATGTTTCCTGGATGATATTTATCATCTGGGAACCCGGGTTGACAAAGCTGGTCCAGCTGTGGACATTCGAAAAGTAATCGTAAGTAGTCTCTGTTGCCCAATGCGCACTGACAGACCGGCAATGCTCCGGTTCTGACCAAACGTTCAGATGATACCAGATATCCTCCTCTACAAACTTTGTGCGAATGCCATCACCGCGGCAATGGTCCCATAATCTGTAGCCTTGTCCGCTGACGTGTTCCGTATAGAACGAGCGATCTCCATTGTGAAGCGTGCAGCCCGTACCATTCTCGCATTTTGATACAAGCGACACGTCGTTGACTATTTGGCCGGTATGTGCATTGACATAAACCGATTTTCCGTCATCCGGAATCTGGGTGTAAATATCAAATTTATAGGCCAGTGAATAACGCTTTTTGCTTATGGAAGCACTGTTTAATGGCGGGGTAATGACTAACTTGCCCTCAGGGTAAAAAGAAGCATTCTTGTCGTTCCTGACTTCTTTCAGTAATGCTTCTTGCACCGGATCTTCCCACTTGTATTTAACAGCGTCTACATATTTCAGCGCAACTTCGAAAGCTGTTTCAACGGACAATGTCGGGTTCGTGTCGATCTTTAAGTCTTTTGCTAATCGTCCGTTGGCTTTTTTGACAACGCCCTTTTCGGTGTGAACGATGAACTGGCCACCTTCCACTTCGATGCCTTGATAAGTCTGTTGATAACGATGATGCGCGTGACCGAGCCTGTCAGTCCTCGTACGAACCAGCTCCATCTCATCTTCGATACCCAATTCAAATAAGGCTTTGTTTGTTTTAAAGACTTCGCCCGGTAAGATAGACATGTCGGAATTAAACCGAATCCACTGGCTACCTTCCGGCGATTCGATCACCTGTCCAATGTTGCCGAACTGTTTCTTTTCCTGGGCCCCAACGAATCCCGTGAAGTTGAGGGATAGTATGAAGAGCAGAAAGAGATTCAATCCCATATTTTTCATCTCATTTACTCCTTTAGAAGGTTTATAAGATCGCATACTGTCAGGCAATTATTTTTCAAGAGCCGTAACGCGTTCTTTCAGCTCCTTGTTTTCCTTCTCCAGTTGGATGAGATAGAGGGTCAATTCTTCAACCTTTTGCAGGAGTTTTGTTTGCATAACACTCACGCCGATGCCTTTGCGCATTTCTACTGCCGGCGGTACTTCCGGAAGATGTTTATTCTTCTTGACAAATTCTTCGACTTCCGTTAGTGAACGCAGTTGATAATCATCTTCAAAGACAAAATCTGCCGCTACGTCTTCGACAATGATTTCTTCCGATTTGATGGTACCGTCGACGGTCAGCAGATGTGTTGGCGATTTGGTGCCAATGCCGACGTTGCCGCCATCTAAATATGTGGTGCCCGATCCTGACAAACGGACGGCATTTGAACCACTGGCAGTCTTGATATCGACTAAGCCTTGACCGCCGCTAAATTCAGTGAGTTCAATAATCGGATCACCGTCAGCGGATTCGATACGCAGTACATCTGTATTTGATCCCGATGAGCTAATGTGCAGTTCTGTTTTCGGGTCGTTGTTGCCGATCCCGACATTGCCGCCATCATAATAGATGTCATTATTGTCAATCGTCCAGGTGCTGGCGGTAGTAGTTGCAGCAGTGGTTTGTACGGTACCATCCGGGAACTTAAATCCGCCGGTGGTCGAAGAGACAGTGCCGCTAACCTCAAATTTTTCTCCCGGAGAGCTTGTGCCAACGCCGACGTTGCCATTTCCTTCGATGATCAAAGAGACGGTTTCGACCAGGGTTCCACCATCTTCGGTTGTGTTTAGAAATGCAATGCCGCCGTCAGGCGAAGGGCTCTGATTTTGGTCGGTTTTTTCGATAACCAAATAGTCATTTGGCCCGGACAAAAAGCTTTCATCATAACGAATTCGGAAGCCGTCTCCATCCGGGGCGCCGGATTCATTGGTTTGATGATGAATAAGTGTCTCGGCATTGTTGGTGAACTTCATGGCGCCATCTAAGGTTAGGAGCGCTTCCGGATTGGCGGTGCCAACCCCGATATTGCCGTTTCCTTCAATAATTAAGGAGACAGTTTCAACCAGCGTTCCGCCATCACTGGTGGTATTTAAGAATGCAATACCACCGTCGGGCGAAGGACTCTGGTTTTGGTCGGTTTTTTCGATAACCAAATAGTCGTTTGGCCCGGACAGAAAGCTTTCATCATAGCGAATACGGAAGCCGTCTCCATCCGGGGCGCCGGATTCATTGGTTTGATGATGGATGAGCGTATTCGCTGTATTGGTAAATTTCATAGCGCCACCTACAGTCAATAGCGCGCCCGGAGTGCTTGTGCCTATACCAACATTGCCAGTGTTGTAATAGATATCATTGCTGTTTATGCTCCAGGCAGTGGTCGCGCTAACAGCGGCGCTCGTTTGTACGGAGCCGTCCGGGAATTTAAATCCACCGGTAGTGGAGTGTACGATGCCGCCAACCTGGAACTTCTCCGTGGGGGCGGAGGCACCAATACCAACATTTCCATTCGTTGCATCAACGATCAGGACGTCAGCTACGCCCTCCGGATCGGTCGGCATACTGTCATCATTGTAGGTTCTAAAGATTTTGAATGTTTTGCTGACTTCATCAGCTATCATCCCAATCTTTTCATATGTACCGGTACTGCTATTAAATTCAATGCCGTCGCCACTGGAAAGGCGCAGCGATTTCTCATAGTTTTGATTTGTCCATGATGGGCCGCCAATGATTTCCAGTCTGGCATCCGGAGAATTTGTGCCCATGCCGATGTAGCCGGCGCTCTTTAATACCAATGTGCTCGAAGGGGTATTTGCTTCAACAACAAAGGGATTCAGGCCATTGTTTCTAAGCCGAAAGTCGCCAGAGGATTGATTTGCCAGCCACCATTCTTGATTGGCATTGATCAGTTTCAGAGCACTGGTTGCTGTTCCGGCCGTTTCGACCGCACCAAAAACAATGCCGGAAGATTGATAGACGTGCAGTTTGTGAGTTGGCACTTGCAGCCCAATGCCAACATTACCAGTTGTCCAGGCTTGAGGGTTGGTGCTATTGTCCTCCCAATTCCCTTGGGCAAGAAGGGGACTAATAGCCATGGTAGATAGTACAAGCGTGACGAAGAAAATAGATAGAATTCTCATTTTCCAGGCTCCCAAAAAGTGCAAAATTGAAGGTGAATTAACTGCCAGCTGGTATCTCTTCTTGGGGGGAATTTGAAGAATTCTGAAAAAAAGTAATGGGGGAGGAAAATACGATGTTGAGGTCGGAAGTTAAAAAGGACGCCGCCATCGGCAGGCGGCGATCCGTATGAACACTCTTATTCTTCAATCTGTTCGAGCTTTTGGCGGCCTTTTGCAAGGGTTTCACGCTCGCGATTAATGATATCGCGAATCTTGGCAACGCGCGCCTCTGCCGCTTTGATTTTTGCTTCTTTTTCGCTGATCACATCGTTGCTCAGTTCGCCGTTCTCCTTGCTCTTGACCAGGCGCTCCCTGGCTTTGGCAATCTTCGCTTCTGCATCAGCAACGGTTTCTTCGCCGCGCTTGATGTTTTCCTGAGACTCGGCCATTTTCCTGCGCAAGCGTTCCTGGGCTTCCATCGATCGTTTGCTATGCCCGTATGCCTTGCCTTTTGCTTTCTTTTTCTCCATGCGGTCGCGGGCTTCTTCATTGCGCTCCTGACCATGTTCTTCTATTTGTTCGCGCTTCTCACGCATCTTCTCGCGTTTTTCCTGCATTTTCTCTTTCATCTCGGTGCGCTTTTCCTTTTGCTTCTCACGCATTTCAGCCTTCTTCTCACGCTGCTTTTCTTTCATCTCTTTCATGCGCTTCTGCTTTTCTACCTTGATCTTCTCCTGCTTTTCGACAGCCTTGGTTTTTTCCTGGGCGAGCAAGGCGCCACCGGTTGCAAGTAACAGGGCAAATGTGGCGATGCTGCAAATTTTCACTAGATACGTCATGTCTATACCTCTTGGCATTCTTTAAATTGGTATTTGGGATTTGTTTTTTCGACTCAAAAGCCTTGGTTGCCTAAATATCTTCAAGCAGTTCGTCCACAGATTTCTTCAATTCTTCGGTCTCCTTCTGCAGCTCTTCCGCATTTTCTTTCAGGGTCTCCGCTGTTTCCTCAAGATCTTTGGTCAACTCGTCGACTTCTTCAGCGACAGACTCTTGCTTGGCCTTTGCAGTTTCTTTCATTTCTGCTTTTTCCTTGCTGCTGCAGGCGCCCAGGGCAAGGCACATTGCCAGAATTGCCGTTAGGTATAGTGTTCTCATAACATCCTCTTTCCGTTAAGGGTGATTTCTTGTTACATCGACTGATGAGTAGCTCCGCTATGTAGTTAATTGCAAAGCATCCAAAAGCCCAGTTCTTGTAATGCTTTTATTTTCAATATATTAGTGGGCTTTTTCAGTTTTGTTGTGATGAATAACACGGTTGTGCATGATAAGCCACGGCATTTTCCGGAGCGATGTTGGCTTGAACTGTCTAAAGATCGAGGTTCTTATTCGTATCGATTTAGACTTTATTGAATCGAAAAAGTCACGCTGCGGTTTTTCTTTTCTCTATATGTTTTTTTTCGCGTAAACAGTACATTTAACAAAGGTTCTGAGAGGTAGGTCTGACCATCGCTCACAATCGACGGAGACATCCGCATGTTATCATCAGTGAAAGCATTTACCACCGGCATTATTGACTATGCCGGTCTCTTCCCGCCTGCCGGACTCTCAATGGAAAAAGCGTTTTTGAATTATGCGGCATATCGTAATCATAATGATCGCTGGATGTTATCACGCTTTGTTTGTCCATCGGCTCGCCTGTCCGAAATTGACAAGTATGCCGACGTGCTGCGGGAAGGGCCGCCTTTTAGATTTGCGGTGCTTGCCGGTGCTGCGCGAGATGTTGACAGTTATCTCCCGGCTATCAAACGCACCATTGATGAAATGACCGGATTCTACGAGCGTCATCCCGGTCGGGTAATGCCCGATGTGCTCGAGACCCGCCTGCCGGCTCAAGCCGTGAAGCAAAAGCAGTTTTTCGCCATTCGCGAATTGCTGCGGGGCATTGAGGAATTGTTTGCAGCCAGTGACTTACCGGCCGTTCAGGTCTATTATGAAGCACCAATGGACGACAATTGGGCGGATAGTTGGCCAAGGGTTGTTGAAGCAATTGCGCTTCATAATAGAGAGATAAAGAACCGGGATGCGTACCTGGGTTCAGCCTTTAAATTACGCTGTGGTGGCGTAGAAGCCCAGCAATATCCGACTCCGGAGCAAGTTGCCGCTGCAATTACCTGGTGCCGTGATGCCAGGGTGAAGATGAAGGCAACCGCCGGATTGCATCATCCGCTGCGTCATTATAATGAAGAAGCCGGGGTAACGATGCACGGGTTTATCAACGTTTTTGGGGCCGCGATGCTGGCTCGTTACCAAAATCTTTCCGCTGAAACCCTTCAAGAAGTTATTGCAGATGAGATGTCCCAGCATTTTGTCTTTAGTGAAAACGGTCTGAACTGGTGTGGACATCAGGTGTCGGTGGCAGATATTGCGGCGGCGCGCGAGGCGTATATTACCTCGTTTGGCTGCTGCAGTTTTGATGATCCGCGCGAGGATCTCGCGGCAATGCGATTAATGTAAATAAGAAGAAAAGAATTCCAAATTCCAGAAGTCCAAATTCCAAAAATGACAATTGGAATTTTTAGTGTTGGAATTTGGTAATTGTTGTTCACACTAACGATCCGAAAAGAAGCGTCCGATCTTTGATAATGGCGAAACCCGCCACTTTCTCAACAGATCCACCTGTAAAATTACTTAGAAACGGAACTGACTATGGACCCGCTGAAAATTTGTTTTATTTCCTCCGAAATTGTCCCTTTTGCCAAGACCGGTGGTCTGGCCGACGTCTCCGGCGCCCTCGGCAAATACCTTGATCAGGCTGGTCATGACGTGCGCCTGTTTATGCCTTTGTATGACAAGATCGATACCGACAAATATGACATGCATGTTGTCGACTTCCTGCAAAATATTACCCTCAATTTCAATGGTTTCGATATCACTTTTACCGTGGTCACGACCAAACTGCCCGATAGTAATGCCGATGTTTATCTGATTCATTGCCCGGACCTCTATCATCGCGGTAGCATTTATACCGAAGATCATGATGAATATTTGAGATTTGTTGTCCTGGTTCGGGCGGTTATCGAATCCTGTCAGCGGATGGGATGGGGGCCGGACGTTTTTCACTGCAACGACTGGCAAAGTGCGATGCTGCCATTTTACCTGAAAACCGTCTATCAATGGGATGACCTGTTCGCCAACTCGCGGACAATCCTTACCATTCACAATATTGGCTACCAGGGCATTTTCGGATCGGATCGTTTGGGACCCCTGAATCTGCAAGAGTGGGCACACATGTTACCGCAGGATGACCTCGCCGATAACATGCTCAATTATATGAAAACAGGCTTGCTGCTGGCAGACGTGATCACCACTGTTAGTAATACCTACGCCCGGGAAATCCAGACGGCTGAATACGGCGCGGGAATGGAATATATTCTCCAGCAGCGCAGCGATCATTTAATCGGCATCGTGAACGGGGTTGATTATGAAGACTGGAATCCGGAAACTGATGAGCATTTGACCCATAAATATTCCAGTAAGCGTCTTGCCGGTAAGGAGAAAAACAAGAAGGAGCTGCTGGAGTCATTTAATCTGCCATATCGCAAAGGTGTCCCGCTTTTCAGTATTATCTCTCGCCTGACAGTTCAGAAGGGGTTTGATATTCTCGAAGAAATCCTCTTCGAAATCCTGCAGAATTACGATTTGCAGTTCATTGTTCTTGGTAGTGGCGATGATCGTTATGCTCGCCTGTTCCATCAAGCCCAATATCATTTTCCGCAGAAGTTTGGTTTTTATGAAGGGTACCACATTCCCTTATCACACAAAATTGAGGCCGGCAGCGACATCTTTGTGATGCCTTCGCGCTATGAACCTTGCGGGCTGAACCAAATTTACAGCCTCAAGTACGGGACGGTGCCGATTGTTCGCAAGACCGGTGGCCTGGCTGATACCGTCGAATTCTATGACTGGGAAAGCGATTCAGGCACCGGTTTCGTGTTTGAATATTACAATTCAGACAGCCTGAAATGGGCGATCGACTATGCCTATACTACTTACCAGCATCGCGATACCTGGAAACGCCTGATGAAGCGCGGCATGGCCCAGAATTTTTCCTGGGAACTGCAGGTACAGAAGTATGTGGACTTGTATCAGCATCTTGTAGGTGTTAGCTAGATCGATGATCGATGATCGCAACATCCCCCTGAATCCCCCTTCGAAGGGGGACGCAGGGGGATGTTGTAACAGAGCTATTCCCTCCATGAGCATGTTAAGGCATCTTCAAACGGTTGAAGTTTAATCCATTTTGGAGTTGCTATGAAAATGCCCCTACCGATAGTGCTCATCATCTCTCTTTTTACTATCCAATCCTGCGAAAAAGATTTAGTGGCGCCGTCACCCCCGGACACTTATAGAATTCTATTCCAGTTGAGTGGATCTTTTAAGGGTGAACCTGTATCGGATCTGTTCACGGTTTCAGAGTTTGGCGGGGATTTAGAACGGATAACTGACGCAGATATTTCCAGCCGTAATATGCGATGGTCTGAAGATGGGGCATTCATATACCATTATGAGTTTGATTCTGTGCGTGGTGGCATCTATCGTCGCAATAACGACGGCACAAATCCGGTGAATCTGACGCAGAGACTTTTTGGAATAGATCTCGATCCAATTCATTTCTCTGTTTCAAGAGACGGGAAGAAAATTGCCTTTCTGAATGTCCCGGACTTATTCGTTTTCCACGCTGATAGTATCGAACAGGTAACAGACGGAGAAACCGGCGTTAGCCGCCCGATTTGGTCACCTGTTGATGATAATTTACTAGCGTTCACAGCTGTCAATTCCTTAGGCGTGACGGCCTTGCTTATGGTGGATTTGACAAATGGGATCACTAAGGAACTGACGCCGGAGCAGATGAATCTGAGTGGCTATTTCGTGTGGTCTCCCGATGGTTCCTGTATCTCATTCACCGATAAAAACCATAAACATATATATATTTTGGATATCGCGACCCTTTCCATTAGGGAGTTTACTTCAAGTGAAGTAACTGACTGGAAGCCAAATTGGTCGCCTGATGGACGCAAAATAGTATTTGTTCGTTATTTTGACGTCGATCATATAGAATTGATTGTCAAGGGGGTCGATGATGACGTTGAAAGGATATTGTTAAGCACGGACGTGATTCTTGAGGAGCCAGGCTGGGCGCCCCACGGCGAGAGCATTGCTTTTCGATGGGGAGAATTCCCACGTTCTCTATATTTGATAAACCAGGATGGGTCAAGTGTACGTAAGATAACGTCACAGGACGCGAGTGACAGAGAGTTCAACTATGTCTGGTCGCCGGTGCCGATTCCCTGACGATGTGGCGTTGAACGGTGATCGATCATCGTGTGTGTTACGTCCTGCTTCATTTGAAAAAAATTGCTTCCTGCCTAAACTAAAGATATCTTAAAAGAGCTAGTACTAATACTATTCCACTGGAGTTGGGATGAAAGTGTTTTTGATAACGCTCTGTATGATCGTTCTTGCCATGTTTCCAGCCTGCGAAGAAGATGTTGTTGGTACAGTGTTACCATCGACACCCGCGACGCATAGAATTCTATTTAGTCTGCAAGGATCTTATAACGGTGAAAACGTTTGGGATCTCTTCACGGTTGCAGAGTCAGGCGGAGACTTGCAGCGGATAACCAACTCTCATGTTTACAGCTATAATCTGCAATGGTCTGCAGATGCGGCATCAATATATTATCATAACTTCGGCTTTGACAGTGGATACCTCTACCGATGCAATCAGGATGGCACAAATCAACTAAACCTTACTCAGTCCACACTTGCCCGCCATCATAATCCTAAGCGTTTTTCTATTTCAGCAGACGGAAAGCGAATTGCCTATATCGCATCTACGGAAGAGGGGTGGCATCTATTTATTTTAGAGGATGATCATCTCAAACAGTTAACGCGTGGAGAATGGGATGTCCAGAGCCTGGCCTGGTCACCTGTAAATGATAATTTGATCGCCTTTTCACAGTTTATTTCCCATCGCCGGTCGCGCCTGGTGTTTGCAAATATCTCAAATGGTGATATTCAGGAGTTGGTTTCAGAAGAGGCGGCATTTAGGGACGGCATTGAATGGTCTCCCGACGGTAGCAGGATTGCATTTACAGACAGACGGGACAGGAATATTTTTATTGTGGATTTCAATTCCCGCTTGATAACACAGTTTACTTCAAATGAACCAAATGATTACAGTCCAAACTGGTCCCCGGACGGGCGCAAAATCGCTTTTGTTCGTTATTTTGGCCTCGATCATACCCAATTGGTTGTCAAGGGGGTTGATGATGGCCTTGAAAGTGTCTTATTCGATACAGAACATGCTTTGCATGCGCCAGCATGGGCCCCGCACGGCAAAAGTATTGCCTTTATTGAGAGTATAGAAGGTTGGTATTCTCTTCTTGTGATTGAGCGGGATGGATCAAATTTGCGAAGACTAACATCCGAAGGTCAGGATGTCATCTCGGCAGGCGTTGTATGGTCGCCAGTGCCGATTCCTTGACAATGTTCGTTGACCGTTGTGCAACATCCCCCTGTGTCCCACTTCGAAGGGGGATTCAGGGGGATGTTCAATATTTGACAATTCAACCAATTTACGAAACGTCCAATCCCCCTAAAATTAATGCAGAGACAGCCCGATACTCTGGACTGCCTCTACACTTGTTGAGGAGAGGGGTCTATTTTTACTTCGCATATCCACCAGTAAACAAGAAATCTGATGTTTCTGGCAGATCAATCGTCAATCATTCAATTGACAATTGACAATTGACAATTGAATGATTGACGATTGAAACATTTCACCAAAATTTGTTTCGATCCTTCAATGTTTTTATAATGTAGAGACAGCCCGGTGCTCTGGACTGCCTCTACACTTGTTGAGGAGAGGGGTCTATTTTAAGAGCAGCATCCGGCGTGTTGCCGAGAAGGTACCGGCATTGACGCGGTAGAAATAAATTCCACTCGCTACTTGGCTGCCTGCTGCGTTTCTACCATCCCAAACAACTGAGTGAGTGCCGGCAGAACGGAAATCGTCCACCAGTGTGCGCACTTTCTGTCCGAGATTATTGTAGATATCCAATGTCACCGTAGCGTCTGCCGGAAGGCGATATTGAATGGTGGTTGTCGGGTTAAAAGGATTCGGGAAATTCTGAGCCAATTCGAAATCGGCCGGAATCAGTTTGTCGCTTGCGGCCTGCTGCGGCTGGAAGCTTACCCCGGTTTCTTTCAACCAAACCTGTGATACCACGGCACTATTGCCTTCGATGTCTTCAACAGCAATGCGAACCTGGCCGTCTTCAATGGCTGCTTGCGGAATGGTCAGATATTCGGTCTGAACTGCTTTTGCGCTGACCGCAACGCCTTCATGGATGACTTCGCCATCGACGCTGATTTTTTGTGTTCTGGCTTGCTGGTCGCCACTGAAGAATTCCATAGCAATTTTGTATTCGCTGGCGGGATTCAAACCGCTGAAGCGATAGACAACCGCGTCGTCATGTTGAACAGCACTCTCGGTTGCAGAAGCGCCCCAATACACCGGCTTGCCCTGCAGCAGAAAGTCGTTGTCGATATCGCTGCCGGCATTTTGCCAGAAGTAGGCGGGCAAGTAAAATTCGCCACCGAGGACAGTCTTCGCATCGCTGTAAGCGCTTTGCGCGCTGATTTCTATGCGATAGTTGCCGGGGGCAACTTGCTTGGCGTCGTCATCGCGACGGTCCCAAACCTGATTGCGGCTACCAGCGAGCATCCAGGCATCGGTCAGGTCACGAACCAGATCGTTGCGCTCATTGTAGACCTGAACGGATACGTCACCGGCGTCGGTCAGCTTGAAGTTGCTGACGATTTCACTGACGTCGGCATCCGCAGAGAAGGTGACATCCTGCAGGCTGAGGCCGAGGGTGTGACGTTTCGCGCCGCTTTCGTCGGTCCAGCGTTCGAGGGTAAAGAGCTGATCAAACCCGGCCCAATAGGTGCCTTCGCCTTCAACGATAATTTTGCCGAAGGGGATGTCAATGCTGTTTAAGCCTTGCTTGGTATCAACGGATGCTTCACTGTCAAGGAACTGTAGGTCAGCAGTATATTTGCTGAGAGTGGCAGTGTGGCGATCAACCACGTAAACATTACCAAAGTGGTCTGCCTTGACGGTTGAGAAATATTGCTGATAGTCACCCTGGATGGCGTTGATCAGGGTCAGGCTATTGTCGATATCTTCAAAGAGCTGAATACGGCGATTGAGATCATCAACCACGTAGAGCTGATTGGTATTTGCGCCATTCCAGCGGCCGCTGAGAATAACCGTCGGATTGTCGAACCGCTTGAACTGGGCAACCTTGGTAGCAGATGTGGCATCAAGCGCATACTTGATGACCAGATCGCGAGAGGCATCGGCGACATAAAGATGATCATCGCTGATGTCCAGCGGGGTGCCATTGTCATTCAAGGCCAGGCCGTTGGCTGACTTCACATCATCAATAGCGAATAGAAATGTCAATTCAGTATCGGCTTCACCGGGTATGATTTGCAGAACGGTGATGCGTTCCAGTCCCGCTTCGCCAACGAAGACCCGTCCGGCAGCATCAACAGCAATGGATGTCGGGTTCTTTACGTTGTCATACACCTTAATCCAGCGATCGAGGCTGCCATAAAGAATGCGATGCCATTCGCGATCAATAACCAACTGAACGTAGGTCGCTTCAACGAAGGGGGCGGTATCGGTATAGCGTGCATGATAATAAGACACGGTGTTTTCCGGTGCCGCAAACAATGCGCGGTCAAAGTATGTCTCAGTCACATCGCGAGAGAGATCATCAAGACCGTGCTCTTCACTCATTTGACTGCGAGTGAAGGTTTGACCGGCAGAAAATCCCTGCTTGGCTGAGGCGATGATTGCACCGCTGTTGCTATTGTGTTTGACTGATGTCGTGTTGTGACCGGCTTCGATGGCGGTGATTTCCCAGCGTTGGTCTGCCTTGCGCAAGGCAATGGTGCTGCCGTCTGCAAGCACAACCGTTGCCAGATCATTATCAACGTGAATATCGAAGCGGTTGATGTCTTTTATAAGGTTATTGCTGGATTTTGCTGTCGTGTTCTGATTGTCATCCATGAGGAACAGGCGGTCCAGTTCCAGTTGAATCTGCGCTTCATCAGACAGCTGCGCCCAGTTCGCGCCCATTGATTTGGCGCTTTTCGGGCCATTGGCCCAGCCGAGCATGGACAGGCATAACAATCCCGTCAGCATCATCCTGACCACAGATTTCATATTTCCCTCACTTCCTTTTTGGTTGTGAAATCGTGAATTACTTCGTTTCTGTTGTTCTTTCATGATCAAATCCCGAAGTCTATATTCAACTGATAGATATTAGCCGAGAAGTCCAGCGAGTTGAAGTAGCGGAAGTATCGCAACTCCACGGAGGAGTCTTTCAGAAAGCGGAAATCGCGATTGGACTTGGCTAATTTCCTGAACATCAACGTCGTGCTGATGCCAAAATTATTTGAAAAGAATGATTGCAATTTGTAGTCGGCTGTCCGGAAAGCATTGTTCTCGAACTCAGTGCCTACGTAGCGATCACTGGCAAATGATGCCTGGTCCTGCGAGTAGTATCGATAGTTGAACCTGGCAATCAGATCATCCAATACATACTTGCTGAACTGCAAATCGATGGTGCGGGAGCTCATGTCCCAATCATCGAAGTAGTAGCGAATACTACCGGTAACTGCGGCCCCAACGGTGGGAATCGACTGTTTCATTTTGGCAGAAATCGATTGCCGCAGTCGATTGTCCGGGTGCTTTTCCGTTACCGAAATAAAGGCGTTGTTCTCGTCGAAAACCTTCACTGTGCGATAGGGATCGCTCAGGAAACCATCCTGATATAGCCGGTTATAATTCATAGACAGAATAGTGGTCGGTGACAACAGTTGATCCAGCGAGACAACACCCCAGAAGGAGTACTTGTCCTGATTCGTCACTGTGCCGTCTTCCTGAAGAGTACCGACCTTATCTGAAATAAACTGCCCGCGAAAAGAGAGCGTGGTGTTCTTTTGGAACATCTCCTGGGTCCAGGTGCCAATGGCGGAATTAGACGTATAGTCAACTTCCTGGCTGCGATAATAAGTAAGTGCCAGGGAGGAGTTGGGGCCAATGCCCTGCTCAAGACCAACAATTGCCTGTCCGCGTGTTTTGGTGAACTCCTTACTGCTTTGGCGCTTCGGACGGGTTGCACCGGTGACTGCCGTGATCGGCGGTACGGTAACGTTGTCCACTTCCAGGTCGAGCAGTAAAACTGTTTTGCTCAGGAATTTCTTGGCCAGGTTAAAGGAGTTTGTCGCCACACTGTTACCACCGCTATCGCTGAAGTAGTAGGTGGTGAAGCCGATCTGGGCGTCTTCCGCCACGAGCGGGGAGATGCTGGTGATCAGCATAAACGGCAACATAAATAATGCAATTCGTCTTTTGATTTTATACGTCATTTGATAATTCCCTCTAATACCTCATTAGCAAACTGATTTATCCTGCTTTTTTACAGGAATTCCCATTTTGGAGAAGATGAGCCGCTTATAGCCAACCTGGTAAAGCCTGTCGATTAGCTGGTAGCGGGAATCCGTTTTGCGGATTTGCTCAATTGCCTCAACCGGGACGATGACTGTTGGGCGCACTTCATTTACTTTGCGCATCCACAACCTCCACCGATACCGCTTTCGCCCCCGATGCTGCCTTCACGGGTCGAGAAGAACTTTTCATCGAGCTTTTGCTTGGCAAACTGATTGGATGGCTCCATCAATGGATCAGCCAGCTTTTCACGCTGGTAGGCTTTAACATTCACACAGCCAGCTGTGAAAAGACCCAGTAGAAATAGTAGCATTAAACGCTTCATGTTTTAAATCTCCTGATTTTTAGCTCAACCCATTCGGTGCAGTGATTGCAAATACTTGCGCAGTGTTCCGCGAATCATTTTTTGCGCCATCTCGTCCGGTGAGAGAATTTTTTCCATCACCGGCTGTGGCTGATGTTCCGCTTCGGACTCCGATGTTTCTGAGGTCGTATCTGCCTCATCTTTCACCGATTGTTTGCCTTCTTGGGTTGTCTTATTAGCACTTCTTTTTACCCGCATTACATAGCTCATGAACAGTTCTCCTCTGCTGCTTAAAGCAATGCCTTGATATGTTTCTTGACGACGTCAAGATGTTCTTTTGTGTAGCCTGAGTAGGCGTACCGTACCATGCCCTTCTTGTCTATGAGAAGTGCCGAGGGCATGGCAGATACTCCATAGGCCTCCACGACCTTTTTGTCTTTGTCAAACAAACAGGTGAGATTGAGTCCCAGTTCGTCGATGAATTCCAGAGCATTCTCTGATTTGTCATCGATGTTAATGGCAAGTATCACTACATCCTCAAGGGCCGCGTCGAGCTGATCCAGCTCCGGCAGGGATTTTTTGCAGGGCGCACACCAGCTTGCCCAGAAGTCTACAATCACTACCTTGCCGCGAAGGTCTTTTAAGGTTACCGTCTTCTTCCCGTCAAATGTCTTCAGGGTAAAATCCGGGGCTTCTTTATCGACCATTTCCTTGAGGTCATTTCCGAGAGCGCTAACTACCAGTATCAATAAGAGTGTGAATATGTATTTGATGCTTACCACGTTACTTCTCCTTATCTGGGACCAATCGTGTTTGAATATTGGGTGCCGGCGTCAATCCATTCGATCATCCGCAGCAAATCATAGTTTCCGGGCAGAAAGGGGTCGATGCGGCCAAATTCATCCTTTTCCCAAATTTGGGTATGATCGTAGCCCGGTGTTGCCCGATATTCGTCGGTGTTGCCGTCCAGCTGACGATTATACATCACCCACATTAGCGGGCTTTCACGCGCACCACGGTCGGTGACATAATCAACTGAATTGTTTTCGGCGTTGATATAGTTGGCGCCGGTCAGTTCATCATATACCGTTGTTTCGTCGTCTTCGATTGCCAGATCCGCAGCTGTATTTTCCAGGATCAGACCACCTGCCGGGGAAGCGATGTTGTGGCAGGCAACGCAGCGGTTGTCGAAGATGTTCTGAATCGTTGCCACTTTATTCGGCTTACGGCGATTGAAGAAGCTTAGTGTGTCGGTCTTTAGAACAGACGGATCGTCTTCAACATTCACCGCGTTGTGAAAACCCGATTCAAATGTAATGCCGGTTGCCTTATTCATAACCAGATCATTGGCCTGAATTTCCAGGTCTTCGATGATCTTGTCACGATCATGCGAGTCATGACAGCCAGTGCAGAGGCGCTTTTCGCCAGGCATAACCTGAACCCAGGTGCGCTGATTCACCAACATCATACCATTCTCATCAAGGGTTTGCATATGCAATGACTTGTTCGCCGGTACTTCTACCGAGAAAGAGCCGTCTGAACGCACCGGGGCATAACCGACAACCCGTTGCTTTTCCTGGTTGGTATTACCAATTGGGCCACCGCGCTGGTTATTCGCATGCGGCATGCCAACCGCTTCCAGAACACGCAGATGCTTGACCTGACCGACGCTGCCGTCAGCATTGGGATGATCCTTGTTCGGACGCATCTGACCATCGTTTGGTGCGCGATCATAGACATTGCCGTCGAAGAACATACCGGTTGGGGTATTATTGGCCAATCCGGCTTCGACTTCCGGAGCCATCGGGATTACCTGCGGCAAACCGCCGGGCTTATCTTCACGCGGCGCAACAACAACCGGGTCGATATCGTTATAATTCGGGTCATTATGGATCAGGCGGACGTTGTTGCCGTCTTTATCCATGATGTAAATTCCGTAGTCAACACGTTCTTCAACATCGTCCATATTGACAGGCAGCGGGGACATCGCAAAAAGGATCTTCTCGCGATTTTCTACCGGTGCATTGTGATCAATGATCGGATAAGGGGTCTTAAAGATCGCCTTGGATTCATTGTTGTTATTGTTGAATGGAGACGTATCAGGCGTAATCCATTCCAGGCTTTCATCGGACTTGGAAATATCGATGATTGCCAATGCGCCACCCTCAAAAGGAGAGTTACGTTCCATCACCGAGCAGATCAATCCACCGTCGGACAGTTCGCGCGGTTCCAGAAATACCCGGCTACCGCTGGCGCGCGGAGAGTGGTTGCCATACATCACGAAGAGCTTGGTGCCATCCGGATTCATCACGAAAAGCGGAAATTTGTTGGGGCTTCCCAGGTGTTCCCAGCGGCTGAAGATAACTTTACCACTGGAGTGCACAATCGGATTGGTTTCATGACTTTGATTAAATGATACCTGGCGGATGTTGATCAAACGCCCATCGGGCCCGCGATCCGCGCAGTGCAGCAATGGCGAATGTCGACGTTCGTATTCGTCAACAATACCAGGACGGGTCGAGGCGAACATGATCTGGCCATTCGGCAGATAGGTCGGATCCATATCGTTGCCAAAGGTCTGATCTGTCAGCTGAACCAGATCGGTACCGTCGATATTCATTTCATAAAGATGCCAGAGCGACTGACGGGTCGGTTTCATAGAGAACAGCACTTTTGTGCCATCAAGTGAAATTTCCGGATCGGCGACTGCGCCGAAATCCCGTTCATTATCCAACCCTGCGCGAGTATACTGCTGGGTCAGGTTTGTCACTTCACCGGAGGGTGAAATGGGGCTGAGCAGCATTAAGTCACTGCCGGAATAGAATTCGTCGCGATTACTGCGCATCGCATTACTACGATTGTCATCGATGCTGTTTTCCCTAACAAAGATAATGGCAGACTGCCCTTCCAGAATTTTATCCGGCGGCGCAGTACCACAGGAGTAGAGGACAAAGCCGGCAACTGCAGCGGCCAGACCCTTAAGGACTGATCCTTTCGCAGCCTTAAGCCACTTTAAACCGTTTATACTCCATATTTTTTTCATGCCTACCTCACTGTAATTAAATCCAACCAATTCATTATTTGGGGCCAGGTCCTTCTGTATTCATTTAGAGACAGTTGCTTGTTGGCCCGTTAAAACAGGCAACTGAACCTATATAGGCGATTGATTACCACTCTTATGCGCTCACATGGGCCGGGAGAATGCAAAGGCTCTCCCTCTGCTGCATAAATGGTGGTCATCATCACCGATGACACTGACCCGGACCTGCGTTAAAAGTAGTATTGAAGAGCAAGTGTAAAGCTTAGATTATGTGCTGTGAATGCATCTGCATTGTTGATTTGCTGACGGAAGATGTAGTCACGAATCTCATAGCGAACGCCGAGTTTCTTCACTTTGAAGAACTGGGCAAGCGGGATGTGTTTGCCCACGCCGATAACGCCGGAAAACTTGGTTTGTCCACCCTGATTCACTGCCGCGACACCGCCAACGAAATAAGGCACGCTGCCCAGCGGTTTCATATCGTATCCCAACAGGAAGTCGTATGTAAACAAACCGTTATCGCTAAAGACCGTAAACGCCGCGAGATCTTCCAAAACCTGTGACTTGATGCTGCTGAAGCTCACGCCGGTTTCGATGAAGTAACGCCATTTCTGATAATAGTGGTTGTAGCGCAAGGCCAGCATATAATTGGTGCCGAAGCCTTCTGCTGCGTAAAATCCATTCGCTACATTCACACTGTTTTTGAAGAGACCGCGCGCTTCTACCTTAGCCGTCGATCCAAAGAGCATTATCACTACCACACAACCAAGAACTAGCTTGATCCAACTTCTCATTTCCCCTCTATCCTCTCGATTTATTTGAACATCAATGATACACCCAGGGTTATCTCCTGGAAGATTAGCAGTTCATCAGAGGCGCTGATATTACTGCTGACGCTGGTCATATACTGCTTGAATTCCATACGAAATCCGAAAGACTCACTGAGATACAACCTCGTACCGCCGCCGAAGCTGACACCCGGTGTTGATACCGTGCGTGCGCCGATTGCATCGGTCGGTTTGGTAATGAAGAGACCGCCGCCCACTGCTGCATACGGTAGCAGCTTGCCCTTCTTCACCAGGTTTAATGCAAAATTCAGGGTGATGGGGAAGAGATTGGCTGTTTTGCCGATCACCTGCTCCCCGGCGGCTTCAATGCCCAGGGCGCCGTAATTCATGCCCATTCTCACACCAAAAACCCCGCTGCCGCCCATCATGCCGGTATGCGGCGATAATTCAAAAGCACTGCCCGTGGTCAGGTCAACCAAAGGAGCTTCTTCTTTCTGTTTTTCCTGGGCGAACATGATCTGTCCGATTGCCAGAAAAAGCAGGCAGAAAACAAGTGCTGTGTTGTGCATCTTTTCTTTCAACATTGTGTTCCCTCTATCAAATAATTGCAATGCTTACCCCTCCTCTGAGGGTGATGTTGGTTTTTAATCCGGATATAGAAAACCATTGTATTTGGGGATGTAGCCATCCCTCTATTCGCCGGCCAAATACCGTCACCAGCTTGCTGCCCAGGCTGTAAACAGAACGAATATCATTTTTTGCCGACAAATTGATGTCACCCAGGGCGCCCAAAGAAATGGCCTGTTCAGGCTGAGCGAACTGAATAGCACCAATACCGGCTGTGACAGACATCTGAAAAAGTCTGGTCACCGGGAGCGCAGCATATTCGATTAGAATCTGGTAGGTGTTGATGTTGACCGTGAGTTGATCCAATCTGCCAACGGATTCAAAAAGGCGCTCTGATGAACTTCCTTGCGCATCAATGACAACCTTAAGATTAGGAGCAACTGTATATGAAAGACCGCCTCCGAAACCGGAACTGCTATTGAAGCCAAGATCCGGATCCAAACGGGATAGGTGATAATTGATCTGGAGACCAATTTTGGGGCTGGCTGTTTGTGCCGCCAAAAAAGACAAAAGCAGACAAGACATCACTACTGCATAGATGCCGATTCTCATATCTCCTCCGATTCCTCGTCATCACTATCCTCCAAAGACCAAAGTGACGCGAGCACTGTGTATTCCGGAAATCCTCAATCTCTGGCAAAGGCCCATATCACTTATGCCAATGTGATGTTCAACAAGTGTGCCAAATATTATACAGATTTATGTAATGGGATTAAGCTGCTGTTTATATTGAGTTTGTTGTATCGATGGAAGTCGTGCTGCGTTGTGAAAATCTTGTGTAATTATTTTACAGGACGGGTGAGGAATGGGAATGACAAATGACGAATGACAAATGACGAATGGGGAAATAGTGGTAGTTTGCAGTGGCAAAAGCAGGGAAAACGGTCGGCGGGTGGTGGAAATAGATGATTGAATAGGGCATTGTTGATTGGTCAAAACCGTAGAACCGTCGGTCGGATTAGGCGCGGCAAAGATCGCACAGAAGCAACGAATAATCAAAGCCGTAATCCGACGGTACAGCACAGTAGCAGTTTGCAGTGGCAGGAAAAGCCGTATGCGGTATGCGGTATGCGGTTGGAAATTCAAACGGCGTAGCCGTTGCATAGTCAAAACCGTAGGTCGGATTACGGCTTTGGCAATTAGGTGCCATTTTCGACATACCTGCCGCGCCTAATCCGACCTACGGTAGCTTTATTCAACCTTGCTGCCACGATATTCCGTACCATGATTGGTAATCTTGATTTCGGAATATTCTCCGGCGTCATTTGGCAGGAATTTAAGCTCCACGTCTGAGCCCTGTATAAAAAAGGTCGTTTCGGATATGGCGTAGAATTGGAATACACCAAATGTTTGTATATCTACATGCAGGTGATCATCCTGCCGCTCTACGGTAACCAGGAGCTCAGGGGATATCCGATATTTTCCGGCATAGCTATCAAGTTTTGTCTTATCCAGCGTGATGATCTTCCTTTCAATGAAGTTTATCGGCTCAAGCGTTATTGTCTCATCAGTGACCGATTTGCCATGCATGAACGCCAGCATTACCTCGGCGATGCGTGGCGATGAGAGGAACAATGGGTCGCTATGCCCGGCGCCTTTGATGATCAAATGACTCGAATTGCGAAAGCCTTTACGCACAATGGTAGCGTTTTCGACGGGTGTTCTACCGTCAAGTGTGCCGCTAATGAACAGAGCGGGTATATCGGTTTGCGGATTTTTGCGGAAGTCATCGCCTAAGTCCGGAACCCCCAGGCCTTCCTGAACCGCATAATATGGGAAATTGATGGCATCTCCCAGCAGGCATTCTTTGCGTTCTTTTTCAATGCGCTGGCGGCGGGCATCGCTTAATCCGGAGGCCGCATCCATCGCTGCGGACATCGCCCCAAAATTGCCCGTTTTCAAGCGCGCCGCAAAAGTTGTCATCTCCGAAAAATCGCCTTTCAGCATCTTTTTATAGGCCGCAGGCAGACTCTTAAAATTGGAAGGCCCTCTCAGCAAGGCGGCCGTATAACGCTGCAAATCGAATTTGCCGATAGCCAACTTTACCGTTTCCCCGGTTTGCGGATGTGCTACTTCGATCATTGCCGGTTCCTTGTCGAGACGTTCCATCATGGTTTTTACCATGCCCAGGAAATCAGGAAAGGCAACCTTCGCTTCAGGATCTGCCTTAACTAGCGCGTCGATTTCTTCCAACAATGCCTGCTGCTGGCTGGGGGGTTTCACTGTTTGATCCGGGCCTTCGGTGCCGGCCAGGATGACGCGGTCTATGCTGTTTGGATGCCGATTGATCGCAGCAAACGCCAGGTGGGTGCCATAGCTGATACTCCACAGACTGATCTTCTTTGCGCCAAGCACTTTGCGCAGTGCTTCCAGATCGTCGGCGCTTTCCGCTGTGTTGTAAGCGGATAAATCAACGCCTTGTTCTTTCCAGTATTGTGCCGCACGTTTGGCGCTTTCACGAACCGTATTGAGCATTGCTTCACGAGTGCCGGGTTTGTCCAAAGGATACGACCAGCCTTCGGGGTTGCGCGGCAGTCGATCGGATTTTCCGGTACCGCGCTGGTCAAAGGCAATAACATCAGCAATTTCACGCATCGCCATAAATAAGGGAAAGCGTGATCCCTCAGCAGTGCCGGAGCCCGACCCGCCGGGCCCACCTGCCAAATAAACGATGGGCGAACCGGGATTGGGATTGGTGCTTTTGAAGCGAACAAAGGCCAGCGCAATGCGCTTTTCTGAGTCTGTCTTTCGATTTTCCGGTACCGTAAAGCGACCTACTTCAGCGGAAATAGACTCACCGGATCGGGCTTTAAACTCAATTTTTTTAAGTTCGAGATCGTTTGGTTCTTGGGAAAAAGCCAGCGACTTGATAAGGATTAGGATACTCACAATCAGCATTAATTTGGGAAACATTTTTTCCTCCGGTCAAGAGTATTCGGTAACAATTTCCTCCTTCTGACGTTCGATTTCTTGAATGGTTGTTATCCGATGTACCAACGTCTCTACGGCTTAACCAACGGCGCTTGGGTTGTGTGAATTCGGCGTTAATTTAGGTTGGCGTTGGAAAACGGGAAAAGATTAACGCGAACCTTCACGAATAAACACGAATGAATAAAAACCTGTGAATGCACTATAAAACCGTTCATGTTTTCGCGAAAATTCATGTTCATTCGTGTTAAATTTTTGAACCGAACAGCTAAATAAAACAGGACATCGATAAAAATGCCTTACCGCTTTCTTGGGGAAATAGTGCTCCTATCGTCTTTTATCGTCCTGGCCGGTTGTTCGTCTATCCAGGAGAGCTATTCGGCTACCGGTTATCAACTGCGCTTCGCTGACGATCCCTCACTTGCAGCGGTTGAGCAGGACTCCACCTTGTGGCAAAATCCTTTTCCACATGCAGCCCCTGATAGTCTCGGCATTTGGTGGCTGCGTTCCGAAGTTGAAATATCCCCTGGTTCAGTTAAGGAAAACTCGCTTGGGCTTGCCGTCTTGATTCTCGGGTCGTTCGAGATGTACTGGGACGGCAAATTGATCGGCCGGAATGGTGTTGTCGGTTTGGACAGGGCAACTGAGATACCGGGCACCTACCGCAGTTTCTTCCCGATACCGGATTCCATGCAAAGCAGCGGTTCGCATTCGGTTGCTTTGCGTATTTCCAATGCCCATGCCGGATCATTTGTCCGTTTCCACGGCATTTATCTCGGCGATTACCAATCCCTGATTCGCAGTGGCTTTATGGATACCGCCCTGATTCATATTCTTGCCGGTTTTTTTCTGGTCGTCGCCATCTACTACGGTTTGATCTATATTTTGAATCGGAGACAGTCATATGTTTTGCTGTTCGCGGTATTATCATTGTGTTTCTTTTTTCTGATTTTGTTCGAATACCTCAAATACTACTACATCTATCCTTATCCTTTTCACCTGACACGTTTGCGCATCATCGCAGGATTTACCTTTGTGATTGCTTGTCTTTTGCCGATGTTCTATCTGTTTCGCTTTCGATTCAAATGGCGCTGGCTGCCGGCAATTGTATATGTCGGGCTTCTGGTTTACACCTGGCTGGACATGCGGGGATATGATGCGAAATGCCTGGGCATGATAAGTTGGGCGACTTTTACTTCACTGGCTATTGTTTTGTACGCGCTTTATCAAAGGCAGAAGGGGGCCCTGCTGGGCTTGTTAAGCGTTGTGGCCTGGGGTCAGAGTATTTTCTTCTACTATGATTACATGATTTTTTCCGGATTTGCCGCCATGATTGTGCTCAATTTATTTGCACTTGCTATTGAAATGCGCGAACAAAGACGGCAGCATGAGGCATCGTTGGTTCGATCGAGCCGCCTTGAGATCGAATTGCTCAAGAAAAATATCCAGCCACACTTCCTGATGAACTCCCTGACATCATTAATAGACTGGATTGAAGAAAAGCCGGCTGTCGGCGTACAATTTATCGAAGCGCTGGCCAGGGAGTTCGAGATATTGATGGACATCTCCGATGCAACCTTAATTCCCATCGAGCAGGAAATCTCGCTTTGCGAATCGCATCTGAAAACGATGAGCTTCCGCAAGGAGCGTCATTTCACGCTGAAAACCACCGGGATTTGTGCCGAGGCGATGATCCCGCCGGCGTTGTTTCTCACCTGTGTCGAGAATGCCATGACGCACAATGTATTCACGGAGAAGCGCAATGTCTTTGAAATTCGCGGAGAACAACATGCTGACCATATCAAATACACAGTGCTGACAGGTGGAAAAACAGCGAAACAAACGACGCCTTCCCCGTATGGTACCGGCTTGAAATACATCCGCGCTAGGCTGGAGGAGAGCTTTCCTCAGCGCTGGCGACTAACATCATCACCCGGAGCTGCTGGCTGGCAGACCGAGATTCATATTTTTAACTCACAATCCAAGAACTGATTCATGAATGTTGTTATTGTTGAAGACGAACCGCGGATTGCTCGGCGAATTGAGCGCTTCACTCGTGAAGTCCTGTCGGATAAGATTACTTCCTTGCAGGTGTTCGAGGAGTTGGAGCCGGCTCAGTCCTATTTGGCGGCTCAGGCTGTTGATCTGCTATTGCTGGACCTTAACTTGCATGGAAAGGATGGCTTTTCAATTCTCCAACCACTGCTCGCCGCGCCGTTCCATACAATTATCATTTCGGCCTACACGGATCGCGCGCTGGAAGCATTTGAATATGGGGTTCTCGACTTTGTGCCCAAACCGTTTAGCAAAGAACGCCTGGCAAAAGCCCTGTTTCGAATTCACTCGCCGACCACCGCGGCAGTTCAAAAGCCTCTGAAGTATCTCACAGTGATAAAAACAAAGACCGTTGTCCTAATTGATATCGACAAAATTGTGTTCATCAAAGGTGCTGGGCCCTATTCTGAAATCCACCTGGATGAAGGCCGGGTCGAGCTGCACAATAAGAACCTGAACAAGCTCGCCATTCTGCTGCCGGAGAGCTTTGAACGCACACACAAATCTTACCTGGTGAATACCCGCGAAATTGTCGCCTTCCATAGCTTTAGCGGAAGCCGCTATGAGCTGGTCCTACGAGATGATTCGATATTGCCTGTTGGCCGTACTTATTACAAGAAATTGAAGGACAAATGGAAGTAGTCCGGCAAATATAATTAGCCGCCTCATCACCTTACTATCCCTACAATGCCCAATTCTTGATCCATCGATTCGCTAAAGAACTCAGCCTATCAAAATTTTTGACTGGTATTATTAAGTATATTTTTTGTATTATCTTAATAATAATGTTTTCGACCTAAGTCGCAAACGTTTGAGCCTGAATGACCTTGAGGTCTACTGCAGCTTGCCTGGGGTCAGTATCACCTAATGAATTAGCAATCGAGAAAGCCACCGCCAATGACGAGACATGACTGCTATCTGTTGGCATTTGCACTGCTCCTCTTTTCGTCGATTGCTGCCTATCCTCAGAACCAGGATTTCCGTTTTACACATCTTACCACCGCAAATGGGTTATCTCAATCGAACATAACCTCCATCCTGCAGGACGATAAGGGATTTATGTGGTTCGGCACCTTTAATGGCTTGAATCGCTACGATGGCTACCGGTTTGAGATCTTCAACTATGCGCATCATGATCAACACGGTATTAGCCACAACTATATTTCTTCCCTTTTTCAGGATCGTAGCGGCTATTTGTGGGTGGGCACTGGTGACGGCTTAAATCGCTATGATAAGAAAACCAACGGCTTCATCGCCTATAAGCATGATCCAAATAATCCGAACAGTATTGCAGATAATCAGATAGGCGCGATTCTGGAAGATTCTCAAGGCCGCCTGTGGGTTGCCACCGCCAATGGTGGACTCAATTTGCATCAGAGGGAGAGCGAATCATTTATTCATCATTTCCACGATCCCAACGATGTCACCAGCTTGAGCAGCAACCGGATCGAAAAGCTCTTTGAAGACAGCGGCGGCAACCTGTGGATTACACATGCCAACGGTGCCGTGGATATCCTAAGCAGTGACGGGGCCACAGATGACGCCTTTCGCGTGCGGCGGAAGAAAATTACCGACTTTCCTATTACTGCTATCGTAGAATCGGCGGACGAAAATATCTGGATTGGCACTCAGGGAGACGGGCTGTATCGCCTGAAGCGCGAGGGGCAACAGATTCGCCAGATTGCCCACTATATGACGCAGCCGGGGAATAATAACAGCATTGGCAGCAATATTGTCTTGAGTTTGATGATTGAGGATGACAATACGCTCTGGATTGGTACTGAAGACAACGGGATAGATATCCTCAATATCGAAGCAAATACCTTTCGGCATAACCGGCACGACCCCCTCAATCAATCCAGTTTGAATCACGATTCTGTTTGGCAAATCTATAAGGATAACGCAGGAAATATCTGGATTGGCACCTACGGCTATGGCATCAATTTATTGTCCGGCAATAAATCCTTTATCAGCCATTACAGCTACCAGCCCGGCAACGAGAATTCGCTCAGCCATAACATGGTCAACTCATTTGTTGAGGACAAAAACAATAATATCTGGATTGCTACAGATGGCGGCGGGTTGAACCTCTTTGATCGGCAGCGCAATCAGTTTATTCGCTATAACAGTAAAAACAGCAATATCGATACCGATGTTGTGGTCAGCTTGCTGGAAGATCGCCGCGGTATACTCTGGATTGGCACATGGACGACCGGATTATATCAATTTGATCCGATACAGAAGCGGTTTATGCAGTATACCCTGGAGGAACACGGTATCGGCAGTAACAGGGTGCTGCATATTTTCGAGGACAACGATGGTGGATTATGGCTCTCCACGTTTTACGGAGGCGTGACCTATTTTAATCCGGATGATCGTTCCGCGACAGTCTACAATACGTCAAATAGCGGTCTCAGTGACAATTACACCCGTGTGGTCCACCAGGATTTCAAGGGAGATTTATGGATAGGAACGGATAGCGGCGTTGATGTTTTTGATGTGGAAACAAAGACCTTTATTCATTATAAACATGATGCAAGTAACCCGGCCAGTATCAGTAAGGGGTTTGTTCATACGATCACTCAAAGTGAAGATTCCATTGTGTGGGTGGGGACAACCAGTGGCTTGAGTAAATTCAACAGCACGTCCGGGGAATTTAGCCATTATGATACCGACGATGGCTTACCTGATAATGAAATAAAGTGTATTATTCAGGATCAGCATCAGGATGGCGTCTTATGGCTGAGCACCAACAAAGGCATTTCCCGCTTCAATACCAAATCAGGCACCTCCAGGAATTTTGATATCACTGACGGCTTGCAGGGAAACGAATTTAATCCGCGCAGCGGCTGGAAGACGGAGCTTGGCGAGCTGATTTTTGGAGGCAACAACGGCTTCAATATTTTTCGGCCGACCAGTCTCCGCAGCAACGATTTTGTGCCGCCGGTACTCGTCACCAATTTTAAGATATTCAACAAACCGGTAGCCGTTGGCGGGGAAGATAATCTTTTGCCGCATCATATCAGCGAGTCCTCCGAAATGAATCTTTCATATAAGCATGCGGTCTTTTCCTTTGAATTTGTCGCGTTGAACTACATTTCGCCTGAAAAAAATCAATATGCCTATATCATGGAAGGCTTTGAGGATAGCTGGAACTATGTCGGATCATCCAGAACCGCCACCTATACCAACCTCGACCCCGGAGACTATGTTTTCAAGGTCAAAGCCTCCAATAACGATGGCGTGTGGAATGAAGCCGGCACTGAAATCAAGATTTCGATTAGTCCACCCTTTTGGCGAACCTGGTGGGCATATCTGATTGCAGCTGTCCTGTTGTTAGCGGCGATTGTATTCCTGGTAAACTACTATCACAGTCAGCAGCGTTTGAAGAATGCCTTGAAGCTTGAGCATATGGAATTGGAAAAAATGTACGAATTGGACCAGGTGAAGACGCGTTTCTTCAATAATATTTCGCATGAATTCCACTCCCCGCTGACATTGATATTAAGCCCGCTGGAAAAGCTGTTATCTTCCCGGCAAGACGGGGATAAACTTCAGAATAGCCTGAAACTGATACATCGAAATGCCCAGCGCCTGCAGCGCATGACCAATCAATTGCGGGACTTCCAGCAAATTGAAAGCGACGATGTTCCCCTGCGGCTCTTGAAAGGCGACATCATCCTGTTTATTCGGGAAATCTTTAATTCATTTCAGGAACATGCTGGCGATCATAACATCCGCTACCGGCTAAATACCGAAGTAGAGCGTTGTGTGGCCTGGTTTGATCCGGACAAACTGGATAAAATCATCTACAATTTATTGTCAAATGCCTTCAAATTTACAGCGGATGGCGGTGAAATCAGCCTCAGTGCAGCGGTCATTCAATCGTCCAAGAGCAATGGCGCACCATCTCGCCCGGATCAACCGCGTCAATCGATTGAAATTACCGTTAAGGATAATGGGATTGGTATCCCGGCGGAAAAAATACCGCACATTTTTGAGCGATACTATCGAGTGGAGAATGAAAATGGCCAGCATGCCGAGGGCAGCGGTATCGGGCTGGCTTTTGTCTACGAATTGGTGAATTTGTATCAGGGAGAGATCTCTGTTGAGAGCTCCGAGGGCAAAGGAAGTGGCTTCACGGTTCAAATTCCAATTGATGAACATTTCCTGGAAGCGAAGCAGTTGGTAGGAGAGTTCAGTGTCACAGAACCGGAAGATTCTGCACAGTGGGAACTGGTTTCGGCTGTCGAAAGCAATGGCAATGGCGCCGATTTAGCAGCACCGGAAAACGCAGAAAAGGGCATGCCGGCGATTCTGATCGTTGAAGATGATGTAGAAGTCCGCGAATTTATCCGCGATTCATTACAATCGAAATATCGGGTTTTTGCGGCCGCCAACGGCCGGGAAGGGTTGGAATCAGCTACCAAAAGCATTCCGGATCTGGTCATTTCAGACATCAAAATGCCGGAGCTAAGCGGTATCGAACTTTGTAATCGCCTCAAGGAAGATGAGAAAACCAGTCATATCCCCATCATTCTGCTGACAGCGTATACCTCTCGCGAGGCCAAGATTGAGGGGTTAAGTAAAGGGGCAGATGCCTATTTGCCGAAGCCTTTTGGTACAGATGAACTGGATGTGCAAATAACGAATCTCCTGGAATCCAGGAGGAAGCTAAAGGAAAAATACTGTCGTCAGATATTACTGGAGCCCAGCAAGGTAGAAATTGAAGATCTCGATGAGAAGTTCCTGCAGCGGGTGATTGAAACGATTGAAGCGCACATGTCTGACAATAAGTTCAATGCCGAATTGCTCAGCAGGGAAGTTGGCATGAGCAGAATGCAATTGTACCGCAAAATACGCGGACTAACCAATTTGACGGTTCACGAATTTATTCGTACAATCAGACTAAAAAGAGCCACGCAGTTTTTAAAAGAAAAGCGAATGACAATTACCGAAGTTGCTTACGCCGTTGGTTTTAACGATTTAACATATTTTGCCCGATGTTTTCGCAAACACTATAAAAAATCCCCGTCAGAATTCGTTTCGGAAAAAAGTTGAATACCTCGACGGTTTTCCATCTCTCCCATCGAGGATCATCCTAAGTAGACGAAGCTATCTATTCAACCCTTTGTCATTCCCGCATGCCTCTATCGGGAGTCCATTTATACGGCATTTGGATACCCGATAAAATCACTCGGGCACAACAGATGAAGTGTCGTTTAATCAATAGCAATTGCTTTATTCTAGCTGACTCCAGGCTGACCCGCTTATAATTCAACACGCAAATACTGCAATTTTTACACAGGTTACAATAGTCCGCTATTTTGTTACTATTGGCCGAGCTCTCGGCGACCAAATTTGCTAAATATATACAGGCTGCAAGTGAAGAAGTGCTTCCTCGGGGTGATGGAAGGAGTTGTTTTGGCAGTCTGTGAAAACTCACAGTTAAAGGCGGAATTTGAACAGATGAAAAAGGCATCGATTTATTTAGGCAAAAACAAACTTCAGTCCACTTCCAAACCGGTAGAGGGGAAAATTGTTCACCTCTACGACGAGGCGTATTTCAAAATATCCAATTACCATCAAATGGCCCCGTTTTTCATGAACGTTGTGTCCAATGCAGATCTTTGGATGTTTATATCAAGTAATGGCGCATTGACCGCCGGCCGGCGCAATCCGGACAATGCTCTCTTTCCTTACTATAACGATGACCAAATTCACGACTCTGCCGAGATTACCGGCAGCAAGTCCATCCTGCTGGTCGAAAAAGACAACAAAACATATTTGTGGGAACCCTTCTCTGCTTTCTCATCCGCTGCGTATACGCTCGAACGTTGTATCTACAAGAACATTATTGGTAATAAGCTCTTATTTGAAGAAGTAAATCGTGATTTGAATATCAGCTTCAGATATGCCTGGCAGAACTGCGATGAATTTGGCTTCGTCAGAAAAACTGAAATCATCAACTATAGCAGCGATCCCGCCAAAATCAATCTGCTTGATGGCATTCAGAACGTGTTGCCCGCCGGTGTTGATCGCCGTTTTCAGCTGGAATACAGCACTCTGGTTGATGGGTATCGCAAGAACGAGCTGGAAGTTGATTGTGGATTGGCTTTATATTCCTTGAGCTCCGTGCCTACAGATAAGGCTGAACCGAATGAAGCCTGGCGGGCCAATACCATCTGGTCCACCGGCATCGATTATGCCGCGATTCTATTATCGTCGCAGCAGCTGGAAGCATTTCGCCACGGTGCTGACGTTCGCGAAGAGCACGATGTTCGCGCAGCTCGCGGAGCATACTTCATGCAGGCCGAGTTCGAACTGGATGCTGGCGCCCACAACGAATGGTATCTGGTTGCAGATCTGAACAAAGATCACAGCGATGTTCAAAATTTGATGCGCTTCTTGAAGTCTGGCACTGATCACAGTGCGCAGATTGCTGCGGCAGTAGCCCAAGACAGTGAGCAATTGGCAATGAAAATTGCCCAGGCGGATGGATTACAGTGCATTGCCGATGACTTCAAAAAATTTCGTCATTTCTCAAACACATTATATAATATCGCCCGCGGCGGCATTTTTGAAAACGGCTACACTGTCCGCAAGAGTGACCTGCAGCTGTTTATCGATACAGCGAATCGCGAAACCGCTGCCAAGTATCAGTCCGCTTTCGATAAGCTGGACGCCGAAATCGATTGCAGTGATTTGCTGAAAGAAATACCGTCTGCAGATGCCAATCTGGAGCGGCTTTCCTATCAATATTTACCGCTGCTTTTTGGCCGCCGTCATGGCGATCCCAGCCGGCCCTGGAACCTTTTTTCGATAGATCTGAAAGATGAGAACGGAAACAAGAAGCTCGATTACCAGGGAAACTGGCGCGACATTTTTCAGAACTGGGAAGCTCTGGCCCTGTCTTTTCCGAAGTACCTGGAGAACATGATTACCCGCTTTCTGAACGCTTCTACTGCTGATGGCTATAATCCGTATCGGCTGATGCGTGACGGGTTCGATTGGGAAGTGATCGATCCGGCAGATCCCTGGTCGCATATTGGCTATTGGGGAGATCACCAGATCATCTATCTGCTGAAGCTGCTTGAATTGTCGCATAAATACAATCCCGGCCAGCTTCAGTTATTCATGACAAAATCGATATTCACCTACGCGAATGTCCCGTATAGAATCAAATCGTATCAGGAGATCCTTGGCGATCCCCACGAAACCATTGACTTTGATTTTGAACTGAATGATCTCATAAGCAAACGAGTGGCAAAACTCGGCGTAGACGGGCAGTATGTTTTCAGCAATAATGATGAAATTTATCATGTCAATCTGCTTGAGAAGCTCTTGCTCGCGGGATTGGTGAAGCTATCCAATTTTGTGCCGGGAGCTGGTATCTGGATGAATACGCAGCGTCCGGAATGGAATGATGCCAACAACGCCCTGGTTGGATACGGGGCCTCGATGGTAACACTGTATTACCTGCGTCGTTATTTTGGTTTTATGATTGAATTCCTCGACAATGCCGATATCGAGGATGTGGATATCTCCGTCGAGGTGCTTGAGTTCTTCGAAAATATAGATGAGGGCTTGCAAACGTTTGCCGGGCTCCTGGAAACCTCGATATCCGATGTTGATCGCAAAAAATTCCTGGATCATATGGGAGAAGCCGGTAGCGATTATCGCCTGGGATTCTACGAAAAAGGATTTAGCGCACGTCGCCAATCCATTCAGATCGAGAAAATCATTGCCTTCCTCCGCCTTGGTAAAAAGTACATTGATCATTCCATTCGGTCGAACGAGCGTGACGATCATCTTTACCACGCTTACAATCTGATCGATCTGGGCAGTTCAACAGAGATCTCGATCCGCCGTTTGTACGAGATGCTGGAAGGACAGGTTGCAGTACTTAGCTCCGGCTACCTGTCTCTGGAGGCGTCAATTTCCTTGCTGGATGCACTTCGCAGGAGCGTCTTGTACCGGGCAGACCAGGACAGCTACCTCTTGTATCCGGATCGCGAGCTGCCGCGATTTACCGACAAGAATGTCATCCCTGACAATATCGTTTCGGAGAGAGCCGTTGCCGAGAAAGCCAGGCTTTTTGGGCGGAATGCCATCTTCATTCAGGATGTGGCAGGACAATGGCATTTTAAGAGTGATTTACGCAACGCCAGATTGTTGAGAGAAGCACTGCTTGAGCTCAAGCTGCGCTCGCCACAAATCACCGATAGCGATATCAATGCCACCCTGGACATCTATGAAGCGGTATGTGACCATCAATCCTTCACTGGTAGATCGGGGACCTTCTACAAATACGAAGGGCTGGGCTCAATCTACTGGCATATGGTGTCCAAACTGCTGCTGGCCGTTCAGGAAACCTTTTACCAGGCGCTGGAGCAGAATGCACCTGCCTCGCAACTGAATGTGCTTCGTGATCACTTCTATGTGATTCAGGCAGGTATCGGCATTCACAAAAATCCGGCGCTGTATGGGGCGTTTACAACGGATGCCTATTCTCATACGCCTGGGCATAGCGGTGCCCAACAGCCGGGTATGACCGGACAGGTGAAGGAAGATTTTCTATCACGCTTCGGGGAATTGGGCATCATCGTTCATGATGGAAAAATACGTTTCAACATGGCTTTGTTGAAGAAGGACGAATTCCTTCAAACTGCTCAAACTTTTGAATACTACGACATTCAAAACCAAAAACATCAGCTGCCGCTCGAGCCGGGCATGCTGGCATTTACCATCTGTCAGGTGCCGATAGTGTTGGTTCAAGCTGCCGAAGACAAGATTCTTATCAGTAAAAATGATGGTTCCGAGATTGAAGTCAAGGGACTTGAACTTGACGCTGCATCAAGCAAATCCATATTTGCACGTGATGCGGAAATCGTTAAAGTACAGGTTCTGGTTAGAGAAGACCAATTGTAAATCTACTGTCAGGCAGACGGGCAATATCGGAATCTACTAGTTCAATTATTCACCATGATCTGAGGAGACCCTTATGATTTCAGCCCAAAGCAGATCAACTAGATTCGCTACAGGACTTTGGTCCGCGGCAATAGTGCCGGCATTGCTACTGTTCTGTCTAACAACCGAGCTACTGGCTCAGTCAAATAAGGTCGAAATTGTGTCTGACAATTCCGGTATGCGGCTGCAGGTAGACGGTAAAGATTTTATGGTCAATGGCATGAATTGGGACTATTTCCCAATTGGCACCAACTACTCATATAGTTTATGGGCGCAGCCGGATGAGCTTATCCAGGCAGCACTTGATGCCGAAATGTCCTTGCTGCGAGGCATGGGTGTAAATGCGGTTCGCGTGTATACCGGGATTCCCCCGAAGTGGGTGCGGTATATGTATGAAAACTACGGCGTTTATACGATGCTCAACCACTCCTTCGGCCGTTATGGCCTACCGCTTGATGGCGCGTTTGTTAGCAACACCGAATACGACGATCCACGAGTCCGCGAGCTGCTCCTGGCAGAAGTAACAGCCATGGTGAATGAGTTTAAGGACGTTCCCGGTATTCTGATGTATTTACTGGGCAACGAGAATAACTATGGCTTGTTCTGGGAAGGCGCAGAAACCGAAGATATCCCCGTTGAAGACAGAAAATCGACCAAGCGCGCACGTCATATGTACGTGCTCTTCAATGACGCCGCCAAAGCGATGAAAGCGATTGATCGCTCCGTGCCGGTGGCCATGTGTAATGGCGATTTACAATTCATGGATATTATTGTTGAAGAATGCCAGGACGTTGACATCTTTGGTACCAACGTTTATCGCGGCTTATCATTTGGCGATGCCTTCGAGCGGGTCAAAAATGAATTCAACAAGCCGATTCTTTTCACTGAATTTGGTTCCGACGCTTTTAATGCCCGGGCAAACGCTGAAGACCAGTATTCGCAGGCCAAATACATGGTAGCGAACTGGAAGGAAATCTATGAAAATGCCAGCGGACTTGGGAAAGCCGGCAATTCGATCGGTGGTTTTACCTTCCAATTCAGCGATGGTTGGTGGAAATTTGGCCAAACTAAAAACCTCTTTGTTCATGACAATAACGCCTCCTGGGAAAACGGGGGATATGAGTTTGACCACGAGTTGGGCGAGAACAATATGAACGAGGAATGGTTTGGTATCTGCGCGAAAGGGCCGACCAACTCAGAAGGCCTCTATCAACTATTCCCCCGCGCTGCTTATTATGCCTTGAAAAAGGCTCACGGGCTGGATCCATATAGTTCCGGAACAACCCTCAAAAGCATCGACAAACATTTCGATAGCATTCTGCTGATGGACGCTGTTTTGGAAGCCCGCGGTGATGCCGCTGCGCTGGTTGGTGAACAAACCGGTGGTGTCAGGATTAGCGGTATGCGCTTTGAATTAACCTCCTTTAGTACCGGCGGCGATTTGATTACAACGCCCGATAATGCCGTAGCCGGCGAAGCTGAATATCCGGACGAGCTCGGTTTTGATCACTTGCAGTCCTTCTACGCCGATATCGTCGCCCAACCCACGCCAAACGTTCGCGGAAGCATTTCATTGAACGTGCTGGGCAACGTGGCGGAAAATCCGATCGATGAAATTTTTTATGAAAACTCCGGCCGTCCCGAACGCGTGCGCTCGGATGAAGGCTCATTGGAATTGAGCTCGCTGAATCGGGTACGGGTATACAATGCAAACGTGAGTTGGAGTAGTCGCTTGTTCGACCTGGAAGGTTTCTATCGTACCGGTCATTACCACTGGGGATACGAAGGCGATTTCTTCGGCCTATATCCGGAAGCGAACTATGGTCCCAACATCGATATTTACAATGGTATTGCCCCGGTTGGTCTCGAAATGCATGGAAAAAGGAATTTCAATGGCTTAAAGGTTGCTTTTGGACCGGAATTGTGGTGGGGAGCGAACCCTGCTATTCTTCTTAAATACAGTCGCCAGGTAGGCAAGATGAAGCTGACCGGCATTTATCACGACGATCTTGATGAACAAGCGCCGGCTGTTAGCTCTTTTGCTGTGCCTGTTCCGCCAACCCGCAGAGCTACCTTGCATATGGAAACCAAAATTGGTGGCCTTGGCGTCGATGTCGGCGGTATCTGGGCTGGTGATAACTGGGTTGGACAAACATTCCAACTGGTTGACGGCACCTCCGGCAATTACGACGTACTCCAGGATGAAATTAAAGACTCCGACACCTTTGGTGGGAAACTGAAGCTGACCTTTTCCAAAGGTCCCTGGAATTGGTATGCATCTGGCGCGGTTATGGGATTGGTTGCCAATGGTGGTGCGGATTATACCCAAACCTTTACCGGATGGCGATTGAAAGACAGCGGTAGCGGTAACCAATACAATTTCCTCTCCGGTATTACCTACATTACCGGCAATTGGACAATCGCCCCGAACTTCCTCTGGCAGAAACCGATTGAAGGACCGATTCCCGGTGACGTGCAAGCTCCGGGCAGACCACGTAACATTCTTGACGATCCCTTTGCCGTCAGAGGCAATCGGGAAACCACTGCTGGCGAAATCCTGATCACGTACGATCCGACTCCCGGTAGCTGGATGTATGCCTGGGACAGTGATATGGCCGAAGATGCCTCGCTGGCATTCAACCTCGGTTTTGTCTATCGCTCCCAGCCGACCACACAGGATGCTGCTATCGGTATTCTCGGTGATGGACGCAGCACCTTCCCCTTTGATGGCGCTCCCCCGGCACGTGACTTATGGGAAGCCCATGCCCGTATCATTTCCAAGTCCAGCCCCGGACAGGGCATTATCGCTAACCTCTATGCCGGTGAGGCCGAGCCGAATGGTGATGATGAGCGCTTGATTACGCGCTATGGTGGCGATATTCGCTTTATCTACAACTCTTATAAGCTCACAACCATGGCCAAGATTGATGATTGGGGACCTTACGATTATCATCGCGACTTTAACCTTACTTATCCGCTGCAGCTGATGGCTGATCTCTCTACAGTTGTTGGAAAGCCACAATGGTTTGATTTACCGCAAACCCGCCTGGGTATGCGCTTTACCTGGAGATCATTGGATGAATTTTCTCCACGCTATTGCCCGACGGAAGTCGTGAATGATATTGGCGTTTTGGAATGTGATCCAATGGCCGATGGCTTCTCGAACGGCAACGAATGGGAAATCAGAACTTACCTTCACTTCAACATCGGTATGCAATAGGGAATCCGAGTCATGAAAAATCTTAATGAAAAGAACAACATTATATATCGAGAGGTAAGAAATGACTGTTAAGAATTTACTTCGCCTCATAAATGCGCTCTTAATTGCGCTGGTAATTGGATTTGTCGGATGTGAACGGGAGCTGGATATGTTGGAACCAGCTGCGTTTCCAACGACCGGTGACGTATTTATCGATGGATTTAGTGGCGGCCTCGATTATCAAGCGTTTTCCAACACCAAGCTGGATGCGATTACAATTGATCCGGATGAAAAATTTTCCGGCGAGTCCTCCATGCGAATTACGGTGCCGAGCGAAGGTGATCCATCGGGCTTCTTTTCCGGTGGTGCACTGGTGGCACCGGGTGGTCGTAACCTTTCCGGATACGATGCACTTACATTCTGGGCGAGGGCCAGCATTGGCGCGCCGCTTGGCCTGGTAGGATTTGGAAATGATAACTCCGGCGCTTCGTTGTATCCTGCTGCCCGTACCGATATTGTCCTCACCACCACCTGGCAGAAATACGTGATTCCGATCCCGGACGCTGCCAAGCTGACGGCGGAAAAGGGCATGTTCCAGTTTTCCGTCGGGGCCTTCGAAGGCGCTGGATTTAACGTCTGGTTCGATGAAATTCAGTTTGAAAGATTGGGCACCATTGCTCAGCCGCGAGCTATCGTTACTTCTCCTGCCATTACCGGCGAAGTTGGTGAAACGATCAGTGCCGGGGTTACCGGCGTGATCTATGATGTAAATGGCAGCGACGTTACCGTGCTGGCTGCACCGGCATATTTCACTTTTGGCTCTTCCGATGAATCAGTTGCAACCATCGACGCTCAAGGCAATGTCGTCGGTGTTGGCGTGGGCACCGCCGAGATCACCGTGAGATTAGGTGCTGCTATTGTGGCCAATAACATCTCCGTTAACGTTGTTCCGGCAGCGCCGCGGCCGACCACAACTGCGCCAACTCCGACTGCTGATCCGGCAGACGTAATTTCGATGTTCAGCAATGCCTATAACAATGTCCTAATCGACACCTGGGATACCGGTTGGGAATTCTCCACGGCAGATGTGCAGGATATTCTGGTCTCCGGGGATGATGTCAAGAAGTATACAAATCTCAATTTCGTGGGAATTGAATTTGCCAGTCAAACCATTAATGCCTCTGAAATGACCCATTTCCATCTCGATATCTGGACTCCGGATCCGACAGCAGCAGCGGCGTTCAAGGTTCTGCTGGTTGATTTTGGGGCAAACAATGTCTTCGACGGCGGCGACGACTCTTCACATGAACTGACATTTACCAGTCCACAGCTGACCACCGAGAACTGGATCAGCCTCGATATTCCTTTAAGCAACTTTACCGGATTGGTCAATCGCGCAAACCTGGCGCAGCTGGTATTATCCGGCGATCTCAGCACCGTCTACGTCGACAACGTCTACTTCTATGAAGGCGAAGTGACCGGCGGTGGTGAACCGGCAGAAGCAGCGCCTACGCCGACGGTTGATCCGGCAGATGTGATTTCCCTCTTCAGCAATGCTTATACCAACGTTACCGTGGATACCTGGTCTGCGGAGTGGGATAATGCCGATGTCGCTGATGTTCAGGTCTTCGGTAACGACACCAAGCTCTATACCAACATGGTATTTGCCGGTGTCGAATTTACCTCCCAAACTGTTGATGCAACAGCCATGACCCATTTCCATATGGATGTCTGGACGCCGGATCCGACGGCACTGCCTGCCACATTCAAAGTCAAGCTGGTTGATTTTGGCGCAGATGGCGCATTTGACGGCGGCGATGATGTTGAGCACGAATTGACCTTCGACGCATCAACCAATCCGGCTCTGGCCACCGGCAGCTGGGTTGGCATCGACGTACCGCTGAGTGATTTCGTTGGGCTGACGACCAGGGCAAATATGGCCCAGATGATCCTCTCCAGTGACCCTGGTTCCGTCTATGTCGACAACGTCTATTTCTATACGGGTGACGGCAATACACCAACCGAACCGACCGAAGCAGCGCCCGCACCAACGGAAGCGGCGGCAGATGTGATTTCGCTGTTCAGTAATGCTTATACCAATGTCACGGTGGATACTTGGTCTGCTGAATGGGATGATGCTGACGTTGCCGATGTGCAGGTGGTTGGTGATGACACCAAGCTCTATACCAATCTGGTATTTGCCGGTGTTGAATTTACCTCGCAGACCATCGACGTTACCGGAATGACTCACTTCTCAATGGATATATGGACCCCGAGTTCTACCGCACCGCCGGCATCCTTCCGTTTGAAGCTGGTCGATTTTGGCCCGGACGGCGCATTTGATGGTGGCGATGATACTGAGCATGAAATAACTCTTGATGAGACTACCATCCCGGCGATCAGCAGCGGTAGCTGGATTTCAATCGATATTCCGCTGACGGATTTCGTTAATCTGACGACCAGGGAACATATGGCTCAAATGATTATTTCCAGCGAGCTGAGTACGATTTACGTCGACAATGTCTACTTTTACAACTCGAATATGGCGACCGAGCCAGGTGAGGCTGCACCAACGCCGACCTTGCCGGCCGCTGACGTCATTTCGCTGTTCAGCAATGCCTATACCAATGTTACGGTGGATACCTGGTCTGCGGAATGGGACAATGCCGATGTCGCCGATGTGCAGGTTGTTGGTGATGACACCAAATTGTATACCAGCATGGTTTTCGCCGGGATCGAATTTACTTCCCAGACCATTGACGCAACTGCCATGACCCACTTCCATATGAATGTCTGGACGCCTGATCCCTCTGCACTTCCGGCAGTCTTCAAGGTGAAGCTGGTGGATTTCGGTGCCGATGGCGCTTTTGACGGCGGTGATGACGCCGAGCATGAGCTGACATTCGATGCCAATTCGACACCGGCATTGGTGACCGGCCAATGGATCACTTTTGATATTCCTCTCGCGGACTTCACCGGCCTGGTGACAAGAGGTCATCTCGCCCAGATCGTTATTGTTGCTGATCCGGGTCCGAACACTGTCTACATCGATAACGTCCTGCTTCATCAATAGATATGCCAACAGCTTCCAGCCAATCATTGCATTGGCTGGAGGGTTTTGATGTCTGGAAAACTACAAAGATTAATTAGACAGGATGAACAGGGACGACAAGATAGGACAAGACCTGTCGGAAGCAATCTGTCTATCCTGTTAATCTTGTGGATCCTGTCAAAAAGAAAGATTAATTAGGCCGGATGAACAGGGACGACAAGATAGGACAAGACCTGTCGGCAGCAATTTGTCTATCCTGTTAATCTTGTAGATCCTGTCAAAAAGAGAGGATTATCATGATCCGAAATAAAATCCTGAGAAACAAAATTGTGCTGATGATTGCCGCAATCTTCCTCCTTGCTGCATGCAGCAGCAGCTCCGAACCGGATGAAATGGAATGGGAACTGGTTTGGGAAGATAATTTTGACGGCCCTGCCGGGCAATCGCCCGATCCTGCTAAATGGGGGTTTGACATTGGCACTGATTGGGGAAACGCCCAGCTTGAGTACGACACTGACCGCCCGGAAAATGCCTCGCTCGATGGACAGGGTAATTTAGCCATTGTTGCCAGAGCTGAGTCGTTTCAGGGCCGGAATTATACTTCCGCGCGAATGCTTACCAAAGATCTCTTTGAAACAACCTATGGGCGCTTTGAAGCAAGAATGCAGCTTCCCTGGGGGCAGGGCATGTGGCCGGCGTTTTGGCTGCTGGGGGCAAATATTGATGACGTTGGCTGGCCGGATTGCGGTGAGATTGACATCATGGAATATCGCGGACAGGAACCGAGCAAGATTCATGGCAGTCTGCACGGTCCCGGCTACTCCGGCGGTAATCCGGTGACCAGGAGTTACGACCTTCCCAACGCCCGCTTTGATACCGGTTTTCATGTGTTTGCGGTGGAGTGGAGTGCTGAAACCATCAGGTGGTTTGTGAACGATACCATCTATCAAACAGTGCGGCCGGCTGAGGTGCCCGGAGAATGGGTTTATGATCATCCTTTTTTCATCATTGTCAATCTTGCTGTAGGGGGCAATTATGTCGGGCCGCCTAACGCCAGCACGGTATTTCCGCAAACAATGCTGGTTGATTATGTCCGGGTGTATAAAGCGGCTCAGTGATGGGGTGTTGTAGATAGCTCAATTTTTTCCAACCGCCAGACATATTTGAAAAGAGGTGCGAATGGCAGATTCTACTCATCATAAAACAGCTTCGAAAGACAGTTTGTCCGCGGGAGAAAAGTTCGCCTATGGCCTTGGTTCCATCGTCAATAATCTTTTGGGCGGCGCGATCGGATTTATGTCGATCGTGCTAAATGTAGGGCTGGGCATTAACCCGGCGCTGGTGGGCACACTTCAGGCAATTCCCCGCTTTACTGATGCATTAACAGATCCCATCATGGGATATGTTTCAGATAAGACCCGATCGCGATTCGGGAGACGAAGGCCCTACATATTTGTTGGGGCAATTTGCGTCGGTGTCACATTCGCCCTGATGTGGCAATTACCGGAAGGCCATAGTGAAATGTTCTATTTCTGGTTCTTCCTTGCCGGCTCCATTGTTTTCTACATGTTCTACACCATTTTTGCGACACCCTGGGTGGCGCTGGGATACGAATTGACCTCTGACTATCATGAGCGTACCCGCTTGATGGCCGTGATGAATTTTATGGGACAATTCGCCTGGATCTCCTTGCCGTGGTTTTATGCAATCATGGAAAACGATCGCCTATTCTCCGATTCGGTGGAAGGTGCGCGCACCCTGGCAATTGTCATTGGCATCTTCGTTGCCGTGGTAGGAATCATGCCGGCGATCTTCCTGCGCGAGCGCTTTGTCGCTGAAGAGGAGACAGATGAGGATAAAGTCTCATTGTTTGAAGGGATCAAGAATAATGTTGCCCTATTCTTCCAGGGGCTGGTAACCACGTTAAAACAACGTGAATTTCTCAAGCTCTGCGCCGGCACATTCTTCCTTTTCAACGGCATTATGCTGGTGGGCGCCTTCAGCTCTTACATCACGATTTTTTATGTGAGCGGTGGCGATACCGATATGGGCGCACGCTATATGGGAATTTTTGGAACGATCAATACCGCCGCTACCCTCCTTGCCATCGTGGTTGTGACCTGGCTATCCACCAAGCTTGGCAAGCGACGGACCTTTGTTGTGGCCACCTTCGTTACCCTGCTTGGCAGCCTCCTGAAGTGGTTCTGCTACGATCCGCTGGTTCCCTGGAAAGTCCTGCTGCCGGCGCCTTTTATTGCCGTTGGTATGGGAGCGCTATTCACCTTGATGGGGTCTATGATTGCAGACGTCTGCGATATGGATGAGCTGGAAACCGGCGAGCGCCGTGAGGGAATGTTCGGTTCCATTTACTGGTGGATGGTGAAGCTGGGCATGGCCCTGGCATTTGGCATGTCCGGATATTTGTTGAATGCAACCGGTTTTGATGTCGAAATGCTTGGCGCACAGACGTCTTCGACCTTCTTCTGGATGCGGGTTTGCGACGTGGTCATTCCGGTCGTTGCTGCGGCATTATCGATATGGGCTGTTGCATCATTTCGCATCACCGAAGAGCGATCCTTCGAAATTCGGGAGCAGCTTGAAGAAAGGCGCCGCAACAAAGCAGCCGGCGAACCCCAGGTTGCGTGATGTGTGTTGTGTTTGACTACAACTGCACATTTTAAAGATGCGCTTTAACAGGATATTTGAAAAGCACCTTTTTGTATAAATTGCCTCTTTACCCACCCCTAAGTCCCTTCCCGGGAGGGGATTTAGGGGTGGGTAAAGCGCCCAAAAAAAGGACTCAAATAATGAATACACATAAGCTGTTTCAAATAGTGACGGCAGCATTGTTGATCTTTGTGACGATAAGCTGTCAGGACGTTGCTGATGAAATTGTCGGGAAGAAACCGGCAGATGCCCGCACAATTAACATCACGATGATTGGTAAGAGTAAGGCCAATCCGGTATTTCTTACAGCGAGGAAGGGGGCAGAAGCGGCCGCCAGGGACCTCTCCGATAAATATAGCAAAATTGAGGTGAATATCGATTGGCGTACGCCCAAAACGGAGAGTGCTGAACAACAGGCTGAGCGAATTCAAACGGCGGTGGAAGACGGCACGGATGCGATCCTGGTATCCTGTTCGGATGATTCGATTCTCACTGCCGCTATCAATAAGGCCGTCGATAGCGGCGTTCCGGTGATGACCTTCGATAGTGATGCGCCGGGTTCAAAGCGCTTTGCATTCTACGGACCGGATGATGTTGAAGTTGGCGAGAAAATCACCAATAAACTTGCGGAGCTTATCGGTGAAAATGGTCAGATAGCGATTTTGGGCGGGAATCAGAATGCCCCGAACCTCCGCCAACGCGTAGCAGGCGTACGGAAAGCGGCTGAAGGCTATCCGGATATTGAGGTTGTCGGCGAGTTTTATCACGAGGAAACCGCTGAGGCCGCAGCTGCAGAAATGCTGCGTGTTGCTGAGGCCCATCCTAATCTCAAGGGATGGGCAATGGTAGGCGGATGGCCTTTCTTTGATGAGGCGTTGCTGAAGCAGTTGGAACCGGGTAAGGTGCGAATAGTCGCGGTAGACGCCTTGCCCATGCAATTGCCCTATATCGAAACCGGTATCGTCGATGTGTTTTTTGGGCAGCCGACCTTTAAATGGGGAGAAGTGTCCGTTCAGAAGATTGTAGAAAAAATTCATCTCGAAGAAGAAGTGGATGAATTTAATCAGATGAAGCTCATCCAGGTTTGGGAAGATAATCTTGGTGGCTGGTCGCGACAGCTTCGTGCATGGGGCTATGAGGATGTGCCACGAAAATACCTGGTTCTATGAGCCAATCTTGGTCTTAATGCAATATAAAACAATAACATAGATATGAGGTGCTTGTATGGACCTTCCAGTTGTTAAAATGGATCATATTCTGTATGCGACAGATAATTCGAAAGACGCACAACATGCATTTGCGTACGCTGCGGCACTTGCCAGGCAATTCAATGCCAAGCTGACATTGCTACATGTTGTCCCGGAGTTTAAGGATATGGTCGCCTTCGATTTTGGGATAGAACGATCTGTCGCCGCTCAAAAGTGGTTTTCGGTAAACAAAGATTATTATGAAGAGGTCAAACGCCAGGTTGAACAAATTGCGCAATCCAAATATGAGGGAGCGGCGGTTGAGGTTGAAGATGTGATCGTCGAGCGGGGAAACCCGGTTAAAATGATCCTTCAGGTGGCAAGGAATAAGGAATGTGACGCCATTGTGATGGGCGCAAAAGGACGTGGGGCACTGGAGGATGCCATGTTAGGTAGCACGATTAATGGTGTGATTCGCCGTTCCAGGATTCCCGTACTGGCGATAAGGCTAAAGTCAAATTGAGAGTGAGAAAAATAAGATGACAAGTAAAAGCCGTAAGCAGAACAATAACCTCGCCGGCCTCGACTTCTCAAAAATGACCGAAGAAACATTGAAATCGATGTTCGCGAGAATCCTCAATAGCGGTATTCACGGTATTTCATTCAGTGCATATCTTGAAGGGCAAGCGCCAGGCACTCAAATTAGCAAAGAGCAGATAACGGCGCGCATGCAAATACTACAACCTTATGTAAAGTGGGTACGCTCATTCTCCTGCACAGATGGAAATGAATTGATTCCTGAAGTTGCCCGTGAGCATGGGTTGAAAACACTGGTTGGCGCATGGCTGGGGGATGATGCGGAGAAGAATGAGCAGGAGATTCTGGGCGTCATTGAGGTGGCCAAAGCCGGTTTGGCAGACATCGTTGCGGTTGGTAATGAGGTATTGCTTCGCGGTGATCTGGGAGAAGCTGAAATCGTTGATTGTCTTCAACGGGTGAGAGGAGCGGTCCCCAATATTCCTGTGGGCTATGTTGACGCCTATTACGAGTTCGCTGCACATCCGGTCGTCGCGGATGCATGCGACGTGATACTGGCCAACTGCTATCCCTTTTGGGAAGGCTATCCGCTTGAACATTCGCTTGTGTATTTGAAAAGTATGTATCAAGTAGCCGCCAATGCCGGCAAAGGCAAGAAAGTCATTGTCGCTGAAACCGGCTGGCCCAATATCGGTTCACCTGATCGAGCCGCAGTCCCATCTTTCGAAAACGCCTTGCGCTACTTCATCAATGCCTATACCTGGGCGGGAGAAGAGGGCGTGGAGGTGTTCTATTTTTCCAGTTTTGATGAAGCCTGGAAGGTAGACGCGGAAGGGGATGTCGGCGCCTATTGGGGACTGTGGGACAAAGACGGGCATCCCAAATATAGCTGATAGCATCCATGTATCTAACCTGGGGAACGGCGGAACCATGAAAAAAATTGCCAAAGCGCTGTTCGTAACTTTGATGGTAGGCGCAATGAGTTCATGTCATAGCGACAGCAAAATGATGACCACGGAAATCTTGATCACATCCGAAAGCGGAGATAAGATTGCTCAACAGGAAAATGTGCCGTTTAAGGCTGGTACTGCTAATGGCACCGTCATCAGGGTTGAGCCGACAATGATTAAGCAGACCATTGACGGAATCGGCTCCTCTTTTACCGAATCCTCGGCCTTTGTTCTTGCCCATTTGGATCCGGCAAAACGGCAAGAGGTGATGGAGAAGATTTACGGGGAAAGCGGCGCCAACTTCTCATTAACGCGGACACATATCGGCGCATGCGACTTTTGTGTTGAAGGGAAATATTCTTATCTCGATAAGGTTGGTGATACCAAGCTGGAAAATTTCACGATTGCGCCGGACAAGGCCGGTTTTAAACGTGAGAAGCATCCGGGAATTGTCGATGAGACTTACGATTTGCTGCCCATGATCAAGGAAGCGCTGGCAATAAAAGCCCGTCAAAATAGCAAGGACCTGAGGATCGTTGCTTCGGCCTGGACCGCACCGGCATGGATGAAAGATATCGAAGAGTGGTTTATTCCGGGATCAGATGCCAATAACTGGCAGGGAACCGGTGGATCATTGAAGCCGCAGTATGTGCCTGTTTATGCGGAATACCTGGTTAAATATCTCGATGCCTATAAGGCCGAGGGCGTGCCGATTTGGGGATTAACCCCGGTCAACGAGCCGCATGGAAATAACGGGCAATGGGAGAGCATGCATTTTAGCGCAGAGTCCCAGAATGAGTTTGTCAAAAAGTATCTGGGGCCAGGGCTGAAAGCAGGCGGCTACGGCGATGTCAAGTTATTGGTATATGACCAGAACCGGGATGATCTGGAACATTGGACAGATACCATGTTCGGCGATCCCGAATCTGCTCCCTTCATTTATGGTGTTGCTGTGCACTGGTATTCCAGCACTTTTAAGGTCTACGAAGAAACCTTCGATCGCATCAATCAGAAATTTCCCAATTTTGGCATCATTCACACTGAAGGCTGTATCGATGATCTTGGCAAGCCTGCTCCAGGCGGTGTCACCGATCCGGAGCGTTTTCAGGAAAGTGACTGGTTCGATAATGATGAGTTCTGGTGGAATCCGAATGCGACCGATTGGGCTTATTCCGTTACCTGGGCTGGTGTTAATCCGGATGATCATCCGATCTACACACCGGTACATCGCTACGCCCGGAATATCATTGTCAGTCTCGATCACTGGATGAAGGGGTGGATAGATTGGAACATCGTTCTTGATCATAATGGCGGTCCAAACCACGTCGGCAACTTCTGTGGCGCACCGATTATGATCGATACAGAATCAAAAAACGTCTATTACACACCAATTTTTTACGTGCTGGCTCAATTCAGCAAAACCATCCGTCCGGGCGACAAAGCGGTTCAGATGTACACGCAGCTTGAAGGATTGGGCAGCGATGACTTGCACGCCTGCGCAACGCTCAACGATGAGAATCTGCTCAGTGTGCAAGTGTTGAATACCACCAAGCGTCCGATTCAATACAACCTGCAAATTGCAGATCAACATGCCGGTATAACCATCAAGGCAAATTCAGTGCAAACTGTTCGGGTGCAATTGTAGTGGAAAGTCAAATTTGACGGCAATTTAGGCAGCAAAGATTCCCCCCTCTATCTCCCCCCGGGGGGAGATAGAGGGGGGAGTGGCAAGAAAACTGAATGAGGCAAATTACAATTGACAAACTATCATAGCATTCAATCTCCTAGGAAAGGGCACAATGAAGAAGCCTTATAGCATCATCATTTATTTCCTCTTACTGGCACTGCCGATATACCAGCATGCTTTTGCGCAGCAGACATCCGCTGTTCCGGCTGAGGCAAAAGAAAACAGCTACTTTCGCCTCGATTTTGTCAATCAGGACTATGAGCTGTCTGATGTTGAAGATCATTTCTTTACCACCTTTCCGCATGATGATCCGACCGAGGGAGATGTGGTTTATGATAGAACTCGATGGGTCAATAAAGAGATGATCAAGTTGACGAAGAATGATGGACTATACCTGTACATAAAAGATCGCAAAGACGGCAAACAATTTGATTCCATTCGCATGACCTCGAAAGCGCTCTATAATTTGAACAAAGATAATCAGCAATTGCTCTTTGTATTCAAAGGGAAATTGCCGTCAGTCAAAGGCGCATGGCCGGCCTGGTGGTTGAACGGCAGTCGCCAGCATGAGTGGACCTATCAAAATATCGGCTTTGTTAGCAGCGATAGCGATCTTGATAAGTATTCCGGCAAGGGGCGATTCTATGAAACGCCCTCCGCGGTGAATTCTACAGATTGGCCGGCTGCCGGCGAGATTGATATCATCGAGACCATCAACGGTGACAACGTTATCCACAATACCATTCACACCTGTCCGCAAATGTGCGATTCGGAGTGGAATAACGATGGAGACATTGTGAATTGTGCCAATGCCAGGCCCGGAGATCCGAATCCCGGTTGCAGCGGCAGATCATATACCGTTGAATCAATGGAAGGCACTTTTGCCTGCATATGGCAAAAAAACGGCTTGAAATTCTATTATTGGGCACCGAGTGAAGATGTCCGAAGTGCCGGTGGCCCGTTAAGTGAGAATCCGGATCCTGATGAATGGGACAAAAGCAATTTGAAGAATGAGGTGCGGCTGCTGGAAACAGACGCGACCTGTGAAGATGAGGCGCATCAGGCATGGCAGTGCAGCAGTTGTGACGGCGCTAATACCTGCCTCTTCAGCAACATGAAGGTGATTTTCAATATTACCTTATGTGGCAAATGGGCAGGGGCTAAATTTGATGATAGCGGGAAATCCCTGCAAAACTGTCAGGAATATATTGTCGGCGAGGGAAGGAAGGCTATCGATAATCAATACATCAAAATTGAGTATGTATCGGTTAGTAGATTACGTTCCTGAATCTCAATACTAGATGCTTTCTGATCTTATAGATTTGACAGTGTCATTCCCGCATGCTTCTAGCGAGAATCCAGGCGAACTCAAGCAGAATGGATGCCCGATAACTGCATTCGGGCAAGACAATTCGGTGTTTTTCGTTCATGTTTGGAAAAGGGCCGCTAATGATCCTGAAAATAAAAATTTATGTATCCCGGGAGACAAAATGAAAAAAATAAACCGATATATTTTTGCACTTTTGGCAGGGATATTAATATCATGTGGAAACAATTCGGATGTCGCAACAGTGAATAGCAACGAGCATAAAATGATCATGGAAGAGATAAAGAAAAATCTGCAGTCAGGACAAATTGAGCAAAAAGAGACGCCCTTTGTTCCGCGTAACTTTGATCCCTACATGCATGGGGAGTGGATAGGAAATGCGATCTCCTATGGTTGTTACCGCGAAGGGCAGGCGCCCGGGCAAAAAGGGCCGTCCAAAGAAGAAATTCTCGAAGACTTACAAATTCTTGCCAAGCATTGGAATCTCATCCGCGTATACAATGCCGATGACGATAGCGAACGCGTGCTGGAAGTGATCCGGGAAAATAAACTCCCGATAAAAATGATGCTTGGTATCTGGCTGGCGAATGAAGAGCATCCCGGGCAGAAAGATGAGAATCTTGCCAACGTGCTGCGCGGTATCGAGTTGGCCAATCGCTTTAAGGACATCCTGGTGGGCGTCAATGTTGGTAATGAGGCGCAGGTGTTTTGGTCATGGCATAAGATGGACATCAATAAGCAAATCCAGTATGTCCGTACTATTCGGAACAATACCACAGTTCCAGTGACTATTGCTGACGACTACAATTTCTGGAATAAGCCTGAAGGCCGTCAGATGGCCGCTGAACTGGATTTTATCGTTACCCATATCTATCCGCTTTGGAACGGTAAGGCGCTTGATATCGCTATTCCCTGGATGGATAGCACTTTCAAAGATATCCAGAGCCGATATCCGGACAAGCAGATTGTGCTTGGTGAAACAGGATGGGCAACGACCTATAATCCCGAAAAGAAGGGGGACGGCGAGCAAGGTTCTTTGATTAAGGGCGAGGTCGGCCTGGCTGCTCAGGCGAGATACCTGACCATGCATAACAATTGGGTGAATGAAAACAAGGTGACGACTTTCCTCTTTGAGGCTTTTGACGAGCCCTGGAAAGGCGGCGGCGAGGCATCCGGACCCAATGAAATTGAAAAGCATTGGGGGGTATTCTACGAAAATCGCACACCGAAGGAGTCGTTTCAGACGTACTTACAGGAAATGCAGGAACAGCAATAGCGATGACCGTTGACCGATCATCGATGAACGGTCAACAATCATCGGACAACGAATTCACGACATGGCCATTTCCCTATTATATTTGCGGCGATATGCCAATGGGGATAGGCCGGTATATTTTCTGAAGATCTTTCTGAAGGCCCGCTCGTCATTATAGCCTACGCGGTACATGACTTCGGATACGTTGAGCGTCGAAGATTCAAGACTTCTTTTTGCGGCTTCCACCTTAACACGCTGAATGTATTCCAGGGGCGTATTGTAGGTGGCTTTCTTGAATCTGCGGATAAAGTTTCGCCTGCTAATCGCGAACTTGTTGGCGATGTCTTCGATGCTGAGCTTCTTGTCGAAATTGTCTTCGATAAACAGCTGTGCTTCTTTAATTGGCTCATCTGCGTGGTCTTTTTGGCCATTAAATATGATAAAATGGCTCTGATCGGTGCGGTCAAAATCTACTTCCGAAATTTTCGAGCAGTAAATGGCGGTTTCTCTACCGTAGTATTTCTCTACCAGGTAGAGCAACAGATTGAGGAAGGAATAAGCGCCGCCGCTGGAATATATACCGTTATCTTCGCTGATGACTTTATCTGTCAGCAGATTGACCCGCGGATATCTTTCCTTAAATGCATCATGGACTGTCCAATGCGTAGAGCAGGATTTACCATTTAGCAAACCGGTTTCAGCCAAAATAAATGCCCCTTTACACAAGCTGGCAATTTCGGCATCATTTTCAATTCTTTGTCGTTGTATCCACTTTAAGAATCCCGCGTTGTTCTCCAGACCCTTTTCAAGATTACCGCTAATGCCCGTAACGACAATCAGATCGGTGCGGGTTACTTCATCAATTGTCTTTGTCGGCGTCACCTGAAATACCTCATGATAGGTGACCGGTTCGCGGGTGAGGCCAACCAAATCGATCCTGTATGTGTCCTCTTTTGCCTGTCCGGTTCGTTTCAAGTAGGCATTAGCCATCCGAAACATATTTCGCGATCCAATAATTGTATCGACGATTGCATCCCCGGCCGGGACTAGAATACTAATGTGTTTCATCGCTTGCTTCTCCTGTTTGATCAAAGATAAGTAAAAGTATTGGCACAAACAACCCCGTAAGGTGTCGTAATTGCGCATTTTCATATGCCTGTTTGTGACATATCTTGTTGTAGACACTTAACCAAAGGAGATAACAATGAAGAACCAAGAAATCACAGTATTCTATAAGTGGACTGCTCAACCGGGAAAATTGGACGAACTCAAGGCCATTTATGAGAACGTTCTAAAAGAAATGGAAGAAAATGAGTCGGATACTTTGAAAATGGCCTGCTATTTTGCTGATGAAGAAAACGCGATTTATGTGCACGACCTCTTTAAGGACGGCGCGGCATTGGGCGCGCATCTTGGCGGTACAGCAGCGCGTCACTTCCCGGAATTGGCTAAAATTGCCATCCCCGGTCCCTTCTTCTTCTGTGGCGATGTTCCGGCAGAATTAATGCAGGCTGCGAAGGGAATGAAAATGGGTGCCGAGTTTGGGACCTATGCATTCGGGTTTGAGCGAAGCGCATCCGAGGTCGCATAAGTTCCACTGGATCAAAGAACAAATTTTCCGATCATGAGATACAACGCCCGAGGCAGCTTTGCCTCGGGCGTTGTATGTTGGGTAAAAAGCGCTATATTGATCAACGATCAACGATCAACGATCAACGATCAACGATCAACGATCAACGATCAACGATCAACGATCAACGATCAACGATCAACGATCAACGACTAACGGTTAACAAGAGGCGGATGAATGAGCAGCAAATCAAGATTTCAAATCAAATATGCGATTCACAGGAAGTACGCGTTTCCTTCTCTTTTTCTGTTGCTCATTTTTTTCGGCTTAATGCAGCTCCAGGCGCAATCGGTTTCTGTTGGCAGTGGCAGCTATAGCACTGTTTTACCTGCAGGCGAAGTGGGGCCGCAAAACTTTACCGGCATAAACGTGACGCCGAAAGTGTCAAGCACCTTCGATCAACCGGTTCAGACAAATGACTTTTGGAGCAGCTTGATCTACTCCTTCTTTAATTCGCCTTATTCCAATATCCTCTATGCCCATCCTCTTAACTGCAAAGCCGTTAGCGGCGGCCTGGAGATCGGCTACACGGACAATCATATTTTTGTTGCAAATGACTATCTTTATCCCTGGGCTGCGCAATTAACTGTTGGTGTTGATGGATTATCTACCGTCGAGACACTGACCGATCACTACGGCGATTGGACGGTCACTGCCTTATGGGAAGATGGCGCCCGGTCCATGGAGGCCACACTGGGACATGGCCTGCCGTATGTTTTCTTCAAAATTACCGGTGGCGATGCGGTTATTACGTCTGCCCAAATGCCCACAATCTGGTATCAGGAAAATGAAGTTTTGGGTCTTACCATAAATGGCAAACACTATGGTATATTTGCCCCGAGTGGTTCCAACTGGTCGGGTACCAGCACATTTCAATCATCACTGAACGGTCAGGATTTTCTATCAGTTGCGCTGTTACCTGATACCGACGTCGCCACGCTGGAACTGTTTCGCAGTCACGCTTATGCTTTTGTCATAAACAGCACGGTTGAATGGACGTACAATGAATCAACTGCTGAACTGATCAATACCTATAGTTATGAAACCGTGTTGAAAGACAGCAATTCAAGCAATGTCAATGAGACATTGACAGCGCTATACAAGCATCAATGGAAGCATACTTCAGATCCTCTGCTCAACTACACCTATCAGTCGCCTCGCGGCACAATGAAGTTATATCAAGGCAATTCCTTCACGACCAACCTCATCTTTTCCGGTGTTTTGCCTGCGTTGCCGGATGAAGGAAATTACAATAGAAGCATCCTGTTGGATTTCGTTCAAGAGGTGGCTTCCGAAACACTGCCGGTTGGTCCCACTTATGAAAATGGCAAAGCGATGGCGCGATTCACCCACCTGGTGCATATCGCAGATCAGCTTGGTGCGACAAGCGAACGAGATCATTTTCTCAGTGAAATAAAGTCCCGGCTTGAAAATTGGTTTACGAGCGGTGGTGACCAGGAATATTATTACAATGATAGCTGGGACGTGCTCACCGGATATCCCTCTGGTTTTGGTGCAGATAACCAAATAAATGACCATCATTTCCATGCCAGTTATGCGATTATGAGCGCGGCGACAGTCGCAAAATATGACAGCGCCTGGGCGGCGCAGGATCAGTGGGGCGGCATGGTTAACCTCTTGATCAAAGACGCTGATAATTGGGATCGAAGCGATACGCAATTTCCCTTCCTGAGGACCTTCGATGCCTACGCCGGGCATTCATGGGCGGCTGGTCATGGCGACTTCGCAGAAGGCAATAACCAGGAATCCAGCTCTGAGTCTATGAACTTTGCTGCTGCCGTTGTTCTCTGGGGTGAAGCCACCAGTCAGACGGATATTCGCGATCTCGGTGTTTTTCTCTACGCGACAGAAGCTTCAGCAGTAGATCATTATTGGTTCGACGTAGAAAACGATGTGTTTCCGGAAGACTATGGTCATGTGGCGATCGGCATGGTATGGGGCGGCAAGGGTGTGCACTCAACCTGGTTCGGCGCAGACCCTGAATTTATCCACGGCATCAATTTATTGCCGGTGACCAGTGCTTCTCTCTACCTGGGCAGGTATCCTGATTATGTGCTCGAAAATTATAACGAAGTGGTCGCGGAGCGCAGCGGTCAACCCAACATTTGGCAGGACATCCTCTGGCAATACCTGGCTTTGTCTGATCCAAATTTGGCTTTGTCTTACTACTATGCGGATAATGACTACGAGCCTTTTGATGGGGAATCACGCGCGCATACCTATCACTGGCTTTACAATTTGAAGAAGATGGGGCAGGTTGAAACTGATATTTCCGCAGACATTCCTACCTATGGCGTTTTCAGAGATGCGGCAGACGACCTGACCTATGTTGCCTACAACGCCGGATCACAGGAACGCCTGGTCACTTTCTCAGATGGATTTTCCATGCAGGTTGGCCCGCGCGAGATGACTGCCTTCAGCACCTCACCGTCAGACCCCAATGCACCGGCTGTTCTGGCATTGGCGAATAAAACTTCCGGCAAGGCGCCTTTGACTGTTGAATTGACAGGAAGCAATAGCTTCGATCCGAACGGATCACCCCTATCATATGCTTGGGAGTTCGGTGACGGCGCAACAGCGCAAGTTGCTGACACGACACATGTCTTTGCTGACGTCGGCACCTATACCGTATCCTTGACCGTCACAAACGATCTCAATCTCTCTTCCACTGATAGCATTTCCATCACGGTGCTCGGTAATGGGACACCTTATTTAGGGGCTGCATTTGCTGTTCCCGGAAAAATTCAGGCTGAATTCTATGACCTTGGTGGTGAGGGCGTCGCCTATCACGATAATGAAGCCTTTAACCTCGGTGTGCCATTCCGCAGCGAGGAAGGGGTTGATATTGAGGCTTCAAATGATATTGGCGGTGGCTACAATATTGGCTGGATCGAGGACGGCGAATGGGTTGAATTCACTGTTGATGTCCCGGAAGACGGGCTGTATACCCTGGTGCCCTATGTGGCATCGGTTCCCGGCGGCGGCAGCCTACATATTGAATTCAACGGCATTGATGTGACCGGCAATGTATCCGTACCGGTTACCGGCGGCTGGCAATTTTGGGAAGAAGTTATTATCCCGGACGTCTTTTTAAGCGCCGGACAGCAAATCATGCATGTTGAATTCCATTTCGGCCAGTTCAATCTGAACTGGATTGATATCCGTTCATCTCCCTCTTCTGTGCACGATGTAGAGAACGCACCGAAACGTTTTGAGTTGATGCAGAATTATCCCAATCCGTTCAATCCGACTACGCAATTTGAATTCCAAATCCCCAAGGCCGGTTTGACCACCCTAAAAATCTACAATCTAATTGGTCAGGAAGTCGCCACACTGGTGAATGAGAATTTGAGTCCCGGTAGCTATTCGCATGTCTGGAATGCCGAAAATTTCGCCAGCGGTGTCTACTACTATCGCTTGACGGTTGATGCCAATGCTGCGGGCGGGGGGCAATTTGTTAAAACCAGGAAGATGGTGTTGATGAAGTAGGGACAAGGGATAGTTTTTGGCTGAGAGTTCAGAGGCATTTGGTGGGATTTAGTCATACCGACATGTGCGTGTGGTTTCCAACAAATCAAGTCAGATGAGAAGCGCTTAAATTTTGAATTTGTGGAAGTTGGTTAGTTCCTCATAATTGTTTGGAAACACAGAATCGACATACGAATATTGGTCAATTTTATCGAGGCTACCAGGCTGGTAGGCCAGCACTCTATCTTGACGTCTCCGTCTTACACTCTCATGAATCGGGCCTCTGATCTCCCGATCTCTTTTTCTCCCCAAACGCCAAATGTGCACTGCAGAATCTCTCATAAATCCTCGGTAGTTTGGAGAAATGCGAGATTTTAGATAGTCTGTATCAAGGAGCAAACCATGCTTCGATGCTTTGCTTAACATCCAGAGAAGTGCAATATCCGACAAGCCAGCATCTAAATATCCTCCACCAATATTGGAATGGACGCCGGCAAACCAAACTTGTTCAATAATTTGATCGTGACCTTTGTTCTCTTCATCCCATAGGACAGGCGAAAACGTGTTTCGCCTTTCATCGATCGCCAGTGCTTGGTATCCGGCTTTAACGAAAGGACTTAAACTAATGTCATGAAATTTTGTCCGTTTAGATAGACCATATAGCGCGCTGACAGTGTCCCAAACGCCAACCATTTCTATATGACATGTTTTTGAACCGGCTTGTTTTCGGAAGCGTTCCGCTTCTTTTTCATCACCGCGGCGATAAATCTCATATGCTTCCAGAACTAAAGAAGACTTGTTCTTTGGCAAGAGACCACACCACTTTATCAGCCCGGTGAGACTGCGGGACGTATAAGCACCGCGGCTAAATCCAAAGAGAAATACCTTGTCACCGGGTTCGTATAGATCGATTAGTTGTTTATAAGCATCTCGCACGTTTTTGGATAGTCCTAATCCGGTAATGCCTCCAGTCAGTTTACCAATTTTCCCTGTGCCAACCCCAGGATCATACCAGACAAATTGTCGGGAGGGATCTCTGATATCTGCTGCCCAGGCCGCCTTCACGACATTAGTTGGAGCGCTCGTGCCGCGATCTTCTTTGTCTCGGTAATTCCATGTGCCATCTGAGCACAGGACAATATTCTTCATTTTGAAATTCCTCTCTCGCTTGAGATCTGGCGCTCCGGGTTAATTTGGGGAAAGCGTGTGTGAAGTGCTAAAAGGTTAATGTCTTTTCAGTTAAATTGCAACGACTGTCCTGTGCTAATTTAGAAGAGTTGAAAAATTATAGGAACTATAGTTTGATGTAACGTCGTAGAAGGAATACATCTGGTAGTTTATGTATACATAGAGCTTGAATAAATAGGAGTGGTTGGCGATGGCAACAGTTTTTAGCGAAAAAAAATGGAATGATACTGGAATCGATTTGGTCAAGGGTAAGAAGTATCGCTACAGTGCAAACGGGGAGTGGATTGATTTATCTATCCGTACTGATGCCGATGGATTTACTAAATGGTATATGGCGGTCATGAATTGGTCAAAGCGTAATCCTGGGTCAAACTGGTTCCGCCTGATGGGTGCTGTCGACAAAATAGATGAATATACAATTGAAATGGGTAAGGAAGGTGTGTTTGTTGCACCGGAATCCGGACGCTTGTGGGCCTATGCCAATGATGCACCATTCGCCTATGGTAATAATTGTGGATCTGTAGAATTGCTAGTTGAAGAAATTTGAAGCGAATAATGATACACCCGAAGAGGACTCGACTATGAAGGCAGACAAGAAAATCAATGGAATTACGGTAAATACTTTCGAAACGCTACTGATGACGGCACGCAGAGTCTTGACGTTGCTATCCCAAAGCTATGGTCAAAATGAATTTACACTTGTCGAGCTAAGAGACAAAAATATAGCAACAGCTGATGCATTAATTCTGAAACGGTCTCCCGAACTGGCAATTGTGAGTCGATCTGTCAGACGAAAGTTGCTTTCAGCGCTCTTTGAATGTTTTGCAGATGATCTAATTATGCTGCAACCCCACACCATCGATTCTAGTGAAGGAATTGATGATGAAGAGGATATGACAGAGAATAATAATGAAATGCGCATATTGGTTGAAGCAGAGGAAAATAACAATGTACCTTTATCCTCGCCACATCAGCTTGGGCTAGGCGTGAGCTGCATAACTTTACGTATTTCATCAGACGCTACTGAGAAGGATGTTCAATCTTTGATTGAATCGCTGGTAGAGGGCTGGACAATATCGCCTCTCCTTGGACTCGAGAGATTTTATACTGTATGTCCACCGGCTGGTGAACGAATTGAAGTGCAGCAGGCATGGGATATAACTCATAAAATATTGGAGGCCAACTTTGTTGAATATGCAGAACCGGCTATTTATCAATTACCGGATGAGCCAGTTTTAGATGCTGAAGGCGAGTCGGAGAGCGACTTTCAAGTATTGTCTTCTATCCGCACCTGGGGGGCACAAGATCATGAAGTCAAAGAAACAGAGAAATCTCCAGAATGGTCACTGGAAAAGACTCACGCAAAAGAGGCTTGGCAGGCAGGAAAGGAGGGGCAGGCAGTGCTAATTGGACACATTGACACTGGTTATACTTGGCACCCTGAACTGGCGCCAAATTTGCGTGTTGATCTCGGTGCCGACACGTGGGATAAGGATCGGTGGCCTGAGGATAGCCTGGATCCTTCCCTTCTAGACAAACTTCGAAATGTTTTGCCGGTGGTGCAAGCTGGTCATGGAACAAATACGGCCTCTGTTATTGCCAGTCCGGTTGGAAAGAATGGGAAACATGATGGTGAATTTGGCATAACCGGAACAGCGCCAAAAGCTGCCATTATCCCGATTCGCTCAACTCCATCGGTCGTGATTCTTCGGACCGGTAGTCAACCGGAAGTTGCTGCAGGTATTATGCACGCGATTCGTAGTGGAGCCCAAGTCATCTCAATGAGCCTCGGTGGGCCGGTTAATTCTGCTGCACTGAACGAAGCTGTATTGGCAGCGCTTGATGCCGGAGTCATCGTTTGTGCGGCAGCCGGCAATGTTGTGACCCGGGAAAATTGGTTAACTCGTGTAATGTATCCAGCCGCAATCCCTGGAGTTGTCGCTGTCGCTGGTTGTGATTTTCACTACCGGCCATGGCGAGACACTTGTAGGGGACCGCAGGTTGTTGTTACCGCACCGGGAACGGATGTTTGGAGGGCGACTGCAAAGCTTAAAGGGATTGGCAGGAGAACGATTACAAAATATAGCACTGGTCGTGGCAGCGGTACATCATACGCCGTTGCTACAGTTGCCGGTATTGCTGCGTGTTGGTTGAATCGCTGGGGTGGTTGGCATGCCTTAAGAGATAGGTTCAATGGTGAAACACGGCGTATTCCTGAAGCCTTTATTGACTGCATCAAGCGTCATGAAGCGATTCCGATTGTAATTCCTGATGGTCAGCCCAAGGATTTGAAGATTAAGGGGTATCCCGCGTTTAATGCCAGCGATTTTGGAGTGGGTGTTATTCACGCCGGAAATCTCATGCAGGTTGAGTTACCGGCAGCGACGGATCTGCGTATTATGTCCACCTTGGACAGTGAAACACAAGTCAGCGCTTCTCATGAAGTTTTCTACGAAGTAAAACGTGTGTTCCCGGCATTTTCAAAGCATCTGATTCGACAGATTTTATCCAACGAGCTTGGGCTTGCGGAGAATCATTTAGATGTTTTCTTGAACAAGCATGGTCGCGAGTTTGTGCATCATTTATCTACTTCTGAACGTATGCGGAATCGACTCGAGTTTTTGCTAAACTCAAGTATGGCGGACGTAGTGACAGACAATATGGTCTTAAGTAGTGAGGAACAATTGTTGCTCTCAGAGGGCTCCTTGAGGCAAGAACTGCTTTTAAACGGATCAAATACCTTGATTGCCGACCTACAATGACGAATTATGGAACATAAATAATCGACATATTTCAAAGTTTTATGTTCGTGCGCGGCAAAGCCGCGCACGAACAATGTTTCAATACTTCAATCTTAAATGTCCTTATTTCCCACCCTTAATCAATGCTTCAACCACGCTTGGATCGGCCAATGTGGAGACATCACCAACGTTCTCCATATCGCCCTCGGCGATCTTGCGCAGAATACGACGCATGATTTTACCGGAGCGGGTTTTCGGCAGTGCCGGCGTGAATTGGATCTTTTCCGGTGTGGCATGCGGTCCAATAATTTCCCGCACTGATGCCTTGATGCCTTTTTCCACGTCTTCATTGACTTCTACGCCGTTCATCAGGGTCACAAAGGCATAGATTGCTTCACCTTTGATATCATGCGGATAACCGACCACCGCTGCTTCAGCAACGCCATTGGCCTTCCCGCAAGCGCCTTCCACTTCAGCCGTACCAATACGATGCCCGGAAACGTTTAGAACGTCATCAACGCGACCGGTAATCCAGAAATACCCGTCTTCATCGCGCTTGGCGCCGTCGCCGGTAAAGTAATACCCGGGAAAGCGGGCAAAATAAACGTCCTTAAAGCGCGCGTGATCACCATAAACGGTGCGCATCAAAGACGGCCAGGCATGCTTGATAGCCAGATAGCCCTGGGTTGCGCCTTCCAACTCGTTACCTTGTTCGTCAAGTAACACCGGTTCTACGCCAAAGAAAGGCAAGGTAGCCGAGCCTGGTTTTGTAGGGGTTGCACCCGGCAGGGGAGTTATCAACATACCGCCGGTTTCAGTCTGCCACCAGGTATCGATAATAGGGCAGCTTTCCTGACCGATTACTTTGTGATACCAGACCCACTCGGGCTCCTTAATCGGCTCGCCAACTGTACCCAATAGTTTCAGCGATGACAGGTCGTAGCCTTCCGGCCACTTATCACCTTGCTTCATCAAGGCGCGAATGGCAGTCGGTGCAGTATAGAACTGATTGACCTTATGCTTCTCGACAATCTGCCAGAAGCGGCCAAAGTCCGGATAATTCGGTACGCCTTCATACATCATGGTAATAGCGCGATTGGCCATCGGGCCATAAATGATGTATGAATGACCGGTAATCCAGCCAATATCGGCTGTGCACCAATAGACATCGTCTTCCTTATAATCGAATACCACTTCGTGGGTATAGGAGGTATATAGCAGATAGCCACCGTTGGTGTGCAATACACCTTTCGGCTTACCGGTTGATCCGGAGGTGTAGAGAATAAACAGCGGATCTTCGGCATCGAGCTCGGCTGCCGGACAATCATCACTGGCTCTTGCCATTTCTTCATGCCACCACAGATCACGGCCATCCTGCATATTGACGTTTTCGCCGGTGCGTTGCACAACCACCACTTTTTCAATGGACGGGCAATCTTCAACGGCTTTGTCGGCATTGGCCTTCATGGCGATGTCGCGTTTGACACCACGCATGGCAGTATCTTGTGTCAGAAGAATTTTACAGGAAGAATCATTGATGCGATCACGAAGCGAATCAGCGCTAAAGGCCCCGAAAACGATGGAGTGAACTGCGCCGATGCGCGCACAAGCGAGCATGGCAAAGGCCAGTTCCGGGATCATTTGCATGTAGATACAAACGCGGTCCCCTTTTTCAATACCATTGTCCTTGAGAACGTTTGCGAACTTCTTCACTTCCGTCAGCACGTCTGCATAAGTGAACGTCTTCGATTCATTCGGATCATTTCCTTCCCAGATGATGGCCGTTTTATCTCCCTGGCCGGCCTCAACATGGCGGTCCAGACAGTTGTAACTTGCATTAATCTTCCCGCCTTTAAACCAGGAGATATTAGCGTTAACGAAATCATACTCACGAACCTGATCCCATTTTTTAAACCAGGTTAAGCGTTCGGCCTTTTCGCTCCAAAAGGCCTCCGGGTCAGCAATCGAGCGTTCATATTCCGCGCGATATTGATCCAGAGAGTTAAAATAGGCATCTTTGGAAAAATTCGAATCGGGTCTGTATTTCATTTATCCTCCTGTGATATAAATGTGATCCCGTTGGAGGGGGTGTGCCGCTGGAACGGGTTAACTTGGATTACCTCGGCAATAAAAGCCTTGAATCAAAAGTAGCATGTTGTTCTGAATATAAATGGATGATTACGACAGAACAAGGCTCAATCATGTATGATGATGTATATTGTACAATGAATTCGACAGGAAAGGTGATACAGGCTGGAAACTGGTCGATTGATTTCTAAAATATTCGCTCTTAAGTGAGTGCGACATGGCCTCTCCATGAATTTCCCAGCTTTAATCAGAATTTTAGCAAAAAGCGCTAATATTAAAATATAACACGAAAATGGAATTTGTTTGTAGACAAACGGCCAATCGATGGCCAGCGTATTTATGGAGTTTGATGATGAGTGGACGGTCTTTTTTCTTATTGATTCTGATAGTACTGATGGCCTCACCGATGTTTTCGCAACATTGGGTGACCGATGTCTCTCCGAAGCCGAATAGTTATGATGCCTGGAAAAATCCGGCAATTTCCATTGCATTTAATTCTGCAATAAACAGTGCATCACTATCAGATAGCAGCATCACGATTAGTGGCGGAGTAAGCGGAAGGCGCTTTGCATCAATCGAATATGATGCGGCTCAGCAGACCGCTTTCCTTGAGATTGGGCGCGACTTTTTTCCCGGTGAAGAAGTAACCATTACAGTCACTTCAAAGGTGGCGGATTTATCAGGCAATTTAATGCCTGATCCCTTTATCTGGCGTTTTACAATAGCTGCATATTCCGGTAGCGCAGTTTTTGCATCGGCTGTGGAAGTCGCCGAAAACATGGGTTCTCCAACTGCGGTCGATGTCGATGCGGATGGCGATCTGGATCTTGTCGGCAGCAAAGGAACCACATTTCCCGATAGCTTGCTGGTATTTGTTAATGATGGATCAGCGGCTTTTAGCAGAGCAGGTGCATATGGCATTGGTCTGGTGCCGGTGGCGATTGCTGCGGGTGATCTTAATGGTGATGGTGCCCAGGACCTGATTGTTGGACATAATGATGGGCCTGATTTCCTTTTTATTATGATGAACGATGGTTTCGGTGGTTTCTTGGCCAGCGATACGTTGCAATTAACCTACGAACCCTGGGGACTGGGTGCCAACGATGTGGACGGTGATGGTGATCTCGATCTGACAATGTCCGGCTTCGGCGCGATGATTTTTGATGTTTTTATTAATGATGGTCAGGGAGGATTTGTCCAGGGAAATACCATAACGGTCGGAGAAGAAGCTGCTTCGCTTGTGACGGGCGATTTTGACGGTGATGGCGACCTCGATGGCGCCACCGGTAATTTACAAAGCGCTAACCTCTCTATTCTGGAAAATGATGGTAGCGGCGCTTTTAGCAATGTCAACACAATTGCAGTGGGCAACGGTGCCTGGACAATGGTTGGCGGCGATATTGAAGGGGATGGCGATATTGATTTGATACCCGTTATTAGCGACGCCAGCAGATTCGAAATTATTCGGAACGACAATGGTATATTTACTGCTGATACCACATATCTTTTGCCTGCCGGAGCGGATGTTATCGATGGTGCTGACTTTGATGGAGATCGGGATCTCGATCTCATCTTTGCCGAAAGTCCCGGAGCGCGGATTCGCATCTATTCTAACGATGGCCAGGGGAAATTTGCGCAGTCCGCAGCAATAACTGCACCCAATTCACCGGAAAGAATCTGCGTTGCCGATTTTGATAATGATGGCGACATGGATTTCGTCAGCAATAGTAACGATGCCTTGCGCCTCTACCTGAATGAAACAATTGAACCAGCCATTTTTATCGATGGGGTGGTTATTGATTTGGGAGCGGAGTGTATCGGGGATACACTGATTTCTCAAATTGCTGTCACAAATCTGGGTATGGAAACCCTTATCGTCGATTCAATTAGCCTTTCCTCCGACAGCGTATTTAGCGCCCTTCTCACTTTTGACAGCTTATCGAGTCTCGAAAGCGGTAGTATAGATGTCGAATTTCGGCCCGTTGCCGAGGATTTGTATGAAACTGAAATACAAGTGTTCTCTAACGATCCACGAAATCCGCTTAAGCGGATTCTGTTAAGAGGGACCCACAACACCGAGCCTGTTTTTACCGACTTACCGGATTCGATCCGCTTTGAGGCAGATGTTTCATATGATATCAACTTATGGGATTTTGTTGAAGATGCGGAATCACCGGATAACTTGCTTACATTCCACATCGAGCCGGCAGATACATTTCTGACCGCAACCTACGATTCTTCCAGTGGTGAGCTACACCTTATGGCCAATCAGGATCCGCAAACGGGTTCATTTACTACCTGGTTAAATATAGCGGTATTTGATGAAGCCGGCGCTGGTGCTGAAGATTCAATATTTGTAGAAATCTTGCGCGGCTTGGCAATAGATGATGTAACATCCGGGAAATTACCGGAAACATTCTTTATCGATCAAAACTTCCCAAATCCCTTTAATCCGACTACTACTATCCGCTACGGATTACCAAACGCAGAAGAGGTTGATATTCGCATATACAACTTGCTGGGGCAGGAAGTGGCGGTTTTGATTAAGGAAAGGCAGGCAGCCGGGTTTTATTCTTTGCAATTTGACTCCGGGCATCTGGCAAGCGGCATCTATTTTTATCGCATGAAGAGCGGGCAATTTCTGGAGACTCGACGCATGACGCTGTTGCGCTAAGTGCATTCAAATAAGTGGTGCCACTTCACATCCCCCTAAATCTCCATTCGAAGGGGAACACAGGGGGATGTAGCTCATCATTCTAGTCTTTCTCTATGGCTAAATTCAAGCATCAAGCATCAAGCATCAAGCATCAAGCACCTCATCCCTACAGATACTCGTACGCTCCCAGCGTCAGGAATTCCGCGAAATCGTCACTGGTGACCAACTCTTCCAGGAGTTTTGCAGCAATACCAAACTTGCCGCCTGCAAAACGATCTTCACCGATCATCTCGCGGATCTTTTGCATCTCCTCCGGAACCAGTGACCGGTAAAGGGCTGCCGTAATCTCACGCCCATCCTCCAGTTTTGCTGCCGGATTCTGAATCCATTGCCAGATTTGTGCGCGGGAAATTTCTGCCGTTGCCGCATCTTCCATTAGATTGTAAATGCCGACAGCACCGATCCCACGCAACCAGGATTCGATATAGAGCAAGGCCACATTGATGTTCAATCGCAGTCCGGCTTCGGTGATACCGGCACTGGGGATCTTGAAATTCATTAAGTCGACTGCATGGATGGATACTTCGTCCCGCAAGCGATGTTTCTGATGCGGCGCATCGCCAATGACCTTTCCAAGCTCTTCCCGGGCAACCGCCACCAGATCCGGGTGTGCGACCCAGGTGCCATCGAAGCCATCATTTGCTTCCCGTTCCTTGTCTTCACGAACCTTCGCGAATGCATGGCGATTTACCTCTTCGTCACGACGACTGGGAATAAACGCCGCCATACCGCCGATGGCATGGGCACCACGTTTGTGACAGGATTTGACCAGAAGCTCCGTGTAAGCCCGCATAAATGGAGCGGTCATGCCGATATGTTTGCGATCCGGCAGGAGGAAGCCATCCAGGCGCCGAAATCGTTTGATCACGCTGAAGATGTAATCCCAGCGTCCGGCGTTAAAGCCAACAATGTGATCACGCAATTCGTAGAGAATCTCTTCCATTTCAAAGGCGGCCATAATTGTTTCAATCAGCACTGTTACTTTGATGGTGCCGTTCTCAATGCCGAGATCCGCCTGTGCTTTGCGAAAGACGTTGTTCCAGAGGCGCGCTTCCTTATGGCTTTCAAGCTTGGGGAGATAATAGTATGGGCCGCGGCCGCGGCTAAGTAGCTCTTTCGCATTATGAAAAAAATAAAGTCCAAAATCTACCAGGGAGCCGCTGATAGCTTCGCTGTCAACCATGATATGTTTTTCTTCCAAATGCCAACCGCGTGGACGAACCAGCAGGGTAGCGATCTTGTCTTCGAGTTTGTATTCTTTGCCTTTTTCATTACGCATATAGATGCTGCGATTCACGGCATCGCGCAAATTGATTTGTCCATCAATAATATTTGCCCAGGTTGGTGAGTTGGCGTCCTCACAATCGGCCATGAAGACATCCGCACCGGAATTCAGGGCATTAATCATCATCTTTCGCTCAATCGGGCCGGTAATTTCAACCCTGCGCATTTGCAGTGCATCCGGTATAGCACCTACTTGCCAATCATCATCCTCACGAATATGACGTGTTTCTTCCAGGAAATCGGGGAGCTGACCGCTATCCATTTGTGACTGACGTTCAAGGCGATCCTCAAGCAAGGCCAGTCGACGAGTGTTGAATTCACGATGAAGGCCGGCCAGGAATTCCAGGGCCTCGAGGGTAAGAATCTCATCATAACCTGGCTTCATTTCGCCGGAAATAGTGACGCCGGAAGGTAGGTGTTTTGACATATTAGCTCCGAATTTTGGATCTGGTGTGCAGCTCCGCTGCACACCTTGATATGTATGTAGTAACGATTAACGTGCGCAGCAGAGCTGCGCACGAGATCTTACAGCTTCTTATGCGATCCATCGCAGAAGGGATTCTTACCTGAATGCTTGCAGCCACACCAGGCATAGCGGCGCTTTTCTTCAACGACCGTATGAATCGGTTCTATACCGGTGCCTTCATGGGAGCCATCGCACCAGGGCTGATTCTCTGATTTGCCGCAGGCACACCACCAATATTCACCGGGTTCACACTCGATGACAAATGGGGCTTTTTGATTGATTTCAGGCTTCGCCATACTCATTCTCCTCTATATTTAATCGATATTGGTTGGGTGGAAAAGCTAATACGTTGATACAAGAAACAGGGTGGTGAAACGAAATCGAATCTACTGCTACTACTATAGATAGACGTCAGGAAAGACGCAAAACTTTACTCGTAGCTGCCCTTGATGGTAGCTTAGGATCCATCCCCCCTCTATCTCCCCTCGGGAGAGATAGAGGGGGGACGAACTGGCAGCAATTTTTTCCGCCATTGATTTGCATGCTATTCCATTTTATTGTGAAATATGGCACAAGTGACTACTTCAAAGATAACGATAAAAGAATTATTAAATCCACAGTATTTTGATCAAATGTATGATTTGATTGGGGATTTTCATACCGTTCAGCTTGGATTGAAGACTACTCACCTCTTGAATCACCCTGATTTTGTGAAACACGTGCTGGTAGACAACAATCAGAACTACGACAAGGCGACCCCTGCCTTTATTTTTTCGCGATTGGTGCTGGGCAATGGCTTGTTCACCAGCGACGGAGCATTTTGGCTTCGTCAACGAAGATTGGCACAGCCCGCTTTTCATCGTAAGCAAATTGACCAGCTCACAGCAACCATGAATGCCTCAATTGGTGGTTTGATGAGACGCTACGCCGCGTATGCGGAGCAGCAAACGCCATTTGATGTCGGTATCGAGATGACCCGGGTGACCTTGTCAATTGCCGGTGAAAGTCTGTTTAGTATCGATCTGGATACTGATGCACCGGTGGTGGGTGAGGCGGTTCAGGCGCTGGGACGCACCTTCGAAGATTTTGTTGAGCATCCCGTGCGCACCATGCTGCTAATTGCCAATCGCAATAATAGACAATCTGTCGCGGCGATTTTCAAATTACGGAAAATTGTGCAGCGAATTATCGAAAAACGCCGCACGGAAATCGGCAAACACAATGATGTCTTGGAAATGCTGATCATTGCCCGTGACGAGGAAAGCGGGCAAGCCATGACCGACAAGCAACTGCGAGATGAGGTGGTTACATTTATGCTGGCTGGCCATGAGACGACCGCCAATATGATGACCTGGGCGCATTATCTGCTTGCGAGGCATCCGCAGTCAATGGACAGGCTGGCAGCTGAAATCGATCAACAGCTCAAGGGAAGAATGCCGCAGATTGAAGATGTGCATCATCTGCCCTATACGTATGCGGTACTCTCCGAATCGCTGCGCTTATATCCTTCCGCCTATATGTTCAGCCGACGCGCTTTAAAAGATGATGCTATCGGCGGACGTTTAATCAAACGCGGTGAGATTGTCATCGTGCCGCCATTTTATGTTCAGCGTCATCCAAACTTTTGGCCGCAACCGCAAAAATTTGATCCGGAGCGCTTTATTGATCGGAGCGAGAAGCGCCATCGCTTTGCCTTTATGCCCTTTGGCGGGGGTCCAAGGCAATGCATTGGCAACCACTTTGCGATGCTGGAAGGTGTCTTGACCCTGGTGCGAATCATCCAAAAATATCGGCTTCTTCCTGTCAACGATAACGTTATTCACCCAAAAATGGGCGCCACCCTGCGACCGGAGCGACCGGTGATGATGGGAGTACGGGCTCGGGTGTAGCTACCTGGTTCGTGTAGCAGACTCCCTTTCAGCAAAAAGGAATATTGGGTTACATCCCCCTGTGTCCCCCTTCGAAGGGGATTCAGGGGGATGTAACCAGCATCCAGCATCCAGCATTAAGTATCAACCACCACTCTCCAATTCCCGCTTCTTTATTTTGTGACGTATAGCCGACCTTAGAGCTCAGGATTGATAATTTATACAGGTTAGTGTCTCTTTTTCTGAAAAATTTGCATGAAGGCAGGTTGGAGTTTTTCCGGATGACGTGTGAATTCAGAATTATTGGAGAAGTTGCTAATAGTATAGGAAATGATCTGTATAAGTTGGACAGGATTAGGTAGGGAGTCATATGGAACATCCGCAAGAGGTTTTGCGCGGCCAGGTTGATGGTCGCCTCGCATCAGAAACAAAGCAGCATATCACCAAACTGGAATCTGTGGAAACACCGCTGCTCTATCGCGCCGGAATTGTGCTGGTGGCGATTGGCATGCTGATACTGCCGCTCATCTATATTGCCATGATTTTCGGCGTCGGTGCGCTGACAGGGTATCATGCAGTGGCCAATCTTGACTTCATAAGCGGACGCGGCGGTCCCAGTTTTGGCCGTTTGCTGGTCTATATCGCACCGCTGGTTGTTGGTGTGATCCTGGTGATCTTTATGATCAAGCCCCTCTTTACGCGCTTACAAAAGTATCCTGACAACATCGTCCTCGATCCGAAGAAAGAGCCTCGTTTCTTTGCCTTCGTCGAAAATATCTGCCGCTCGGTCGGGGCGCCAATTCCCAAGAAAATTGACATCATGTGCGATGTGAATGCATCTGCCAGTTACAATCGCGGCATATTGAGTTTTGCTGGCCAGGATCTCTGCTTGACGGTCGGACTGCCCCTGGTTGCCGGCATGACAACTGAGCAATTGGCCGGCGTGCTGGCCCATGAATTTGGACATTTTGCGCAGAAAACCGGTATGCGCATGACTTACCTGATTCGCTCCATCAGCTTTTGGTTTGCGCGAGTGGCGAACGAGAAAGAAGCGATGAACTCCATGTTGGAAAATCGCTTCTTTCAGTTTGACGGGCGACTTTATATGCTGGCCTTGCTGGCAAAATTCTTCGTGTGGCTAACCAGCAAAGTCCTCTGGCTGATGATGCTGGTCGGTAATGTCATCAGCGGCTTCATGCTGCGTCAGATGGAATACGACGCTGATCGCTACGAGATTCGCTTTGCAGGCAGTAAGGCTTTTGTCTCTACGCTTCATCAGCTGCGCCGCCTGGGCTATGGTTCATTTACGTCGCAAAATGATCTCGGTGATGCCTTCAGTGAAGGCAAGCTGCCGGACAATGTGCCGGCGCTGATCGTTAGTCATGCTGAGAACCTGCCGCCCGAATTGGCTGACCATGCCCTTGCGACAATCGAAACTGAAAAGACCGGCATTTTTGACACCCATCCCTGCGATAAGGATCGCCTGGCGCAGGCCCATGCAGAGAATGCCCCGGGAATCTTTCACAATGATACACCGGCGACCACGCTTTTTTCCGATTTCGAAGCCCTCGCAAAGCAAGCCACGGAAAAGTATTATACCGATGTGTTGCAGGACCAGTTTTCCGCAGACACATTGGTTTCAACAACGGATATCCTAACCCAGCAAGATGGCCGCCGTGAAGACAACAAGGCTTTCTATCGTATGCAGCGCGGTATTGGGATTGTAGAATACCCGATAAAACCGCCGGTCTATCCGAAAGAACTCAACGTCAATTTGAGTGATTTTGCCGCCAAGCTTGAGAAATTGCGCACGGAGCTGGTTGAGGAACGCGATGACATGGTGCCGCTGGTAGACAAATACGAGCAGTTGGCAGAAAAGCGGGCTGTCATTTTGCAAGGAATGATGCTGCTGGAATGCGGCATGCGTCTTAAGGCGAAGGAATTTCATCTCAGGAAATCTTCCACCGCAGCTGCTGAAGAAGCGTTGGCTGAGGTCAACAAGGAAATTGCCGACAATAAGGCCGCTATAAAGCCGTATGTCGATAAGTGCAGCATGCGCATGGCAGTAGTGCTCAAGCTGCTGGAGAGGCCGGAGCAATTACCGGCAGACAATGACTGGGCGGCGATGCATCGTGAATACCAACAGCTACTTTCTGTGCATAAAACTTTAGCGGAGCAAAATTCGCAGGTCTTGAAATTGATGGTTTCGTTTAGCCTGCTGAATGTTATGTTTATGAATCTTCAAAGCCATTCGGACAATACGAAACTCGTTGCCAAGCTCGAGAAGTTGATTGCCAAATCGCATGAACAGCTATCGACGATCCGTGAGAACCTCGCTACAACCTTATATCCATTTCAGCATGCTCGTGAAGACATGTCCGTTGGTCACTTCCTGCTGGAGAAGCTACCGGATGTTGAAGAACCTGCCCAGATTGGTCAGGCGTTCGATGATGTATTCACAAATTTCTTTTCACTGAGGCAGCGGATTCTGGCGCGCTTTGCGGTGCTGACAGAGACCGTGGAAGCCTCGCTCGGATTAGCGGTAATGCCGGAGCCAAAGGAAAACCCTGCGGATCTCATCGGCGGCTGACGCGAGCGGAAACAATCTCTCAATACCCCCCGTATAGTTCGCTATACCAAGAAGGGGGAATTGTGAAAGCAATTGAAACAAAAGGTCTTACCAAACATTACCAGCGGGGCAGTATTATTGCCCTGCAGGATTTTACCTTATCCGTTGCGCCCGGACGTATCTTCAGCCTGCTGGGACCTAACGGCGCCGGAAAAACCACACTCATCAAATTATTACTAGGCATTGCCTTCCCAACGCGTGGCACAGCTACCTTATTTGGTGAAGATATTTCCAATCATCACGTGCACAGCCGCGTTGGCTACCTCGCCGAAAACCACCGTTTTCCCGAATTCCTGACAGCCAATCAGGTGTTGTACTATTACGGCAAGATGAACGGCATGGATAAAGCGGCTCTGAACGAGCGTATTCCGCAACTGCTTGAGCTCGTCAACCTGAGTGGATGGGGCGATACTAAAATCCGTAAATTTTCGAAGGGGATGCTTCAGCGCACTGGCCTGGCGCAGGCAATGATCAGCGAACCGGATCTGCTCTTTCTTGATGAGCCGACAGATGGTATCGATCCGGTAGGCCGTCGCCAAATCAGGGAGATCCTCGAAGGGCTGCGGGATCGCGGCAAGACGATCTTTTTGAATTCACACCTCTTATCAGAAGTTGAACGCGTTTCGGATGAAGTTGCCATTATGAAGAAAGGCCGCCTGGTGCGCACCGGCTCCGTGGAGGAGCTGATTTCCGTTAAGCAGCAATATCTGCTTCAAATCGAAGGATCCGCGGAAATACTGAAGGCTATCTGTCTGGAGCAAGGAATGTCGATCAGCGAACAGGAATCGCAGTACCTGGTGTCCGTTAGCGATGATGCGCAGCTCAATTACGTGATCGACCGGCTCCGTCAGCAGGAAGTGTTAATCACCGGTATTATTCCGCGCAAGATTTCACTGGAAGACTTCTTCATTGATGTGATTGAAGAGAAAGCAGAGGTGCCGGCATGAAAATCCTGGCCATTATTCAACTTACTTTTCGCGAGTCCTTTGCCAAGAAAACCTTTATTGCCTTCATGGCGATCTCGACGCTGGTTCATTTGGTATTTCTCTTTGCATTGAACCTCGACATCGTTGATGGCGCGGAAGCCGCTCTCTCAATCATGGGGCAGGATACCGGCGAGGTGGTGGAGCTGGAGCGATTTATTCGTATTGCCGAGTCGGCTGTTGCCGTCGCCTTGTTTACTGCCGGGCTGTTCATGGCGCTGTTTGCCACCAGTAGCCTGATACCAAGTTTCCTCGACAAGGGAAATATCGATCTAATGATATCCAAGCCGCTAAGCCGCTGGCAGATCCTGACAGGCCGCTATCTCGGTGCGGTTGCCATCGTTGCTTTTAATGTTTTCTATCTCGTTGTCGGGTCCTGGCTTATCCTCTCCTTGAAAACCGGCATCTGGAACGGTGGATTCCTGCTTTCAGGGTTTATGATTGTCCTGACCTTTGCGATTCTGTTTGCGTTGATGACATTCTTAAGCGTTATGGTGAAAAGCGGACCATTTGCCTTGATGATAACCTATCTGATCCTCTTTTTCAGTCCGGCGCTTATTCAGCGCGATCAGATCTATGCACTGCTATCCAGTAAGTTCTATGGCTATCTGCTGGATGGTATCTATCACTTTTTGCCAAAAACTGCCGAGCTTGGACAGATTACGGAAAACCTGGTGCGCGGCGTAGAAATATCCTCCTGGCTGCCGCTGTGGACCTCATTAGGATTTGGTATGCTGATGCTGGTATGCTCGAATTTGATTTTTGCCAGGAAGAACTTTTGATTTTTGTAGCAAGATAACAATACCTGGCGGCCGGAATGGCCGCTTTATTCCCGGAAGGAGAGCTTGATGAAAAGAAGATTGTATTTAACATCCCTGATATTGGCCGCCTGCGCCTTGTTTATGTATTGCAGCAATAGTGGCGGTGAAGGTGTTAGCAGTGAGGTCGCAAAACAGTTCAGCCAGATGCCGGCCTCAGTGAATGGCCTGGCTTATGTAAATATGGACCAGTTGCGCAAAAGCATGTTCTATGAGATGATCACCGATTCGATGGAAGTGCACATCAATGAAAATGATGAATTTCGTGAGCTGGTAGAATCAACCGGCTTTGATTTCCGTCGCGATATTGATGAGGTCTTCATGGGATTTGATCCGGTGACACCACGCAACAATGAGGCGGTGCTGATGCTCGTAAAGGGCCGGTTCGACGGTGACAAAATCGTCAATTACGCCAAGCAAAAGATAGCAGAGCACGAGGGAGAGAGCGAATTGCGTCAGGAGGCATATCAGGATTATATCATTTATTCAGCGGGCAACGGAGATAAAGGTCTGAGTTTTGTTGGCAAGAACCTGGTTGCAGTTGGCAGCAAGCCGATGCTGAAAAGCTGGCTGGACAATCATGCAAAGGGCAATGCCACGCTGTCTTCCGCCCTGCAAGCACAAATGGATCATGTTAAATATCGCGACGGTGTCTGGATGACCTTGCGGACCGGCGATGTGATTGATGAACTGGTTGACGATGTGCGCAATGATATTCAGATGGGGAATCTCGAGGCCCTGCGTTCAGTTGAACATGTTGACTTTTCCATGGATTTAACCCGTGAAATTCGCATGGCTGGTCAAGGACACTTTGTCAATTCCGAGAAGGCGGAATTGTTCCATGATGCCATTAAGGGAGCCGTTGCTGCCGCCAAGTTTTCTGCAAGCAGCGATCGCGAAATGGTCGATATCCTCAATAAGCTTGATATCCAAACAGAAAACAAGAGCGTCAGTTTTGATTTCGAAATGAGCCGTGGCGAGTTGCGCAAGTTAATGGATCGCCGCCGTGATTTTGCCATGAACGACTGGCACTAGCATTTACGGCAGCTCCCTCTCAATTCCACTTGAAATGCACATCCCCCTGTGTCCCCTTCGTAGGAGGAAACAGGGGGATGTGCTTCTTTACGGCAGCTCGCGCAATATATCATGCAAGACGCCACGCGGCGGAGCCGCGCAACAAGTTAAATTGTTACTTGACTCAGCCAATTAACGGGCCATAGGCCCTGACGCGCGCAGCGCCGGCGTGAACGCCGTGAACTTACCGTATCAATATCATCTTCTTCAAATCCACTTTCCTATCCAGCTTCAAGCGGTACAGATAGATACCGCTGGCAACCGGGTTGCCAAGATCATCCAACCCATTCCACTGAACCGTATGCTGGCCGGCTGTTTGCGATTCCCTGACCAGCGTGCGCACTTTTTGACCGAGAGCGTTGAATACATCTACGGCAACGTCGCCTGTTGCAGGAATGCTGTACGAGATACTGGTTTGCGGATTAAAAGGATTGGGATAATTCTGCGCCAATCCAAATTGATCAACGATCGCTGCGTCATCGGTGTAAATGGCAATCGGCGGATTGTCGTAAAATTCCTGGGCAGCATCGGAGGTCGTATTCAATTCTGTCAGGTCGGTGGCGCCCATTACGGCAAAAGCCACTTCAATGGTGCCGTTACCGGGTACTGTCAGCGGGCCTTCTGATATCAAGGTCGAGATGTCGATATTATCCAGGGTCTGGGTTTGCAGTCCACCGCTCAACCAGCTGAATTTCTCAAGATCGGTGAACCCGTCGTAGATTTCATTGGGATTATGCACAGCGCGGACGTTCAGGTTGCCATTGCTGGTTAACAGGCGGGTGGCCGCGATGCGAGATGGCGCTGCAATATCATCGGCGGCATAGATGTGGCGCCGTCCGCTCGAAAAGCGAACGTCATCATTGGCGTTGCCGTTGATGTCCCAGTCGAAAAACAGACCAACGTAGACGCCGGGTAAATCCGATACGTCGTTATTCTGAATGGTGTACTTGAAAATGACGAAGTCCTCGTTGCCCGGGCGATCGTCTGCGAAGACCTCCTGGAATACGGTCAGTCCTAACGGGTTCGCTGCAGCAGAATCGACCATCAGCAGCGAGGCCTCGGTGCTGGCAAACTCTCCGGGACTGGTAATATTGATGATCTCACCGGCAGCCGGGCGGAAGTCTTCATCCTGATTGGAACCGTCGGGGCCGCGAATACAATCGGAAACAAAAGTGGAGCTCGTGCCCATCATCAGGCCGCCCTCAAACAGGTAGTTATTGCCGTCATGAACAAAACCGGAGCCATCGGTACCGGCGAAACCTGTGAAGCCGATATTTCCATCGCTCGTTAAAGAGGTGGTAACTGAGGGCGTAGTGAGATCCACAAATTGCGGCGGGTTAACCGTCAGCGTGAAGAAATCGCGATCGCTGTAGTTATCAGCGCTGATATCCGTATAGAAGCTCAGCAGTTCGCCATCTTCCGCAGTTGCGGAGACGTCAAATTGCAAGACAACAGTTTGCACAGCATTGGGCGACATTGAGCTGATTGTTGCACTGGCCGTCACCACGGTGACATCGACTTCAGATTCCACCAGCGTAATCGTTACGTTGCTGGCATTGGCCAGGTAGTTGGTTACCGTAATCTCAACATCGATGGTTTCGCTTTGATTGATGACGCCATCACCACCGCCATCGGAGATAGCAATGCCGGTAATTCGAATAGATGGATTGTCGAATTCCGTCAGGGCCCTTAAGGCATTAATGCGACCTTTTCCTAACAAGCCGCTAAGGCCGGGATTTACAGACTCAATAGGGTCAGAACTGCTGCGAATTTGTTCGCGAACTTCTTCCGGGGTGAATCCCGGATTCTGCGTTTTGATCAGTCCGGCAAGTGCGGCAGCCATCGGGGAAGACATCGAGGTGCCGGAGAGGGTAACGTAGCTGCCGCCGTTGTTGGTGCTCAGAATCGCGGAGCCGGGTGCATAGACGTCTGTGGTGACACCAAAGTTGGAGAATCCCCGACGCACGTCACTGGTTTTTCCGGTCGCACCAACTGACAATACGCCGCGATAACCGGAAGGAAAGTGGGGAATCACATCGTTGTTGTCGCCGATCTGATCATCGCCGCCATTACCGGCGGAGGCAATTACCAGGGCGCCATTGTCCAGGGCAAACTGAATGATATCTTCTTCAAATGAGCTTCCGGTACCACCGCCACCCCAGCTGCAGTTAATGATATCTGCACCATTGGCAGCGGCATAGGCAATGCCGTCGTATGCATTCACATAAGAGCCGTCCCTGGTTGGACTGGCTACACAAACAGGCAGAATGCGGCAGTTCCAGCTCATGCTGGCAACGCCGGTGCTATTGTTTGTCGCGGCGCCTGCAATGCCGGCGACGTGAGTACCGTGGCGTGCACTGCTTGGCGTAGCAGGTAATCCGGTGGGGTCGTTGCTGTTGTTTGCAAAGTTCCAGCCGCGAATATCATCAATGTACCCGTTATTGTCATCATCAATACCGTTGCCGGCAATTTCGCCCGGATTTGACCAGATATTGTTAATCAGGTCTGCATGGTCCCAATCGGTACCGCCATCTACAACGCCGATGACCACTTCACCGTCTTCTCCCTTGACGATATCCCAGGCCGCTTCAGCCATGACCTGGCTAAACTGGGCCATATTGCTGTATTCGGGATCATTGGGAATGGCGTCCGGATAGTGGATGCGTTTTGCCTCTGCATATTCAATTTCCGGCAACTGTCGCAGCATTTCGGCCACAAGCAGCGGGGAAATATCCTTGCTGTAGGTGATATTGTAGATGCTCTCAATCGCCACACTTCTATTGAGTTTGGCCGACTTGTGGCTGCCGGGAAGCACCTGCCTGATTGCTTCAAGGCCGATGCCCTGCAGCTGATTGTCAAGGGCCGGAAAGCCGGTGGCGCTTGCCTGTTCGCCCACGTGCATGCCGTTTCGCAATTTTATTACCACGATGTTTGGCGAATAATGGCGGTCTTGCTCAGAAATGCTAACATTGCCTGATTTGCCACTTGCCTTTGCCTGTATGGTGACGGAAGTGGTAAACAGAATCAGCAAAAAATATGTCAAAAAGCGGAAGTATTGGTGCATGATTTTCCCCCTGGTTCTAAGTGAGATCAACACTAACGGCGGGTACGTCGCGTGAAGGATGAAACAGGATACAGCCTGTCTTCAAAATACAAGTGAGGCGGCAATGTCCCTCAAAATTTCTGCTCTGTATCATAAGAAAAGAATTGCGGTGAGTAAACAAATAAAAGAACCCCGCAAACAGCAAGTGTCAACGGGGTCCCTGCGGCATTGGGAGGAGGAATTTCACCAATGAAAAAGTAGCAGCCAGCCTGAATGACCGGTCTGAAATCGGCGTTTGTCATTCCCGCAACACAAGTGCGGCGTCTGCGGGAATGACAAACTATTTGTCAAATAGCAAACGTTGATAACACTGCGTATTACAAGACTGCGTAAAGAACTACATTGTGACAGAACTGATTGCTGAAGATGCTAAAGTAGAAAATTGAGTAGAGATTACAGAATGAAAAAGCGAAGCTATTCAAGTCATTGTGAATACAACTTATTTCATTAGACAGGGATTTGTTGTAAGCTTGCCATCAAAATGTGCGTAGTTTATTGTTGACTTTTTGTAGGATAAAATCTACATGTCTTCTGGCATCCTATTAAAAATTCCAAAAATGTAGTCAATTCAAAAAAGCCTGACCCCAATCCGTGCGTACCGGCACAACGTCAGACCCCGCAAATACGTTCTATTTTTACATAAATCTATCGCGAATGATGGATTGATTTAAGGAGGGCGCCGGCATTACCGGTTGTCTGATTATCGGCAAGTGACTTTGTTGAGCGCTTACCGAAACCACACCTGAATAGTATTACATTTTTTATACCCCGGCACCCGGGACTCGGCAAAGCGTCTTCGGCCGAGCGTCACCACAACCGGAGTGACTTCCTGAAAACGGGTAGTCGGGGACTCGAACACGATCTTGTGAAATTGACTTTTCAGATGCGGCGATCGTCGCGTCGAAGGGTGTCCTTCGCTTTGGGTTTGCCACAGATCTGTTCGAATGAATTGTGTTCTTCGATCTCATAACCAACCTTCTGCCAGGAATCCCGGTCAAATTTGCAAGTCAATTAGCTAGCAGCCTTATTTATGAGGAGGATGTATGAACGGGTTTCAGCAGGGTGAGCACACAATGTGGCGCGCAGGGAAAATCATTCTTGCAGGTTGTTTGATTGCATGCGGCATTGTCGTGAGTTGGGCTGGATGGGCATATTTTCAGGCACACCAGGGAAAGGTGAGTAACCAGCTGTTTGTGAAAGCAGAACAGCATTACAGCGATGAAAATTATCAAGCGGCACTAACGCTCTATCACCAGTTCGCCGCGGAGTTTCCGGACAATTTGTCTATTACCCTGGTTCGTGAGCGAATTAGCAAAATCGAAACCCAGCTCTTACATCAACCTGTTAAAGAGGTGGAGGGCGAAGAAAACATCCAGGATCTGTTGAAAAATGCCATAACCTGTTATCGCCAGGAAAAATACATTGCCCCCCCGGAAAACAACGCTATCTATTTTACAAATCGTCTGCTGCAATTGGATCCCGGCAATACTGCCGCCCTGGAAATCCAGGGAATTATTGTGAAATTGTATGAGGATATCGCTACAGATGCCATGCGTCAGCGGGAATACAGCCGGGCTGCCAATATCTACAGGCTTTTACTGGAGATTAATCCCTTTTCACCAGGGCTTCAGGAAAAGTTGCAGCTGGCAATGAATCGACGCCAACCGGTATCGTATGACAGTGACGGGAATTTTACTGTGGATGCTGCGCAATCCTTGGCCAGCCAGCAGATAGTGAGAAAAAATGATGCCGACCCAGCAGGAGCCCTGGTTTCCGAAAACCTCATGTTTTCGGAAACCTCAGGCTCACTCATTGATTCCCTGCAGAATGTCGTTGCTCAGGAAAATGCAGCGCCAATTCCGATCAAAAATGTTCATCAGTCAACGATGCCGGCACTTCCTGCTGGCGAGAACGATGAAAATACATCGCAGATTCTTGGCGCCGACGGCGAAAATCCGATTCTAAATGAATTGATGATTGATAGTGGTCGCCGGATATACGCTTATCAAGAAAGTATCTTTATCCCTGCGGATTGGGAGATCGCGACCGGGGAAGTCACTGCTCAATGTGTGATTGGAACTGACGGCAAGGTAGAATCTGTGGATATCATCGACGCCCATGGCGATAAGCGGATTAATCACTTGATCATGGCAACATTGCGAAACTATCGCTTTGAACCGGCAACCTATCGTGGCCGGCCGGTACGCTATAAGGTGATTGAAAAAGTTGAGCTTGCAGATCTGCGATAAACCGACTAAGCGCTCTTACCCACCCCTAAATCTCCTCCAAGGAGGGATATGGGGGTGGGTGAAGCGCTTGATTTAAAAATATACCGTGCTTTTACTGACGTTTAGAAGGGTTTCGTTGTTTGTTAATCGCTGAACGTTCAACGAACAACTATTGCATCAGGGTCATCCTGCGGATCGACACGTTATCAGCAGTCTGCAGTTTGTAAAGATAGACGCCGCTGCCGACGAGTTGTCCGCTGCGATCCTTCCCATCCCATTGAATCACGTGTGAACCAGTTGAATACATACCGTCCGCAAGGGTAACCACCTGGCGTCCCAACAAATCAAATACCGTTAGCTTAACGCTGGTTGCCTTCGGCAAGTTGAAGCGAATCTCCGTGGTTGGATTAAACGGATTCGGGTAATTCTGTTCCAGGAGCGCCGCATTTACAGAAAGGCCGTCATCAATGGTTTCATAAGCGGATACCTCGCTCTTGCGATGGCGAATCTCATAGATGGTTGTCGTACCACTGACTTCATAGGCGACAGCCAGCAAGGGTCTATTGTTCGGGCTCTTGGATTTCGGAATGTACACCAGGCCTTCAGGTGATAAGTCGCCTGCGGTGCCGGCTGCCGGATCTCCATTAAAATTGCGGGTATTGACATACTGAATAAAATTGGCTTTTTCCGGATCGGTAATGTCGTAAATCATGATGCCACCGATGCGTTCCAGACCCAGGAAAAGAATCTGACGGCCATCAATTTTGGCAATGGTCAATCCTTCCGGTTCCGGCCCTTTATCATCGCTGCGATCGTCCATGGATGTGTTTTCTTCGTCATCCGAATTAAACCCATCTGGCGCCAGCGCTGCGGTAATCTGCTCCAGTTCTTTGCCGCTATCAAATACCCGCCGGCCTTCTGTGTCCCAGATGGAAAAAGAGCGAGTGCCATAGCTATACAAGCGTTCAAAATCGCCATCTTTGTCGAGATCTCCATTGGCTAAAGTGACTTTTAGGCGGCCGAGGTTTTCCACCGCCTGTAAATTTTCCGCGTCAGGAAATGCCAGTGGATCAAGCGCAATATCCTTGACGCGGGTTTCACCCACAAAACCGGGGGTGCCTTCATATTCGCGGCTGTCGCCTTCATTGGCCGTTACCAAAAATTCTTTGCCGTGCACTCTATACCATCCGATGGCATCCGGTTGAAACATGCCGTGTGTCGGATGCGGCTGAATGTTGATGCCGCCGTCTTCATTGCTGGCATCGAAGGCATTTTCCTCCAGTGAATGGTCTTTGAACCCAAAGCCACGGACTTCGACGAGTTCCGCATTGCGGATATCAACAACCGCCAGGGCATTATTCTCCTGCAGGGTGACGTAGGCATATTGCGAGCGCTTGTCAATAGCGACGTATTCCGGCTCAAGATCCTGGGCGATACTGGCGCCGGGACCAAAGATGCGCACGGATGGCGAGAGATCGGCATCATCAAGTCCATTGAAGCGAACGTTGTGCACATCTGCCTGCGACAAATATGCTGCGCCGCCCGTAAGATCTATAATGCTGATCGAGCCTTCGGGGTCAATGGTGTAATCATCGTTCGGTTCTCCCTCGTTGGCGACCACAACGGCTTTCCCGTTGGGGGTGAAGGTAAGCATATCCGGCAGCGAACCAACCGTGACCTGGTTGATGAAACTGCCGTGGTTGTCGAAGAATACCACAACGCCCGGCGCCTGTTTGTCATTGTTCTCAACCGCAGCCGCAACCAGGCCTTTGAATACAGCCACACTATTGGCTTGTTTGCCATATGGCGAGAGATCTATCGAGAACGCCAGTTGCGGATTTGCCGGATCAGCAATATCCAGGGCGTCGATGGTGCCTTCAGCGCCGTTAACGACAAACAGCCGCTGAGAGAGGGCGTCAAAGTCTACAATTTCGGCAGCGCCATCTGCATAGATGCCGGTTTCGTAGGTACCAAGCGGGATTAAATCCACATCTTGTGCGAACAAAAGACTTGATAATGTTAGAAGGATCATGCTGAATGCTGATGTAAACGATTTTAAAAGTCCGTGCGGAGCGCGAAACGCATTGTTCATAACTAACCTCTTTTGGAAGAATAACTGGTAGAAAGATCCGCGACATTGTTCTTCCGAATAACCAATAACAGCTTATTTGAATGACGTTAGAAAAAAGCTCGAGCAGACGCACCTCACATCATATGAGTTTTAGGCCGACGACGGCCAATGGGTGCTTTCAGGGCTCGGAAACAAAAAGGAAATTCGGAAGAACAGGTGGAGTAGCGGAATGATTTAATAAGTTAACTCAAAGAACGACATAGCTGATTGCAATTTGCCTGAGAATTGCTATCAGATCTCTACTTACTGTGTTCGCATTTGGTGCGCTTGTCCTTTGCACTTAATTAAAATTCTGAATTGAATATCTTTTTCTGAGTTTGTTTTGTCATGCTTTATCTAAAGCTAGCAGGTCACTTCAGAAAAGTCTGTAGCAAAAAACGCTATTGTTGGCTCGTAGTTTTACTTCTTTCTTGTAGTAAAAATACTACAAGGGTGTTTGGCCAAATTGCGACAAAAAGTATTCGGATCGCTAATTGTTCACTATCCCGTGGAATTGGGTGAGATAGTTTGTCGGCTTTTTTTGACCCGGATTTTTCAAAATTGAAATGCAAAAAAGATTGCGTTTGGACACATTAAATCCAGATTGCCGCTATTTATTAAAGCGCCTGATTTTGACCGGCTGAACAGCCTCAGTCAATTGTTTTTCTACCATTTCTCTACTTACAAAAATCGATTCAGCACACGTCTCTTTCTTGTGCAGTATTTTTCGCATTTGGTAAAAACTGATGTTCAGATTGAAATGATCATATGATTTAAGGATCATTTGCTGCGCCTCCGGCCTGGCTTCTGAACCCGGTCGTGTTTGTCTATCCATCATGAATATTATTCTAAATGGAGACTGACATGAGTGCACCATATCCCGGTTGGCAATCTGCCCCGGAATCGCAGAAAAATGGCTCATCGACTCGAGCAGCTCTCATTTTTGGTATCATCCTCTTGAGTTCCGGCCTGGTGATGTATTTCAACATCAACCGGGAAGCGGCGAATGCCGAACTATTTGCCCGAGCCGAAAGCCTCTACAATCGTAAAGATTATTCAGCTGCCCTAGTTGCCTATGAGCAATACCTGGGTAGAAATTCATCCGAAGAAACAGTGGAGTTGATTCGGGGAAGGATTTTTGAACTGCGTGAGGATCTTATTCCGCTTCAGGAAGAGTTCAACCGCAGCAAGCTGGTTATAGAAGATCTGGTATCTAAAGCCTTGACCAGCTATCGCGAGCGCCGCTACACAACGCCACCGGGCAATAATGCGGTGGACTATATAAAGCAAATATTGCTGCTATCGCCGGAAAATTCAGCGGCCCTTGAAATTCGCGAAATGGTCGTCAAGTCGTTTGAAGACCAGGGAAAGGCCGCTATTGCCGCCAAAAACTATGCGGAAGCCGTCTCGGTTTATGAGCAGCTTCTGGCGGTAATCCCGGACTCCAAATCGGCTCAAAAGCAGTTGGAAACCCTGCGTGAATTCGAAGCCAAGGCCAAAAAAGAGGCACAGAAAAGCAAGCGAGTGACCAGGCCAAAGCGCAAGTCCACAACGCGCAAGAAGCCGTCGATCGCCCGCAAAACGCCATCGCGCTCCAGCCGGACAAGCAAGCCTCGCAGCAGTACACCTTCCACAGCGAGCGCCAAAGCACAGGTTCCCCGTAATCGGGTCAATGCGTCTACTGCCAATAGCTCCCGTACAGAGAAGCCGGTAGCCAGTGCTTCTAAACGTCCATCATCAGCACCGGCAAAAAACGTGACCAGCACACCGGTCCCGGTGACGAAAACCGGATCATCTACCCTCAACCAGGTTCCTGCGCAGAAGAATTCTGCTGCTGCCGGTACGACAAATAAAGCAAACACCAATCGAAAAAACAGCGCGGCAACGCCACCGGTGGTTGATGAGGTTTTAATTGACGGCGCTGCCCGGCAATATGTGCTGCGACCGGAGATCAAAGCGCCACAAAGCTGGAACTATGGTGGGTACTCTATCATCAAGGCGGAGTGCATCGTGGGAGTGGACGGAAGAGTTGAAGACGTAAAACTGTTGATTCGTGGCAAGGATCGGCGTTTGGATCAGCTGGCTATCAAGGGATTCAAAAAGTATCGTTACAAACCGGCTACCTATAAAGGCAAGCCCGTGAAGTTCAAGGTCATTGAAAGTATTGATTTTGTCAAGTTTCGCTAGTTGAAGAGAATCGGGAATAGTGAGTATCCACTTAATCTCAGGAGAAAGAAACGTGAACTATGCAAGATTTCTAATTGTGGCGGCAGCATGCAGCATGGTGCTGGCAACTGCTGTCTTTGGACAAATTGGAGAGCGGTTGTTAATTAACGGTTATTCCAGTTTTGAGTTCGAAAAGCAACTCGACGAGCAGGGAGAAGGGGACCCGAATGGGTCTTTTGATGCCGATTTGTTTGACCTGGTGCTAAACGTCTACGCAACGACCCGGCTGAGAATCGCCGCCGACTTTAGCTGGGAGCATGGACCTGCCTCCGAAGACAATCGCGGCAACGTGGTGCTCGAATATGGATTTGGTGAATTTATTGTGAGCGAGGCCCTGCGAATTCGGGCCGGGAAAATGTTCACGTCATTCTCAATCTATAACGAGATCCACACCGCAAAGCCGGCCTTCCTGACCGTAAAGGAGCCGCTCAGCACCAATAAGAACGAGAAATTTGGCAGTCAATTCCGCTTCTACCCCCGATGGGGAACCGGCATCGCCATTCTTGGTAACGGGCAGCTGGGCACGCTCGATTCGGATTATATCATCCAGGTAACCAACGGCGAACAAGACTATAGCGATAACGGCGCCAATCCCTTTGAGGAAGACGATAATCTTGCCAAATCCTTCCTCGGGCGGGCACGGATTTATCCAACCCCAAGCGCCGAGCTTGGTGTCTCAGCTTATTACGATCGCTTTAATGCCACGGACAGTACCGGCGCCCTCGACGGCAGCGAAAACGATTTGTTTTCCCTTGGTAGTCATTTACAGGTGACAGGCGATGCTGTCGGTCTGGAGCTGGAATACGTCTTTGGACTCATTAGCGGGAATTCGGGTACTTTAAACCGGGCCGGTTTGACAGCTATGGTTTATACCCCGATACGTGATTACTTCGTGCCATACCTGCGTTTTGAATACCTGGATCCCAATTTTGACGTAGAAGATGATTTTGCAACCTTGATCATTCCCGGCTTGAATATCCAGGTAGATGATGGTCTCTATGTAAAACTCGAAGCCAATTTTCTGAATTCCGGCGCGAACAATGTGCAGTTTAACGGGATTGGATATACGGAACTAAAGGCGGCAATTGCTATTGGATTCTAAACGCAAAGGAATAGCTATGAAATGCAAGAAATACCTTTTTGCTATTACCATGCTGACGCTCATTGTTCTTGCTCAGCATACAGGAATAGCGCAGGAAAAGGGCATCATTATCGTCCATAAGAGTGTGCCGACGGACTCCATGTCAAGCAGCGATATCCAGGATATCTATATGGGACGCGATTTGTTGTGGGACAATACTGTCAAGATTGAACCGGTGATGCTGGAAAAAAAACACGAGATTACCAAGCGCTTCTTAAAACAGATTCTAGATATGAACTATAGCAAGTTCAGGCGCTTTTGGCTTCGCAAGACCTATTCCGGCAATAAACCGGGGCCAAAATACCTGGATTCCATTGACCGTATGATTGAGTTTGTCTCCCAAACGGCCGGCGCAATTGGCTATGTTGCCGTCACTGATATCGACAAAGAAAAATTGAAGAATTGCAAGGTCATCTATGTCGATTCTCTGCCGGCTTTCTAAAGCGACAGCGACTCCCAGCCCCGTTGGGTAATGTCGAGTGTTTTCTTTAGAAATTTGATAAAGCGGCGCCGTTCGCGCCGCTTTTCAAAGCGCAAACCCAGCCAGAACACAGCAAATGTTACCCAAAGGATTAAGAGTAGAAATAGGAATGGATCTTCCGGGAGGATGGAAATGCCAACCAGCTGGGCACGAAAAAATATAAGTATGGAAAGTCCCAAAAGGACCAGGTTTAGAATTGATTGCAGAAGGCGATGGTAGAATACCGATACAGTGATTTCGGTACCTTGCGACCAGGACAATATACGCCCCTTGCAATAAACACCGCGCGAAAAATTTCCTATCTGCGGCGTTAGAAAAAAACTACCACGCCGCTCACGCATGAAGTAGCTCTTTTCATGCTTTTCGCGGGATAAAAATTGCATGAGCCCATTCAAGGATACTTCGTCCGTTGCTCCTCGCAACCTTTCAAGGCACTCCTCGCGACTCAATGTCGTCCTCAGTGAGAAGCGCATCTCTCATCCTCCAACTCTCTGGCCAGCATAATTAGCCTCCGTGAGTTGCGTATAGGGCATCCGGCAGAATGCTGATTTACCGGATACAATTTTTATACGCCGGAAGGGGGAAAGAGTTCGAATTAATGACGAATGAAAAATGACGAATGAAAAATGAAAAGAGCCGGAGGTCGGCTTAGGTTTAGCAAGATATTGACAAATTCAATTATCAAGAGAAGGAGGTCAATTGCTCGCGAGAAGCGTGTGCGAGATTGGCAACTACAATTTCAATTTTCATTCTTCAATTTTCATTCTTGATTCGTTTCGCCAGCTCCGCAATACGTCGCCCGAGGCGATGGGCATCGTCGAGTTCGCTGGCGCTAATGCCTTCGTCGGGTGGGGCAGTGATGGCTGAGCTGCCGAAAGTGCCCCAGGCAGAATAGAGCGGTCCGGCGACGATCATGCCGTTGTTTAACATGGCCATAAGGATCGAATTGACCACCAGCTCTCTGCCAGCTGTGCGTCCACCGCCGGTGGCAAAGGCACCGCCCACTTTGTCGAACAGGAGAATTTCCTGGTAGTACCAATTGTCGATAAATTGCTTGATGGGTGCAGCCATATTGGCATAGTAGGTTGGTGAACCAATGATAATGCCGTCGGCATGAACTAGATCGAGCGAGTCAACGTGGCTGACTTCCTTCAAAATTGCTCGCACGTTATCGATGCTGTCGGCCGCAGATTGAATGCCCTCGGCAAAGGCTTTGGTTTGTCCGCTTTCGGAATAATAAACGATCAATACGGTTGTTTGGTCATCGTTACCGGACGCTGGTAAAGATCCAAAAACAAGTAAGCTACAGAATAATAATCGCAAATGTATCCAACTGGATTTAGCTATCTGCAAGAGAGTTTCCTCTTAATCTTATTGGTGAATGCTTCTTGAGCCTTATCACGAAACATGAGAAGATAGCTATTAACATTATCAATAAAAAACGTCAGGGAAGGAGATCCGGACGTGAATGCTGAACTTATTTCAAATATTGCCCGCAAATTCGGCGAATTAGACGCTGTTGAAGCGGTTGTGCTCTCAGGTTCCTGCACAGCCAATTGCTGGGATGCACGTTCTGACCTGGACTTTTATGTCTACATCCATCAACCTATTCCGGTAAGTGTGCGCAAGAAAATTGCCGGGGAATTTGCCCGTAAAAGTGAGATCGACAATCATTTTTGGGAAAACGGCGACGAATGGATTGAAAAATCATCCGGCCTGAAAATCGACATCATGTATCGCCCCTTAAGCTGGATTGAAGGGGAGTTGAACCGGGTGTTGGAGGATAATCAGGCTTCTGTGGGATATTCCACTTGCCTGTGGCATAATTTTCAATCATCAAAGCCACTTTATTCGGCTAATGGCTGGTTTAAGTCCATGAAGCAAAAAGCGGACAAGCCTTATCCGGCGAAGCTGCGTGAGGCGATAATCAGCAAGAATTACCCAATTCTGCGAAACAACATTTCATCCTACGCCAATCAAATTCAACTCGCTTTTCAGCGCCACGACCTGGTGAGTTTGAATCACCGGATCAGCGCCTTAATCGCCAGCTACTTTGATATCATTTTTGCCCTCAACCAGGTGCCGCATCCGGGGGAGAAGCGTCTGATAGAAACAGCGAAAGCGCGCTGTCAGAAGCTGCCGGCAGACATGGAGTTTCACATCAATAACCTGATCGTTTCCATGACCTCACCGGATTGGGAGCCAATTTCATCTGCGCTAACCCAAATGATTGACGGGCTGGATCGCTTGCTGAAGCGGGAAAGAATGGTTGCCTGATAGCGGCTTCAACTTAAGAAGCAGCATTGACATCCAGTTTGCTCTGCTGCTTCTCAAGATCTGCCGGGATCTCGATGGTGATACGAGTACCGTCGCCGAGGCTGGAGATCACGTCGAGATGACCAAAATGCCGGTTGATGATATTCAGGCTGGTGTAGAGACCGGTGCGCATCTTAATGCGATTGCCATCTGACACGAAAGAAGGCTCAAACAGACCGGCCACTTTGTCTTCCGGAATGCCCTTGCCGTTATCCCTGATTTCGATTCTTACCATATTGTCCGTCAACTCGGTGATGATATCTACTACACCAGATTCCTGGTCAACCGCGGCCAATGCATTGAGCAGGATATTCATAAAGACCTGATTCAATTCATTTACAAAACAGTAGATTTCCGGTAGATCGCCGAACTGGCGCTTTACTTCCACATTGCCAACTACTTTATGGCCGATAAGATTCAGCGTGGTTTCCAAAGCCTCGTGCAAGTCCGCCTTTACAAACTCTGCCTGATCGAGATTGGAGAAGTCTTTCAGGCTATTCACAATGCTGGCGATGCGGTCAGAAGCGAGTTGGGCATTCTGATTGTTGGAGTCCAGCACTTTTAAGGCTTTCCTGAAATCTGCCTGCCATTTTTCATCCGTTTCATCGGACTGCTCAAGAATCGCTTTCAGTTTATCAGCTATCCGTCTTGATATATCCTGTCCACTTTTGATGGTGCCCAACGGGTTATTTATCTCGTGCGCCAGCCCGGCAACCAGATTACCCAGTGCCGCCATTTTACCCGACTGCAGAAGTTGCGCCTGGGCGGCATTAAGTTCGCGTAATGTCGTTTCGAGCTGCACATTCTTTTCCTTCAACTCCACATTTCGCAGGCGGAAAATTTCCTTTTCTTTCTCCGAGGCCTCAACCTGGTAGGCTGTTCGCATGTTCTTTAACTTCTGCTCCGCGTCTTCCCGGAAAATCTCGCTGTCTTTTTGGTGGAGTTCCTTATAGTATTTCAATGCTTGCTCTGTATCGCCGAGCTTTTCGTAAATCCCGGCGAGGGCGGTCAAAGAACGAACAATTTTCGGCTTGGCTTTGATCTTTTCGGAATAATCAATTGCTGTCAGATGCTTTTCGATGGCCTGATCGTATTTCTTTTGCTTGGCGTAGATGTCGCCGATGTCCATCAGATTTGTGGTCATCCCCGTCAAATACTCCATTTCCTCGCGGATCGCAAGGCTTTGCTTGTGAAAATCCAGCGCGGTTTCCAAATCACCCATGTTTTGATAAAGCAATCCCAAGTCGTTGAGCGTTCTGGATATACTAAATGGATGGCTTTCGCTTTGCTGTATTTTCAGGCCTCTATTTAAGAACTCCAGCGCTCGGTCGTAGTCACCCTTCAAACGATAGGCATTGCCGATACCGGTTAAAGAAGCAGACTTTCCGACGATGTGGTCAGTCATCTCCCAGATAGCGGAACTTCTCTCAAAATATTCCAGCGACTTCTCGTAGTTGCCGAGGTCATAGTAGTAGCGGCCAAGTGCGCTGTTGAGCCATCCTTGCCCGTCAATATCATCCAAGTCTTCATATAGAGCGAGAGCCTTTTCTGAAAAGTCGAATCCTTGTTGAAAATCGCCAAATCCCCAATACAATACCCCGAGGATCGCGCGCGCATTTGCCTCGATTCTCAAGTCTTTATTTTCCAGCGCCCATTGCAAGCCACGAAGAAGCTTGGGCATCCCGGCTTCGATCTCGGTTTGCCAGAGGGAAACACCAATATTCATTTCAGCACAAACAATGCCTTTTTCGTAATTCAAGGTCTTGGATGCCTCCAGAGCTTCAGCTGAAAGCTGGGCGGAACGCTCTGGATCGCTTCCCCATGTTTCCCAGGCAACGCGATTTTTTAAATCTATTTCTTCTAGTGAACCGGGCTGGACTTTGGTCAACGCTTCTTCAAGTTCTCTGATTCTTTTGCGCATGATGTTTCCTTTAGTCTATCCTCATCTTACCAAATATAAGCTGATTTTTGTTTTCCCTCCCGAAAAAACTTCGAAAAATCCCCGGATTGATGTATTTTAGCGCGGATATAAACCTCTGAGAGCATATTATGGAATTTATTACGAACCCGCTATACGTCTTGACAATCCTCAGCATCAGCATTGTGGTTGGTGAGTGGCTGGTCGCCAACACATTTTGTAAACATCTGGGTACTGCGCTGCTGGTGATACTGATGGGGGCTTTGCTGGCAAACCTCAATCTGATTCCAACCGCATCAAATGCCATCCCGCTTTACGATGTCATATTTGGGCAGGTTGCGCCAATATCAATATTCTACCTGCTGCTGGCAGTCAATTTGCGGAATATCCTGGCTGCCGGATTGCCGATGTTAATGGTTTTCCTGTTGGGATCTGTCGGAACGGTCCTCGGCGTCTTAACCGGTATGTGGGTGATTGGCGGTGCGGAAGTATTTGGAGATAGCTTTGCGCCACTGGCTGGTATGTTTACCGGCACCTACACGGGTGGTAGTATAAACTTCAATGCCGTAGCGCTGGAATACGGGGTCGTGAAAGACGGCACACTCTATGCTGGTTCCGTAGCCGTGGACAATATTATTACGACGATATGGATGCTGGCGACCATTGCCTTACCACGAATACTACATCGCTTTTTTGGCAGCACCACAATTGAACAGTCTACTGCCGGTGATCTCACCGAAACCGACAATAGCGCCATCGATCGGGAAACCGTTGATCCTCGCGATTTGGGACTGATGATCGCCCTCGGTGCAGGTGCCCTGTGGATTTCCAATATATTGACCGGCTGGTTTGCTTCTGCCGGAATTAACGTACCCTCGATATTGATCATAACAACCATCGCCCTGATACTGGCGCAAATACCGGCTGTGAGTCGTCTGAGCGGCGCGAAGGTTTTGGGGATGTATAGTGTTTACCTCTTCCTGGCGGTTATCGGCGCCTACTGCGAAGTGGCTGCTCTCGGAGAAATTGGCAAGATCGGCACCGCGCTCTTGGGCTTTGCTCTGATCCTGGTCATTGTTCATGCCCTGGTTACTTACGGCATCGGCGGCCTGTTCTTTCGCGATTGGGAAATGATTTCCATCGCCTCGCAGGCAAACATTGGTGGCTCTACCACTGCCCTGGCGCTTGCGAAGAGCCTGGAGCGCAACGAAATGCTGCTACCGGCTATCCTGGTCGGCTCGCTGGGGAACGGCATTGGCACGTATTTGGGGTTTCTGATGGTGGGATGGATTTGAGGCTCGCGGATTGATACTGGATACTGGATACTGGATACTGGATACTGGATACTGGATACTGGATACAGGATACTGGATACTGGATACTGGATACTGGATACTGGAAATTAATTTGAATAAGTCTTGTGTCAATCATTTATTTGGATAAGTTCGCCTAAAAGCAGGT
>JANQRS010000003.1 GCA_028284445.1 Calditrichia bacterium
ATTGGCCCTATGCTTTGTTGAAGAGGCATAATGCAACGAATCCAGAAAAAATCTACCTATACAAAACAACATTGAGCCTCACTTTTAAGTGCTAAAGCCCATGCAATTGATTTTTTTAACCATTGTCCCCTAAACGCCTCAAAAGATGTGGGGTATAATGAGCTTCGAAGGAGGGTGTAGGGGGATGTGTTTCAAGCATAAATATCCAGTGTCGAACCTCTAATCCCTCATCTCCAATCTCTTCTCGTCTTCATCCCAACAATAGAGCTTATTCGACTTGAGCTGCACCCCGCCCATCCAGCGATCAATTATTGCAATGTCTGCCCAGTGTAATTTCCCGGCAATCAACTGTCTGCCGATGTCGGTTAGCTGTAGTTCCTGTTGGTTAAATGCTTGATCAGGAAAGGGCGGTTGAGGGAGCTTGAAGGGTTGCCCGCTGGTTAGGGCGACGGCCGCATGTTCCGTGGCCATTAATGATTGAAGATAGCGCCAGAAAGATGAGTCACCGCACCAGGCTGCTTCTTCCATATCGCCCGTGGCGCGAAACAATGCCCCGGGATAGCTGTGGCCAGCAGCAAGGCCATGCAAAATCTGCTGCTGCGAGCGTGAGAGGCCATTTTCTTTTGAAGGATATTCCTGGAACCAGCGATGCAATGCCTGATTTAGCCAGGGCAGGGCATTGTTGTTCTGATGATAGATCTGCAGCAGCTTGCCAGGATCACTGGCAGAGAAAGCACTCCAGCTTTTGATGGCCAGATCATACTGCTGCGGCGTTATTGCTTGACGATTCTTATGCAGTGCCCGGTAGTCATCATTGGGAATATAGGCGAGGTGGGTATCGGGATTAATGAGATGAACATTTGCCGAAGCACCGTTCTGTTTAATCCAGGCAAGGATCTGTATCAGCTGCAGCTGATCATACAGATCATGCTCAAACCAGAGATTTATTTCATGACCTTGGGCAACGGCCTCTTTTAGCGTTGTTAGCCGGTTGAGAAAGCTGCGACGAACATCATCTACCTCCGCCCAGCCGCAACTGGCAATATAAGCCGCGCGAATATCGATTAGTTCTTCATCGCTTTCCACCTGAGGACAGGGGCCATCATGGAGTATATCACGCCAGGGTAGGTTCTTGCCGGTGATACCTGCAGCGTCCAGTTTCGCTACTGCTGAATCACCGTTGGTAATGTGAAGAACAGATGTCATATGCACCTCGTTTATTGTAGAACGATATATGCTTCCACGTCAACTTCGAATCCCGGCTGCTCGTCCAGGGCCGCCAATTGAAAATCTGTCAGGTAGATGGCGCCACGAAGTGTGTCGGCATTGTTGGGATTTAGCTCAATGGTTTTTGACAGGAACTGCATATAGAGATCATCGAGTGATTTTTCCAGATCCTCAGTTTGCAAAGATTCGCGTAAAACCATGGCCCGGCCATCGTTCAACGGCTCGCGACTGGTTTCTGCCTTGAGAACGGTTAGGACCCGATTTTGTCCGCAAGGGTAAGTGCCGACTTCGTGGTATTCCGGCAAGTCACCCTTAATGGCGCTTTCCAACTGAATAGCCTTATTCTCGCGGGCGAAGGTGAACTGCTGACCGTGAATGCGCTGGGCCAATTGCACTTGGGCATCCATCCGCGACTTTTCACGGGCGATCTGGTCATTTTTAGATGAGCCGATGCCAAAAGCAGTCGCCTGGAAATGACGTAGGGTATCGGCGTGGAAGGCATTGTCGGCGTGTGGTGCTGGTGTTTTCTGCGACGGTTTGCCTTCAGAACAGGAAAAAGTCAGAATGCCGACAAGAATGAAAAGCAAAGGGAATAATTTCCACATAGGTCTATCCTCTTATTAATGCTGGGCTGCTGTTTCAATACGCTCAAGCGTTGCCAGCGTAGCAGCAACTATACCATACGCAGGCGCGGCGAACCATCCAATGACCGGTATCAATAGTATCAGGATAAATCCAGTCCCGATACCCATGGCAAAACTGCGGTGTGTTTTGACAAAGTGGATACTGTCTTTGGCGGAAAGACGGCGGCGTTCAAGCGTGAGATCTATTAATCCGAATCCTCCATAATACGCCTGGATAAGGAAGAGAAATAGGGGAGAGAGCACAAATCCAACCACTGGAATAAAAATCAGCAGCCAGGCGCCCAGACTGAAGAAAATTGTCCAGCCGATGTTGCGCACATTCAGGCGCAAACCACGAAGGATATCACGCACCAGCTGGCGCCAGTTAAAGCTTGGCGGCTCTTTTTCGGTAATTAGTTTATCAACTATTTCTGAAAGCATGCCCAGGAAGGGGGCAAAGAGAATCAGCACGATATGCTTATAAGTCATATATCCGATAAGCAGCGCCAGCAGCCAAATAAGAATGGCTGTTACGAAGAACATCACCTGGTTATTAAGGAACTCCGGCAGCCAGTTTTGCTGGATATAGGCGGAGAAGTCATCAAAATAGAAGACGCCAAGACTGAGCAATGTCAGGACGAAGCACATGCTGATCAGGCCTGGTAAAATAAAATACGGCCAAAGGCGATGCTTCATGATGATGCGATTGGCTTGCCAGTAAGCGCCGATTCCGGCCAGAAATTCGCGTATGAACATAAAGATAGTCCGTTGATAGTTCTCTGGAGAATGCCTCGTAGTGCGGCTCTGCCGCCCGCGACAACACTTTCCTTAACTTGTATTTATTTGAAAAGGTTTCAGGCAATATAGTTTCTGAGAGATTGAAATGGAGGTTCTTTTTGAAAGGGGTGTTGCCCTAATGTTCTTTTTTGAAAACGCAAAAGGGGATAGAGGTGTAAAGGATGACATCCTGTTCCGCTCGCCGTTTTTCACTGCCCAGTGCCACTGCTACTGCCTCTGATTTAGTTCGCGCCTCAGGAAAATTTGAAATACCACCCCGATTGCCATCGTCATAATAAAACATCGTATTTCGCCGGGTTTAAAACCGGCAGATTCGGTAAATTAATCAACCTCGGAAACTACCCTAAGAAAAGAGGAGTCCCCAATGCCCAATTTTACTCCCTGGATGCTGTTAAGAACAAGTTTGGCGACATTGATGATTATTCACGGTATTACCCGTATCTACCTGGGGATTGTTGATGACTTCGGTATGTTCCTGTCTGCAAACGGGTTTCCCGCTGGTGGGCTCCTCGCCTGGGCAATAACCCTATTTGAAATTGCCGGCTCCATCGCGCTGGCTGCCGGATATTTTGTCCGCTACATTGCCGGTGGTTTTGCTGCTCAGCTGGTGATGGGTATTTTCCTGGTTCATCTGGAACATGGATGGTTTGTGGTAGGCGCAGGTCGTAATGGGATTGAATACAGCGTCCTCTTGATCATCAGTTTTGTCTGCCTGATATGGCAGGATTGGGAGTCCAACCAAAACAATTGACCCGTTGGCAAAAATTTCACAGCTACGTGATCTCTTCTCTATTGTTTTTCGAAGGAACTCCATAAAAAACAAATAGTTCACAAATTATATACATTGATGGCATATATTGTGCTAGTATCTGTTAAGCAAAATCCGTCTCACTGGAGGCGAAGGGTTATAATCGATCTTGCAGGAGCGGCGCCGATTGATTTTTAGAAGGATCTTATCTAACGCAATACTTCTCTGTGTCTTGTTTAGTGCCCACCTTTACAGCGAAGTATATCATGTTTCCCTCAATGGTAGTGATAGCAATGATGGACTGAGCCTCACCAACTCTATGCGAACCATCCAACATGCAGCAGATAGGGTGTCATCAGGTGATAGCGTTATCGTTCACAGTGGATATTACAATGAGCGGGTGAGCATAAACCTAACCGCATCTCCGTCTGAAGAGATCGCCTTCATAGCCGAACCGCGACGGACTGTTCAGGTTGGCAACGGATTTGACATTCAGACAGTCAATATCCGAATCCAGGGATTCGAACTCACCAACAATCTGACATCCTGGCCTGAGAAATATGCCGTCTTCATTGCGGCCAGTGGCGCAGTTATCGAGGACAACTACTTCTATGATACGCGCGAAGCAGCCATTCGAGGCGACTGGTCGAAGATGCCCTCGGCCGTCTATATTGCCAACAATGAGGTTTTTCACTGCCAGAGCGGCATCATTGTCGAAGGCCAGGGGTGGCTGGTGGAAAACAATACGATCAGCCGACTCTTCGATTACGGCAATGGCGATTGTGACTATACGCGTTTCTTCGGAAATGATCATATCATTCGCGGAAATACCTTTTCCGGCACAATCCTTGAGGAGGTAGGGGAAGCGCATGTAGATTGTTTTCAGACCTTCGATAATAGCGGACAATCCATCAATAATATCATTATCGAAAACAACACCTGTATGGATTTCATGCAGGGCCTTATTGGTGAAGCCCATTTTTACAGCGCCAGCCGGGATATCCTTATTCGAAATAATATCTTTGCCCATGGATTTAGCAACAATAGCCACGGTATCATCATCCAGGATATACCGGATGTGAATATTTACAATAATCTCTTTTATGATATTCGCTGGCGGGGCGTGGCTATTCAGGGCAAGGACAACGCCCGCGCGACTGACGCGACCATTATTAATAATATTTTCAGCCATTGCGATGGCAGCTACAGTTTCTTCGATAATACCTCCAACGGCGACTTTAACATTGTATATCAAACCGTCAACCACCTGCATGGCGGTCCAAACGACCTGGTTGGAATCGATCCAGGCTTTTCTGATCCGGCGAATAATGATTTCAGGCCACGTATTGGTTCTGCAAGCATCGATGCCGGTAATCAGGTCTCGGTGGTGTTACGTGATATTCTCGGAGTAGTACGACCGAAAGGCGAAGCCTTTGATATTGGCCCCTATGAATTTGTTCCGGCCGATACGATGGCGCCTTCAGCGCCACAGGGGATTTTGATTCGCCCTTAAGCGGCAGAGTATAAAAAAATCCCCTTTTCCTGAGGGAAAAGAGGATTCTGGAGAGGAGAGGTGGTACTGTTACTGCTACGTGGTTATGTCGTCAATTACTTCCGGCTGAATCCATTTTGCTTCATCAACAATATCTGCTTCCGGAAGCGCAATCGTTCGTTGGGTTTCCAGCAACACCAACGACACGATCCAGGCTATCCAGAAGGGAATGTCACCAGCCTTGGCGCCATTGCCAATGCCGCTTTCCACCAGATTAAGGATAAAGCTGCCGGTCATTATGGTGAGGATATAAGCCCGCAGATGAAAATAGGGCAGATTCCGCGACTGCCAATAGGGAATTATAACAGCTGCCAGCCAGATCAGAAATCCGATCATCCCCAGTGATACAATCTTGTTGAAAAAGCCGTTATGCAGTGAATTGCGCGCACTGGCTTTCCAAAGGTGGCCTTCCCCGGTGAATCGCGGATCTTGCCAAATGGCGCCGCCGACATCATAGCCATATCCCCGCCAGGGCGACTCGGCAATAATTGCAAGAGTGCCTTCCCAGAAAACATCGCGGCCGTTTAGTGTCAGCAGAGATGCACTGCCGTTGCGAACACGCTGGAAGGAATCGAGTCCCTGGTATTCGATTGCCAGGAATGACACAAGTAGTAGGAATAGCGCCACAATTGCCAGACGCATATAATGTCTGGTTGCAATAAACCAGACTGCAATTCCGATCAAGGTAACCAGAACCGTCGCCCGCGATCCGGTCAGCCAATGCATGCTGACCAGGAGAAGCGCCAAAATTGCTGACATCCATTTTCCGCGATTATCGCCGAAGCGAAATTTCAGGTAAAGAATCGGATACGACACCATGGCGAAAAGGCCCATGACGTTGGGGCTGCCCCAAATGCCGCAGAAGCGGTCGCCACCGCGATACCAGGCGATTTTTGCATTAAAGAGCATCGCCAGGGAATTGAGAACCACAAGTAAGGCAATGGAATAGAAGAGGGCCTCCAGCAAGCGCTGCAGGCGATCAAGCGTCGAGAGCCAGGCATAGCAACCAAACAGGAAACTGATTAAGGCCAGGAGGGCAACGGCCCGAATGGCGCTAATGCCGGGATCGATCGACCAAACAATAGAAAGGCAGGCGAGTAGCCCATAGAGAGCGAGTAGTTTAAGCGGTAACGGCAGCGAGGTTGCCTTCAAAGCACGAATTTGCCAGTACTTAATAAGGCCGGCAGTTCCACAGAGCATTACGACACAGACTCGCAAGTAAGACCCAATGGTGGTTGTCTGATACGCACCAAGGGTGTCGTAGTGTGCCACAAAAATCGCCGAAATCACAGGAGAAAGCGCAAACAGGAATATCGTAATCTCGTAGCGTTGAACTGCTGAGTAAAGAAGCAGAGTGCCAATCAGGACCCCGCTGCCTAGCCCGCAAATTAGCAAAAATGGATCGCTAATCATTTATCTTATTTCCCGGCCATTGTCGGGATAATGCATCATTTCAGTGTCATAGGCCCGCAAATCCTGATAGGCATCGGGGCCGTAGCCATAGGCATAGCCATTTTGTCCGGGATCCGCGTCGTGCGCATTCACAACAAATCCAAGTATGGAGGTGTTCAGGCGTTCGAACTCCTCTAATGCGCGACGAATCCGCTTTTTCAAAGTCAAATTTGGACGAACAATCAAAATGGCATCTTTAATATAGTTGCCCAATATCAGGCTATCGACTGCCTGGGTAACGGGCGGTGTATCAATCAATACGTAATCATATTCTTGTGAAACCGCTTCCAGGTAATCCTGAAAGGCTTCGGATTCCAGCAATTCGCTGGATCGCTGGGTAGTACCACCGCAAGGTAGAATCGGCAGCACAAATTCTTCATTTTCACTCTGAAAGCAGATCGAATAAAGCTGTGGTGTACTGGTTTCGCCTTTGAGGTAAGGAATAAGCCCCTTGTCTGATTCCGGGAGTTGGAAAAAGTTGGTGAGAGTCGATTTTTTCAGGTCGCCGTCAATAAGCAGCACCTTTTTGCCGGCTAAAGCCAGGGTGATCGCAAACATCGTGACCACCGTGGTCTTACCGGTATTCTCCTCGCAACTGGTGAAGAAAATAGTATTCCTCTCCGCAGGGAGCTGCATGAGGCGGGTCCGCATCAGGCGATAGGATTCCATGAAACCCATTCCCGGATGGCGAATGATGCTAAAATGGTTCGTTAGATAGAATCCTTCTTTAATTTTGTTCAGAAGACTGCGCTTATACCTTGGGAAAATGGCAAGAATCGGAATCTCGGAGGCCTCTTCCAACTCGTCCAGATTTTGCACGGTATTGCTCTGAAATTCCTTGGTAAAGATTAGCACGATTGCCAGCAGTAGACCGAGAAACGTGCCGGCCAGGATGCTCAAAGGCAGGTGTGGTGATACTGCTTCCATTGGCAAATATGCCGGATCCACCACAACGATATCCTGCAGTTTGGACAACCTGGCCAGGCGCATTTCTTCCCGCTTGTTCAGGAGCAGGTTAAATACTTTTTCATACACATTCTTATTGCGCATCAAGCGAACCAGCAAAATCTCATTTTCGGGGAGGTTTTGTACTTTGGCTGAATAACTGTCGATGAGCTCTGCAAGTGCTTGCTGCTTGCGAGTGCGCGTCTGCAATAACACGTTATATGCGGCAATTGTATTCTGATTGTAGCTTGCCAGGCGCTCTTTTATCTGACGAATCTGGTCGGTCAATATTAATACATCAGGATGTTGCTCAGTGCGTCGCTGCATCAGACGCAGGCGCTCGAGTTCTGCGTCTGATAGTTGCTGTAGAAGAGAGGCAAAAGGAGATTCACGACGATCGTTATGACTCGGTGCCAGGTAGGTCTGATCAAAGAATCCTTTGCTTGCCAGTTCATTCTGCAGCGCAGCGTATTTGTTCTGGAATTCGGCCACCTCCAGATCGGTCCGCACTTTTTCTGCCTCCAATTCACTCAAAAACTCCACAGTTTTTTGAGAGGCTTGATCTATAACGACAATCTGATTTTCGCTCTTGAAGTTGCTCAAATCAGCTTCCGCTTCCCGCAGTTTTGCGGAAATTTCGTTTAGCTGTTGATCGGCAAATTCGAACGATGAAGAAATGCCCTGTTGTTTCTGTTCGTACCGCGCTTCGCGGAACTTCTCTGCCAGGGTATTGGTCTTCAGTTGAGCCATGAAAGGAGATGATGATTTCACCGCTACTCTGAAGATACTGGTATTGTCCATCGGTGTGACGGAAATGCTATTGCTGAGGTCTTTCATCGTCTCTTGCGGACTGCGAACACGGAAGCGCAAGCGGCTGCCCGGCTCAGCGCCCGGCCAAAAGACGCTAATGTGAAAATGCGGCTGCTTAAAATCCGCAGGAGAGGGAGCCATGCCGTGCCGGCTACCGGTTTGTGCATCGACAAGCGTCAAATTGCCATTTTCCAGCACTTCGACGTAGTAGTCTCGTCCTTCAAACGCCGGAGGAATTTTGCTGCGAAGGATGTCGATATCAGGCAAATGGCCGTTGGAGAAGCGTACGTGCTGTTGGCGATATTCGATCAGCGGCATTTTTAGCTGCTGATCAGGCTCGGATATATGGCCGATTTTCTGGACAAAGAAGTTCAGTGAAAGGTCGTCGATAACTTTCTCAAGAACCGTCCGTGTTTTCAGGATTTCTATTTCCGTTTCGAGGTCGTCGAAGGTTTGAAGCGCTACAATTTTGCTCAGATTGTCCTGGGTGCCTTCATTGCCGGCTTTCTCCTTCTTAATGAGGGTAGAGGCCTCATATACCGGTGATACCAGGAGCGTATATAACAGTCCGGCCAGCAGGCCGCCGAGCGTTAAGCCAATTAGTAAATTCTTGCGCCGTCGTACAATTTGCAGCAGGTCCATCATGTTTAACGGCTTTCTGTTTGCTCGCCCATTTCCGATCAAAAATTCTTCTTGAATCGATTTCACCGGTTTTCCTTTGGTGTTTGTTGTCAGTAAATGGCTCTTTGCTAAACTTTTGCGGCAATCCGACGGGAGGCCAATTCGATCTACGTACTACCCGTTCTCAGTTTATGGCCTCCCATGGATTGACGCCGGCATGCCTCAATTTCCGTGTGATTCTGCGTCTGCGAGTCGCCTTATCACGATCTGGATAAGCTAACTGCGGTTACAATTAGCGCCATCCCGGAAAGTACCGTCGAGGCATTGCGAAATGTGATGAATCGTTTACGCGGCACATACAGCTGAACGCCGGAATCCAGTCCAACATCTGCCAGGCGATTACCACGCAATAGTATCTCCCGAGCGTCGATATCGCGTTCCCCGTGCCGATCCGTAAAGTGTAGCCGCTTGAGCGCTGCGTCTCGTGTTTCACCGCCGGCCAGGGCGATGAGGTCGGACAAATGCTCGACGCCGGTCACGAAATACACACCGGGGGTGCGAACCTCGCCAAGAATTTTGATTCGATACAGGGGTTGAACCGTCAGTTCCGGGTTGCGATAGATGGCAGTGTACTTCCTGGTGATTTCCAGCTGCAATTCCTGAAAATCACGATTGCCGGTAACGACGGTGCCGATAAAGGGGAGTTGAAGGTCTCCGTTCTCCTGAATGAAGTAATCATCAGTGACTTCTTCTTCGACGTTGTAGAGTTGGACTCTGACACCATCGCCCGGCTCGAGGGTTTGAGCGTTTAAAGCAACCAAGGTAAACATCAAAGAAGAAATCAGAACGAATATCCGTAGGCGTTTCATACGGAGACCCCGCTAAATATGCGTATAGATCAAACATTGTTTCGTTCAAGAGGAGGCGAAAGATGATTACAAACCCGCTCCGATATGCTCGAACGAACCAGTACTATACAACAATGACTGTTGGATGATTTAAACTATGATGTGATAAGAGCTTTGCCGGCGCAACCGGTCAATCATTGACCTGTTGTTTGGAGTGAACCAATCGTCAACTCAACTCTTATTTGTTGGCCCTGATATACCATAAGACATTTTGAGTGAAATCACAAAAATTTTTTTTTATTCATGACAATTTCAGAAAATATCCCAGAAACGTGGGTTTTTTGCATATAAAATATGAAAAAATGGGAAATTATAAATATTGATCGGGAGTGAACTCGAGGCTTACGCGCAGCGGAACTACGCGCAAGATCAAATAACTTCCACCGCTTCGTGTTCTTCATTCATTTCGCGGCCGGCTGCTTCCTGGATTTTACGCCGTAGTTTCCGGGCCAATTTCTTCACGTATGGTTCAACTAACATGCCGCGTGGACTTGCCGGAAAATGTTCGATCTCCAGTCCGTCCGGAAAAATGTGTGTCCAGCCGTAAGCGGGATCATCAAAGCCGGCAAAATCTTTTTCCGGGCGGAATAAAATACCACGGGCTGAAACGGGATTCGGAACATAGAGCTCCAAAGCAGTATCATGGATGCTGTCCATGACGATATAAGGCAGCTTCGATGAGGATATATCGGTGAATGAACCGGCGACGTTGGACCATTTGGTGAGCAGGCTCATCTTTGCCCGGCTCTTTTCCACGGCAAATTTTTGCTTAAGAAAAGACAGCTTCCTGGCATTGCGTGGAGACATCATATTGTCGAAGTGATATTTGATATTCTGCATTTTATGATAGTAGCGATAGAAGGGTGTCGAATATTTCTCCAAATCCGATACCGAAGCCATATTATAGGACTCAAGCATTGCCAATAAAGCGACCTCCTGGCCCTGGCTCTCGAGCTGTCGCGCAATTTCCACGCAGATGTTGCCGCCAAGACAATATCCGGCCAGGTAGTATGGACCTTCAGGCTGCAGTTTGCGCATCTCCGAAACATAGTGTGCTGCCATGTCTTCAAATCGCGTATAGAAGTCGGTTTTGCCATCAAGGCCCTGGGCCTGCAAGCCATAGAGCGGTTGGTTTGAGCCCAGGTGCAGTGCCAGATCGCGATAGAGCAGAACGTTGCCGCCGGCGCCGTGGACGCAGAATAGCGGTGGCAATGACCCGCCCGGTTGAATCGGCACTACGGAGGACCAGTTTGCCTGCCAGTTGTCAGCGCGAATCACTTCGGCAAGGCCCCTGATGCTGGGCGCCTGCAACAGGGCCGCCAACGGCAGGTTGATACCCATCAGCTTTTCGATCCGGCTGAACAACTTAACCGCCAGCAACGAATGTCCACCAATCATGAAAAAGTCATCATCAATACTCACCGGGCGAGTGCCGAGCACGCTTTCCCAAATTTGCGTAAGCTGGAGTTCGAGGGCATCCTGGGCTGCTTGAGTGTTGTCGCCAGCCGCCGGGCGATTGTTTGCTTCCGGCGCCGGTAGCTGTTTGCGGTCGATTTTCCCATTTGGCGTGAGCGGGAAGGCGCTCATTTCTACAAAAGCGTTCGGAATCATGTATGCCGGGATGTTGTCTTTTAAATGAGCGATGACTGCATCTTGTACAAATGTCCCGCCTTCTTCCGGCAGATAGTAGGCAACCAGTTGCTGTGAAGCGCTGTCATTTCCTCTGGCAATGACAACCGCCTCGCGAATGCCTGCGCAATTCTGCAAATGAGCTTCGATTTCTCCAGGCTCAATACGATATCCACGCAGCTTGATCTGATAATCGATTCGCCCGAGGAACTCAATACGGCAATCGTGCCGGAAACGAACGAGATCACCGGTACCGTAAATGCGCTCCGGTTTGCCGTTTAATTCCAGATCGAGAAATTTGCTTGAAGTGAGTTCTTCGCGCTTCAAATAGCCCTTTGATAAACCGCTACCGGCAATGAAGAGCTCACCGGGAACGCCGGGCGGCGCCGGCTGCTTCAGTTCATCAAGGACATAGATCCTGGTATTGGCAATTGGTTTGCCAATGAAAATTTCATCTGCAGTTTTCAGCTGTTCAACGAGGGACCAGACTGTGGTTTCTGTTGGACCGTACATATTCCAGACTTCGCCGCAGCGAGCCAATAATTCCCCGGCCAATGTCGGGGGGAAGGCTTCGCCACCGCACAGCACTTTTAATTTTTGATTGCCGGTCCAACCGCTGTTTAGCAGCAGTCGCCAGGTTGCCGGTGTGGCCTGCATAACGGTAACGCCATATCTATCGAGAAAATGAGCGAGTTTTTTGCCGTCGCGTGCGTGCTCCGCGCTTGCGACAACCAAATTACCGCCGCTAACCAATGGCATAAACAGCTCCAGGACAGAGATGTCAAATGAGATGGTTGTTACAGCAAGAAGAGTATCTGCCTTTGTAAATCCGGGGGCGTCTTCTGCCATCGTAATCAGAAAATTGACGGCCGCATGATGAGAAATTTGAACCCCTTTGGGCTTGCCGGTTGAACCGCTGGTATAAATCAGGTAAGCAAGATCGTTGCCATCGACCACCATATTTGCCGGTTCTGTGGATGCTTCGCCGATCTGCAGCCAATCGCGGTCAAGACAAAGCATGGGCGTTTCCACATTGCCGAGTTCTTCGCTGAGCTTGTCACGGGTAATAAGCAGCGGAGCGACAGAATCTGCCAGCATGTAAGCGATACGGTCCGCTGGAAATGAAGGGTCGAGCGGCAGATATGCGGCGCCGGCCTTGAGGATGCCCATCATTGCAATTAGCATATCCGGGCAGCGATCATAATAAATGCCGACAAATTGACCACGCTGAATGCCCATATGAATCAGGTGATTCGCCAGTTGATTTGATCGTTCATCGAGTTCCTGGTAACTCAGGTCTGCAGATGAATTGTCATCCTGCAAAAAATGGATGATCCGTTCTGCGGCATTGCCATTGGCCTGCAAGCTGAACAAATCGTGAATCGTCTGCTGCGCCGGCAGAGCACGTTCTGTGGCGTTCAGCTTGTCGAGCAGCTGCTGGCTGGTTTTGTTCATGAGCGGTTGCCGGGAAATCGGCGCGCTGGCGTCGATCTCAATACCTTGCAGGATCAACTCGTAGGTGCCCATCCAGTGGTAAATGGTTTCGCTGTCGAACAGGTTGGTGTTGTAATCACATTCGATGATCAACTTGTTATTCGAAGCAACCAGGTTGAAGCCGAAGTCAAACTGGAAGGCCGAGCGTGGATTAACCTCAATATCGAAGCTTAATCCGGCAAAATCCAGATTATGAATAGCCGGATCAACATTAAATGAGGTGGCAACGAATGGTGAGCGGTCCGGCTCGGTGCGGATGCCCAGTTCCTGGATCAATTCACCAAAGGTGATGGTCTGATTTTCGAAGCCATCGAGGACCACCGACTTGACATGCGCCAAAAGGTCGCTGAATGGGCGATCCATGCTGTTGATGTGCAGGGGAAGCATGTTGGTGCAATGACCAACCAGCAGGGGATTGTCAACCAATGCCTGACCGGCTGCGGGCATACCAACGACGAGCTGTTCCTGGCCGGTAAGTCGGTAAAGAAGATTTGTGTATGCGGCCAGCAGGGTGACGTTCAATGTGCAATTTTGCTTCTGGCTGAAGGTCTTGATTTTCTCATAGATGGTGCTATCCACTTCATAGATCGCGCGGGCGCCGTCGAATGAACGAATCGACGGGCGCGGATGATCGGTTGGCAGATCCAGAACCGATGGCCCGGAAGGAAACTGTGACAGCCAATAGCGACGCGCCTCGGTCAGCAGCGATTGCTGTTCAGTATCATCTAGCCAGCTAACATATTCGCTGAATTGACCGGGCTGCTCCGGCAGAGTGTTCGTATAGCCGGTTTCACTGCGATAAAGCGCCCCAAGATCGCGGATCATGACGTCGTAAGACCAGCCATCACAGATAATATGATGGGCAGTGACGATCAAAACATGCGCATCCGCAGAAAGCTTGATCAATTCTGCGCGTATCAGCGGTCCGGCAGTGAGGTCAAAAGGGATGCTGGTTTCCTGGGCGAGGCGATCTTCGAGATGTTGACGGCGTGTGGCATCTGGCAGCGTGCTGTAGTCAGACTGTCGTACATCAATCGTTAGTTGACGAGCAATTTGCTGGTATTCGCCGTTCCTGGCGAAAGTTGTCCGCAGGGCTTCATGGCGATCAACCAGGCGAGAGAAGGCGCGCTTCAGCGCCTCGTCATCAAGCTCACCGCCTAAAGAAACGGTGCATGACTCGTTAAAGGCGCAGGTGGCCTTAGGATCCAATTGGGCGGCAAGCCAGATTTCCATTTGCGCCGGTGTCAGCGCGAGACGGCGGATGCCATCCGGTTTTTGATTGTTTTGTTGCATTATCCTTGCAGCACGTTTAAGAAACTTGGCGGAAGGCAGCTCAAACAAGCCTGCATCCCGCATTTCAATAGCACTGGACCGAAAACAATCCACAATAAAAGCCAGGTCTTCATCGCTATGCGCCGTGGAGATGAAACACGGACGCCCTTCCCAGATATGCAAACCACGGTCTCTCAGGAAATGGAAGAGTAAGCTAAAGAACTTCATTGGCTTGTCATAAAAGAAATACCAATTTGAACCAAAATGTGTGATGCGGATGGGAATATCTTCTTTCTCATAAATAGTATTGATTTCCCCAACCAGCTTCGCCGTCCTTTCCCGCAACTCTTCCTGGAGCTGTGGCCCTTCTTCCTTGAGATGGGTGAGCGCCGCCTCGGCGCCGGCCATTGCCAGCGGATGGCGGACAAAGGTTCCGGCAAAGAAGGTTACGCCGGCTTCCGGAAATGAAGCATCGCCGTATTGCCAGAAACCGCCGTCGAAGGCATCCATATAGCGTTTTTGTCCGGCAATTGCGCCGATCGGCATGCCACCGCCGATGATCTTGCCATAGGTAACCAGGTCAGCATCGATGTCAAACCATTCCTGGGCTCCGCCGGGAGCAATGCGAAAACCGGTAATCACTTCATCAAAAATCAGCGCTGTCTCCGTATCGCGGGTCATGCGACGGAGCGCTTGTAAAAATTCATACGGTTGCAGCTCTGGCTGACGACTCTGAACCGGCTCGACCATGATAGCCGCGAGGTTCGGCAATTCTTCTCGTAAGATATCGAGGCTGGCCTGTTCGCCATAGGGCAGCAGCAGCACATTGTCCACCATTTCCATGGGAATGCCCGGTGCAATCGGGAAAGTTTTTGGTCGTCCATTGATCATGCTGCCGCGAACCAACACCTCGTCATTGACACCATGATAGTCGCCGACGAAGAAGGCGATTTTATCGCGACCGGAAACCGTTCTTGCCGCGCGAATGGCGCCGAGGACGGCCTCTGAACCGGTATTGCAAAAGGTTGCGCGATCCTGACCGGAAAATTCGCAGAGCATCGCGGCAACCTTGCCAGCGATGGGGGATTGCGGTCCAATTTCGATGCCTTCCTTCAACTGCTTTTCCAACGCCTCGCGGATAAACTTCGGATTGTGCCCGAAAATGTTCGTGCCAAATCCCATGGTGACATCAACATATTCATTGCCATCCACATCGGTGATACGCGAACCATTAGAGCTTTTGCTGATAACCGGATAGGTGATTTCTTTCCATACATCGTTAAAGCCGGCGACCGCTCGGGGATCAGCAAAATGCGCCCGATGTTTTTGGGTCATCGCTTTCGAGGTACCGGTCTTGCGCTGGTAACGGCGCATCAGGCCTTCTATTGCATCACGCTGGCGATTGTGAAGGTGATCCGCACTCTTCGCTGTATTGATCGGTGAATAAGGGCCGTGCCGTTCGGTGCCAATGCGTGCTTTTTCTGCCTGGACCTTATTCTCCGCCGGTCTTGGTGCTGCCTGCGGGGCTGCTGACAATTTCGCTGCAGGCGCAGGCATATTTGCTGCTTCCGGCAGCGTGCGATCAACAAATCCGGCCAGTGCATTCATGGTCGGATAATCGTCGATCAGCTGCCGCAGGCTGATGTTGACTTTAAATGCCTTCTTGAAGGCGAGGCTGACCTGGGTGAGGAAAAGAGAGTCAAAACCGAGTTCCAGGAAGGTCCTTTCCGGATCAAGTGCTTGTGGATCAATTCCGGACTGATCTGAGAGAATTTGCTGCATGTCACGCACCAGGCGTTCCGGGCGGCTGGCAGTATCTACGATAGCTTCCGTGGCTTCGATTTCATCTGATGTTTGGGCGTCGTCATTGATTTGCTGATTTGCAGCGGTAAGTGCCAGGCCACTGGTAATCGGTGGCTCGACCCAATAAGATTGACGCTGAAAAGGATAGGTGGGCAGGGGAATACGCCGTACCAGTTGACCATCGTATAGCAAGCTCCAATTTGGTTGATATCCGGCGATCCAGGCGCTGCCGATTGCCAGGTGGAAGTTTACCACATCATTGCTGGCTTCCCGGGCATGACCAAGGCTTGCAACAACACGCTGATCGGCTTCTTCATTCGGATGTTGCAAGGCCAGGGTGCTGAGGGTCTTCCCCGGACCAACTTCAATTAGTAGACGTCCCGCTTGTTTCTGAAGTTGATTGATGCCGGGACTGAAGCGAACAGCCTCTCGCACCTGCTGCGCCCAATAGTCCGGATTCAAGGCTTCCTCATCGCTAATCCAATTGCCGGTAAGGCTGGAAATGAACGGAATCTGCGGTTGATGACGGTCTACGCTTGCCACCTTCGCCGAAAATGGCGCCAGAGTCGGCTCCATCATTGCTGAGTGAAAGGCATGCGAGGTATGCAACTGACGTGAAATGATATCATTTTCCTGGAATTGCCGATGCAGCGCTTCTATAGCCTCCGTGGGGCCGGATAACACTGTTAAATTGGGTGAATTCAAGGCCGCGACAGAAATGCTTTCCGGCAGCTTTGGCAACGAAGCCGCATCCGTGCGGACAGCTAGCATGCTGCCTGATGGCTGTGATTGCATGAGCCGCGCCCGTTCTGCCAGCACCGACAATGCATCTTCCAACGAGAAGACGCCGGCCAGGCATGCGGCGGTATATTCGCCGACGCTATGGCCGATCATGGCATCAGGCCTGACGCCTCGGGACATCCATAAGCGAGCCAGTGCATATTGAATGACGAATAAAGCCGGTTGGGTGATGGCGGTTTGCTTCAAAGCCTCTGCTGCATCCCCGTTATCATCAACGGGATAGAGCAGGGAGCGGATGTCAACATTTAGCAGCGGCTGCAAGATCTCGGCGCATTGATCGACAATCTCGCGAAACAATGCTTCCGAGTCGTAGAGGTTCTTGCCCATGTTAACATGCTGAGCACCCTGTCCCGGAAACATGAATACGATTGAGGCAGGTGCGGTTTTGCTTTGCCCATCCAGCAGGCGCTTCGGATCGCGCTGCCGCAAGGCCTCAATGGCATCTTCGATTGATGTTGCAACCACAACCCGCCGGTGTTGAAAATGTTTACGCCCGACCTGCAGGGTGTAGGCAACTTCCTGAAGATTTGCTTCCGGATGTTCGATCAGGAATTGAAGCAGGTTCTGGGTTGCCTCTTCGAGAGCTTCTCGGGTCTTGGCTGAGAGGGGTAGAATATGATACTTTGCGTCTTCATTGGCGGCTGGTATCTGCTTTGGAGCTTCTTCCAGGATCAGGTGGGCATTTGTGCCACCCACGCCAAATGAACTGATGCCGGCTCGCCGCGGCGAATTCCCATCTTTCCAATCAGACAATTCTGTTGGAATAAAAAAGGGGCTGGATTGAAGCGCAATTTGCGGATTGGGCGCCTGGTAATGCAGCATGGCAGGTATCTTTTTATGTTTCAGCGCCATAACAGTTTTGATAACGCCGGCGACGCCAGCGGCAGTTTCCAAATGTCCGATGTTTGCCTTTAGAGAGCCAAGCGCGCAGAAGCCAGTTTTGCTGCTGTTAAATGCTTTTTGCAGACCGTCAAATTCGATGGGATCACCAAGCGGCGTGCCGGTGCCATGGGTCTCAACATAGCCAATGGACTCAGCCGCTATGCCGGCCTGTTCTTGAGCAGCACGAATCGCTGCCGCCTGTCCGGCGGGACTGGGTGCCATAAAGCCGGCTTTCCGGCTGCCGTCGTTGTTGACGCCGGCACCTTTAACGACTGCGTGAATGGTATCGCCGTCCGCAATGGCATCCTCAAGTCGTTTCAAGACAATGACACCGGCACCGGCGCCAAAAACTGTTCCTTTTGCGTTGGCATCAAAGGGACGGCAGTGTCCGTCTTGCGATGCCAAACTGCCTTCGATATACAAATAACCGCGATTCTGCGGGAAGCTGATCGATACACCGCCGGCCAGGGCCATGTCACATTGTCCTTCGCGAATGCTCTGACAGGCCTGGGCAATTGCCACCAGCGAGGTGGAGCAAGCCGTTTGAATGGTCATTGCCGGACCGCGCAAATTGAGTTTGTAGGCAATACGGGTTGCCAGGTAGTCTTTGTCATTGCCTGTTACCGTTTGATAGCCGCCAACCTGGAACTGGTTGGTGATTTCTTCCAGGCGTTGCCTGTTTTCCATCAAATTTGATAGCAGGTAGGTGCCCATGCTGGCACCGGCAAAGACACCGATCGCCCCGGGAAATGCTTCAGCGTTATAGCCGGCATCCTCGAGTGCCTGCCAGGCGCATTCCAGGAACACCCGCTGCTGAGGGTCAATTTGAGCCGCCTCCCGCGGCGTGTATTTGAAGAAATCAGCATCGAACATATCCGGTTGTTTCAGAACGCTGCGGGCAGCGACAAATTGATCGGCCAACTCCGCCGGCGGCTTTTCAGCCAGTTCGTCTTCATCGAAGAAGGTAATGGACTCAACATTATTGACGATGTTTTCCCAAAGCTCATCGACATTCTCTGCGCCGGGAAACCGCCCGGCCATCCCTACGATGGCAATATCCCCGCTGCCGGCAGCGGCAGAGTTGGGTATCACCGTACTCACTTCCTCTTTGTTGTGTTTCAGAAACTCAGTCAGTGAGGCAATCGTAGGGTAGGAAAAGAGCTCCGTGAAAGACAGCGTCTGCTCTAACTCCCGGCGCAAATACACCAGCACCCGGCCAAGTAAAACGGAGTCACCCCCGAGATCGAAAAAATTGTCGTCTCCCGCAGCGTGCTCAATGCCAAGAACCTTACACCATACCGCACGAATTTGATTTTCAAGCGAAATGCTGCCAGTCGCGGTGTTTACAAGCGGTGCTGCGGAGCGAAATTCTATGGCCGGCAGATTACGCCGATCGATTTTCCCGCTGGCAGTTTTCGGCATGCTATCAATGGCGCGAAAGTATGCCGGAATCATATAAGCCGGCAACTGCGACTTAATATGAGTGCGTAGTTTGGTATCATCTACTGATTCGGATGCAGCCACATAATACGCTGCCAATTGCTTATGCCCGGAGTCTTCCTCAATTACTTTCACAGCAGAGATGTCGATATCAGAATGCTGATCGAGCACTGCTTCGATCTCACCGAGTTCCACGCGATGACCGCGAATCTTCACCTGATCATCTTTGCGGCCGAGGAATTTGATCTGGCCATTCTTGAGCCGTTTGCCGGAGTCGCCGCTTCGATAGAGGCGCTGTCCAATCTGATTTGGATGGGGGATGAAGCGTTCCTGGCTCAGCGAAGTATTTTGCCAATAGCCGTCTGCCAGACAAATCCCGCCAAGGTAGAGTTCGCCGGCCTCGCCTTGCTTTACAGGTTGTAGCGCTTCATTGAGAATCAATACTTCACAGCCGGGAACGGCCTTTCCAATGGTCGGCAGGGCCGGCCAGCGAGCGGGATTCTTTGAGAGCGTCAGGGCCGTAACGACATGGGTTTCCGAGGGACCATAGTGATTATGCAGACGGCAATCTGGCATTTCTTTAAAAAACCAGCGAATGGCGTCGGTAATGCGTAATTGCTCACCTGCGGTGATAACGTGGCGGACCTGAGCCGGCGCTTTGTTTTCAAGGAGACAAAAATCAGCAAAATTATGCAGTACTGAAAAAGGCAGAAACAGGCGTTCAATTCGCGACTGTTCAAGGATTTCAAAAACGCGCTCAGGATCTTTGCGATCATCCTCGGATATCAGCACCAGTTCGCTACCGGAATACCAGGTAGAAAATATCTCTTGAAATGATACATCGAAACTCAGAGATGCAAACTGCAAGGTCTTTCCGCCGCCTGGAATCGCCTTTTCCTCCTGCCAGGTAATCAGATTTCGCAGCGCTCTTCTCGGTAAGGCCACACCTTTGGGCTGCCCGGTGGAGCCGGAGGTATAAATGATGTAGGCCAGATCGCTTTCCTGATAGCTCATTTGCAGATCCGGCACTGGCTGATCTTCTACAGCGGCGAGGACGGAGGCGACATCAATCACCTCACCCCGGTATGCAGATAATTCCGCAGCCGTTTCGTCCGAACTTAGTATCAGGCCTGCCTGGCTGTTTTCCAGCATGAAGCGCACACGGTCATCCGGGTAGTTAGGATCGATTGGCACATAGCAAGCTCCGGCGCGTAAAACAGCAGCGACAGCAACGAGCATGTTGATGGAGCGATCCATGCATATAGCGACCGGTTCATTGGCCTTTGCCCCCTTCTCAAGCAGGCAGTGAGCAAGGTGCTCAATTTTATGATCAATTTGTGACCATGAGAGCGAATCTCCGTTGAATGAGATTGCGGTTTTTTCAGGTGTCCGCCGTGCATGGCGGCGGAGAATCTCGGGAAAAGATTGGTGGTTTTCATCCAATAACATTACAGCATCCTTTCTGTCTAACGCACAGGTATCATACCTGTCAACAATATCCGGGCAAGTTGGTATTGATCAACATGCTCTAGCGGGCGGGACTTACTTCTTGCCATTCCGGTTGGAATTGGCCGGGTTGATCGTCACGGTAAGACGATTCTATCGGTTTGGATTGCAAGGTGGCAACCAGTTTCAGTACAAGAATAAATGCGATCCAAAATGGGAGATCGCCGGGCTTAGCCCCATTGGAAATCCCCTCTTCTACAAAATTTAGTACCATCAGCATGCTCATGGTTGCGAACACAAAGGCCCTGACATAGGGAAAAGGCAGTCGTCGCGCATGCCATAAACAATAGAGAATGACCAGGAACCACATGGAGAATCCTACAAAGCCCAGCTCAACAATTTTGCTGAGGTAGCCATTGTGTAGAGAACTGCGCACGCTGCCGGCCCATAAGTGACTTTTCCCCTGGAAGCGCGGGTCTTCCCATACCTTTCCGCCGATGCCGTAGCCGTATCCGAGCAGCGGCTCTTCTTCGATCAGCACCAGAGTGGCAATCCAGAACTCTTCCCGGCCATTCAAGGTTGTTATGGAAGATTCCTTGCCTTCTCCTCTTTTGAATGCCGATGGCGTAAAGATCTGGAAGAGGACAATGCCGCCTAATCCGGCAAATAGCATAATGCTCATCAGTCGTACATGACGTTTCATCATAATGGACCACACAGAGAAACCGATCACCCCGGTTAGTACTGTAGACCTCGAACCGGTTAGAACATGCATCGTGATCAACACTGCGGCGACACCGAGAACCAGCCATTTTTCTCGCGCGGTGCTATGGTAATATTTCCAGCATAAGACCGGGTATGATATCAGCGAAAAAAGCCCCATGATGTTGGGATGTCCCCACAAGCCGCAGAAGCGATTCAAACCGCGAAACCAGGTATGACCGCTAATAAGAATAGCGGCCAGTAAATTAGCGGTTACCAATGTCACAACGACATAAAACAATGTGCTTAGCAAGCGATGTATCTTGCCGGCCTCATCCAGCCAGACATAGGTGCCAAATAGAAAACAAATGAACGAAACGAAAGATATCGAGCGAATGAGGGTAAACTGCTGATCCAGCGAATAGCTCACTGAAAAGAGCGCCAAAAGGCCGTACAAACCAAAAACCAGCAAGGGCAGTGGCATTTTCTCCGGCTGCTTGTTTTGCATCTGAAAAAATTTGATTAGACCTGCAGCACCACAGAGCAGTACGACCGATACCCGTCCGTATGATCCAAAAGTGGTAGCCTGATAAGCGCCATAACCAAGGTTGTGCTGGACAAACATCGCCGAGATCATCGGCGAGATTCCCATCAGGAAAATGGTGATTTCATAGCGCCGAAGACAGAGACCAAGGGCCAATAAGCCACCCAGTAAGCCTATGCCTGCAATGCAGGCCATCAAAAAGGGATCAGACATCTCCGGCATTCCGGTTTACTGCCGCCGGCTCGGTTACGCCGGTCGCACGCTGCTCATTCGGTAAGACAGCGGCGGGCCATTCTCCGCGCCCATCCAGCATCAATTCTACCATCATCGATTGTCCGCGCATGTAGTCGAGAATAGCGTAGATGAAGGTGATCACGCCGGCCATTTCCATGGTTTCTTCACCACTGGTCAGGAGGCTATAGGTCAAATCCGTTTGCCCGTGATTGTCTGCGTGAAATCCGCCCATCAATTCGAAGCCAATTGCACCGCCAACAAAAATAACTGCGGAGAGAACAAACAGGTTTCGCGAGCGTGGCGGCAAGTTCCACAAGAAGCGCCAATAGCTGATGGCCAGAATGGTAACGAAAGCAATCCCGGGAATCACCCAGGCAAAATAGAATATTCCGCTGGCCCCAAACAACGATCTCATCGGCACAACCAACAGCTCGTGGATGCTCGCGACTTCATCGAAAGACAAGGCAAGAAAAATTACCGAGAGCATTGCCCAGTGGCGCTTGTATTTGTCTTGTTGATTGTTCTTCTGCAAAGCAATCAGGCCAAGCAGGGCAGCAACGCTGATCAGCAAAAGCCCACTAAAATAGGTTGGAATATTTGCTTCCCGGTCCAGGTGAAATTTGCTCATTCCGGGAATGTCGGTATATCCACCGATATGATATCCGAAATGATAAGCAAGGCTGATGATGATTTGAATAAACGCAAGTCCGGCAAGAACATATGCCGTCTTGCCCGGCGCAACGTGCAAGGTAAGCTTAGAATTCACAAGATCCCTCTCGATCAAACAAAACGGCCCAAGGCCCTTTTGATACTTTCATGTTCATTAGCTGTTAGAATATTACTGAAGTACAAAATGAGAATGCTGACCAAAGCCATAAAAATGCTTCCGGAAAAGAAAATTATGTTTGAACTGGCTTGAAGCAGGTAGATCCCGGTCAGGAATGCCGTCAACATGGACATAGCGATCCCGACGCGTCGCCATTCGATGGCCACCGGATAGAGCTTCAGTCCAATCCACATGATGATACCGGCAGCTGCGAAGTAGATCAGGTTCAGGGTCATTACTGCCCCAAGCCATTCATAGCGGGGAATGAGAACAAAATTCACGGGAATGCTCAGGAGTCCCGCTCCGCCCAATAATAGCGCACTGATATATGTCTTGCGAACGATATTCAAGAGCGCTTCTCCGAACTGTACAATGCCATAAAGGCCGATCGACGGCAGCAGGCAGAGGATGACCAGGTAGGCGTCGCCATATTCCGCCGGTGCAATGTATGGCAAGACCAGTTTGGCCCCTACCAACGTGGCAAGCGATATCAGCGCCAACGCAAAACAGAAATAGGTGAATATGCGCGATGTGGTTTCGCGAACGTCCGGTTTTTGCAGATTGGCATAAATGAAAGGCTGAAAGGCCATTTGAAATGGTAAAATCAGCACGATTGATAATAGGGCTGCCAGCTTGCTGCCCAGTGCATAGATACCGACAATTTCCAGTCCTGCGTACATGCTGAGAATATACATGCTGGCCAAACCGATCAGCCGCTGTCCCGACATCGAAAATATGAGCGGGAAACCAAATGACAGCAGTTCTTTCAGGATGCCTGTGGAAAGGCGGAAACCAATCTTGAAAAATACTTGGGCAGATACTGCTAAAAACACAGTACCGTAGGAGAAAATCTGCGCCAGCAAGGCGCCGCTGATGCCGAGATCAAAAATTTTCAAAAACACCAGATTGCTTGTGATAATCAAAATTGCTGCAACAATATTTGCGACGACAAAAGGCAGTGCATTGTTCCGGGCGCGATAGTAGGCGGTCATGTGAAGAAAAACCGATTGAATAGTCGCGGCAGTGCCGGTCAGCAGGATGAGATAGACGACATCCTCTATATGCAAAATTCTCTGGAAAAGTGGCTGCAAAAAGCCAGCACAGAGCGCAAGAATCAGTGCCGCCCAAATCAGGTTGATGACCAGGGTGGTGGCGACCAGCAGCCCTTCAGCCTGGCGCTCGGAATATTCGAAGCAAAAACGCTCCATGGTATTACGCATACCGAGGCTCATAAAGAGCAGCAAAAACTCAATCGTCACCAGCAGCGAAGCCAGCAAACCATAATCGCTCAGCGATAGATGGTGCGTGTACAGCGGTATCAACAAGAAGGAAACGCCGCGCAGCATCATATTACCGATCGCGTAGATCGAGGTATTTTTTCCCAACACTCGAAGATTCAAAGATCACTCCGCAATGGATTCGATTGCTCCGGTTAAATGTCTGCCATAAAGCGCCAGGCAGAGTGCATCGTAGGATTTCTGCCACTGTTCGCGCCAGTGTGAGCGCACTTCGAGAATCTCTTCGCGCAGCACCGGATGCTGTTTCGGAAACTGGCTGAAAGCTCTCTGTAGCGCGGCGCTTTCGATAGGCACAATCAAGGCGCCCTTAAAGAGCAGGCGGCAATTTGTATCGGTGTCCGAAACAATTTGTGGAATGCCGGCACCCATTGCTTCAACGGATGCGCATTGCTGGGTTTTTTGCCGGCTGGTAAGGGCGACAACGCCCATGGCGCCTTTCAGTTCTTTCTCATATTGCTCATTGGAAACAAAGCCCAGGAAATGAATCCCATCTACCATTTTGTAGCGCTCGTAAAACTGAGGCTGGCGCTTGTAGTTGCCGGTGATTTTAAAGGCCATTTCCTGACCGCTTTGTTGCCGGTAAGCAGCCATCGCTTCAAAGAGCACCTCAAGTGGTTCATCTCCAGCATATGACAAAACGACAAGAAGATAGGGGAGGGCTGATAGATCATGTTGGCCATTTTCAGAAAACTGCGGAATTTTATCGGGCAGGGTGACCAGGGGCATTTTCGGATATGACTCCCTTAATTCAGCCTGCAATTCTTCATTGTGCACAAGAACGCGAAAAGACTTTTCCAGGGTCTTCACATACAACGGTACTTTTATCCAGGGACTCTCGAAAGCGTTGTTATGCCCATCTACGACCAGTTTGCGGCCGAATGTCTTGCAATAAATCCAGCAAACCATCGGGCAAAAACTGGGTGGTGATTGAGCAAAAACCACTGCCGGACGATGCCAAAAGAGGTAAGCCATCGTATAGATCGACTTATATAGGTAATCTAGCCAGAAGAAATACTTCCAGTAGGGACCACGATTGTCAATGATGTGCGAAATAAAAACTATGTCGCAGTCCATATGCTGCGCGAGTACATCCGGACGCCGGTTGTAGGTGTTCCATATAATGAAAACTGTTTTGCTTGTGTACATCAAATACTGACTTCCATGTGATGAGTGTATTCCATACTTATCTTGCCAAATTTTCGCGAATGGGAATCCCTCCTCGGGAAGATAGAGAGGGGATAAGCGAAATCTGCATAAGAGCTGTTTAAGTTCGTGATCATTTATCCAATGCACTTTGGCCGACAGAGGATGAAACGACAGGCTCATTCAGAATCCTGTTTACGATTGCGATAAAATCTTGCCGATGTTCAACCCAGCGGTATCTCTCATAAACCTTGATGCCTTCTTCCAGCAATTCTTCCTGTTCCCCCGGCTGGCAATATACCGACATGATTGCACTTACCAGGCTGCTGGTATCGCCGGCCTTAAAGAAGTTGATAGCCCCTTCCCCGAAGTAATCGAGGATGCCAATTGTGCGCGGCACAATGACCGGCTTTTTCAAGGCCAGATACTCAAAAATTCGTACCGGAAAATTCAGATCGGTAAATGGGCTATTCAAATTTGGAATGATGCCAAGATCTACCCTGGTGATTGCCCGGGCAATTTCCTGGTTGCTTACCGGGCCGTAATAAGTGACCAGGTCAGCCAGATCAAGGGCTTTCACTTTTTCTTCAAAGCGATCGACGCAATCGCCGTCACCGTAGACATGAAAGTGCAGACCGGGAATATCATTTCGCAATTGCTTAATCGCATCCAGGGCCAGTAATAAGCCATGCCGCTCGACAATCGTGCCGTGATACATGATATCGAAGGTCGATGCGTGTTTGCCATTGCTTGAAACCGATTCAGCCACGCTGGTGAAGTGCCGCTCCATCGGCGTGTTCATGACAATGCCGATTTTGCCCGGCGGGCAGCCCCGGGAAATAAATAGCTTACGGAAGGCGATGTTTGGCGTAATCACCTGGTTGGCAAAGGCGATACTGATCTTTTCCAGGAATATTAGCAGCCGTATGAACGGATGGGTGATTGGCATGTCGTATTTGGTCATGAATACTTCCGGTACCGGATCATGCAGATCCAGCAGGATCTTTGCCCCAAAGAGCTTTGGTATCAACGCGCAAAAAACCAGTACATCCGGCATGTTGTGAATGTGAATGATCGAATACCGTTTCCTGGCAAACTTGATGCTGGTCAGGAAAAAAGCGACAATGCCAAACCAGGCATATTCCCAAAAATAGCGCAGCTTGCTGCCCCGACGGCGTTCGATGTTCACGCGGTGTACATCAACGTCAAAAACGGTTTCCCGCTTTTTCTGCTTGCCATCGACAAGGCAGATGGTGTCAACTGAAAGACCTTCCTCCAGCATGGTTTCGGCTTCGCGACGAATACGGACATCATCGGGATAGTGCGAAAAATGGATCATTAAGACGCGTGACACTGATTTGTTTCCTGCTTAATTTGCTGATAACACTTATTTCGTTTCGACAGAAGAAGTAGTGTTCTCCTGCATAAGGTCTGATCCCGCTCCATGCTCCCGAACCCAAAAACGGGCAAGATCGCAGGGGAGGGGATTCCAATATTGATCTTTGTAGGTTTCCTTGATGTACTTTAAAAACTCCAGATAAAGCTGCGCAGGGAATTCATCAACTTGCGGCTTGGCTTCAAGGCTCATATAATCCGGATGGGTATTGAGCAGTGCTACCCCGCCTTTGTTCACAATCCAGTCCAACTTTTTCTTCCAGGTATCGATGTTCGTTTCCCCGAAAAGGATGAAAATCGTAAAGTCCTGCGGCAAGGTATAGGGGAGTTCGACATATCCCGTGCGCCGATTTCTTGACTGTACATAAAAGGGAAATATCGTTCCGACGCCGTCCGGCTGTGGCTCAAATGGGTCCACATCAAATGTAGATGCGTCGTATTCGATGTTTAGTGAATGAAGCCACTCGAGATTGTGGTGCATTGCCGGCGAGCGAAAACCGACAGCATTCCATTCTTCCAAGTAACGGTTGATGCGCTTGGCGCGCTCCTGGAAAATGCGATGGTTCTTATAAAGTTTGCCATCGTGATTCAGGCCATGAACGCCAACTTCGAAGCCGTTCTTTACCAGTTCTGTCCGTATTTCCGGAGAAACTGCATAGCGTTCCGGTACGAAATTGAACGAGGAGCGGAAACCGAGGTCCTTTTCCAAAGAACTGAGATTCAGGCAGCGGCGATGCCCTCGTGAGGTTTCCACATCGTGGGTTAATACCACCGCAAAACGTTTACCTTCAGGCCAGCCCTTGAATCCGTCAGGCTGATCGCCCGCCTGCTCCAGAATCGGCCAGATGTCTGCAAACTTTTCCCGCTTGCGCTTCAAGGTGACTTTGCGAAACCATATCTGCAAGGTTCGCGGCACCAGCGGTTTGACGATGTAGAATAATTTCAGCAATAAATTGTACATTGCTCTTTTGTGTTTAACACGGGTTGCGGTGATTTATGCGGCAAAGCGATACAACAAATTGCCGGCGAATTTCAGCATTGGCAGCGGCAGTTGGCGAAACAAGCGATAGCTTTTGCCGTAGCTTGCCTGGTTGCCACTGATGAAGTGCTGCTGCCGTGTTTTATAGCAGTAGTAGTGCAACAGATCTTCCCGGCAGCCCCAGCCGTTCTTGAATTGCCTCAGTCCGTTGTGCATGGCAAATGTGCGACCCATACAAAACTCCTGAAAATTCTGTTCGACACACCACTGCAAAGCCCGCCACATTAGCACATAATTGGCGTTGGTTTTATAGGCAATGGGGTTCGAAGCATTGTATTTATAGATGACCTTCTTATTGAAATGCAGGAAAACGCCGCCGGCTATCGGCTTGTTGTTGATTTGGGCAACGATTATTGTGCCCTTTCCGCGATCGAGAATCCTTCGATGCAGGTTCGCGAAAAAGCGGAACGGTTGCGGTGGAATTCCCTGGCGTTTTCGTGTCTCGCAATGAAGTTGATAATACGTCCTCAATAACTCCCGGGTTGATCCGGAAACTGTATCGATACCCTTTCGGATCCCGCCGCGAATTTTACGGCGATAGTTGCGGCGAAACCCTCTGAATAATTCTTCAGTCGGCTGTAAGTCGAGCACATGCCGGTAGTAATAAATCTTGGGCTGCTGTTCAAGGCAGAAGTCCTTTTCACCGCGTAGCTCGATCGACTCCCAGCCATGCTCTTCGCTGAGACCGGACAGGATCTGAAATATCTGATGACTGTCAATATGCTGATCAATTAAAGGAAAACTGTAATCGGAGAATGGTAATCCAATTGCCCGCCGCCCGGTAAAACGTCCGCCTACTTCCATCAATGGGATCAGTAGGTCAAATCCGGTTTTCCCGGGACTAACAATATGGCAGTGCTTAAATCCGTATGTTTCCGCTAACACCTGCGACCACTCAGCGGTGTGGAAAACAGTTGCGCCGGGTGTTTGACGCAACTGCTCATTCCAATTCGGGAAACCCTGCGGATTTATAATCTGATAATTCATCCCTGACTTCCTGTCGGGCTTCTTTCGCTAGTCTACGGGGACGTTCTGCGTTATTTCCTCGATTGCATTGGCGACGTGTTCAATTTGTTCCGGCTGTAATTCTGCAAACATGGGTAATGAAACAAACTCTTTTGCACACTTCTCTGCAATAGGGAAGTCACCTTCGCTATGACCAAGCTCTTTATATGCTTTTTGCAGATGAATCGGCACCGGGTAGTGAATACCGCTGTGAATGTCCCTTGCAGCCAGTTCACTCATCAATTCTTCCCGTTCGCCTGTGCGGATGGCATAGATATGATAAACATGACGGGCATAATCCATTTCGCCTGGACATTCGATTGCCGGATTGTTGGCCAGAAGTTCATTGTAGCGCTTTGCATTCGCGCGGCGAGCTTCTGTCCAGTTTTCAATATGCCGCAGCTTCACGTCCAGCACGGCTCCCTGGATACCATCCATTCGGGCGTTCCAGCCAATAATGTCGTGATAGTATTTCTTAGATTGACCGTGATCGCGAATCATGCGAATCCGTGAGGCCAGTTCTTCGTCGTTGGTTACCACGCCGCCGGCTTCACCGTATGCCCCGAGGTTTTTCCCGGGATAAAAGCTGAAGCAACCGGCATGTCCCAGCGATCCTGCACGTTGACCATTGTACTCAGCACCATGCGATTGGCTTGCGTCCTCGATCACGAATAGATTGTGGGCGTTTGCAATTTTCAAAATCGGATCCATATCTGCCATCTGACCAAAGAGATGGACTGGAATAATGGCCTTAGTTTGGGGGGTGATCGCCGCTTCAATTTTCGCCGGATCAATATTGTAGGTCGCTTCTTCAATATCTACCAAAACCGGCTTGGCGCCGGCGAAGCTAATAGCCTCTGCCGTGGCGATAAAAGTATTGGCAGCTGTGATCACCTCGTCACCGGGGCCGATCCCGAGGCCGGCAAGCGCCAGCCAAATTGCTGATGTGCCGCTGCTGACACCAACGGCATGTTGAGTTGCGCAATAACTGGCGAAATTTTCCTCGAAAGCTGCGACAAAAGGACCGCCGGCGAAGGCGGTTTTGGATATGACTTCGTCAATGCCGGTTTTGATTTCATCGGCGATGGTTTCATACTGTGCTTTTAAATCTAAAAACGGAACCTTCATGGTGGATACTTCTCCTATTCACTGCTGACTTCTCTTAAGACTCTTGCCGGGTTGCCGGCGACAATTGTATTGGCGGGCACATCTTTGGTGACAACGCTGCCGGCACCGACAATTGCATTCTCACCAATCGTTACCCCGCATAGAACGGTGACATTTGAGCCGAGGGACGCTCCGCGACAAACGCGGGTTGGTACGCAGGTCCAGTCATCTTCAGTTTGAAGACCGCCATTTGCTGCCGTTGCCCGTGGGAAACGGTCGTTTATAAACACCACGCTATGGCCTACAAACACATCATCTTCAATGGTGACACCTTCACAGATAAACGTATGACTGGAAATCTTGCAGTTCTTACCAACCCGGGCACCTTTCTGAATCTCAACGAAAGTGCCGATTTTGCTGTTGTCATCTATTTCGCAACCGTAGAGATTGACGAAGCTGAAAATCCTGACATTCTCTCCGGTTTTGACATCATCTGCTATTATTTGAAACTCCATGGTATGCACTCCTTACCTGGCTTCGTTTTCGTATTCAACTGGTACCGAAAGCCCCTGTAGTCTGAGGGACTTGTTAGCGGCTTCGATAATTTTTACAACCCGCAATCCACTCCAGCCATCGCTGCGAGGTGTCGTGTTATTGTTTATTGAATCCAGGAAATGACCGCATTCTGCGCCCAGTGCCTCATATTCATCAATTTTGGGAATGTAAATATCGCCGTAGCGATATGAGAACTGAAATTCACCAAAATTATCGTAGTAATCCGGTTTCTCGATCCCTTTATCAAAGATTTTGATCTTTTCATTGGGACTAATGTCGTCGTAGACCAGCATTTTTTTCGAGCCAACAAATACCATCTTGCGGATTTTGTTGGGGTCCAGCCAACTGGTATGCAGGAAGGCAATGGTGCCATTGTCGTAATTCATCGTGGTCATGGCCACCTCTTCATGCTCTTTACCATAGTGGCTGCGGCCCTGAGCGTTCACCGATACGGGATTTTTTTCGAGTAAGTAGGAGATGATGGAAATATCGTGGGGAGCCAGATCCCAGATGACATTGATATCATTTTGCAACAGTCCCAGATTTACACGGGTACTGCTGATGTAGATTATGTCGCCCAGTTCGCCGCTGTCAATAATGCTTTTGATCTTGTTCACCGCTGCAGTGTATTCGAAAGTATGTCCAACCATAAGAATACGGTTGTTCTCTTTCGCCTGGCGGATCAACGCCAGTCCCTCTTCCGAGGAACGGGTAATCGGTTTTTCAATGAATACATGCTTGCCGGCCTTGAGAAATTCCATCCCCAAGGGGTAATGGGTCGAGACCGGAGTGGCAAGCGCCACGGCATCTATACCGGCTTCGACTAATTCGTGATAATCTTTAGTTGTCTCTACCTCCGGGTAGAGTTCTTTCATCCGTTTTAAGCGATCTTCGTCCTGATCGCAGCAGATTTGCATGACGCAATTGTTTTGCTGACGGAAATTGCGAATCAGGTTAGGTCCCCAATAGCCACAGCCAACAACACCGATTTTTAAAGGTTTCTTATTTTTCATCTTATAATCCTTCCTTAGAAAAAAGCATTCCTGTTACCGTTCTGATAATCAGTTCTATGTCAAATAGAAGCGAACGCTGTTGTATATATTGCAAGTCTAAACGCACCATCTCATCGAAGGTAGTCTTGTTTCTTCCGTATACTTGCCAGAGACCGGTAATCCCGGGCTTGGCATCCAGAACGCGGCGTAAATGCCAGTTCTGATATACCGCCACTTCATAGGGTATCGGGGGACGGGGACCAACAAGGCTCATTGTCCCGGTTAGGACGTTGAACAATTGCGGTATTTCGTCCAGGCTGGTCTTGCGCAAGAAGTGCCCGATAGCAGTGATGCGAGTGTCGTTGGTCAGTTTGTAGACCGGATTGTCGTCACTGCCGTTGTTGATTTCCTCTTCCTTCCCTTCGATCAATTTTCGCACGTATTCCTGGTGTACGCTGTCGTCATTGTTCACTCGCATCGTGCGAAATTTCAGGAAGGTGAAATTAGCGCCGCCCAGGCCCACACGTTCCTGTTTAAAGAGGACAGGCCCTTCTGAGGTCGCTTTAATCACTGCTGCGATAATGAGCATGATCGGGGCAAAGAGAATGATGCCGGCAAGGGCGCCGCCAATATCCATCAAGCGCTTGCTGAGAACATAAAAATAGCTAGCCTGGTCGACTTGAACATTTTCCGGTGCGAGGCTGACAGTGGATACACCCGAATGTGCCTTCCACGACAAAACAAGATTTCGCTCAAAAGCCAGACCATTTGCCTTTAACGGCGGGTGTTCACTTTTCCCATTTGGTTCGGTTTCAGGGGGCTTGCCGTTTTTTTTTTCGGGGCGGTCCTCGAAATGCAGATTGCGCACCATGATCGGAATGCCTTCAATGCGATTGCAGGTTTCGATCGACCCAAGCGGAAAGCAGGAGATGGAAATGTTGCGGATCATTTTAATCCAGCGTGGGTGATCCTCACCTTTCAGATAATCAAAGAACTTATCAACAAGCTTTTCGATAAAGGCCTTCGCGCCTTCCAGGCTGGTATCAACCAGCAAAATGCTGATCGCGCCCGAATCGGAAATACTTTTGATATCAACGAAGCGTGTATTGTTGGTTATGAGAACAATCAGGGCGTTAAAGAGGTTTTCAAAGTCTTTGCGGGGGAGCGTTTGGGATTGTGTACGCTCTTTGCAGAGTTCGAGAGCAATGTAAGCCGTGGGATTACCGGAGCGTTGGCTGCGTTCCTGTTCGCGCCTTAACAACAGATTGAAGTCCAGCGGCTGATACCACCCTTCCTGCTTGTTGAAGCATTCGGGCAGGGCGGTTAATTCGATTGAACGAATATTCTGAAGGATGGCTGCATCATTTTTCATTCGACTCTTCTCGTTCCAAGCTTGTTACATCCTGTATCCCATTACTTCCTGCAATTTTCGTCGCCTTTGGGGCGCTCTTCGCCGACTCGGTTGGCGAAGAAATGTCGATCTGTGGATTGGCATATCCATAGCCATATCCATATCCATATCCGTTTTCACCTGGATTGAGGTCGCTGGCGTTGATGACCACGCCAAGCAAGTTGGTGCCCAGGTTGCGAAACTCAGCCGCCGCCCGAATCAAGCTCTTTCTTAGAGTCAGACCAGGACGGGCAATCATAATGGCGTCATCCACAAAATTGGCCAGGACCAGGCTGTCGACCGTCCGGGTGACCGGGGGCGTATCGATCAGCACGTAATCATATTCTTCCGCATACTCCTTCAGTAAATCGCGGAATTTTGGCGAATCCAACAATTCACTCGACGTTTCCACAACCCCGCCACAGGGTAATATTTTCAACATGGCTTCCCGCTGGCCGGAGCGAAACTTAAGGGAGAAGAGTCGCGCCTGCTCTGCCTCACCGGTTAGATATGGAATTAATCCGGCTTTCTTCGCCTTAAGCTTGAAAAAGTCGCCGAGGGTCGATTTTTTTAGATCACCGTCGATCAACAGCACCTTCTTACCGGAAAGAGCCATCGTCAGCGCAAATATCGTGATGATGGTTGTCTTGCCGGTATTTTCCTCGCAGCTGGTAATGAAGATGGTATTGCGATCCGGCGGCAACTGCTGCACACGGGTGCGCATCAGCCGATATGATTCGATAAATCCCCATTCAACTTTGGTAAAGATCTGCAGGTGGTTCTTGAGATTGAAGCCACCTTCCTTGATACGGCTTTGCAAATCCTTCTTGTATCTCGGAAAGATCGCCAGAATCGGCAATTTCATCTTTCGTTCAATTTCATCGGCCGTCTGAATGGTCTGGCTCTGGAATTCCTTCAAAAGCGCCAGCATCAGGCCGAGCATCAATCCAAGAATGGTCCCGGCGATAACGTTCAGACGTTTATTGGGTGAAACCGGTTTGGCCGGGATGAAGGCCGGATCAACGATAACGATATCCTGAAGCCTTGAGAGCTGGGCCATGCGCATCTCTTCACGCTTATCAAGCAGCAGATTGAATACCTTTTCGTAGACATTTTTCTGCCGCACCAGTCGCATTAAACCGACTTCGTGCTCCGGAAGATCCTCGATGCGATCGGAATAGCGCTCGATTAGTTTGGCGAGATCGCGCTGCTTCTGCATACGCGATTTAATGATAATGTCATAAGCAGAAATCGTATTCTGATTATAACTGGATAACTTGTCTTTGATCTCTGCCACCTGGTCGTCCAGAGCGATGATATCCGGGTGGTTTTCGGTGCGTTTTTGCAGCATCTCAAGACGCCGTAATTCCACGCGCGACAACTCCTGGAGCAGCGACGAAAACGGGGAGCCCTGCCGTTCGTTTTCTGTTGGAGCAAGATGGGTTTGATCAAAAAATCCTTTCTCAGCCATCTCTTCCTTTAGCGCCGTGTACTTGTTGCGGTATTCCGCCAACTCCAGATCGGTGCGAACTTTTTCGGCTTCCAGCTCACTAAGAGCCTGCACTGTCGCCTCCGAGTTCTTGTCGAGCATGACAATCTTGTTGTCACTCTTGAATTGGCTAAGCTCTGCTTCTGCATCTCGCAGATTTTCAGACACCTCGTCCAATTGGCGATCTACAAAATCAAAAGAGTAGGAGATGCTTTGCCGCTTGTGCTCATAGCGGGTTTCACGATATTTTTCCGCAACCGTGTTGGCAATTAATTGCGACATAAATGGTGACGGAGACTCTACCGAAACCTTAAAGAGGGTTGTCGCTTTGACCGGAACTACCGAAATGCTGGTTGACAGGTCTTCATAGGTGGCGGCCGGTCCTTCAAGTCGAAAATAGAGACGGCTATTTACTTCCATCTCGATCCAATTCACAACAATGTGAAAATGCGAGAGCTTGAATTCTGCAGGTGACCGCGTGTTTTGCACGCTGATCCTGGTATCGTCTTCTGCATCGTAGAGGGCGAGGCTGGCGCCAGGCATCACCTGAACGTAGTAATCATGTCCCTCGAAGCCCAACGGCACATCTGTCGACAGGACTTTTATCGAGGGCAGACGTCCACCGGATGGGGCCGCATAGTTTTGCTGATATTCTACCAGGTGCTTATCGTAATCGCGGTCGGCTTTTTGGGCGTAATCGATGTGCAAAACCTTAAAGGCCAGGCCCAGTTCATCAACTACCTTGTCGAGAACCGTGCGTGTTTTGAGCAGCTCTACCTCGGTTTCAACCGCATCGGACGTTTCCAATTCAATGATTCTGGTCAAGTTGTCTTCTTGCCGGTTCTCAGTTGATTCCTTCTTTATCAAGGTTGACGCCTTGAAAATCGGCGTGACAAGTAAGGAATACACCACGGCAACGACAAAGAAAGTGATGACGCATGCTCCGATAATCAGGCGATGTCTTCGAAGAATATGAAAAGCATCAGATAGGCTGAGAGGGGCCTGTTCCGATTTCGCGCCGAGAGGATAATGTTCATCAAAATTTTGCACGAAAAAAATCCCTGTTTTCCATGTTTGGTAATTTCCGTCCGGTCGACAGCTAGTTATTGGAACGTTGCAGACTAATGATTGTCACAACTAAAGCGAGTCCGGAGATGATGGTCGATGCGTTTCTCAAAGTCAGCCAGCGCTTACGCGGCACGTAGAGTTGCACACCGGAATCGATGCCAATATCATTCAATTTGCTGCCTTCAACGAGAATCTTATCAGCATCGATGTTGAGTTTCTTTTCCCTATTTACAAAATACAGCTTCTTGAGATTTGCATCATCCGTTTCGCCCCCGGCCATTGCCAGCAGGTCTGAAATGCGCTCTACACCGGTTACGAAATAAACCCCGGGCGATTGTACTTCCCCAAGAATCTTTATTTTGTAAAGTGGTTGAACAAATAGCTCCGGATTGCGATATATCCCCTCGAATTTCTCGACGATTTCATCACGCACGCTGTAAAATGAACGATTAGACGTCTGCACGGTGCCGATATAAGGCAACTGGATGGTGCCATTGCCTTGAATGAAAAAATCTCCGCTGGTGGCGTCTTCAATGTTATAAAATTGAATTCTGACACCGTCACCGGGATTTAAGGTTTGGCCGACCACCGGCATCAGGAAGAGAAACAGCATACTAATTATGATGCCTGAAAATTGCCTCGACATATCAATCCTTTTTTTCTTTCCAAAGAACGAATTTAGCATTACTTGTTTGATGTAACTATCGTCAAATAATTAACGATCCGTACTGGTTTTAGCCGAAATTTTCCATCTTTTTGCAATAAAATACGAAAACCACAACAGCGACGTTGCCATTGGAATAAGTGTTGATCCGATCCGTAGATCAGAATCGCATACATGTCGGAAAGTATTGTGATTTTCAAAGATCCCGTGCCGGGGCAGTCAATACAGCAAACGCGACGGGAGGATAGGGGTGACGTTCGGCGTGATACCGATAGGGCCGGGAGAATAGGACATTCACTCCCGGTTTTCGACCAATATACCCTCTGCCTGTCTCAACAGTTTTGACCGCCTCACAAACGCAAAAGTCATACTTCTGAGCTCGCGTCATTTCGTGTTGAGGAGTTGCTAAATATCAATTTCGCATCAACTCGAAACGTCAGGATTATAATAATAGCTCGGAGGTCTGACTCTGTGTGGCAAAGCACGAAATTCTGCTAATGCTTTTAATTTAATTGTAACATTAGAGGTGTTGAGCAGGCAGAGAGATTTTGGGAAAGAGGAAATGTATCAAAGAGCGGGGATTGAACAACGATTTAGTCGTCGGTTCGATCCAGATATTCTTCCAGACGATTGAGGAATTTCTTGTTTTTGAGTGGGGGCTTGTCCCGAAGGGCTTCGTACTCTTCCTGGAAGCATTCGATATGCATCCAGCCCATTCGGAAAGATTTTGGATTGAGTTTATAAATGGATGTTGGATGTTCCTTATCCAACTTCGTGCGGCAGATAGCACATTTCATTATAGCTGTTGCTCCGTCGTAAGCGACATCAGTCAGATGCACATATTAAGTCCCCTTCCTTGCTAGAATACCCCAGTAAATTGGACCCCAATATAACGTACTTCACTTACCGAGCAAAGTCCAAACTTTTTATGCGTCATTTATTCAGTGCGCATGAGTCAATTTGCATCTTTTTGCGCAAAGATGGCAGCTTATTCGCCGAAATGGAAGCTTATTGGAAGTATTGGGGTGAGGGGATTAGCATCCTAAACCTCACCCCCTAAATCCCCTTCTCCTAATTGCACTCAAAGGCTTTTGGTTTTGCAGCTCTGAAGAAGAGGGGGACTTAATTTTACTATTTCTCGAAGCCCCTCTCCCTCGAGAGCGCAGTTTTCTAGAATGTTGCAAATTTACCGGGAGAGGGGTTTGGGGTGAGGGGAAGGCAAGATCTAATGTAATAGACCTCTCAATTGCTTCAGCACCGCCTCAAGTCCTGTTTCTATTTCTTCATTTCTGAATCTAATAACCCGAATTCCAAGGCTATTGATAACCGCCGTTCGCAGTTCATCCTGTTTTTGCTGACAATCATGTATTTTACCGTCAACCTCGATGGCTAGCTTCTTGGCTTGACAATAGAAGTCCGCTATATAAAAACTCTCGTTATCAACATGATCAAAAAACAGGGGGTGTTGTCGTCGAAACTTTAATCTCATGAACTGTCGATTCCTCAATGCTTTCCAGAGAATTTTCTCTGCTTGTGTTTCTCGTAAACGAAGCTCACGGCATCGTGTCTTTGCGATTTGAATAAGTTCTTTCGAGGGCTGGACTCCCAATATGTGCTCCTTTCTTGCTTCCTAAACCTCACCCCCTAAATCCCCCTCTCCTAATTGCACTCAAAGGCTTTTGGTTTTGCAACTCCGAAGGAGAGGGGGACTTAATTTTACTATTTCTCGAAGCCCCTCTCCCTCGAGAGCGCAGTTTTCTAGAATGTTGCAAATTTGCCGGGAGAGGGATTTGGATATTCATTCGCATCTTCTTTGCTTGTAATTCACATGAAATACATATAGTTAGACTAATCCACTATTACCTCCCTGCTCCGCTTGTACTGAATGGCTTCAGCGATGATGCTGAGAGCGATTTCTTCCGGGGTTTTGGCAGATATAGGTAGGCCGGCCGGTCCCTTGATACGGTCAATTTCCGCGTCGCTATAGCCTGCCTCCTGTAGCCGTTTGCGACGCTTGGCGTGCGTTTTCCGGCTGCCGAGCGCAGTGATGTAGTAGACGTCGCTACGGAGGAGGGCATAGAGGGCAACATCGTCAATTTTGGGGTCGTGCGTCAGCAGCACCGCATAAGTGTCATCATGTAGATCAATATTGGGCAACACTTCGTCCGGCCATTCCACGTGCAGGTGGTCCGGCGCCACTGTAAAGCGTTCTTTGGTTGCGAAGATTTGGCGCGGGTCTATAACCGTCACTTCGAAACCCATATCTTTGCCAAACTTCACCAGCGGGATGGAAATATGCGCGGCGCCAACGATCAGCAGGTGATCGCGGCGCGGCAGGACATGCAGAAATACTGCTTCTCCGTCAATTTCCTGTTTGCCGCTTTTGCGGGTTGCATAGGCAGCACGCGCTGCCGCCACAACCGGAGCGGTTTGTGCGCCCCAGTCGCCAACAACCTGACCATCGGCCAAAATCAGCAGATGTTGCTGTGCAGAGGCGCTCATGCGGGTGGCGAGGATCGCTGCCCTGTTGTTGCGCAAAACATCATTCAAGGCCTGCCATATCTGTTTTTCGTTCTCGACAGTGGCGTAGGCCAGATGCTTTTCCACAAAGACGGAGACCTTGCCACCGCAGGTAAGGCCAACCGACCAGGCCAACTCATCGCTGACGCCAAATTGGACTTCCCGTGGCTCTCCGCCCGCTAACACTTCCCGGGCAAGCTCTATAACAGCGCCTTCGATGCAACCGCCGCTAACGGAGCCGACAACTTTCAAGTCATCGGTAACCGCCAGGGTAGATCCTTCCCTGCGCGGGGCTGAACCCCAGGTTTTGACCACTGTTGCTACGGCAAATTCCTTATGCGCCGCCAGCCACGGCTGGATTTCCTTAAAAATATCTCTCATTCTAATACTCCACTTTTATGCCAACTGTCAGCAATACACCTTGAAAATCTCCCGCAACTTGCGGGATGTTATTGCGAAACCAGGCAAGGCGGGCGCTCAGGCTGCGTCCGGCTTCAAGATTGTAGACAAGTTTGCAATAAACCTGGTCTTCCGATTCCAGAGGTGTATAGGCCAGGGCAAGCTCTGTCTCGTCGGTTTCCGAGGTGCTTTGCACATAACTATCTACGAGAAATAGGAGCGATACGTTTCGCAACAGCGTACGGCCATAGAAGATGCGCCAGTGATGTTCGCTGACATCACTGGTTCGCGACGATCGTTGAAACAACAAGGTATAGTGCAGCGAGAAAATATGACGGCTTCGATGCTCGAGCGAGACTCGCGGACCAAATCGCTGTCCCTCATTTGTTTCAATGCTGATTGTCCCGATATCAGGATCCTGCACTTCGCCATCCAGGGCAAATTGTTCAACCGTCGCGCCGAGGCCCAACCAGGTCGATTGCCGTATGCGCCGTCGCAGCTGCATGCTCATGATTCCTGTTAACAATTCGCTGGGGATATCGGCTTCAACATCCCGCTGGATTCCAGCTGCGGTGACATTAAAGTGGTAACTGGGAGATAGACGCCAGATAAAGTGTCCGTTTATATCGGATAGCTTGGTGTCGATGCTGCTACCGACGCCGCTGCTGAAACTTTGACGGATATGCCGAAAGCCGATGCCATAGTTGATCTTTTTCCCGGATATAGCCAGGTCACTGCGAAGATTAAAGCGATTGGCAAAGAGCTGATTGTTGACGTTGAAAACCTCCGGACGCAGGCTGGCGCTGGACTGCCAGTTGATACGACGTTTTTGTAAGCGGTAGCGAATATTGCCTTCGCCCATCAGGTAAACGCGTGGATCGCTGTTTTCCGTCATAAATATGCCACTTTGCCCGCTTAGCTGTAAGCGAACCTGCGCAAAAACCGATACCGTCAGCAGCAGTATGATTGCCAATAGCAAGAGGCGTGAAATGAGTAAAGTTTCAGATCTCATCGTGGTGTACGTCTGCGTAGTTCAAATAAACAAAGCGTTCCCCCTGCATCTCCCCCCGGGGGGGGATGCAGGGGGGACATTGTCATTTGCCAGGGTTACAACTTTACATGTCGTAAGGTCTAATATTGCAGCCCTTCTTCAGTCAAGAGATAGGCCAGGATCGTAATGGCTGCAGCGCCCATCTCAAATTCCCGCGGGTGAACCGCTTCGTATACGTCGTTCGCTGAATGATGATAGTCGAAGTAGCGCTGGCTGTCTGGTACGAATCCGATGCGTGATACTGCGGTCCTCAACTGTCCGACATCAACGCCGCTGCCGCCCTTGCGCACCCAATCAATGCTGGCCATTCTCAGGATGGGTAGCCAGGGCTGCATTTGGGCAATAATCGCAGAATCTGCATCGACGCTAAATCCGCGCGGGGTAAATGCGCCGCGATCAGACTCAATAGCAGCGATATGGTTGATGCCTTTTTCCTCGGTGACGCGGGCATACTCAAGGGCGCCCTTAATACCGTTTTCTTCATTCATAAAGAATACGCAGCGCAAGGTGCGTTTCGGACGAATGTTGAGGCGCTTGAAAATTTCCAGCGCTTCCAGTGCCTGGATGCATCCGGCGGCATCATCATGGGCGCCATCGCCAACATCCCAGCTGTCGAAGTGGCCGCTGACCAGCACGTATTCATCCGGTTTTTCAGTGCCGATCAAATCGGCGATGACATTATATGATTGTGCATCGGGCAGGGTTTTACAGGACAACTTCAGGGTCAGCTTCAGATTTGGATCTTTCTTGATGGCTTTACTTAGATAATCGGCGTCAATTTGGCCGAGCGCCGCGCCGGGGACTTTCTTGATAGCCGCTGCGTAGGGCCGCATGCTGCCGGTATGCGGCACATTGTCGTAGCGGGTGGTGACCGATCGTATGAGTGTTGCGACCCCACCAGCTTTGCCGGTTTCGATAGCCCCAAGCGCGCGATGGGTTACTGCCCGTCCATAGCCACTGAAGGTGTTGGTGACTGTCGGGTCAAACTGACCATTCAAGAAGACAATTTTGCCAAGCGCTTTGTCGCCAATATTACGAAGCTCTTCCAGGGTCTTCACTTCGATAACCCCGGCGGTAATGCCCTCTTCTTTGGTGCCGATGCTGCGACCGAGTGCCGTGATTGCAAGTTTCCGTCCTTTTTCCGCTCCGCTGCTGACGGTCAGGGATTCGACCGGTCCGCGAACCCAATGCGGCACCATTACCGGCTGCAGCTCTACCCTGTCAAAGCCCAATTCATGCATTTTATTCTCTGCCCAGCGAATGGCCTTTATGGAATTGTCCGAGCCACTCAGGCGCGGACCCATCTCGCAGAGCTCGCCAAGTATTTTATAGCCCTTCATTTCGCCAAGAGCGGCATCAAGAATCTGTCGGGCTGTTTCTTTGTGTGCTTCGTGTTTTTCCTGGCTATAAACCAGGGACGATAAGAGCAGCAAGGCTGTCACAACTACTGAAAGTTTTTGCAAGAATAACTCCTCTAGAGGTCAATGTCGTCTTTTTCATCAAACGAAACGTCGTTGCCTGGCTCGTTTTCGCGAATCAGCAGGAGTATCGCGGCCTGGGGAACGATGAAGTACTTTTCATTCTCATACTTGATTTCAACGGCTGCTTTACGCAGGAATAAGGCGTGATCACCAACGCGTGCTTCCATTGGTAAAAAACGGGTGTTCTGTTGGCCGCTGGCGGCCCAGGGTTCATCGCTAATTGAGTTGGGATCAGCCAGTGGAACACCTGGCCCGGTCTTGACGATATTACCGCGCATCACTTCATCCTTGTCGCGTACCGTCTGTGGTAAAATCAAGCCAACAGAAGTTTTTTCTTCGGCGTCATCCGGCCTCATCAAAACCCGGTCGCCGATAACAATGAGTTCTTTCAAGGGCATGTCCATTCGTGTTAAATCTACGCTAGAATTAAAACTTACATCAAGCGACATAATCTAACAATGAAAATCTTATTGGGGCCTTTTTTATCACACCTCTGTCACTAAATGTCATAATATGTCACTACAGCGATTTTTGTTAGCAGTTGCGGAAAATTTGCCTATTTTAATGCTGAATTCACGCCGGTAGAGCCCCGGCAAATGGTCATATAATTCGGAAAGTTGCATTGAGACCACTTCAAAAAATAGCGCTGATTCTGCTCGCGATTGTATTGCTGCCGGCGATCTTTTATTCGCTTTATGAAGTGAATGCCATGCAGCGCAAAGAAGCACTGCTGACCGAGATTTACGATAAGCAGCTGGAGACCATCTTCTTCTCTATTAATCAGTTTGCCTGGGATACCGCGACAAACTGGGCCAGCCAGCTGGAACCATTTCTACCGGAAAAAGCCTCGGAATTGGAAACGATTGATGAATCGATTTGTGAGCCATTCTTTAGCAATCGCCGCGCTATCAACGCTATCTTCCTGGTAGATACCAGCTCATCCAGCTGCTATGTGTTTGACATGGAGGGGGAGCTCGGTATACGGGCCGATCTGATAGATGAAATCGAGTCTTTTCTCGATGACAATTGGGGACTCTATGATGATCTGAATCGCTTTAAAGAAAATGCCGGCTACTTCAAGCTACAGGATTTTCAACCTTTTCGGACGACGCCCGAGAAAGAGTCTTTACTTGCATTGCTCTTTATTCCCCGGAAGCCGGAGTTACAGCATATGCTCGCAGGATATGTAATCTCGCCAGAGCGTTTTGTCCAGCACAACCTGGCGCCGAAGCTGACCGACGTAGCTGGTGATCGCTTTATTCTCGGGGCGTTTAAATCCGGCGATCAGGGACCGTTTTTTGTTACCGATGCCAACGGCATGGATGAGCCCAGCGATTATCATGATCTTTGGCTGCTGCCGGAATACTATCTGGCAATGCAGCTGCCGGGCGACAGCATTGAAGTAATTGCCCGAAACGATTTTTATCGCAGCTTGCTGCTGATCTTGCTGCTGGATGCCGTTTTGATCTTTGGCGCTATTTTTCTATATCGCAGCGTTCGCCGCGAGGTGTCACTGGCACAGTTGAAGTCGGATTTTGTCTCGAACGTGTCTCATGAGCTCAAAACGCCACTGGCGTTAATTCGCATGTTCAGCGAAACGCTGCAAATGGGACGAGTGAAATCACCGGAAAAGCGCCAGGAATATTACAACATTATGAGTCAGGAAACCGAGCGGCTCAGCCACCTGGTAAACAAAATTCTTGACTTCTCCCGAATGGAAGCCGGACGCAAGCAGTATACATTTTTGCCGACCGATATCAATGACGTTGCGGAAAGCGTAATGCATGCTTACCAATATCAATTTCGGCAGGATGGTTTCGAAACCTCGATGGATCTGACCGAGGGACTGCCACTAATTATGGCCGATAGCGATGCACTGAAGGAAGCCATTCTGAATTTGGTCGATAATGCCGCCAAGTATAGTGACGATGAAAAATGGATTCAGCTGCGGAGTTATCGAAACGGGGACAAGGTCTTCCTGGATGTTGCAGATCGCGGATTGGGAATGCCTGAAGGAGAGACAAAAAAGATCTTTGAGAAATTTTATCGTATTTCAAGTGGGCTGGTGCACGATACCAAGGGAAGTGGTATGGGACTAACCCTCGTCAAATATATTGTAGAAGCCCATGATGGAACAATTGAAGTGGAAAGTAGTGAAGGAAAAGGTAGTTGTTTTCGGCTGAGCTTTCCGATTTCCGAAAAGGGAGACGCTTAATGTATCGCATTCTGATCGTAGAAGATGAACCGCAAATGCAAGCGGGCTTACGGGACAACCTGGAATTCGAAGGGTATGAGGTGGAAATCGCCGGGGATGGTGAAAGCGGTTTGGAAATGATCGTGGCCGGCAACTATCACCTGGTTTTGCTTGACGTGATGCTGCCAAAAATGTCCGGGATGGACGTTTGCCGTCAAGTGCGGGAAAAGGGGCTGAAAATACCGATCATCATGTTGACCGCTAAGGGCGAAGAGATTGATAAGGTGCTCGGGCTGGAATTGGGCGCAGACGACTACGTCGCCAAGCCTTTCAGTCTGCGCGAGCTGTTGGCGCGAATCAAGGCAGTTTTGCGACGAAACCCGGATGGTGCTGCCATTCGCGGGGAAAAGGTGGAATTTGGCCGCCTCTCGGTAGATTTTTCTACCTATACCGCAACGGAAAACGGTCAGCCGGTAGAGATGACTCACCGCGAATTTGAAATTCTGAAATTTCTCTGGCAGCATCGCAATGAGGTGGTAAGTCGCGACCAAATCCTGACCGAAGTTTGGGGCTACGATGCCGCGCCAACCACCCGAACTGTGGATAATTTTATCCTCAAATTGCGTCAAAAAATTGAAGAAGAAGCGGCACAGCCGCGACATATCGTGACGGTGCATGGAATTGGCTATAAACTTTTGGTCTGAGGCACTACAAGTTACGCCAAATGGAGATTGAATGAATAGGTATAGCAAATTATTTATCGATTGGATGATTTTGGGTCTTACCCTGCTCTTTATGCCCTTATGGGCGGCTGATGGAGAGGGTGATTGGGACAACAATGATCAGCCGTTTACCCGCATTCTTGATCTGCGAGGACAATGGTATTTCGAACTGGGAGACAATAAAGATTGGGCACAGGCCGAACATGAGGATAGCGATTGGGACGTGATATTTGTACCTGCGCGCTGGGAGGACGAAGGGTTTCCCGGTTATGATGGCTTCGCCTGGTATCGCCGCCACTTCAAAATCAGCAGGGATATCCAAAGCTCGACAATTTACCTGCTGCTCGGACAAATAGATGATGTGGATGCCGTATATATCAACGGACATCTGGTTGGCTACTCCGGCGACTTCCCGCCGAACTATTGGACGGCCTGGCACCGGCACCGTGAATATGTGGTGCCAGCCTCGGCCTTGAACTTTGACGGCGACAATGTCATTGCCATTCGTGTGTTTGATGAGGGCGGGGCCGGTGGCATTGTTGGCAATAAGATCGGTTTTTTTCGCAAAGAGAATGATCCCATTTTTGAAAAAAGCCTCGCAGGTACCTGGAAATTCAAGACCGGAGACAAAGGGGCATTTCGCAAGCCGAGCTATAATGATGAGGACTGGCGGGATATTATGGTGCCCGCGCTGTGGGAGAGTCAGGGTATCCACGACTACGATGGTATCGGCTGGTATCGCAAGCGATTCCGGCTGCCTGAGAATCTGGATACCGACGGTTTGGTGTTATTGCTGGGTAAAATTGATGATTTTGATGAGGTGTTCCTGAACGGCAAACATATCGGCACCACCGGGCGAATGGGAAAGCGCGTCGGACCGGATCGTCTGGACGATACCTATCGTAAATTACGGATTTATTATCTGCCGGATGACTTGATCAATAAAGGTGGTGAAAACATCCTTGCCGTGCGGGTATATGATGGCTGGCAGCACGGTGGCATTTATGAAGGCCCGATCGGTATCATCACCGAAAAAAACCTGCGCAGTTGGATCCGGGCAACCAACCAAACTTCTCTGTTAACGCGCTTCTTACAGATCTTCTTCGAATAGGCTGATTTTCCCCGAGGAATTCCTAAGCATATTTAGCGGATTGGCCGATGCTACGATAGTCTCAAGGAAGAGGCAGAAAGGATGGATTCAGTGAGGAATGTAGTACGGCAGATTCGACGGACTGTCATGTGGCAGCAGTCTCTTTTCGCCGAAAGTATCACCGGCCAGTCTGTTGCTGAAAATAGGGCAAGCTGTACATTCTGAGGCACTGGCTATTTCGTTCTCTCTCTGTTGTTCATCCCTCACATTGATAGTTAATTCAATAAAAACAACTGATTATGTGAACCTGCTGTTTTGCCCTGCGTTAACAGCGGCTGATGGTATGATATTTGTAGCTATGGGCACAATTAGTTGTTTGTATAAACCGGTAACCAGCGTTTCGATTTTATGGAGGATCAGTAATGAGTAACAACAGTGCACGTTTGGACGCCATTCGCGCCATTGCAAATGCGGCACCCGTTGAAAGCACTTTTGACTACAAGAATTCACCCACAAGCGAAGTCTGGGGTGATAATGTATTTGACCTGAATTCGATGGCGGAACGTTTGCCAAAGAGCGTTTACAAATCGTTGAAGAAGACAATTGAACAAGGCGGCAAGCTGGATCTGCAGGTAGCTGATGTTGTTGCTGAGGCAATGAAGACCTGGGCGATTGAGAAGGGGGCAACCCACTATGCCCATGTTTTCTATCCGTTGACAGGCTTAACTGCAGAAAAGCATGACAGCTTTTTTGATCCGGATGGTCAGGGTGGTACAATTAGCAATTTTCAAGGCGAGCAACTGGTTCAAGGTGAGCCTGATGGGTCCTCCTTTCCTTCCGGCGGTGTGCGCCAAACATTCGAAGCTCGTGGTTATACGATTTGGGATGTGACCAGTCCGGCTTATATAATGGAAAACCCCAACGGCACGACCCTCTGTATCCCAACCGCTTTTATCTCCTGGACTGGCGAAGCGCTGGACAAGAAGACCCCGGTGTTGCGCTCGATGCAGGCGTTGAACACGCAGGCACAGCGTGTCCTGAAGTTCTTCGGCAATGACGGGGCTATGGTGAGCTCCACTGCCGGACCGGAACAGGAATATTTCCTGATCGACAAAAATTTTTATTATGCGCGTCCCGACCTGATGGCCGCCGGCCGCACGCTTTTTGGCGCCGCTGCACCGAAGGGCCAGGAATTCGACGATCACTATTTTGGTGTCATTCCGCAGCGCGTCCTGGCGATCATGTTCGAAGTTGAACGCGAATTGTTCAAGCTCGGCATTCCGGCGAAGACTCGTCACAATGAAGTCGCGCCCGGGCAGTATGAAATTGCCCCGGTATTCGAATTTGGTAATGTTGCAACTGATCACCAGCAGCAGATCATGGTTGCCTTAAAGCGCGTTGCTGAGAAATATGGAATGATTTGTCTTACGCACGAGAAGCCGTTTGCCGGTTTGAACGGTAGTGGAAAGCACCTGAACTTTTCTTTGGGATCCGCCAAGGCTGGTAACCTGTTTGATCCGGGTGATACACCTGCAGACAATGCCCAGTTCCTGGTAATGTGTGCGGCAATGATTCAGGCCACCCATCGCTGGGCGAAGCTTTTACGTGCCTCTGTCGCTTCCGCTTCGAACGATCATCGTCTTGGTGCAAATGAAGCACCGCCGGCGATTATCTCGATCTTCCTTGGTACTGAACTGACGGAAGTTTTTGAATCAATTGCCAAAGGCGCACCTATTTCAGCGGAGAAAGGTGAGTTGAGCATTGGCGTTGATGTGATTCCGCCGATCCCGAAGCATTCCGGTGATCGCAACCGTACCAGTCCGATGGCTTTTACCGGTAATCGCTTTGAGTTCCGTGCTGTCGGCTCCAGCCAGTCTCTTGGTATGCCCTTGACGATTCTCAATACCATTATGGCTGAATCGCTGAGCGAATTTGCAGAAAAACTCGAGAAGGCAGATCCGGGATCACCTGCGGCAGTCGGCGCAGTGGTTGCCGATATCGTGAGGGACGTCTGGAATAGCTGCTCGCAGGCTGTCTTTAATGGGGATGGTTATTCTGAAGAATGGCACCACGAAGCGGAAAGACGCGGTCTGCCGAATCTGCGCACCGCTGCAGACGCTCTGCCTGTTTACAAGAGTAAAGAAGTTGTCAACCTCTTTGGCAAATTCGGCGTCCTGAACGAAAAGGAAGTGCTCTCGCGTTATGAAGTCTATGCTGAGCAATACGTTGGTAGCGTCAACGTAGAATCGAATCTGGTCGTTGAGTTGGTTCGCACCATGATTTTCCCGGCTGCTGTTCGCTATCAGAGTGAATTAGCGGCCTCATTGGCGAATCTGAAGGCGGTAGGCATTGAGCCGGACCACAAGACGATCGAAAAAGTGACAGCTCTGATTCGTGATCTGCAAGATGGTGTCACTGACCTCGCAGATCTGAAAGATAAGGAAGGTGAAAGTCACGATCCTGAAAAGCATGGCTTGTTTGTCAAAAACAAAGTTCTGCCGAGAATGGCTGCCATTCGCGAAGTGGTTGACGAACTGGAAGGCTATGTATCGGATGACCTGTGGCCCTTACCGACCTACCAGGAAATGCTCTTCGTCAAATAATTTCCATAAACATCTGTGTTGTGCCAAGACGCCTCCCTCGGGAGGCGTTTTTTTTGCAACATCCCCCTGTTTCCCCCTTCGAAGGGGATTCAGGGGGATGTTGCGTCAGGCTCGCAAGCTCGCTAAAACAGGTCTTTTACGGCGAGCTTGCGAGCCTGACGCGGCGGAGCCGCTGACGCCAACGGAGTTGGCTGCCGGCCGAAGGCCCTTGTGACATACTTTGACATTTCTTTACGCTGCCCTGACACCTCATGATATTCATTTTCCTACATTGTTCTTGAGTTTCAAATAAAAAGGAGCCGTGACATTTTGTGACACAACTTTACAAGTTGATAACATCTATTTCCGGCAACCTCCGTTTGATTAAGAGAACGATATAGAGAACATCGAAACATTAAAAAATAGAGACAACATCACAACAAGAGAGGTAAGTCATGAAATCAGCATTTTTACTCGCAGCCGTTTTATTCTTTTCTTCATCCGTAACAGATTTGATGTTTGCCCAATCAAATGAAACGCGAAATGATACACTCATCGAATACCCGGTAGCTTCTGCTGCCAATTATCTGAACGCACTCAAGCATCACAACGCCGGCGTTGTTGAGTCCGCCATTTTTCATGCCGCCAAATACAAGATGATGAATCTGGATGCCGATACAGACGCAATGGAAACGCAGCTACGACATTTGAACAAGGAAGGCAAAACCAGCGCTGTGCGCTACAAGGCCGGATTGGTTGTGCAATATTTTGAATCGCCCGATCTATTCGACAATATTCATAAGAAGAATTACAAAGCCGATTCAGATGAACTGTATGCAGAACTGGCAATGCAACTTCAGCGTGAATACCTGGTGAACTGGGATGAGAAGTAAAATGCTAGAGGGTGCGCGTCATCAGAAAATACTTGTCCCGTTTTTCGAATGACAAAGCAGTATACAGTTTTTGAGCCTGAAGATTGTCCCGATTGACTTCCAAATGAATTCCCTTGATTCCCACGGCAGCCGCCTGTTGCGCAACTTGTGACAGAGCGGCTTTGCCGATTCCCTGCCCGCGAAAAGCCTTATCAAGATACATTTCATCGAGGAATGCGTCACGGCCGCCAAATTCAATGCTATAACCGAAGCATAAGGCAATATAGCCGGCAAGCTGTTGCCCCGCATAAACCAGCCAAATTCGTCCGGCATCGGTTTGCGCCAGCAAAGGTTCTATTGCCCGGCGAACCGTATCACGTTCAAAGGGGATTTCTTCAAACGCATGATAAGCCTGTATAAAGTCGAGGACGACTTCCTGATCGTCGATGGTTGCCAAATCAATGCGGACGCTCATAGGCCCAGCCTCATCTTTAATTGTGAGACAGCTACAATTGCCGCGGTTTCAGCTCGAAGAATATGCTGACCGAGGGAAATTTGCTGAAAGTTTTCTGACTTGGAAGCGGCGACTTCCTCCTCGCTAAATCCGCCTTCCGGGCCGATCAGTATCGTGGCCCCATTGCTGCTGTCAGCAGGTAGTTCGGATAGCGACACAGCGGATGCGCCGGGATGAGCAACTAGCAAAAGATGATTCTTTTCCCTCTTGCTGGTCGACAGCCATTCTTTGAAATCGAGTAGGGGAGAGATTTTCGGCATATAAGCCTGCCCACTTTGCTTCATTGCCGCGACGGCGATGTTTTGCAGATGCTGATGTTTGAATTGCCGGACGCTGCTATGTTGAAATGTTATCGGTTGAATGCAACCGATGCCCAATTCGGTGAGCTTCTCGATGGCCCAGTCCATGCGATTGGGGCGGATTAAGGCCAGGCCGACCACAATGCTCTGCTCTGCTAATGGTGCAATGGTTTCCAATTGATCAACAAGGCAGGTAACGCTTCCGCGATCAGCAGACTGAATTGTGCAAGTGGCCAACAGTCCTTTACCGTTGGTGAGCCGGATCTGCTCACCACTACGTTTGCGGAACACCCGCTGAATATGATGGGCCTCAGGGCCGGAGAGCGGTACTTGTTCCTGGGAAGATTTGAGATCCGGCGCATAGAAAAGGTTCATTGGTTGCTCCCTTGACAGGAAAGAGACATCAGAAGCTTACACCACCAAGAATCAACCACTCGCGATTGCCGTCGTCGTTCCAGGCATGTTCGATACGAAGGAGGTAAATATACGGCAGGTGCAGATGCAGGCCAAGGCCGTAGCCGGTGTTGTGGTTGCCAATTGAGAGCTCTTCTTTACGGTCCCAAACCACGCCGCTGTCCATAAATGCCCCAACGCTGACGCCGTACTTAAGATCCTTGAATACACCGGAGGTGGCTTCCGGGGCATCGCCCCAGGATAAGAAACGAACCGGTAGCAGATTTACGCGCAGTTCATAACTTTGCAACATCAGGTTTTGGGCGGTCAAGCGGCGATTAAAATGGCCGCGAATGCGGTCGCCAAAGCCAATAAAGACGCGATCGTACACCGGTAGATCGCCACGATTCAACCGAAGTAAATTGCGAGCGCCAATACTGATCCGCGAGGTGATAGGCAGGTAGCCGCGATTATCAAATTCAAATCGCCAGAAGTCAGGCTGCTGGTCTGTAAATCCATTTTTTGAAATTGTGTAGCGCAAGAACACCCCTTTGGTTGGGTATTCGAAGAGGTTTCGATAGTCGCTGCGCCACTGCAAGCTCAGGCGGGTCGTAATATCGCTACCGTCGCCGGAGATACTCAATGATTCCAACCCTTCGTCAAACCTGATGCGTCGCATGCCAAATGTTGCCGTTACGGAATTGTGCAGATCGAGCCGCTTGCCGAGGGAAATCGACCCACCAAGATGACGTTCTTCAATATTCTCTCCCTCTGATACTGCCGCTGCCGTCGAATCCAGGAAAACCCGATTGGCATTAATATCGTAGAATTTGTTGCGAACCCGACGGGCTCTCAGGTTTATGCCGAGAATTAGGCGAGAATGCTTGCCAACCCAGGGATTGTTATACCTGATAAAGAAAGCCGGATTAAACCCCGCCCAGCCCCCAATGCTAAGTTGCTCATTCATGCCGCGAAAATTCAGGTGGCTTACCTGGAAGCCGTAACTGGCCTGATCCCATTCCTGATCATTGAGAAAGAATACCGGGACCGGATAGATATACCAGGTCTCCGCTACGTCAATCATCAAAATATTCTTACCGTTGTTTTCCTCAATAAATAGCTCAACTCGCTTAAACAGGAAAAGATTCGATAGTCGCTCCTGGATGTAGTGAATGTCCTTGAGCTCCATTTTTGCCGGTAGATCGAAAGGTATTTCACGCAGCAGGACTTCTTTCTTGGTGCGCTTGTTTCCGTGGACTTCTATGGCGTCAATTTGAATGGGGAATTGGACGAATTCTTCATCCTGAGGGAAGGTTGCCGCACTGAAAATCAATATCAGCAGTAGAGCGGCAGAAAAATGTAGTTGCTTCATTTAAAAACGATCCGGATAGTTCTGGGTTGGTGCCGGCCGTCGGCCAGGCGGGATTGATTGCCATGTCTCCGCATACAAAATGTATGATCGGGATATTGAGAGAGTTCCATATTTGCCGAATGAAATCAAATATGGGGCAAACTTAGGTATGACTTGAGCGATTGTCAAGAAACGATTGGATTGTCATCAGGTTATCCAGATTGGATTCGTCAGGCAGAAATATTGCAGATCGGTTCGAACTTCCAGGCGAAGATAGCCGGGCGGCAGTCCGGAAGAAAAGTGCAAGGGCCTTTCTACAGTCATAAGGGAGGGGAGGAATTCGATGCTGCGGGTCTCTTCCCGTGAGGCCGAATAGTCCCCGATATAGAGGTTGATTTGCGCCAGCCTACCAAATTCATCACTAGTGCTGCACTGAATGGATAGCTGGAATGCTTCGTTGGCTGATATTGAAGAGCCAATGCTGCTTGTTCTTTGCGTGCCGGCGATGAGCAGGTTTGCGGCCGGGCCGTTGGAGATGATCACCTGCTTTTGGCGCAGACTGGTGAGCAAATTGTCTCGCGAAAGCTCGCCTTCACAATAAATGCCGCTGCGAGTTTCTCCCAGGCGCTGCTGCAATTCATTGACCATTCTCAGGAAAGGAATGGTGATTTGCCGGTAGCGATTAAAATTGCCATGCGCATCTGTTCCGCCCAGGATGCCGACTTGATGTCCGCTTAGCAGCACTTTTCGCCAGCGATTGAGCCCTTTCTGAAATGCACGGTCGATGCGGCCGTTAAGAATTTGCCAGTAATCAAGTTCCTGCAGCGTTAGGTCCTTGCGCCGCCAGTGACCTCGATTCAGGATCAGGCGCTGCGATAGCGGCGGGGCATCAAAGGGATGTGCGGCAGCAATAATGACCTCTGCTTCGCGACGCGCGTTTTTGAGAAGCTCCGGCAAGGCCGATGTCGGCCTGGTTCGCAGGGGCTTTTCGCCACTGTCGCCATCGCCGGGATGGTATTGACGATTGCCGAGGATCAGGCAGTGGACGTTTTCCCGCTGATGATTCCCGACCGATACCTCTTCTCCGTTAAGGATGACGAATTCCTTTTCCTCTGCGTTTAGGTGTGTAATTTCCTGCTGCTGCGTTTGCCATTTCTTCAGATCCGGATCGTTTCGGGTATAGTCGCCCGGCAGATCGTCCAGATCGTACGAATGATCGGTGATGCCGATAAAGTCCAGACCAAGGGAGCGGGCGCAAATGGCGGTTTCCGCAATCGGCGCACCAAATTCGATCTGGTCATCGGTGTAGTTGCTGTGAAGATGCACATCGCCCCAGCGCAAACCGGGCAAAATCGGTAGACCCTCGCCGGCGATATCTATTTGAAAAGGGTGACGAGGTATATGCCGGTAATTATCCTGCACCAATACACGTTTGCCTTGCCTGATAGAATACCAAAGTTGTGCTTCCAGGAAATAGCGCCCTGTTTCGGCAAAGTGCCTTGCCGGAAGCCGGAAAGTCCGGGCACTAAATCGGGTATCACATGCCTGGTTTAAGGTCTTTTCCCAAGTGCCTGTTTGCCCTTGCTCTGTGGAAATATGCACAGCGATGCGCTCCAGCTGGCACTGAAAACGATCCGCATCTTTGACAAAGAGGAAAAGAGGAACATCGTTTCCTTTAACACCGCGATAGGGTAGATCGAAAATAATTTCCGGCTCACGATGAAAGAGGCGGCTGAAGATGCCAGGTATGCGATAATGAATCTCAGCGTAACTAAGAAAGGGGAGCATGGGCGGCATGTGTTGAGAGTTCGTTCATGGAAGAGGATACGGTTCCAGTGGGGGAATGACAAATGACAAATGATAAATCATGAAGAAAAACGGTTCCAGTGGGGGAATGACAAATGACAAATCATGAAGAAAATTGAAGCATTGAAAATTGAAAATTGAAGCATTGAAACATCGAAGCATTGAAAATCATTCAACGGACAACTAAAGCCTAGCCTGCCATCGGGAAGCGCAGCGCCACCGTTGTTCCCGTGCCGAGTTCACTTTGCACATCGATTTCCCCTTTCATCTGCTCTATGAGTTGTTGGGTGATGGCCATACCCAAACCGCTGCCGGTTGCCCGGGTGCTGAAAAAGGGATCAAAAATTTGCCTGAGGGTTTCTTCATCCATACCCTCACCGGTGTCCTTAATTGAAATGATATACGAACCCGCAGATTGCCTGCTCTCAATGAGAATGCTGCCGTCATCCGGCGTTGATTTGCGAGCATTGTCCACGATGTTCAAAATGATTTGCCGGAACGCGTCACCTGCAAGCACTACCCGGCTTTCAGACGCTTCCAGGTTCAAACTGATGCGGGCGTCATCAATTTGCTTGAGAATGTCTCTGACCAGTTTGTCTGCAGATGTCGTATCTGTTTGCAATTCCCGGCGCCGGGCAAATTGCAGAAAATCATTAACCAGGCGGTTTAGTCGATTGATTTCGTCCGGTATGAAGTCAAAAAGCTCATTGTCCTCTTTTGCGTAGCGCTTTTGCAGAACCTCAGCTGATCCTTTGATAATGCTAAGCGGGTTGCGGATTTCATGGGCGACCATGGCCGCCATCTGACCGAGGTGGGCCAGGCGGGATTGTTGATTCAGCTGATTTTCAATCTGCAGCAGCCGTCGAAATGCGGCAACCACAATGCCGGCGAAGAGCAGGATAAGCCCAAGACCGCCAAGGGCAATGTAGAGCATGGCGCTGCGCATAAATTCCAGGGAGCTGAATAGATCGCGCGACGCCTCAATAATCAGTATGGCTGTGACATCATCCTGTAAATTGCGGATTGGTGCATATGCCGTCAAAAATGTTTGATCATCAAAATAACTCAGCTCCGGGCGTACCACAACCCCGGTGATGGCAGTGTTAAATAGCGAGTCGTTGAAAGTGAATCCACGTAGCGGCTCACCACCGCGAAACCCAAAGTCTTCATCGACAAGGATGCTGCGATCCAGCGAAGCGACAAATATCTTTTGATATTCGCCGGCTTGCTTGAAATCAGCCAGGCGGGTTTCAAGAGCAATTAAATCTCGCGTACGAACCAGTTCGGGCAAACTTTGCGCAAAATCGAAGAAAAATTCCTGCCCAATAAAAGTGGCGTACGCTTCACTTACATTCTGGAGATCGTCGCGAAACTGGTCGATGATTTGATCTTGAACGGATCTGACGAAAAACCAGCCCCAGAAATTTAAGGCTGTCAGTGCAACAATTCCGGTGATCAGGATCGTATATATAACCGGTTTCCTGGACAATAGACCCGGTTTACTCATCGTCGTTGTCCTCGTCAAAAAGTGACTTCCAGTAGCTGACTTCGTCCTCGCCGATATCAGATTCGAACTTTTGCCGCGATAAATCGGTATGATCATTAGGCGCCGGTGTGGAATGAGAATTGCTAATGATGGTCGCAAAATCGTGGCTGGACAAACTGGCGGCGCCGTGATCGCGCGCAGTAAAGCGAATTTCACGGTCAGAACTTACAACGGTTAGCTCCGATGGCTTACGATGTTTACGTATCAGCTTTCGAATCACGTCATCTGCTTCCTGGCTGGGTGCGCTAAAGCGAATCTTAAGGTTCGAGCTGTCGCTGTAATGTTTCGGGTGTCGCTGTGAGGTGTCAAATACTAACGTGATATTTGACCGGTGCGTTGAGGCATATTGTTGTAAAATACGAATCATAGTCTCGCGGCGTGCATCAAATGGGAGATGGGCCGGAATGTCCAATTTGTTAGACAACAATAAATTGTAGCCGTCGATGATGAGTTGCTTCATATCTTTTTACCAGTCTCAAAGGAAAAAATGTAGCTGGCAGCCGCCGGTTAAGCAAGTGAAATGTAGTCGGCGTTTGCAAATAGATGCACATTAACTTAGATTGCAAAGGGTAGTTCGGATGCTGCTTTACTGCGTTTCGGCAACTCGATTGACCCCGAATAACAACTTGATAATTATTGAGGACTTATAGATGGAAAATGCGAAAAAACTGCTGGTGTTGATTGGTGGTGTCATTGTGGTGCTCATTATGGTGCAAATCCTGCAACTAACCAGCAAAAAGGGTTCTGCGATGTCGCCAGTGACCACGCTGGACGAACGCCAGGAAGAGCCCCGTCATTTTCAGGATGAACGCCCATCTAATTGGTCCGAGCTGAAGCCGGAAAAGTCCGAGGAAAGTGCTGGAACCATTGATGTTGTTGAATCGGACGATGAAGTCAATGGAGCTGAACCCGAAGAAGAGTTACAGGCGATCACCAACACAGATAGTGCCGCCAGCCTTGCGGCTAAAATTGAGACTGAAACACCTGACAGTGAAGCTGCCTGGACCCCGGTCGAAAATGTATCTGCCGCTGAAACGGTGGTTGAGGAAAGCGTCGCTTCTGCGCCTGATCCGGTTGTCACCGGTGGTGTACCTCCTTTTGGTAATCCCAACAAAATTTTTGTCAGTGCCGCCCGCAAAATTGTGCCGGCTGTTGTTTCCATTAATAGCATTCGCCGCGTAAAGGGGAGCCGCTTCGATTTCTTTCATCCCTTCTTTTCGCCGAAAGAAGAAGACGAGGATGAAGATAAAGACGAGGATGATGATGAAATTATTCAACCGGGCTCAGGTTCCGGCATCATTATTAGTAAGGATGGATATATCCTCACCAATCATCACGTGATCGAAGATGCAGAAGAAGTTCGCGTGCTCTTGCACGACAAGCGCGAATTCAAGGCACGTATCGTCGGCAGTGATCCTACGACTGATGTTGCGGCGCTGAAGATCGACGCCGGCAATCTTGTTGCGGCGCAAATTGGCAATTCCGATCAGGTGGAAATTGGCGAGTGGGTAATGGCAGTTGGTAATCCCCTTGAATTTACATCTACTGTCACTGCCGGTATCGTCAGCGCTATGGGACGCGACATTCGCATTATTCGTAATCGCTATCGGATTGAAAATTTTATTCAGACGGATGCTGTTATCAACCCCGGCAACAGCGGCGGTGCCCTGGTTAATCTCAATGGCGAAGTCATAGGTGTCAATACTGCTATTGCCACGCGCAATGGCTATTATCATGGATATGGCTTTGCGATTCCGATTAATCTCGCTAATAAGGTTGTGCGCGATCTTATGCAGCATGGTCGTGTGCGTCGTGCCTTGTTGGGCATTAGCATTGGTGAAGTAAACGATCGTACTGCTCGCGGCGTTGGTCTCGATAAACCGATGGGCGCCCTCGTACAAAGCGTTGAGCGTGGCTTCCCGGCAGAACGTGCCGGCCTTCGTCAGGGCGACATTATCCTGAAAGTAGACGGTGAAGAAGTCACCTCGGTAAATGACCTGCAGACTAAAGTTGCCCAACATCAACCTGGAGAATCGGTTGTGTTGGTGGTTTGGCGTGACTCCCGTGAATGGGAAGTGAAAGTTGATCTGGCAGAAGCGCCGCATGAGGATAATCGCACTGCTGCCAATGAGACCCGTGAAAAGCTGGAATTTAAGAATCTCGGTGTTTCGCTGCGCGAGTTGACGGATTCCGAAAAAGAAGCGTTTGAAGTCGAAGGCGGCTTATTTGTCACCCGGGTTGCCCCGGAGAGTCCTACTGAACGTGCCGGCATGTTCCCGAGAGCGCTCCTTCGCACGATTGACGGTGTTGACATAAATTCGGTTGCTGATTTCGAAAAGAAATTATCTGAAGCGGGCCCCGGCGATATTCTAAAAATGAAAATACGCATACAGAACGGTGATGGCGAACTGCTCGAACGCGTGCTGTTTGTAGAGGTGCCCTAATTGTCGAGGAAGAGATGCAATATTGGTTAATGAAATCAGAGCCGGACGTCTATGGATGGTCGCATTTGAATGCAGAAAAAAATGCCACCGATCATTGGGATGGCGTAAGGAATTATGCTGCCCGAAACCACATGCGTGCCATGAAAGAAGGCGATCTTTGCTTTTTCTATCATAGCCGGGTGAATCCGCCGCATATTGCTGGTATCGTGAAGGTGGTGCGGGAGGCATATGTGGATCCAACCCAATTTGATCCGGAACAGAAATACTACGACCCCAAGAGCAGCAAAGACAATCCTCGCTGGGACATGGTCGATATTAGGGCCGAGCGCGAGCTTTCCAGCCCGGTGACAATTGCTGAAATCAAGGAAATTCCCGCATTGAAAGATATGGTGTTGCTCAATAATTCTCGCCTGTCGGTCCAACCGGTCACAAAAGAAGAGTGGGATGTCATTGTAGCGCTGCGGCCCTGACCGGCCGCAAATGCCGTAAATTTTTTTCACACCCCTATCATGCCTTTTTTTAAACAACATCTCCTTAAACGCGCCGATTATCACATGCCGGCTGTTCCGGGACGGCTATGTTTAGCCCTATATCAGGGGTGTATTGCCCACATGCCCTGACCTGTCCTCAAGAAATATGTCCTATTTAGTACGCCGGGAGCAACTTGGTACGGTAATTGTTATTGTTCCGAATACGCTTCTAGCAAAAGGAATAGCTGAAATGAAAGTATCTAAGTTGGCTGTTGCGTTCAGCCTTTGTATGATGCTGATGCAAGGATTTGCGAATGCACATACGCCATTACACGAACAAATTGATGCCACAACGGCGCGAATTGCGGCAAACCCCGATGATGCTTTGCTATATGTGAAGCGCGGGGAACTGTATCGGGCCCACGAAGATTGGCAACTGGCCCTGGATGATTTCCATCGGGCGATCGACCTGGACACCAGTCTGACGGTTGTGGAAGTATACATTGCCCGTGTGCTGCATGAAAACGAAAGCTATAGCAAGGCTATTGACATTCTCGATAATTACCTGCGGCGCTACCCGGATGATCCTGAGGCATTTTTGCTGCGCGCGAGAACGGCGATGGAGCTGAAAAAATACCATCGCGCAGAAGTTGACTATCAAAAGGCCATTGAACGCTTCAAGATTTATGAAGCTGTTACTGCACAAATGTATCTGGAACATGTCGATGCACTCCTTGCCAGCCGCAAGGGGATTCCTGCTGCACTTTCCCTGCTCGACCAGGGATTAACGGATCTTGAAGGCTTACCGGTGTTGCAAACCCGCGCCATTGAACTGGAGCTGGAACGCCGGATGCCGGAAGCGGCACTGCGTCGCATTGAAGCGCTTCCGGAAAACTTGCGTAACAGCCAGATGTGGCAGCATCAAAGAGCCAGAATTTTGGAAGAGTCGTCGAAAATCACCGAAGCGATCGCTGCGTACCGGCAGCTACTGGCGACCATGGAGCATCAAACGGTGCGTCGCGGTCCCACGCCTGCCACGCTGCAAATCCGCGAGGAATGCGAAGAAGCACTGGCGCGCCTGACAGATTCTCCACGTTGATTCATTACCAAGAAAGATCTATGAAACAAAAGCTGCTTGTTATTTTTCTCTGCGCCATTGGCGCTGTTGCCCTTGCGGATCAAGCCGCCGAATCGAAAGCTGTTGCCCTTATTCGGGGCCCCTATCTGCAAATGGGCACCAGCAATAGCATTATTGTTTGCTGGCGGACCGATGAAAACAGTGATAGCCAGGTGCGCTTTGGCACCTCAGTGGATAACCTGGTAGAAGTCGTTTCGGTTTCAACTGCCACCAGTGAACACTTTGTGGAAATTGGTGGCCTGGCGCCTGCGACCCGCTATTTTTATACGGTTGGTTCCACCTCTGAATCCTTCACCAGCGCTGATAGCAGCTACAGTTTTGTTACCTCACCGCTTGTCGGTTCTCGTGATCCCGTGAGGATTTGGGTGATCGGCGATTCCGGTACCGCCAGCAATCCCGAGAATAAACCACCGAATCCGCCCTCAGATCCGGGACTTGGCGCCCGCCAGGTACGCGATGCCTATTATGCATATAGCGCCTCACGAGATACAGATCTTTGGTTGATGCTCGGCGATAATGCCTATCCCGACGGCACAGATGAAGAATATCAGCTGGCGGTCTTCGATATGTATCATGATATGCTTGCGAAGTCTGTTGTCTGGTCCACATTCGGAAATCATGATTCTTACAGCGCCGCTTCAGCTACGCAAAGCGGGGCATACTACGACATCTTTGCATTACCGACCCAGGCGGAAGCCGGTGGCATTGCCAGTGGAACCGAAGCCTATTATTCTTTTGACTACGCAAATATCCACTTCCTTTGCCTCGATTCTCAAGATTCGCCACGCGATCCCGGCAGTGCCATGCTGAATTGGCTGGAGCAAGATCTGGCGGCGACAAATCAGGATTGGATAATTGCCTTTTGGCATCATCCGCCATATAGCAAGGGCTCGCACGACTCTGACAATCCGAATGAGAATGACGGGCGCCTTCGCGAAATGCGCGAAAATGTATTGCCGATTCTCGACAACTATGGTGTCGATATGGTGCTCTGCGGACATAGCCATTCTTATGAAAGATCCTTTTTGGTGCACGGACACTACGATTCATCTGCTACTTTGACCAATGAAATGATCATCGATGGCGGCGATGGTCGCCCAAATGGCGACGGTGCCTATCTGAAGTCTTCAGGCCCCGGAGGGGAGCAGGGCACTATCTACGCTGTTAACGGCTCTTCTGCCCGCTATTCCGACGGCACTTTTGATCATCCGGTGATGGTTCATGCATCCTTGCAAGTGCTCGGATCGATGATCCTCGATGTGTATGATTTACAGCTGGATGCCCGTTTCCTGGACAATACCGGCGTTGTTGCCGATTCCTTTCGTATTCTGAAATCTCCGGCACTCGATATCGATAGCAATGCGATCGCAGCGGATGATTTTAAGCTATTACCTAATTTCCCCAACCCCTTTAATCCATCTACAGTAATTCGTTTCTCTGTGCCGCAAGGGCCTTCTTCCAAGCTGCGCCTGGTCATCTATGATGTGCTTGGCAAAGAGGTTGTGACGCTGGTTGATGGATATTTTTCGCCTGGAAAACATCAGGTGAATTGGAATGGAAAAGATGCCGGCGGCCGTCCGGTTAGTTCCGGCGTATATCTCTATGAATTACAGATCCGCCAGCCTCAAACATCCGTTTCGCGTAAGGTGAGAATGATGGAGTTGCTGCGCTAAAGCTACCCGCCTCTAATATAAATTCGATTGTTTATTCTCCTGTCAGATCGTAAAATAGTCACGAATCGCTGCCTGCAGTGGCAGCGGTTGTAGTCTTCTTCCGGTAGAGACGATGCACGGAAGCTTCTGATGCTGAGCCGGTATTGGTATGTTACATCTGACAAAATTTGGAGAATACCGATGAAGGTCAAGACCTATGCGATTGTGGGAGGATTTTGCTCTCTGTTGTGCCTGACAGCCTGCAACGGCAGTTCCGGGTTGGATGAAGCCGCTATTGATGCAGCAGCAGGGGCGATTGACGAAGCCGATTTGGCAAAACATATTGAGGTGCTGGCCTCCGATGATTTCGGCGGCCGCTCGCCATCCTCTGAAGGTGAAGAAAAGACGATCAACTACCTCGTAGAAGAATTCAAAAAGCACGGCTTTGGTCCAGGAAATGGTGACAGCTATTTTCAGGAAGTGCCGCTCGTTGAGCTCGAGACCACGCCCGATGATGTGATGGAAATTAAGGGCGGTAAGAGTGATCTTTCCCTGAAATTCAAGTCTCAATTTGTCGCCCTCACCCGCAGGGTTGTTGACGATATCGAAATCAAGAACTCCGAACTGGTCTTCGCCGGATATGGCGTTGTTGCCCCGGAATATGGCTGGAATGACTATGAAGGTCTGGATGTGGAAGGCAAAACGGTTGTTGTTCTTGTAAACGATCCCGGCTTTTCGTCGCAAGACTCTACCTTTTTCAACGGCCGGACCATGACCTATTACGGACGTTGGACGTACAAATATGAAGAAGCTGCCCGGCAGGGGGCTACCGGTATTCTGATTGTCCACGAGCTGGCGCCCGCCGGATATCCCTGGTATGTTGTGCAGGGTGGATGGACTGGTCCGCAGTTCTACCTGCAATCCAAAGACATGAATATGTCCCGCTGCAAGCTCGAAGGCTGGATCTCCCTTCAGGCGGCCATGAGTCTGTTTGATCAGGCTGGTCTCAGCTATCGCGACGAAGTAAAGCGGGCATCTACCAAAGGCTTTAAGCCCACCAGCCTCGGCTTGACATACTCACTAAATATGACCAACGAAAAGCGCCAGTCGACCTCGAAGAATGTTGCAGCGCTCTTGCCCGGTACCGACTTAAAGGACGAAGTGGTTATTTATTCTGCGCACTGGGATCATTTTGGGATTCGCGAAGAAATGGACGGCGACAATATTTTTAACGGCGCCCGCGATAATGCTACCGGCACTGCTGCGTTGATTGAGATTGCCGAAGCCTTTGCCGCGCTCAATTCCGCCCCACGGCGGTCCATTCTGATGCTGGCCGTGACGGCCGAAGAACAAGGCTTGCTCGGGTCTGCTCATTATGCGGAAAACCCGATTTATCCCCTCACAAAATCAGTTGCCGCTCTAAACATGGATGCCTTGAACATTTGGGGCAAAACCAAAGATATTACCATCATTGGTGAGGGAAATTCCGAACTCGATGAATATGTCTATAAATATGCGGAAAAGCAGGGGCGCTATATTCGCCCTGATCCTGACGCAGAAAAAGGGCTCTTTTACCGTTCTGATCACTTCAGTTTTGCCAAACAAGGTATCCCGGCGCTCTATACAAAAATGGGGGTTGATCACTTCGAGTATGGTGTAGAGAAAACATTGGAAAAGGTTGCTAATTGGACCCGCGAGTTTTATCATAAGCCCGACGATGAATATGATCCTGCCACCTGGGATCTTGGTGGATGCGTGGATGATGTTCGAATCATGTTTTACATTGGTCAGGAATTGAGTATGGAAACGCGATTTCCTGAGTGGCGGGAAGGCACTGAATTCAAAGCCAAGCGCGATGCCGATATGGCCAGCATCAAATAAGCAGGGCTGCCGGACGTTTATGGGCGAAACGAGGAATTATCTCCCGGTCAAGCTGATTGCTGCTATCACCATAGCGGACGAAGGCATTTGGCCGGAAGTAAAGCAACAACTGGAGGAGAGCTGGACGCCTATCGACAGCTCCCTTGACTGGTTTGATTTTGTATTTACCACCTATTACAAGGATGAAATGGGGCCTGTATTGAAGAAGGGATTCCTCTCGTTTACAAAACTTATCCCGGCTGACCAGTTACCGGGCATAAAGATTTACTCGAACTCACTCGAAGCTGATTACAGCGTCAATGGTAATCGGCGCATCAATATTGATCCGGGTTATGTTTGCACGCCGAAAATGGTGTTGGCAACAACGAAGGATTTTAGCCATCGGCTCTATCTGTCCGATGGCATTTTTGGTGATCTCCATCTGAGTTATCGCAATGGCCAATTCCGGCCACAGCCCTGGACATATCCGGACTATCAGCAGCCTGAAGTTCTCCGCTATTTTGAAAAAGTACGCGATAACTATATGATTCAGGTCGGTGAGGAAATGAGTAATTATTGAAAGGATGATTTATTGGCGGAACAAAAAACATATAAAGATGCCGGTGTCGATATCGAAAAAGCCGAACAGGCTTTAAGCGATGTCAAAGGGCAAATTGAGCAGACCTATAATCCTCGCGTTCTGTCCGGCGTGGGGCTCTTTGGCGGATTCTACGATTTATCCAATATCGATATTCAGAATCCGGTACTGGTATCTTCAACCGATGGTGTTGGCACCAAGCTGAAAGTGGCCATCCTTGCCGGCAAGCATACCACTGTCGGGCAAGATCTGGTCAATCACTGCATCAACGATATTGCCGTTTGCGGTGCGCGTCCGCTTTTCTTTCTGGATTATTTCGCTTCCGGAGAGTTGCACCCAACCGTTTATCAGGAAGTGATCAGCGGACTGGCAAGTGGATGCCGGAAGGCGGGCGTTCCGCTAATCGGTGGTGAGACGGCGGAGATGCCCGATTTCTATGGTGCCGGCGACTACGATATGTGTGGCACCATCGTTGGCATTGCCGACAAAACCAAGTTGATTAACGGACGGGCTATCTCACCAGGCGACGTGCTCATCGGTGTTGCCAGTAATGGGCTCCATACCAATGGGTATACCCTGGCCCGCAATGTTTTGCTTGAAAAATATACCGTAAACACCGTTTTGGATAAACTTGGATGTAGTATTGGCGAGGAGCTATTGCGCATCCACCTCAATTATTATCCGTTAATTACGCAGGCAATGGAGGCAGTGGAAGTTCGCGGTGTTGCCCATATAACCGGTGGTGGTCTCGTCAAAAATACCCAACGCTTGTTGCGAGAAGGTCTTGATGTGGATGTGGATTGGTCGAGCTGGGAATTGCCGGCTGTCTTTGAGCTGATCCAGTCGTTGGGTAATGTGCCAACCGAAGATATGCGTCAGGCCTTCAATATGGGCATCGGGTTGGTTTTGGTGGTGCCTGAATCTGATACAGATACGCTGCTGGCCCTGGAGGAAGAGTCCGGGCATCGTTTTTACACAATTGGGGAAGTTGTCCGGGTATAACACGTCGTAGTGTTCACAGAATGGAGGAGATGTGATGCTGTATCTGATCGCAATGATAGCCGTCAGTTACCTAATAGGTTCTATTCCGACCAGTATTATTGCTGGAAAATTGCTGAAGGGTATAGATATTCGTGAGCATGGAAGCGGCAATGCCGGAGCGACCAATGTGTTTCGCGTCCTCGGACCCACTGCTGGTGCGGTGGTGCTGTTCATCGATATTATGAAAGGGGTGATTCCAACGGTTTGGATTGCCCAACTGGGTAGCATGGGCGTTGACTGGCAATTTGTACATCTGCAAATTCTCGCCGGGATCTCCGCTGTTTTTGGACATATCTGGACGATTTTCGCCGGATTCAAAGGCGGCAAAGGCGTTGGTACCGGGGCTGGCATGGTCATCGGTTTGGCCCCCGCCGCCGTTGGTATTTGCATGCTGGTATTTGCAGTCACAGTTGGCCTGACTCGCTACGTCTCGCTGGGATCAATCCTTTCCTCTTTGGCCCTTCCAATTGTCGTGGCAATTCAGAAGTGGGGGATGGGTATGGATATCCAGACACCGGTTATCATATTGACACTATTTATTCCGGCCCTGATCATTTACACCCATCGCGCAAATGTGCAGCGCCTGTTGAAAGGCGAAGAAAACAAAATCGGGCAGTCGGCAGGGTAAATGACCGGGGGCGTGTCAATTGGTTGAATAGTCGAATAGTTATCCCCCTCTATCTCCCCCCCGGGGGGAGATAGAGGGGGGATAACGGGCGTAGCAGTTATCCACTCGACCAATCAACTTGTAAACCAACAAACCAAACACATAGAACTCATTATTAGGAGAGGTAGTAGATGTTTCCAGATGTTGTTATGAAAACCGAAATTCCGGGCGCAACCTTGTTGAACAGAGGCAAGGTCCGTGATATATATGATGCCGGTGAATATTTGATCATCGCCACCAGCGATCGTATTTCTGCATTTGATGTTATCATGGATCAGGGAATTCCGGCGAAGGGAATTGTCTTGAACCAGGTTTCCAAATTCTGGTTTCAGAAATTTGGTGATAAGGTTGCTAATCACTTTATTACCGACAATGTGGCTGATTTTCCCGCACCTTTTAATCAACACAAGGATATGCTCCAGGGCCGAGCGATGCTGGTAAGAAAGGCCGCGCCACTGCCGGTTGAATGCATTGTTCGTGGTTACCTGGCCGGATCCGGCTGGAAAGAATATCGTCAATCACAAACCCTGCATAAAATGCCGCTCCCGGAAGGATTGCAGAACTCATCCCGTTTGCCGGAGCCGGTCTTTACGCCGTCAACCAAGGCTGAAGAAGGTCACGATGAGAATATCACCTTTGCTGAAATGTGCGAGCTGGTAGAACCTTCTCTGGCAGAAAAGGTGCGCGACTTAAGTCTGTCCATCTTCTCCATGGGCGTTGAAGTTGCTGCCAAGAGCGGAATCATCATTGCCGATACAAAATTTGAGTTTGGAATGTATGACGGTGAACTCATGTTGATCGATGAGGTGCTGACCCCTGATTCATCGCGTTTTTGGCCTGAAGATTTGTATGCACCGGGCAAATCGCAAAGCAGTTTCGACAAGCAGTATCTGCGTGACTATCTGGAAACGCTCGATTGGGACAAGACACCACCGCCACCGCTACTGCCGCAGGAAGTCGTTGAAAACACGTCCAAAAAATACCAGGAAATCCTCAAGATCCTGACAGGCAAATCCATTGAGCAGGTATTAAGCGAATAAGCGAAAGACAGATGAAGAAGAAAATTTCCGTAATAGGCGCCGGCAGTTGGGGAACCACCATGGCAATCCTGCTGGCCGGCAAAGGCTATGAGGTATCAATGTGGGTGTACAATCAGCAGCATTTTGAGCGGCTGGTTGTCGATCGAAGTAATGAAGATTATCTCCCCGGTGCGGCATTTCCGGATAACCTTATGCTGACGACGGACTTAAAGTTGGCTGCCAGCGCTGATGATTTTTTGGTGCTGGCAGTTCCGTCCCATGCCATGCGTTCAGTTTGTGGCGAGATGGCTGCGGCTGTGAATCCTGATGCAGTGGCTGTCAATTTGTCGAAAGGAATCGAAATCGACTCCCTGAAACGCATGTCCGAAGTAATTGACGATATGCTGCCGATTCCCTATGAGCGTATTGCCAGTCTCTACGGCCCCAGTCATGCAGAAGAGGTGAGCAAAGGGATTGCCACGGCGGTTGTATCGGCCAGTGAAAATATTGACACGGCACGGGACGTCCGGGAATTGTTCGGGACTGATTTGTTTCGTGTATATTCGAGTAGCGATATTATTGGTGTGGAGGCTGGTGGCAGCTTGAAGAACGTGGTTGCTATTGCCGCCGGTATCTGCGACGGTGCTGGTTTCGGGGACAACACAAAGGCTGCTTTATTAACCCGGGCGCTGGTAGAGATGACTCGGCTTGGGGTCGCTATGGGAGCACAGGCTGAAACCTTTTCCGGACTGTCCGGGATGGGAGATTTGATTGTGACCTGCATGAGCAAGCACAGTCGTAACCGGCATGTCGGCGAGCAAATCGGACGCGGCAAGAAACTGGATATGATTCTCTCCGAGATGAAAATGGTAGCGGAAGGGGTCAAAACAACCCGCTCCATTCATCAACTTTCCGAAAAACTCAATGTTGAAATACCGATCGCCGAACAGGTATATCAGGTATTATTTCACAGTAAAAGCCCACATGACGGCGTGGCAGAGCTTATGCGGCGTGATCAAAAAGAGGAAAGTTGACCCCTAACCGTGTTTTTCAACCTATTTTAGCGTTTCCAGAACCTCGGCTGCCTGACGACGAACGTGATTCCCGTTTTCCACCAGATGATCCAACAGGGCGATACCCATCGTTTTTTGACCCTCCTCTACGCTAAACAGTGCGATAAAGTAGACCGACACTTCGCGGATTTCTTCCCCGGCAGACGTTGTGTTGGCAGCGAGCAGAGGGCGTGCCTTATCCATATCTCCCAGGGCGATGTAACACATGGCTTTGTAAAATTGCACATTGCTCGCCGCCTGTGATATATCAGTTGCAGATCCGAGGCTTACCAGGGCCTCTTCATAGCGCCCTTCCTCATAAGCGATAAATGTCGAGGTCATTGCGTCAGAGCTTTGATCGCCCCGGAGCATTTGGGCAGTATTGGGATAAGGGACCATAAATGGAGTCAAGTCCGGGGTAGAGGCTTGCCGGATAATGAAGAACAAGGCAGGCAGCAGAACCAGCAAAAAGGCGGCTGCTACCATGTAATATTGCCGCCAGTCCTGTTCGTTCACACTGAGGGTTTTGAGACGGTCATCAATACGTGCATTCAGGGTCTCTACCGCTTCAGAGAGCTGATTTGGATTATGCATATATTGCATGCCTGCCAGCGCATCCTGGCACAGCGGACACTCGTCCAAATGTGCAATGATTTCCGGAGTTTCGGCAGCCTTCAGCGGGTTCTTGGCGTGCTCCCAGAGTTCTTCCCTGGAAAGGCATTTGCCGACCGTCGGTGGTTCTTCCAAAATAAATCCATCCATTCCTGTTACTCCTTATCGTCGAGCTTGTTTTTGAGGTTGCGCTTTCCATTTTGAATGTGGCTTTTGACCTGCTTCAAAGAGTAGCCGGTGGTTTCGACAATTTCCTGATAACGTCGGCCCTCCAGGAAAAAAAGTTCCAGGCAGATTCGCTGCCCTTCCTTTAATGCGTCCAGCCCCTGGTACAGCGCTTCGATATCTGGTGCATTTTCGTCTATATTATCAGGATGCGGTAATTCATCAAAATCCACAATTTCTTTTTTATCAAATGACGAATCGACATACAGCTGATTTAGATGCGAGCGCCGTTTTGCGCTGCGCAGGCGCATTAAACAGTGATTTCGGGTGACTGTATATAACCAGCTGTTGAAGCGGTTAACATCATGGATTCGTAATTTTTCGATGAGTAATTCAAAGATCTCCATCGCCGCATCCTGGGCATCGGCCTCATTTTTCAAATATTTGAGCGATACGCCGAATACCAGATGGGTATAACGTTTGAATAACTCCCCGATAATGGCTTTATTGCCCGATTTCCTATAGGCCCGGAGCAATTCTGCGTCAGTTAGCGATTCCAAATTTCTGCGAAAGAAAAACAATGTGATTTGTCCTGGCTGTGTCCGGGATTTAAGCGCGACTCGATACTGCTAAGTATTGCAGCATCATATGCTTATGTCATTTGGGGTAGATTGGCAGAAGTGAAAGCGGTGAGCAGCCCTGGAGGTGACTGCTTCGATAATGTGATAAAAACGGATCGTGCTCGACGAAATAACTTTTGCATAAATATAAACATAAATGGGTGTTGGTGCAAGAGAATGTATTAGAGTGCTTTAGAAAATGGCTCTTTCTGTTTTAGGAATTGATCATATGTTTTTGTGTTTTTTGCCATCGTTGTCGTAAATTATTTTAATAATATGAATGCGATTTCCATATGGTAAGAATGTAGTTCTTTAAATAATCACAGGTTTGTCGCCCGATGTTTGAAAATCTTAAGGTTGTTGAGTTGGCAAGTGTGCTGGCGGGCCCGGCGGTCGGGATGTTTCTGGCTGAATTGGGCGCCACAGTGATCAAGGTCGAGAACAAGGTGACCGGCGGCGATGTGACAAGGTCCTGGAAGTTGCCCACAGAGGATGAAGACACAGATATTTCGAGTTATTTCTCTTCAGTAAATTGGGGCAAGAAGTCAATCGCCATCGATGCAACCCAGGACGGTGGTCGCCAGGTTATTTATGAATTGGTCAAAAAAGCGGATATCGTTATCGCCAGTTACAAGCCCGGCGATGATATCAAGCTTCGGCTGGACTACAACACCCTCTCCTATATCAATCCGCGCCTTATTTATGGCCATGTTACCGGTTACGGAAAAGACGATCAGCGAGCCGGGTACGATGCCATTGTTCAGGCTGCAAGTGGCTTCACCTACATGAACGGTAGCCCGGACAGCAAGCCCACCAAGATGCCGGTGGCCCTAATCGATTTGCTGGCAGCGCATCAGCTCAAAGAAGCAGTGCTACTTGGCTTAATCCGGCGCGCTGAAACCGGCGAGGGCAGTTATATTCATACCTCTCTGTTGCAATCCGGCATTGCTTCGCTGGCAAATCAGGCTTCCAACTGGTTGGTGGGTGGAAAAATTCCGGAACGCATTGGCTCCGATCACCCGAATATCGTGCCCTATGGAAACACCTTCAAGACTTCCGACGACAAGGAAATTGTCCTCGGTGTTGGCAATGATCAACAGTTCAAAAAGTTGTGCCAGGTGATTGGCCGGCCCGAACTCGCGGTTTTGCCGGTCTATGCAACCAACCGCAATCGCGTGCAGAATCGCGATAAGCTCAATCGCCTGCTCTCAGAGCAAATTAGCAAATTTGATCGCGAAACCTTGATCAGCGGACTGGGCGAAGCCGGCGTGCCGACTGGCGGTATTCTCAACATGAAAGAGGTCTTCGAACAACCGGCGGGGCAGGAAATGATTGTTCGCGATAGCGAAGAAAGCGAAAATGGGAAACGATTAACAGGTGTGAGAACTATCGCCTTTAAATCCAACTCCATGAATTTTGCGCAAGAACTTTCGGCACCGCCTCAGCTCAGCGAACACAGGGATGAAATTCTCAAAGACATTCTTGGTTACTACGATGAAAAAATCAGCCGCTTAACTGAAAACGGCTCGATCCTCTAAAGCGCATCTATCTCTCCGCGATATTTCAGCAATAGTTGCTCCCACTCCATTTTCATCCACGGCGTGTAAGCGTCAGGATTGGTGGCGATTTCTTTGGTGAGATCGTTAATCGAAATGAATTTCCACTCTGCGATTTCGCTGGGATTCACGTTGACTTCATTGCTGCCGCGACCGATGTAAACAGCGCAAATCTCGTTCTCCGACCCAACACTGCCAAAAGGTGCTTGATACTGAAAGGTATATAAGTACTTCAGGTCACTGCTGATCCCCAATTCTTCCGCCAGGCGGCGATGCGTGGCGTTCTCCAGCTCTTCTCCCTTACGAGGATGGCTACAGCAGCTGTTCGACCAATACATCGGCCAAAGATGTTTCTCGCCGCTGCGTTTCTGCAGCAATACCTCGTTGTTCTCATTGAAGATAAAGATGGAAAATGCCCGGTGTAAGATGCCCTCTCCGCGATGGCATTCCAGTTTGTCCTTATAGCCGATGACATTATTGTCTTCATCAACGAGAATCAACATCTCATCGTCAAATGATACTTGCCTGTTGTTGTCCTGCATCTTTTTTCTTCCTGTTCTCTCGATATACCTGCTTATCCGATTTGTGTCACCATTGCCCGGTATCCGGCTTTACGCATTGCTTCCGCGACCGATTCTGCATTGTCCGGGCAGAGTGCAATCATCGCTCCACCACCGCCACCACCGGTCAGCTTGGCACCCAGGGCACCGGCATTTCTCGCTATTTCATTGAGTTCTTCCAGCTCCCAGCTGGAAACCTGAAGGGCATTCAACAAGCCCTGATTGATGTTCATCAGCTCACCGAGAGTATCCAGATCATAGTTCTTGATAGCCTTTACGGAGCGCAAGCTAATGCCGTTGATTTCCTGAAAAATTTTATCATACATCGATTTATTCTTTTCCCATGCGTTGCGCACTTTGGCAACCATTTTGGCGGTCAAACTCTCCACACCGGTGATACCAATGACGATTGGAATTGGCTCCGGCACTTCCAGCGGCTTCATCAATGGCGGATCGCCCTTGCGAAACACGATAAATTGGCCGTAGGTGGCCATGGTATTGTCGATACCGGATGGCGTGCCGTGGACAATCTGCTCTGACTGAAAGGCGAGGCTGTTCACTGTTTCATCGCTTAGATCTAATTCGTAGTGGGCATCCAGGGCCCGGATAATGGCTACCGCCAATGCTGCGGACCCGCCAAGTCCCATTGCCCGTGGAACATGGGGATACACTTCGATACGCATGTGCCGGTCGCGCAAGCCCAGGGTATTCAGAATCAGGTCCAGTGAATAGTAAATGGAATATTTATGTTCGACGTCCATCCGCAGACGCTCTTCCACACCCCAGCGGGGAATGACCAGGTGAATGCCGTCATCTTCATTTGCCACTCGCGCCTGGATGGCAATAGGTATCGGCGCAGCGACCACGTGACTGTTATAAACCGCCGCATGCTCGCCGAAAAGAATGACCTTACCGCTACCGCTGGCCATATTCGCGGGCGGCTCCGCGGTAATCGGTTGACCGGCGCTCACCTTGCGGCGCTTGCGCAGATCCTCAACAATTTCCTTTGCCTTCCAGACCTTGATTTCACCACTTTTGATCAGCTGATCAACCACTTCATCATAGAGCTCCGGAGTGGCGCCGGCAGCCATTGCGACGCCGCGTGCATGCAGGGTCATATGCCCCTTTTGGATGCCTTCTGTTGAAAGCGCCTTCAAGGCTGAAAAATTCTGTGCCAAACCAACGGCGCCCATCACTTCCGCTAGCTCGGTGGCCCCTTCAATATCCAGAATGCGGTGCAGGATACCGACAGTGGGATTCGATTGCAGTGGCCCGCCAACGGTGCCGACTTTCAAGGCAATTTTGATGTGTCCTTCCAGTGCCCCATCGTCGCCCTTATACCACTGCGTCAGTGAGGTGTAGGATTTGCCACGGGCGGCATAGGCATGGGCAGCAGATTCAATAGCTCGCCAGTCGTTACCGGTCGCCAGCGCCACAGCATCGATGCCGTTCATGATGCCCTTATTGTGCGTTGCGGCCCGGTATGGATCAACCGAAGCAAATTCGTTGGCCAGGATAATGCCGTCGCGAACCTGTTCACCGCTGAAATTACGGTTCTTGAGCTCGCTGATCGGTATGGTGCATCGCGCTTCAACCAGGGCTCGATCCGTCAGGTTTGAAAGGATGCGCAGAAAGACGTTGCCATTGGCGATTTTTTCAATCAGCGAAGCAACGCCTTCACACATGCTGTTGACCAGGTTGGCGCCCATCGCATCGCGGGTATCAACCATTAAGTGCACGATGAGCATATCGCCGCGATGGGACGAGTTTGGATGAATGATCACTTCCAGGTCCTGTGCGCCCCCGCCGCGTGCCACCATATTGGGGTGCATACTGTTGGCGAGATTGAGGATTTCGCGCTTGTTCTGCAGGATTGCTTTCTGGGCATGGGACGGATGCTCGATATCAACTACCTGGATCTGTCCAATGAGAATCGGGTCGGTGCTCTTGCTGCGGAAGCCGCCGGCGTTGCGGACAATCTTTGCAGCGGAGCTGACCGCGGCGATTATCGAGGGCTCTTCCACGACCATTGGCACCACATAATCTTTGCCGTTGATCAGGAAATTCAGGCCCAGGCCAATTGGCAGGCTGAATACGCCGATGACGTTTTCCACCATCTTGTCTGCATCATCCGGGCTGAGAACGTTGTTGCCGTCAGCCAGCGACTTGAAATCTTCTCCACTTAGAATGCCGCGATCCTTGAGGATCTGCAGGCGTTCCAGCACGGATTGTTTATAAAACTTTGGAATTCTCGAGCGATCCATCATCTATCCTTATCTTCGCTTATTACCACACCGTTTTTGACCATCGTCAAACTCATAATGTTAAACCCTGCCTGTGATATTTGCAAAGCGCAATTTTCGATTTCCGCCGCATCTCTGCCGAAAACGATACCGAAGTCGCCACCACCTGCGCCAGAGGGTTTATAATGACATTGATTTTGCGCAGCGATCTCGGCGATCTGCTGATGTTCAGCAGATATGATGTCTGCCCCACTGGTCTTGCCAAGTCTGTCCATTGCTTTGTGATAAGCACTGACGGCCTCCAGAAATGTTCCGGTTTTGCCGGCCTTCAGGGCCGCTATGCCATCCCGGGAAATGCTCGCCATCTCCGCAAAAATGCCTTCGATGACGTACGGGTGTTCCTTCTCGTAGCTGCGCACTTTCGCTACCAATTCCCGGGTTGAAGCTGATCGGCCGCTCCAAACAAAGCGCAAATGCAGGTCTTCCGGCAGCGTTAGGGGTGTGGTTTCCCGAATAATCTCTTCATCGTTATCAGCAATGCGATACTGCAAAAGGCCCCCAAAGGCACTGGCAGCGATATCAATACCGCTGCCCATTTTTCCCTGCGCAAAATGATGCGCCTCAAGGGCCAATTCGAAGCAGCGCCGCGCTGTAAGGCGAATACCTGCTGCTGCGGCCAGCGCAGCAATTGTGGCAACGCTGAGCGCTGCTGAAGAACCGAAGCCCAGCTTGATGCCCAGGGTTGCATCAAAGAAGGCTGACGTGTCCAGTTCGATGTCCGCGGATGGTATCGGGTCATACCCCTTCCTGTTCAGCTCACCTGCGGTAACCTGATAGCAGGCATTGAAGAAGGCCAGTTTGTTAAATTGAGCATCGTCTAAATCGGGCGGGAAAGCAATGTCCCCGGAGGGAGATGCTTGAAACGAAAGGTTCTTGATGTCAATTGCTGATGCCTGAAGAGTATTGGTGCCCGTACGTTGCGGCTGGACGCGCACGCGGGCCAGGCGATTGATAGCAATGACGGCAGCTTCAGCGCCGTCGAGCACGGCATATTCACCGAGCAAGATCAATTTACCCGGGGTGCTTGCCTCAATAGATGTGCTAATCGTTTTCTCCAATAATGTAGGCTTTCGGGCCTAAACCGCTTTCCAGAATATTGATAACACCATCCATCTGAGAGAGTTTCTCGCGAATGACCGCTACATCTTCCGGTTGACAGATTACCTTCACTTGCGGACCGGCATCAATCGTAAAGTAGGCGGGAATGCCCTGAGACCGCAGGTTGCGGACTGCATGAATCAATTCTATGGTGACTTCATTCCAGTAGATCAATCCGGGATTGGCGGACATCGCCAGGCCGTGCATTTTTAAACAGCTAAATTCAGCGATTTCACCCATTTGCTGAAAATCGCGAGCGGCTATCGCGTCGCGCATGTTTTGCAGATCTTCAAGCGAGGAATGAATCCAGGTGTCATAGTACGGGGAGGTACGGGCCGTCAAATTCATGCCCTCGGTCGAACCGATTTTCTTTTCAGCCTCCGATGTGATGAGAATCAGCAGGCGAAGCGGCCAATGCTCAGAGGGGAAGAGGGGCTTTGCCACGGCATCGCGTCCGTCGCTTTCAGTACCAATTTCCATCTCAACATATCCGCCGAAGATGGACCTCGCAGCAGAGCCGGATCCTTCACGGGCCAATCCGCTCAACAGATCCGCCGCCAAACGTAGATTAAATGCCCGCGTCGCAGCTAGCGTCAAAGCCGCAAAACCGGATGCCGAAGAAGCCAGTCCGGCGCCGGTCGGAAAGTTGTTGTCACTGATAACACGAACGCGTTTATCACTCCCGCTCATTCGCCGAATCTTGTCGATGAAAGCACTGGTTCGAGCTGCCTGCTTTTCGTTGGCTTCCCGGCCATTCAGAATAAACTGATCGGCAGATGCCTCCGGCGCCAGTTCGACAGTGGTTTTTGAATGCAGGCCGTCAAGGGTGACAGATATAGATCCGACAGCAGGTAAGTTCAGATTATGATCGCGTTTACCCCAGTATTTTACCAGGGCAATATTCGCATGTGCAATAGCAGTTGATTTGGACAACGGAATACCATTTTTCTTGATGTGTAGATATGACTATAGGCCGAATTAGTTTAAATAGTGATGATACTGGATACTGGAAAGTAATTTGAATACGTCTTGTGGTTGACCCTTTTTTGGGTTAGCTCGCTTACATCCCCCTAAATCCCCCTTCGAAGGGGGACACAGGGGGATGTAACCTGAGATTCTCTTCTCTCTCAGTGTTTTCTGGGTCAAATTTCAAGCATCAAGCATCAAGCATCGCATTTCTATTTCAAGAAAGAAAATGTAATGCCGAAACCGCACTGATCCAACCATCAAATCCCAAATGCATTCGCAGGGACATCCCTTTCCTAACGGGCCGGTTCGACATTTTTCTGTTACTAAGCGTCATCGCCGTATTTCACTCAAACTCAAGCAATGGTCAAAAACGCATATGGTTTTTGTGACACGCTTCACATAGAAAACGTCGAAATTAGGCATCTTTTCAGGGCAAGGATGACATTCGACCATTGAATTTGAGGCCTGGTTCAGAGATTTTCACCGCAAATGAGCCCGGCAGCGAAAACACCTGCTGCATGGATGCATAACCTTCGAGGATGAGGGTCCTTCGGTTATCTACAAAACGCCTTGTTAGCACCTTCTTGGTTCCATTATATCAATTGAAATATCGGCTGGAAAGCCAACCACCCTGAGTGACATGCTGCCTATGCAATGTAAGGCGCCACTGTTACTGCTTTGTATTTGCCTGTTCGGCCAGAAGGGCCGTCAGAAATGAATTTATGGAGGAAGTATGAGGAATATTCGACCGCTCTTTTTGCTGATGCTGCTTTTGATTCCTCTCTGGATTGCCTTATCGCCATTCTTAAATGGCTCCGGGCTCGAGAATCCGGAACCGATTGACGCCTATCTCAACGGCGTCTTCCCGACTGTCGCGCCAAGCGAGGATGCGCAAACAGTTGTGGCATTTCCCAATTTGACCTTTAACAGCCCCTTGACCTGGGCAATGCATCCCAATGATGAAACCGTTTTTGTTGGTCAGCGTGACGGGATCATTTATCGCTTCGACAATGATGACAATGTTGCAGACAAAGCTCTCTTCCTCGATATTTCATCGCAGGTCGGGGTTGTCTGGGACGGTGGTTTTCTCGGCATGGTGCCACATCCGAACTTTGGGGTGAGTGGCGCAACCGGCCGAAACTACTTCTATGTTTTCTATTCGACGCGTGACAGCAACGGTGGTCACGAGCCGACCAGCCCACTGGCGCAGCTTTGTCCTGAAGACGTGATCTGGAACGGCAATCACCTGATTCTCTCCCGTTTCGAAGTTGAAGAGGGCACGCTGAACGTTGTCGAGAATTCTGAGTTGACCATGATCAAGGTGCGGATGTACAACTCGACGCATCGCGGTGGGGGAATGGTTTTTGGTCAGGATGGCTTCCTCTATCTGACTACCGGTGACCAGGCTGCGCATTTAACAGCCCAGGATATCGCCAATAATCTCGATGGCGGCGTGATGCGCCTGGATGTCGATATGGATGCCTCCAGAAGTCACGCTCCGATTCGCACCATGCCGCAGGATGTTGGCTTTGCCGAAGAAATCAGCGGCGTTGGTTACTACATTCCCAACGACAATCCTTTTCCGAGCTCTAATGGAGCAACATTCGAAGAATACTATAGCCTTGGCCATCGCAATCCACATCGCATGACCATGGATACCGAGACCGGCACCATGTATATTGGCGAAATCGGTTCGAATCGCCATGAAGAAATCAACGTGCTGGAAGCTGGTGGCAACTACGGCTGGCCGCTTTTTGAAGGCCATCTGCAGGGCGTGATTACGGTTTGTAATTCAAATACAATTTCGCTTGATGACGGCACCTATGTCCCGCCGCTGGTGGCATTTGAGCGCAGTGAAGCAAATGCCATTATTGGTGGTTATGTCTATCGCGGCAGCGATTTGCCGTCACTATGGGGCAAATACATTTGCGCCGACTATGGCGGTGGTGAAGAAATATTTTGCGTGAATACCACTGATGGCACGTACGAGGAGTTGGTGGTATCCGGTTCTCCGGATATCATCTCCTTCGGTCAGGATCATGAAGGCGAAGTATACATTCTTTCGCAAGGCGATAACGTCAATATCCACAAGCTTGCGCCGTCAAATGAAACCGCTGATCCTCCGGCAACGCTCTCAGCAACCGGCGCTTTCAGTGATCTTGCCAGCTTGACTCCTGCCTCCGGTCTGATTCCTTATGAACTGATCGAATCATTCTGGTCGGACGGCGCAGTGAAGAAACGCTGGATGGCCCTGCCCAACGACGGTACCCATGATACGCCGGAAGAGCAAATTTCTTACTCTACGAATGGTGAGTGGGAATTCCCTAACGGCACCGTCTTCGTTAAGCATTTTGACTATCCGATCGATGAAACCAATCCTTCGGTTACCCGCCGGTTGGAAACTCGCTTTACGGTGATTGATGAAAATGGCAACGCCTATGGTGTGACATACAAGTGGCGCGAGGACGGCAGCGATGCTGATTTGCTGGAGGTTGGGCTCGATGAGACCTTTACGGTAACCACTGCCTTCGGCACTCGCGAGCAGAGCTGGCATTATCCCAGTCGCAGCGAATGCACCACCTGTCATAATAGCGCAGTGGGTGGCACGCTTGGACCGCGCAGCCGCTATTTGAACAGTGATTACACGTATGCGTCTACCGGAATTACTGCAAATCAACTGGTAACGCTCAGCAGCATCGGCGCGCTGGATCGAATTTTGACGGATGATGATCTCGAGCAGTGCATTACTTACTCTTCAAGAGATGATCAAACTGCGACTTTGGAGCAGCGTGCACGGTCGTACCTGGATCTGAACTGCGGCTACTGCCATCGCCCCGGCACCGGCAATCGCGCAGTGTTTGATGCACGATTGACCACTCCGCTTTATCTCTCCAATCTCTTCTCGGATCAATTAAACGAGTCCCTGGGAATTGATGGCGAAAAATTGATCGAGCCGGGTGATACCAGCCGCTCGGTAATTTACAAACGCATTCATAGCATCGATCAATCAATTATGATGCCGCCGCTGGCGAAAGGCATGATCGATGTTGAAGGTGCCCAGCTAATTGCAGACTGGATTATGGGCATTGAAGCTGATGATGTACCAAGTGCGGATATCAACGGTTTGAAAGGTGAATATTACGATAATATGGATCTGACGTCTCTGAATCTGACCCGCACGGATGACGAGATAAATTTTGACTGGGGTACTGGCAGCCCCGATGACGGAATCGACGCCAACACCTTTTCTATCCGTTGGACCGGATATATCATTCCTGAATATTCGGAAAACTATACTTTCTACACCCGCAGCGATGACGGTATCAAGCTTTGGGTGAATAATCAATTGCTGATCGACAAGTGGATCAATCAGGCGCCGACCGAATGGAGCGGTACGATCGATCTCGAAGCGAGCACTTTCTACGAAGTGACAATCGAATATTATGAGAACGGTGGCGGCGCAGTTGCTGAACTGTCCTGGGAATCAGCCAGTCAGACCAAGGAAATCATTTCTAATCGCAATCTCTTTACCGAGATTCCTGCCAATCGCGCAGTAGCCTTGAACCTGGCGCTCAATCGCCCGGCAACACAATCGTCGACATTTGACGGCAGCTATAGCTTTGCTGCCGCCAATGCCGTGGATGGCAATCAGAATGGCGACGATGCCGGCAACTCTATTACCCATACGAATAATGAGCTGGAAGCGTGGTGGGAAGTGGATCTCGAAGAGGTACAGGTGCTCGACTATGTGCGTATCTGGAATCGCGATGACTGCTGTTCGGATCGCTTATCAAATTTTTATGTGCTGGTGTCCGATGAGCCCTTTGCCTCAACCGACTTGACAAGCACGCTCAATCAGGAAGGCGTCTCTTCATATTATTATGATGGCGCTGCTGATCGCGAGACGGTCATTGATTTTAATCGCAGCGGACGTTACCTGCGCATTCAACTGAGCGGCACAAATTTCCTCCAGCTTGCAGAGGTGGAAGTGATGGGCTGCAGCGTCGACAATCGCGATCTGGCAATTGGCGAAAGTGGCTTCGTGAATGCCAGTGATGCCTGGACGACCGTTGAACTGGGCAATACTTACGACGATCCGGTCGTGATTGCCGGTGCACCGGGCTACAACGGTGGTAACCGTTCAACCGTTCGCGTGCGCAATGTGACCGAAAACAGCTTCGATATCCATATCGACGAATGGGATTGTTTGGACGGCGCGCATGCTACCGAAGAAATTCCGTACATGGTGCTCGAAACCGGTGTGCATACCCTGGCAAATGGCCGCAAGATTATGGCCGGTAAAGACTCAGATGTCGATGCAAGCTGGAAAGCCATTGCCTTCCAGGAAAGCTTCGATGAAGATCCGCTGGTCTTCGCACAGATTGTTAGCGAGAACTCAACAGAAGCGATGGTGACCCGCATAAATCATCTCACTACAGATGTTGCCGGCACTGAAATCCGCATTCAGAATGCGGATCAAACAGCATCTGGCGTCGAAACCGTTGCCTGGATTGCGGTTGAGCCCGGTGAATTCACCGGCCTCGATGCGATCATTGCCGGTTCCATCGAAGAAGGTGTTGATGAGGCCTGGCACCAGCTCGATTTCAGCTTTGATATGGGCGACAACCCGATTTTTATCAGCGGCATTGGCAGCAATTACGATGAAGATGCCGCCGCATTGCGCCATCGTTCGCTGACCTCAACAGATGTCGAAATTTTTGTAGAGGAAGAAGAATGCAGCGATAGCGAGACCGATCACGCTGCTGAGACCGTCAATTATATCGCCTTCGCGATGAGCGGCCCGATTGTCGGACAGTCAAAGGCCGATACAAGCGCCGTTCCGGCCGGCGACCTGATTGTCGAGGCTGAGGATGCTGAAATCTTCGGCGATTTTATCATCGAGGCTGATGTAGAAGCCAGCGCAGGATATTATGTGCACGTGCCGAACGGCACCGGCAGCCACTGGAATCTCAATGAAGATCATCGCATTGACTTTACTTTCAACGTTGATAGCAGCGGCACCTATAAATTACGTGGCTACGTGAACAGCAATAGTGGCAAAGACAACTCGTTTTATGTTCGCGTGAATGGCACGCCGGCTGCCGGTTATCTTTGGGATACCGCCAAGCGCACCGGCACCGCCTATGAGGCCGACTGGGTTATTGAACGCGATGCCAGTGGTCCGCTACAGGTGGCGCTCGATGCTGGTGTAAACACTGTGTCATTGTATCAGCGTGAAGACGGTACTCGGATCGATAAAATGGAACTGGTGCCGGCTGAAACCCGCCTGGTGCTTGAGGCCGAGGACGCTGAACTCTATGGTGGTTTTGTCATTGAATCTGATCCGCTGGCAAGTGGCGGCGAATATATTCACGTTCCCAACGGCACCGGTAGCAACTGGACATTGAATTCCGGTGATGCCCGCGCTGAATTTATTTTCGATGTCGATAGCGCCGGCACCTTCCAGGTTCGCGGCTATATCAACAGCACTAGTTATAAAGACAATTCCTTCTTTGTTACGGTGAACGATTCACCTGCGACTGGATACCTCTGGGATACCAATGCCAAGACCGGTACTGACTATCTGCCGGAATTCGTAATTGATCGCGATGCTGCCAGTCCGGCCGCAGTCACCCTCGATCCGGGTAGTCATACCGTCGTTGTGTATTTGCGTGAAGACGGTACACGATTGGATAAACTGGAGTTGATCCGTGTTGACAGTGAGAACTTCACCCAGCCTCTGGCATTGGGTAACGGTAGCTACGCCGACAGTGTTGGCTTTGATGCCTGGCGCTCCAGCATGGTCGTTAACATGGGCGATACCTACACAAATACAACCGATGAACGCCAGAATATTCGCATCGACGACGTGCGCTTTATTATTGGGCGTCTTGGCAATCCGATCACCCCGTTTGTCGTGAAGATAAATAATGTGGACGATTTTACCGCTGTGTCCATCGGTATTACCCGAACCAGCGAACGTTACCAACTAGGCCTGAACAGCTTTAACTATTGTGATAGCAGTATGCGCTTTATCGGGCTGGAGCCTGGTGAGAAAATTGGCATTGGCTTTATAGACGGCAATATGGATGGTAGTGGTTCGCAGACGGTGATTCCCTATGGCGTGATCAACGCACGGGATCGGATCTGGTATTCCGGTGATCCGAATGGCGTCAATGGCGGCTCGATCGCACTGGGTGAAGGACCATCCCATGGCGATCAGGTTTTTACAACCTTGAAACGCGATTATCGATTCGGTATCGACATGGTCTTACTGAACCCGGATGGCAGCGAGACGCCGATTGATATTGTGCCCTTCTTGCCGGAAGAGTTTGCACTCAGACAGAATTATCCGAACCCGTTTAACCCGGAAACGACGATCAACTTCATGCTGCCGGAAGACAGCCCGGTGAAGATGACTATCTACAATGTTCGCGGCCAGCTGGTCAGGCGCTTGCTGGATACCCAGGTCAAGGCCGGCTTCCGCAACCAGCGTTGGGATGGACGAGATGATTTCGGCAACACGGTTGGTTCCGGTATGTATTTTCTGGTATTCGATACACCGCAGTTTCACAAAACGATAAAAATGATCTTACTCAAATAGACTTCTCTTCCGGAGGCTCCTGAAGCTGGTATTACGCTGAGCCGATTTGCCTCCGGAAGAATAATTTTGCTTACATAGACTTATCCTTCCGGAGGTTCCTGAAGCTGGTATTACACTGAGCCGATCCGCCTCCGGGAGGCTAAATTTCTCCTGTGGAGGAGGATTATACCGTTAAGCACCGCTAAGCAGACAGTCATTCGGCTGTCTGCTTTTTTTATGGGAAATATTAGCTTCCGATTGTGTTGAGAGTCATCTTTTTGTAAACTCCACGCCAGTATTTAATGATAATCTTATTGGTTCGATACCTTGTCATTCCCGCATGTTTTTAGCGGGACTCCACTTATATGGCATCTAGATGCCCGATAGAAGCATTCGGGCATGACAAATAAAGTGCCATTTGATCAATTGCGATTACTTCATTATGGACAAAGTCGATTTTGGATCAATGAACGACAGGAAATGAGCAAGTAGCGAAGACAATGGCAGATAGCACAGACAAACAGCATAATAATGAAGACAACTGGGGACTTTATAAGCGCCTTATTTCTTACCTGCTCCCATATTACAAGCGAATTATTCTCGTATTCGTTTTCAATTTCCTCTTTGTCATCTTCAATACCCTTTCGATGTGGATGGTTGCCCCCTTCCTGACCGCTCTTTTTGATGAACCTATTGTTGAGCAACAACAGGTAGAAGTAGCCCCACCGCCGGAAGAAGAGGAGGGAGGGCTTTTTAACCTCAATGACTGGCTGAAGGAACAGTTGGCCGGCTATATCAATACCGGCGATCGCCTGGAAACCTTGAAAATTCTCTGTTTCTTTATTTTTGGCACTTTCTTTCTTAAAAATCTCTTTGCCTTTGCGGAGTTTTACGTGATCAGCTTCGTAGAACAAAAGGTGATAAAGACCCTGCGAATACAAGTCTATGAGCATGTGATCCGCCTGCCGATGAGCTTTTTTAACAAGATGAAGACCGGCAACCTGATTTCCCGCATTACCAACGACATTGACGCCGTAAACGTTGCCTTGAATCGCAGCTTCACCAAGCTGATTCGTGATCCTATCCTGATTTTTATCTACCTTTTTATTCTATTGAATATTAGCTGGCAGTTAATGCTGCTCTCAGTTACAGTGGTGCCACTGACAACTATTCTCATTCAGCGCATTGGTAAAAGCCTGAAGCGCAAGAGCCGTCGGGTGCAGGAACGGCTTGCTGAGATCACCAACAACTTGCAGGAGAAGTTAAGCGGGATAAAGGTGGTAAAGGCCTTCGCGGCGGAGCGCTACGAGGACCGTCTCTTTTATCAGAATACCGATCACCATTTTCGCGAAACCTTGCGCCGGGTGCGACTCAAGCGCCTTTCCGGACCGCTGTCAGAGACCGTTGGTGTTACCGTAATGGTCGGTGTGCTCTGGGTCGGCGGGCAAATGGTGCTGGACGGCCAGCTTCTCAGTTCCGAAGATTTCATCCGCTTTATCATCCTTCTTTACGCAATGCTGCAGCCGATCAAGAGCTTCGGCGAGATGAATAACAATATTCAAATCGCATTGGCTTCAGGAAAACGGATGTTCGATCTAATGGATGCCCCGCGCACTATTAGCGATAATGATCAGTCGCTGACACGAATTGCCTTTGAAGACAAAATTGAATATCACGATGTGCATTTCCGCTATGATGGTGCCGCGGAGCCGGTTCTCTCCGGCGTTAACTTAACCGTAGAGAAAAAGCAGAAGGTGGCATTGGTGGGTAGCAGCGGTGCCGGAAAGACCACATTGGTCAACCTTCTTCCGCGCTTCTACGAGGTTGGTGCCGGAGAAATCATCCTCGATGGGGTCAATATAAAGCGCATTCGCCTGGAATCCTTACGTCGCCTGATGGGCATTGTGACCCAGGAAGTGATTCTCTTTAACGACACTGTGGCCAATAACATTGCTTACGGGATGGATAAAATTGACATTGAACAGGTGAAAAGCGCGGCGAAACTGGCCAATGCCTACGACTTTATCATGGAGTTGCCTGACCAGTTTGATACCATAATCGGGGAACGTGGATTGATGCTCTCCGGCGGACAGCGCCAGCGGATTTCAATTGCCCGGGCAATTCTCAAGAATCCGCCGATTCTGATTTTTGATGAAGCCACATCCTCCCTGGACTCAGAATCAGAATTCCTCATCCAGGAAGCGGTTGAAAATCTGATGAAAGATCGAACTGTTTTGATTATCGCGCATCGTTTGTCATCAATTGTGAATGCTGATAAAATAATTGTGATGGAAAATGGACAGGTGATTGATAGCGGCACACACGGCACATTGCTGGAATCTTCAGATCGCTATCGTCATCTCTACGAACTGCAATTTTCAACATAATGCATCATGAATATTCTATTCCTGAATAGTGTGATAACAAGTTCCTGGGGCGGCGGAGAAAAATGGATGCTGACCGCAGGCACCGGTCTTCGCGAGAAGGGACATAAGGTTTACTATGCCGGGAGGCAGGGCAGTGTGTTCCTCGAGCGCGCCGCGGAACGCGAGTTTGAGACCTTGGCATTGGAAATAAGTGGTGATTTTAATCCGGCCACTATTTCCAGCATCCGGCGATTTATTTCTGCAAGGCAGATTGATTCCATCATCCCCAATTTCAATAAAGATGTGCGTTTAGCGGGTCTTGCGTCCAGCTTCAAGCGCCCGCGCCCGCGCCCTGTGCTCTTGCATCGCAACGGCTTGCCGATTGTCCGTAACAAGCGTCGCTACCGCATTAGCTATAAGGGCCTGGTAGATGGCATCATTACCAATACCCGGGCGATTCTCGATCGCTACATGACCTATGGCTGGATCGAGCCGGAATTTGTGCGGGTCATTCACAACGGCATTGACACGGATATCTCAATTGATTACAACAATGAAGAAAGCCGCTCAAGTCTCGGTGTCCCGGCTAACGGACCGGTTGTCGGTCTTGTAGGCCGTCTTGTGCCGCAAAAACAGCCCTTGATGTTCCTTGAAGCGGCCAAAAAGATTCTGGCAGCTATTCCGGAAGCCAATTTCCTGATTGTCGGTGAAGGACCCTTGCGAGACGATATTGTGCGTCACGCAAAAAATCTCGGGATTTTCGACCGGGTTTTTATGCCCGGTTTGCAAAAGAACGTCTTTCCGGTGTATCGGCTTTGTGACGTGTTGCTATTAACCTCGGAAGATGAAGGCCTGCCCAACGTTGTATTGGAAGGTATGCTGTCGGAAACGGCAGTGGTGGCTTTTGATGTTGGTGGCGTTCGCGAGCTGATTACGGAAGAAAAAACCGGTGTCGTCGTTGGCGCCGATGATGTATATTTAATGGCTGAAAAAGCAATCGCCTTCCTGAAGGATGATGCCTTACGTCAGGCAACCGGGAAGGCTGCCCGGGCATATATTTGTGAACACTTTTCTGTGGGTGGAATGATTGATAAATTAGAGGCATACTTACTGGACTTGCATGCCAGGCGAGAGAGGAGCTGAAATGGCAAACACCATTCGTGTACTCATTGCAAAACCGGGATTGGACGGACATGATCGCGGTGCTAAAGTTGTCGCAGCTGCGCTGCGAGATGCCGGCATGGAGGTCATTTATACCGGTTTACGCCAAACTCCGGAGATGATCGTCGAGGCCGCTGTTCAGGAAGATGTCGACGTCATTGCCCTCAGCATTCTCTCCGGCGCTCATATGACCCTTTTCCCGCGTGTGCTTGAGCTGATGAAAGAAAACGGCTTGGAAGAGATTCTCCTCACCGGCGGCGGTATCATTCCCGACGCAGACATTGAGGCCCTTCGTAAAATCGGCGTTGGCCAACTCTTCGGACCTGGCACGAATACCACCGATATTGCTGATTATATTAAAGAATGGAATGAGAAGCTTGATGCTTGATGACGGGCGTCGCCTGTTAATCGCTCTTCGCTGAGGGGTTAAAACGTAAAGGCGTTGGTTGCATCTTCCACAATCCTATTGCCGTCGGATTACGGCTCTGGCCATTTCGTGCCAACATTAAATATCTGCCTCGCCTAATCCGATCTACATCCATTTGTGTCTCTTGGCGGTCCTTCGCTGCCCTTCGTGGTGAATTTTCAATCCCCTTATGGAATTTCCGTCCATCCGGCATCCATGTAATATAAGATCTTGAAAAAACCGCAATAGGGGAGTCCCCGTGGACATCAAGGAAAGCGCCGCATATCAATCCCGAATTACCGACTGGCCATCGAGCGAACGGCCACGCGAGAAGTTGGTTGCCAGCGGGCCGCAGCATCTGTCGGAAGCGGAACTGATTGCGATACTGATTCGCACCGGCACGCATCGCCAAACAGCCGTCGATATTGCCCGCGATATTCTGAGTCGAGTGACCGATCTTCATGAACTGGCTGCAATGGATCATGAAGAGCTTTGCAGACTCAATGGTATAGGCCCGGCGAAGGCCATCGCATTAAATGCTGCGTTTGAACTGGGGCGACGAATAGCCAGCGTGCCGCTTGGCAATGCCCTGAAAATTACCGACCCGGAGATCGTTTTTCGTCGCTATGAGCCATTGCTGTCCCATTTGAAGAAAGAAGTGTTTTTGATTCTGATTTTGAATAGCGCCAATATCCTCATCCGCGATGTGCAGATCAGCGAAGGCATCCTCAACTCCTCCCTGGTGCACCCGCGCGAAGTCTTCCGCTCAGCGATCCTTGCCTCGGCAGCAAGCATAATTCTTCTACATAATCATCCTTCCGGGGAAATCCAACCATCAGAAGAAGATCGCCATATTACCCGGCGCCTGGTCGATGCCGGATTACTGCTGAATGTTCCTATCGTGGATCATGTGATTATTGGACGGAAGCGTTACTTCAGCTTTCGGGAGGGGGGACTTTTATGACTCGCTGCGCTCGTCTCAGGCCATTCATGGCTGTCGGCCGACTACGTCGGCGTCAGAGGCTTTGCCTCGTCATGCGCTTCGCGCCGTCACATCCCCATATGTCCTCCTTCGAAGGGGAAGCAGGGGGATGTGACATATAAGTTAGCTGTTGATTGGAATATTATAATGCCGCTGATGGTCTGCGTTTTCGATTACCCCGCTGCGAATGCCACGGAGGATGTCAGCAATACCTTCCGGGACAGTCTTGCTGATTTTGAACCCCAGTGTATCGCGGATTTTATCAAAATTGACCCGATAGTCGCGCGGGTCTTCATCCTTCTGTACATAACTGACCCGGCCTTCAGGAATTTGTTCCAGAATGGCATCTACGATCATCTGTTTGGTGTAGTTTTCATTGGTATCACCAACGTTGAAAACATTGTAGGCAACTTTTTCCTTCGGGGCATGCAGAACGGTCATCATGGCGTTGGAGAAGTCACTGACGTGGCAATAGGGCCGCCAAAATTGATTGCCAAAAACGAGCAGCTCACGGCCAAGGGCCAATTCTTTGGTAAACTCATTAACTGTCAAATCAAAGCGCATGCGCGGTGAAATACCGTAAACTGTTGCAAAGCGTAAAGCGGTAGGACAGAAGTCATCGCGTTTCTCAATCTGGTTTAACAGCCGATCTTCGAATTCCACTTTTAACTCTGCATAGAGCGACACCGGACGTAGCTCCGAATCTTCGTTCACAAAACCACCTGCTTCTTTCATTTTACCATAATTGCTGCAGGTCGAGGCAAAAATGAAGCGTTCAACGCCGCAGTTCATGGCCGCTTCCAGAAGGTTGTTGGAAGCATCGCGATTGGTGTTCGTAGCCAGTTCCGGTTCCATGCGGCAGGCTGGATCACCAACGATTGCCGCGAGGTGCACAACGGCAAATGGCGATTCTTCGCGGAGCAGGGCATTGATCGCAGCATGATCCATAATGTCAACTTTTTTCAATTCAAAGCGCGGATGGTCCCAGATGCCCAGCAATGATCCGCCGCCGAAATTAAGAATATCCGCACAGATAACCTGATAGCCTTCCTGGAGGAGCCTGCGAACCATTATTGAGCCGATATACCCCGCACCACCCGTGATGAATACCTTTTTGTCGTGCTTGCTGCGATCCATTATTCCCCTTCACTTTGCAAACATTGAAAATTGCAACCGCATATCGCTAAAACGCAATAAGCAGCAAAACTTTCAGGAATTTCGCAAACTTATTAATTTGATACAATAGATTTGATCTTTCACAGGTGCCGGTTCTGTCAACTACAGGCCAATATTACCGGCCGAAAAGCCAAGCACAAATGCGTCCGTTCCGGATGCCGTATATCGATATTCGTCAAGCCATTTGGCAATATGTAGCGTAAAAAAATTGGTTTCCAGACCGAGACCAATGGTATGAAGGCTGTTGGTTCTGTCCTGCTCTGAAGCTCGCAGGTAGCCATATTGAACCAGGAAAACGGAAAAAAGGTTAATCTCTGTGCCGAAGTGATAGTTGCTTCCGGAAAAATTCTCTTCTGTCCAGCCGGTGAACCATGCCTTGTAGAACGGATCCGGATTGGTAATGCCATCAACAAGTGAGTGACGAAATCCGCTGACAAGAAGCTTGTCATAGTCAAAGAGAAGCGACACATCAAAAACCGGCGAAATAATGGGGTGATAGGCAATGCCGATGCGCAGGCTTTGCGGTAGTGGTGGCTCCAGATTCTGATCCAGGAAGTCGAGCTTGGGTCCGGCATTCAGCAAGGTAATTCCGATGTCCAATCCGCGCGATCCCTTCCATTTGCGCAGATCTTCCAGCTCCGGATTTACCGGCAGATTCAGGGATTTCGTTAGCTGCGGGAATAATCCACGATAGGTGGCACCGATATCCGCTGCCCAGCCGTTATCAGCGATGGAAAATAAATTTCCGGCACCGTCCTCAAGCTCCCCAACGACGTAACGCAGGAACTTCAAATGTACGCCGGCTTCTAACTGCTCTCCAAACTTTCGCCCGTACATGGCACCTATCGACATTTCATATTGAGAGCTGGTGCCAAGGATTTCACCTCGCGGACCAGTGCGAACAAATTCCCCAAAGTTAAAGCGCCGCAAAAACAATCCGAAATTATGCCCCTGACTGGTCTGATATGCAGCACCGGTCATAAAATAGGACTGGCCGAGGTTGAGCTCATTCCCGAACGTTTCCAGATTGTAAAAGGATTCCCATTGCAGAATGCGATTGATATGAGCAGGATTCAGGGTCACCGATGTCAGTCCGGTGGCATTTGCGGTCCCGGTGCCCCCGCGACCAACCGACATCGGATCGATGGGTTGTCTTAACAGGTCCGGTGCGGTATTGTTGGTTTGCCCAAGAAGAACAATCGGGGCAATTGCAATAATGAATACAAGCAGTTTCAAAGGTCTAACTCGCATAGGATATCCTTCCTGATAGATATATTGTCGATGCTGTGCCTTGTATCGGCAAGATAGGCAATTTATACGTTAGCTGGAAATCGTTTGTTCAGTACTCAGTTGGGATTGGAGATCTGGAAAGACAGTGGCAGTGAAAAATGACGAATGACAAATGAATAGTGTCAAATGTTTTCTTTTTACCCCAAATTACGGCGGAGCCGTTGCCTAGCACAGGCAGATATTCGCTTCAGGCGAACTTGTGCAAAATATGGATTGGAGATTTGGAAAGATAGTGGCAGTGAAAAATGACGAATGACAAATGAATAATGTCAAATGTTTTCATTTCACCCCAAATTACGGCGGAGCCGTTGCCTAGCACAGGCAGATGTTGGCTCCAGGCGAACTTGTGCACAATATGGAGATTGGAGATTTGGAAAGATAATGGCAGTGAAAAATGACGAATGACAAATGAATAATGTCAAATGTTTTCTTTTTACCTTAAGAATCCCGCTTGCGGGATGATATAGAACAGCCCCGGGTTTGCTTTTCTACCCGGGGATAAAATGACAAATAAGTAATGCGTTGAATCGTTAAAACGGGGGATAGGAAAGTAGCGAGCTGTCCCCGTGCTGGAACTTCTCTGGAAATAGTTGCCTTGCTCTTTTGTTTTTGGTATACTTATATTCACTATTTCACTATTTCACTATTTCACTATTTCACTATTTCACTATTTCACTATTTGATGGTCTTCCATGGCAAAAACGAAAACAGTTTATATTTGTCAAAAATGTGGCTTCCAGACATCAAAATGGATGGGGCGATGTTCAGATTGCGGCGAATGGAACAGCTTTGCTGAAGAAGCAGTTGGACCGAAAGGCGCAAGCGGAAAAAGTAAGGGCAAGAAATCGGCACCCATCCCACTTTCAAAGGTTCAGGCGGAGGATGCCGGCAAGCGCTCCTCAACAGGCTCCGATGAATTTAACCGCGTACTTGGTGGCGGTATCTTTCCGGCATCGGTAGTCTTACTTGCCGGTGAACCAGGTATCGGGAAGTCCACCTTGCTTTTGCAGATGATGCTTTGGCTTCAGCAGAAGGGCCATAATGCCCTCTATATCAGCGGTGAAGAATCGCTGCAGCAAATCAAGAATCGCGCGGACCGGCTACGTGCGCCGCAGAAAGACGTGTTGGTATTGGCCGAAACCAATGTCGCCGAAATTGAATATCAGCTTGAGACCCTAAAACCGGATGTCGTGGTGGTTGATTCTGTTCAGGCCATTTACAATCCTGATTTTAGCGGTGCACCGGGAAATGTCGGACAAGTGCGGGAATGTGCTGCGCGGCTCTTTCAGATGGCCAAAGAACGAAATTTTACCTTGTTCTTGATTGGTCATGTGACCAAAGAAGGTTCGGTCGCCGGACCAAAAATCCTGGAGCATCTGGTTGACGTGGTCATTTACTTCGAAGGAAATACCCAGCAACATCGCATTATTCGCGCCATCAAGAACCGTTTTGGCGCTGCCAACGAGCTCGGTGTATTTGAAATGCACAACGATGGCTTGCGGGAGCTTACCAACGTATCGAATCTTTTCCTCAATCCACACCAGGGACCTGTGGTAGGCAGCAGCATTGTTTGCAGCTATGAAGGAAGTCGCCCTCTACTGGTTGAAGTGCAAACCCTGGTTAGCAAGTCGAATTACGGCACCCCGCAGCGCACAGTCAGCGGATTTGATCAGCGTCGGCTCTCGCTGATTCTGGCAATCCTGGAAAAGTATTGCCAGCAGGATTTTGGCTATCATGACGTATTTGTGAAGGTTGCCGGCGGATTACGCCTCAATGATCCGGGGATTGACCTGGGGGTAGCCACTGCTCTCTACTCAAGTCTGCAGGAGCAGGCCCTGGATACGGATGCCATCTATGTCGGCGAAGTCGGTTTGGGTGGGGAAGTGCGGCCGGTATCTTTTATTGAGCAGCGCTTGAAGGAAGCGGAAAAAATGGGGTTTCGTCAAGCCTACCTACCGCCGCAAAACATGCCCGGCGGCAGTGATCGCAAGAAATTCAAGATTATGCTCTCACCGGTCACATTGGTGAGCGAGTTGCTTCTGCCGGTGCGTTAAGATCGGCCCTCGGCAATTAGCTGCCGGGCGCTTTGCAACACTGTGTCGGAGATATTCGCACCTGCCATAAGACGGGCGACCTCGACGACGCGCTGTTCCTCATCCAGGGGGTGGATACGAGTGAAGGTGCGCTCGCCCTCCACGTATTTTTCAACCGAGTAGTGACTGGTGCCGTAACTGGCAATTTGCGGCAGGTGTGTTATACAAATTATTTGGTGGCTGTTGCTGAGGAAGTGAATACTTTGACCAACAGCCTGGGCAATTCTGCCGGAAATCCCGGCGTCGATTTCATCAAATAAGAGTGACGGCACCTTATCGATTTCGGCAAGAATGGTCTTTAAGGCCAGCATGATGCGCGAAATTTCACCACCGGAAGCAATCTTTACGAGTGGTCGATAGTCTTCTCCGGGATTCGGCGAGATGAAGAATTCGATCATATCAAATCCGTTTTCATCCGCAAAATAAGTGTGACCCGCTTTACGGTACAGGCCGTTTGCATCTTCCTGGCGTGAAAGTCGTGCCTCGAAGCGCATCCGGGACATGCCCAGCTTCTCCAATTGCTCCTGCACCAGGCCCTGCATTTTACTCGCTGCTTTGCCTCTGGCAGCTGAAACGCGTTCTGCCTCCTGGCAGTATGTGGCGACATCCGCTTCGAATTGCTTCTCCAGGCGGACGATCTCATCATCATAGTTTTCTTTTAGGCGCAGCGACGCCTGAATTTCCTGCTGGTATGCCAACACCTCGGCAATGCTTGCACCATATTTCTTTTTGAGCTGCGAAATTTGGTTGAGGCGGCTTTCCACGGTTTCCAGACGCTCCGGGTTAAATTCCAGGCTGTTTTGAAAACTTTCTACCTGGCGTGCCGCCTCTTCCAGCACAATTCTTGCTCCTTTAAATTCCTCGAATAGCTTGCCAAGCTCAGTGGTATACTCACCAATACTCTCCAGCGCCTGTGTGGCTTCACCGCTTAATTGGAGCAGATTGACCTCGTCTTCAGAGAAAATTTGGGTTAGTTGGCTGGTCAAGGAAAAGATCTTCTCGCTATTGCTGAGCAACTTACGTTCCGCTACCAGATTTTCTTCTTCTCCTTCTTCCAAAGCGGCCTCTTCAATCTCCTTATTCTGAAAAGAGAAGAGTTCATGCTTCTCCTCGAGTTCGCTTTGCTGTTGTCGCAGTTTTCGCAGAGCCTTGCCGGAATCGGTAGCGGTTTCGTAAGCTGTTGAGAGGCGCTCGAGAGCGGTGCCGAGACGTGCGAAGGCGTCCAGAAACGGGCGATGGGTCTCTTTACGCAGCAGCGTCTGATGCTCGTGCTGACCATGAATATCCATCAGCAGATTCCCAATCGATGATAAGGTAGCAACTGTTACCTGCGAATCATTTACAAAGGCGCGCGAACTGCTTTTTGTCGAGATTTCCCGGCGCAGCAGCAGATCGTCTGAACACTCAAGGCCTTTTTCTTCAAGCAATGCCTTGATTTCTTCGCTTTCGCTGATATCAAATGCCGCTTCTACAACTGCCTTGTCGAAGCCGGTCCGCACCACTTCAGTATACACGCGCTCACCGAGGACAGCGCCAATCGCGTTGACCAGGATCGATTTTCCGGCACCGGTTTCGCCGGTGAGAATATTTAGCCCGTCGCGAAAGGTGATTTTCAGATTTTCGGCAAGGGCAAAATTGCGAATGTTTAGCTGTCGTATCATTGTTTCTGAATCCTTACAATCGCTTCACTTTAAAGATGCCGGAATCGGCGTAATTCCACAACTAAACTATTTCGAACGGCATTGTCAAGCGGGGAATGTTCCTGCCGTGATAGCGGTCAAATTCTGTGCAGAGGTTGAACACTTTTTGTACAGTGCCTGTAAACATGATTGTCAAGAGTATACGATTCATTTATTTGTTAAATCTTCAATAAAACGACCAAATTTTTCCCTCATGTAAAGCCGGCGGTATTTCCTCAGCTGCGTAAAATAGGCAATCATTGTTCGTAGAGGAGGAATAATAGTGTTGCTTTTTGGCGGTCTTGTCTCTGGAATCGGGCGGTGAATTTTTTGAAAAATTAATAATAAATATGTGTTTTTCTTCAATTAACCGCATTTTCACTGACCGTTAATTAGTCGATAGGTGCGATGGATTGTGCCGAGTGATTGCCTATGCAATTCGTTGTTGGTTATCGGGATGTTTGATTTTCACATCAAAAAGATGGCGGCGCAAGGTGGAACGCTGCTCACTAATGAAGCGCGGAGTGAAATGTGCGTTCAGTTTAATGGCCCGAATTTTGCCCTCTGGAAGTACAGTGAACAATATTCCATGCGAATACAGCCGCAGCCATTCAGAGAACACGTAGTCGTTGCGAAACAGATGATTGAGAATCCGCATGCCGGGTGTCAAACTTTAAGGAAAGCAAAATGAAGACACTGTCCATACTGGTACTGCTTTTTTGCTGGTGCCTGTTAGGATGTGGTGGTGGTGAAACCGCCAGAAAAACTCATGCCGTTGGAGCAACGCCCGAATCCTATTATGACCAGGGAAAAACCTACCTTCGGCACGCTAACTTCAAGCAAGCACTGCTTTCGTTTAGAAATGCAATTGACCTGGATCCGGAGTTTGCTCCCGCTTATGAAGGCCTGGCACGAATTTACCTGGAACTCGATAAGCTCGACAAAGCCTGGGCGTTTGCAAGCAAGGCTATTCGCTACGATAAGGACTGGATTCTTACCCGTGTTGTACAGGCGAAAGTGCGTGCTCGTCAGGAGCATTACGATCAGGCCATTGCTGTTGCCAAGATTGCCGTTCGCAACGTCAAGTATTCATCGGTTCCGAATAAAGATATGGCACTTGCTGAAGTGTATATGGCCCTCGGTGATATTTATCGCCAGGCAGGGCAGTTGGAGGAGGCGCAAGAGGCATTTCTGAAGGTTCTCTCCCTTGATCCGTTATTTCTTGCCTCTGATCAGGCAATGCGTGATTTGAAGCAGCGCCGTTCCAATCGTGAGTCTGAGCGTTTGGCGACGCTGCGGAAAGTTGCTGAGAAGTCAGAACTCACTCGCTCTGATATCGCAGTGCTCTTGGTGGCTGAGCTTCCCCTGCAACGTTTTTTCCAACCGAAGGTGATTGCCAGTGCCGGTAATGTGCCCAGCACTTTGCCCGGAACGCCTGACAAACTGCACGTATCGAATCAGTGGCCAAAGGATGTGACAAATAGTCATTGGGCTCGGCATTTTATCCGCGAAGCCCTGGAATATGGTGCTCTCGACAATATGCCAGATGGCAACTTTTATCCGGATCGCAAAATGAGCCGGGGTGATTTTGCCATTTTGCTTGAAGATCTTATGGCGCGATACTGGGACGACAAATCGATGAAGCAAAAATACGCCGGGGAATCTTCTCCTTATTCAGATATTGCCAATACCGACCCTTATTTCAATTCCGTCATGGTGGTTACAGACCGCAAATTAATGTCGGTCTTTGATGACGATAGCTTCAAGCCTCTGGCCCACGTTTCAGGCACTTTAGCCTTGGAAGCCATTCGCCGCCTGAAATCCAACTGGTAGCGCTACCGTACCCCATTAACACTTTTTCCTCGATATCTTGCCTTAATGAGTAGACGTGATTTCGTTTGACGTCCTATCATTTGAATCATTTTCCAGCGGCATTTGATTCCCCAGAGAGAATATATTATGTTATGAAGCCGCGTATGAAAATGAAACACAACACCAGTTGTTCGCATTATTAATGTTTTGGAGAGCGTAATGTTTATGAGATCTTTGAAAGTGATAGCAGTAGCCCTCTTGTTGACCGGGATGCTTTTTGGTCAAGATGGTGCCGCTGAGAAGGAAGCTGTTGGTACCATTACTTTCCCGCTGAACCGGGTATTTGTCATCCCGGCCGGCACTGCTAACCTCGAATTTGCCGGATTTAATATGCCAATCTATGCCGGTGACAAGATTCAAACGAAAAAAGAGAGCCGTTGCGAAATCACCCTGGTGACAGGCGATGTCATCAGGATCGATGAGAATTCGCTGTTTACCATCGAAGCATTGGTCAAAAAAGATAGCACTGTTCAGGTCGAATCTTCGCTGAGCTTCGGACGAATTTGGGCAAATATCAGGAAGCTGTTTTCCGGTGAAGAATCCGTGAAAGTGAAGTCGCCGTCAGCGGTGATCGCCGTACGCGGTACAATTTACCGGATTGATGCGAACGAAGATCAATCCACAGAAGTTCGGGTATATGAAGGTGCTGTATCGGTAGAACCCGCGCTTGCCGGCGCCGGCGTGCAAGATGCGCCAACCAAGCGTTCCGTCGGGATTCCCGGGCAGCCAATGCCGCAGCCGTTTGAAGCGCCGACCAAAAAGCCTGAAGAAGAGGAAGGCGAGAAAAAAGTTGAGCGCTGGCAGGAAACGATCATGCCGCAACACCAGATCATTGTGAAAGCAGACGGCACATTTGAATTGTCTACCTTTGACGCAGCATCCGATAGCGAATTGTCATGGGTCGAATGGAATCGCCGTCGCGACCGCATGGTGAGGCGATAATCTGGTAATAGAGATTGGGGATTGGAGATATGGCAGTGGCAGTGAAAAATATTGACGAATGTCGAATGACAAATGTTGAATAATTTCTTTTCACGTCAAAGAACGGCGGAGCCGTTACCTGGCGCAGGCAGATGTTCGCCCCGGGCGAACTTGTGCGTCAGATAAACCATAGCCTATTTGCAGATTTATCGATTTGCAGATTTGTAAGCTCCATGCGCGGCAGAGCCGCGCATGCGTGGCTAGACCGATGAACGACCATCGTTCAACTAAAAAGATCAACGTTCATCGATCAGCGAACACCTAACACCTGCCAGTTATTGCGTTCCCCCTTCGGGATAGAGAACCACCTGAACATAGTTCTGCTTATCCAGATATAGTTTGGCTGCATTGTGAACGGCCGCTGCGTTAAGTCGCTCCGTAAAGTCATCGCCATTGAGAATACCGGCAAGATCCAGATCGTTTCGCAGGTAAAATGAGAGAGCATTGCGCCAGTATCCATTTTCCTTGAGATTCAGTTCCCGTTCGCGGCGCTGGGTTTCCTTAACCTTGGTGATATAGCTCGCGTCGACAGGGAAATTGCGCAGGCTGTCAACCTGAATCATGACATCGCCGATAAGCTCATCTACGCGATCCGGCGAGCAGCCAAAAGTGATGGTAAGGCGATAGCTGCCTTCAGGTTCGCGCTCGCTGCTGGAGCGAATGCCAACGCCGTATGTGCCGCCCTTGTCCTCACGCAATACTTCCCGCAGCTTGATGCGCATAACCGAGGTCATCGAATTGAGATCATAGCGGTTCTGCCGATTCCAATCCATCTCCCCTGTAAAGATTATCTGGACCTGACTCTTCGGTTCCAATCCTTTGCGCACGGTTTTCTTGATGACGCCTTTGGGCGGACGGATGCCGAGGTCGCGCGGTGTATCCTGGCGATCCAGCGTCGGCAAACTAGCCAGATAGGTACTCACCAGCGGACGAAAGGCCTCTTTGTCGATGTTGCCAACGAAGATGAAGGTGAAGTCAGAGGCATCTGCAAATCGCTCGCGGTAAATCTCGAAGGAGCGCTGCATATCCATTTCATTCAAAAAGTCTTCGGAAATCGGCCGGGCGCGGAAGTGATTTTGCGCCATCGTTACCGCAATCGTATCGCGGAATGCCTTTTGGGGATTGGCGTTCATATTAGCCAGGAATGCCTTGATGCGCGTCTGATATGACAGGTAGGCACTGGAATCTTGCCGCGGCGCTGTCACATAGAGGTTCAATACCTGGAACATTGTTTCGACATCTTGCGGGGAAGCGCTTCCGCTAAATCCTTCTTCACGTCCGCCAATCCAGGGAGATACGCTGACGACCTTTCCGGCGAGTTTCTTCTCAAATGCTGTTTGCGTAAAACCGGCCAGACCGCTCTGGGTAACGATGGAAGTTGCTGTGTTGGCAGCAATATAATCTTCGTCCTCAACCAGCGAGTGACCACCCGGGCTGAAGGCCATAAAGCCGATTTCATCGTTTTTGAAATCGGTTGCTTTCAAGTAGACATTGATGCCGTTGGATAACTTCCAGTGACTAACATCGAGATCAGCCAGTTCATTCTCTTCAACAATGCTGCCGGGCGCCGGTATGGTTGCCATCAGCGGCTCGTCGGAGACTTCATCAACATAGGCTTCGATTTCCTGCTGACCAACGTCGCGAAATACTTTCACCAGATCACTCGCTTCCGGCAGGCTGAGCCCTTCCTTTTCAGGGGCGTTGCCGAGTATTACCCGGTTTTCTTCCCGGATCAATTCTTTTGCCAAAGCATTTACTTCTTCCAGTGTAATACCCGGCACGTGCTTCTTGTATAACTGGAATTCATATTCAATCCCGGGTATGGGCTCCTGGGTCAGGAAATTACGGATGTATTCGGCTGCATAACCGCGTGACTCCGACTTATCGCGCTCATTATAGGCTTGCTCTATGCCGCGAAGCATATCCGTCTTCCCGCGCTCGAGCTCAGAAGCGGTGAAGCCGAACTTGCGTGCGCGCGCTGCTTCAATCAACATTGCTTCCAGGCCGGTTTCCATGCCGTTGTCCTGTACGCCGGCGCTCAGGACGATGACATCCTTGCTGCGTACAAAATTGCCGCTACCGGCAAAGCCAAAGAGAAAGGGCGGTTCCGGCAGTTTCCGCAATTCGTCCAGACGCTGATTGAACATATTGAAGAAAAGACCCTCTACCAGAGACTGGCGATAGGCCGATTCGCTGTCCTGCGGACGCGGATCGATTTTGTAGTAGACGCTGATGGTATTGCTCGTCGCCTCCGGATCGGTCACGATGGAAGTTAGCGTTTCCGGGTGACCAGGCACCGGAAATAGATTGCGCGCACGTGCTGACTCAGGATTCTTCAGCTTGGTAAAATGATCATGGATCAGGGTCTCGATCTGATTTTTGTTGATATCACCAACAGCAATCACTGCCATCAGGTCAGGACGATACCAATCGCGATAATAGCGCTCAAGCGTTACGGCATCGGCATTCTCGATGATTTCCGGCTTGCCGATCGGCAGCCGGTCTGCATAGCGCGAATCTTTGAAGAGGATGGGAAACTGCTTATCGAACATGCGTGCCTGTGCGCCGCGGCCGCTGCGCCATTCCTCAAGGACAACGCCGCGTTCTTTCACTACTTCAGTTGAATCAAAAGATACCCGGTGCGCCCACTCTTCCAAAATCTCGAAGGCCGTTTTGATGATTTCAACGCTGTCGGTCGGGATTTGCAGCATGTAAACGGTCTCATCGAAGCTGGTGTAGGCATTGAGGTCCGGACCGAATCGCATACCGATAGATTCCAGGTAGTCTACCAGCTCCTGCTTTTCAAAATTTTCGGTGCCGTTGAAGGCCATGTGTTCCACAAAGTGGGCGAGGCCGAGCTGGTCTTCATCTTCTAGGATTGATCCGGCATTGATGACCAGGCGCAGTTCTGCACGCTGCTCGGGCTTACCGTTCTTGCGTATGTAATAGCGCAGGCCATTTTCCAACTCGCCAATAACGATATTGCTGTCGACCGGGAGCGGTAGGTCTCGAGTTTCGAAGGGGATAATCTTTGCCTGACGGGTGACGGTGTTTCCTGGGCCGGTGCAGGCGACCATGCCAAAAAGGACAGAGGCAAAAAGTAGTGAAATAATAAAGCGCATAGGTTTCTCCTTGAACATATAAAATCCGTAACAGCCCGGAATATAATGCCTTACGAGCCTGAGGGAAACCATTAAGCGAATTTGTGTGTGGTATTTTCACGTTAGAAGGATGCCATCCGCCAATTTAAAACAGGCGCGACATACTAACGCCAATGCGAAAATCACTTTCATCAAGCCGCTGCGTAAAATCCAGACGAAGGCCTTGCAAAATATTGTTGATTGAAGCGCCAATCTCATGGTGATAAGAATCGGGAGAAAGTGCGCGGAAGGACGAGTCCTGCAAGTATCTGTTGTCGGCCTCTAACCAGGTACGGCCGCTGGCCCCGTGAAGAATGATTGAGGTGCCGCGTCTGGCCAATGAGCGCAGTCCAAGAATTTCAAAAGGAATCGTCCTGAAATTATGTTCCCAAAAAACTGCAAGGTAGCGATTCCCTTCATACGGACGTCCATTCAACGTTCGGAATGTCCCGAAGGGCGTAAATGCCTGCAAGTTGCCATCCAGAGTGCCTAGCTTTTGAAGGGGAATATCATCACTGGTGATGCCGGCTTCTATGTGAATATCCAGGGCGTTTGGCAGTATCCTGCGACGGAAAAAAGTGTTTAGGCGCCAGTCCAGCGTGGCTGACAGCTTATTGTAGTCAAACTCGCTATCGAGGATGGCGTCGGAGCTATGTTCAAAAGAAATACTGGCCCGTGTTTGGCCAACCACGCCATAGGGGATATAATCCTCGCCGATATTTAGTGTTGTTTTGATTGCCCTCAGCCGCCCGGCGTTGATCTCGGGATTGATGCGCTGGACCGCAGAACTGTTAAAAAATGCGTAGTCTGTTTGTTTTTGCAGGGAACTGTGGCGCTCTATGTGCAAGCCGACTTTCAAACGACTGCGTACCGGCGCGATGCGCTGTTCAATACCGAGGTAGGCGCTGCGATTCCAGAAGTAGTCGAAATAGTCCGCCTGATCGAAAAGCGGTAGAAAGCTATTAAAAACCACGTTGTGAGTTGCCGACTGATAACGCGTGTCCGTGCCTTCGCCAATTTCTCCATATAGCGTGGTGGCATGCCGCTTGCCAAACTTTAGCCTGGCGCCCAACTGCCAGGACCATCTCTCCAGACCGAATTTATAGCCCGCTGCGCCATTCAAGCGATAGGTCTTGCTGCCTTTGCTGAACAAGGCGAGGCCGAGGTGGCTGCCATCCACACGATTAAACCAAAGGTGGGGGACGGGCGTCACATATTTCGAGAAAAAGAAGCGGCCCTCTTCTTCCGGGCCGTCCTCACCATCCTCGACGTCTACGAAACGAGCGAGATATCCGCTTGGCTTGAAAGCACGCTCAAGGGTCATGGTGCTGTCAATATCGCTATAAGCACTGTTCTCTTCAGCTGATAAGGGAATGCTTTGCGGCAACGAGGTGAAGCCTTCGTTGCGTTTTATTGCCAGGCTGTCGACAACCAGCTGCCGTTTCTCTTCATACAATGAATCGGGCAAAGGCACATTTACCTGGTAATTGGTCAATTGCGATATTTGATGATAGCTGATGGGAGGGAAATCGAGGCCAATCATCCCGATTTTGATGCTGCCGCTAATGCGAACATCGACCGGTAACCAGAAGTCTTTTCCGAAATTGCTAAATTGTTGCTTATAAGCAAGGCTCCAGCTTTGGATGGGCATCGGAAAAATGATGTATTCGTTTGGAGTCAAATCCACTTGTAACAAGGCGTATTCTTCATCCAGGACCGATATTTCTCCCACAAAGGTCGGTTGCAGTTTGCCTTTTGGTTTTACGGAAATAATGTAGACTACCTTGTCGTCCCGGTGACGCCGATCAATCAGCTTGAAGTGATAATGCTTAATGGCATCCGGGTGCGTTGGCCCGATCATTCGAAAGCCCTGCAGCTCAATGTCATCATCGTAGAAATTAGCGACGTAGCTGGCCCCTGCAAAATTATTGCTCTCGTCAACGTTGGCAGTTTGCCGCTTGGATTTGATGACCTCACGCGGTCCCTTTTTTCGGTGCCAAAACGACTCGGAAGTGCTTTCAGTGATAGAAACGATGCCATCATCGTTCGAGAGATTTTGCCGGGTATAGGCTTCAGCCCGATAAGTGTCGAGGCGTGCGCGCCATTCCTGCTTCTTCTCAATTACCTTGCGCATGATGTTAACGGCAGGATCTTCATCGGTAACTATAATTTCATCTAGTTCATATGCCACCGGCTCAAGATCGATCGATAAATGGGCTGGCAACGGAGCCTCGACGGTAATTTGCCGGGTTCGGTAGCCGATGTAGCTGATGCTGAGCGTTGCCGGCAGCTGTTCAATTTCAAGTTGATATTCGCCCTGGTTGTTGCTGATGGTGCCGCTATAGGTGCCTTCAATCTGGATGTTGGCTGCCGGCAGCATGACACCGCTCTCGGCATCCCGCACCAAACCTGTGAGTATGGATTGTGGAAAGAGAAAGGAAAATATGGATGTAAAAAGAAATGTCGTTGCAATCAAACGATATAACATGTGGCTCCTCTTGACGTGAGTAAATCTGCTTCTGATACGTCCGGGAAATCATTTGGTTGCAGGAGGGGGTAACTGAAAAAGGCAATTCCCGAATGGAATCGCCTTTTTAGGAACAAACTTGAACTGTCATCAATCGCTTATTCAGCAGCTTCAGTTGCTTCGGCTTCTTCAACCGGTGCGTCGGCACCCATTTCATCGGCCATTCTCTTGCGCTCAGCGGTCTTTTCAGTCCAGCTAAGCCCTTTCCACCAGGTTTTCAGCTCTTTGATGTTGCTGCCGCTGTGGCTGGCATATTGACGCAGAAATTTTACTGTCTTCTGATTCATTTCAATTCTCCATCGTGTCTAACGCATTCTTGTCGTGATTTGCGTGGCGCAAAAATACAACAATTTTCTGCGAACAACAAATGGTATTTAAATCTATGACTTGCGCAAGAATCGGGTGGAAAAAATGCCGTGCCGGGGAAATATTAGGCAAGGAATTGATAGAGTTGTATATTGACAACGGAGGCAAGAAGACCATGCGTTACCAACAAGCAGCAATGGACTACCATAAAATCAGCAAGGCCCTGCAGTACCTTGGCGAGCACTTTACTGAGCAGCCGTCCCTCAAGGAAGTGGCAGATGCCGTGCATCTGAGTGAATATCATTTTCAGAAGGTTTTTTCACGCTGGGTCGGGATAAGCCCAAAGCGCTTTTTACAGTATCTGACCAAAGAGTATAGCAAAGAGCGATTAAAATCTGCTGAAAGCATTCTCCATTCAGCCTATGATGCCGGACTGTCAGGCCCCGGTCGCCTGCATGATCTGATGGTGCAATGCGACGGCGTCACGCCCGGTGAATATAAGGCAATGGGAGGAGGACTTGCAATTTCCTGGGGGGTGCACGATACGCCTTTTGGCAAATGCCTTTTGGCTCATACCGATCGCGGCGTTTGTAATTTGCAATTCCTGGAGGAAGAAGACCAAACGGATTATGAAGATTGGCTGGCAAGGCAATGGCCGGCTGCGAAGATCACGCGTAACGATGAGAGCAGTGGCACGCTGGTAAATGATATTTTTGTTTCGTTGAGAGAAGGAAAAAGCGGCTCACTTCATCTCTTCCTCAAAGGTACAAATTTCCAGATAAAGGTCTGGGAAGCACTCTTGCAGATCCCGGCTGGGCAGGTTGTATCATACCAGCATATTGCGACACTGATTGGCAAGCCCAAAGCCGTTCGCGCAGTGGCATCGGCGATTGCCGTTAATCCGGTAGGATATATCATTCCCTGTCACCGTGTCATTCGTAAAATGGGCGTAATCAATCAATATCGCTGGGGAGCCGCTCGCAAACGTGCCATTATTGGCTGGGAAGCGGCGCAAATGGAGCAAGCCAGAGCCAGCTAAAGAAGACGAATTTCAAATGGAGTAAATCCCAAATTCCAACAGGAAAAATTCCAAAGAAGATAAGATTGAATACAGTTCTTTTGTGATCGGGCTGCTATTATTTTTTGTCTTTGGAATCTTTTTGTTGGAATTTGGGATTTATAATGTCATGAACCGGGACGTAAGATGTAATGAATAGAAATAGATGGCTGGAAGCCGCCAATCAACACAAGCCCTTCACCGTCGTTGCCATCCTGGCAATGTTATCACGCCTGCCTTTTCTCTTTCTACCCGGTGCCGGACGGGATGAGGCCATTTACTATTACTGGGCGTTCAATCCGGAGCCCGCTTATTCGCCGCTGATGCAGCTTTGTATCCGACTGTTCGCGGAACTACCGATCCCGAAATTGATCGCCATCAGATTGCTCAGCTTGTTGATCGGTATCCTTATACTGTTACTTTTTGACACACTTTTACGTCGCCGTGGGTTGACTAACCGTGCCCGATATATGGCCTTGACAATCCTTGCATTTACACCCTGGCAGACCTACGTCGGGGGCATATTACATCCTGACAACTTTCTTTTGGCGAGTCTTCTCGGATTTCTTCTGGCAGTTTCATATCGCAATTACCTATGGATGACCCTTGCTGTCGCAGCAGCTTTCTGGGCGAAGCTGTCCGGCATTCTGCTTGCGCCTACCTTCTTTTTTATGTGCTTGTTTAATAAACGCTTACGCTGTAATCGGTGTTGGCAATATCCGCTACTATATCTTGTTCTAACCCTCCCCGTTTTTGTATCGCTGCAGCCAGAACTGCTGCAAGGCATTGCCGAGTTTGGCCGAGTGGTTCGTGGGCAGCCCATTTGGGAATCGCTGCTACTCCAACTTGGCGGCATTTTGTTTCTGGCACCGTTTGGCTTGCCATTTGCAGCTTATCAGGGGTTGAAGGAGCGTCTGGCAAGCGGAGAGACACCTGCTGACGCCGATCCGGAGCAAATGGCGACGCTGTTGGTTGCTGGAACGATTCTTTTGGCATTTACCGGGGCCATTCTGACAACCGGACAGGTGAAGGGCAACTGGATTTTGCCGGCGCTGGTCATCCTTTGGCCGGATACGGAAAGAATGTCGTTACGGCGTGTCTTCTCAATCGCTCTGCCTGTCTCAATCATTGTCTGTCTGTCAATGGCATTTGCCTTTACCCGGCCACCGGCGATGAACTGGGTTGAGCAGCAAATGCCGCTGATTCGCGATTCTTATAGTTTCCAGGCGGGCACGAGAGAAGCACGAGTATCTGCCACGCGTTCCTGGACGCATAGATTCTTGGAGTATCAAGCTATAGACGAATTCGCCGATGCTGTGATGCAACGGTGGTATGTGCAAGAAGGTGAGAAACCAAAGTGGATTATCAGTGATGATTACGGTTTAGCGGCAAAACTCTTGTTCGTCTTTGATGATTCTGATATCGGTTTGCTGGTTCCGGGAGATTTGATTTTTTACCGAAGTTTACCGGACGGCAACCAGCATAGCCTTAAGGGAAGCGCGCTGATTATTGCCACTGGCATGGATGCAGAAAATGTATGGCCGCGCTTGAAGGCCCTGGAGAGTTTGCCGGTCGTGGTTCATCCGGTTACCGGCAGTCCTGTGCACTTGGCGATTTCTGACGGTCAACTCCACCCTGGGAACGAACCGGTGATTGTTGACTTTTGGCGACATACTGTGCTTGGCCGCTGGATATCACGCTTGCTTTGGCAGGCGGAACCAGCTGGATAAATGAATAGTTAAGACATGAAAATGTGATTCATTCGTTATTAACTAACTGCCTCCTTGCGCTATCTTGAGGCATCTTATAAGTGCATCGATTAGGGTTCGGTGCCTTCTTGATACGATTTTTGAAATATCCGGAGGAGAAATGAAGAAGTTCAGTTTCCCACAAACAAACCTGTTTCGCGGCCTGTTAGGGCTCACTGCTTTGCTGGCCATCTCGATAACCTGTATGAACATCAGTGAACCACCGCAAGACATGCAAAAACCTGCTACCGCCACAGATGCCCCACCGGCGGATCTGCATAAGAATTATGATATTCTTTTGAGGCTCTACGTCGATGGCACGCGCTTCGACTATGAGGAGCTGTTTCGTAATGAAGCGGATGTGAAACGCCTGTCAGATTACGTTGACCGCCTTGAGTCGCTGAATCCTGAAAATTGGGAATTCAACGATGCCCTTGCTTACTGGATTAATCTATATAATGCTGCTACCTTGGAACTGATACTCAAGAATTATCCACTTGGCAGCATTAAAGACATCGGCGGATTATTTAGTTCGCCCTGGAAGGAAGATGTGGTGATGGTGGCAGGTGAGGCCTTGAATCTTGACGAAATTGAAAACGAAATTATTCGTAAGCAATTCAAAGATGCCCGTATCCACTTCGCAGTCAATTGTGCCTCGATTAGCTGTCCACCGCTGGCAAACTTTGCTTTTACCGGCGAGAAGCTCGATGAACAGCTCAACACCGTCTGCAAAAACGTATTTGATAATGATCTTTGGCTGCAGGTAACCAGCACCGAGCGCTGGATCGAGGTTAAGGAGAAAGAGATTCGTATTTCGAAGATTTTTGATTGGTATAAGCAGGATTTTATCGAATACTCAGGGTCCGTACGTAAATTTCTCGCCCAATATCGTCCGCAAGACGCTGAGCACATCCTGAACCCCAAAGTGAAAATCAAGCACATGGGATATAACTGGGATCTCAATAAAGCCGAGAAGGCTACTGCCAGCAAATAATAGTGGCAGTTGCAGGCGGCAGTCAACGGCGGAGCCGTTACATATTTCAGCCTCATGTTCGCTCCCAGCGAACGTGGGGGACGTAGCAGTGGCAGCAAAAAAGATGACAAATGTCGAATGACAAATTGTAGATCAGAAAAGGATTTACCGATTTGCCTATTTCCTAAATTTTCCCCTCTGTTTTCTATTGTTTATATTAAGGTCTCTGTTGAAATTGTCTTAAGCCAACGTTGATGGGATCTTGGATCAGATGAAATATCCCAACCTCTTTAAAACACTCAGCCATTTTGTAGATCTTTCAGACGAAGATTATTCTGCCATTGAAGAGAGAGTTCAGGTCAAACACCTGGGCAATAAAGAGTATTTGTTGAGAGAGGGTGAGACGATTCACTATTTGCCCTTTATCAATCAGGGGCTAATGGTGAATTACCGGCTCGATCCCGGTGGTGATATGCATGTGCTGCAAATCCGCTGGACCGGAAAATGGCTGGGCGATCTCATCAGTTTTTTTACCGGTCAGCCCTCTAAATTTAACATCCGTGCTTATCAGGCAACCGAGCTGCTGTTGATAGATCGCGATACCTTTGACTACATTACCGAAAAGCACCCGGTATTCGAAAAATACTTTCGCAGATCCATACAGGAGGCGTATACCAGTTTGATCGATCGGGTTTTTGCATTGCACAGCAGGAGCGCAAAACAGCGATACCTTGATCTGATCGACAATTATCCCCAACTCATCGACCATCTTCCACATTACCTGATTGCTTCCTACCTCAGTATCAAACCACAGTCGTTAAGCCGCATCCGCAAAGAGCTCTAACTCGTATTTGAAGTTGGTTAACCTAGGTGAATGACAAATCCCCGGGCAGGTTTTATTTTGGTGTTAGCTCGATGAGTAGAGCTGCCCTAAATCTACCTTGTCTACCTATTCAATATGGGGGTAATCATGAAAAACACTTTCGAAAAAACCGGTATCTCACTTTTACTTGCCTTCCTTCTGGCATTGTGTTCCGTTATCGCAGGCAATGCTCAATCAAAAAGCGTGGAAGAAATTGCCAAAGGTGTGTATAGCTTTGGAACAGGACACGGCTATTACTCGATGTTTATCGTAACAACCCACGGTGTGATTGCGATTGAGTCAATCAATTCAGAGCATTCAACCGCGATGGTGAAGGCGATTAAGGAAATAACCGACCAGCCGATCAAGTTTCTACTGCATAGTCATAACCACTGGGACCATGCAAGTGGCGGCAAGGTCTGGCAGGCAGAAGGTGCTAAAACCATTGCCCATGCAGAAGCATATACCTGGATGAAAGCCAATGTTGGACAGGATATGGCCGTGCCCGACAAAAGCTGGTCCGGCGATCGAAAAGATATCGTCTTGGGCGAAACCACGCTGGAAATGCATTATCTTGGTATGAATCACGGCCTGGGCATGACGGTTTTCTTGCTGCCTAAAGAAAGAGTTGCCTATATCGCTGATCTAATCACCCCAAACCGGGTTCTCTTTTCAATTGTGCCGGACTTCAATGTGAGGGAAACAGAAAGGTCGATTGAAGAAATCATCAAGCTGGATTTGATAAGGCTGTTTATTCACATAACGAAAAGGAAAATGCCCTAATGGGGGGCAACAAGCAGGATGCGGTGGAACAGCTTCAATTCATTAGAGATTTGCGCAATGCGATTTACGCAGAATTCAAAAAAGGCATAAATCCTATGACAATTCCAGCAACGCTGAAATTGCCTAAATATGAAAATTGGGCAATGTATGATCAATGGCTGACCATGAATACCTGGCGAATATTGATGGATGAGTACATGGGGCCATTTCCATGGCGACCAGATCAAGGTCCCAGGGAAACGAAATGAATGTCGAATGATGAAGACAGGAAATAATTATGATTGAGGTAAAAAATCAGAATCGAATAAATCATGTAAAGTTATCCGGGTTTGTTGGGCCGTTTATACTCAGCTTGCTAATGATACCCGTATTTGCTTGCTCAAAGGAAGATGTTTCAAGTATGAATACAACAGAAATAACGTATGAACTGCTGCTGGATCAGCGATCCGGCAGCGCTCCCGAGGTACCGCCCAGGGTGCCTCATCAGCAATTGGATCAGAATTCACCTGATGAAATCTTGGATGAATTGAAGGCCTTTTTATTCTCGATGGATCATGTTGAGCAAAGAAGTTCGCGCAGCAGTTTTCCTTCCGCGCTTGGCGCCTACATCAAATCGGACGTGAAAATGAATAGCCGCATTAACAGAGAGTTTACCCATATCCACATGGAGCCGGGGCCTGGTTCGCAGCACCTGGTATTGCGTGAAGTGGATTTTCAGAAGGTCGTTGACAAAGGCTGGGGGATTAAACACCCCTGGAGTGATAGACTCTCTGACGATGGTCTTATTCTTATGATGATCTATGCCCCGAGGAATGAAACAGATCTGGAAAACATCAAGAAAATCATTACCGCTGCCTGGCACCTGGCCTTGAGCACGGATTAGTATAACTAAGTCATAACAATTCAATTAGTCGCGGTTTTAAGCCAACCCGAATTCCCCTTGCAAGAGGGGAATTCGGGGAGATGAAGCTTTTGAACCCTAATCTAATCTCTAATCTCCATTTCCCATTCAAGGCTGCCAGCGATACTTTCGCAGATTCACACGCTCGTTTTTGAAGATCACACCTTCTTTTTCCAGCAGGCTTCGCTGCAGATCATAGTGGCCACTTTCTTTCGGCAAGCTGATCTTACCCTGGGCATTGATAATGCGATGCCAGGGAATGTCTATTTCCGGTGGGGATGCGTGGAGGGAATAACCGACCTGCCGGGCGTTTCCCGGATAGCCGGCCAGTGCTGCTATTTGACCATAAGTTGCCACTTTACCCTCGGGCACCTGGCGAATCACTTCCCAGAATTCAAGATATCTCTCTGAAAAGCGTTCTTTCATAATGGCCATTTAATATTTTGTGGAATTGGGTAATACTGGATACTGGATACTGGATACTGGATACTGGATACTGGATACTGGATACTGGATACTGGATACTGGAAATTAATTTGAATAAGTCTTGTGTCAATCATTTATTTGGATAAGTTCGCCTAAAAGCAGGT
>JANQRS010000038.1 GCA_028284445.1 Calditrichia bacterium
CGATTGACGATTGACGATTGACGATTGACGATTGACGATTGACGATTGACGATTGACGATTGACGATTGACGATTGACGATTGACGATTGACGAAAAGTAATTCAATTCTTCAATTTTCTTTCATACAATTCGTTCTCTCAAACTTACCGCTTTGTCCAATCAAGCACAACAAAAAAGGCCGCAAAGCGAAGTGCTTAGCGGCCTTTTTATCGGATCTATAGTATCGATTAACGATCGAACATATTCGGCTTTTGCGAGCCCATTTCCTGGGGCTTATAGTCTGCCGGCGGTTGAAAATCGCTCGCACTCAAGGATACGCGCTTTGTGGAGCGAAGCGACGAGGCGCTTTCGACTTTTCCCTGACGGTTAAATTCTTTGGTTACAACCGGAAACCCTTCCAGCTCGTTCATCATGTTGAACATGTTATCATCAATTTGGCTGGTGAAGTCAACCGGCAAATTGGCACTGGAAAATTCATCCATCATTTCCTGGAAAAACAGCCCCATCTCGGTAAACGCCTGGGCAATATCCTTACCGCCATCAACGTTGTCCCAATCGGTTACCCACATTTCACGGGTTTTCTTGTCGTTTTTGAATACTTCAAACTTGACCACTTCATATCCATTGTGATCTTTGGTCTCATCGTATTTACGCACCTCTGTGCTGGTACGCGTCTTAGTGGACTTGTTTTGCCCCATTTTCTCTTTCATCATTTTTTCAGCCATGGCTGCTTGATCGGCAGGCAAATCTTTCAGCAAATTCTGCATTTCGCCAAGCGCTGCGTTCAGTTGGCCCATCATCGCTTTCATGGTCGCCTTATCCATAACGAAGTAGCTCTTACGGGAATGGTCCAATACAATCATTGCACGCTTATCACCATTAAAAATAACGGAGTTTTTACCGTCGCGCTGATCCACCATGTTCATTCGGACGTTCTTGCCCTCCGACAGGACGGTCATTTTTTCAATCTTTTGTTCCGGACCGGATTTGTCTTTTACTTCAATTTCAAAGACAACACCGGCAAATAGCGGGCTCAACATAACCAATACAAAAAGCCCGGATATCCATTTCAACATTTCTTATACCTCCATTTTGGCATATTTCTGGGAAAATAAGGCGATTTCAATGCAATAGCAAAGCCGGATGAATATAATGACGGTAATGACGTCGGGGATGTGAGGCAGGTCAAAGGGAAAGAGGCGGAATCTTAACGCGCTTTTGGCCGCTGAAATCGCCACCCAAACCATGTTGGCCGCTTTTCAATGATGCGTTGCCAACCATCGGCTTCGAGAGCAGCAACCAATTCTGCGTGCAGCTCAACAGTATCCGGAAATTTAAACCAGAGGACCGGATCATCGCGGATAAACATTTTGCTTTTGGACTTAGCAATGCGGGTTCGTTCCCCGGTGTACTCCATTCTTGCGTCGAAGCATTCTTCCCCGCTCATCTCCTCGACCCGCCAGTGGCAAATCCGGCATACCTCGAGGTGCTCCGGGAAGCTATCCGCGCGTACGCTCACGTTGCCAAGAATCTCAAAACCGCCGGACGGAAGCTCGATTGTCTGATCCTCACCGTGAACGCCATCGTAGTGATCATACATTTTCATGTAGCCTAACTGACTGCCGGTCAGCGCTGTGATTGCATATAACTGCTCGTCGCCATGTAAGCAAATAACGTCTGAGATGGAGGGCTTCATAGTTAGATGTCCGCAAAAATTTCACTGGCCACCGGATATTCCAGGCCTTTTTCTTCATTCCACAATACCTGTTGACGAATTTTTTGAATTCGCCAACAGTTGTAAAAATATGCCAACACAAAGTCGTAGATAACATGTGAATGACAAAAACCATCATCGTTTTGGCGATAAATAACCGCTGATGCGCGGCAATGGGCAACGCTGCCGTTTACCACAATTTCCGGATTGCTCAATTGATGATGTGTTTTCATCGACGCCAAAGCTTCCCGGCGCTGCTTCACAAAAGACTGAGAAGACACCCAACCATGATAACCACCGATGTCCGAATAGTCAATTTCAATGTCATCGCACATCAAATCCTGCAGCACGTCCCAATCTTTGAGATCGATCGTATTTGCAAATCTTGAAAGCACATTGCGAACATCGGTCATGATCAGGCCTCCCTGTTTGGGTAAACGATATGTTGGTACTATCTACATAGAGTCTGGCGGCACATCATTTTCTTCAAAATCCACTTCTTTATTTCCATCCATACGGTTCTTGATTTTCGAGATAAATGTCGAAGCAGCAAACGCCTGGTTATCAAGGATCTCTTGCAATTTCTCATTACGCTTATCTTCATCGTCGAGTGCCATGGCTTTTGTCGCCATCAAACCGACGGCAATATCCACCGGATCTTTCGAAACCAGGCCGGTTTCAATCCACCCCTGACGCTTCTTTTCCGCAGCCATAACCTGCGCCCATTCACCGCGCGCTTCCGATATGGCAACGACTTCCATCGGGGCCAGCTTATGATCGGTCACCGTCAGGTAATCCGGACGACGAAATACCGCAGTTTCCGCCAGCACGACAGCCGGTTCACTATCCAAGGCCACTACGTATTCCGATGCCCAGCCTTCACTTCCATCGGACAACCGAATTTTGTAATACTTGCGATTATTATTGGCGCTATCAACTTCACTATACCCGGTCCAGGTTATTTTTTCGCCAAGCGCCATGGCAGACATCCATTTGCCGTTTTTCTTCGGTGCTTCCCGAACCGATCCTTTATCCCAGATGCAAACGGCCGGTTTCTCTTCGACCATCGGCTCCGACTCAACCAATTCAACAGTTGATTCAGGTACCTGTGATTCTCCGCCGGGACAAGCAACCAGCAGAAAGCTAATAAGTGCTACCAGCATTAATTGAATTAAGCGCATTCTTCCTCCAATAAATGGTGACCTTTTGAAAATCTTCTTTAGAAGCATTCGATAAGACGAGGTTTAGACGGCCACGGATTACGGAGCAACAAAAACATTGCCGGCGTAAACGCCTGCAAGGAACCAAATGGTGAATCGATGGGTGGCCGGGAATCGGTAAAGAACTTCTGCTAAATATTATGAACAAAAAAGCTATAATGGAATGGAAATCTGACGAATCAGATCTTTTTAATGAAAGTAACCAGGCGCTCAACTTCACTGAAGCCGATACTTGCGTGAAAACGATGGCTATCGAGATTATCGATCAAAGCATCAGATCCCATCTCACTGCACCCCCTGTCGCGGCCCCACTGCATGGCTGCTTCCGCCAGTTGGCGTCCAATGCCCTGCTTGCGGGCGGATTCCCGAACGTATATGCCTTCGAGAAAGGCCACCGGGGAATCTTCCGCACCCGGCACGTAGTCAGTGCGAATACTGACCTGCGCAAAGCCAATCGTTTTGTCTTCCTCTGTCCTGGCCATGAGAATTGTCATGGTATTTTCGGCCAGCAATTCATCAAACTCCTCGCGGAGTTCATCGTCTTCCCAATCAGGCCAGAGGAGTGCAGCCATTTCCAGGAAGTCGTCATATTCCTCGTCGCGCATTGTGCTGATGGTAATCATGAGCGTTCTCCTACTTTTTCACTCTTGCCAAATTCGCCTCTCGCCAAACGATCCATCAATTCCTGATATTTTTCACGGGGTTCGCAGGTTATCCAGTTGTCAAGCAACCAGCAAGGCAAAAAGCTCGTCGAGAACCTTATCACCGTCGCCGGGAAAGATGCCGCTATGCACTGGTGAAGCCTGAATCATATGGCTTGCCGGGGCCACCAGCCAGTTGAATCGCTCAGATTTGCTTAACTGGCTGTAGTAGCCAACCGACGGATGGCCGCCGCAAATGTCCGCTATGGCTGTCAGATGTCTACGCACCTCGCCGAGATCGAGTTGCGGCGAAAATGTTTTCAAACGCTCCAGACCGAGATCAAATCGCACAGCCAGATAATTCAGCTCGCGGGAAAATACAATAATACCCACATTGACGAATTCCTGGCGATCCACGCGCGGCACAACCCGTATGATGGCATAATCATAGGAGACTTGATCGGGCACGATTCGCCTCCTCGATAAATATATACGACTTTTCCAGACGATGCCGGAAATACGCCAGGTATGCCTGGCGATTCTCATCTGCTGAGGCAAATCGCTCATCGAGCGCCAGCCAGGCATCAGGGATCTCAGCCACCAATGCTTCAAAAAACGCAGCGGTTAACTGCGGACGAAAATGTTTATCAGCCGCCTCGAGCTCATTTGCCATCGGCAATAAAACATGATCGCGCACCGGCTGAAATTTGCTCTCCGCCTGCTTTTGCACATCGCCCCAATTATGGTGGAAGTAGAGCGAGGCGCCATGATCAATCAACCAGGTGGTTCCATCAGCAACCAGCATATTGACATTGCGCGGGGTGCGGTCCACATTGGTCACAAACGCATCCAGCCAGACCAGCTCTGAAGCAAATTTGCTGTCGGTCTTCGGCATCGCGGGCAGATTAAAAGCAACGGCATGTTCAACGAAGGTCATCCCGAGGTTTAAGCCGGCACTTGCCTGCAGCAAGTCCTGGATCTCAGCATCCGGCTCTGAGCGACCAATCACCGGGTCAAGATTCAGGAATATCAACTCCGGCATATTGAAACCCAATTTGCGGGCAATTTCGCCGCTGAGCAGCTCTGCAATCAGCGCCTTCGGCCCCTGACCGGCGCCGCGAAATTTGATGACATAGGTTTGACCATCGTCTGCCCGCATCACGGCCGGCAAAGATCCGCCTTCGCGAAGCGGCACCAGGTATTCAGTGGCATTCAGTCTTCGGAGCATAAGATTCTATTTGTGTCTTCTGAGAAATTTGTCCAATTCATTGGCAAACAATTCGAGATCTTTCTTCGACAATTGCGGCGGCCCGGAGGTTTGGATGCCGCTGCTGCGCAGTTCGTCCAGCAGATTGCGCATCGCCAGGGCCTCACCAATATTGTCTGTCGTATACAATTTCCCACGCGGATTCAGCGCCGTGCCGCTTTTCTCAACCACAGCAGCTGCCAGTGGAATATCTGCGGTAATAACCAGATCACCTGGCTGCATCTGCTTCACAATTTCTTCATCCGCAACATCCGGCCCACCGGGCACTTGTAGCGCATTGATATGCGCCGACTGCGGGATCCGGAGCGGTTGATTGGCAACCAGGGTGGTGGTAATCCCAACCCGTTCGGCTGCCCGGAACAATATTTCCTTCACCCGCCGCGGGCAGGCATCTGCGTCAACCCATATTTGCAACACTGACTCCCGAATTATTTGCTGAGTCCAACATAATATGTGGGTTGGAGAAATTCCAACAGAAGAAATTCCAAATTCCAACAGACAAAATTCCAAAGGGAATCGAGACTGGAGACTGGAGATTGGGAAAACGTTGGCCGTTCATCGTTGATCGATATCGATAAACGCATGCTTTCTGCCACCATCCAAACGTCAACAATTCAAGCATCAAGTATCAAGCATCCAGCATCACCAATTCACCAACAACTGGCTCTGCAGACGCCCCGCACGATCAGAATCCAGATAGGTCAGGTATGAGAGCGCCAGGAAGAGTTTTTCTGTGCGACGAATGCGAAGTCGCGACTGCAATTGCAGATACCTTGGCCCACTATCCTGTAAATATTCTACCAGGTTCACCCGAAAGTACGATCGATAGGCGTGATAAATGCGAATGGAGGTAATCGCCAATTGGCGATCGGGGCGATATTGCAAGTCAATTTGGAAGCGCCGGTCCGGTTTGATGATTGCGGCATATAGCTTGTAATCGTTGGCAATGATGTAGCGAAGGCCAAATTGCGGCACCATCCAGCGTGTCAGGATGTGCATCTGTCGATTGCTGGAATAGTAATAAATGTAGTCGAGTTTTAACGGGCGCACATGCAGGAAAGAGCGTTGATAGGCCATCGTGCCGTAAAAGCTGGCATAGAGCGAACGTCCCATTCGGAAGCGAGTGCGAACACGGTCAACGTCCCAGCGAGTGCCTCGAACCCTTTTCTTGCGCAAATAGCTATTGACCTCTCCGGCAAGCAAGCTGGCTGTGCCACCGGCAATCGCTGCATAGACCAAATTCAACTGACGCTCATGCGATAATTCACGAGCAAGATCTACCATATCTTCAATTGACTCATATCCGCCGAGGCTTTTTGGCTCAGCAAAATTGACCAGGCTGCGGAGGTCATCCCAGACCCTGAACTCATCGCGAAAATAAGGGTGAATTTTTTGAGTGGTATACTGATCGGCCAAACCGAGGGCCGTAAACGACAAGCCATCATCGACCCGATCTTCATCGATGTATTGCAAGGTATCGGCGAAAAACAACGTGTCGTCGATAGCTGGATCGTCAATTTGGGCATAGCTGGGCAAGGCCGCCCAAAAAAGGCAGAAAACCACTACCGCAATAGAGGGTAAACCTGTCAACTGGTGCTCCCCCACCTGTGACAAATTCATTTTTGATTTAGATTGGTTTATGCCGCTCGCAGCTGACCGATGGACTTACATGTCAACCAGCTGTGGATTCAGGACAATTTCGTCAACAAATGTCCATGACTTGCCGCCGGCGCCGGGATGCCATGGTGGGCAGGTTTTCACCCCAGTGGCCTTAACGCGGATATAGCGTGCTTTTTGATTCTTCAGCCGGGCCACAAGACGTGATGTTGCCGCCGGCGCCCGAAACTCAACAGGCCATTCAAGACGGGCAACTTCGCGAAAACTGCGTCCGTCATTTGATATTTCAATGCTTGCATTTTCCGGGTTGAAGATCCAAACCTGCTGATCCTCCAGGAAATGCACCATCACAATATTTACTGGTGATGTTTTGCCAAGATCGATCACCGCTTCAAAGTCACTACCCTCAAACCCCTGCCAGGCGCCATCATTGTATTCCAGGGTGCCCATTGTTCCATCGACGAGCGCATTATCGCTGCCGGCGCGATATTTGGGGTGAAATGGATGGGTCAGGCGAATCTTTTTCTCAATCGCCTGATGTTCCACTGCTATCGGTTCGGCTGCCTCCAAGCGCCCGTTGGGACGAACACCACTTCCCTTTCTACCGGTCAATTGATCGCCTAACTCAGTGCGTGCAGCTTCAACCAATTCTTGCAATTCAGAAACCACGTTTGGATGATCTTCAATCACATTTCGGGATTCGGAAATATCTTCCACCAAATTGTACAGCTCCAACTCAGCCTTCCTGGTTGCGTAGGGACCGGGATAGCCATCATTTTTCGGCTCAACACCTTCATAGGAGCGATATTCGTGAGGCAAAATCAACTTCCAATCGCCTTTGCGCACTGCTTGCAGAGCACCGCCGTAATAATAGTAGTAGTTGTTACGTGGCGATGCAGCGGCTTCGCCACGCAGAATCGGCATCAGGCTGACGCCATCTATCTTGCTTGGTGGCAATGCTGCACCGGTGATTTCCGCAATGGTTGGCAGCAAGTCAACCGTCGCTCCAATCGCGCTGGACACCTGTCCCGCTTCAATATTTCCCTGCCAGCGGACAATAAACGGCACCCGAGCACCACCTTCCCACATGTTTCCTTTGCCCTCACGGAGGGGCAAGGCGGAACCGGCATGATTCCCATAATTCAACCAGGGGCCGTTGTCGCTGGTGAAAATCACAATCGTGTTCTCTTCCAGCCCGTTCTCTTTAAGCTCGGTAAGAATCTGCCCAACGGACCAATCTATTTCCATCATCACGTCGCCATAAAGGCCTTGCTCACTCTTGCCCTTGAACTTATCGGAAGCAGCAATCGGCACGTGCGGCATTGAATGCGGCAGGTAAAGGAAGAAGGGCTTTTCCTTGTTACGCTGAATGAAATCGACGGCACGTTCGGTATAACGTGTGGTCAGCTGTGCCTGATCTTCGAGCGTTTCCACGGTCTCGATGGTCTCATTGCCGTCAATAAGCGGCAATTTCGGATAATAGCCTTTTGCCTGGGACTTGCCGTCATAATGAACCGGCCACATGTCGTTCGAATAAGGCAGGCCAAAATACTCATCGAACCCGTGCTGAAGCGGGAGGAATTCTTTCAGGTGGCCCAAATGCCATTTGCCGAAGATACCGGTTGCGTATCCAAGCGGCCGCAGCATTTCAGCGATGGTTGTTTCCTGTGGATTGAGTCCGTGTCGCGCCCGCGGCGACAAGGCGCCCTGTATACTGATCCTTTCTGCATAGCAGCCAGTCAGCAGGGAAGCCCGGGAGGCGCTACATACAGCCTGACTCACATAGAAGTTTGTGAGGCGCATGCCGTCACGAGCCATCTTGTCCAGGTGCGGTGTGGTAAATCCTTTGCCGCCAAACACACCAACATCGGCATAGCCCTGATCATCGGTAAAAATGATCACAACATTTGGCGGGCCTTCACGGCCGGATTTCTGACATTGCAAAAGAAGAAGGCTTCCGATTACGAGGAGCAACACGCTGAAGGGAGAAGGGAGAATCTTGCTATTTTTCAAGAAATGTGGTCCGCCTTTGGTTTATCGCCGGATTTCAGGAGAAAGTATATCCACCTACCTCCTGAAGCTGCTGAACCGCCGCGTCAAGTTTTTCTGATTTCACAAGGATATAGTCTGTATCAAACGTAGAGATCGCGAAAATGCTAATGCCGGCATCAGCCAAGGCACTGGAAATACGAGCAAGAATACCAATTTCTCCGAAGTCGAGCGGGCCGATGACGCGCATGGCCCGCCAATTATCTTCCTGCTGATCGCTGTCCAAGACCAGGGAGGAGGAACAGACAATCGATAACTCCTGATCGCTTCGGGTAATTGCGAAAAATCCGCTGTTGTTGATCAGCGGGGGAATCTCACGATCACGCCCGAAGCGATGCACCGTCAACAGGTCCGGCAAAACGTCAAATTTTAGAGCACTCATTCCGCTAGGTTCATTCTAATTTTCAAGATTGCTCATCTCAGTGCCTGTGGTCACCATTTTGCGGCCGAGATGTTTTTCAAACCAGGTCAGAATTCTGGGTGTCACATCCATCAAGAATTTCGGCTCACGTGGTCCATGCGGGGTGCGTGGATAAACAACCATTTCCGTATCAATACCGCGGCGTTTCAGGGCCACGTAGAATTCCTGCCCCTGCGTAAACGGCACGCGCAAGTCGTTGGCGCCATGAATCACCTGTGTAGGCGTGGTAACCTCGGCAATGCGATAAATCGCAGAATGCTTTTCGTATGTCTCATAATCTTCCCAGAACTCACCGCCCATATGCGCAACCAGGTAATCCGGTATGTCAGTAGTAGTCACCATGCTAACCAGGTTTGGCAAACCGGCGCCCATGCTGGCAGCCTTGAAACGTCCGGTACGAGTTACCAGGTAAGACGTCATATAACCGCCATAGCTCCATCCCATAGCACAGAGACTGTCTTCATGAGCGATGCCCATTTCAATGACTTTATCAACACCAGACATCAGGTCTTCGTAGTCACCATGTCCCCAATCCTGGAAATTGGCATAGCGAAATTCCTTACCATAACCACTGCTGCCACGCGGATTGGGACGCAGAACGGCATAGCCATTTTCAGCGAAAGTCTGCACCATGTAAATGCCGCGACCGCCGGTAAAATATTCCGTGAATACACCTGCCGGACCACCATGAATCGTCAAGACCAGCGGATACTTTTTCCCGGCAACGTAGTCAACCGGATAGGTCAGCAGTCCTTCGATCTCGAGTCCGTCTTTTGATTTCCAGGTCAGGATTTCCGTCTTTCCCATCAACGGGCGGGCAATGCCGTCGTTGATATTAGAAATTCGTTTTGGCGTGAATTTTTTGACGCGTGAAACGTAAACGTCCACCGGTTTGTCACTCTCTTCATAAGTAAATGCCATCATATTGTTCTTTCGATCGATGGCAACATCATCAACATTACCGACATCGGCGCTGATCATTTTTGGTGCTTTGCCATTCACGGGCAGGGCAAAAAGATTTCGTGATGTGCCTTTGGCTTCCCGGTAAAATATTCGCTTACTATCGGCAGACCAGCCAACAATTGCTGCATTGCGATCGTGGGTATCGCCAAGTTTCACCGGATCACCGCCAGCCAGTGGCGCGATGTAAATATCGCGAATACCAATCGCCTGAATGCTGCCGCCATGGGACAGGAAGGCCACGTATTTGCCGTCCGGTGACACGCGCGGGCTGTTGTCCTGTCCCGGACGATTAACAATTTGGCTTACCTCGCCGCTGTCGGCGGAAACGCTGGCAATTTCGCCGGCAAGGAAGCGGGTGTTGAATGTCGGCTCCGGATGCCACGCAAATACCAGCCGACTGCCGTCCGGTGTCCAGTCAAAAGAGGAGATATGATAATCACCGGCAGTTACCCGCTGCACATCGCGCTCATCGTCTGCATTTTTGGCTATGGCCACTGTGTATATGTGACTGTATTTGAAATTCTGATCAACGAGGATGACATCGCGCTTTTCTTTGGCGGCCTTCTCTTCTTCCTTTGTTTTCGGGTCTTGCATCAGGTAAGCGATCTTCTTGCCATCCGGTGACCAGCGATAGCTGCCCACGCCGGATTTGGCATCGGTAATTTTTTCAGCTTCGCCCCCCATCACGCGCATGATCCATAGCTGGCTCTTTTTCCCACCACGACTGCTGGTAAAAGCGAGATATTTGCCATCGGGAGAAAAGGAGGGATTGCCACAGGACTTTTCGCCACGCGTATACTGGACATCTGAACTGCCGTCGGTTGCTGCCAGCCAAATGTGGCTGAGAAATTCAGATTTTTCGCCTTCCATTAGCGGTTTTCTCACAACATAAGCAGCATATTTTCCATCCGGAGAAATCGCCACGCTCTGGATATCATTATACTGCATACTTAATCCGGGATTCCAGGCATCCTCTACGATCTCCGCTTTCTCGTCTTCAGCGAAAGCAAAACAGCTCAGCGCCAGCAACGCAATGAGCAAAATTGGTAAGTTAATAATTCGAAAGTTTGGCAAGCGTTTCATGTTTATCCCCCTTTGTTTGGAACTCGATGTCGGTAATTCAGGTGGTGAGCAGATAGGGATGGCATTCCTCTAAAGGATGGCATCCCAGAGCAAAGTTTACCGCCTCCGGGGCAAAAATCCTAATTTTGCAAGGGGATTGATCGAGTAGAATGTCCAGAGGGCCATATTGGCCCTCGCTGAATAGTGGTAACTTTCATTTTGGTGAGATTTAGATGCGATCAATCTGGCAATTAAAGCAGCCGGGACCAGCATTGTGAACCTGTAGGTAAGCTATATTGCCATCCGTAAAATATTCACGAATTTTTCCCGACAATTCCGCACCGGGAAGCACCACTGCTGATCGCATATACCCGCTGGCATCATAAGCACGAAGAGACAATTGCCGATGGCGAATCATTTCCGGAATTTCATTCATTTTCAATTGCGCGGTCTCAGCTGATTCGCGCACAAAAATCGGACCTGCAGCAGCATACGGCGAGGCAGCCTCGTGATGATCATAATTTAACAGAATCACTGTTTCGCCCACCTCAGCATCTTCGAGACTAACACGACATGGAAAACCGGGCTTTTTATCGACTGCGAGGCGGCGAGCATTGTGCTTGCGTAATTGCTCATCTGACATCTCGAAGTATCGCTGGAATTTCATATCGGGCAAGGCAACAACCTGAAAATCAGTATTCATCGTCATACTCCTATATTGTTTGCTGTTTCTTTCTTCATAGAATATGACTGCTGACTGCAATATTCGACCCGAATCTTGCGCTATTTCATAACAGGTGCTTGCCGGATAAGCTTGCATCTTTGCCTCAAAATCCGCATAATTTAAAAGACAGAGACAACAGAGCAGAAAGGTTCATGATGATAGAGAGTTTGATTCAGTTTTTTGAAACCATCCCACCGGCGTATCGGACAGGTATCCTGGTTACCGGTTTACTGGGGTTTTGGATATTGGAAGGTGCGGTGCCGATGTTTTCATTTAAATATGAAAAGGTCAAGCATGCCCTGCTCAATATTTTCTTCACGCTGACAACTATGGTGGTCAATCTTGGACTTGCCTTTCTTATTGTGAAGGCCGCCGACTTTACCACTGCCAATCAGTTTGGCCTGCTTTATCTCGTGGACTTGCCGATCTGGGCACATCTCATACTGGCCGTCATGCTGCTGGACCTGGTTGGCGCCTGGCTAATTCACTGGATCGAACATAAGATCAAGTTTCTCTGGAAATTTCACCTGATCCATCATTCCGATACCCACGTAGATGTCACCACCGCCTTGCGTCATCATCCCGGTGAAAGCATATTTCGAGCATCATTTACCACCCTTGGTATTATCATTGCCGGCGTGCCGATTGGCATGGTCTTCGTCTATCAAACGCTGTCCGCAATCTTCGCTCAACTGACGCACGCCAACGTGCAGACGCCGAAGAAGATTGATCGCCTGCTATCCTATGTCTTTGTGACACCGGCAATGCATAAGGTGCATCATCATTATGTGCAGCCGCTAACTGACACAAACTATGGCAATATTTTTGCGATTTGGGATCGAATTTTCGGCACCTTTGCCGAGGTTGAGGATAGTCAGAGTATCAAGTATGGCATTGATACGCATATGAAGGAAAGTGAACATAGCAGCATTATGAACTTGCTTGCTATTCCCTTTCAAAAGTATCGCCCACCCACGACATCGAAGTTTGGTTCAGAGGAAGGCCAGGCGGAAGAAGCAGAAAACACGAAATGATTGTTCACAGTTCGCTGATCGATGACCGCTCAACGGTCAACGGTCAACGGTCAACGGTCAACGGTCAACGGTCAACGGTCAACGAATATTTATGCGAGACGTCACAGTTTGACCTTGATTCCCATCATCTGTAGCAAAGTGGCCGCCTCGGGCAGTGAAAAGCAGGCATCTTTCACATGATTTTTCAAGGGATTGATAGCGTAGTTGCGGGCGTCGACAAAGTTGGCCTTCTTGAGGTTGGTCTGATCAAATAGGCTGGAGCTAAGATCCGAATTTTGGAAGTCGGCTTCCTGTAGGTCCGCCTCGACAAAATCACAGGCCTTGATTGTTGAGTCCTTGATGGTTAAGCCCGGTAACTCCAGGCCGGAAAAGTTGACGGATTGTAGAAAAACGTCTTTAAAACCCAGCTCCAGCAATAGGGTATCTGCAAGAGAGAAATCGACACCGCTCAATTTACATTCCTCAAACTGAACATTCTGCAGTTTGCAATTCTTGAAAATCACACTTTCCAGCTCACACTGATGGAAAACGCAATCAGCAATGCGGGCGATGCTAAAATCCACATCCCGGAAATGGCAGTGTTCAAAGCGGCAATCAACAAACTCGCGCGAGTTTAGATTGACGCCCTGGAGTTTTTCTTTCACGAAAATCTGATCCGCAAATTCAAAACCCTTGAATGAATGCGATTTGCCATCGCTCATATTGCTCTCTCCATGATCAAATCTCTTTGGGCTTCGTCACCGAGCATGAAAGTATGTGATGATGTCGTTTGGAATCCCCAACGCTCGTAAAATCGAATCGCTTTGGGATTGTTTTCCCATACGCCCAGCCAAATAATGTTCTTGTCATTTGTCCGGCCTAATTCAAAACCATCCTCGAGCAGTTTACCGCCGATGCCTTTTCCGATCTCACTCGTCAGAACGTAGATCTGACAGAGCTCAATGGTTGCCTTACCCTCAAGATGCGGCGGTTGATGCTTGAGATCATAGCGAGCAAAAGCAACTGCTGCGCCCTCATCTTCGGCAATACGGTAGATCATCTGCTCAGCAAAGAGGTGTTTCGCAACAGCCGCTTCACTATAAGCTTTTTCGATATAGGATTCGAGATTGTCAGGGCTATTATAGCTGGCAAATGCAGCGCGGAAGGTCTCCTCACCAATTCTGGCCAGCAGTGCGACATCATCGGCGGTCGCCGCACGAATTATCATCTTTTCTCCCGGGTATTCTGAATCTGCGGAACGGTGGCAGGAAATCAGGCTTTATCGTATGCTGCGCGCAACCAATTGATCAATTCGTCATCGACATCATCTGCTGTAGCTAATCGCACGCGATGGCTAACCATACTATTAAAGCTGCCGGAGGCTTCCAAGCGTTCCGTCGGATCAAGGCCTTTCAGATTGATCCCGACATCGAGGCGGGTTTTGGTGCTCGGCTGGATGAGGGCAAATTGCTTCTTGCGGCGAAGGCTAACATAGCTTTTCTTTGGGGCAATGTCTACATCGGCACCGAACGCCTCAATCGCCGCAAGCAGCTTGTCATAAACCGGTTTCAAATCGGCCTTTGCTCCACTGTATTGAGCGGTAACAAGGTCGTCTGTGCTGGCAGCAGAACCGGCGTCCGAGGCGAGATGTTTGTGAGCAACCAAGTTGGCAAATCCGTGGGTCATACCGTGATCTGCTTTCAGGAATTTTACAATCTGACCATGTTTTTCAAGCTTACAACCAGCGGCAATCTTTAGCCATTCCTCAAGAGTCTTGCCAGTCTTTTCTTTCATATTGGCAATCATTGATGCAGCCATTTCTTCCGGGGATTTTGCCATTCTTTCCTCGTCGTTTCAGTAACGTATAATCACAACCGATGTCACCGGTGCAAATTCATTCAATATTATCATCAATGTCGATGGAGAGCAACCAATTTTCGGCCTCTTCAAAACTTTGAAATGTTCGCCCCTGCAAGCGCTCCTTAAATGCCACCTGTTCCGCAAACTTGTTCTCTGAATAATGTTCGTCATGTCTGTCAAAATGCGCAACATAGAAATTGGGTCCAAACATTTGGTTCAGCTCCCTGGCATGTTTAAAGATGTCCATTGTTGTGCCCTGATTTGGAAAGTCCTCCTCTACCAGCATCTTCATATAGCCATTGCTTTTTGCCTCTTCTATCATGCGCGCCCAGTAGTTCGTGGCCGCTTCCAAAGAATCCTTGGATCCGGACACCAGTGCATAAAAATAGTCATCCCGATACTCAAAATCGATACGATAACCAAGAAACTCATTTTCCTCAGTTGCTCGTTTTACCATTGCTTTTCCCTCACATAAATCCTGATTAATGCCCGAGGCATTTCGATCCCATTGCAATGCGGCCAAAGCTTCGCATCCGGCATGGGTCAGTCGATGTTGGTTCGTCGTTTTGGGGTGTGTCAGATGATGCACCCGCTGCAAATAATCCGCAGATGGCGCATCATAAACTCCTGAGTGAGGGACAACTTATGGTAGAAAGTGGCTGGATACAAGTTCTTTTTATGCAATGGTTTGGGGCATTTCGCAAGCCCCGGCTCTAGTACTTTATATCATCCCGCCCGACAGATTGCCCGATATGGCCAACCCGTTTGCCCATCGTATAGAATTCACCGCTGCCAACCGTCATGCCGAAGAAGGGTACGTTCTTCACGATAAGCGTTCCATCCTCATCGCAGACCCCATCTATAACGCTCGTGGCTTCCACGCTGGCCAGGAACATGGAGCGATTGGGCGGTAATGTCACCTCATCAAATACCCGGCACTCCACATGAATGGGCGATTCAATAATTGTTGGCGCATTGACAGTGCTGGCTTTGCCCCGGGTTAATCCGGTGATCGCAAATTTGTCTGCGGATTTTTTGGAGTTCATATCAGCGCGATCGAAGGCTGCTATCATTGAAACAACCGGCACATTCAGCACAAATTCGCCGTGCTGTCTCACCCGCTGTAAAGCAATATGCTCGTGATTGACACTGATGCCGATCTGCGCCGGACTGTAATTGATAACAAAACTGAAGACGACGGAAATTTCATCCGGTTCGTCTGCATGTCCGGCAACTGTCAGGAGCATCGCCGGTACCGGCGGTATAATTGCGCCGGGCGTTGCCAGTTGGCGACGAGTTTTCGTTTGCATGGGGTTCTCCGTGGCTTACACTTCTTCCTAATCTCTAATCTCGAATCTCCATTTTTCAATCTTCATTTGTCATTTTTCATTCGTCATTTTAACAACCTTTCCATCTTTCATCACGAACTGCACCTGGTACAGCACATTTGTGCTTTCCAGCGGATTTCCGGGAACAGCGATAATATCCGCAGCCTGCCCTTTGGCAATGCTTCCCCGTTCTTCGGCGATACCAAGCAGTTGAGCGGCATTTGTGGTCATCGCCTGTAGGGTCTTCAAGGGAGAGACGCCGGCATCCCCCCAGCTTTCCAGCAGGCTCAGGGCCATCTCACCGCGATCACGATCGCCAACTTCATATAGGGCATCACTGCCATAAACCAGCGTGACACCAATCTTATCCGCTCGCCGCAAGCGATCAATGACCGCCGGGTAGCGGCCTTCGGAACCAAACAATTTGAGCACCCAGCGCGGAAACTCAGTGCCGACGAGCGCCACACCGCGATCGCGAGCCAATTTCAGCAGATCATCTGACATCTGAGTGCCGTGTTCAAGCGAGGCCACCCCCGCTTCGATGGCATTACGAATCCCCGGTGCGCTATGACAATGGGCAGCAACCTTTAAACCGGCAGCTGCCGCTTCATCTACGATAAACTTCAAATCCTCGACCGAATACATATAAGGTTGTCCGTCTGCAAGCACCTTGATGACTCCGGCTCCATAATGAATGTTCTCACGAATTGCCTTGCGCATTTCATCTCGGCTGTCGGCATGGATGTATTCCGGGATACTGGCCTCAGGGCGATCCGGCTGAAGGTGAAATTGTCCGCCATAGGGTCCAATGATGCGGCCGGCATTAATCATTGTCGGGCCTTCAACCAGCCCGTTTTCAATGGCCCGCCGCAGTTCGCTATCAGCGTAATTTCCCGCATTGCCGAGGTCACGGACGGTGGTAAATCCGCGTTGCAGCATTTCGCGAGCTTTTGCAGCGCCGGTCAATGCGCGATAAGCATCGCTGGTTTGGGTGACATATCCCATGAAGCGCTCGGTTACCTGGCCTTGCCAGCTTTCATCAAGATCCACATCGGTGCAAAGATGCGTATGGGCATCGATCAATCCCGGCAATACATAGTGTGAGGACAAATCGATCATCGAAGCGTTTGCCGGAATTTGGATACCGCTCTCTACCTTCTGGATCCCGGCACCTTCCACAACAATAACCACGTTTTTTTCAATCTTTCCGCTGGAGGGATCAACCAGATTTCCGGCTTTGATATATGTCTGCGAAAAAACGGCAGCTTGTAGCAGCAAAATGAACGCGATTGGTTTCATCATCAGGGTAGCTCTTTGATTTTGATATTGCGGAAATAGATCGGCGCCCCGGCATGTTTTCCCTGGAAACCGATATGGCCTTTGGTCGGCAATTCGGCAAAGGGTTTGTTAAGCCAGGAAGGAATTTCACTGCCGTCCGGATTGGTGGTGGCACTGGTCCAGAGGCTCATGTCCATCACGGTGGTCACTTCGCCATTCAAGGCTACGGTGATCATCTGATCTTTGCAGGTAATGGTGTAGCGATTCCACTCCCCGGGTTGCTTCACCATTCGTTTCGAGGGCGCCAGGTGACCAAAAATCGCCGCGCATTGCCAAGTAGGTGCGGCCTTCGCCCATTTCTCGGCATAGTCGTCCGCAATTTGCACTTCGACGGAATTGGGAATCCAATTATCCGTATCGCTGCAGTAAACAATCACGCCGCTATTTGTGCCCTCAGCGGTCTTAAATTCCAAATCCAGAATAAAATTGTCATACTCCTTTTTGGACCAGATACACTGATCTTCGCTGGCGGTCAGAATGCCGTTTTCAAAGGTCCAGATGCCTTCCGGCGCGATGGTATTGGAAAGGTCTGAAGCATACAAATCTGTCCAGCTGCTGGTATCGGGATGGACCATTTTTTTGCTGCAGTTGCTGAACAAAATGGATAGCAGGCAAAAAACCAGAGAGGCGGTAAATAGGCGCATTAAGATCTCCTGATTGATGTTTAATGAATGTGCAATGTTAGCACTTTCCGGGGAAAGATCCAACGATAGCCACATCCCCCTGTTTCCCCCTTCGAAGGGGGACGCAGGGGGATGTGGACCAGAGAGCTATTTGGTAAGCATTCTTATTACCATTTGTACATCGTGCAAAACGTCATCCAAATTTCGAAAGACGCTTTCATTTTCGAAGCGAATAACAGAAATCCCCAGCCCAGTTAATATTGTATCACGCTCTGAATCTCGTGCCTTAGCATCCAAAGTGCGATGAACTTCCCCATCAAGCTCCAAAGCCAGTTTTAATTCATGGCAGTAGAAATCGACAATGAAACGATCAATGGGGACTTGTCGATGAAACTCAACCCCGAACTTCCTCCGACGCAAAAACTTCCACAAAATTGCTTCTGCCGCCGTCGGGTTGTTTCGCAGTTCGCGTGCACGAGATTTGAGCCGCTTATCATACCAAAACATCCGATTTCTTTTCATATTATTCTGATGATGCTCAATAACGAAAAATTCCATACAGACATCCCCCTGTTTCCCCCTTCGAAGGGGGACGCAGGGGGATGTCAAAAATGACTTGCTTTTGGATCAAACTACTAATAGATTAGTAACAACTAACACACTAGTAGAAAGTAGAGCCTTCATGAAAAAACGCAATCTTGGCGATGTGGAATTAGAGATCTACAATATTGTTTGTCGCTTGCAGGAAGCATCTGTTCAGCAAGTCGTTGATGAAATCAATAAGCATCGACAAACCGCTTACACGTCAGTCATGACTATGATGAAAAGTCTGGCGGATAAGGGTTACCTCGGCTTTCGCCGCGCCGGCAAGAAATTTGTTTATTTCCCTGCCGTTCAACCGGGAGAACTGCGACAGTCTCTGCTGCAGCGGACCATTGATCGGGTATTCGATGGCTCCGCTATTGACCTGGTGCAGTCGCTGGTAAAGTCAGAAAAAATCAGCCGTGAAGACCTGGATGAGATTCGCAAGATATTGAATGAAATGGATGATGATCAATGATGCATAGCGTTTTCTTTACAACTATCTATGAAATCGAGAACGGCCCGGATCTTCTAGTTTGCTAATGCACCATTTCCGGCTTGCTTAGAACCGTTTGGGATCAGGAGGGAAATTATCAATGCCAGACGTCATCACTGCGCCTTCGACATTACTTTATCTACTGCAAATAAATCTGCTCTGGTCAATCGCTTTTCTGTTGGTCTGGCTTGTTGTTCGTGACCAAAAGCCGACATTTCGCTATGCTTCGCTGCTGACCTGTCAGCTTTTGCTACCTGTCGCTACAATTCTGTCAATTCTGATCTTCAATTTGCAAGCCGATGAGGGTAGCCATTTCGAAGTAACATATACGATTTTCCAATCGACGTATGTCCAGCAAGTCATCCCGCAAGCGGTCGCTCACTCGGCCAACCCGATCGCTTCACTATCGCCAATTCTACTGGGTTTGATTATGGCGGGTAGTCTATTAATGATCTGGCGCGGCGCCTTGCGCCTCATGCGTTTGTATACCCTTCAGGGCAGCAGCGATCCGCAATTGACTCAGCTTCTGCTGAAATTGAAACAGCAACTTTCTATTGACCAGCGGGTCTCGCTGGTGCTCACTCGCCTGCTTCATGTGCCATGCAGCTTTGGCTGGCTGCACAATTTCATCATCATGCCGAGCCGGCTTAAGGCTGATTTATCACAAGACGAGTTAAGAATGATCTTTGCCCATGAACTCGTTCATATTCAACGATTCGATTTCCTCATAAATCTCCTCCAAAAGCTCACGTTAATGCTGTTTTTCTATAATCCGCTTATGTATTGGTGTGACCGGCAAATTTGCAATGACCGGGAAGCCATTTGCGATGATGCGACGCTTGCCACTGGTCTATTCAGTCGCAAATCGTATGCACAAACGCTGCTCAAGGTAAGTTTACTGGTTCAGCCATCTCTACGTTTTGAACCAGCTATACCATTTTATCGAACATCATCACAATTACGAGGGAGAATAAATATGATTCATCAAAATCAAGCGGCGAAGATATCCAGATATCGCTACATCACTGCCATTTCTATCCTGTTTGCCTGCTTCCTTGGAATCGCTTGCTCATCCATAGATGCGCTTGACGAACCAAATTCCCAAACCCTTAAAAACGGGCGCTACAGTGTGGAAGTAAAGGGAAATTATGTTGATGTGACCGAGAATGGAAAAACCATTCGCTACAAGCTTCCTGCTGAAGATCTGGCCACAATTCTGCAGCCGTCAACGGAAACGCTGGAAGAATTTCTCGGGGAAGGCCATTCCTGGAGCGCTCGCAGAGCAATGGAAATTTGGATGGAGTCAAAACAATTGGTCGACGATCAATTACAACGCCTGAAAACCTCAGAAAACGTAGTCGATACCAATGACCCCAAATACGTCGCAGAGAAAGAACTTCTCGAGTCACAGTTAACAATGCTAAAACATCAGTATAATAACCTGGTGGAGCTGGAAGCTATTCAAAAAGAGCGCCTTGTTGAAGTAGGCGAAGCCTTCGGCGACGCTAAATCAGGACTGGCAAAATTTAGCTTAACGTCATCCCTTTTTGAGCGACTCAAAAGGGACAAACTGCTTCCAATTCACACAACTAAAATGCAACTGACTCTTTATAAGGACAGCATTGTGCTAAACGGGCGATCGTTATCCGACGAGAATTTTGAGACATACCATGCCTTTATTGTCAAGGAGATCGGACCGGAAAATCTGGAATATCCATTGGAATTGGATATCATCATAGAATATGATAACAAATAAAGTTCCAGGCTGTTAATGATGTCCCGGGGCTTTGCAATCGCATTAGCCCCAATTACACCTGCGGAGTTGGGCTGTTTACAGGGCTGACATAATAAAACCTCGATGCAGTTGGATTTATCCTATCAATCCTGTTCCTCCTGTCAAATGCAATCTTCCTGCAGCCAAAGTCACATTCTCACGCGATTTCCTTCATAAAGACCCGCCGTTTTATGCCCTCTTCAAATTTTTTTCAAATTTCTTGGATATTGTTTGAAACCTTTCGATCATTCAAACGCCTGTTTCAAACAGTCGTTTGATTCAAACACATGTTTGAATGAATTAGAACCAAAGAAAGATCTTATATGTCCAAAACGGATACCCGCACAAAAATTCTGGACGTTGCCGAGAGGCTGATAGCAGAAAAAGGCATTGAGGCAACCTCCTTACGATCAATCGTTGCCGAAGCGGATGTGAACCTGGCAGCAGTCAATTACCATTTCGGTTCCAAGAACGGCCTGGTGCTGGAAGTTTTCCGCCGCTATATCGGCCCGGTCAATGAGGCCCGATTGCAGCGGCTATCGGAGCTAAAAACTGAACATGAAAACAAGCCAATACCGATTCGAGAGCTGGTGAAAGCCTTCCTTCTCCCTGCGCTGGAGATGAAATTGAATTCTCCGGAGCACCAAAAGCAGGTGATGCGCCTTTTCGGACGCATTCATATCGAATCGAATGAAATCATGCATATGATCGTTGGAGAGTTCAAGACGGTGTTTATGCAATTTGTTACCGAGATTCGCAAGACGCTGCCGCAATTGACATTAACGGAAGCCGGTCATCGCGTGCGGCTGATGGTCGGCACGATGAGCGCCATTATGATGGGATTTCCTCATCTTGAACAGCAGGAAGTCCCCTTTATGCAGGCACTCAGTCATCAGGAAGTTATCGAACTGGCCATAAATTTTGTTACCGCCGGAATGAAGAGTAAGCCGGTGAATAAAGGATAAAAGGTGGTGGTTATCTCCCCCCTCTATCTCCTCCCGGGGGGAGATAGAGGGGGGATAACTCAGACTCTGAACACACAACCAAGAACAGTCAACAAACAACATAAACTGGAGTAAGACATGAGATCCCTCCTGATATTCAGCACCCTCTTCTGGTTGCTCTCATGCGCATCAACACCCAGCCCAAGGCAGGTCGACATTGGGGCGGATGTGCCACAGAATTGGACATCGCTTCCACTGGAAAGCGGCGATGTTGACACCCTGTGGTGGCAGGCCTTTCAGGATGACCAACTGGCAGCCTTGCTGGATGAAGCCTTTGAGCGTAATTATGATCTACAAATTGCAGCAGCAAACCTCGATGCTGCTTCAGCCCAGGCAACGATCGCCGGTGCCGGTAAATATCCGCAGGTGAGCGCAGGCGCCAGCGGATCGCGGCGCAAGCAGAACTTCATCGGTTTGCCGATTCCCGGCGCAGGCGACGGGGTGATCACCAATTTGAACAATACCTTCGGCGTCTCACTCGATTTAAGCTGGGAAGTTGATCTTTGGGGACGCATTCGTGCTGAGCACATCTCAGCCGTCGCCAACGTAGAGGCTGCGCGAGCGGATTATGAAGGCGCTCGCCTGTCGCTAGCGGCCCAGGTTACCAAGTCATGGTTTGCCGCGATCGAGGCCAACCGCCAGGTAGAGCTCTCGAAAGCAACTGTCGAAAATCTGGAACTATCGCACGAGCAGGTCAGCCAACGCTATGAAAGCGGTGTCACCAGCTCGCTTGACTATCGCCTCTCCCTGGCCAACCTGGAAAATGCCCGCGCCACCATGCTGCAGCGTCAATCGCAATATGATATTGTCGTGCGGCAATTGGAAATCCTCCTCGGCCGTTATCCGGCAGCAGCGCTTGATGTTCAGCAGGGCTTGCCGTCGGTTGCAGGAGTGGTTCCGGCCGGACTGCCGGCGGACATCATTACCCGCCGTCCGGATTTAATCGCAGCTGAGCGGCGCTGGCTGGCAGGAGATGCAGCAGTTTCCGCCGCCAAACGGGCCTTGCTACCCCGCATCAGCCTCACCGGCTCGACCGGCACCTCCACAGAAGAGCTGAAAGATATTCTCAACGGTGATTTTAGCATCTGGAGCATCGCCGGGAATATTCTTCAGCCCCTCTTCCAGGGCGGTCGCTTGCGCGCCAACGTCAAATTAAACAAGAGTCAGGCAGAGATCGCAAAAATTCGCTATGTTCAGTCGATGTTGAACGCTTTCAGCGAGATCGAAACCGCCCTGGCCAATGAATCCTACCTAAAAGATCGTGAAGCGTCGCTACGAATCGCCACCGAACAAAGTTTGGCAGCCAGAGAATTGGCTGAATCGCAATATAATCGCGGAATCAGCGACTTTTTGAGCATGTTGGAAACCCAGCGCAGCGCGTACAATAGCGAAAGCTTATTCATCAGCGCGCGCCGGGCCCGGCTGGAAGCCCGAATCGACTTATACCTCGCCCTCGGCGGTGGTTTCAACTATGACAAATCTGACAATAGGGAGCTATAAAATGAAATCGAATGCAGTGCGTATTTCCCTGACCGTGATTGCTGCGAGCTTCGTAGGGCTGATTTTATACCAGGTTTTCAAATCGGATCCGCCCGTAGAGAACCGGCAGGCGCCGCCGAAAGCCATTCGCGTTCTCACTGTAGAGAAGGCCGATCATAACATGATTGTTCGTTCGCAAGGCAGTGTTGCACCGCGGACAGAAAGTATGCTGGTAAGTGAGGTAGCAGGGCGGGTTGTGCAGACAACCTCCTCCTTCGTCGCCGGTGGCTTTTTCAAGGAAAAAGATATGTTAATCAAGATAGATCCCGGTGACTATCAATTGGCCGTTACCCAGGCCGGGTCACAGGTAGCCCAGGCAAAACGCGCCTATCAGGTTGAAGAACAACAGAGCAAGATTGCGCGCGAAGAATGGTCTCGCTTGAATGAAGGTGAGATTCCGCCATTGGCCGCCCGGGAACCGCAGTTGGCAGAGGCTGAAGCAATGCTGGCCGCCGCCAAGGCCAACCTGCGCAAGGCAGAACTCAATTTGAACCGCACACGGGTTAGCGCGCCTTTTGTAGGACGGGTTCGCACCAAGAATGTGGATGTTGGACAATACGTTACGCCCGGAACGCCTTTGGGTATCGTCTATGCCGTTGACTATGCCGAGGTTCGGCTCCCCGTGCCAGATGAGCAGTTGGCCTTTATCGACATGCCCTACAACTTCCAGCGTATGGAAAACAAGCGCGGCCCGAAAGTAACCCTGAAAGCACGTTTCGCCGGCGCCGATCAACAATGGGAAGGCTATCTGACACGTATTGAAGGCGAAATTGATCCTCAGAGCCGCATGATCTATGTGGTTGCACGTGTGGAAGATCCTTACGGCTTGAAAAAGGAAGGCAATCCGGTGCCGCTGACTGTTGGATTGTTCGTGGAAGCGGAAATTGCCGGAACCAGCGTCCCCAATATTACCGTGGTCCCGCGTGATATCATTCGCAACGGGAACCAGGTGCTTGTTGTCAAGGACGACAAATTGAGTTTCCGGGACGTGGACATTATCAAGCAGGAAGGCGACTATGCCTATATCAAGCATGGTCTCCAGGACGGCGAGCAGGTTTGTATTTCGCCGCTAAGCTATGCCGTCGAAGGCATGTTGGTTACCATTATCGACGGCAAGGACGACAGTTCCACCCTCGCCGGCGGGGAGGGACAGAAATGAGAGGCATGATAGAATGGTTTGCGCGCAATAGCGTTGCGGCCAATTTGTTGATGATCGTCATTATTGCCGCCGGCACCATGTCGCTTTTCAACATCAAGGTTGAAGTCTTTCCGGAATTTTCTTCGGACATTATTACCGTCGCTGTTCCCTACCCGGGTGCCGCACCGGAAGAATCAGAAGAAGGCATCTGTATTCGTATCGAAGAGGCGATCCAGGATCTCGAAGGGATCAAACGCATCCGCTCGGTTGCCGCAGAGAATGCCGGCACAGTGACCGTCGAGGTGAAGGCCGGCTATGAAGTGCGCAAATTGCTGGACGACGTCAAGTCGCGCGTCGATGGGATCTCCACCTTTCCGGAAGAAGCGGAAAAACCGATTGTTCAGGAAGCGGTGCGGCGACGCCAGGTGATTAACGTCGCTATCTCCGGTCCGGCAGATGAGAAAACATTGAAGCGGCTCGGCGAAGAAATCCGTGATGATCTCTCGGCAAAGCCGGAAATCAGTCAGGTAACCCTCAGCGGCGCCAGGCCGTATGAAATTTCCATTGAAGTATCGGAAGCGATGCTGCGGCGATATGGCCTTACCTTCGATGAGATTGTGCGTGCGGTGCGCTTTTCATCGCTGGACTTGCCCGGAGGCTCCATCAATACCCGCGGCGGCGAAATTCTGCTTCGCACCAAGGGACAGGCCTATAGCGGATCTGAATTCGAGAACCTGATCCTGCGCAGCTCCCGCGATGGCGTTCGCTTGCGTCTGGGTGATGTCGCGACGGTCGTTGACGGATTTGCCGACACCGACCAGGCTTCCCGTTTCAATAATGAACCGGCGGTTTTGGTGCAGGTATTTCGCGTGGGCGATGAAAGCGCCCGGGTTATTGCAGATGCCGTAAAATCTTATGTCAATGATAAGCGCGCCCAGGTACCATATGGCATCAAGCTAACCACCTGGCAGGATGACACGCGCATATTGAGCGACCGTATGAGCCTGCTGCTGGAAAACGGCTTCTTTGGATTCCTGCTGGTCTTTCTGGCCCTGGCCTTATTCCTGCGCCTACAGGTGGCGATCTGGGTCGTTATCGGTATGATCATTTCATTTTTCGGCGCCTTCTGGTTGCTGCCATTCTTCGACGTATCGATCAATTTACTATCCCTGTTTGCCTTTATCCTGGTGCTGGGGATCGTTGTGGATGACGCCATCGTCGTGGGCGAGAATATTTACAGCAAGATTGAGTTGGGGCAGCCCCCGCTGCTCGGCGCCATTGCAGGGGCACAACAGATGGGGACGCCGGTTACCTTCGCGGTCTTGACAACGATCGCCGCCTTTACCCCCTTAATCACTGTTCCGGGCAATACCGGAAAATTCATGAAGGTAATACCAATAATTGTTATTGCAGTTTTGGCATTTTCCTTGATTGAATCGCTGCTGGTCTTGCCGGCTCACCTGGCGCATATCAAGGCAAAAGCCAAAGACAAAGCACGCAACTCGCTCTACGCTCGCTGGGAACGCATCCAGGAAAAGTTTGCAGCCGGTATGAGACAGTTTGCCGAACTTCGCTACCTGCCCTTTCTCGATGCAGCCTTGCGTCGACGATATCTCTCGGTATTGGTCGGTATTTTCATCCTGGTCTCCTCAATCGGACTTGTCGCCGGTGGTATCGTGAAGTTCAACTTCATGCCCAATGTGGAAGCGGATAACGTTGTTGCACTTCTTAAGATGCCGCAGGGAACGCCGGTGGAAATCACCCAGGAAGTATTATTTCAGCTTGAGGACGCCGCGAAAAACCTGCAAAAGCAATACGCAGACGACAACACGCCGGCGATTCAGCATATGTTGGCAACCGTCGGCGACCAGCCGTTTATCGCCAACCGGCAGGGTCCAACGCAACAAAGTGTCGAGAAGAGCAGCAATATCGGTGAAGTAAATCTGCAGCTATTACCGGCAGAGAGCCGCACAATTACCAGCCCGGATATTGCCCGTGCCTGGAGGGAAGCGGTGGGCCAAATTGCCGGTGTAGAAGAACTGGCTTTTTCTTCTTCCCTTTTCGATGCCGGGGATGCCATCAACATTCAGCTTGCCGGTAGCAATCATGAGCAATTGCTGGCAGCAACCGAAGCCCTGAAGGCTCACATTGCCGGCTATCCGGGCGTGTTTGACATCAGCGACACGTTCAGTGACGGCAAGAAAGAAATGAAGCTTGATATCAAGCCGGCAGCTGAGGCAATGGGACTTACGCTAAATGACATTGCCCAGCAGGTACGCTTTGCCTTCTATGGCGCGGAAGCACAGCGCATTCAGCGTGGCCGTGATGAAGTGAAAGTCATGGTGCGTTATCCGGAATCGGAGCGTAGCTCGGTGGGTAATCTCGAAAATCTCCGTATCCGCCTGCCCAATGGCGGCGAAGTGCCTTTCGCGGTTGCTGCAGAAGTTAATCCCGGACAGGGCTTTGCCTCGATCAATCGCACCGATCGCATGCGCACAATTGATGTCACCGCTGACGTTGATATCAGCGTGGGCAATCCAACAGAGATTGTGAGTGAAATCTCCAGTGCCTATCTCCCGCAATTGCTGGAAGACTATCCGGGCATCATTTATCGCCTTGAAGGCGAGCAAGCTGAACAGGCTGAAACACTCGGCGGGTTATTCCGCGGCTTCTTGTTTGCCCTCCTGATCATTTACGTATTGCTGGCAGTGCCTTTCAAGTCCTACTCGCAGCCACTGATCGTGATGAGCGCAATTCCTTTTGGCCTGATTGGCGCCATATGGGGGCACTTTCTGGTTGGCTTGATTGTGCCGATGGATCTGACCATTCTTTCGATGTTTGGTATTGTTGCACTCACCGGGGTTGTGGTAAACGACAGTTTGGTAATGGTCGATTATATCAATCATGTGCGCAAAGGTGGCGTGACTTTGCTGGAGTCAGTGCGTAAATCCGGTGTGGCAAGATTTCGCCCAATCATCCTGACCTCGCTAACAACCTTTGCCGGACTGACGCCGCTCTTGCTGGAGCGAAGTCTGCAGGCGCAATTCCTGATTCCAATGGCGATTTCATTGGCCTTTGGCGTGCTTTTCGCAACTGGTATTACCTTAATTCTCGTCCCGTCAATCTACCTGATCCTGGAAGATGCTCGCGAATATTTTCTCGGCAGCAAGAAAGAGATGACTTTTGATGAGGGATTGGAGCCGGGGAAAGCATAAAGCAGTGGCAGTGAGTAAAACGAAGAATGACAAATGACAAATGTAAAATATGAAATCGTTACCGGTAGCCGATCAACAGATCAACGTTTTACTGCTTTAACGCCTTAACGATCAACGATCAACGATCAACGATCAACGATCAACGATCAACGAATTTAAACACCAAGCCCCGAATACCACTCCGTATCCGGGGCTTGATTTATGAAAGTGCAAGAGAATACTACTTCACCAGAACCAGGCGTTTGATTTGCACCTGGCCATCAGCTTCCAGACGAGCAAAGAAAAGGCCGCTCGCAACCGGATCATTGCTTCTGTTCACACCGTTCCAACGCACCGAGTGACCACCGGCGGGCATTCGTCCTTCTACCAGGCGATTTATTTCCTGACCGAGCAGGTTGTGAATGGTCAATTTGACATCGGCTGATTTATTCAACTCGTAGCGAAGCGTGGTTTCAGCATTAAACGGATTGGGATATGCTTCTTCCAGACGAACACTGATTGGCAGTCCCGGATTTTCTCCGTCTTCGATGCCGACCGGGGCATCACCATGATGAATCCGATAGATGACACCGCTATTAGCGGCACTGTTTCCGAGACCACCGGGAGGTGAAATATCTGCAACGTAAAGGCTGCTATCACCGCTGAGAAGACCGTCGAGGTGCCCAACGTTTTCCTCTTCAGGACTGATGATGTGAAAATATTCGTTGGTTGCAAGATCCACATAGACCAGGGGATTTTCTTCATTATCAAGCCCTCCCAATGAGAACTGTCCATGAAACCCGACAAACACCCCATTGTTCAGGCCATCCGGGAAACCAGCCGGTGCAAAAGCAACATCGTTCGGCCCTTCAGCTTCCGCTCCGGTAGCAGGATCCGGTAACGGCAGAAATGCAACCAGTGGAGCAATATCCCCACCACCGATGAAGGTCCCGGTACGATACTCGATGTAGTTTTCCGGGAAGCCAAAATCTTCAATATCGCCACCGATATCAGCCAGCGCTATCACATTGAGCTCATCAGCGCTATGCGGCTCGATTGGATTGGTCAAGCCATCAATCCCGTTGTCTTCCAGATAGAGATCCCCGGTGACCGGATGAAAAGCCATCCCGGCAGCACTGCGCAAACCTGTCGCCAGTTGGACCAGTGAAACACCGGTAACTGTGGCGCTACCGTCGTCGCTAATTGTGGCCATATAAATGGCGTCGCCATAGAGATACTGATCAAAGCCTATTGTGCTGGTTAGCTGAAGTGAATCGGTGGTTACTTCAAAGTTGACTTTGGAGCCCAGGTGAAAGAGGATGTCATATTGATTGGTCTGCCCGGGTGTCGGGCGAATCGCCAAACCGGAATGCGGATGCAGCCAGGGCCCGGCGTAATTGATGGTCATTCGACCCACTTCCGTCAACTGGTAATCAGTCGTCCCGCTGAGGCGATAGATGACAATTGGTGCATTCCCCTGGCCGGTGGTCACGACAATGTCGCCGGATCGCCGCAGGGCGCTTAAACGGCCTTCCGGCACGTCACTGACCAGCGTGTTTTCGGTCTCTGCCACCCCGTCGTTATCAGCATCTATCAGCTGGATCAAACTCCCGCTGGTGCTGCTCCAAAAAGAAGAACCGTTGCTGACCGCAACCAATACCGATCCATCGGGCAGAAAGTCCATGCCCACCGGAAAATTCAGGCCGTCAGCAAACGTGGTAATTGTGAAATCATCTGGATTTACCCGATCATCGCCGCCAAGTGTAAATTGCCCCATTAGCGGACTATACACTGCCAGCATGCATATCATTATGAAAAAATTTACGTAGCGTCGCATCATAATTCGTCCCTGTTTTGAGTTGAATTACATTATACAGGCAAAGGGACTAAACGGCAAGCAAGAAGAATGACGATTGAAGATTCGGTCTGCGGTCTGCGGTCGGCGGTCAGCGATCAGCAATTGGAAGTTAACGATAAACGAATGAACGTTTTAACGTTTCGACGTGTCGCCGTTTCGACATTTCAACGGTCAAAGATCTCACTCCAACGCCTCTGTAAGTGGGCGCACGCTGCGCAAGACTTTATTGTAGCGTGTAATTATGTAAGCAAAATTATTCCTGTCCAGATAAATGCTATGGAAACTACCGATAAGATCGGGATCAACTTCGAACCATTCATCACGCAAGGCACTATAATAACGCAGGCCGACACTGCCAATGCCCCCAAAGCCGCTGAGGATATTATCATTAGAATCGATGACGAAGCTACGACTCCGTATAGATTCAGGCATATTTTCCCAGGTTACGCCGTGATCTTTCGAACGCCACACGCCTCCCGGAGCATTCATAAAGAAATCACCTTGACTGTTTTCCTTGAGATCAATGTCAGGCCAAAAAACCATACCAAATTGAGAATTTAACTCCGTCCATGAACCGCCATTATCGTCGGAGCGCAAAATATGCGTCCCGGACACATCGCCTCCGACTAGAAAAATCTCACCGGTTGAGCTAACATGAAAGCGGAGGGGTGCCATCGAGAAGTTGATCGGGTTACGCTGCTCCCATGATAGTCCACCATCATCCGAATGATAAATTCCTCCGTGGGGACTAAAACCGCTCCCTCCGGCCAATATCCGACCATTCTCCAGAAACGCAAAATCCCTAATCAAAATAAATAATGGTGAGTTCTCCCAATTTTCTCCAAGATCCTGGCTGCGATCGCACCCCCACTGCTCAAATCCAAGCGAAAGACTTCGGAAAACAACGTCAGAAAAGGGACTCGGATACAGCGATATCGTACTCTGCTGAGAATCAACCACAGTCCAGGTTTGACCATTGTCAGCAGACCTTAACAATCCTTCTGGTACGAGAACCAGGAAATCGCCATTACGGGTTTCGACTATTTCGAGCGCGTTGCGAAGTTCATTGCCGCCCCAACTTTCCCAGAAATCTTCGATTATCCAATTTTCCGGGTCACCAACCTGTTCAATCTGAGATCCGCCAGACGGCGAATCCTGACATGCACACGTCAAGAGTAAGCAGAGCAATAAGCTGAGCCGAAAAATTAATCGAAGACAAATCATTGATCTCTCCTATTCCGTCGTAAACCCCGCTCTCCTTTTAAACTACCAGAGTGCTTCCGTCAACAGACGTCACTGCCCAAAATACCTCCCAACAAACGGGTCTCTCTAATTCCTTATGACAAAATACGCATATTTGGAATTGATCCGGGAAATACCCGAATTTCCAGGAAGGATCTGTTGAACTGGCGAGCTTGAACAAGCGGCGTGGAAAATTCCATAAGGCCGGCCACAAATTGTGCCCGGCTTTATGTTCAACGGCGATTGATACAGAAGAAAACCATCAGCGAAGCTACGACGACGTCGTGCTATGACGCTGAATCGCCCAATCGATCAGATGTAGGGCAGCAGGAAGATTTTCTTCAAAAGTCGGTTGAATTTCGCTTTCCGGCAGCTCAAATCCCGGGAAGCTGCTCCGCGGCCGCAATTCAATTGTAAAGCCAACGGTGGACAATACGCCGTATAGCCAGTCAATGGTATCACCACTCGCCAAATAGAGATCGGACGCCTGCTGCGGTACGTAGGTGGCATTATGAACGACCTGAATTTTGTCGCGGAGCGCTCGCGCCAGATCAGAAAGCAAGGCTTCATCCGGTGGAGCAGCATAGGTAGATCCCCAGGGATAGAGAATTAGCTGACTGAAATTGTGATAGCTGATCAATGCCGTCGGCGCCTCGCGCTGCACAAAATCACGCACTGCCTGGGTTTCCGGCTCGGAGAAAGCGGATGGACCGCGATAGGTATCGGAGAAACTATCGCCTGAAGAACCGGGACCGCCCCAATTGTAACCGTAGTTGCGATTGAGGTCTACCCCAAAAGTGCCGTCGCCATTGTTGCGGCGATTCTTGCGCCAGAGGCGGTTATTGGTGATAGAATATTGATGTCCATCCGGATTGACCATCGGCACCACCCAAACTTCGGCATTGTCGATCAAGGTGGAAATCGCCGGATCCGTTGCGTAGTTTTCAATCATATGCTTGGCAATCAGGTACGGCACGTCAGCGGCAATCCATTCCCGGGCATGATGAGTGCCCAGCAAGATCACAGTTGCCTCATCCTCGTCCTGATCGACATTATCGCTAATTTTGATCGCCCATAAATCGCGATTCTCAAGCGATTTTCCAATAGTCGAAATTTGTGCGATATCAGGATGGGCTGCCGCCAGGGCATGCAGGCCGGCATCTATTTCAGCATAGTTATGATACAAACCGATGTTGGGGTCGGAAGGCGGCGTACCCGTTCCACCACCCGGACAAGACAGAAGGAGCGAAAGCGTAGAGATCAAGAACAGTCGAATCAATATGGTACGCATCATTTCTTCCCTCCCCTCTTTTTAGCATCCATCGCCATAATTTTCACGTCGAAGCCTTGCTTTTTCAAGCGATTGATATAGAGGTCGTACGCCTGTCCAACCACGGTTTCGCCTTCGATATCCCACAGATCGACACCCATATCGACGATGGTTTGCACATCGCCGGAGTCCCTAAGGGCAATATGAACAAAGCGTTGAACCAATTCTACTTCTTCAAAAGATGTGGCGCCCTGCGCTGCTGCAGCGCTGCCGCCACGAAAGATTACATAGTCAGGTTGCTGGACAATAATTTCTGCGCCGGCATCGATCAACTGCTGCACATCTGCGCTACTGCTAATCATCATTTTTTGTAGTTTTGCAGGTGCATTGTCCTGGGCAATAAGCATTGATGCAACAGCCAGCAGAAGCAGGGATGCAACCAGCAATCCGTATTTAACCATAAAATGGCCCCCTTACGAGTCGTCAGTGATTCATGAAATAATTCCAATGACAGAAAAGTAGAGCAATGTATGGGATAATTTTGGGGATTGCCAGAATAAACATTGAAGCATTGAAGCATTGAAGCATTGAAGCATTGAAGCATTGAAGCATTGAAGCATTGAAGCATTGAAGCATTGAAGCATTGAAGCATTGAAGCA
>JANQRS010000014.1 GCA_028284445.1 Calditrichia bacterium
GGAATGATGGAATGATGGAATGATGGAATGATGGAATGATGGAATGATGGAATGATGGAATGATGGAATGATGGAATGATGGAATGATGGAATGTACTGAGTGTTAGAAGGATGTCAAGGAAACTATCAAATTAATGCGGAAAAATATTAATAGAGGTTACCAAAAACTGCGGGTTTGGCAGGATAGCCAGGATTTGTACGTCATGACTTGCCTAATTCTCAAAAATTTTCCATTCGAGCTGAAGAAGATCGTTGGTAATCAAATTGCCTCAGTGGATTCAGTTCATCGAAATATTGCCGAAGGATTTTGCCGAAAAGGAATAAAAGAGTATCTAAATTTCTTGAATATGGCGCTTGCCTCATTGGGAGAATCTGTTTCCGGAATGGCGGTATTTCACAAGGCTGGTCAAATAAGCCCCAAAGCATTTGAAGAGTGGGATCAACTGGCTTTCAAAATTGAAAATGGTCTTATGCGCCTGATTTCAAGTCTGGAGCGAAAGAAAAAAGACGGTGACTGGAATAACTCGTTCCTCGTAAGAGAGCAATCGTATCCATATGGAGAAGATCGGTGCTAAATTCCAGTATTCCAGTATTCCAGTATTCCAGTATTCCAGTATTCCAGTATTCCAGTATTCCAGTATTCCAGTATTCCAGTATGCAGTTAACACGTATCTAAACTGACTTAATGCGCATCAAACATATAGAGGACCCGTCAGGTCCGTCAAACCCAACTGTCTTGGAGAAATATATGTCAAAATCTAGATCCTGGGCTATCGAATACAGCCATTCCGAGAAGAGCTTTCACATTGGGAAAACCAATGAAATGCTGAAGCGCAATGTGATGTCTGTTCGGACTGGCGGTCTGCTCGATTTTATCTGCGTCGGTATTTTTCAATCGAAAGAGCAGGCCGAGGAAGCGTTGCTGGAATTTCGCCGCAATCGCATGCCGGCAAATACGATTGCCCTGCTCTAGACGCCGGTGAACTGAGAAACTGAATTATGAAATACCTGGTTCCGACAGCCCGGATCCTGCTTGGGGTACCGCTCGCTCTTTTCGGGGCAATGGGCTTTGTCATGGTCATGCCTGACCCGCATTTGGCATGGGAGAGTCAAACCGCATTCAGTGACTTGTTAAAGCCCACATATCCTTCTGATTGGGAGTGAAAACCACATAGAGATATGGAGAGCAATTAAAGAAATCCCAATTTCCAACAAGAAAAATTCCAAATGTAGTGTGAATCCCTTGGATTTTTTCTTGTTGGAAATTGGGACTTACAGTTCTTAGGTCGGCAAATGAAAGACTATTGCTCGAATAGGGGGTGGTCAGCGCGGTGTCGCCTAAATCTCTATTACTGCGCCTTCTTGAGCCGGATTGCAGGGAATGGCATAGTTGTGTTTGCGGAGGCGCTCGCGGCTTAGATCAACCATCTTGTCGACGGTTGCATCATCATGATCGGGGTCATGGTGGAAGAGAATCAACTGCTTTACCTGACCTTTCACAGCGATATCGACTGTGTAAGTGTAGGGAGAGTGACCCCAGGTAACCCGCTGCTCATATTCTTCAGGGAAATATTGCGTGTCGTGAATAAGCAGATCTGCGCCGGCGATAAATTCGATCAGGGCTTCTTCCTTATTGTCCACAAAGCTCTCGAAGCGATCTTCAAGAGTGACCGTCTTCGGCTGCACTTCCGATTGCGTGTATTCCTGACGGAAGGGCTCATTGTCACTTATGTAGACAACAGATTTACCACCGTGGCTGAAGCGAAAACCAAAGGTGTAGCCCGGGTGATTCATATAACGTGACTGCACTTCAACGCCATCAATATCAATCGTGCCTTCCTGTATACTCTGGAATTCAACCTTCGCGCCCATGTCCTGAATGGCGACCGGAAAATAGATCGGGTCCATTTGCATGGAGATAATCTTGGTCAGATCCACGTTCGGCTCGTCACTGCCGTAAATGATAAAATGATTGCCGGGTTTAAAAGCTGGCTTGAAAAAGGGGAGACCCTGGATATGATCCCAATGAAAATGGCTAAGGAATATATGACCTTTTTCGGGATTTGGAGATGCCAGTAATTCCTTGCCCAATTCACGAATGCCGGAACCGGCATCAACAATAAATCTTGGAATGCCTGGAAAAGTAATCTCCACACAGGAGGTGTTGCCACCGTATCTGAGGGTTCTGGGGCCAGGAGTCGGAATCGACCCCCGCACGCCCCAGAATTTAATTTTTATAGGATCCATTTTGGAGCGGATGTAACAGTTCCTTGATCTTGGTAATTAGCAAATTGGCGCGGGTTGGCTTCACGAAAAATGCGTCAGCTCCCAACTCAAGCGCCTTTCGCTGATCTGATTCATACATCTTACCAGAGTAGATAATAATCTTGGTGCCCTTGGTATCATCAGAGTCTTTGATTTGTTGGCAGAGTCTCAGCCCATCCAGTTCCGGCATCATTAAGTCAAGAATTACGACTGACGGCCGTGAGTGTTGGATGGTCTCGAGGGCTTTTGCACTCTCAGTGATATAATGAGCGGAAAAACCATACTCTTCGACCAATAACTTCGTAAGATGAGCCTGTTCAATATTGTCTTCGACAATCAGGATATCGTACTCTGAAGTTTTTTGATTCATCATTCCAACCATGTTATTGTTGACGTCCATGTTAACCCTTTCCTCTTATTGGTAACCCGTATTTCCTCGCTACCAATAAATTCCTTGTATATGACAAAGACTCAAAATAGTGGCATAAAGTAGAGATAATGCTATTCGATGCTGTTGATAAAAGTCACAAGTGATTAAGGAAAACTTTGAAGTCAACTTGCGTCCAAAGATACCCGCCTTTGCTGACATTTGAAAGCACTGATAGATAATTACTCTACAAAAAGAAGCCCCCTGAATCTTCATTATAAGAGAGATTCAGGGGGCAAAATTATCGAAAAAAGTGAGGAGTACGCTAGCTGTTTACCACATTGATATATACCGGCACTTTTATTTCCGCGTGCTTCTCGTGATTCGACTGGATAGATATGCGGGTGCTCTTGCGTCCCGGAGTTGCCGGTTTAAACTGAAATTGAATCAGGTGCGATTTTCCAGGGGGAATCACTACCGACGAAGGCGAAATTTTGATAAAATCAGCTTCTGTTTTGATGTCGGTGATTTCTACGGGCTTGTCGGACTCGTTTTCAATTTCGAAAAACTCCGTAATAGTGGTGTCCGGGTTCAAGGAAATGCTTTGCAGGTGCAGGTAACGCGGATTGACCGCCAGCTCTGTAACGATATTCGCTTGAATGGTAACGGTTTGGCGTTCCGGCTTATTGTCTACGAAGTGAATATGAATTGGCTTGCGCACTACGCCGGGATTAAATTTCTCGGTTTCGACGCTGAAAGGAATCGTTGCAACTTCGCCATTTTGATAGACGAGTTTTTCCGGCTTTACTGCGGTGCAGCCGCAGCTTGGGCGAACATCAGCGATTTCCAGCATGCTGCCGCTCTTATTGACGAATTCAATCTTTCCTTCGATTAGATCACCCTTCATGGTTTTGCCGACGTCAATGACATTCGGATGTTTAAATTCAACACCCTGAGCAAAGAGAGCGCTAACGGATACTAATAGCAATAATGAAATGAAATGTTGGACTCTCATGACTTATCCTCATGCTGTTTTAGGTTATAAAGTAGACTATTCATGTCTTTCGGTAATTCGCTGCTAAAAGACAGCATTTCTCCAGAAGCAGGGTGCTGAAAGCCAAGCGTGATTGCATGCAGCGCTTGCCTGTCAATACCCTTGAGCAAATATACGGCGAAATTCCGCTCTGATAAAGCGGAAAGACGATTAATCTGTTTTTTTCGCCCAGAATATTCCGGGTCACCAAAGACCGGATGCTGGCGATGAAGCATATGCACGCGAATTTGATGCGTGCGACCGGTCTTTAAACGAATCTTTAACAATGAGAGGAAGGAAAATGTTTCCATCGTCTCATATAATGTTATGGCTTCTTTGCCGTCCTGGGCGACAGAGAACTTTTTTCGATCGGATTTACTGCGATTCAGGAAATTTGTAATGGTGTCGGCCACCGGTTCCGGCCGTCCCCAAACTATCGCCTGATAGGTGCGGGCAGCAGTTTTGCTGGCGAATTGCTGCTGCAAATGGACATGCGCCACGTCATTTTTGGCGATTACCAGAAGCCCGCTGGTATTCTTGTCGAGGCGATGGACAATTCCGGGCCGCAATCGCCCGCCAACGCCGGAAAGATCACGGCAATGGTGCATTAGCGCATTGACCAGAGTGCCGGTATGGATACCTGCTCCGGGATGTACCACCATACCGGCTTTCTTGTTAACAACCAGCAAGTGTTCATCTTCAAATACGATATCCAGTGGAATGTCTTCGGCGACGAGTGTTGTTTCCACAGGCGGCGGCACTCTCACATCAATCACATCGTTGCGATTAACCTTATAGGAGCTCGCAACAGGGTTCCCATCAACAGTCACATGTTGATCGCGAATCAATTTTTGTAAGAATGATCGGGAATAGTCCGGCAGCCTTGCTGCAAGGAGCCGATCGATGCGTCGGGACTGCTCACTATCAAGAACAGTAATTTGGTAATGTTTTTCAGAAGCCATCCCGACACGTCAGGTTAGCGGCGTCGCGCCTCTGCAACCTTGCAGGGGACACAAATCCGGGTGGTCGGAACAATTTCCAGTCGTTTCATGTCAATCTGTTCTTCACAAACCCGGCATACGCCGTATTCGTTGAGATCAATGCGCTGAATCGCTTGATCTATTTGCTGCAGATATTTTTCTTCACGTGATAAAAATAGGAATGCTTTTTCACGTTCCATGGCATCAGTTCCCTGATCTGCCATGTGATATGCGTACCCGGAATGATCACCATAGCTATCGCGATAGTTCGACTCAAGAGCTGTTTCGCGCAGTTTGTCAATCCTTTCCAGGGCGTCAAATTTCTTCTCGTTGAGTACCTTGCGGAAATACTCAATCTTCTTTTTATTCATCGACCTTCTCCAAAAGTAATGTTAAACTCAGCAAATCGACGGTTAACCTGCTTGTATAACGTTTTCAGAGTCCCGGGGAGGGTTTATGTCAATGACGCTTCTTCTTGTCAGCCAGCTTGGCTGCAACGGTCGTTTCAGTATGGGGAACAGCTTCAAGCCGTTCTTTGGGAATTGGCTCTCCGGACAATTTGCATATGCCGTAGGTGCCGTTATCAATGCGTTTGAGGGCGCGGTTCAGGTAGCCAATGTACTTCTGCTGGCGAGCAATCATCATCGTCAATTTTTCGCGCTCCATCGCGTCAGTACCGCCATCTGCCATGTGGTAATGATAGCCGGCGGCTTGTTCCTGGGCATCTTCGAGGCGACTCGTCATGGAGTCAATTTCATCGCAGGCGTCTGCGCGCTTGCTTATAATCAGATCCCGAAAATGAGACAGTTCTTTTTCTGATAAGTGTGTTTGTGGTTGAGATTGTGCTTGTTTTTCATTCGCAGCCATCTCTTCCTCCATCCTTGAATAATGTCTGTGAGAGAGTTATTTATTCAATCTAACAAATAATTATTCGTTCTTAATCGGATTGTTGCTCGTTCAATTGCAGAGAATTTAATACCTTTTCTGCGAATTGCAAGCAACAAAATGAAAGTTGAAACTAAAGAAATTATTCTCAAACTTTCTCTATTGATACCGGAAACGTATCGGCATCAATTTGTACTTCCTGCGCCGAACCATTCGCCGGAAGCTGGTTATCCAGATCAGTTGCCAGTGTCTCGGTCTTGATATAGTCCGACATTTGAGACACGGCGTTATTTACCCGTTCAGGTGCATCGTAGAAAATACGGATACGATCCATAACCTGTAGATTGGATTCTTTTCTCAGATTCTGTATGCGGTTGACAAATTCGCGGGCGATGCCCTCTGTCTCCAACTCCGGTGTCAGCTCAGTGTCCAGTGCAATCGTCAGGTTGTCTTCTCGTGCTACGGCATAATTGCCTTTTTGTTGCTCGACGATCTCGATCTCATCCAGTTTGATTTCGTGGCTATCGCCATTGATACTGACGCTGAGATGTCCTTGCTGCTGAATTTCGGCAATCTGGTCTTCCTTCCAGTCACGGATCACTGCGGCGGCATCCTTCATGGACTTGCCAAAGCGGGGACCCAATTTCTTGAAATCCGGCTTCGCTTCCCTGGTCACCAATTCAGAAATATCTGCTGAGGTTTGCACCTCTTTGACGTTTATTTCTTCCTTAATAATAGCAGCCATATATTCAACTGCTTTTAGTGACGTAGGTTCCGGGCTGGAAATTTTTAGTGCTGCCAATGGTTGCCGCACTTTCAGGCGGGTTTCGTTGCGCAGAGCGCGGGCGCCTTTGACCACTTTCTGAGCGGTCCGCATGCGATTCTCCAGGTCCTTATCCTGGTGAGAACGCTGTTCGTCGCTAAGTGACGGATAATCGGTAAGATGGATGCTTTCCGGCATGTCATCAGTTCGCAAATTGCGGTATAGTTCGTCGGATACAAATGGTGTAAAAGGCGCCATCAACTTGGCAACCGTCAACATCACCTCACGCAATGTGTGGTATGCTGCCGACTTGTCGTCGCTATCGCCGCTTTTCCAGAAACGCCGACGATTACGTCGCACATACCAGTTGGAAACGTCATCAATGACAAACTCCGCCAATGGTCTTGCAGCGCGGGTAAGATCGTAACGATCCATGTCTGCGCCGACTTGCTCAATCACCGAATAAAGACGCGACAGCACCCAACGATCAATTTCCGGACGCTGGTCGATTGGCACCGGTTTCGAGGCCGGATCGAAGTTGTCGATATTGGCATAGAGCGCAAAAAAGCTATAGGTATTCATCAGCGTATCGAAGAGCTTTCGGCTGACTTCCTCGACGCCTTTCACATCAAAACGCTTGGGAATCCAGGGGTTATTCATCGTCAATAAATACCAGCGAAGCGGGTCAACGCCATACTTGTTTATCACGTCAAATGGCCTAACAATATTGCCCTTGCGCTTGCTCATCTTCTGACCCTTGTCATCAAGGATCATGTCATTCACAATAATGTTCTTAAATGCCGGGCTGTCGAAAATGACGTTTGCAATATTATGCAAAGTGTAAAACCAGCCGCGGGTTTGATCAACCGCTTCACAGATGAAGTCGGCTGGAAAGCTTGCCTCGAATAACTCCTTGTTTTCAAAGGGGTAATGAAGCTGCGCAAAAGGCATCGAACCGGAATCATACCAGACATCGACGATTTCCGGTGTTCGGCGGTAAACCTTGCCGTCGCGTTCGAAAATAATGCGATCGACGAAGGGACGATGCAAATCGAGCTCATCGGCTTTATCGGACGCAGGTATGCGATTGCCGTCTTCATCTTCATAGATGCCGCCCAACAGCTCTTCGATCGAACCGACAGCGAACATGTCTTCGCCGTCTTCGCTCACCCAAATGGGTAGGGGAGTGCCCCAATAGCGATCACGTGATAGCGACCATTCCTTCACATCTTCCAGCCAGTTGCCAAAGCGTCCGGCGCCAATTTCCGGCGGTTGCCAATTGATGGTTTTATTACTTGCAACCATCTCCTTGCTGTAGGCCGGAGAATTTATGAACCAGGAGTCCCGGGCATAATAAATGACCGGATTATCTGTGCGCCAGCAATGTGGATAGCTGTGAACGTAGTCGTTGGTGGAACGATAGATTTTACCGGCCTTTTTCAAAGCGATAACAACATCTTTGTCGACACCCTCGGCAGTATGTCCATCTGCATAGGTGAAAGTTTTGACGGGACGGCCGGAAAATTCACCAATACCGTCAACAAAAAGTCCACCGGGCGTGACAGGTTGTAGGACCGGCAAATTGTGCTTGCGAGACATGTCATAGTCATCCTGACCAAAGGCCGGCGACATATGCACGATGCCGGAGCCATCGTCGGTTGTCACGAAATCCCCGGGTAAAAGCGTCAGGGCATTCGGATATTCATCGCGGTCCAGTTTGAGGAAGTCAAAAATCTGTTCATATTGAGTGCCGATGATTTCTTTGCCTTTGAAGGTCTCCAGAACTTCAACTTCGCCGTCCAGCGCCTCGACCCGTGCCTTGGCGAGGACCAGTTTGTCAACAACCTCAACCTTTTGATCACCTTGCTTTAATTGGCGAGTGTTTTTGACCAGCACATAGTCGATATCTTCGCCGGCTGCGGCTGCAACGTTGGAGATCAGCGTCCAGGGGGTGGTCGTCCAGATGAGAAGTGAAGCATCTTTAACGGACGCTTTGGGCGAGTCGACGACTTTCACCTTAATGTAGCAGTTCGGATCCTTAACTTCTTTGTACGCTTGTGACAGTTCGTGCGAACTCAATGGCGTTTCAATAGTCGGTGACTGAGGTACAATGCGGAATCCCCGATATATCAGGCCTTTGTCAAAAATGGTCTTTAGTGACCACCAGACCGACTCAATATATTCGTTCTTGTAGGTAATATAGGCGTTTTCAAGATCCAGCCAGTAGCCCATACGGTTTGTGAGCTTTTCCCAACCGGTATCCATTTGAATATGCTCATCTACCAGATCCCGGCAAGCCTCGTTGAACTTGTCGATACCAAACTTGTCGATTTCATTTTTCTGGGTGAGGCCGAGTTTTTTCTCAACGGCGATTTCGACCGGCAAACCGTGAGTATCCCATCCGGCGCGTCGCGGCACCTGAAATCCACACATCGTTTTGTAACGGCAAATGATGTCCTTAATGGTGCGGCTGATGACGTGGTGAATGCCCGGCTGCCCGTTGGCGGTCGGCGGTCCTTCGTAGAAAATGTATAATGGCTTGTCGGCGCGCAATTCGATGCTCTTCTCGAAGATATCGCTATCCTGCCAATATGCAAGGATCGCTTCTTCGATATTGGTGATAGATGCTTTGCCGCTGTACTCTTTAAACATTACTCTGATTCCTGTCGCTTGGTGTTGCCTCAGCCATCATCAGATCGAATTGTGCCTGCTCGGTGCAGTGTATTTGCAGCCGATAACCGGACAAACATGATGTGGCAAATGAGGTTAAATGAATGTGATGGTTGTCACTTAGAGGCTATATTCTTTCGATCAGCCGTTGCATAAGCAGGGTTAATCGAGGCTGTGCTTCCATGGCCGTCTTGATGATATCGGGCACGTCGACCGGCTCTAAAGCGTCCGGAAAACATTCGTCGGTTATCACCGAAATGCCGAAACATTCCAGCCCCATATGGCGGGCGACAATGTTCTCCGGTATCGTCGACATGCCGACGACATCTGCGCCAATACCGCGCAGAAAGCGGTATTCGGCCCGCGTCTCCAGGCACGGACCGGCAACGGCTACATAAACGCCCTTTTGAATACGAATCTTCTCTTCCAGGGCAATTTCTTCAGCCATAGCAATCAGCCGGCGGGAATAGGGTTCGGACATATCCGGAAAGCGGGGGCCGAGCTCATCGTCATTGACCCCGATTAAGGGATTGTCTCCCAAAAGATTGATATGATCATCCATGATCATCAGATCACCTTTTCGATATTGCGGGTTCATTCCCCCGCAGGCGTTGGAGATCACAACTGTCTCTACGCCGAGGAATTTCATCACCCTTATCGGAAAGGTGATTTGCTGCATGGTGTATCCTTCATAGTAGTGAAAGCGTCCTTGCATGGCAATAACCTGCTTGCCGGAAATTGTTCCCAGGATCAACTTGCCTGCGTGCGATTCAACAGTTGACAAGGGGAAGTGAGGGATGTTCTCGTACGGAATTTCCGTCGCATTTTCGATCTTCTCGGCCAATTCGCCGAGGCCTGTTCCCAGAACGATGCCGACTGCCGGTGTTGGGCTATGTTGCCCGCGAATGTATGTTACTGCTTCATTGATCTGCTGACGCAATTCACTCATTACCTGAAGTCCTATTGAGTTTTAGTGGACTTTTTATCCTTTTCCTTAAGCTGTTTTTTAAGTTTGGCCTTCTGCTCTTCCAGTTCGCGTAATTTTTCGCGCTGCTTTTGTTTTTCCTGCTCCAGTTCAATGGCGTATTTTCGCGTGTAGCGAACCTTGGTCACGGCATTTTCCCTATCCTTACGGATACCTTTCATGCCGAAGAATATCGTGCCGCCCACTGCGCCGAGACCACCGATGAATAATGGGGGAGGCGTTTCTGCTGCCAGCCAGATGGGCACACCAACAACCAGACCGCTTAACATACCGAGCGCCGCACCGCCAACTGCACTGCCCCAGGCATTGCGATTGGTCTTGTTACGGGAGATTTCTGCGTCGCTGATTGGATTTGCCTGGAAGTCAAATGCCTGTTTGGATCGCTCCGCACGGCGAATCTCCACTAGCTGCACCACATGCTCTTTATGGTCGCCCTGGTCGACGAGGGTTAATTCCGAGCCCTTTTGTTCGATCACCAGGCCTTCGAGCGAAGTGCCATCATTTAAATATAATTTTACAGATTGTTCAGCTTCCAATTCACTTGTCATTAAACTGGGGCTTGAGCCGCAGCTGGAAAGCAGGGCGACAATCAATAAGGCTGCCATCCAATAGCTGTTGAATTTTCTTCCTGGATACATCATTTGTTTGTGTCTTTCTTGTTAAGGTTTTTGATTAGGTCATCAATCTGAATGCCCTTCTTGAAAAAATTATTGATGTCTTCTTCACTCAAAGAGGCATCTGATGAACCTGAACCGGATGGGGCCTTAACAGGATCCGTCGGAGTTGGCGGCGGTGTAGAGGCAGCAGGTACCGGAATCGGCGCTGTCTTTTGCTCTTCCGCCTTGCGAATAACCGTTTTCTCAGTTGGCTTTGGCCGCGGCGGCTCCGTTGGTTTCGGGGTTTCACGATTTTGTTGAACGATCCGTTGTGTTGCGCTAGTGTCCGGCCCGCTTACCGGTTTTTGCTGTACTGGTCTGCTATCTCTTGCCGGGCGGGCGCTGGGCTTTTTTGTCGCTGCGCTGCCTCCCTTTTTAAGACGCTCGACCATCTCATCCGGAACCAGATCATCAAGTTCCATGACCGATAATAGCTCTATCTGCGAGACCAGGATGTGACGCAAGCGATTAATGAATGATTCTTTTTGTGTTTTGAGCCATTCGGCCTCTTCACGGATCTGGCGTGTATCTTTCCGGGCATTTTCCAGGATCTCCAGCGCTTTTAATTCTGCTTCCTTCACTAAAAGATCCGCTTGCCGTCGACTACTTTCTTCGGACTGTTTCTTAACTTCTTGAACATTTATCAAAGTGTCTTTCAAGGTGCGCTCATTTTCCTGGAAATTCTTTAGCTGCGTTTCCAGTTCAATTTGGCGGCGCGATAGTGCTTTGTTTTCTTCTACCAGCGTTTCGTAATGCTCAGCTACCATCTCCAAAAAAGTTTGTACTTCAATCGGATCCAGGCCTCGAATGGCTTTGCGGAATTCCTGCTTTCGAATTTCCAGTGGAGTAAGTCTCAACGGTGACTCCTTACATGTTTGCGACCGGCGCGTTGTATGCTGCCAAAACAACCGATCTCTTGTTCCCTAAACGATGCGTCTGCCAAAAATCGCAGTGCCGACTCTGACCATGGTCGATCCTTCTTCAATGGCCGTTTCAAAATCGGACGACATCCCCATCGATAAAACCGAGAGCGTGCCATGCTGCAATTCATGCGTGCTGGCATCCTCGTAGATCTCTCTCAACAATTTAAAGCACGGGCGAACCCGTTCCATATCCTCACTATAAACGGCAATCGACATAAATCCGCGAGTACTCAGATTTGGCAAGCGGTCGATCGCCTTCATCAATGTCAGTGCTTCTTTCGGTTGACATCCCATTTTCGCGTCTTCACCGCTGGTGTTCACTTCGATCAGAATTGGCATCTGACGGTTGAGTTTTGCACAGCGGGCATTCAGTTCTTCTGCCAGAAGAATGGTGTCGACCGATTGGATCATGTCAAACAGCTTCACTGCATATTTGACTTTGTTACGCTGCAGGTGACCAATCAGGTGGCGAACCGGGCCTTCCTTTACATCTGGCAATCGCTCCCGGGCTTCCTGTATTCGGCTCTCGCCAATATGGTCAATGCCCGCGTCAATAGCGGCGTTAATCACCTCTACCGGCTGCGTTTTTGTTACGCCGATCAGGGTGATTTCGGATTCGTCTCTGCCAGCGCGCTCTGCTGCATCGCGAATACGGCGACGAACTTCTCGTATATTTTCTTGGAGCGTCTGATTCATTTGTTGCTTTACGTTAAGCAGATTAGCTGTCGCCGGGAGATTGAAACCCGAAGGATTTATCGTCAGTGCTCCCGGCCTGCGTTTTTATCTCACCGTGCTGCTTTTCAAACTTCTGTACGTTATCTTGCAACGCTACCAGCAATGCTTTCGCGTGCTGCGGCGTCATGATGATGCGCGAATATACCTTGGCTTTTGGCACACCAGGAAGGATTCGCGTAAAATCGATAACAAATTCCGCCGGCGAATGGGTAATAATGGCCAGATTTGCATAGGTACCTTCCGCTTGTTCCGGCGGCAGTTCTATGTTTATTTTCTGCTGCGGCGGTGTCTTTTGCTCATTATTCATAACCATCGCCTTTTATAAATTCTTGCCATCCTCAAAGGAGGCATATACATTCCATTTAGTGAAGAAGCGGAAATATAGTGCGATTCAAAAATGATTGCAAGCAAGGGAATATAATATATGCATGAACGCTCCGGTGTTATTAAAGATCAAATTCGCGACGCTGTAAATATTGTCGATCTGATCGGGCAATATTTAACCCTCAAGAAGCGTGGGCGAAATTTCATCGGTCTCTGTCCTTTCCATCAGGAAAAAACACCGTCGTTCAACGTCAATCCGGAAAAGCAGATTTTTCACTGCTTTGGCTGTGGAAAGGGGGGTGACGTTTACGCTTTCTTGATGGACTATGAGAAGGTGACGTTTCCCGAAGCTTTGCGAATGCTGTCGGAACAGACCGGTATTGCCTTGCCCGAAAAGAATCGCAGCAGCAGTGATCGAAGCGCCGCTGAGCAAATGGATATCGCCAATCGCACCGCTGCGCAGTTTTTCCGCAATGCCCTCGGCAATGCGCCCGCATCTGTGCATGATTATATTCGCGGCCGCGGCCTCAGTGCCGAAACCGTTGCCTCGTTTGAACTTGGCTATGCCCCGGACGGCTGGGACAATCTCAAAAAGCATATCGAAAAAGGCGGTTATCGCCTTGATTCCTTCAAAACACTCGGTTTACTCATCACCAATGAGGAAAAACGGAGCGTGTACGATCGCTTTCGCAAACGGTTAATGTTCCCGATTCATAATACCTCGGGCAAGGTGATTGCCTTTGGCGGGCGAATTCTCGAAAAAGACAGCAAGTCGCCCAAATATATTAACTCGCCCGAATCTCCTGTTTATCAGAAAAGCGAAGTGCTTTACGGGCTTTATCAGGCTCGTGAAAGTATCCGCGAGGCAGGAAATGTCCTGATGGTCGAGGGCTATATGGATGTGATTCAACTCGCTCAGCACGGCATAGGCAATGTGGTGGCGACGAGCGGGACCGCCCTAACCGAACAACATGCCCGGCAAATCAAACGCTATGCAGGTAGCGTGTGCCTTTGCTACGATGCCGACAAAGCCGGGGTCAATGCTGCGCTGCGCGGCGGCGAGGTATTGTTCCGCGAAATGCTGGAAGTGAATGTACTCATCCTGCCGGAAGGGGAAGATCCGGACAGCTATGTGAATCAATATGGCCCGGAAGCGTTCCGGGGCCTGGTAAATGCCTCACCATCGTTTTTCGACTTTCTGCTTGATCAAGTGACCAGGCGGCATGACCTGAGCAGCGCCACCGGTCGATCAGCTGCAGTGAATCAAGCCTTGCAAACCCTTGTTTTGTTGAAAGATACCGTTCAAAGCGGCTATTACATGGAGAAGACCGCGGACCGATTTCGAATACCGCTTGATACTGTTCGCGCTGAACTGCAGAAGTTGCGCAGCAAGCAAAGCCGCAGGCAGAACGCGATGGAGCCGCCATTGCCGGCTGAACCGGATGCTGCACCAAAACGTCAGCAAGGCCCCTTAATGTTTACCGGCGCCTGGGGCGGTGAGAAAGACATTATCCTGCTTTTGATCAACTTCTACAACGATATCCATGAATACGTCAAAGCTCACGTCAGTGAGGCTGATTTCCTCAATACAGAGTTCAAAGACATTTTTATGTTTATTCGAGACAGGGGAGACACCGCCGGCGAGAATCTGCTGCATGCCGTATTGGAATACCTGCAAAATGACGCCATGAAGTCGCTGATTCTGCGGGAGCTTGAGCATACGAATGCCGAATTCCGCAAGCCGGCGCTATACCTGCAGGGATGCATTAAGCAAATCAAAATTGCCCGTTATAAATCAGCGATCGAGATTTCTCGTCGCCGTCTGAAAGAACTGGCGCCCGCGGACAGCAATTACCTTCCGACACTTCAGGAAATGCAGCAAGCGATGCACGAATTAAAAAAGTGGCAGGACGTTGTTTGCAGCGATGCATAAGCGGGGATATTTGATCCCTATACTCCTTGTAGTTTCCGTTATGTTTTCGAATATTCTTACGATAATCAATGCATGTTAATTACAGGACAGGCGGTTTGTCGTTTTGAAGCTGTTGCAATTTGAACAGGTTTGCAAGGTAAAGCTACTATTGCGCAGCAGAAGCTGGCGTTTGACTGCCGTGCTTATTCTTTGCCTTTTTGGCATCGCCGACTCACTGTTTGCACAGCAGCGATTTATCCGTTTTCAGCGTATCACAACCGAAGATGGCTTGTCAAATAGTTCGGTTATGGCCATTCACCAGGATCGCTACGGATTCATGTGGTTTGGCACCCGTGACGGGCTTAATCGCTATGACGGCAACAGATTTTACCTCTTTGAACATCAGATTGATGATTCTACCACGCTTGGACATAGCAATATTTCCGGTATTTATGAGGATCGTCAGGGACGCATGTGGTTTGCAACCGAAGGTGGTGGACTAAATCGCTTTAATCGCAAGACCGGAGAATTTAAGCGATTTCAGCATGATCCCGTAGATCCGGCTTCTCTCCCGACCAATCGGCTCTTCGCTGTGGCGGCGGAGGAAAATGACAGTACAACAATCCTCTGGCTCGGTGGCGATGACGGCATTGCTCGTTTTGATATTCAGAGCGGGACCGCAACGGCTTTTCGCGCGGATCCGGATGATTCCACAAGTCTCTCCAATGAATACGCCTATTGTCTATTGATTCGCAAGAATGGGCAGCTGTGGGTCGGCACACAAAATGGCCTCAACCACTTCGACCGGACATCTCAGACATTCGTTCGCTACAATCACGGGCATGATCCTGAAAATCCCTTTGCCAGTGCGGCGATTTATAAAATACTGGAAGATCACCAGGGAAGATTGTGGATTGCCACTGATCAGGGATTAGGGCGTTATGATGATGAAACGGACACCTTCACTGCGATCCTGCCTGGCGTAACCGTGATGGAAATTTATGAAGATGCTCAACATCAGCTCTGGGTCGGCAGCGAGGGTTTGGGCTTGCTGCAATACAACGAAGCAGATAATTCTTTCAGGGAATATCGCAACGATCCGGTTAGCCAATACAGTATTAGCGACAATCGAATTCGGAGTATCTATGAAGACGATGGTGGCGTCATGTGGGTGGGCACCTGGATTGGTGGCATCAACAAATTTGAGAATTTGCGCAAATCCTTTGATCTGGTGCGAAATGATCCGCGAGATCCTAACAGCCTCGGCGCAGGCATTGTGTATACCCTCGCCGAAGATGCCGAGGGATTCGTGTGGATTGGTACCTCAAAAGGTCTTGAAAAATACAACCCGGAAACCGGCGAGATTAGCCGACTTGCACCTGATGATAATGGTAAAGCCTCCTTTCTCGGTTCCTCGGTATTTGCTCTTGCGGTTGACCCGACAATGACGGAAACGGTCCTCTGGATTGGCACCGAACGTGGATTGAATTGCCTGAATGTGCCTCGCAAAGAAAATGTGCATTTCAGCGCTGAACCAGGAAATTTACAGACAATAACCAGTAACTTTATCACCAGCCTTACCTTTGACCACAATGATGATCTCTGGATCGGTGCGGCTTACACCGGTCTCAGTCGTATGTTCCGGAAAACCATGAAATTTGAGCACTTTGGCTACGACCCCGATGATCCTTATAGCCTTGGCGATAAAAACAATTTTGTCGCCTGTATCACTGCTACCGGTGATAGCACCATTTGGGTGGGGACGTTTGGCGGACTTGCCCAATTCGACTTTGATAGCAAGCGCTTCAATAACTACCGCTATGACCCGGAGAACCCCAATTCGTTGAATGATAATCATGTGTGGTCAATCGCCGAAGGTCAGGATCGGCATCTGTGGATTGGCACCGAAGTTGGCGGGTTAAACCTGTTTGATCGCAATAACAATCGCTTTATGCATTACACGCAGAAAGATGGTCTCTCCAACGACTGGGTTTACGGCATCATCGTAGACGATGCAAATTCAGTATGGGTGAGCACCAATGATGGTTTGGCCCGATTCATCCCGCAGACTGCGTCCTTCAGGAATTTTGATATCTTTGACGGTTTACAGGGGTCAGAATTCACACCCGCACATCTGAAGGCCAGCGACGGGCGCCTCTACTTTGGCGGCAACAACGGATTCAACTTCTTCTCACCGGACAGCCTGACTCGCAATACCTACATCCCACCGATTGTTATCACAGATTTGCAGATATTTAATCGTTCCGTGAAGGTAGGCGAGGATGGAGACGGCCGGGCGATTTTGACACGTCCAATTTCAGAAACCAGCGAGATTGAGCTAAACTACGACGAAACAGTGATCGCCTTCGAGTTTTCATCGCTGCACTACGCTTATCCGCATAAGAACCAATACAGCTACTTCATGGAAGGGCTGGATGACGATTGGAATTGGGTCGGCAATCGCACATATGTGTCCTATTCTAACGTTCCACCCGGTGACTATACATTCCGGGTTCGTGGAACGAATAGTGATGGGGTTTGGAATACGATCGGGGCCAGTCTGAAGATAACCATTACACCACCGTTCTGGCAGACCTGGTGGTTTCGCATCTTATCCGGTCTGACGATTATAGGTATTGTTGCAGCTTTCTTTGCAAACCTCAAGCAACAGAATCGGCGTCTGGAAGCACGCGTTAAGGTGCGTACTTCCGAGCTCGAAGAGTCCAATTCCGCCTTGATCATTGCACGCGACAATGCTGAGGCAGCCGCACGCGCCAAGAGTGAATTTCTTGCCAATATGAGTCACGAATTACGCACTCCGATGAATGGGGTTATCGGCATGACCAGCCTGTTGCTGGAAACCCCGCTAAACGCTGAGCAGCGTGACTTCGCAGAAGTTGCACGGGTGAGCGGTAAGAACTTACTGCGCGTGATTAACGACATTCTCGACTTCAGCAAGATTGAGGCCGGGAAGCTTGATTTGGAAATGGTTGAATTTAACCTGCGTCAGGCAATGGAAGATGTGGCTGCCTTGCTGGCGATAAAGGCCGAGGAAAAAGGCATTCGCTATGCGACTGTCATGTTCCGGGACCTGCCGACCATGCTCATCGGTGATCCGGGCCGTCTGAAACAGGTGCTCATTAATTTGGCAAACAACGCCATCAAGTTTACGGAAACCGGAGAGGTTGTGGTCTATGTCCGGCGTGTTTCGGTTGAGAATGACGAGGTCGTTTGCCGTTTTGAGGTCTTGGATACCGGAATTGGTATTCCAGCGGAGCGCTGTCAATCCATCTTTGATTCATTTTCGCAGGTAGATGCATCCACGACGCGCAAATTTGGCGGTACCGGGCTTGGATTGACCATTGCCAAGCAATTGGTGGACCTGATGGAGGGTGAAATCGGTGTTAGTAGTGAGCAAGGGAAGGGCTCAACATTTTGGTTCACGGCTCGCTTTAAGCTGCCTGAGCAAACACCGGAAACAGAATTTAATCGCCTGATTGATCAGCGGGCAATGATCATCGATGACTCTGCTGCGCAGCGCCTCGCCTTGACAGAGCACTTGTCGCGTCACGGCTTGCTGGTTGAAGAAGCCATTGATGTCAAGGAGGGGCTGAAGAAACTGCGTGAAAGCCGTCGCGCATTGCCGCTTGTTCGCTATGTGCTGGCGGATGCCCGCCTCCAAGGCTTAAAGAATTTTGCAGAGAGCGTCAAGTCCACCGCCATTCTACACGAAAAGTTGATCTTGATCCTCGTTAATCCTATCAACAATGTTGCTGGTATCACCGAACTGCGTGCCAGTGGTTTCGACCGCATCATTAATCGTCCAATTAAGGACAGCCAGCTGCTTGATTGCCTCAATAGCGAAGTCGAGTCGGTCGCAGAAGTGGTTCCGGCCCAGCCAATCATCAAGAAGCCGGAGCCGATCCCCATAGATACGGCCGTTATGGCGGAAAAAGCCAAGGCTGAAATCCTTCTGGTAGAAGACAATCGCGTCAATCAAAAAGTAGCTGCGCGGCTTCTGAAAAAGCGTGGCTACGCCGTTGACTGGGCGGAAAATGGCCGCATTGCCGTGGAGAAACTCGCTGAGCGCACCTTCGATCTGGTGTTGATGGATTTACAGATGCCCGAAATGGATGGCTTTGAGGCAACTCGAACGATTCGCGATCGCCAATCTGCTGTGCTGGATCATGAAGTACCGATCGTCGCCTTAACGGCCAACGCCATGAAAGGGGATAGGGAGAAGTGTCTCGATAGCGGCATGGATGATTATGTGAGTAAACCCATCAACGCTGTGGAGCTTTTTGCCGCCATCAAACGGCAGCTAAACAGAGCTGCTCAGGCAGACGGCAAAGAAACGGTGCCGACCACCTGAGCAGCTCTGTTGTGGAAAAATATGCAGGGGGTATCTAAACCCGTCTGAAGCGCTAATTACCTGGCGCGTGCAAAATTCTTCGCTACTGCATCCCAATCGATCACATTAAAGAATGCGGAAACGTAATCGGGACGACGATTCTGATAGTTCAGATAATATGCGTGTTCCCAGACGTCCAGACCCAGAATCGGGGTAGCCCCGTCCATGACAGGATTGTCCTGGTTCGGTGTCGAAGTTACTTTCAAAGCGCCGTTGTCTACAACCAGCCATGCCCATCCGGAACCGAAGCGAGTGCCGGCGGCACTTGCGAAAGCGCTTTTGAATTCGTCAAAGCTGCCAAAGGTGCTGTTGATAGCATCAGCGAGGTCGCCGCTCGGCTCGCCACCGCCATTAGGGCTCATGCAAGACCAAAACAGCGTATGATTAAAGTGACCGCCGCCATTGTTGCGAACTGCTGTGCGAATGCCTTCCGGAACGCGATCCAGATTTGCCAGCAGATCAACCAAATCCTTGCCTTCCAAATCGCTGTTTCCTTCCAGAGCGGCATTTAATTTGGTGACATATCCATTATGATGCTTGCCATGATGAATTTCCATGGTGCGGGCATCTATATGAGGCTCAAGCGCGTTATGAGCATACGGTAAATCAGGTAATTGATGTGCCATGCTGAAACCCTCTCGTTTGGTTGGTGAACTGTAGTAGATGAAACAATAAGGCGAATAAATTAGCTGTGATTTGACAGGGAGTCAAGTTCAAAAAGAAAACGGCTTGACTGGGAATAGCGGGCGTTTTATTATTGGGCTTCGTCGTTTGCGTAACCTCATTTTACCGGCGAGCATCAAACCTACAATTATTGAATAAATGCGGAGAAATAAATATGAGCACAGCAAGAAGCGTTGCATGGGGACCGGGCTCTGTTGCCCTTGGTGGTAATGGACTGAATGTCGGCGATAAAGCCCCGAATTTCACCTTGACCGGCAATGATTTGAAACCGGTAACCCTGGCTGACTTTGCAGGTAAGAACCTGGTTATTTCCACCATCCCTTCGCTTGATACCGGCACCTGCGATACAGAAACCCGTCACTTCAATGAAGTTGCAGCATCATTGGGCGATGATGTAGAGATATTGACAGTCAGTATGGACCTGCCTTTTGCACAAAAGCGTTGGTGTGGTGCTGCCGGAGTGGATCGCGTGACGACCCTGTCGGCACATACCAGTGAGCAATTTGGTGAAGATTATGGCGTGATTATTCCGCCGGTGCGTTTGCTTGCCCGCTGCGTATTTGTTGTGGATAAGGAAGGCACTGTTCGCTATGTGCAGGTCGTAGAGCAGACCGGTTCGGAGCCGGATTACGATCCGATTCTTGCTGCCGTTAAGGAACTCGCTTAAATATAAAAACAGGGAGCGTCATTCGTGAACGCAACAGATTTGCTGCTTACATTTCCCGGTGAGGTTTGGTTTTTGCTCAAGGAGATGGCACCTTATCTGCTTTTAGGATTCCTGATAGCTGGTATGTTGCATGTCATGATCCCGCAAAGCGGGGTCATGAAGCATCTGTCCACCGGGGATACAAGTGCCGTCACGAAAGCTGCCCTCGTTGGCGTGCCTCTGCCACTCTGCTCTTGCGGCGTCATTCCGGTGGCGGCGCATTTGGAAAAGCAGGGGGCGAATCGCGGTCCGATTTTATCCTTCCTTATTTCAACGCCGACAACCGGGGTTGATTCCATTCTGGCGACATATGGCTTACTGGGACCGCTCCTGGCCATTGCCAGGCCCGTGGCCGCCTTATTCAACGGCATCTTCACCGGCGTATTGGTAAACAGGGATAGCGGAAAGGCGGTTCTGCCGGAAACGGCGTCCAAATCTGCCGGAACGGTTGCTGATCATAGCGGCAAGTCCATATCGCAAAAGGCTCGCATTGCCATGCGCTATGCCTTTGTTGATCTGATAGACGATACCGCTCGCTGGTTAGTTATCGGCATTCTTGCCGGCGCGGTCATCAGCACCCTGGTTCCGGCTTCCGTTATTGAAAATTACCTGGGCAGTGCCTGGATCGCCTATCCGGCGATGATCCTCGTCGGTATTCCGATGTATGTTTGTGCAACCGGGTCTATTCCCATTGCTGCATCGCTGATTATGAAGGGCATGTCTCCCGGCGCCGGTTTCATTTTCCTTTTTGCCGGTCCGGCGACAAATACGGCAACCATCTCTTTTGTCGGCGGCACAATGGGCAAACGCGTACTGGCAATTTATGTCGGAACCATTCTTGTTTGCAGCCTGATCTTTGGGGCACTCATTGATGCAATCTGGCTCTATGCAGGGTCCCCGGCGCTTCTGGTGGGCGGCCCGATGGAAATGTTGCCATCTTGGTTGGGGATTAGCTCTGCGATTGGGCTGACTGTCTTGTTGATGTGGAGCTTTGTTCAGCCCTGGTTTGGCAAGACTCCGCACGAATCAGACCTGGACTTGATGGTCAGTGATATGAACTGCGATCACTGCCGGCGGACCATTGAAGATGTGTTGACCGGCGTCGAAGATGTGGAAGAAGTTTATGTGAATCTCGAAGAGCGTCGTGTGCGGGTAAATGGTGCTGCGAAACGCAGTCAGGTCGTTACCGCAATTGAAAACGCCGGCTATCACGTCGAGGATGAAACGCTTTAGCGAAATTGGAGTACCGGCATGTCGACCACTAAAAAAATCCCCCTTTTTCCGCTTGGCGTTGTCTTATTTCCCGGCATTGCCCTTCCATTGCATATTTTCGAAGACCGCTATAAAGAGATGATTGGTCATTGCATCGATAATGACCTTGAATTTGGGGTGGTTTTTCACGATGGGGAAAATTTGCGCACGGTCGGCTGCACGGCGCGTGTGATGTCGGTATTGAAAACATATGAAGATGGTCGCATGGACATCATATCGGAAGGGGAGAAGCGTTTTCGCTTGGCGTCATTTCTGGATGATAAATCCTACTATGAAGGTGACGTTGAGTTCCTGAGCGAAGAGCAGCTCGATGGCGACAAGGTGAATGCTGAGCTATTGCAGACGGCACGTGCTCTGCTTAAAAAGACAATCTTGCGCCTCGATGCCTCTTACGATACCACGCGTCTCGACGACCTCAGCGCGCGGGAGGTCTCTTATATGATTGCCGCCAATGCTGGATTTAGCGCAGCGAATAAGCAGCAGCTCCTTGAACTCATGAGCATTACCGAACGCTTGAAAATGGCAATCGATTGGGCTGATAAATTGGTGAAGAAGGCTACAGATGCTGTTCATCGCAATGGCATCATATCGAAAAATGGAAAACATTAATTGCAATGTCCCGGATATCCCGGAATAAGGAAATACTGGAGTCGTTATGAAAGATCCACGGATTCAAAAACTGGCTGATGTATTGGTCCATCATTCAACCGAATTGAAAGAAGGCGACAACGTTTTGATTGAAGCGTTTGATGTGCCTCATGACTTAACAAATACCCTGGTTCAAACTGCCGCAAAGGCCGGCGCTCGTCCATTTGTGCATCTAAAAAGTAATCTGGTTGTGCGAGAGTTATTGCTGAATGGCAGCGATGAGCAGCTCTCTATTGTTGGCGAGAATGAACTGGCGCTAATGAAGCAAATGGATGCCTATATCGGTATTCGCGGTAGTCAGAATGTCAATGAACTGTCTGATGTTGGTCAGGAGAAGATGCGTCTTTACCAGGATCATGTGTTGAAACCGGTGCATTTCCATGAACGGGTGAACAATACCCGCTGGGTGATTCTTCGCTACCCCAATCCCTCTTTTGCTCAACAGGCCGGTATGAGCAGCGCTGCCTTTGAGGACTTTTTCTTCGACGTTTGCACGATGGATTATGCGCGGATGTGCACAGCTATGGCCCCGCTGAAGAAGCGCATGGAAATGACCGACCGAGTGCATATCAAAGGGCCGAATACGGACTTGCGCTTTTCTATAAAGGGGATTCCGGTGATTGGCTGTTCCGGCGAAAATAATATCCCTGACGGAGAAGTATTTACTGCCCCGGTGCGCGATTCAGTCAACGGCGAAATTCGTTTTAACACCCCAACGATTTACCAGGGCACCAGTTTCTCCGACATCTATCTGCGTTTCGAAGACGGCAAGATTGTTGAGGCAAAGGCGGACAAGAGCGATAAGCTCAACGAGATCCTCGATAGCGACGAGGGCGGTCGTTATATTGGGGAGTTTGCCATCGGTTTTAATCCTTATGTAACGCGACCAATGCTCGACATCCTCTTTGATGAAAAGATGGCCGGTTCTTTCCATTTTACCCCCGGTCAGGCATATGAAATTGCCGATAACGGCAATCGTTCGCGAATTCACTGGGACATGGTGATGAGGCAAACGGCGGATCTCGGCGGTGGAGAAATATGGTTCGACGATGAACTGATTCGCAAAGACGGTGTTTTTGTTGGGGATGGCCTGCAAGGCCTTAATCCGGAAAATCTGAAGTAAAAGCCAGGTCCTTGAAAGATGCAATTTGCATAATTGACCTGCAATACATTTTGAATCAACTTACGGTTGTATGTTGGAGAGTTTGCTGACAGGTGCAAGGTCCTTCACAACTTGCAAAAAGCAGCGGCGGCGGTAAAAGCGACAAGCCTGGCGGAACGGAAGACACGACAATGATTGATATCCATAATCACATTATCTACGACTTTGACGACGGTCCGGAAACACTGGACAAGTCTCTGGAGATGTTGCAGATTGCAGCAGATCAAGGCATTACGGATGTTTTTGCGACCTCACACTTCAACGAGCTGATCCGTCCGGAGATGGAGCATGACTATTTTAAGAAGCTTCAAATCCTGCGCAGCAAGGTGGAGTCTTCCGGCATACCGCTAAAGTTACACTCCGGTGGCGAAATGATGTATCATCATTACATTCAGGATACCGTCAAGGCCAGTCGTGTCGGCACGCTGGGACAAAAGGGGCTCTATGTGTTGATGGAATTTCCGATGTTCCTGATGCCGAATGGCGCGGAAGAAGCGATCTTTAAATTGAATATGGAAAATTTCATTCCGATTGTTGCCCATCCTGAACGCTACACGACCATCATGGAAAGCCCGGAAAAGGCGCTGAAGTTCATCAAGTATGGCGCACTGCTACAGGTGAATTGCGGCAGCGTGCTGGGCGATTTTGGCAAGACCGTGCAGAGCGCAGCAATGTGGCTCATCGAACGTCAGTTTGTCCACTTCCTGGGCTCTGATGCACATGCACCGAAAGGCCGGTCGTTCAAAATGAAAGCGGCAGCAGAATATCTTGCGGGCCGGGTCGACGAGTATTATATCGAAAAGTTGGTGCGTGGCAATGCCGAGGCGATCATCACCAATGATCCCCTTGAAAAAGTCGAAGTCGATGAGGAAGAGACTGCACCGAAAGGTCTATTTGGCCGCTTTCGTCAGAAGTTTCTCCGTTAAGGATTGATAGATCCTGGTTGTTAGTTGTTAGTTAAAGACGTTTGACCACTACGTGGTCTTTTGATGTGAAAAGAAAATGTGTGTCATTTGTCATTTCCCCCAATGCCACTGTCACTGTCTAAACTCCTGTTTTCTGTTGATTTTGAGATCGCTCGCCCCCGCATATACCCGAACAAAAATGCTTGTTTTTGACGGTGCTGCCTTCTACATTTATGGATTGAAAATCTACCGGACTAAGAGAGCCGTAAGTGGGCGGCCTGGCCCATTGGATGTCCGGATGAATGCCCATCTGAGGAGAGAACTGCATGACTGCCACCGGCACGCCTGTAACCAAAATCATATTTGCCATTATACTCGCGATCTCTGTTGGTACATTTGTGTTCCTGATGATTCGTCGATACAAAGTGCTGACCATTGCCAAGCCGATTGATCGCTTTAATAATTATTGGGAACGCTTCAAAGGCGTGTTGATATATTATCTTGGGCAGCGCCGAATTCTGGACCCGAAGCACAAGATGGCCGGCTTAATGCATGCCTTGATCTTCTGGGGGTTCGTGGCGGTCTCCATCAATACTCTTCATCTCATTGGCAGGGCATTCTTTCCTGAATTTCATCTGCCGTTTTTTGGAAAAGATGGATTCCTTGGTGCGCCATATATATTTCTGCGTGACGTCTTCGAAATCGTCGTCTTCTCAATGATTTTTGTTGCCGGCTTCCGACGCCTGTTTATCCGCCCGGAACGCATTACGCTGTCCTGGGATGCAGCCCTGATTCTCAGCCTGATTGGTCTGCTGATGCTTACAGATTTCTTCATCAATGGGGCAGAAGTGGCCCTGCACGGTGAGACCAGTGAAGCCTATTCATTTATGGCGCATGTCATGGGCAATCTTTTTCAATCGATGGGGCTGTCTGCATCGACCTTGACGTCGATTTTTCATGTCAGTTGGTGGATACATATGGTTGACCTGCTCTTTTTCCTGGCCTATCTGCCTATCTCTAAACACTTCCACGTGGTTACTTCCGTATTTAATGTCTTCTATCGCAATCTCGAGCCAAGCACCCTGCCCCATATGGACCTGGAAGATGATGACCTCGAGAATTTTGGCGTTTCGCAGATTGAGCAGTTTGACTGGAAAGACATCATGGATGTTTATACCTGCACGGAATGTGGCCGTTGTCAGGCTGCCTGCCCTGCCTATGCGACAGAGAAACCGTTGTCGCCGAAGAAGGTAAATGAGGAAATGCGCGAGCACCTTTTCGAAAAGACACCGTGGCTGCTGCAAATGACCGGGCAGGGCGATGGTGATGTCGAGATATATGATGGTCCGAATCTGGTTGGTGAGGTGATCAAGGATGAAACCATCTGGTCCTGCACCACGTGCAAAGCCTGTGAAGAAGCTTGCCCGCTCTTTATCGATTTTATCGATCGTTTCGTGGAAATGCGTCGCCACCTGGTTCTTGAAGAGAGCCGCTTTCCATCCGAATTGACCAATATTTTTAAGAATCTTGAGAATAGTGGTAATCCCTGGGGGATCGCCGCAGAAGATCGCGAAAAATGGATGGACGGTCTGGATATTCCGAAAATGCGCGACAAGTCGGAGGAAGTGGAATATCTATTCTTCGTTGGCTGCGCCGGTGCTTTTGACCAACGTAGTCAGAAGACTGTTCAGGCACTCTCGGAAATCCTCAATCAGGCGGGCGCCAATTATGCCGTGCTTGGTAAAGAGGAAACCTGCACAGGCGATCCGGCTCGTCGGGTTGGCAACGAGTATCTCTATCAGATGATGGCCATGCAGAATGTTGAAATGCTGAATGAGAAAAGCTTCAAGAAGGTCATTACCAGCTGTCCACACTGCTACAATACGATTCGAAATGAATACCCGCAGCTTGGCGGTAACTTCGAAGTGCTTCATCATACCGAAGTGATAGCTGATTTGGTCAAGCGTGGTAAAATCCAACTGACCGGCAGCATCGACAAGACCATTACTTACCACGATTCCTGTTATTTGGGCCGTCACAATGATATCTACGACTCACCCCGTGACATCCTGTCTGCGATTCCCGGTGTGAAGCTGGAAGAGATGCCACGTTCGAAAAATAAGGGATTTTGCTGCGGCGCCGGCGGTGGAAGAATGTGGCTTGAAGAAGACAAACCTCGCGTGAATCAAAACCGGGTTGACGAAGCGGCAACGGAAACCAATGCCAGTCTGGTTAGTACCGCCTGTCCTTTTTGCTCAATTATGGTTGACGATGGGATCAACGAAACCGGACGGCAAGAGCAGTTGGAAACGCGAGACATTGCCATCCTGGTCGCTGAATCGATGAACAAGAACGGTAGCAAAAATGGAAGCTAGGGCCTAGCGATCCGCGCTTTGAGGTGAATTCTCGCTGATGTCCGATGTTTCGGCGCGGGCAGCTGCAACAATTTTCATCGTTCCCTTCTCCTGCGCATAGACGATGCATTCCATATCATTTGCGGAGGTGTTTTCCGGCAGGGACAGCGTTACAGTTTCCTGATCCTGTCCGGTCAATCGGAGAGACTTGAAATCGCGAACCACGTTCGCATGCACCAGGTGCCGCCCACGATTTTCCCCCCGGGAAACGTCATTTGCCACTTGGCGCTGAACCAGGGCGACATTGAGACGATTTCCCTCGAATGCCTTCAAATTGCCGATCAAAACCGTGATGCGCTGATCTGCCGTCACTGTCGATGTCGTCAGCTCGCCTGCCGGAATACTTTTCTTCAATGACCGCTCGATACTACTTTTGGCCTGCTGTCGGCGTGATCCAACAAATTCATCGTTGCCGTTCACGATCATTTGTGGCGTATAAATTCGCGAGCTGCGAAAGGCCTGCGCGTAGCGACGCTGCCGGTCTGACCACGCCTGATCGCTGAATGGATCTTTCCAACCGAGATAATCCCAATAATCAACGTGAAATGACAGAAGGTAGACCGGCTGGTCCTTATAGGCAGTCGCAAAGTCGTTTAACAGGCGATCCGCCGGAGGGCAGCTGGAACATCCCTGTGAGGTAAAGAGTTCAACTACCGCGAACCCGCTGGCGCTTGTGGTCTCAGGCGCTTCTGAAGAAATTGCCTTGCCGGCGGAAATGGTGAGAAACGCGATAAAGAGAAAGCAGGCAAAAGAGGCGATTCCCAAAAAGTTTGCTGCGAGGGACGTCGAGTTTAGAAATGTCATTGGTGTTTTCATGGCTTTTCCATCCAGGTTCATGATTGATAAGGCTTACCTGTATTCTAAATTCAACATACAATGGATTTTCAGTGAAAGTATCACATATTCCTCAACAGTTTCTAATATACATGAGAAGTAAGAATAATCTCGAACCACTTGTGTGGATTGCGCTGACGATACTATATTCTCCACATCATATTTTAAGGATGGACAAATGACGCAAGCGTCGAATTTCAGCAAGCTGGTCTATATTGTACTACTAATTAGCCTCAGTTCACTAAGCGCGCAGGTGATTTCCAGCAAGGTCACACTTCAAGCGGACCGTCTATTGCCGCAAGAAAGAGAGCTATTGCAGGAGATTCCGCCACAGCTTGAGAATTACATTAACAGCCACGAATGGTCTAACTCTTATCAAAAGATCGTTATTGATATGCGAGTGAACTTCGTTATCGAAACGGTGACTCAAAGGGGCTCAGAGCAGGTCTTTCGTGGCAGATTGGTGGTTAATTCACCGTCCGGAGAAAACTTCCTGGATCGCGGGATCGAATTTCCTTACCAGCGTGGACAGGGATTTCAGCACCAGCGTTCGCTGTTTGATCCCTTGCTTTCCGTTGTGGATTACTATGTGTATATGGTCATGGCCGGCGAACTGGATGCCTATTTGCTGAAGGCCGGAACCTTATTCTATGAAAAAGCCAAAACCCTGGCGGACCAGGGGCAGGTTAGCAACTACTCGATCGGCTGGCGTAGCCGCCTCGAAGAAGTGCAGCTGATTACAGACGGTGACCATGATCCGCTGCGTGAAACAAAGTTCTACTATTACGAAGGCCTCTTCTATATCGAACAATATCAGGATGAAAATAAAGGCCGCGAAATGGCAAGCAAAGTGACCGAGCTTCTGGAAAGAGTGTATCGGCGTAAGCCAAATAGCTCGGCGCTGAAGCGATTCTTTGATTCTCATTACCAGGAGTTCTGCGGCCTTTTTGTATACGACCTGGACCGAAGCAATCGCGACATGATGATGAGAATTGATAACCGCCGTAGTGAAATCTATGACGCTTGCGGTCAATCCGAGTAACAGCTGATGATGACGGAAGTAAAAGTAGGAATGTATATGCTGATCCGACGATTTGTTGTTTTCCTGATTTTGGGCTCTTGTTTGATGTATTTGGGCTGTGGTGAGGACGGTCCATCAAATGTTGATGAACAGCGCCTCCGTGCGGTGCTTTTTGATAACCCCACCAATCTGGATCCGAGAACCTATTCTGATGCCGTTTCCTTTAGGGTAATAGAACAGGTGTATGACTACCTGGTTCGCATGGATTCAACCGGATTTCCGAAGCTGCAGCTGGCAGAAAAACTGGAAACCCCGGACGATAAGACCTACATATTCACCATTCGCAGGGGCGTAAAATTTCACGATGGACAGCCCTTGAGCGCTTACGATGTTGCCTTTACATTTCAGTCGATAAAGGACCCCACGCTCAACGCCCCGCTTCGCACGACTTATGAAATTATCGAGACCATTGAAGTCCAGGATTCCTTCCGCGTAAAATTCAGCTTAAAGCAAGCCTATGCGCCGATTTTGGCCGACCTGGAGGTCGGTATTGTGCCGAGGCATATCGTTGAAGCAGGCAGTATCGATCTGAAGCGAAATCCGATTGGCAGCGGACCGTTCAAGTTCAAGGAGTGGTCGAATGATGCGTACCTGCGCTTGACTGCCAACCCGTATTACTGGCGGGGCACACCCGGATTGAATGAGATCGAGTTGAAGATTCTGCCGGAGGCCACCACCCAGGTTCTTGCTCTCGAGAACGGTGAAGTTGACTTCCTGCTGAACAATTTCCCGGAGAGTCATTTACCACGCTTTGAAAAGAATGACCGCTTGATGATTAAGAAAAGCCCCGGTTCAAATTATGTCTATCTTGGCTTGAATCAGGAAAACAAATACCTGTCAAATAAGCAGGTCCGTAAGGCGCTGGCGCACGCTGTCGATTTCCAAGCGATGGTCCGCAGTCTGTTTTTTGATTTGCATCGTCCGGCGAATTCAGTGCTCAACAAAAAACACTGGGCCTATAATCCGGCATTAACCCCCTATGAATTTGATCCGGAAAAAGCCAGGACACTTTTGGATGCGGCCGGCTATCCGGACCCGGATGGCGATGGTCCGGAATCTCGCTTTGGGCTGGTATATAAATGCACCGATAAGCTTTCCAGCCGCCAAAAAGCCCAGGTGGTTCAACAGCAGTTGAAGAACGTTGGAATAGATGTTGAAATAAAGAGCTTCGAATGGGGCACTTTTTTCGACGATATCAAGAAAGGTCGCTTCGACTTATTCTCGCTGTCTATCGTTGGTGTTTATGAGCCGGCAGTGTATGAACACTTCTTTCATTCCCGCAGCATCGGCACTTCCAAGAATCGTATCGGCTACCGAAATTCGGAAGTAGATGAATTGATCGACAAGGCGAAGACCGCCATCGACATCGAAGAGCGTAAGAAATACTACTACCGCATTCAGGAAATCCTGCAGGATGAACTGCCGGTGATTAGCATGTGGCATGAAACGAATTTTGCGGCCATTGATCGTCGTCTCGAAGGCTTCGAGATTTATCCGGCAGCTGAATGGAAAAGCCTGCACAAGATGCGCTTCCAAAGCGTGGCTGAGTAAGACTGATGAGCGACATTCCTGACAATCTTTCCATTGAACATTTGATCTGGCAATCCGGTATTACTCGAATTGTCGGCATCGACGAAGCCGGTCGTGGCCCGCTGGCCGGCCCGGTCGTAGCAGCTGCGGTGATTTTTGAGCCCTATGCCTACATTGAAGGCGTCACCGATTCCAAAAAATTGAGCGCCGCTCGTCGCGAGCGATATTTTGATTTAATAAAGGAACACGCCATTGCTTATGGTATCGCCGGCGTTGATAATGTTGAAATTGATCGCATCAATATTCGGCAGGCGACATTCAAGGCGATGCGGATGGCCCTGGGCAGGTTAAAGCAAACGCCGGAATACATGTTGGTTGATGGCGAAGAATTACCAGGCGGTCTTTATCAGCAGGAAGGGCTGATAAAAGGGGATAGTCGCAGCTTCACAATTGCCGCGGCATCTATCCTGGCCAAAGTGACTCGCGATAAAATGTTACTCGATTTCCACGAGGAATTCCCGCAGTATGGATTTGACCGGCATAAGGGATATGGCACGAAAGAGCATCGCCAATTGATCTTACAGCACGGTCCTTGCAAATGGCATCGGAAGACGTTTTTGAGGAAGTTGTTAGGAGAAAAGAACTAAATCCCAAATTCCAAACCCAAACCTATAATCACTTCCTCCGCCGCATCTGCTTCACGAGGGCTTCGATTTCTTCGCCACTCCATACGCGGCCCTCACCAATCCCCGGGCAAACTTGTGCTGCAGCATTCCAGCGATAGGCAGATTTGACGATTTCAGGCCAGAAGGGGTAGGTTCGGCACTGAACCGGACGCACAGGATATACCTGGCAGCGCCCTTCCTCCAGGAAAATGCAGTCTCCGTTCTCGTAAGAATTCAGTTCGAAAATGTCATCCTTCTGTGCCTTCAGGATAAATTTTTCGCGAAAATCCCCGACGTCCATTGCCAGATATTCGGCCATGTTTTCCATGTCTTGTCTGGTTAATTCCACGACACCGTCGGGATGACTGCAACACTGGCCGCATTCAGTGCAGCCAAATTTCAAACCTTGTTTATAAAACTTCTCTCTGGGCATGATAGACTAATTTGTGGGGTGTGCGGCGCCATTTGCGGATGGCGTAATATTGTTTTTTTGGAATGAATCAAAGCGGGCAATTTCATCTTTGATGGCATTGGCCACCAGACCGATTACAGTAGCGTCATCGACAAAGCCCAGACCGGTAATGACATCCGGGATAACATCCAGCGGGTTGAGAAAATAAATGATGGCAGCAACCATCAACACCAGGGTTTTCCAGGGGATGAGCCGATATTCGCCGCGACGGTATGCCCCCAGCATCCTGAGAAGGATTCGGAGATCATGCCAGAAAGAGCCGATCTTTTCGCGGTTGTCGTTTGCCTTGTTAATTGCGCGTCCAACAACCTGATCAATTTCTTCCTCTTTTTTGAGGACTTCTTCGGCCTTTTTGGAGGCGTCTTCAATGCCTTTTTTTATTTTCCCGGAACGTTTCATCTTAATTTTTGATATCAGAAATAAGTGATGATGATATCTATACAGAATTATTGTAAAATATACATTCGTGCTGCTTGGTTTGAACGGCTCCTGATTCGAACGTGCCTACATTACTGATATTCAAGCAGATATTCCTAACATGTCGCTTGAACAGATGCTGAGAAAGTTATGATCGTGACTGCGCTAAGACAAGCAAAAATATCTTCCTGTGATTGTCTCTTGTTGTTCCTAATCATTCCCAATGAGTATATTGGTGGATCATGAGGGGAATTATTAAATTCGTCTTCGCCTCGTTTTGTCTGCTTGGCATTTTCGGCTATACTGATGCCCTCACGCAGGTTGTTCGGCGGCAGCTCCAGGATGCGGATATCTATTTCACCTTTGTCCTGGGCGCGATTATCTACATTATCATGTGGCTGGCCTTTTATTCCCGAAAAGAGCGCTTTTGGAGCATTATTGAGCACGAGATGACACATGCACTCTTTGCTCTCCTTTCCCGCAAAAAGATACATTCTCTTTCTGCCAGTCGTGATGGGGGGCGGGTTGAAATAGAGGGGGAAAATTTCATGATTGCCCTCTCTCCATACTTCTTTCCGCTTCTTGCAATGATCGTGGTAATATTGAAGCCTTCCATTTTGCCTCAATACCAGTGGATTCTAAACGGGGTAATGGGGTTTGCCTTTATGTCTCACTTGTTGCACATGACCAAGGAATTCCACCCTGCGCAACCGGATCTCCGGCGAACCGGAATGTTATTTTCCCTGATCGTTGTTGTTTTCTTTAATTTGTTCTTTTTTGGGGTATGCCTTGCTGCACTGGATGGCGAATGGTCTTTAATAATCAACTTTATTCGCAGCGGATTCGATAAGACCGCGATGTTTGTTAGCGGCCTGTTTTACGGGTTTTATGAAAATGCTATCAGGGGATTGTTTTGATCGCACCTGGTATATTGTCACGAACCGTTTGCCGAATGATTGGCCAAATGCGCTTGATTTCGCTTTTTATTTCTTCAAATGTTGCCTGATAAAATTCTACGCGCTTCCCAAATGGATCCTGAATTGTTACGCTCGCGCCGGTGTTCTCGCGCATGTATTCACGCAGCGTAAAGATCTTGCTGGAATGATGCGGGAAAATTTCGCTTAAGTCTGTTTTTTGATTATAGGACATACAAAGGATGAGGTCTGACTCATTCATCTGGCGCAGTGCGATTGGCTGTGACATGTGGTCGCTTACATCGTAGCCGTTCTCGGCACAAACCTGTTCCGTGAAGCGGGCTGCAGACATGCCACTTGCGGCCATCGTGCCAGCGGAATCAATCAGTATTTCGTTTGTCAAGCCGTCGCGATCAACCAAATCCTGCATGACACATGTTGCCATAGGGGTACGACAAATATTCGCTGTACACACGAATAAGATGCGGTATTCATTCGTTTCAAGGGCCATAAAAATCCAATAGCTAAGTAATCGAACGCTGCAACTCTTTAGAGAGAGTCGCTGTTGGTCTCAAAAAATTAATTCTTAGTCTGTCCAGGTGATTTCTTCGAATCTACACATTTCGAAATAGAATTTCAAATGCTTCTGCGGAAAATTTACCTTCGCGGAAACAATCAAATGTGCCGCTTTCCAAGTCCAGGCTAATGATAGTTGATGGCAGGCCTTCGCGGCATGGACCGGCATCAACCAGAATATCCGCGCCGGAGGCTATCTGTGCTTCAACATCAGTTGCAGAAACCGGCGGTGGTTGCCCGGCAGAGTTGGCGCTGGTCGTAATGATCGGTGCACCCGCTGCCTCAACCAAAGCCAATGACAACTGATGGTCCGGGAGACGGAAGCCCAGACTTTCAAACTGATTCCAGAAGTCAAGTTTAAACGTCTGTTGATGGGCCAGAATCAAGGTGACAGGCGCCGGATACAGCGTTTCCAGCAACTTCTGAAGCTTTGGCGTCGACCAGCCAAGCATATCCACAATCTGCCTGGTGTCAGAAACCAGCAGTGAATAGGGCTTGTCGGGCGCCCGGCCTTTAAGTGCCGTGAGGCGCTCAATTCCTTTTGATGAATCCCAACGTACTGCCAGGCCGTAGACCGTTTCCGTAGGATGACATACAATCCCGCCATTTTGCAGCACGTTTCCGAGTTCTGTCAATTGGTTAGGGGAGAGAGGATCATCCCCCAATTGAATCCGGTTCATTGTATTCCTCATTTTGCAGTATTTCGTTGATCACGTCATAAGCCTGATCAACAGAAATAGATTTCATGCACTCAAATGTTTTTATCGGGCATTGATGATGCCCGTGACTGCCGCAGGGGCGGCAGTCGAGATTCAGCTCTGTTTCAACAATGCGGTCCTGTGGACCATAGGGATAGAATCCAAAAGACGGGACGGTCGCGCCAAAGATCGCAATGACCGGGCGACGAACGGAGACCGCCAGATGAAGCGGGGCGCTATCATTGGTAATCAATAAGCGACAATGCGATATCAGCAGCGCCGACTGACGTAGCGATAATTGTCCAACGGTATCGACGAGTGGACTGGTCGCAACTGCCTTGATATTGTCGATGGTTTTCGCATCTGCCGGGCCACCGACCAACACAGCCTGCATACCACTTTCATAGATCCTGTCACACAACCCGGCAAAGCGCTCCGGTAGCCAGCGCTTGGTGGCCCACACTGAGCCGGGGGCGACCGCCACCAGTGGCCGTTCAGTCAGTGATGACTCAAGGATCGCTTCCACCGCCATATGATCTGCCGCTTCAAAATATAACTGTGGATACACCGGATTAGTCTTCTCATACCCCAGCGGCGCCAGCAAGGCCAAATTACGATCCACTTCATGCAAGTCATTACGTCGGTCAACAGTCTGTGAGAACGGCCACTTTCCGGCGCTGCTGCTGAACCCGATGCTGTGAGGGATAGATGCCAGCCAAATCAGCAGTGCGCTGCGGAGAGAGCGATGAGGGACCAATGCCAGATCATATTGCCGGGCCTTCAGTTCGCGACCGGTTTGCCATAGCTGTTGAATGCGCCCGTTTCGAGAATGTTTGTCGTAAACGATCACTTTATTAATGATAGGGTTATTCGCAAGAAGATTCCGCGATGGGGGAATGGTTAGAAAATCGATCTCTGCGTTCGGAAAGCGCCGATGTGTTTCCTGTAATAGTGGCAAGGTGAGGATGATATCACCGAGGAACGCCGTGTGCAAAATGAGGATTCGCTCAACAGACTCATTCAAATGCTGCTTATTCATCGAGATATACCCGTTTTTGGGCCAATCGTGTGATTATCATCAAATCGGCATTTCCTGACCGCTGGATATGAAAAACCACGCTGTAGGTAAATACGAAGGGGTTTAGATTGTAAGTCTATTAATATCAATGAGTTAAATTGTTTCGATTTTAGGTTTCTTTGCGAAATAGTCAGGAAAATTACTTTTTTGGCGAATTCGACAAAACTTGCCTAAACATTTAATTTTTGAAAAAATATGTAACTTAAATCAACACGACTTTTTCCCTTGTTCGTATTATGTAGTCAGAAACCAAGTGAACAGTCATGAGGAGGTTCTATGAAAACATTGATCCAGGTACGGCAAGAATATGAATCAAATTACAAAAAAATTCTGGACATTATCACCGAAATGGGCGGCGACGAATACATCAAATTCCATCGTCAGAAGAAATCCAATTTATACCGCAAATTAACTGAGCTCCAGACCAAGGAGCATTATCTCGACGAATTGGAAAATCGGATGCATACGCGTCAAAGCGTCCTGCACTAAGTCCTGAATTTGGTTCTACTGGTTTTACAAATTTGAACACATCGCAATAGATCTTAAATATAGATAGCGCTTTAGTACAGCAAAAAGCAATCGGCTGATGTCTCGCTCCGGTTAATGCAGATAGCGAACTTCGCACTGATAATATCGAATGTATCAGGCCTTTCTCCTGAGGTTCGTATCGAATAACCTTGACAATCTGTGTCCGATTGTATGTCTATATGTATTTTTAGGATCTAGAGATGTAAGACGATCGAGTCCTCCGTTATATTTGGGGACTCGATCGTTGTTTTTATAGCTGCTTAGGCTTTTCCTGCCAATTTTACCATAATTGCTTTCTGAACGTGCATGCGATTTTCGGCTTCATCGAAGACGATTGACTGCTTGCCTTCCATAACCTCGTCGGTGATCTCATCACCGCGATGTGCCGGGAGACAGTGCATCACCAGTGCATCATCTTTGGCATGCGACATCAACGTCGTGTTCAGCTGATAGGGCATGAAGATTTTTTTACGTTCCGCTGCTTCTGCTTCCTGTCCCATACTGGCCCACACGTCAGTGTAGACAATATCCGCATCAGTAACCGCTGCTATCGGATCGGAAATCAATTCAATTTTGCTGATGCCTGCATCGTTGGCGCGGTGCAAGGTATCGGGATCTGGCTGATAGTCGCGTGGACTGCAGATAACCAGGTGAATCGGCACCCGTGCGGCAAAATTGATCCATGAATGCGCAATGTTATTGCCATCGCCGACATAAACTATTTTGAGATTGTCCAGCGTGCCCTTGTGCTCGAGAATTGTAAAGGCATCGCACATTATCTGACATGGGTGGTTGTAGTCCGTTAAACCATTTACCACCGGCACGTCGGAATATTCGGCCAGTTCTTCAATATCAGAATGCGCAAAGAGCCGCGCCATAATGATGTCGTTATAGCGGGCAATGACCCGAGCGACATCTTTTACGGCTTCGCGTGTGCCAATACCAATATCCTGCGGCGCCAAATAGAGGGCAGTACCGCCGAGTTGGAAGATGCCGGTTTCAAATGACACGCGCGTGCGGGTGCTGGGCTTGGCGAAAATCATTGCCAGCGAGTAACCTTTGAGCAAGTGATGCTCTTCACGGCGTTTGGTTTTGTCTTTCAGGTCTTTCGTGAGGGCAAATATATCGAATATTTCATCCCGTGTCAGTTCATCGATTGCCAAAAAGTGCTTCTTCATACAAACATCTCCTGTTAAAGAATAAATTTGCGCAGATCTTCGTCTTCAACAATATTCTGCAGCTTCTCCGTCACAAATTTACCGTCGATAACAATCTCTTTGTCCGGCACATTCGGGGCATCAAACAAAAGGTCTTCCAGGAGGGTCGACATGATTGTGTGAAGCCGCCGCGCACCAATGTTCTCCGCTTTGCTATTCACGAAGCTGGCCGTTTCAGCCATAGCCTTGATTGCATCTTCGGTCATGCTCAGACTTATGTTTTCCGTAGCAAGCAAGGCTTCATATTGCTTTGTCAATGCATTACGGGGTTCAGTCAAAATATTTATGAAATCTTCGGTGGTTAAACTATTTAGCTCCACGCGGATTGGAAAGCGGCCCTGGAGCTCCGGAATCAAATCGGAGGGCTTTGACACATGAAAGGCGCCGGATGCAATGAACAGTATGTGGTCCGTTTTCACCATTCCATGTTTCGTGACCACGGTGGTTCCCTCGACGACCGGCAGCAAATCGCGCTGTACGCCCTGGCGGGACACATCCGGTCCCTGCTTGCTGGTGCCACCGGCTATCTTATCGATCTCATCAAGAAAAACGATGCCGGAATTTTGCACCCTGGCAATGGCTTCGCGCACGACTTCTTCCATATCGATTAATTTTTGCGCTTCCTGCTGGGCAAGCAAGGTGCGTGCTTCAGGAACTGTCACTTTGCGCTTCTTAACCTTCTTGGGCATGAAATTGCCGAAAAGCTCTTGCAGGTTCAGTCCCATCTCTTCCATCCCGCCGGGGGAGAAGATTTGCATGGTCGGAAAATTGTCGCTGGGTAAATCGATCTCGATTTCACGCTTATCCAGTTCGCCGTTTAAGAGCTTCTCGCGGAATTTCTCACGCGTGCGCTGATATTTTTCATCCGGAGATGCTTCTTCTTCCGGTGGCGGAATGAAGCCGGAGCGCGTGCTCGGTGGGGGAATGAGGACGTCGAGCACGCGTTCAATTGCCAGCTCCTCAGCCTTTTCTTTTACCGCTTCCTTCTGTTCCTGTTGAACCATATTCAGACCGATATCGACCAGGTCGCGAATAATGCTTTCAACATCACGACCGACATAACCGACTTCGGTGAACTTCGATGCTTCGACCTTGATGAAAGGGGCGTCTGCCAATTTCGCCAGGCGACGCGAAATCTCGGTTTTACCAACACCGGTTGGTCCGATAAGAATAATGTTGTTTGGCATGATTTCGTCGCGCAGGCTGCCTTCTACCTGCTGTCGCCGCCAGCGATTACGCAGCGCGATGGCAACGGAACGCTTGGCGTTATGCTGCCCGACGATGTATTTGTCAAGTTCCTTGACGATTTCTAAAGGGGTTAATTCGTTTAATTTATTTCCCATAATATGTATCCTTAACCTTCCGAGGGGATGGTTTCGATTGAAATATGTCCGTTGGTATAAATACAGATGTCAGCTGCAATCTGCAGCCCTTTTTGTACGATCTCAGCCGCGCTAAGATCGGAGTTTTCCTTCAACGCTTTGGCAGCCGCTAATGCATAAGGCCCGCCACTGCCGATAGCCAGGATTTGATGATCCGGTTCAATAACATCACCGGTGCCGGAAATAACCAGAGCTGTCGTTTCGTTGGCCACCGCGAGAAGCGCTTCCAGGCGGCGCAAATAGCGATCTGTGCGCCAATCTTTTGCGAGCTCCACAGCTGCTTTGGTCAGGTTGCCGTTATATTCTTCCAGCTTGTCTTCGAAGCGCTGAAAAAGCGTGAAGGCGTCGGCTGCTGCACCGGCAAAGCCTGCCAGGATCTGGCCTTTGTATAGGCGACGAACCTTGTTGCCTTGATGCTTCATTACGGTGTTGCCGAAGGTGACCTGGCCGTCGCCGCCAAGCGCAACCTTGCCATCCTTGAGCACGCCAAGAATAGTGGTTGCATGTATTTCAGGGTATTTGTATGACATTCGTTCTCCTGTAACTCAGATAAAGTGAACGCAAAATTTAGGGATTTTCACGGGCGAGGGCAATGGAAAAAATAGTGGCAGTTGGCAGGGGGAAATATTGAAGAATGAAGAGTGAAAAATGGAGATTTGTAGATTTGTAGGTCGGATTAGCTCCGGCAGAGAATTTAACATGGCAGGGATTTGTGTGAGCGTTATCCGACGGTTTTTAAATTAGCTCCGGCAGAGAATTTAACATGGCAGGGATTTGTGTGAGCGTTATCCGACGGTTTTAGGAATGAAAATGACAAATGAAGAATGACAAATGAACAATAAAAAATCGTAGTAGGTCGGATTAGCTCCGGCAGGGATTTGTGTGAGCGTTATCCGACATCGTTCTAGATACTCCGCCGTAGACGGGCAACCGGAATATCCAGCTGCTCGCGGTATTTGGCGACAGTGCGGCGGGCAATCGGAATCCCTTCCTTCTTGAGGATTTGGGAAAGCTTTTCATCGCTATAGGGCTTGCGGGGATTTTCATTGCCGGTAATTTCCTTAATGCGCTCTTTGATACGTAAGGTGCTGAGGTCTTCGCCGTCGTCGGTTTCCATGCCTTCATTGAAGAAATACTTCAATTCAAACACACCGTGGTCTGTCTCAACATATTTCCCTTTGCACACGCGGCTAACGGTCGAAATATCCATTTCAATCTCGTCAGCAATATCTTTCATGATCATCGGCTTGATATGTTCCGGCCCTTTGTCGAAAAAATCCTTCTGCATTTCAACAATAGCATCCATGGTCTTCTGCATGGTGACCTGGCGCTGACGAATGGCTTTAATAAACCACTTCGCAGAGTCTACTTTTTCCTTCAGGAATTTACGAACGTCTTTATCAAGCTTCTTCGGCTGCCGGAGCATTTTCTTGTAGGTTGGGCTGATACGTAAGCCCGGGATTTTATATTCGTTCAGCGAAATAACCAGCTTATCGTCGACTTTTTCTACGAAAAAATCGGGGATAATATGGTTTTGGCGCTCGTCTGAATATCCTTCACCAGGTTTCGGATTCAGCTTCTCAATCTCTTCCAGGGCAATCTTAACGTCATCCAATGTGACGCCGAGGATATCTGCCACTTTTTCAAAGCGACGGTTGAAAAAATCGTGGTGCGCTTCCCGAAGCACGCGGATCGCTATGTCCAGGTAGCCATTTTCATTCTTGCGTTCGAGTTGCAGGATCAGGCATTCCTGTAAATCGCGGGCGGCGATACCCGGCGGATCAATCAGTTGAATCGTCTTCAGGGTTTTTTCAGCATACTCTTCCGGCACTTCGAAAATCTGAGCGATAGACTCCGTCGTCACTTCCTGGTCGAGATAGCCATCGTCGCGCAAATTGTAGACGATGTATTCGCCGATTTTGAATTGTAATTCGGTGAGATCTAACAGATGAAGCTGGTCGAGCAAGTGTTCCGACATTGATTCCCGATAGGGTTCGGGCATATCGCGGTCGTCATCTTTTTGCTCTTTCGGTTGGCGAACCTCGGGGGCCTCGCTTTCGTCGGGTATTAGTTCCTCGACATCCTGGTCTTCTTCAACTTCTTCCTGGAGTTTTTCTTCTTCAGTTTTATTGTTTTCTTCCAGTTCTTCGAACTCTTCCTGGATTTTCTCTTCCTGTTCGGCATCCTCGTCGATGGTTACATCGTCTTCATCTTCCTGGATATCCTCCATCTCCGCAGCTTCTTCCAAAACGGGATTGAGTTCAAGCTCCGTCTTGATCTTCTGTTCAAGCATAATGGTCGGCAGCTGAAGCAGCGTAGATACCAGGATCTGCTGTGGTTTCAGAACCTGATGCTGTCCTAAACTAATGTGCAAACCGAGCTTTGCCATGCAGTTACTTCTCCTGAAAAACTTATTTTGGCATAGTTTATGTATGCATAATTAAAATAGCTGACCCGTAAGAGTCAAGTAAAATTCAGTCGATTTTTTACCCCGCCAACATACAACCAAAATTTGCCGGAAGACAACCCAAATTGAAATCAATTTTTGAGGCACATCTCTGTTGTCGGTCTAATCTTGCTTTCCTAGAATATTTTGTGATTTTTTCAGCCGAATATTAAATTGATCCGACTAAATGTTTGTGACGGTGGATATTTAAATTGGTTTTTTTTCGGAACGCCCACACTAAATCGCTAAAAGAGAAGATATGACAGAGAAGAAGCGCCTGCAGCAAATACGAAAGGGAGATACATCATGGCGGAAATGGGGCCCTTATTTGAGTGAACGCCAATGGGGCACGGTCCGTGAAGATTACAGCGCCAACGGAGATGCCTGGGGATATCTGCCCTACGAACAGGCACGTAGTAAAGCTTACCGTTGGGGTGAAGACGGCATTGCCGGCATCAGCGACGTGCAGCAAAACCTCTGTTTTGCAGTCGCTATGTGGAATGGAAAAGACGATCACATCAAGGAGCGCCTTTTTGGGCTTTCCGGGCCGCAAGGCAATCACGCCGAGGATGTGAAAGAATATTACTACTACCTGGACAGCCTGCCGTCTCACGCTTACATGAAGATGTTATACAAGTATCCGCAGCAGGCATTCCCCTACGAAAAGCTGCGCCAAACTGCTTCGTTGCTCGGATATGATGATCCGGAACATGAATTGATAGATACCGGCATCTTCGAAGAGGATCGCTATTTCGACGTATTTGTAGAATATGCCAAGGCTGAACCGGAAGATATTCTCATTCGCATTACCGCCTGGAATCGCGGACCGGAACCGGCGCCGCTCTGGCTGCTGCCACAGCTGTGGTTTCGCAATACCTGGAGTTGGAATAAGCAGTTGGAACGCCCGGCAATCACGGTGAAAGGCAAAAGCCTGGTAGCTGAACACTGGGATTTGCCGCCAATGCAACTGTCTTTTCAAGGCGATCCGCAAAGGCTCTTTTGCGAGAACGAAAACAATGTGCAGCGTCTCTACGACCTTGAGGAAAGCGGCTACTTCAAGGACGGTATCAACAATTTTCTTGTTGAAGGTGATACTGCCGCAATCAGTCCCGACCAAAAGGGAACACGCGCCGCCCTGGCCTATCATTTTAATATTGCCGCAGGTGATTCCGCAATGGTTGAGCTGCGATTGAGAAGCGGCACTAAGAAAGCTGCGTTTAAGGACTTCCAGAAAGTTTTCAGCGCGTGTCTGGCAGATGCGGACGCCTTTTATGATGACTTGCAAAAAGGGATTAGCGATGCCGATGCGCGCCTCGTGCAGCGGCAAGCTTTTGCCGGTATGCTCTGGACCAAGCAATTTTACTACTACGAAGTCTCGGAGTGGCTGAAAGGAGATCCCGATCAGCCCGCACCGCCGCAGCAAAGAATGAAAGGGCGCAACAATCAATGGCGGCACTTGAAGAATAAGGACATCATTTCCATGCCGGACAAATGGGAGTATCCCTGGTATGCTGCCTGGGATAGCGCCTTTCATGCAATTCCGCTTGCTGTTGTTGATCCCGAATTTGCCAAAGAACAGCTTTTGCTCTTTACGCGAGACTGGTATATGCATCCCAACGGCCAGTTGCCTGCCTATGAATGGGCATTCGACGATGTTAACCCGCCGGTGCATGCCTGGGCTGCCTGGCGCGTCTATAAAATTGACGCCAAGCGAAATAAGGGCAAAGCAGATACGGAGTTCCTGACGCAGGTTTTTCACCGTCTGCTTCTGAATTTTACCTGGTGGATTAATCGCAAGGATGAGGAAGGGGATAACGTGTTCCAGGGCGGTTTCCTGGGGCTGGATAATATCGGTGTGTTTAATCGCAGCGAGGAATTGCCGACCGGCGGGCATTTTGACCAGGCCGATGGCACCAGTTGGATGGCCATGTATTGTTTGAACATGATGCGCATTGCCATCGAGCTGTCACTTGAGCGCCCGGTGTATCAGGATCTGGCGGCAAAATTCTTTGAACATTTCCTCTATATCGCCCGCGCCATGACCAACTTCAAAGGAGAAGGCATCAATCTTTGGGATGATACGGACAAGTTTTACTATGATGTCTTGCATATCAAGGATGAGTTTTTTCCAATCAAAGTTCGCTCGATGGTCGGCCTTATACCCTTATTTGCTGTTGAGACCCTTGAACCGGGTGTGCTTGAAAAACTGCCGGAATTCCGGGCGCGTTTGGAGCACCTCCTCGAGAGCCGGCCCCGCCTGGCTGAGCTGGTTTCACGCTGGTATGAGCCGAATGTGGGTGAACGCCGATTGCTCTCACTACTGCGCGGCCATCGCATGAAACGCTTGCTGAGGCGAATGCTCGATGAAAGCGAATTCCTGTCGGATTATGGCGTGCGCTCGCTTTCGCGATATCATGCGGAAAATCCCTATCAGTTCGAGGTAGCCGGCAAAGTGTATGAAGTCAGTTACTTGCCTGCTGAATCTGATTCCGGCATGTTTGGCGGTAATTCCAACTGGCGTGGCCCTATCTGGTTTCCTGTCAATTACCTGCTGGTTGAGTCTCTACAGAAGTTTCATCACTACTACGGAGATGATTTCAAAATTGAATGTCCGGTGGGGTCGGGCAATATGATCACCATTGCCGAAGCGGCAGAAGAACTGGCACGGCGACTGAGCCGGCTCTTTCTGCGCGACGAAAACGGAAATCGACCGGTTTTCGGCAAAAATGACAAGTTCCAGAACGATCCACATTTTCGCGACAATATTTTGTTCTACGAGTTTTTTCATGGCGACAACGGCAGGGGAGCCGGCGCATCGCATCAGACCGGCTGGACCGGACTGATCGCCAAGCTGTTGATGCCGCGTGAATAAATCTGATCGCTGGCTGTGCCTGTATCGTAAATGTAACTGTTAATTAATGCGAATTTTAAATGCAGGTGCATAAATTCCAAGTTCCAACAGGAAATCCAGGGTTTATTGGGATTTTTCCTGTTGGAATTTGGGATTTTGTTCCATGCGCTCCGCAATTTCCGTGAACGCAGGTGCTCACCGAAGTTGAATCAGTCGCTGTAGCGAAGTAACCAGAGCTTGTAACCAATTGATGTACCGGATGTCTAACTGAATAGACCGGTATCGAGGAGAGATTAAACACTGAAATGGTATATATGGCTGAGATAAATGAGATTATTGTGCTGGGAGTTGATGTTGGAGGGACTGGGATAAAAAGTGCGCTTGTCAATTTAGAAAATGGTGAACTGGTTTCCGAAAGGATTGCCATTGAGACACCGAAGCCGGCCAGCCCCAATGGCATCTTTGACGTAATGAGCACTGTTTGCGAGCAGCTTAACTGGAAGGGACCGATCGGCTGTGGTTTTCCTGCAGTGGTGAAGAACGGCGTCACCTTAACGGCTGCGAACGTCTCACCGGAATGGATCGGATTTGATGCCTTGCAAGTCTTGCGAAAGATGACGCCCGGAAAAGTAGGCATTGTCAATGATGCTGATGCCGCCGGGCTTGCCGAAATGCGCTTTGGCGCCGGTAAGCCATATTATCGCGAAGGCGGAGGCACCGTGCTTATGATAACCCTGGGAACCGGGATTGGCAGCGGCCTTTTTGTTGAAGGGCATTTGCACCCGAATACCGAACTCGGCCACATCGAAATTGACGGCTACGATGCGGAAGATCGTGCAGCCACCGTGGTTCGGGAAAAGGAACGCCTGTCCTGGCCTGAGTGGGGCGCTCGTGTGAATCGCTATTTCCAAACACTGGAATTTTTGCTAAACCCGGACGTGTTTATTGTGGGTGGTGGTGTCAGCGCAGCCAGTGAAAAATTCTTTCCATACATCCATGTAAAAACCCGGCTTTTGGCCGCTCAGCTGCATAATGATGCAGGAATTATCGGCGCGGCTTTAGCTGTGGGCTGGTGTGACCGACAATGACGGTGACAAATTGAAGATTTGAAGATTTGCATATTTACAAATTTGTCGATTTAATGCCTTGCAGATTTTCTAACGACTTTTGTGATAAAGTGCAATGAGATTTCCAAAAAAGTAAGTATTGTAAGGTCTCTCATTGATAATTTCCCACAAAAGAAACTCTTTTAATCGGTCTGATCACTAGCGCGCTAACAAAACAAAAAAAGCGTGTTTCCGGCCCAATAATTTTTGTATGATTTGAGGGTGTATTTTGAAGTATGAATTTTTAACCAGGAGACAAAAATGTCGAAAATGAAGCAACTTGCAAATATGGGTCAAGCCGTATGGCTGGACTTTATTCGCCGCTCTTTTCTGAAGCAGGGCGAATTAAAAGCCTTGGTCGAGCAAGGCCTGCGTGGTGTGACATCCAACCCATCTATCTTCGAAAAAGCGATTGCTGGTAGCGATGACTATGATGAAGCGCTGGAAAAACTGGCCAGCGAAGGTAAATCGGCCATGGAAATCTATGAAGCACTGGCGATTGAAGATATTCGCAATGCTGCTGATGATCTGCGTCCGGTGTATGATGAGTCCGAAGGACGTGACGGATTTGTTAGCCTGGAAGTGAGCCCGGACCTGGCCCACGAAACTGAAGAGACCATTGCTCAGGCAAAGCGCCTCTATGAAACGGTTGATCGTCCGAACGTGATGATAAAAGTTCCTTCGACTTCAGCAGGCATCCCGGCAATTGCTGAATTAATTGGCTCCGGTGTCAACGTTAACGTAACTCTGATATTCTCGCTTGCGAATTATAAAGAAGTAGCTGAAGCGTATATCCGCGGCCTGCAGCAGCTCGACAAGAACGGACCGACCGTAGCGGGTGGTCATGGTGTTGATCGGGTAGCATCCGTTGCCTCGTTTTTTGTTAGCCGTGTCGATGCTGCCGTTGATAAGGCGCTGGAGGAAGTTGGCAATACCGAACTACAAGGTAAGATCGCAGTTGCAAACGCAAAACTGGCCTATCGCGACTTCGGCGACATTTTCAGTGGAGGTGATTGGGATCCGCTGGCTGCCAAGGGCGCCCGTGTTCAACGCGTTCTCTGGGCGAGCACAAGCACCAAGAATCCGTCTTATCCGGATACGCTCTACGTCGATGAGTTGATCGGACCGGAAACCGTCAACACATTGCCGCCAAACACCCTTGATCTGTTCAATGATCATGGCGTTGTAGAATTCAAGCTTAACAAAGGTGTCGACGAAGCGGAAGAATATGTACGCAAGCTGGCTGAAGCCGGTGTCGACTTTGACAAAATCACCGATGATCTGCAGGCTGCAGGCGTTGAGAGCTTCGCCAAGTCCTTTCAGCAGATGATTGACAGCGTTGCTAAAAAAAAAACGGTATTCAAGCCAGTCAGCTGACCTTCCAGCCTGATCTTGGCAGTTACCTTCCTGCCGTCGAAGAAGTTTTGACGCAGTTGCGGGAAGATCAAGTCGTTGCACGCATCTGGAAACACGATCATACTGTCTGGAAAGACGATCCAACCGAAATTACCAATCGCCTCGGCTGGCTGGATAGCCCCGAGGTGATGAAATCTGCCATCGCTGACATCGATGCCTTTGTCGATGATGCACGCGATGCCGGATTTACCCACGTATTACTTCTTGGAATGGGTGGTTCCAGTCTGGCCCCGGAACTGTTCCGACTAACATTCGGGGTGGCAGGCGGCTATCTCGATCTCAGCGTTCTCGACAGCACCGATCCCGGATATGTTCTCGAGAAAGACCGCAGTCTTGATCCGGCAAAGACCCTCTATATTGTTGCCACCAAATCCGGCGGCACCGCTGAAACACTCTCCTTCATGAAATATTTTTATCGGCGTACAGTTGCTACCGTTGGCAAGGAGAATGCCGGTCAACACTTTGTCGCTATTACAGATCCGGGGAGCAAGCTGGAATCGATGGCCGCTGAGTGGAATTTCCGCAAAACTTTCCTCAATGATCCCAATATTGGCGGGCGCTATTCGGCCCTGTCCTTTTTTGGTCTTGTGCCGGCAGCGCTGGTTGGCATCGACTTGAGTCGCTTGCTGGAGCAGGCCAACTGCATGGCGCTGAATGCCGGTCGAGATGGCACTGATGCGGCTGGCACCGATACATCCGCTTTCCTGGGCGCTGCGATGGGGGAATTGGCACTGGCCGGAAGAGACAAAGTTACCTTGATTACCTCACCGCCCCTGGCTTATTTCGGCGGCTGGGCAGAGCAGCTAATTGCAGAAAGCACTGGTAAAGAAGGCAAAGGTATTTTACCAGTTGATGGCGAAACAGTTTGCCCGCCCGACGCTTACGGAGATGATAGATTCTTCGTATACCTGAAACTGAAGGGCGACGATACCTACGATGAAGCGTATCAAACCCTTATTGATGCCGGTCATCCCGGCATTACACTCCAGCTGAATACTCTTCATGATATTGGCGGTGAATTTCTGCGTTGGGAAATGGCGACAATTATCGCCAGTATCGCCTTGCGCATTAACCCATTTGACCAACCGAACGTAGAATCAGCGAAAATTGTCGCTCGCGAAATGATTGCTGCCTTCCAGCAGTCGGGAAAACTGCCGGAACTGGACGCCGATTTTACTGAAAGCGGCATAACCGTCTACTCAGATTTTGAAAAGCGCAACTTGGCAGATACTCTCGACGCCTTTTTTGAAGACGTAACGCTGGACGGCGCTGCATCCCGCAGCTACGTGGCAATCCAGGCTTATGTGCATCCAACTTCGGATGTAGCCGCTTCGCTGCAGAGCCTGCGCGATACCATTCAGAAAAAATTCAAAGTGGCGGTGACCGCCGGATTTGGTCCGCGTTTTCTCCATTCTACCGGACAGTTACACAAGGGCGACGGCGGCCATGGTCTCTTCTTACAATTGACGGCCGATATGCCGGAAGACGTGCCGATTCCAGATAATCCGGCAACCGACGATTCCTCAATTAGCTTTGGAATTCTCAAAGAGGCCCAGGCGCTGGGTGATCGTCAGGCGCTGCTGGATGTAAATCGTTTGTTTCTCAAATTGCATCTTGGCACTGATCAGACCGGGGCATTATCAAAAATTGAAAGTCTGTTGAGCTGATATGAATAATCAAGACGAGCTAAAAGCCGCGGCCGCCCATGCGGCCGTGGAAATGGTTGAATCGGGCATGGTCATCGGGCTTGGCACCGGGAGCACCGCCAATTATGCTACTCGCCGTATTGGGGAGTTGTATCGAACCGGCGCTTTGACGGATATCGTTGGCATTCCCAGCTCGATTCGTACAGAAGAATTGGCCCGGGAACTGCGGATTCCTTTGACGACGTTCGATCAACATCCCAGGATTGATGTCACGATCGATGGTGCGGATGAAGTGGATCCGTCGCTCAACCTCATCAAGGGCGGGGGAGGCGCACTTTTGCGCGAGAAGGTTTTAGCGCAGGCAACTCACAAAAACCTGATCATTGTGGATGAAAGCAAGATGTCCGCCAGGCTTGGCCAGAAGTGGGCCATTCCCATCGAGGTAATTCCTTTCGCTGTCGACAGCGAAGAAATTTTTCTGAAGTCGATTGGCGGCAAACCGCTCCGTCGTGAAACGGATGACGGTAAGCCCTATCAAACAGATCAGGGAAATTACATTCTTGATACGGATTTTGGCCCGATAGGAAATTTAGACGAACTTGCCGGTTACCTCAATGACCGGGCCGGGATTGTTGAACATGGTTTATTCCTTGGACTGGCTGCCGCAGTTATCGTTGCGCGCGAGTCCGGAATTGAGCGCATGGAACGCTAAATTTTAAACACAAAGGTAGCAACTGTATGGAAAGACCAGAAAATTGTATTATCACTATATTTGGTGCTTCCGGTGATCTCACCCGTCGCAAGCTGGTGCCGGGGTTGTTTAATCTCTATATGCGCAAAATGCTGCCGGAACGGTTTGCCGTTTTTGGCGTCAGTCGATCAGATTGGACTGATCAGGTGTTTCGCGATAGCATGGCTGAAGGCATCCGAACCTTCGCTGCCAAAGAGAATCGCGATAAGACCGATGATATCAACGAGTTTATTCATCACCTCTACTACCATTCTGTTGGCACCAGCGGCACAGGTAGTTACGAGCCGATTAAGGCGCATCTGCGGGAACTGGATGACCAGTATCGCGCAGCTGGTAATTACGTGTATTATTTGTCGACGCCGCCGAGCGCCTTCGGGCCAATTACTCGCAGTCTTGCTGAAGTCGGTTTGAACACTGAAACAGAAGAGAGCGGCTGGCGCCGCTTGATCGTCGAAAAGCCCTTTGGATACGACCTGGAATCTGCCCGTAAGCTAAACGCCGTACTGCATGAAACCTTCCAGGAAGAGCAGATTTATCGCATTGATCATTATCTGGGCAAGGAGACCGTTCAGAATATGCTGGTGTTTCGTTTCGCCAACGGTATTTTTGAGCCGCTTTGGAATCGCAACTACGTGGAGCGCGTTGAAATTACTTCTGCGGAAAGTATCGGCGTTGGCAGCCGTGGTGGCTACTACGACGGTTCCGGCGCGCTTCGTGACATGTTTCAGAACCATCTCTTACAAGTCATCGGCATGGTCGGTATGGAGTCCCCAAGCTCCTTTAGCGCAACTTCCGTGCGAAACGAGACCGTGAAGGTGTTCAAATCCCTGCGTCGCTACAACCCGGAAGATGTTGCTACCAACGTGGTTCGCGGTCAGTATACTGCATCCACTGTTCGCGGTGAACCCGTCAGGGGGTATCGCCAGGAAGAAGGCGTGCCAGATGATTCCATGACCGAAACCTATGTTGGGCTGAAGTTCTACCTGGATAATTGGCGTTGGGCAAAGGTGCCGTTTTACGTGCGAACCGGTAAGCGCTTACCAACGCGGGTAACAGAGGTTGTTATCGACTTCAAGAAAACCCCACATCGCTTATTTGGGGCGCAGAAGAAGGGCATCTATGATCCAAACAAATTGATTATCCGTATTCAGCCGGATGAAGGGATTCTGATGAAGTTTAATATGAAGCTTCCCGGCGGCGGATTCCAGATCAAGACAGTCAATATGGATTTCCACTATTCAGATTTGTCGGATGTGTATGTGCCGCAGGCCTATGAGCGCTTGTTGCTCGACTGTATGCTGGGCGATGCCACGCTTTATGCGCGTGGTGATGCGGTCGAGGCATGCTGGGACTTCGTGAAGCCGATTCAGGACGCCTGGGCAAATGACAAAAGCATGAAGATGTTTGGATATCCTGCAGGCACCTGGGGCCCGAAAGAAGCCACGGACCTCATTGAAGGCCCCGATCAAGATTGGCGCTTCCCTTGTAAGAACCTGGCCTCGGATGGAGAATATTGTGAATTATAAATCGACTTTCCCCGACGTGAGAATATTTCCGACGCCTTCTGCCGTTGCGGAGGCCGTTGCTGAAGAGCTGATGGAAGCCCTGAAGAGCGCAGCTGCGAAGAACAGACCTTTACATATTGCTCTGTCCGGCGGTAGTACACCAAAATTGTTGTTCGATGTGCTTGCGGAGCGCACCGGGGGTGATGCGCATATTTGGGATTTCGCCCGGCTTTATTGGGGAGATGAACGCTGCGTGCCGCCGGACGATAGTGACAGTAACTATCGGATGACGCGCGAACACCTCTTTGATCAGGTCAACATTGTTCCGGAAAATATTTTTCGGGTATTGGGCGAAGCTGATCCGCAGGAAGAAGCGCTTCGTTATGGTCAAGTGTTGACAGAGCAACTGCCGAAAGCAACCAACGGCTTCCCGCGTTTTGACTGGATTTTTCTCGGCATGGGTGGCGATGGCCACACTGCTTCGCTGTTTCCTAACACCGAGCCGGTAAAGGAAAACAAAGCAGTTTGCGTTGTTGCCGAACATCCGGATTCCGGACAGAAAAGGGTCTCACTAACCCTACCGGTATTAAATGCTGCAGTCCGGGTAACATTCCTTGTGACTGGTGCATCCAAAACAGAGAAGATCGACGAGATCTTTAATGAACGTGATGCGTATCAGCAGTATCCGGCGGCGATGGTGCAACCGGACGATGGGCGGCTGGAGTGGATGCTCGATGAAGCAGCCGGCGCGCCGATTGGCTGGAAATAAATAGGAGACATCTCATGTTGAGTAAAACAGTCACATTTGGTCTTTTATTGGCCCTGGTTTTAGGGGGCGTCATTTACTACCAGTCCGAAGCTGAGGCTGTTGCTGCGGTAAAGAGCAGTGTATCTGATAAAGAGTTTAGCGGATTTTGGTATCAGGGACAGGCAGAACTGACTCGCTACGAATTGAAACAGGAGCGCTACGGTGAAGTGCACCAGGGGGATGCGGTCCTGATTTTTGTGACGGAAGATTTTCTGGACGACAAACAGGTCAAATACGAATTTGGCCCTCGCGGCGAAAACGTCAAGTCCATTCTGAAGCTCAATGCCACCAGAAAGTTTTTTACCGGAGTCTATCCCTATTCCATCATGACCTCGGTCTTTACCCCGGTCGAAGCTGGGAAGGGGACTTATAAGGTGGCAACCTCATCACAGGAGTGGTGCGGGCATACCTTCATGCAACTCAATCAGCGCCAGGATGGCATCGATGGCCGCTTCTACTCATATTTTCAGGCAGAGGGTGACCAGCAGTTTAAATTGCCCAATGCCTTAATGGAAGACGAGATTTGGACAAAGCTTCGCCTCGATCCGGCGGCTTTGCCGACTGGCTCAATTGAACTGGTCCCGGCTTTGCACTACCTGCGGCTCCGTCATAAAGATGCCGGTGTGCTAAAAGCCAATGCCGAATTGCGCACGCTACGTGATGCAGCAATTTCATCGAAAGAGCTGATCGAATACAGTGTGCGATATAAGGACATCAGCCGCAGCCTGAAAATCGTTGCTGAAAACGAATTCCCCTTCACCATTCTTGGCTGGGAAGAAGTGTCGTCCAACAGCGGATTGATCACACGCGCCGCCAAAACCAACTCACTAATGCTCGACTACTGGAGCCGGCACTCCGTGTCTGACTCGACCTACAGAACGCAGCTGGGACTCTAATCATTGAAGCAATGAAACATTGAAGCATTAAAACTTTTGTCTCGTGCCGCGGCTCTGCCGCGCATGGGATCAACAACGGAATGAATAATGACAAATGTCTAATGAAAAATACGGTATTCGTTGATCCAACTAAGTGAGAGCGCTTAAGTTTGTTGATTTGTTGATATATCATTCCGACAACCGCGGTCTTAATCTTCGTTTTTCAATTCCCCAATCTCCAATCTCCATTCCCGATTCCCCTTGCGTCCCAGTCCATCCTTGTTTACATTTGTGGCTATCAAATTTGGATTATTGGAAAGACTTGGAACGCCCGCTGATTGCCGGCTTTGGAATGGCTTATGAAGAAAGTATTTATCGAAACCTATGGCTGTCAGATGAACGTCTACGATACCGATATCGTTAAGAGCGTTCTTGGCAGCAATGGATATGAGTTGACCGAATCGACAGATGACGCTGACATCGTTCTATTGAATACCTGTTCAGTGCGCGAAAATGCCAACCGCAAGGTGCATAATCGCATTCACAATATCCGGCATCAAAACAAAAAGCGCGACGATCTGAAGATCGGAATTCTCGGCTGTATGGCCACAAATTTTCGCAAGCAGCTCCTGAAAGACCCGAAGCTGCCGATCGATTTTATTGCCGGACCTGATAGCTATAAGCGTTTGCCGCAGCTAATCGAAGAAGTCAATGGCTCGGTCGATACCGAGAACAACTTTGACGTTACCCTTTCCGAATTTGAGACTTATTCGGATATCTACCCAAGTCAAACCGGCGGCATTAATGCCTGGATTGCCGTCATGCGTGGCTGTGACAACTTCTGCACATTTTGCGTGGTGCCGTATACCCGTGGTCGTGAGCGGAGCCGTTCGCCGCAGAATGTAGTGGACGAAGCGAAGCGCCTGGCAGACAAAGGCTATCGTCAAATAACTCTGCTTGGACAGAACGTGAATTCTTACAATCACGAAGGGGCAACATTTGCTGAGTTACTCGATAAAGTAAGCGAAGTCAGTGGCATCGAACGAATCCGCTTTACCTCGCCGCATCCGAAAGATTTTCCCCGACCGCTCTTAAAGCTGATTTCCGATAATCCAAAGGTTTGCAAGCAGATCCATCTTCCGCTACAAGCTGGCAATACCAGAGTATTGGAAATGATGAATCGCACCTACAGCAAGCAAGAATATCTCGACCTGGTCGACGAGATTCGCGAGCTCTATCCGAATATGGCTTTATCGACAGACATTATTGTTGGCTTCCCGACCGAAAGCGATGCGGAATTTGAGGAGACGGTTGAGGTCATGGAGAAGGTCGAATACGATTCTGCCTTTATCTTCAAATATTCTGAACGTCCGCAGACCATTGCCAAGCGCAAGTTCCCTGATGATGTGCCGGAACCGGTCAAGACGGAACGGATTGTTCGCCTGAACAAAATCCAGAAACAACATTCCTACCAAAAGAACCTCGCCCATGTTGGTGAAGTCCAGGAAATCCTCCTTGAACAAGATACCACCAAGCGTTCCGATCAGGAATGCCAGGGCCGTAATGATGCCAATAAAATTGTGATTCTCCCCAAAGGCGACTACCACAAAGGACAGTTCGTGATGGCGGAAATCACTGACGCATCGCCACATACCTTGCGTGGCAAGGTGGTTGAAGTACTGCAGAAGTAGTAAGCAGTGGCACCTGGCAGTAGCAGGGAAGAAATTGTACCTATAGTCACCGATATCCCAAAATTTAGCGGTCAGATTGCGAATAGTAAGTGAGTAATTGTCGTTAAGCATTTACACTGGGTTAATATCAGCACAAATTCCTAGTAGCATCAAGCATCAAGCATCAAGCATCAAGCATCAAGCATAAACGGAGAGGGTATGGGAGCCTTACAGCGTTTATTGATTCTCGCCATTATTATTTCTGTTAACCTTCATGGTCAGTCCACCTGGATTTGGCAGGCGCCTGACCCGCCTGCCGGTCCCTATGTCGCCATTCATTTTGTCGATGCTCAGCGTGGCTGGGCAGCATCGCCCACGGGGCAAATTATCTCCACAAAAAATGGCGGTGAATCCTGGACCTTAATCAGTAGTAATCTTGGTTCATTGCGTGACATACATTTTGCCGATTCATTGAACGGCTGGGTGATCGGTTTCTCCGGGCTGATTCGCGTCACCCGTGATGGTGGCGAATCCTGGTCTATTCAGAACAGTGGTACCGGAACGCGGCTGAAGCATGTGTGTTTTGTCGATTCACAAACGGGCTGGATCGTTGGCGAACCATGGCAGGGACATGACGGCATCATTCTTAAGACCAGCGATGGCGGCGAAACCTGGCATGAGCAATACCGCAGCAGCATGCTGTATCCCGGAAACGTTTCCTTTGTTGATTCGCTGACAGGATGGGTCGGTACTCTGCAAACTGTTGACGGCGGGCTGACCTGGAGCGAGTTGCCAAAGTTGAGTATGTTTTATTTGTACGATTTCATTGATAACCAGCAGGGATGGGCGGTTGGAGGGAACGATGCTGATTCAATATGGTACACCACTGATGCTGGCCTCAGTTGGTCTGCCCTCGCTGATAGTCCATCTTCAGAATTCCTCTATGTAAATACGATAAACTTTATCGATCAGGATTACGGGTGGATAGCGGGTGGAGATGAGGAACTCACGTTTGTTTTGAAGACTGAAAACGGTGGCATAACCTGGGATAACGAATACCGATCGAGGCAAGGCCAATTGGGAACGGTGTTGTTTCTCGACAGAGATATCGGTTGGGCACCGAGCGCGACCGGAGCGATGCTACATACCACGGACGGTGGACTTACCTGGCATGATCAATTTTCAGGCGTGCGCGAGCAGATGAGGAGCATCGATATGCACGATTCCCAAGTTGGGTGGGCGGTTGGACACGATGGTGCAATACTGCACACTATAGATGGAGGAAGCTATTGGAATATTCAATCTGTTCCGGATTCTATAGATTTCGAGAAGGTATTTGTTCTTAATCCATCGAGCGCCTGGGCTTTAGGTCATATTAATCTCTCCAGATGGGCATGGCGAAAACCCTACTTGCTGAGAACAAGAACTGCCGGAAATCAATGGGACATAATACCCTTGCTGGATTATCCTGACATGGAAGACATAAAGTTTGTTACGGATTCCATCGGTTGGGCGCTGCGCAATGAAATTTCCGAAGTCACCCACCATCGTTTCGGTTTCGTGCTCAAGACAGAAGATGCCGGTGCAACCTGGGTGACGCAATACACCGATTCAATCTCACATTGGCGCTCATTCGAGTTTGTTGACAAATTAAATGGATGGATTATCGGTCCGACCAAGATTCTGACCACGGCGGATGGTGGTTCTACCTGGACAGAGATATTTGCTGATTTAACTGTAAATTTAACTGCGATGGATGTCATAAATGAGAATCTGATTTGGGCAGCACGCGGTAGTTGGTCAGGGCCCAGTCGAATTCTCAAAACAGCAGATGGTGGGCTCACCTGGAGTGAAAAGGCATGGCAGCATGATGCTTATATCACGGATCTCCAGTTTTTCGATGATATGCATGGCTATGTTCTTGATTTGTTCGGTAGAATTTATTATACAAATGATGGGGGCGACAGCTGGACAGAGCAGCCGGCGGTGCCGACGAGCTTCCTGAATGATATGGACTTTGTCGCTGCCGATACTGGCTGGGGCGTTGCAGACTATGGGGCAATTCTGCGCACAAATTCATTGGGAATAGCGCTGGATCTTCAGACGCCGTCAGAGGATAGCCAAAATCCAATTGATGGCTTCCAGTTGATGCAAAACTATCCAAATCCGTTCAATCCAAGCACGACGATTCGCTACAGTCTGCCAAAGACCAGCGATGTTCGCTTTGTGATTTTCAATCTACTCGGTCAGCGTGTTCGTACACTTGTAGATTCCCGGCAAATTGCCGGTGAAAAACAAGTTGTTTGGAATGGCAGAGACGACCACGATACGCCGGTGACATCGGGCGTATATATCTATCAACTTCGCGCGGGCGATTTTGTCAAGAATAAGAAAATGGTTCTTTTGAAGTAAGAATGACAAATGACGAATGTCAAATGACAAATAACAATTGTCGAATGACAAACGAGCACTGCCTATAGACATCTGTCATTTCTTCTGTGTGCTCTGTGACATAAATTTCTACAAGCATCAAGCATCAAGCATCAAGCATCAAGCATCAAGCATCAAGCATCAAGCATCAAGCATCAAGCATCAAGCACTCAAAATTAAAAATTCAAAATACGATTCTTTAGCTGGATCAACCGCTGCAAATTGAAGGCAGACTATTTTTTGGTGATCTAAGACATAAGTCAATCCGATGTTGTATCCGGGAAATTACATGCGAAGGTCTTTGCAAATATGCTTCCTGGCTCTGGCGGTCTGTGTTCTGGCCGACGAGCAAACCTTGAGTCGCGAGCAGGATTTTAAGTCGCAACAGAGACGATATCCGAGGGTGCGGGCCGCATTTGCGGAAAAATACGATTCGCTGACGGTGCATTTCCGCGAGCAATCTTTGCAATACCCGCCATCAGAAATCTTCCTGCGTATTATCAAGGACGAAAGTGTCCTGGAGCTTTGGGTAGGCGGCGATGAATCGGGCAAGTTATCTTTATTTGAAACCTATCCCATTTGCTATTTTTCAGGGCAGTTGGGACCCAAGCGCAAGCAAGGTGACTTACAACTACCGGAAGGACTTTACCATATTGATCGCTTTAATCCGGCCAGCCAATTCCACTTATCACTCGGGATCAATTATCCCAACGCTTCGGACCGGATTTTCAGCGATAAGCGTCGCCCCGGTGGCGATATCTTTATTCACGGCGCCTGCGTCAGCATCGGCTGTGCTGCAATGACAGATGAACGCATCAAAGAGATTTATATCTTGGCGGTTGAAGCCAGAAATAACGGACAGCGTAAAATACCTGTGTTCATTTATCCGACAAGGATGAACGAAGCCGGGATGCATAAGCTCGATGAGCTGGCAGGAGAGAATAGCGATCGCCGGGAATTTTGGCAGAACCTCAAAGAGAGTTTTGTCGTATTTGAAAGAGAACAACAGGTTCCAAATTGGCGCGTAGATAGTAAGGGACAATACGTAATGAATTGAAGAATGAAGATTGAAAATTAACTTTCAATCTTCATTCTTCAATTTTCAACGATGGGTTTCTGGTATTATTTGGCAATTTTTCTCTCTTTAGAATTGTTACGCTTGCCAAAATAGGGCTTCACGAGCCCGCGAATACAACGCAAAATGTTTTATCATGTTATAGGAAGTTGACATGTTTCGAGTTTTCGCAATTGTGGGGGTCATATTTTTTACCTTAGCCGGCATTTCGCAAACTCGCGAAGCAGAATTGCCCCGTGAACTATGGGTTCAGGCAAATTATGCCTTGTTAAATCAAGATTACAACGAAGCGCTTGCGCTCTATCAGAGAGTCTTGCGGCATTGTCAGCGACGGAACGATGTGACCGGAAAAGTGAACGCATTGGAAGCGATTGCTCTGGTTCACAAGAAGCTGGAAAAATTCAGCCGGGCGGATGAATATTGCCAGCAGGCAATTGCCACCGGTCAGGCTACCTATCGCTCGTATTTCCTATTGGCGCAAATTGCCTATGAAAACCGGCAAAATGTCCGTGAAGCACGCCGCTACTGCAGCGCCGGCTTGCGCCGCTTTCCAAACAATTCGGATCTACGCAAGTATAGTTCTCGGCTTGGGCGAAGTACGGATGGTCAGGAGTCAGGGAGTGAGGACGATTCCCGCCGCTTCCTGAGTGCGCTGGAAATGGAGGTCGTTCGCCAGACCAATATGGCCCGCGCCAACCCCAAAGAATTTGCCAAGCATCTCGAAAATCTTCGCAAGTATTATTCCGGTTCATTGCTAAAGGTGCCGGGACGCGTCCCGGTTCGCACCAATGAAGGCGTAAAGGCAGTCGATGAAGCTATTCGCTATTTGAAAAAGGTCAATCCGGTGCCCATTCTATCCGTATCACAAGGTATGTCTAAAGCTGCCAGCGATCATGTTGCTGATCAAAGCAAGTCCGGCGAAACCGGACATCGTGGCGGCGACGGCAGCGAGCCGTTTGAAAGAATGGAGCGCTACGGCAGTTGGCAGGGACTCTCCGGTGAAAATATCGCCTATGGCGACGATGATGCGCGAATGATTGTGATGCAATTGATCATAGATGATGGCGTACCCAGCCGCGGACATCGTGATAACATATTCAATCCTGAGTTTCGCGTGACAGGTGTTGCTTTTGGCAGCCATCCCGCATATCGCAACATGTGCGTCATCACCTATGCCAGCGGTTTTAAGGAAGGGAAACAAAAGTAAGCTCGAACTGACGGTGCGAAAAAAATCCCCCCTATATATCCCCCCTGGGGGATATATAGGGGGGATTTTCTTTTACTTGTTAGTTGTGCTACGTACAATGAAAGGAGCTTGCGAACTTCTTTCAATATTGCAGGGAACCGCCCGGTTCAGTATTTTGGGGCATACTAGACCGGAGAATTCTATGCCCTGGATCGAAGTGGTCTCCCTGGAAAAGGCCAGCGGTTTTTTGAAGAAGCAGTATGATGCCGCCATTAAGCGGGCTGGCCGAATCTGGAATATTGTTAGCATAATGAGCCAGAATCCGCGCGTTATGAAGGCGTCAATGGATTTTTACGGTATGCTCATGTTCGGTCCCGGGCCTCTGAGCCGCGGACAGCGCGAGATGTTGGCTGTGGTGGTCTCCGTTTACAATCGCTGTTTGTATTGACTGCGCTCTCACGCACACGACCTCCGTGCAGAGGTCGCTGATTTCGGCATTACCAACGAAAAAGAGGCTGATTTGTTTGTTCATCGGATTGCCAGCGATTGGCGTCTGGCCAGGCTGTCACAAGTCGATCGGGGACTCTGTCGCTATGCCGGGAAACTGACTCTGGAACCCTCGGCTATGACTGAAAGAGATGTGGAAGAGCTGCGTGAATTAGGCCTGGATGACGCATTAATTCATGACGCAACGCAGGTGATCAGCTATTTTAATTACATCAACCGGGTTGCTGATGCACTTCACGTTGAGGTAGAAGACTTTATTCGACCGTGGGAACAGAAAGAGGCCATTCAATAATCGACATATGCGGCAAGATCTGAGAAAGAACACAATTTGTATTGTCGAGGCGGATGCGGATGCCGGCGAATTACTCGGAGAAGTATTCAGTCGCAAAGGATATGATTCCGTTTGTATCGCCAGTAGCTATCTGGAAGCCATCTGCGCATTTGAACAGCGACGTGATGAGATTTGGCTAATCCTTCTGGATGATTTGTACGTGTCCGGGAAGGTAATTGATTTTCAAGGACCGGAGATCATTTCGTATTTGAAGGAAACCGCCTGCTTACCAGTCGCGTTGATTTTAATGAGCGCAGCTATGCGTGAAGACCAGCTCGATGGCCTTCAGCATGCTGGAAATGATATTGCTCAGATGCATGGCTATTTTCGCAAGCCGTTGCGGCTGGACACCTTGCTCGAAGCGGCAGAGGCGGCAATGCTGAGCATTGCCAATGATCGCGCCGCAATAGAAACCGCAAATTCACCAGGAGGTGCTATGACCGTTTCAATGGATGCGATTCGTGAAGTGAAGAAAAGCAATGAACAGAGTTGGTTGGCCCTCGACGGTGTCACCGCTGTAGGGATCGGGCTACTTTCTAGCGGCCAGGCCGGTATTATTATCAACGTCACTGATGATCCAACTGCCTTTGTGAAGCAGATCCCCGGTGAAGTCAACGGGGTTGAAATCGAAATCCGCAAAAGCGGTGAAATACGCGCATTCTGATTTTTCCGGTAACATTCTCTCCGAAAATCCGTTCTCTTGAGATATCTGACTTACAATCTGCAAGGGGGCATTATGCAACATATCGTAACCAAAATTCTCACATTAATATGTATTATCGGCTCGCTAAGCTTTGCACAGTATGATATTGGCATTAACAAAGATATCCGCCTCGACGATGGCGAAGTGAAACGCGGCGGCTTTACCTCTGTTAATGGCAGCGTCTACGTCGGCGAATCCTGTAAAATTAAAGGCGGTTGCAGCACGGTTAACGGTAAAATTCGTGTTGGCGATAAGTCCGAGGTCGACGGCCTGAACACGGTGAACGGCTCAATTGTTGTTGGCACTGATGTCGAAATTGGCAATGACGTGAACAGCGTTAACGGCAGTATCGAACTTGGCGAAGGAACCACTGTTGATGGCGATGTCACGACGGTTAACGGCAGTATCGAACTCGACGCCACAACTGTTGATGAGGATGTGACCACGGTAAATGGCGATGTTGATTTGGTTGACGGATCTGTGGTTCGTGGCGATATCATCATTAAAGATACCTGGGGCAGCCGCGATAAGAAACTGCACATCAAAATTCGCCTTGAGGATGACTCTATTGTTAAAGGCGATATTATTAATGAAGATGAAGACGTGCGGGTAACTGTTTACTTGTCTGACGGCAGCAAAGTTATGGGCAAGATCGAGAATGCGCGCGTTGTTGAGAATTAATTACGCCCGGACTGGCGTCAGTATTTGAAGAAATGAAAATATTGCTAAATTAGGAGTCCACAACTGAAAGGACTCCAATTTGGCATATAGAGAAAAAGTTTTTCTAATCCTCTGCGGGATATTCTTATCCTCCCTCATAATGGCCAACCTGATTGGCATCACCAAAATCTTCACATTCTTTGGCATCGGCATCCCGGTTGGAATTATTCCTTATCCGGTTACCTTTATTGCCACAGATCTGGTCTCGGAATTATACGGACGTAAGCGCGCCAATTTTCTGGTTTGGGTCGGTTTTATCATGAGCATGTTTATGCTGCTGGTGATGACAATCGGGGCTTACGTACCGGCATATCAACCCTGGTTCGATTCAATCATGGCCAGCGATAATCCCCATGCGGTAGATACATTTGATACAGTCTACGGCTATATGATTCGTGGCACCTTCGCTTCGATGATTGCCTACTTGATTGCCCAACTAACCGATGTGCGCCTCTTCCACTTCTGGAAAGACCTTACTAAGGGCAAACACCTCTGGCTGCGCAACAACGCCTCAACAATGGTCTCGCAAATTGTTGATACCGTCGCGGTTATGCTGATTACTTTTGTCGGCATCATGTCAATGGAAGAAATTATCAAGCTGATTATTGCCGGTTACTTGTTTAAGGCTACTTTTGCTCTGATCGATACGCCGTTGATCTATGCGGCTGTTCGATATTTGAGACCGAGGGTAGGGGCGGTTGTGGAATGACAAATGACAAATGTCGAATGAACAATGTGGTAAGCGGTTGGCAGGGGCAGCGTTCATCGCTGACCGGCTAACGGCGTAGCCGGTGCATAGTTCAGCCTCATGTTCGCTTCTTGCGAACCTGGGGAGGGAAATGAGGTATTGACGCATTGAAACATTGACAATTGAAAAATGGTAGGCAGTGGCGTTGGCAAACGTTGATCGGTCACCGTTGAACGATCAACGATCAACGCAATTATCGCTGCCACCTGCCACTATCTCTTTCACGCTTCTGCCGCAATTGTCTTCCTTGGAAAGAGCAGCTGATAGTCGATGGAGTGCGATGAATACATGCGGTTGTTCTTGATGAATACCTGCTTGTGGGAGAGTTTCGGATTACTGGCAACCAGGATAAATTTGAAGAAGCGGATGATCTTTACGATGTGACCATTTTTCCAGCCATTGGACGCATAGGTCCATTTTGCCGGAATGTTGTTGTTTTGCACAACTGCAAAAGCCTTGTTGTAGCCGTTATCACGAAGGTTTAACTGGGCGCGCGTAAAAAACTCTATTGCATTGCCGTCACCACGATGTTCGTCGATGACGAAGAAGTCGAAGGTGTAAATTTCGTCCCGCTTTAGCGGCAAGCCATAAAGCGCCAGATGAGGATGATGTTCCGACTGCGGACCATTTGCATGCACCCACCAGAGGTAACCAATCATCTTTCCTTTTTCGTAAGCAACAAAACCCTGAAAATTGTTACGCAGGTAACTGTCGAGGCGGGACATATCCCTTAGATTGCACTTGTTGTTCCGGCACATCTTACGAAGCTCGTCCTTATTGCTGTCATCGATGGCCTTGATCTCAAGGTTGTGCTCGCGCGAAAACTTCATATCCTCGCTATAATCCTTGAAAATAATGAGAACATCGTCTCGAATGGCAACCTTCTCATACAGGCCTTGTCCCAGTTTCTGAATGGCCCCAAACAGGCCTTTCTTTTTGTATTCTTCCGACAGTTTTTGAATGATGCTGGCCATAGCTCATTTTTCTTTCAATGTTTAGTGCACGCAGAGATATTATCGACAGTTATTGAGCGATATTATTCGAAGAATCTTTTTCTGGATACTGTGGTAGAAGATACGGGTCCGGAAGTTTCCGGTCACAGAAACAGCCAATAACTTGCGATTGCTCAATAACCGGTTCGAATGTGTCGCATGATGGTTGTTTTTCCTGTGACAGTGCTCATTTGTAATCTAACACTTTTTTTAGCTGATGGAAAGCAGCATCTGGCGTTAATTTTCTACTTGGAATCATGCTGTATCTATGGCGATATTGAAGCTCGAAATCGTTCCATTTGTGAACTTATAAACGGATAATCATACATGCTCGGATATCGGTTTACCGATTACATCCCGTCAGATTTTGGGAAATCTACGTTCGACAAATTGTTGGATCTTTTCATGCAGATCCTCAATCATACATCCGGTGACGTATCGGAAGCGCTCCACTGGCTAAACCTGCTGGATCGTCAGCATAACCTTACTGACGATGACTATGGCATGGGCGACTTTCTGCAAGACCTGAAAGATAAGGGATATATTCAGGAAGACGGACCCGGTGGCGAAACCTACGTGATGACTGCCAAGGCTGAACAGACGATCCGCAAGCGCTCGCTGGAAGAAATATTCGGACGGCTTCGTAAGTCGAAGCGCGGTGATCATCGAACCAATTTTGCCGGCATGGGCGATGAAAAAACCACTGACCGCCGTGAATTTCAATTTGGCGATGGGCTTGATCAAATTGATATGACCGATTCCCTACGCAATGCTCAGATTCGTCACGGCCTCGGAGATTTCCGTTTAACCGAAGATGACCTTGAGGTGGTGGAAAACGAGTACAAGGCGCAGACGTCGACAGTGCTGATGATCGACATCAGCCACTCGATGATTCTCTATGGTGAAGATCGCATCACCCCGGCCAAAAAGGTTGCTATGGCGCTTGCCGAGTTGATTACCACTCGCTATGCCAAAGATACACTGGATATCATTGTTTTTGGAAATGATGCCTGGCAGATTGAAATCAAGGATTTGCCCTATTTGCAGGTCGGGCCATATCACACAAATACAGTTGCCGGTCTGGAACTAGCTATGGATATCTTGCGTCGCCGCAAGAATCCCAATAAGCAGATTTTCATGATTACCGACGGCAAACCGACCTGCCTGAAGGAAGGCTTGAGGTACTACAAGAATTCATTTGGACTGGATCGTAAAATTGTCAATCGCACCATGCGCTTGGCGATGCAATGCCGCAAGCTAGATATTCTCATTACGACTTTTATGGTGGCGCGCGATCCATATTTGCAACAGTTTGTAAGAGACTTCACCCAGGTCAATAATGGCCGCGCATTTTATACCAGCCTGAAAGGGCTCGGCGAGTACATTTTTGAAGATTACGTACGCAATCGCCGCCGCCGTGTCCGCTGATTTTATTTCTCATAAATCGTTCTAAATACCAGGAGACATGATCCCATGCCGGGAATTGATCATACAAAAATTAAGACCCTTGGACAACTCAAAGCGAGCGGCTACCAGAGCCGGTCTATTAAAGACGAATTGCGCAGCAATTTGATTGCTCGCATTCAGTCACGGGAACCGGTGTTTCGCGGCGTTCTTGGCTACGAAAAGACCGTTGTGCCGGACATTGAGCGGGCGCTGCTCTCGCGTCACAACATGATTCTGCTTGGGCTTCGCGGTCAGGCTAAGACCCGGATCGCTCGCCTCATGGTTGAATTACTCGATGAATACATCCCGATTGTGGATGGTTCTGAACTCAATGATGATCCCCTACAACCGGTTTCTCGCTACGCTCTCGATTTGATTGCCGAAATGGGCGACGAAACGCCAATCGGCTGGCTGCACCGCTCACGCCGGTATACGGAAAAGCTCGCTACTCCGGATGTATCCGTTGCAGACTTGATCGGCGATGCGGATCCGATCAAGGCAGCCAATCTTCGTTTACCCTATTCTGATGAACGTGTCATCCACTTTGGGCTGGTGCCGCGATCCAATCGTTCTCTCTTTGTTATTAATGAGCTACCGGATTTACAGGCGCGAATTCAGGTGGCCTTATTCAATATTCTGCAGGAAGAAGACATCCAGATTCGCGGTTTCAAAATCCGCGTGCCGTTAGACATCCAATTCATATTTACGGCAAATCCGGAAGACTATACCAATCGCGGCTCAATCGTAACGCCCCTGAAAGATCGTATTGAAAGCCAAATCCTGACGCATTATCCGAGAGAGCTTCAGATTGCTCGCAAGATTACCGATCAGGAAGCGGACATCAACGAAGATCAAACGAAAACAGTTCAGGTTTTCGACCTGGCCAAAGATCTCGTTGAGCAAATTGCCTTCGAAGCGCGGGCCAGTGAATATGTTGATGCTCGCAGTGGGGTGTCTGCACGCCTGACAATATCTGCCTACGAAAACCTGGTGAGCGCCGCTGAACGCCGCGCCTTACACTTCGGCGAGAAAACCACTCACGTGCGGATTTCCGACTTCTGGGGAGTGATTCCTTCCATCACCGGCAAGATCGAACTGGTTTATGAAGGTGAGCAGGAAGGTCCGGCAAAGGTTGCCCAGATCCTGGTTGGTAAGGCTGTTCGTACTTTGTTCGCGAAGCATTTTCCCGATCCGGAAAAGATCAAAAAGGAAGGCGAAGCCAATCCATATGCTAAAGTCGTCGGCTGGTTTGCCAGCGGCAAGGAACTGGACATTTTGAACGATTACCCGGATAGTGAGTATCGGGCTGCATTGCAGAAGATACCAGGCTTGGAAGATCTGGTGAAGCGTCACCACCCAAAAGCGGATGGTCCGACAACGCTCTTTCTGATGGAATTTGCCCTACATGGCCTGGCGGAATTCTCATTCCTGAGCAAGCACCTGCTTGATTCAGGCTTGCAATTCCGCGATCTTCTCAGCAGCATGCTCCCAATGGCGGATGACGATGAAGATGACTATTCCGACCTGGATTTGTACCCGTAGGATTCAATGCTGGATGCTTGATACTAGATGCTGGAAACGACATCCCCCTTTATCCCCTTCGAAGGGGGATAAAGGGGGATGTTGACTTCTGCTTGACTTTCCACCATAAAGGTGGCACGTTCAATTATTCCATTATTCCATTATTCCATTATTCCATTATTCCATTATTCCATTATTCCATTATTCCATTATTCCATTATTCCATTATTCCATTGTTGCTTTCTGCCCTCTGTGAATATTCTTTTTCAAGCATCAAGCATCAAGCATCAAGCATCAAGCATCAAGCATCAAGCGTCAAGCATCAAGTATCCAGTATCCAGGATCCAGCATCATGTCTAACCAACCTCTACGCCTGATCACTTTCGGCCCTGTCGCCACACTTACCCTAAACCGCCCCCAGGTTCATAACGCTGTTAGCCTGGAAATGATGAACAGCTTTGAAGCTCACTTGGATACCATCGAAGCGAACGAGGATATCCAAATCGTTGTCATCACCGGTGCCGGCGAGAAGACTTTCTGCGCTGGAGGCGATCTTGGCGATTTTGCGACGCTAAAGACACGCGAAGCCTGTCTGGCGATGTCAAATCAAATGCAGGCAATTCTACGACGGATGTATGACGGGCCGCGAGTGGTGATTGCGGCCGTGAATGGGCAGGCGCTGGGTGGTGGCTGCGAAATCCTCACTGCCTGTCATTTTCGCATTGTGGCATCGCATGCCCGCTTCGCATTCCGCCAGGCTGCCAATGGCCTAACGACCGGCTGGGGTGGGGGAGAGCGGCTGCTGAAGCGCATTCGCCATGCCGATGCTTTGCGCTTGCTCCTGACTGCCGAAACCATCGACGCTCAGCAAGCTTTGAACATCGGGCTTGTTGATCAGCTTGTCCCGGCTGATGAATTGCATTCCGCGGTGACGAAGCTGACAGAAAAGATCGTCGCCAATTCGTCTGCCGCTATGGCCTCCTTCCTTGAACTCGCTCGGGCGGTTCAAAGCAATCCTGCAAAATCTCACTCCGATCTTGAAACGCGTCTCTTCGCTGATAATTGGATGGGCGAGGATTTTCGATCATTTCTTTCAGAGTTCCTGAAATAGAATTTTGTGACATATTTGGTTATGAGTCAACTGAGAGCGATGAATCTTGTATAGTGCTTGAGGGCTGATTCAGTTTTTTGTCAAACTAACAAGATGATGACGTGAGTGGAACACTTCCCAAGCGTCGCTAAACTGGGAGAGGAATGATTGATTAGGGCTCGATGCAAGGTTCTTTCTGTGTTGCTATCTATTCTACTTGTCTTAACGCTTACAGGTGCCTGTGGCGAAGCTAGTGAGGCGGAAATTGTCGATGAGCTAGCCGACTATATTAAGGAAGCGCGCATTGATCAGGCGCTCATATCAGTTGAGAACCGGATGAATGACTCCTGTCCAAGGGTTTTCCTTGACGGTGATGCACGCTTAGACAGTGTTACGATCAGTAAGGGAAGAGTGATGACCTATTTCGCAACGCTTTTTGATTTTTCAAGTGAAGTGCTCGGTAGGTCAGAATTCAGGAAGGAACTGAAACAGCGATACCTCAGAAGTCTTGATAAAAATGATAGTAGTAAGTTGTTTAAGGAATTTGATATCACAATGGTTTTGGTTTGTTCGGATGAAAATGGGAATTTACTTTTGGAGCTAAAAATTACGCCTGATGAGTACGACTAGGACTTCCAGGCAGCTACATTCAAGGCATATTTTCTTGATATTCTCGCAGACATTTCCTACGTTTTAGTATTCACGTGGACAAAAATTTGAGGTGTTATCGGAATTCAGCTTATTCTTCATTTGGGTTTATAGCAGTCCGTATCTTTGCTAATCTCATGACAACCATATACAGGAGGATTACCTATGGTAAATTATACCCCGGAAACCAAGGGCGATAAGAAGGGTAATACCACAACGACTGTGTTAGTCAAGGAAATCATGCAAAAGAATTTCGTCGAGTTGAAGGAGTCGATGAATACAGCGGAGGCTGTGCAAATTCTGTTGAAGAATAAAGTGACCGGAGCGCCTGTGGTGAACGACAAAGGCGAATTGGTTGGCTTTCTTTCCGAAAAAGACTGCCTCAAACGGGTGATCGCTTCGCGTTATCTCAATTCGCCGTCTGTGATGATTACGGAGTACATGACGACGGAGTTGGTAACTGTCTCGCCGGAGCAGTTTCTATTGCATATAGTCGAGCTTTACACCAAGCATCCATATCAATGTTATCCGGTTGTGGAAAACAAGCGATTGGTCGGCTTAATTCAGCGCCATCATTGTTTAAGAGCGGCTATTGAAACCTATCGCAAGGGATTTGCCTGATGTCGCAAAAGTTTTGAATTTCGAGAGGTCTTCTCCATATGGCTAAAGATGGAACCGAAGTCCAGGTTGCCCGCATCAATTCCAGACAAGCGATTATTGTTGCGCTTATATCTGCCATCGCCGGTATTATTGGCACCCTCATCGGCACCGGTGCATTTTCAGGGGCTGAGCCGGTAGCGGCTCAGCAGAACTGGTTGAAAATTGACAATGTTCAGATGCCTACGACGTTTTCATTCGGTAATAGCGGATCAAGTATTGACGGAGTTGACAAAATCAAAGGCCTTCGGGTCGTCGCCGAAATCAATGGCCGCGCAGTCTCATATCCGTCTAGAACCCTCTGGGCTGAAGCGGGCCCGGAAATGTCTGGTGAGGTCTTTGCGCTGCCAATGAATGAGAATTATCAGGTCAGCTTCGAGATAATTGCAGTCACGGAAAGCGGGAGAATGGGCCGGTTTATTTCTCAGAAGGTTGAGGAGTTCGGTGTTCAACAAATCCCCATTGAGAATTCATACTCTCTATACGAGGTCGGCTCTGAAGGGTCGAGAAGTTCTACGCCTAAAGCGACAATCAAATATCGTTTGAGTGATCGCTCAAATTAGAACTTCTGGTTTCACGCTCGGAAATACTGTTCCTGTCAATTTCAAACACACATCAATAATTTTTGCCACCAATCACCGCATTGTCAGCGCTTCTGCCTTAGTTGCCTAAAACAACAATTGAGGAAACCACATGAGCGTTGCATATTTCATTGTTCTCGATTCCGAAGATCCCGACTTTGATCCGTTCGTCGATGGTAAAATGCTGGCCAAATATCAGGACGAAGTAAATGCTCTCGCAGAGAGACTTGGGCTCAAACAATTTGAAGATTTTCTCTCGCAAGATCTCAGTGAGTTTGATGTGCCCGATATGGATGATCTCTGGTTCGAACCGTCTGAAGGCATCAAATGGGTAGAAGTTTTGATCGACCACCTTAAGACAAACCCCGAAGCATTGCCGGAAGCAGCAGACGTCCTCGAGGATCTAGAGGACTACCTCAACGTTTTCAAAGAAGCCGGGAGTCGGGGTCTTAAATGGCATTTGGAATTGGATTTTTGAGTCTTGCTTTGCCGATATGATTGTGCCTTCGCAGTGTCATTTCGCCTGATGCTATCTTGTTGAGGCGGCAAGAATTTTCCGATAATAGCGACAGATAAACTTCCGTTGTGCATTTCCTCCTTTAATTCTCTACTTTGCATTCAATTCGCATAGACAACCCTTAGTCAGAGGATAGTTCAATGGAAATGAAGAAATTACTAAAATCGTGGTTCGCCAAATGGGAAAATGGGAACTTTCGCGATTTACCTATCTCTGAAGATTTTCAGCATACCAGCCCTTTTGGAACCATTGACGGCAAGATTCAATACCTCGAATTGGTCGAAGCCAACAAAGACAAATTTCTCGGCTATCGCTTCGAAATACATGATGAGATAATTGACAATGATAAGGCCTGTGTCCGTTATACTGCCGTTCAGGGCGACTTTAAGCTTGAAGTCAGCGAATGGCATTATGCCAGGGATGGTTTGATCGGAAGCATCATTTCTCATTATCATATCGGTGATATACGAGAAGACAGGCAAATTGACAACTACGAATAAAGGTTGACATGTATTAGCCAAATTTAGGAGCATTTTATGCTTCCCGCTGCGATACGCTTGGTCCCGAGCGACAACGAGCGCTACGCCAGGTTTCGGCGGTATATGTTGGCAGAAGCGCCATGGGCATTTGGAGCCACGCCAGAAGATGACATTGCTCTGGATCTGGCCTACCTCGAATCCGCACTTGCTGAATCGGAGAACGCGATATTTGCTGTTGAAGCACCAAACGGTTCGGGAGAACTGGCTGCTGTAGCAGGGATATTGCGCAGAAAGAATCCCAAGTTTGCCCATCGAGCCAGGCTCTGGGGTGTTTTTGTTGACCGTCAATACCGGGGTCGGGGCATGGGCCGAGTAGTGGTCTCGGCAGCAATCGCCTTCGCCAAGAGTTGGAATGGCGTTGCCTACATCGATCTCGGTGTCAGCGCTAATGCACCTGAGGCTCTTGCCCTCTATCAGAGCCTCGGCTTTATCCAGTGGGGGCGCGAACCTGAAACAACGCAGTATCACGACATGCGCTATGATGAAATTTTTATGGCGTTGAGGATTGGGTAGGAGGGCGTAATCCTTTTCCATGCGGTCAGTTGAAGAATTGAAGCAGTGGCTGGCTGAAAATGCCAGGCAGGATTCAGGAATTGAGGCATCTGAAGAAAGCGAGATTCAGTCTTGAGCCGTGTCTGGCCGACTATCCAGGGCTGCCTAGGTCAGATGGGCTGCTCCGATTGGGGCGGTTTTTTTATAGTGGGGCTGGCAGGGTATCTCCCAGTAATTCCGGCCTTTCATCTTCGATAATATTTAATAGCGAATCATCGATGCCCTTTGCATTAAATAACCAACGAGCCGAAAACAATTGTCCTAGTGTTAACCCCTCCGCGCCACGAAGATCGGTGCCACGGAGATTGGCATCATATAGAAAGGTATGACGGAGATAGCCACCGCTGAGATCTGCATCCCTGAGATCTGCATCCCTGAGATCTGCACTACCGAGATCTGCATAAAGGAGATCGGCTCCAATGAGCTTGGCTGTCTCGAGATCAGCATTGCTGAGATCAGCACGATAGAGATCTGCACTAACGAGATCGGCACCTTGGAGATCGGCACTATGGAGCTCTGCGCGATAGAGATCGGCACCTTGGAGATCGGCGTCACTGAGATCGGCACTATCGAGATCGGCATGGCGGAGATTGGCACCACGGAGATTCGCACCTTGGAGATCGGCGTCGCTGAGATTCGCATCTTGGAGATCGGCGTTGGAGAAATTTGGTCTTGGCGATTTTGGAACAATCATATTGTCCGCGACCATGGCCTGGAGTAACTGCCCGCGCTCAGAGCTGAGTGAATCGTCACCAAAGGGTTCAAACGCCAGGGAAGCACGGTAGATTCGGTGAGCCAGCAGATTGGACGGCTGCCATTTGTCCCTTGAATCCCGCTCAGCTGTTTTTGCTGTTGCCTCTATTTCTGACAATAAGTTATTGAGAATTTCAGCATTGGTAGATCTTTGCTGGCCAATCATCTGTGAGCGCATATATTCATTTTGCTGGACCATATGCTGGTTTTGCTCAGCCATGCTTTCGGTTTGATTAACCATGCTTTTGGTTTGCTCAGATAGTTGCTGTGTCTGGCTCCAAGTAACATAGAGCGTGCCGAGAGCAAGCAAGCCGCCAACTACGCCAACACTGCCAACGATTACCGAGCGGCGCAGAAACCACTTGACAGCGAGGTCAGCGGTGGCGTACAGTGCCGCAACTTTGGATTCTTTGGGCTCATCGCCGGTAAAGGAGCGCAGAAGGTTGTGAATAACTTTGGTTGGCCGATGCTCCTGTTCAACCAGCTTTTTCTTCAGGTCTTCAATCTCGCCGCGTTGTTCGTCAATCTGTTTCTGGAGGTCTTCAGGCATATTATCACAGAACGATTTTGGTTGGTTTGTTCTCAATTATCAGGGGATTCACATTTAATTATAGAAATTTTATGGAAATTTGCAAAGGACGGCATCTATGTCATATGAAACCAGAAAAAGATGACCCGATTATCGTGATAATGGACGGCTGCTCCTATTTGTGGGATTTACCCATAATGCCGGCGGATCCGGATTATCCCCAGAATTGAATTCACTTGCGGCCCCGGGCATATCATATATATTTGTTAAAGGCAGCCATTCAAGTATTGCAATTCAATTTACAACTTAAGCATAGGTGTTCGGATGAGGCAGCGTAAACGCAACAACCATACATTGATTGTCGTCGGTTCAATACTGCTAATGTTTGTGATCGTTGTGGTAGCGATTTCGTGGATTTTTGATTTTAGTTTGGCCGACCGCGATTCGACCGCAAAAATAATTGCTGCTACGCTTGCATTGCTGGGTGTGCTATTCACGGGCGTTATAGCTGCAGTTGGTTATGTTCTGAAATATGCGATAGACGAGCGAAATGCAGTCTTGCAAGAGGAGGCAGAAAATCGGTTGAAGCTGGAAGCCGCGATTAAGGGGCTGGCGCTTTTGGGGTCAGAAACTGACGCAGAAGGACGGGCTTTGCAAAAATCCGGTACGCTATACACGCTATTCAACTTAGGGCTTGAAGATTTGGCGCTGTCGTTGGCCAGAAACATGCTGGATCTAGATCAACTAGATCCAATAACGGCAATGGACCTGATCGATGCTGGTCTTCAATCAAAAAGGAAAAATATCCAGTCTGAGGCCGCCAATCTTTTTTGTGTATACCCGCATCAGTTTTTAACAGACGATGGCGACACATATTCTCCACTTCGTTTTCGTTCATGGGATGCAGAAGCCCCAGATGTTGTGAGACAGCAAATTTTATTTGGGTTTTTAAAGCTCATCCTTGCTCGACCTCGAAATGATTGGAAACCTGGAATCCTAAATTCACTTGTTGTAACTCTGATTAATGTCTGGATTAAAGAGCCGAATGAAGCCTTAAGGAACGGTGCGGGGTGCTTCTTGCACATGATTTTGGCTTCATTCCCAGTAGGTGCTGTGTTGCATTCGCCAGTTGAAGGAGATATTGACTATGAAAAATATCTTGACGAAACCCAAGACCTTGCCATGGCGGACTCCAATGAACTCTCGTTTTTTGTCGATATCTTGACAGAGCTTGAGCAATGGCTTCATCAAGCAGAGCAAAACATGGGCTAGATCGATTTGCCTTGGCCCCTTTTCCCTTGCATCCCCCCTAAAGCCTCTATCTTTATTGACATGGGACACTTCAGACAGAAGAAGCAGGGCGGCAACTGGTATTACGCATTCTATGTTAACGGTCGCAAGCATGAGCGCAGTCTGAGGACCAGAGACAAGAAAGTCGCCAAGCAACGTGCTGCCCGGATCGATGTTGCTATCGCTGCTGGTGTCAGCTCTATCACTGTAAAAATGCCATCTCCTTGCCAGCGTCATTTGCCAGACTAATTCTCTAATCTCCAATCTCCATTTTGTGCAATCTTCAATTTTCCTTTTTCAATCTTTCCCCGCCAACCGCCACGTTTGCAGATTTACCATTTTGCATATTTGCCCATTCAGCAAGTGCCACCCATCAATTATCAATTGCTTTGGGAACAATACTTTAATATTATCATCTAACCTTTTAGACCCAGTAAGTGGATTATTGAATGATGCGTTGGCCGGAACGGTTAAAATACTATACAAACTTCATATTTCTGCGTAAGAACTTTGCCTTCCTGGCCCTGGTTGTGTTCGTAGCAATGCAAGCCTATAACCAGTTTTCTGCGCTCCAGGGGGATAGTGCACGTGTGCAGATTATCCTCAGTATTATTACCCTCGCCGTTGCCGGGACGTTGCTGCTGGTAAGTTTGGCGACGGTTTTACCGCCATATCTGCTGTTCTGGTTCCGCAAGCGTGTGCTTGAAAAGGGGCACGATGCCGACATCGTGCAAGTGCGTTTTGCCGATCAAAATCCCACTGCCGGCAAGGTGCCGGTCGATATTGCCGTTCCCGGTGTGCACAAGCCACTATTCGGGTTCTTGAAATCGAAGCTGGTATTTGATGATGGCAAGGAAACTCGCGACATCCTGCTCGATCGCAGATTGCGTCAGCGCGACAAAATCAGCGGCCGCTATGCGACCGACGAAATTGAGCTGGATAACGTTCGTGATTATCGCATAGATAGCAGCTTTGTTTTCTTTGAAGATGTCTTTCACTTTTTTTCGCTGCCCTTCTATGAGAAGGAGCAGTTGGGTGTTTTTACCGGCCCGGCTCGCGTGGACGACAATCGCATCGAAATGAACACCGATAAGGCCGAAGACCCTATTGTAAAGGTCATCCAGCATAAGTTCTCGAAAGGTGAATTGCTGGATTATAAAAAGTATGCTCCCGGCGATGATATTCGCCGCATCATCTGGAAAAACTATGCCCGCAGCCGCGAACTGACGGTGCGGATTCCGGATCGCAACTTCCCCTACGTATCCAATATTAACGTGTTGGCCAGCTTCTACGATGGCTCCCCGGCGGAAACCTCGCTGGAGCTGAAGCAGTTTGTGCTGGACATATATAAGGAGAAGCTGCGCCAAATTGTCGATTCCATTCTTGAGCAGGAGTTCACCGTTAAACTGCTTACGGATCAGACCATTGAAAATCACTATCAACTGGTTGATGAGTATCAGCAGATCCTGCATACCATCAGCGTGTCCAGTTGGCAGAAAGATCAACCGATTGATCGTTTTCTGCTCAATAATTATCACAAGCTGCGCGGCGGTACCAACCTGGTGGTGTTCTCGTCGTTTTGTCCCTCTGCAGATCTCGAGCGGCTGCGCTCCGGACGCACCTCAAACCTGAACCTTTGCTTTTACGATGTTGATGATTCTCTGCGGAAAATCCCCCGTCCGTCGATCTTTAAACGACTGCTTTTCGTCGACGCCCTTGAACCCTTAGATGAAGCGCGGAGGAAACTGTCGTCGCGTTCAACCGTAAAGTATATCGACGACAATAGCGTGACCATAAAACAACAGATCCAGCAAACAAAATTACCGGTAATAGAAGTATGAGCCAGTCAAGGAAGTCGTTTTTGGCAGTTGTCACCAATGCTGCTTTTAAGCTGATACCGACCATTCTGGTTGTTGGCTACCTGTGGTGGCTGTGGATGTTCAGCACTGCAGAATTGCATGCCGATCCCTGGGGATTTATGTTGGTTTTCAGTGCCGGCATGATTATATCATATTTACTCTATGCGCAAAATGTGCGTTTCTCAATCACTTTCCTGGCGCTCGTGGGCGTGCTTTGGGCGGTATACCAACTCATGTCCTCAAACAGTAGCGGGGAGTTTGATGCCCTTTACTATAGCATCTCCTTTCTATCGCTTTCTGTAGCGCTGGTTGCTGCCTGGCTGGTCGGTTTCGGATTTGCGCGTGTGAAAATCTTTCCCTGGATTGCTGCGCTGGCAGTTCTGCTGGTTGCCGGTTCGCGCATTGTCAGTGAATTTCCCGATGCCTCACACCTGATGAACGTCGATGTTGTTCGCTGGATGAGCACCAGCATATTTACCGAGGGCTCATTGCTGTTCCGCCTATTCACCACTTTGGCATTGATCTTCACCCCTGTGCTGTTTTACGCGGTCTACATTATTTTTATCAATGAGATGCTGGCGAAATTTGAAAATTTCGACGTCCGAAATTTCTTCGTTGTTCTTCGCAAGAGCGGTTCCCTGGCTGCCATTCTCCTGCTGATTCTGATGGCGCCATTTGCTTACATCCTCTTATTTGGCTTCCCGGACTTCCTGGAAGAGAAACTACAGGAAGGCGTTGCCAACTCCGCGAGCTTCCTGAAGAAGACTTATAATCAAGGCACGAATCAACCTGAATTTGATCTTAACGACTATGCGCAGCTCTTACCGGAAGTAAAGCTGTCCGACGAAACCGTCTTCTGCACCTATATCGACAATTTTTTCCCGACACGCGATGGTGGTAAGATTCCCATGCCCCTCCATTTCCGGCGCTTTGTCTTGAATCGTTTTGAGCCACGCACCGAAAAATTTGTGTTGGATCCCTATCCGCCGTCGGCGATTCCCAGCGATCTGTTTTCACCGTCCACTCGGGATGTGCCGATTGGCTTCTCCGTGGAAGATTCAGTGATTGAAGCGGAAACCCGACGCTTTGCGCAGCGCAAGGATGTCACGTCAACTGTTTACATTCAAACATTGTCGCCGGATGCTTTTGTGGCGCCCAATACCGGTTACTCTTATCGCAAAATGCCGGTGCCGCCGGAAGATAAAGAGACCTTTCATACGGTTTATCAAAGCAAATCGAATATCTCACTATTCAACTTGCCGCCATTTGTGTTTAGCAGCAGCAATCCGGAACTGATGGCCTATCGCGAGATGCGTCAGCAGACCCTCGAAAATATCGGCGGCTACGAGAAGCTTGATAGTACCTTCATGCGCTACTATACCCAGATCGATGAAAGCGATTCGCTTATCATTAATCTCGCTAAGGAAATTACCGCCGGGATCGACAATCCCTATCATAAGGTCCAGGCGATTATTGATTATTTCTTTGCCACGGATGAAGAAGGCAAGCCTATTTTTACGTACACATTGGAACCAGGTTCTCCGCCGAGTGCTGAACAGTCGTTTATGCACTACTTCCTTTTCGATAACAAGAAAGGCTATTGCACCTATTTTGCCGGAGCAACCGTGCTGCTCCTGCGTGCAGCGGGCATCCCTTGTCGCATGGCGGTTGGGTACGCCATTTATGATCGCAGTAATAAGAACACCGGCTGGTATTGGGTGTACGCCGATCAGGGCCACGCCTGGCTGGAAGTTTATTTCCCCGGCTATGGCTGGATTGATTTTGATACTACCCCCAGCGACGATAACGAATCGATGACCCCGCCAAAGCCGGACGCCACGCCGCCGCAATATGCGCGCAGCCCGGTCCTGAGTGTCTTGGGTGAAGTCACCGGAATCGGTGGTGACTCCAGCAGTATTTTTATTCGTCCTTATAAGTTGACCTATAAGGAAGATGAATTTGATATCGATGATGCTGACAGCAAAATTATCGAGATTAGGCCGGATGATGGCACCGTTACCATCGACAACGAGAAGGTGCGGATTGGCGAATTTGAGGATAATCGCAAGATGATCCTTTCCACCTATTCCTTTAATTATGACCTGGAAAAGCTGCCTAAATATCGTTCTCGTTATGGTGATATTCTTTCCTGGATGGATCGCCGTTTTCCGAAGCCAATTCCGGTTGATGAAGCCATTATCGTATACCAAGAAGAAGAGAACGAAGAAGACGAGGGATTGATCTTTGCCGTTGACGGACGTATCAAATCCTTCAGCAGTGATTCAAGCTCGCTGGTGGTTGCCCCGACTAAAATTGAGTATCGCGGTAAGAATTACCCGGTGGATCAGCGTCTGATTCCCTCTGTGACCATTCGACCCAAAGATGGGAAGATTCAGGTTGATGATGAAGTGATTGCTTTACCTGAGTTGCAGGTTGGTGATTCCATGTTGATTGCTGCGGAGTCGTCTGATAAAGTCTTGCAGGCCATCAAGCCATATTTGGCCACCGAACCGTTTCCGAACTGGTTTAAGAATAGCTTTCCGGAGCAAATTCCGGTAGATAAGGTTACTCTGCAACTGCCGGAAACGCCGCTAATTTATCAGGTGCTCTGGACCTTGTTGTGGATCGTGCTGATTGCAGCATTGGTGCTTGCTTCGCTGGCGCTTTTCGTTTATCTCTTCCTGAATTGGCGTATTGGCTCCAGCAAGGATAATACTCGCCTCTACTGGGTATATCGATATGCTCTGATGGTCTTACATCAGTTCGGCATCTATCGCACTGTCAAAACACCGCTGGAATTTGCCAAGGATACAGTAGATCCGACCTTTGGTACCGAGTTTAGCCAGTTTATGAATGTTTATTTGAAGGCGAAATATTCGCCGCAAGGTTTAGCCACTTCAGAGGCGGAGTTTGTAGACAGGTTTACGCAGAACTTTCGGGATAAGGTTTTCCAGCCCTATTCGCGCTGGGACGTAATTAAGAATTTCCTGAATTTTATCAGAACGCTTCGATTTTTATTTGTGAAATGAGAATAAAGGGGAAAAAATGAGTGACGTAGCCGCTCCAACGGTTGATGAGATTACGGCGCATAAGCAGATTGCTGACACACTTACGGCTAATATTGGCAAAATTATTCGCGGTAAAGATGAGCAAATTCGCAAGGTGCTTACCTGCCTGGTCGCCGGTGGGCATATCTTGCTGGAAGATTTACCCGGTTTGGGAAAAACCTCTATGGCCAAAAGTCTGGCCTTTTCGATAGCTGGTGCACACAGCAGCCAGCAAGACGATCACAAGCATGTCGAATTCAAGCGCATCCAGTTTACGCCGGATCTCTTGCCGATGGACCTGATCGGTACTCACGTATTTGATGACAGGAATAAAGACTTTCTCTTTAAGCCCGGGCCGCTGTTTAGCAATATCGTGTTAGCGGATGAGATCAATCGTGCCTCACCAAAAGTTCAGTCGGCCCTGCTTGAATGTATGGCCGAAAATCAAATCTCTATTGGTGAATCGACTTATCAACTTGACGACTTTTTCTTTGTGATCGCTACGCAAAACCCGATTGAATTTGAAGGTACCTATCCCTTGCCGGCCGCGCAGCTTGACCGTTTTTTCATGAAGATGAACTTTGGATACGCTTCGGAAGACAAGGAAGTGGAAATCTACAACAACTATTTGCAGATCAACAAAATTCCGCAGACGATTGAACCGGTGGTCAATTATGCGCAAATCCTCGATCTGCGCAATGCTGCTGAAAAGGTGCATATCCATCCGGAGATTGTGGCTGCGGTATCGAATATTGTTCGTGCAACGCGCAACGATGCCGGTATTCGCCTCGGCGCCTCGACCCGTGGTGGGATTGTATTCTTGCGATGTTTACGCGCTTTTGCCCTGTTGAATGGCCGTTCCTACGTTATCGAGGATGATGTCAAGGGGCTGGCGCATGGCATATTAAATCACCGCCTGATTTTCAAGAATCCGGAAGAAGGCAATCAAATTCTCAGTGGCATTGTCAGCAGGGAATTGCAGCGATTGGCAAATCTCAAACTGGATAGATAACATGGCTCGACAACCGCGTGTGAAAATTTGCTGCATTAAGTCGGTCGATGAAGCGCAGATGGCTGTGAACTACGGCGCTGCTGCACTGGGGCTGGTATCGGAGATGCCCAGTGGACCGGGCGTGGTTGACGAAGCTACCATCGCTGAAATTACCGCCACCGTGCCACCTGCTATCGGTACTTTCTTGCTGACCAGTCGCCAGGATGCAGAGAGCATCATTGAGCAACAGCGTCGCTGCCGCACCAATACGTTGCAGCTTTGCGATGCGGTTCCAGAAGATGATCTGATCGAAATTCGCAATACCTTGCCGGGCATTTCTATTGTGCAGGTTATTCATGTCGTCGATGAATCATCGATTGACGAAGCGGTGGCTGTCGCCCCGCTGGTGAACGGCATCTTGCTCGATTCCGGCAATCCGAATCTCGACGTCAAGGAATTAGGGGGTACCGGTCGCGTTCACAATTGGGATGTCAGCCGTCGAATTTGTGAAGCGGTTTCAGTGCCGGTATTCCTGGCCGGCGGCTTGAAGGCAACCAACGTGCGCGAGGCCATCATCAAAGTGCGGCCCTTTGGGCTAGACCTGTGTAGCAGCGTCCGAAGCGACGATGTGCTGGACGAGCAGAAACTGGCTGGTTTTTTTGACGCGATAGGGAAAAGGCTAGCAGACTGACATGCCTTTACATCCCCCTTTATCCCCCTTCGAAGGGGGATAAAGGGGGATGTGGATCTAATAACTATCAACAAACACGTAACAACTGTTATTTCTCATGACAAAATGGTGGGATAAAATTCTTTTCGCAGCGATTATCGCTGCTTTTCTGGCGGCCGCAGCCGGCCAGGCCCAGGTGCCGCAGCCAACAACCCCGCGTGAGATCATCGATACCCTGCGCTGGGGCTTCGACTATAAATCTGCCGAGGCGATCAAACGGGCGAATCGCGCCAAGCAGCTTGACAGCACCTATTATGTGACGCATCTGATCGAAGGCTTTCATTATTATGATCGCGCAGAAGAATTCACGGGCTTAAAACGCGCCGTTCAGCCACTGCGGAAAGCGCTTGCGGCCTTCAAGAGAGATTACGGTTACTGTATTTCCCGTCGCTATACCCGTTCTGATATCTATGCCGGTGCCTGGCGTGAAATACTGCGCCAAATTGACTACTATACGCTCGCCAGCACCTTGTCTGAAGTATTCATCTCACTGGAAATGCCCGACTCCGCTTATGCAGCGCTTACCAGGATGCGCGACGACAACCTGGTTTTTGATTTTCGCTCTTACCAGGGACTTGCCTGGATATATTTCCGGAGCCGTATTTATACCAGCGAGAAATATCCCTTCCTGAAGGATTCAATTGAAGAGAATATGAAGACCGCCTTCCTCTATACCGATTCGCTTGAGCAGAAATACAAGCGAGCTGTGCCCTATATGCGCCGGGAAATTCTTGCTGCTTATCAGGGAATGGGCGGATTTTACAACTATTTCAATAACGCGTTCGTCAAACGTCCGCCGGATTTTGTTGCAAATACCCGCGGCATTCTCTATGGCTATAATTTTCAACCGGCGTTGTCCGCACGGTATTTCATGCAAATGGACGGCGATGAAAACATGGCCAAAAATGTTAACCTTGGCTATACCTATCACGCAGATATCAATTTTCGAACCTCGGAAGAATATTTTGGTAAAGTGAAGGACAATGGCTCCAAGAGCCGTGGTGGACACTGGCAGGGGTATTCCACTATCTTTGTTTATAAAGGCCAACCGTTAGAGGGGGCAGCCAAGCTGCGCGAAGAACGCGATAAGAACGGTTTCACCATCGGCTACGGGTGGGATAATCTCTGTCTGGCGCGGATGTATTTATATGCCGGTATGACCGACGAAGCAGGCCGCGCGCTCGATAAAGCAGAAAATTTCTCCGAAGTTCACTTCAATACCTCTTTTAGGGAGGATCAGTATCGCTTTATGCTGAAGGCATTGCGGCTGATGAAGGCGAAATTCGAAGACAATGCCTACAAATTCGAAGATCGCAATTACTGGTTTAGCTGGGATTGGCTGACGGCGGTGCCAAAGCTCACTTGGGATCGCTATTCGTTCGCATACGACCTGGCAAATGAACTGGCGCTCAATCCGGAACGGGATATCGTCTATTATCACTTGTTCCATACCGAGTCGATCATTTCCTTCGACGAGCTATGGACAATCATCCAGAAATTCAGCAATGGCTTTTTCCAAACACGTCTGGCGGAATTGCAAAAGACCGATCCCCGCGAGAATCTTGATCGCTATTATCGCTACTTCCTCGGCAAATTGCTTATAGAAGAAGGGGAGAGCGAAAGAGCATTTGATATGCTCACAACCATTTTGAGCGATCCGAAACTAAATCAGGAGTATGAAAAGCTGCTGATTGCCCGGGTTCATGAGAATTGTGCCAAGATTGCAATTGATGAAGGCTGGGAGCCGCAGGCCGAGTTTCATCTGAATGAGTTATATCGTTTTTATCCGCAACTCATTCCTTTCTCAAATATTGAAATGCGCTTCAAGGTGAAACGTGCCGAAGATTTAAATGAAGATGATCCCCAGTTCAATAATATCCTCGATAACTTATCAGCATATAATATTGATTGGGAACCGAATGACCGTGAGAATTATCCGGAAGTTCAATTCTTCAATGGTGAAGAAGGCCGTCTGGGATTTCAGGTTGTGATGAATCGCGAGACGGTAGCCCAGGGAATGGTGGATCCAAATGATGCGTTGGCTGCGCGGAAATTGGCATATCGTCTTTTCCGGGTGCGGAAGTAGGATTCTTTTTTGTTTGTTTCGCTTTAGTCTAATCCCTACTTTCATGATTATTCAGGGCATAGCAAGGACGTGCGTTGGGCAGAGGATTGGTATGAGAATTAAAATTCGCGAAGCAGTTTCAGATGATGCCGAGGCGTTGAGTCAGATAACCCGGCAGGCGAAAGCCTATTGGGGATATCCGGAAGAGCTGATGGAGCTCTGGAGAGCAGACTTGCTGGTTCGTCCGGAATTTATCGAACGGCACATCGTTTACTGCGCTGAACACAAGTCGGAACTCATTGGTTTTTATGCCCTTACCGGTAGCGACGTGGTTCGCGAACTGGATCACATGTGGGTCGTTCCTGCACATATGGGGCAAAAAGTAGGGCAGCGCCTTTTTGAGCACGCTTGCGAAACCGCTACCGAAAAGGGGGTCAAGAAGATACAAATCCTGGCAGACCCTAACGCAGCCGGTTTCTACACCAAAATGGGGGCTGAACAAATTGGCTTCCTCGAATCACAACCACCTGGGAGAATGCTCCCGCTATTGGAGCTAAGACTCCCGCGATCTTCGAAAGCATAAACTATGATTTGCATCGGTCATCGCGGCGCCAGAGGACATGAGCCGGAAAATACGCTCCTATCGGTGCGGAAGGCGCTGGAACTGAATGTCGACTGGATCGAGGTTGATGTCTACCTGGTCGACGGTGAACTGATTGTATTCCATGACCATCGGCTTGAACGTACTACCAACGGCCAGGGTTACTTGCACAACAAAACAATTGATTATCTGCGCTCCCTTGATGCCGGGAAAGGAGAGAAGATTCCTTTCCTGAAGGAAGTCTTCGAAACGGTGAAAGGTGCTGCTGGTATCAATGTTGAGCTAAAGGGGCCGGACACTGCGCCGGCTGTTGTTGCCGCCATAGAAGCATTTGTCAATGACAGCGACTTGACCTACGATCAATTTCTTATTTCCTCATTTAACCACCCCGAATTACATGAAGCGCATGTATTGCAACCCAAAATTCCCATTGGGGCGCTCACTGCTTCAATTCCACTGCATTACGCTCGATTTGCCCAGGCGCTGGATGCCTACTCTGTCAATGTTGCCGGCGATTTTGTTGATCGGCCCTTTGTGGAGGATGCGCATTCTCGTGGCCTGAAGGTTTTTGCGTATACGGTAAACTTTCCGGATGACATCGAATACCTGAAAGAACTGGGCGTTGATGGCATCTTTACTGACTATCCGGAATTGATTACTGCTGTGCGTTGATATTGTTGTTTAAGAGACATTATTTACAGAGAGGAGATTCGTGTGAAGCGATTTGAGAGACGCTTGTTGCGATTTAGTTTGTTAGGCATGGCTGCTTTGTTGCTATTGTGCGGGCCTGCAGTTGCCCAAAAGAAGGGGATGACGGCGGAGGCTGTGGCCGATCTGCAGCGGGTGGGTCAAACGGCCCTTCACCCGGACGGTAAGACCATTGCATATACGGTAGTGAAACCCCGCAGTGACGCAGATGCGTACGGAAGCGATTATCAGGAAGTGTGGGTAAGCGATATCAACGGAAGCGATCCGCGCCAGTTTACGCCTTCCGGGATGCGCTCGAGCAGTATTGCCTGGTCGCCGGATGGCCGCTACCTGACATTCCTTGGCGTTCGCAAAGCATTTAGCGACAAGGGCCAAATCTATAAGGTACCCCTGAATGGTGGCGCCACGCTTCCGATTACCGATCATCCTGAAACGATTGCCCGCTATGCCTGGTCGCCGGACGGCAAGTCGATCGCCTTTATGTCGACAGATGGAAAATCACCGGAGCAGATGAGCGATGAAAAGGCCGGCAAGGACTGGATCGTATATGATCACAATCCCTTGGTAAGCCGTCTTTGGGTATATGATGTTGCGAGTGGTGAATCCCGTTCCTTGAGTGGCGATGATCTCTTCGTCTCCAATTTTACCTGGTCCCCGAATAGCAAGTCCATCGCTTTCCAGGCCGCAAGTGAGGCAGGGATTGATGCGACGATGATGTTTAGTAAAATGTATCAGGTCTCCCTGGCTGATGATAAAACAACAGACCTGGCTGCTACGGTTGGCAAGATGGGACCGATGGCCTATTCGCCCAATGGGGCCTGGCTTGCTTTCCTGAACGCCGTGGATTTGAGTGATCCTCTGGCCCAGAGCCTCTTCGTGGTGTCTACGAATGGTGGTGAAGCGAAGAACCTCAGTGGCGATATCGAGCGCAGCGCAACCGGTATTTCCTGGCTGAACAACAAGACAATATTGCTCCAGGAAAATGCCGGCACGGCATCGGCACTGTCGCGCGTAGATGCGAAATCCGGCAAGCGTAAGGCGGTTGACCTTGGTGGTTTGATTCTCGGTTCAGTATCTTCGCATGCCGCCAGTGGACGAGTAGCTGTTGCTGCTGCCAGCCCCAATCATCCACCGGAGCTGTTCACTGGCAATGCTTCCAAAGGTCAATTTAAGCGCCTTACAAACCATAATCCCCAATTGGCAGACTATGACCTCGCTCGCCAGGAAGTGGTGACTTGGGAGGCGAAGGACGGTCTTAAGATTGAAGGTGTCCTGACTTATCCCTTGAATTACACGGCGGGTCAAGCGTATCCGTTGATCCTGCAAATTCATGGTGGCCCTGAAGGCGTCAGCTTGAATGGCTGGAATACCCGTCCGACTTATCCCGTGCAGGTCCTGGCGGCGAACGGGTATATGGTTCTGGAGCCAAATTATCGGGGCAGCGGTGGGCGCGGTGTTGCCTTTACCAAAGCCGACCATGATGACCTTGGTGGCAAAGAATTCGAAGACGTGCTCGCCGGCATCGACGCCCTTGTTGAGCGCGGCCTGGTTGATAATGATCGGGTAGGAACAGCCGGTTGGTCCTATGGCGGTTATTTTTCAGCCTGGGCAGCAACCAAGCATAGCGAACGCTTCAAAGCGGCTTCAGCAGCAGCCGGCCTAACCAACTGGATTTCATTCTCCGGCACAACAGATATTCCCCATGAGATGGCCCTGGTGCACTGGAATAGCTACTGGTATGACCAGCGTGATTTACACTGGGAGCGCTCTCCGCTCTACCATATTCAAAATGCCAAGACCCCGACCCTTGTGGTGCATGGCTTGAAAGACTTGCGCGTGCATCCTGAGCAGAGCATGCAGCTCTACAGCGCCTTAAAACTGACCGGCACGCCGTCCAAACTGATCATGTATCCACGTGAGCCGCACGGCATCCTTGAGCGCGCCCATAGAATTCATTACATTGAAAACCTGATTGAATGGTTTAACACCTATGTGAAAGAAGCCAAGAATCCTGAACAAGCGCAAAGGGTTGTAAACTAAGATGGGAACGAAACTTAAAGACGGACAAACCCTGCTCTTCATTGGTGACAGCATTACGGACTGTGGTCGCATGGGCGGGGATGGTCCGCTTGGGCACGGATATGTGCGTCTTTTTTCGGAAATGCTCACTGCGTGCGAGCCGGAAAAAGACATTCGAATTATCAATAAGGGTATCAGTGGAGACCGGGTAACCGGTCTCGAAGATCGTTGGAATAACGATGTCTTGCGCCTGAAACCGGATTGGCTGTCTATCAAAATTGGCATCAACGATCTCCACAGCGCGATAGGCAATGACCCTTATGGCGTTGATCCTGAAACATACCGCAATAGCTATTCCGCTATTTTGGCCCGAACGCATGAGGCGCTGCCGTCATGTCAGATCCTGCTAATTGATCCCTTTTACCTGGCGCTGCCGGAAACCAAAGATGCGCAGGAGAAGCGCGTGCTAAAGGAGTTACCGGAATATCTGCAAATTGTTGAACAGATGAGCAAGCGTTATCAAACCCGTCATATTCCCTTGCATCAGCTTTTCCAGCGCCAATTGGACTATCGTCCGCCGTCTCATTTTTGCCCGGAGCCGGTGCATCCCAATCAAAGCGGACACATGGTAATTGCCACCGCCGTTTATGAAGCCCTGGAAAGGTGACTGATGAAGCGAATTTATCTCTTATTGGCCTGCCTGTTGTTTAACACGCTGGCGCTCTTTGCGCAGAATACAACTGAATCCCGGACTGCTGTGATCCGAACGGCGGGCTTTGTTTGCCTCGATAAAGTGTATAATTCGGAGCTGACGGCACCATATGATATTCTTCAACATACTATCTATCGCGATTCGCTCAACTATATCGAATGCTTTGTGGTCACGCCGGATGGAAAACCTTTCGTTACCTCGGAGGGGCTGACGATTACGCCCCATTATTCATTTGCGAATGTACCGGATATAGACATTCTGGTAATTCCCAGTACAGAGAATAGCATGGATGCCGATTTGAAGAACAAACGCTATATGGAGTGGATTCGGTACGCAGCTGAAAAGGCGGAATATGTAATGACCCTGTGCGACGGCGCTTTTCCGCTGGCGGCAACTGGCCTGTTGAACGGCCGCCTTGCCACAACTTTTCCATCCGATAGAGAACGACTTCAGAAAATGTTTCCGGAGGTGAAGGTAAAGACGAACGTCAATTTTGTGTCGCACGGTAAATACATCACGTCGGTTGGTGGAGCACTCAGCTTTGAACCGGCACTGTATCTGGCACAGAAACTCTACGGCTACAAAAATGCCCATCGCCTTGGCGTGGGCCTGGTGCTCGATTGGCAGCTGTCGGAAATACCGCATATTGTTATTGAGGAGTAAGAACGTTTAATGGTTGATTGGTTGAATGGTAAATGACCGGTTTGTGGATTTTGTCCCCCCTCTATCTCCCCCCGGGGGGAGATAGAGGGGGGACAGTCTTAAATATGGTAGTATCAATATCAGAAGTCGGAAACGAACAAATAACCAGTCAACCAGTTAACCAATCAACCGGAATTGCTATGAAACACAACGACATGTCAAAAATTCTCCTTTTCCTGGCCACTCTCCTTGCGGCTTGCACCTCCGACCCCGATCCGCAGGCAATAGTTGATGCTGTGATCAATAGGCACGGGGGTGAGTTGTATCGCGCGGCAATGGTGGATTTTGATTTTCGGGGTCGGCACTATACTGCACAGCGAAACGGTGACGTATTTATCTATCGGCGCACTCAGGTTGACAGTAGCGGTCGAATCGATGATCTTATGGGTAACGACTTTTTCTTTCGTTGCATAGATGATGTTGGTGTGACCTTAACACCGTCAGAAATCAGCCGCTATTCAAATTCGCTGAACTCGGTCATGTATTTTGCGCTTTTGCCGTCGCCCCTTAACGACCCGGCAGTGCAGAAAAAATATCTCGGTGAAACAACCGTAAAGGGTGAGCCTTACAATATGATTGAAGTGACCTTTCGGGAAGATGGCGGCGGGAAGGATTTCGAAGATCGTTACGTATACTGGATGCATCGCGAGCGCAATCACCTCGACTATCTCGCCTATTCCTTTCACGTTGATGGGGGTGGAACCCGCTTTCGTGAGGCATATAATGCCCGCTTCGTAAATGGATTGCGCTTTGTTGATTACCACAATTATAAAGGCCCTGCTGCGGATACTGAACTGACCGAGCTTGCAAAACTGTTCGAAAACGGCAGCCTGGAAAAAGTCTCGGAAATTGTTCTGGAAAACGTTCAGGTCGTGTCTTTGCGTTAAGGAATACCCATGTCAAAACTTGTTATGGTTGCTTCAATGAATCCGGTCAAAATTGATGCCGCGCGTCTGGGCTTTCAAGCGATGCTGGATGCACAGAATTTTGAATTCCAGGGCATGAAAACACCATCAGGAGTGAGTGAACAACCGTTTTCAGATGCGGAAACCCTGACCGGTGCTATGAACCGGATCGACTATGCCAGAATGAATGCGCAGCAGGCGGATTATTGGATTGCCCTGGAAGGTGGTGTTGAAGAGCGCGGTGAGCGACTGGCGGCATTTGCCTGGATTGTCATTGGCGACAAGCACCGCACCACACAAAGCCGCACCGGCACTTTCTTCATTCCCGATAAGGTATCGAAACTGGTTAAAGAGGGTATGGAGCTTGGCGAGGCAGACGATATCCTTTTCGGCAAGACAAACTCCAAGCAGGTCAATGGCGCTATTGGCATCTTCACGGACGATATTATTACCAGAACGACCCTCTATCAGCACGCCGTCATGCTGGCGCTTGCGCCCTTCAGAAATCCTCACTATTTTGACTGAGATCAATTTTGGAATGATTTTAAGTGACTAATATATGGAGTGTCCTTCCAACAGGCCACGTCAGGGAAGAGGGGCGATCCGTTTGATCCATTATCATAATCCTTGACCGCAATTGACGTTGTAAGACTGAAATCGTCGGTTCGAGCAAACAATACAAACCGGATTCATTGCCAGAATGAGCGCAAGCGAACACAAATCCGTTAATCACTCCCGGATAATCGTGAAGACATCTTCAGGGATGAGCGATAAGGAAGCCTTGGTCTTCGAGGACAATTTCATTATCGGTCGTGAAGATGACTGCGATGTCATTTTGAAACATGATATGGTAAGCCGTAAGCATGCCGAGGTGGTATTGCAAGATGGGGAGTGGTGGCTGCGCGATCTGAACAGCACAAATGGCACCATCATGCACCGACATCGCATTGGCAGTGCACGCCTCGAAGGCAGTCAACGCGTGACTGTTGGCAAGAACGGTCCCTCCATAATTATCGAGATTGAAGGCCGCCGCAAGAAAAATCCTGACAAGTCCAAATCTAAAGGCGCAGATCACTATTTTGGTAATCCGTATGATAGCACAGCAGGTGATCATACCCGCATGATCCGCCGTGCTATTTATGATGCCCAGGAAGGTCAGCGCAAACGCTACACCCGAGTCATTATTGGTCTAGCGATCACTTTGATTTTGGCTGCGTATGTTGTTATCAGCCAGATGATGAAGTCTGATAACAATCGCGAGGTTGCTGAAGGCCTCTTCTATTCAATGAAGGAAATTGAGTTAAAGCTAAAGGGACTTGAGGAAGCGGTGCGGTCGTCGAATGATCCCGAATTGCTGGCTTTGATAAATAAGAATCGTGATAGTCAGAAGGAACTCAAGAAACAATACGGCGATCTCTTGTCCGAAATGGATGTTTACGACTCGAAGTTGTCGGAAGAAGATCGTCTGATTTTTCGAATTGCCCGTATGTTCGGCGAATGCGAGTTGAGCATGCCGGCGGGCTTTGTGGACGAGGTAAAGCGCTACATTCGTTATTGGCAGAAGACCGACCGCTATGCTGAGGCCATTGAGCGCGCCAGGGCAAGCAACCTTCATAAAACGATTCCAAAGATTATGCTGCAAAACGACCTGCCGCCGCAGTTCTTCTATCTGGCGCTCCAGGAGAGCGATTTTAAATCGCAGATAGTTGGCCCGCCAACGCGCTCCGGGATTGCCAAAGGAATCTGGCAATTTATCCCGGTGACAGCTGCCCGCTACGGCCTCAAGACCGGACCACTGGTGGAAGAGCGGCGTTATGATCCCCGTGATGATCGCTTTAAGATTGATCAGGCGACCAAGGCTGCTGCCCGCTATCTCAGCGATATTTATCGTACCAAGGCCCAGGCTTCCGGACTGTTGGTGATGGCCTCGTACAACTGGGGTGAACACAATGTCGAAGAATTGATAGAAAAGCTGCCTCGCAACCCACGGGAGCGAAACTTCTGGAAGCTCCTTGAAAATCATCGATCCGAATTTCCAAGCGAGACCTACGATTATGTCTACTACATTATTTCGGCCGCAGTCATCGGTGAGAACCCGCGCCTCTTCGGTTTCGATTTCGACAATCCCCTGAAATAAGCCCAAAATTGCGGCAAATAACGCAGAACCTGCACATAGTGCAGCTATTTGCCCGAACCTGCATCACTTTCACCAATCGTGATATTCCAGTAAGGCAATTATTAACAATACGTTATACTTTCGTGATTAAATCCCGGTACGAATTTTGGATATTGTTCACGTAGCAATCAGGACAACAATCATTGGATTCGACAGGAGAAAAAAATTGAGACTCATGAAAGCAAATGAATATATCGAAAAAATGGAAATCAACTGGCCGCAAAAATGTCAGAACAAGGAATGTGGAACGCATAGCTTCCTGGGTCTTGCTGCAAAAGCAGAAAAGCGTCCCAATGGCTTGGTATTGTGCGACCATTGTTTCCACGAAATCAACCCGAAAGAGCTGGTTGTCTAGGGAATACAAATAGATCTCGGTCTTATTCCGAGATTGATTGATATAAATAAGCCGCGAATTTTCATGAAGGCTAAGCTTCAT
>JANQRS010000022.1 GCA_028284445.1 Calditrichia bacterium
CTTGATGCTTGATGCTTGATGCTTGATGCTTGATGCTTGATGCTTGATGCTTGATGCTTGATGCTTGATGCTTGATGCTTGATGCTTGATGCTTTGAAGCGAAATTATCAAAAAAAATATTGCCACAAGACCAATTCAAATTACTTTCCAGTATCCAGTATCCAGTATCCAGTATCCAGTATCCCTGGAAATTACACATGAAAAAACTGACCACCTACAAACACGTCATCTGGGATTGGAACGGCACCTTATTCGACGATGCCTGGCTCTGTGCCGACATCATGAATGAGATTCTCGACAAGCGAGACATGCCGCCAATTACGCTTGAAAAATACGAACAAACCTTCTCCTTCCCGGTTATCGATTACTACCGCGCTGTTGGCTTTGACTTTCAGAAAGAACCCTTTGAGAAATTGAGTACCGAATTCATTACGCGATACGAAGAACGAAAATTTGAATGCGAACTCCGCCCCAATAGCCGGCCAACCTTGAAGGCCGTTCATGAACGGGGCCTGTCGCAATCCGTTCTATCCGCCTATAAGCAGTCTTCACTCGATAATTTTGTGGCGCATTTTGATCTCGACCATCACTTCGATTTTATGGTCGGCGCACTGGATCATCATGCGTTTGGCAAGGAGGAGCGGGGGCGCATGCTGATCGACAAGCTTGGTATTCACCCAACCGATGTGGTTATGATTGGGGATACGGTGCATGATGTGGCGGTTGCCAGCGCAATGGGTGTCGATTGCTGCCTGATTTATAGTCAGCATCAAGATCGCCCGCGCCTGGCAGCCAGTGGCGTGAAGGTGATTGAGTCACTTGACGAGATTTTGCAAGTCATCTGAAAGCACTGACATAAAACAGTAACAAAATCCCCCCTGTATGTCCCCCGGGGGACATACAGGGGGGATTTCAGCTGAACTTCATAAGGAAACCCCAATGTCCATAAAACACTTCAAGTCATTTGCCGAAAAATTGGCAATGGAAAGCCAGAAAGTCATTCTTTCCTATTACGACAAACCGTCGCTGGAAGTGGAGACCAAGTCCAATGATACGCCGGTCACCCGCGCTGATCGGGACGGGGAAGAAATCATGCGCGAAATGATCGCCAAAGAATTCCCGGATCATGGCATCATAGGAGAGGAGTTTCCCGATTTAAATACTGAAGCTGAATATGTCTGGGCACTCGACCCGATTGACGGCACGATTACCTTTACCAGCGGCACGCCGCTGTTCGGGACATTGATTTGCCTGTCACATCACGGCGAACCGATACTCGGGGTGCTAAACCTTCCGGCGCTGAACAAGCTGTGCATTGGAGATAACGAAACGACCACTGTCAATGGTAAAGTGGTGAGAATGCGACCGGCACCGCCCTTGGAAAAAGCGCTGCTGTTGACAACCGACATCGAGAATATTGCCAAATTCCAGGACAAGGAGCGCTTCGAAACGCTGGTAGATAAAACTGGCCTGATGCGGACCTGGGGAGATTGCTATGGCTACTATCTGCTTGCCGGTGGCTGGGCGGATATCATGCTGGACCCAATCATGAATCCCTGGGATATACTGGCATTATTCCCCTTGATTCGCGGTGCTGGCGGGATCATAACCGACTGGCAGGGAAACCCGGCTGCAACCGGAGAGTCCTGTATTGCAGCGCAACCGGAGTTGCATGAGCAGGTGTTGAAGATTTTGAATGCTTAGTTTTAGACAGGATTAACAGGATGTACAAGATAAAGACCCAAAACCTTTTGACACGGATTTTCACGGATGAACACAGATCCACACGGATAAGTCATAAGGAAGGAGATCGAAAAAAGGGAAGTCGTTTTTTGTTTTTTGCCTTTTAACCTGTTTTTCATCCGTGAAAATCTGTGTGCATCTGTGTCAGAGGGTTTTACCTTTTCTGGTGATTCTGTAAATCCTGGTAATCCTGTCTAAAATTAATCCCTCGGCGGGCGGCGGATATTGAATTTCGGAGATCCCCCGGTCTTCAAGGCCTGCCAGACCTGACGAATGTTATCCTTTTCCTCGTCCCAGCGAATCGCAAACGACTCTTCCAGGAGCTCAATAGAACGGCGATCCAATGCCCAGGTGGTCATAATTGCATATTCCGCGCGCGGAATGACATCTACCTGCACAATCCCGATGCGATCGCCATATTCTGCTCGCAGCAAATCGAACCAACGCCGATGTAAATTCTGAGAAATCGGGTCACGATTGATGATTACGCCTGCGAGGCTGGTAAAGCGGTTCTCAACACCGGAAAACGGCCGCTGAATACTGGCCTCGACAACAATGAGCAACACGCCGCGCTTTTTCAAATCGTCGGCACGATTGAGCATCAGGTTGCTTAGCGACCACAGCCCGCTGTTACTGAGCGCGCCACCATCGGTTAGATGAACAGTCTTGCGCCGCTCTCCACGTCGCAGCGGATCCGGACTAAAAAATAGCGGGCGATCCGTCTCTACCTGAATCAACGGAAAGCCAAATGGGAAATTTGCAGAACCGCGTACAGATGAAGAGAGTCGAGGATCATATTGCGCCAGTAAGTCTTCCAATCCATAAATGCCGTTTCGATAAAACACCCAGGTCGGCACACCATCGATCGGATCATAGGCATTGCTGGTTCCCGCAGCCCGGCCATTTACCTCCGGGCGAGTATAGAAAGCTTTGTCAAATGGCGAAATCACGACCTGGTGACCGTCCAGGCTGGTGCTGTTAAACATGGGAATGGGAAATGGCACGTCGGCGCTATCCGCAAGCGATACCCGCCAGGCTTTCGCCAGATCGCTGAGATGGGTTGTCTTTAATCCGACGGGGCCTTCTTCCCAGGCGTGTTCAATCGCCGCCCCGCGACTTTCGAAAGGAACCAGCGAGCCTATAAGGGTTGGTAAAACAAAATCCTGTCGCACGGCCTGCGTCAAATCATTCAATCGCTCTCGCCGGAACGCTTCCCTTTCTGCGGCGTCCTTATCTTTGATCTCAAGCATGCGAGCGACATAAGCCGCGTTGGTCAAACTCCCGCCGGACACACTGCTTATCGCCTGAAGCTGTCCGGCGATCTCCGGAAAATCCTTGTTCAATTGGCGCAGCATTAAGGCAGAATATATCGCCGCCCGCGATCCACCGCCGGAGGCAGCAACGAGAACAATCGGCGGCCCTTCTTCCACACCGCCATGGGGCCACTCCGCTTCAGTAATACGCTCCAGATTCTGCTTTTCATAATTGTTAATATTCCACGCCTCGCGCTGACGCGTCAAGAGGTTCAACGCCATGGCGAATGCACCAATCAAAAACAGGATGGCAAGAATCAGGCGGAATCGCAGGGCTCTTCGCCGGATGTAATACGCCAGAAATATCAATCCAACCACAGCCAAAAAAGCAGCCGTCAGGTGAATGCCATAGGGCGTTAACGTCGCCCCTATCAACAGGAAGAATGCCGCAGTCAAAATTTGAAAGCGCGTAGACCGCACATCATAAAAATCGACGATATCCATCGAATGTCCGGCGATAACCAGCAAATATAAAACGGAAAGCAGAATAAAAACCGAGAGGGCGGTATTCGGTAGCACATTCGAAAGACCTGGCCAGAACATATATGCGGCCAGGATGATGCCACCCAAGGCAAAGAGGTGCGCAAATTGCACCAAGGCAATCCCTTTAAATACCCTGCTGGAAAAAGCGGTAGTCGACGGAAAGCGGCTGATACCTTTTTCCGGTTCGATGCTGGGATACTTTACCCGCGTAAATGAGTCCACGGCAGCGCGACCAATAGGAAACATGCGTCGGCCGATATAGCGGATAAGAAGATATACAAAAGGGAAAATCAGAACCATCGGGATTGCCTGCCATCCCATATTCAGGAGCAAATTGCGAACAGCCGGCACAAACAAGGCAATCACCAGGGCTGCGATTCCACTGAGAATAAATGCCAGATTCTTGCTGATATAGCGAAAGCCGTCGCTCAATGTAAATGCATTATCCGGTCGATACCAGGCTGGCTTACGCGTCATTTCCAGGAATCGCTCAAACGCCGCAGTCAATACGGCTGCATCTTTTTGAACCAGCTTTGGATTTTTATTGAGGGGATCGCGGATCATATCCTGCCATTGATCTACTTCAGCGAATATAACATTGAGGCGTTCTTTTTCAGCATCGTCAGCCTGCTCGAGCAGGGCATCGCGATTCCAATATGCGGATTGCAGATGCACACCATTAATTAAGGCGCGAATCTGACGATATCCATAGCGAGCATAGCCTTCAACCAGTTGACGATCTTCCTCACTAACACCGGGCTCAGCAAATAAACGCAGATAGTAAAGGGACTGCCTGGCAGCTTCACGTCCCTTTCGCTGAAACACGTCGTGTCGGGATATAAACTCAGAACTGATCATTATGTCGTTCCCCTCGAGATGGCCGATATGTATATCTATAGGGCTAAAACGCTTGGAAACTACAAACATGAGCGGAAAATGACAAGCTGGAAGGCGGAAAGGCTTAAAAACCGGTAAGGCATCCGTGCACGATACTACCATGCACAGATGCCTTTTCCAGAAGAGGAGTTTCGTGACAGACTGGCGACTCGGGATCACCAGTAGTCAAAACTGATCTATACTATCATGTGGTTGAATTCATCATCGTAGGGAAGAATAAATACTTTAGGAAAAAATGCATTTTTCTTGAGGAATATTCAATTAAGGTTTGGAGGATTAATCAGACTGACTTTTAACCCACCCATAAATCCCCTCGTGGGAGGGGACGTAGGGGTGGGTTAAGACTAAAAGAATAGGGCATTTTGTGAAAGGATCTGTCATGCCCGAGTGTGTTTATCGGGCATCCATTAGCTCCGTATAGGTGGATTCCCGATGACTGCATTCGGGAATGACAATCGATAGGAACTCATGGCCCAAAGAACGTCGAAGACTAGAAGGTCATATAACAAAAAAGCCAGACCTATTCCGAATAGATCTGGCTTGTAATACTTCAGTCTGGGTTCTAAACCCGGCGAATCGCTTACTTCAATAATTCTGACAACTCAGCAATGGTTGTAACGCGATATGAAATCGAAGAGTGATGGTAGCCAATGTTCGAATGCAAAGGCAAGGATTTCAGCATTCTATTCAAGGCAACTGTATCATTATCCAGGAAGTAGCAGAGAAAAACAGTGGAATCGTTTTCCATTTCAAACTGTCCGTTGGCCAGCTTGGTAAAGCCTAGATCAACCAATACTTCCGGCGTAATTCTACCATTTAGTGTATAATCACGTTCGCTTACGCGACCATTTTGTCTATTTGATGATACTGTATCGTACTTCATGATGGATTCCCTTAAGTGTAGAAAAAAATCAGTACCCGGTGACCATGGCAAATCACCGGGCACTGCATTTACAGGAGGTGTTTGTGAACAAACTATCCTTACATTAAACAAATAGCCTGCCAAAAAGCCATTCTTTCGTAAAACCATAAATAACAACGCATTACAAGAAACAGGTTCAATCAGTGATTTTAACAAGGGGTGGAACTTTTGGGCCGAAAGCAACTATCAATTTTGTGACAACCTGTTTAAATTCAGGTACATACCACATATGGCCTATCATGCCGCCAAGCGATTTTGTTCCTGCGGTCTTACCCAAATCTACCCATCATTTCCGATTTTGCCGGTTTTTCTCTCCACAAATGGGTACATCGCTCCCCAGGAATTTCTCCTAGCTTCCCTTAACCCCTACAATTAAACCATAAAGGAGAATTCTTATGAACTACAGGAAACGGCAAAGGTCTAACATGGGGATGAAGGCTGCTGAGATGCGCCGCCTTTGCGTGGTATTGTTTGTCATGTTTTTACTCATGGGACATCAGCTGTGGGCACAAAGCTTCACGCGATTGGCCGACAGCGGTATCGAAGCAGATTCAGCAAGAACACTTGGGATCAGCTGGGTAGATTATGATGGGGATGGCGATCTTGACGCCTTTGCCAGCAATATTGGCGCGGGCGCAGATAATGTTCTCTACCGTAACCTGCTGGTCGAAAGCGGCTATGCTGAATTCGAAAAAGATACAACCGCTGGTGCGTTGGGAAATCAGGGAGTTGGCTCGCTTGGTAATACCTGGGCCGACGTCGACAATGATGGTGATCTCGACGTCTACACATCCTTTTTCTTCAGTAATTTATTCCTGAACGACGGCAGCGGGAAATTTGACCTGGTTCAGACCGGCGATATCGCTTCCGGCCGCTTTGCAAGTTGGGCCGCTGCCTGGGGTGACATCGACAATGATAGCTATGTCGACTTAGTCGCTGTTCACCCAACCGGCTTTATTGGCCCCCCGCAGCCAAATCACCTCTTTTACAACAATGGTGACGGCACGTTCACAAAAGAAGACAGCGGTGCTTCGCCAATTACCACCGGACTGGCACCTTATACTGTTGGTAGCTGGTCGGATTATGATTTCGACGGTGACCTCGATCTCTTCATCGGCAGTGGCCCGGCGGTGGGCATCACCGCGCCTGATTTTCTCTATGAGAATGAATTCAGCCAAACCGGCAACGCGCTGTTTTCATCAATCACTGATGGCGTCGTGGCAACCGATGCCCGTGATGGCCAGGTTTTCAACTTCGTCGATATTGACAATGATCGTGATCTTGACGTGTACGTGACCAACTACTGGGGCGGATTACCAACCGGCCTGCCAAATGATCTCTACATAAACGACAACGGCACATACGTTAAGGTAACGGAAGGCGACATAGTCACCGATTCAGGCCTTTCTCTGGCCAATGTTTGGGGCGATTATGATAATGACGGTGATCTGGATGTATTCGTTGCCAACGAGCAAGGTATCGTCAATCGTCTGTATTCCAATAACGGCGACGGCACCTTTACCGCCATTCGTGATGGCAGTATTGTCAATGAAAATCCGTTGACCGGTAGCTATGGTGCATCAGCGGGTGACTATGACAATGATGGTGATCTCGATTTAATCGTTGGTAACGGCGCTTTTAATCTAAACGGCAATGCAAATTTTCACTATCGTAACGATCTCAATAACGGCAATAGCTGGATTAATATCCACCTGATTGGTACGCTTTCGAACAAAGCAGCCATCGGCGCCAAGTTATGGGCCAAAGCAAAGATTGATGGTAAAGAAACCTGGCAGTTCCGGGACATTTCCGCACAGAACAGCTTTTGCGGCCAGAACAGTCTGCGCGCTCATTTTGGTTTCGGCGATGCTCAGTATATCGATTCGTTGGTTATTCAATGGCCGTCCGGTTCCGAGAATTTGCTTTGCGACGTACCGGTGAATCAATTCATCAAGGTTTATGAAAACACGCCAATGTCGGCGTATTCGGTGCCGGCAGCGGATCTTGTTTTCAAAGCCTTCCCGCGCACACGCATCTCCACCTGGCAGCATTTCACGCTGAACGCCTCCAGCGATGGCATCAATCCGGCAACTGAAACGGTTGTGGTTGAAGCAGGCCGCTATAAAGAAGCAATTGCTCCCGGTAATTTTGAAGCTGTTGATAGCTGGGAAGATTATCATGCAGGAGACGGTACCAGTATCTGGCGTTATCTCGATCCACGCGCAAAAGGCATTCGTGCGATGTACATCGTGCTGCATGAAAATGGTGAAGGCACTGCTGCCTGGCTCGCCAAACGTATCGATTTAAGCAGTACAGCAGAAGAGATTTCTCCGGATAACGTGCCCTTCAAACTGACGATCGGCAATGACAACGGCAGCGTTTATGTAGCCTTAAATGAGTCCGGAACACACTGGACTGTCGGCGGATTTGGCTCCCTTGCCAAGCTCGACAACCTCGATAATTTATCTGAAGAAACCCTTCCGGAGGCATTTTCACTGCATCCAAATCATCCAAATCCGTTCAACCCGACCACTACAATTGTCTATGAATTGCCGGAGACATCAGAGGTCAAACTAACTGTTTACAATATGTTAGGACAGGAAATACGGGTTTTGGTCAGCGAACCGCAAGAGGCGGGTGTGAAAAAAATTCACTGGGATGGTAAAAATAGTGTAGGTGACTTTGTTGGTTCTGGTGTATATTTATATAAGCTGCAAGCAGGTAGCTTTGTGCAAACGCGAAAAATGACACTGCTTAAATAACACTGAGAACCGTCACCAGACGGAATCCGCGGTGAAAGCTGTCCTTTGGGGGAGCGGCTTTCGCCGCTTTTATTTTTTACTCAGAACCACGTTCAACAGCATGCCTCCCAGCACCATCAAAATTCCCAGGAAGCTCCAGGTGCTGTAGCCTTCCCCAAAAACGATATAGCCGAAAAGCAAGGCGTATCCAACCTCGACATACTTAATTGATACTATTTTGCTGGCGGCTTCTACCTGAAAAGCCTTGGTCATATACAGCTGAGCGAAGTATCCGAGCACCCCAATTCCTAACAGCATCATCCACCCTATCAATGACGGTGTTATCCAATACTTGATCGAAAAAATGATCCCCACCAGGCTGGCAATAAACATAAAGTAATTGACAACCACCAGCGGATGATCTCTGTCGCCAATTGTGCGAATCAGGGTATAAACCACCCCGGCAGAGAGCGCAGAGCCCAATCCCAGCAGCAGCGGAATCATGCCGATCCGAGTATCAAATCCCTTTATCAAGAAAATACCGCTAAGGGCCAGCATGAAGCAGAGCCACTGGATGACCCTGACCCGCTCTTTCAGAAAGAGCATGGCAAACAAGGCGGTAAATACCGGCGACAGATACTTCAGGGTAACTGAAGCACCAAGCGGCATGGTCTGAATGGTATAGAGAAAGAGCACCAGCGAAACCGTCCCAATCAACCCGCGGGCCATTAATAATCCACGCTGGTTGCCTAGCATCGGAATGCGGTTGCGCCGTAGGTAAATCATGCACATGAGGGATGTGATGCCAGACCGAAAGAGCAAAATTTCGCTAACATGAATATGGCTAAGAGATTTGATCAACACCTGCATAGTGCTAAAGGCGAGCGTGCTGATCAGCATAAACTTCACGCCCTGCGGGATAACGATTCTCTCGAGGTCAATCGTTCTCATGGCGGCCAATGCGGGCATGAAGTGGCCAGAGTATGCGCCGTTTTTCTTCAGGAGCCCCCCATGCAGCACGCAAGTCATTGAAGATCAGATCGAGCGGGTCCTTCTTATGCTCAGCAATGTATCGATTACGTGCCGACCAGGTGCTCAAAAAGCCGAGGTAATCGTCAAGACTCCAGGTCTTGCTCATCGTAAATTCCGGCACGGATACTTCTCTATAGGGAAAATCCACTGTCTCATAGCGCTCACTGGTAATCAACCACTCCGGCGGCCAAAACGGCCGGATAATATGCCGATAGTAATGAGCGACAATTTCTTCAATCGCAGGCTCCGTCTTTGCCAGAGTGTAGGTCCAGATGGCGATAATCCCACCAGGCTTCAATATCCTTTTTGCTTCGAGATGAAAGCGTGGGAAGTCGAACCAGTGAAATGCCTGAGCAACAGTCAGTAAGTCAATACTATTGTCAGGCAAGCCGCTATCTTCAGCAGCGTGAACACGATAGTCAATTTGAGGATGAGGAACAGCGTTGGCAATCTGGGTCGAGCTTGGATCAGTGGCGATTACGCGATTAAAGTGGGAAGTGAGCGCGTGGGCTGCCTGACCATTGCCGGTGCCGCAATCCAGGGCCAGTTCCGTTGATTCACAGAGGGAGGCAAGCCAACGAAACCACTCTAGCGGATAGTCCGGGCGAAAACGAGCATAGTCGCCGGCATGCTTGGAAAAGTGATCCTTGAAGTCGGGCATTTATACCGGTACCGCCTCCTGGTCGGCAGTGGCTTTTTTCCGGGCCCAGCGTTTTGAACGACGAATTTCTTTCTTGATCAGGTTCATATAGTTCCAAAAATCGACTTGAATGGTATGCCTGGTCGAGTCTGTATACCGACGCTTGATTGCTTTCAGGTCCTTTTCAATCGCCTTGAGCATATACGCCTTATCGGGCAAGCCGAGGTTGCCGCTGATCAGACCGGCAACCCATTTGCTTTGAATTTCTGCAAGCGGCATGATCGCGCCAAGCGGTTGCAATAAGCCGATGAAGAAAAGATTATCAAGTTCCGGATGAACCACGTTGCGGTATAACTCTACACGATTATTGCGAATATCAAGCACTTCCGGTCGCAGGAAAGGAAAAGTAATCCGGTAACCGGTTGCATATATAATGGCGTCGAAAGGCTCGCGACTGTCATCTTCGAATTCAACCGCATCCCCATCCAGCTGTTTAATGTTTGCTTTCACTTTTACCCGGCCGTGCCCAACATAGGATAAGAATTCCTGGTTTAGCGTGGGATGCTCCTCCAGGAGTTTGTGCTTTGGTTTCGCCAATCCATAGCGTTCCTGATTACCAACAGTCAGTGCAATCATGGTATTGAAGAAGAATCTGCGTATCGGCACCGGCAGCTTCTCACCAATGGACGAGGTCCATTGATCAGCCGGAATACCCAGGAAGTATTTCGGCAGGACATAAGCGCTGCGGCGCGTCGAGAGCGTCACGCTTTCAGCCTGGCGACAAAGATCAATAGCAATGTCACAGCCGGAGTTACCGATACCGACAATCAACACCTTTTTGCCGGCAAAAGGCTCGGAGGATTTATAATGATGAGAATGTAATTCCTGTCCGTTGAAGCTCCCCGGAAATGAAGGCAAGCGCGGATTCCAGTGATGGCCATTGGCAATCATCACCGCATCGTAGCGAATGGTTTTTCCATCTCCGAGAGTCACATCCCACATCCCACCGGCGGCCGGGGAAACATCGCGGACTTCAGTATTAAACGAGATATGCTCACGTAGGCCAAAATGGTCAACATAGTCTTCGAAGTATTTGAGCACATCGCTATGGTGGCCATAGTCGGGAAAATCATCAGGCATGGGAAAGTCGGAATATTGCATATTCCATTTGCTGGAGATGATGTGGAGAGAGCGGTAGGCGGAGGACATGCCATTGTCATTTTCATAGCGCCAATTGCCGCCGATATCAGACCCTTTTTCATAACAATCAAAGGCGATATTTTGATCTTTCAAACATTTGGCAGCCGTAATTCCGGACGAACCGGCACCTATGATGCAAACCCGCTTTTCCTCGTGAAATCGCACCGCGCCATTCTTGTTGATATTCATTCAACCATCCTTCGTTGGGAATCATGTCCATTTTGGGAGTACAAAGCCCCAATCCCCAAATTGGCAACGGATCCTCCAATTCCGTCTAACTGCATAATAAAAGACCGTTGGCACTTTATCAAGCGCTTAAATGGATATCAACGAAAAACGCCGGGTTTTAGCCCGGCGTTTTCCAAACAAAACTCAAAATGGTAGGGTTTACGATCTTATAAAACGTTCCAGCTTAGTCCAAAATAAGGACCATGGAACGTAGAATGATCAATCAGGTCGGTTTCTTTTTCTGCAAAGAACTTGAAGTTGTAGCCGGCAAAAAGCAGCAAGGACGGTTGATCAAACAATTCGAAGCTCAAACCGGAGCTAAAGGAGAAGCCGGCATTCGTGCCGGTTGAGCGCTCTTCCAGCGGATCAAAAACAAGCCCGCCGGTTTGACCATCACCTTCCCAACGATAGGCCAGACGCCCGGTATCAAAGTCTTCCGTTTCTCCATCGAGCTTTTCAGCGGTGCTGCTACCGCTTTCGCCACCGAGAATCATCAGCGAGGTATTGTAGAAGATCGCAAAGCGGCTCGATACGGTTTCGACAGCAACAGATCCGTGAAAGCCCTCGGTAATCCACCATTGGGTGGAAGTATAGTCAAGTGCGCCGCGATTGTTCGCATCTGTCGGTAAAATGATTTCACCATTCAGGCCAAGGGATGGCTCCAGCAAAAGGGAAATATCCGCGACGTGGCGATTCATGGTCGCACCCAGCGAAATAGCGGCATAACGGTTAAATGTATAGCGCACGCTGACACCAAAATCCTGGCGCTCCATATATCCGGTGGTAGTAAAGCGCTTGCGCTGGGCAACTTCATCGCGAAACTCAACGTCATTGGTGTTGCGCTGAATACCATCCTGCGCATCAACATGAAAACGCCCATCAAAATAAGTGGTTTCCAAGCGGAATTTTCCATAGGTAAAACTGAGAAAAGGGCCGTATGCCGGTTGCAAATCGGAACTTTGTTCTGCCTGGGGCACATCGCACTGATTGAACCAGGTCGCGGCGCCAATATTTAATCCGATGTACGGACCGACATCTTCATAGTCGTCATCATCATCCTGCGCCATCAAGGTTGTGGACGCAGCAAAGAAAAGCAACGTTGCCAGCAAAGACATCAAGATGGTATTCCGATCCATTTCATGTATCATTTTCTTTCTCATAGTTTATATCTCATATGTTAAGGTTAACCACTCACATCCTTATTTGCTTTTCTGATCATCTCCTCGATTACACTACTTATATAGACGTGATAATGATTTCATTTTCTCAAGGCACAACCGGGACGCTATGACGCTCTTTACGCTTCACCTTGAACGGGTTTTTCTTATCCTTAAGCAACTTACCTTCATTCCCCTGGTCGTCTTCGGCGCTAAAGTAGTAGTGAATTTCGCGACCATTATGTGATCCCGGATCGATTTGGGCATAATATTCGTCACCGCTGCTTTGGCGCATTGCCAGGCGCGAAAAATCGTCTTCGTTTTTCTTTTTGTAGTACAACCACACCGCTTTCACGGAAAGGTTATCTTCCACACGCGCAGTAATTTTAAGGGACTTGCGATGGTTATACTGCTTCAAAGTGCTTGCCGAAATTTGCGGAGGCTCGGTGTCCCTGCTTTGTACATCCGACCGCACCTTCTGAACATCACCGGCATCGCGCAACTCGGTAGGCAAGGCATCGAGGGCTGCCAAGGCGCCACCAAGATCGCCGCTCTGCACGCGACTTTCCGCGGCAGTAATCGCACTTAGCACCCGTTGATAATCCTTATTTATTTTCTGCCGCAGCTGATGGGCGCGAATATTTTCGACTTGATAGTCGGCGCCGGAAAACATGGTATCAAGGACAGCAAGTGCTTCTTTGTAGTCACGCTTTCCATAAAGCGACTCGGCGGAGTTGGTGCTCTTCGCTTCTCCAGTCGAGCGATCATACCAGGTAGTTGCTGTTTCCAGTAAGGCAGTCGCACGCTGATATTCCTTTTGCTGCATCAGGTCGTTGCCTTTGGTTTCAAATAAATTCGCCTCGTTCAAAGCCTCGGGGGCAAAAGAAACGGCTTTAGCGAGTTGACTCTTTTGCTTGCTTTCCGTCAACTTCATCATCATTTCATTTGCACGCGAAAGCAGCAAATCATTGGGTGACGTTTTCGAATCGGTATCGCTGGGCTTACTATTGCTGGCAACTGTCGGTTTTGATGCCTTGGGCTTGGTGCCTTTGGTAACCGGTGTTTTCGTCACCTGTTCCTTCGGCCGCTTATCGATGGGCGGTTGGGTAAAGGAAGCCTTTTGGTTCTGACTACCCTGAGCCAATTCGTTGTTCTTTGGTTCTTTCGCTTCTTCCGGTGGCGTATTCGGTGTTCTGAGATCCGCACCGATATTGTCATCAGTGGTTTGCTCCGTGTGCTGAACCGCCTCGGTGGTGACCTGGTCATCGTCAAGCTGATTGTCAGCAGCGCCAAATTGCCACCAGCCAATGGCCGTAACCAACAACAGCCCAGCCACTGCGCCAATCCATTTTCCGCTACCACCACCTGATGCCACAGCAGGCATTGGTGCCGTTTGCGCACCACTGTTGCTAACGGGCCGGACTTCGGTCATGGATTCAGTGTCTTCTTTCATGACGCGGGTTTCATCAGAGGTCATATCGCCCGCGTGAGTCACCGGCTTATTGCGCAGCAAAGAGGTGATATCTTCATGGACCTCCGACATCCGCTGATAGCGTTTGTCCGCGTCCTTCTGCAAGCAGCGCAAAATGATATTTGCCACTGCCGGTACTTCCCGAATCCGCTCCGGCGCCAGCGGCTCCGGCGCTGCATGAACAATACGATACATGATTGTTGCTGCCCCTTCACCCGGAAAGGGTTTTTCGCCGGACATTAGCTCATACAGCAATACCCCGAAGGAGAAAATATCGGAGCGGGTATCAATCGTCTTACCGTCCACCTGTTCCGGTGACATATAGTGAACCGTTCCGATGGTGCCAACTGTTAATCCGCTGGTGACATCAATCGATAAGGATTTGGCGATACCAAAATCCAGGATTTTAATTTTGCCGTTACTTTGCAGGAATATATTTGCCGGTTTGATATCGCGATGAACGATGTTTTGCTCGTGGGCAACTTCCAGGCCGTTACATATTTGGCGGGCAATTTCAAGCTTCTGGCGAATATTGGTCAGGCGACCGCTGCGAAGCGCATCGCTGAGATCAACGCCAGTAAGATATTCCATCACGATAAAAGGGTGGCCGTCATCATCCTGCCCCAAATCGTGGATGGTTGTAATATTTTCGTGCCGCAGACCGGCGGCAAGACGTGCTTCTTGCAGGAAGCGTTTTCGCACTGAGGTCCGATGCGACAGATCATCGCCCAGCACTTTTATGGCCACTTCGCGCTGCAATTCAGGATCGAATCCTCGATAGACGATCCCCATGCCGCCCTGGCCAAGCTTTTCTACTATGTCATATTTACCGATTTTATCCGTCACAAGAGCCTCCCCTGCGCTTCAATGCGAGTAGACTGGATTCTGAGGTGCCTCCCAGAAAAACGACTGGAACATCGTTTAAATAAACGAAGAATTCCCGGTATTTTGCAAGATAAGATTTGATTGCGGTTCTCGCTGTGACAACCGGTACATAAAATGCAGTGGCAGCGGCAGGAAAATAATGTCGAATGACAAATGTCGAATGACAAATGTCGAATGACAAATGTTTTCTTTTCACATCAAAAGACCACGTGGACATCAAATGTTTCTAACCCGGAAGCGGGAAGCGGGAAGCGGGAAGCGGGAAGCGGGAAGCGGGAAGCGGGAAGCGAAATGACTAAAAAACGCTTCAACGTTTCAACCTTTCAACGATTTAACCATTCAGCCATTTAACGGATCATCGGCAATCGCTCCCCCTTCCAGCCAGGGAACAGGATATCATCGCGGTTGATATTGAGCTGATAGCCAGCCACTTCAGCAAAGAGCGCGCGAAAATCGGTGGTTACCGGCAAATCGCGGCCATCTTCGAGCGCACTGACCTCCAGACGATCAGAGATATCGCCATGAACCTTGCCGCCCTTTACATTGTTGCCGAGCACAAACATGCACGATGCCCGGCCATGATCAGTTCCGCCCGAGCCATTCTGATGAACAGTTCGTCCAAATTCGGTCATGGTCATTAGTGTCACATTGTCCTGGTAGGCTTCCAGATCGGTCCAGAAAGCCGAAATTGAGCGGGCAAGATCGTTTGCACGCTGCGCAAAACTGCCCTGAACGGTGCCCTGTCGCACGTGCGTATCCCAACCGCCACTTTCCGCAAAAGCAACCTCCAATCCGACATCAGCCTTGATCAGCATAGCAATCTGCCGTAAGCTGCGGGCGAGGGGAGAATTCGGATAAGAGGCGCCTTTAGACGGCTTGTAGTTCCTGATTTCCAGTTCCCCAAGCGTCTTTATGGCATCAAATCCCTCATTGCCGCTGCCTCGTAGTAGATCCTGGGTAGTTTCCCGATACAATGCCTCAAAACTATTTCCGGCAGATTTCGCAACTTTACCTGCGCCCGGTAACTTCACGCGAAAATCCTCGAGGTTGGTCACGGCAATCGCCGGAGCATCGCCGTATAACGCCCGGGGCATTGCCGGCGTCAGCGAGACGGCCTGGAAGGGCGTTGCTTCATGTCCCAGCAAGCCAATCGCCCGATTTAGCCAACCTGTCGCTGTGCCTTTGCGATCCGGGGTGCCGCTCTCCATGTAATCCTGCGCGTCAAAATGGCTACGAGTGGTATTCGGCGACCCAATGCCATGAACAATGCCCAACTGCCCTTCCTGGAAGAATGGAAAAAGCGGACTGAGCGCAGGGTGCAAACCAAAGTGCCCATCAAGATCGAGCAAACGCCCTTCTCCTGCTGATTTCGCCGCACTCATTGCAAGTTGCGAACGCAGCTTCCGCAACGCTTCGTCTTCGAAGGGGTTCACCGCCATCAGGCCATCCATTGCCCCGCGCTGAAAGATGGTCACCAGCGTTTTGCGGCGGCGATAGCCGCTATCACCAATCGCTGCATGGGCAGTGCGCTCAAGAAACATCGGCGTTCCCCCTAGAGAGATCGAAAACAGTGCCAATCCCCCGGCTTTCAGAAATGCTCTGCGATTCATATCTGTCTTCTCCTATCGTCTTTGAAATTCGGGTGAGCCAAGAATAACGCCGACCACCTGCTTCAAGGATTCAGCACTTACCGCCCGCGGCTGCCTTGAATTCATTCCCAATTCAATATCCGCTACCGGTTCGTTCGCCTCAGCCTCGTTTGCTACCGGGATTTCTTCGGCGGCAGTTGCTTCGCTGACCTTGCGAGCGAACTGCGGATCATGAATGACCGGAATGAGGGCATCGTACGTTTCATCCAATTGACGTCCGGGCATCAGCAGGGGCGCGAAGGTGCGTAGCGCCGCTTCAAGAGACTCCGGCTCGCGGTTCTGGTTGAGCGCCATGACATCAACCTCGACGCCTCGAATTTTCCCCATTGCCAGATTCAACCCGAAATTCATGCGATTGAGCAAGGAACCGGTGTTGATCCATGCCTGGGCACGATCCGGATATCCGGTTGGGGCCTGATACGCATATAGCGGCTGCCCCATTTTCTGAAGCCAGCGCAGCAAAAAACTCGGCCGTTTAATGTCTGCATCCAGCACCCTGAGGGCACTAGCGGTTAGTTCAAACGGGGACTTGATCTTGGAACGGCGATTATCACGATGCCAGAATTCTTCGGAATACGCAATTGCTTCAATAAGCGCGGCAATATCGCCATTGCTCGCCTGGTACAGCGCAGCCAGTTCGTCGACCAGCTTTTCTGATGGCTCGTCATTGACAAATCGCACCGCCAGCTTCCGGGAAATATGACGGGCTGTGGCAGGATGTTCTGCAAGCATATCCAGAACGCTTTCCCCTTCTTCAATGCCCTGACCGGACGTAAATGTACGGCCAAGAATCGTTTTTTCACCGGAATCGTGCTGATCAGCACGAAAGAGGAAGTCACCGTCGCGAACAAAGCCAAGCCGTTCTCCCTCCTCCAGGCGTTTGCGAAGCTGTCCGCGCGACATATCCGCAGGAATATGTGTCCAGCCAGTGAACGCGCGGGCAACCTCCTCGACATCTTTTTGCGTGTATCCGCCATCTACGCCGAGCGTATGCAGCTCCATCAATTCCCGGGCATAATTTTCGTTCACGCCGCGCGGCCGACGATTGTTATTGGGCATGTTTTCCATACGGCGGCGACGTTGTTCAGCTTGCCGCTCCATTCGTCGACGCGCGCGGCGATCCATTTGGCTGTCGCTCATCATTTTTTCCCGGGAAGCATCCATGGTTGTCCTAACGCTGTCCGGCGCAACCGAGCGGGCATTATCCAAGTAGAGCAGCATGGCCGGATGTTTCGCCGTTGCGCCAAGGATTTCGCGGAAATCGCCAAGGACATTTGGCCGAATCGCGTCACGTTCATATGTCGCGACAGCGGGACGGGCCTGATTGTTGGTGGTAGACACATTAAAATGGTTATACCAAAAATCTGTGAGCACTTCGCGAAGCTGATGTTTGCTGAAAACCGCTAATGCCAGTTTTTGTGTCATTAGCTCGCCAAGCAATTCACGGATCGGTCGATATCCCTTTGACTGCGCAAATTCACGGACAATGCGGCGACGCTCAGCAGCTTCCATTTCCTGTGGATTTTCCAGAACACCGGCGGCGGTTGCTTCACGCACCAACTGTCCTTGACGAGGATATTTCTTATAGATTTCCAGAGTGGACATCTCGCGATGCTTCAGGCGAGACAGTATTTTTTCGAGCTCATTGTCAGAATAGTCAGCAGCCAGCTGCCGCGCCAACCACTTTTCCGGGCCTTTCCTGATAACTGCCTCAATATCGGCGGGCGTCGCCCCATAGGTAAAGCGATTCAGCATATGGGCAATGGCCTCACGTTCGTCGATGCCCATCGATTTATAAGGCAATTGACGGTCAGACTGACTATTCACTGAAGTAAGCAACAGCGCAAGCAAGAGAAGAAGGCTGCTCAGCATTCCGGACAAGGCTTGTTTCATAAGCTCTCTCTGCAGATGGTTCAATTGACTAGATGCTAGATGCTAGATGCTAGATGCTAGATGCTAGATGCTAGATGCTAGATGCTAGATGCTAGATGCTAGATGCTAGATGCTAGATGCTA
>JANQRS010000029.1 GCA_028284445.1 Calditrichia bacterium
CAAGCATCAAGCATCAAGCATCAAGCATCAAGCATCAAGCATCAAGCATCAAGCATCAAGCATCAAGCATCAAGCATCAAGCATCAAGCATCAACTCGCAAAAATAATATACTGGTAATCAAGTGTTGTTTTATCCAGACTGATGTTGCGAAAGCCGGCTTTTTTCAATTCTTCGACGACCTGGTCCCCGCTGAGCTTGATCTCATGAGGCGGGCCTACCGGATGTTCACCGGCCTTGAAATCAACTATTGATAAGGTCCCGGCTTTCTTCATCACGTCGCGCACTTTACGGAAATATGCGGTGCGATTTTCGATATGATGGTATGTGTTGACAAGCAGAACCAAATCTGCCTCATCGAGGTTCAAGTTGGGATCATCTTCCGTGCATAGCCGGGTTTCCAGCTTTGACGGATCCGGCAGCTCCTTTTTTCGCTCTTCAATTAAATCCAAAAAACGCTGATCAATGTCGATGGCAATTGTGTGCTTCGCCTGTTTTGCAATTCGAAGGGTAAAATAACCGCTGCCAGCGCCGATTTCAGCGACAGTGCGGTACGATAAATCGCCCATCTTGGCAATTACCTCGTCCGGTTTCTGCCATGCTTCGCGTTCCGGTTCATCAAATCTTTCCACCAACTCTTCAAAGCTGGATTTGTGCATATGTTCGTTTGCATGTGTCGCATCATCATGATGTCCATGATGACTGTGGTCGCCATGATTTGACTGACATGAGAGAAGCGAAATCAGCATAATAGACATAAAAACGGCCATTTGTATGTTTTTCATGCGGGATCCATTTGTGATGAGGATTTTTGCCTCCAAGATCATCAAAATCAATATTTAAAACCAGTATTTCTTCATTTTTATCGATTGTTATGGGGGATTTACGTACTATATTTCAGATGACAGTGACAAAGAAATTCTTTCCTGGGTCCAAATTTATAGCAAGTTATTGTCAAACATTGAAGGAGAATGCCTTGAGCAGATCAGACAAACAATTGTCCGGAAAACACCGCCCTTTCTCAGTTGCAAGATTCTGTGGACTTGTTCTGGGGCTGTTGCTGTTCCTGGGAATGATCACCCTGCCTTCCTGCGGCTATGTAGGTTTTGAACAAGGCAGTCGAATTGGTGACGGGGAGTTTGAAGACGAACCCAATACTCGCGGCCCGGGTAGCGGTGAACGCGATGATATCGACCTTGGAGATGATGATTCCAGCAATCCCGGCGGCGATCCCGGCAACAATCCTCCGGATGCAGATGCCGGACCCATTCAGCTGTGGGTTGATCTTCCCTGGAGTGAACTGGTTGAGAGAAATACCACGCTGCGCAGTCAGGGGTTGGGACTTATTGACGTAGAAAGCTATGTGGTTGACGGCGAGCGCGTCTTCCTGGGGGTTTGGCATAATAGCCGCGATCAGTTCGAAATTGTGAGAACCGATGATAGCGAAGGTTTCCGCGATAAGTGGAATGAGTTCCGTAACAGAAACCTGCATATTATCGATTGCGAAGTGTTTGTAGATGGCAATCGCCGCACCATTCTCGGTTCCTGGAAATCCGGTTCCCGCGAGCGGCGCATGCGTGCGGATGCCAATTGGGCAAGCCTGCTTTCTCTGCGAAATGAAAACCGTGCTGCCGGTTTCCGTTTGATGGACGTGGAGGCGTACGAACTGAATGGCGGCATCAAGTACACGGCGATTTGGGAAAGATCCTCTGATGAGGAAAAGATGTGGAAAGCCGGCAGTATGAATGAGTTTATTACCAAATGGCGCGAATTTAATGCCGAAGATCTGCGTCTGATTGATATGGAGATCTTTGTAGAAGGGGGGCGCAAGCAATATCTTGGCGTTTGGCGAAGCAGCCGTGGAGAGCATGGCCTTTGGACAGATGCCAGCCTGGTTAGCTTCATCAATAAGAATAAAGAATTCCAGGAGCGTAATCTGGTGCTGACAGATATCGAGGTCACGGTGGTAGACGGTTCCGATCGCAAGCTAAGCGGTATCTGGCGGGAATCATCAGATGTTGCCGTTAGCCGCCTTGGTGGCCCGGATGAATTCTAGTTCTGTTTCAGTAGGGAATACCAAAAGACAAAAACCTTCTGATACGGATTAACACAGATTTGCACGGATGATGAATTTACAGAAAAATTTTCGACAGGATTAACGGGATCGACATGATAAAGATCTCTAATGAGGATTTCATCCTGTTAATCATGTAAATCCTGTCTTTTTTTATCTGTGGCTATCCGTGAACATCCGTGTCAGAAGGTTTTGTTCTTTTTAGTTTTTTTCAGACAAAGCTGCCAATCTATCCTCAATCAACGTTTTCAACTCACTCATTGTTTGGCTATGATTTATTTCTTCCTGCCCAATAAATTCCGAAAGATTGTTACCATGCTTCATTAAAATCGCCGGCAATGGAAACACTGCCTGCGGGTAGCGTTTCTGCAATTCATCTCGGTGCAGGAAATCCAGATCGATATCCAGTTGGTCCAAAAATTCACGCCATTCTTCACGCATGCCGGTGGCGGTGTGGGTAATTGCGCAGAGATTGCACTCGTATGTCGCCGGTGAAAAAATCTTATGTGCCACATCGAAGAGCGTATTGATAAAACCGCTGTCGGCATTATAGACAAAAATGAGAGTTTGTTTTTCCATCATCCCTATTTCTCTTTTCATGCACCTTTCCGTAACTTACTATTATTTGATGCACATCAGTATGAAAAAATTGCAGCCGTTTTGCAAAATTTGCAGTTGGCCTTTATGTGAGGGATAAAATGATTCGGCGTCTGATTTACAGCATGTTAATGATATTGACAATGGCAACGAGTGCTGATGAGCTGTTGGACCGACTTACTGCGCTACCCAACGTTACTGTGACCGAAATTGATTCACTGGAAGGGTTTCAGCGGCATTTTGAATTGCAGATCGTTCAGCCGGTTGATCATCAGAATGCCAATAGCGAGACCTTTCGTCAAAAAGTGTACCTGGCCCATCGCGATCTTACCGCGCCGATGGTTATGATTCATCAAGGCTATGCCGCGACGCGCAATCGGCAGTCGGAGCTGGCGCAGTTGCTGGAGGCGAACCAGATCCGTATCGAACATCGCTATTTTGATCAATCACGTCCGGAAAAACTGGATTGGCAATATATGACCGTCAAGCAATCCGCGGACGATGAAAACCACATTCTTTCCCTGCTGCAGCAAATATATACCGGAGCCTGGGTCAATACCGGCATCAGTAAAGGCGGACAAAGCTCGCTGTACTTTCGCCATTATTACCCGGATGCCGTTCAGGCAACGGTCGCCTACGTTGCGCCCCTGAACCTCGCTGTTGAGGATCCCCGTTTGAATCGCTTCCTGATGGAAGTTGGTGATGCCGACTGCCGTAATCATATCAAGGCCTTACAGCGCAGCCTTCTGGAGCGACGGGATGACTTGATTCCCATGGTTCAACAATGGAGCGACGAGCGCAAGGATCATCTGCTGTTTGGTGCTGCCGCTACCCTCGAATATGCGGTGATGGAATATAGCTTTGCTTTTTGGCAGTCCGGTGGCGATTGTGCGAAACTCCCTGACCTCGCTACTTCATCTGCAGATTTGTTTGATAATCTTCGGCGAACGGTTGGATTTGGTTTGTTTGCCGCGAGTGGGGCAGAGCGCTTTGGTCCATTCTTTTATCAGGCCTATCATGAATTGGGATATTACAATTTTAATGTGAGTCATTTGAAAGATTTACTCGAGGTCGTCACAGATTCCAGCAATATTGTTTTTGTGCCGGAAGGCATTCGACCCGTTTATCGCGCGGAAACCATGCAGAATGTGAATCGCTGGCTGCAGAGTGAGGCCCGCAATGTTCTCTGCATTTACGGCGAAACCGATGCCTGGTCGGCAACCGCTGTTGATGCGGGAAGTAATAGCCATGTGTTGAAGATGGTCAAGGCCGGTGGTGCCCACGCAACTCGCATTGCCAGCTTTGATCAGCCTGATCAGGACAAGATGCTTGCGACCATTAAGGCCTGGCTGCAAGACGAAGAAGATGAACCCAGTTCCGGATTTACGGAAACTTTTCAACTGCTGAATTCCATCATGTTGTTGGGAATCGTAATGTTTCTTGGTTTGCTGATTTTCATGCGCCTGGCTCGCAGGAAATAGCTCGTTGATATGTGCTAAAAATCGTAGCGCTTGTTCCAGTGCGCGCTGGCAGAATAGAGCACCATCAAGCTGAAAACAAAGGTCAGTATCGAGGTTGGCCAATCAGCAAAAAGAACATGTGATCCATACACTGCAAGAATTGTCAGCACGAGGACACCGCACATGAAATAGCGTTTCCTGACCCGATTGATACCAATTCGTATCAACAGAATTGCTGCGATGACAAGCGCGAGGCTGGCAGCTATCCAGATAAACCCGGCTCCGGCTGGTGGTTGCCATACCAGCAGGTATGTAAGTATCAGCGACAAACGAGACATGTGTATTCCAGCTTAAACATTCACCGCGAATTCACACGAATTTTCATTAATGGATCACTGCAGTTGAGAGTAACTGCCCTGAGTATTAACGATTTGTGTTTATTCGGGTAAATTAGTGTTAATCTTTTTTTGAAAACGCCTTTCGGTAATTCTTGCCTTTGTTTCTCTCTAGACATATATCTACACAGTCCAAACTACGAAAATCTAACAACATAGGCCATGAAGTGCCGTAGCGAGAAATGTAAAGGTGTCTTTTGGCACCTCGTGCAATACAGAGGGTTGCTTTTGGGGACATATTGCTTGAAGCAGAAGGTTCCCGGTGCTATTTTATAGCTCGTTAAAAGCGTGCAGCAAAAACAGGAATTGTGATGGATAAGAAGCAGATAGCGGCAGTGTTAAAAGAAATGTCAGTCCTGATGGAGATTCTCGGTAAGAATCCGTTCAAGATTCGTGCCCATCAAAATGCAGCTCGGGTTGTTGAAGGCTTAACTGCAGATTTAAAATCTCTTGTCGAATCCGGCGAAATAACCGGTATCAAGGGTATTGGTAAAGGGATGGCTGATAAAATTGCTATTCTTCTCGATGGTGGCGAATTGGAAGAACACCAGGCGCTGAAAGAAGAAGTACCGGCAGGCCTGTTGGAAGTTTCCAAGATTGCCGGTATGGGGCCGAAGAAGGTGAAAGCGGTTTGGGATGAGCTAAATGTGACTACCCTGGAAGAACTGGAAACGGCAGCTCAGGAAGACAAGCTCTCCGGGATGAAGGGCTTCGGTAAAAAGACTCAGGAAAAAATCCTGCAGAACATAGGGTTATTGAAGAAGTTCCGCGACAGCTATCTGTTGTCCGAAGGCCGCACAGCCGGTGAAGTGTTGCTTGCCCGGGTGCGCGAATTCCCCGGTGTCATTCGCAGTGAGATAGCTGGCAGTTTGCGTCGCAGCAAAGAAATTGTAAAGGACATCGATATTGTTGTCAGTGCTGAAGAGGCTGATCGCAGCGGTATTATGGATGGATTTACAACCCTGGACGATGTTCAGGTTGTGGTCGGCAAGGGAGAAACCAAGTCCAGCGTGGTCTTGAAGAACGGCATTAACGCGGATTTGCGGATTGTTTCAGATGAGCAATATCCCTATACCCTTCATCATTTTACCGGTTCCAAGGAACATAATGTAGCGCTGCGTCAACATGCCATCAAAATGGGCATGAAAGTTAGTGAGTGGGGCCTGTTTAAAGGCGACGACCTGGTGCCTTGCGAAGATGAACAGGCGATTTATAAAGCGTTGGGCATGAGATACATCGCCCCGGAATTACGGGAAAATTATGGTGAGATTGAAGCCGCACAGGATAATGCATTACCGAAATTGATTGAAGCAAAAGACATCAAGGGCATTATCCATACCCATAGTGTCTGGAGTGATGGTGTTAATACGATTGCTGAAATGGCAAAAGCCTGTCAGGAACGGGGATACGAATACCTGGTGATCTCCGACCACTCCAAGGCAGCAGCCTATGCCAACGGTTTGAACGAAGCACGAATTCAACAACAGCATGCTGAAGTAGACGCCTTAAACAATGAATTAAACGGTTTTCGGGTGCTGAAGAGTATCGAATGCGATATTCTCGGTGAAGGGGAGCTGGATTATAGCGATGAGGTGCTGGCGACCTTCGACCTGGTAATCGCCAGTGTGCACAGCAGGTTCGGGATGACCGAGGCAGAAGCAACAAAGCGCATTATTACGGCTATAGAAAATAAATACGTGACGATCCTGGGGCACTTAACCGGGCGATTGCTGCTCGGGCGCGAGGGATACCCGCTTGATCAGCGGGCAGTGCTGGATGCGGCTGCCGACCTTGGTGTGTCTGTAGAAATTAATGCCAATCCCCGGCGCTTGGATCTTGATTGGCGGCTTTGTAAATATGCTCTGGAAAAAGGAGTTATGCTATCCATTAATCCTGATGCTCATCGCATCGAGGGGCTTGCTGATATGCAGTATGGCATCGGGGTTGCGCGTAAGGGATGGGTCACTTCGGATCGGGTCTTGAACTGTTATTCGGCGGATGAGGTGCTGGCTTTTGCTGCAAAAAGACATTAGAAAGTTTTTTCAGAAATACTTGTCTGAAAGCAAATGCCCCTTAATATAGTAATGTTATTATAGTGACATCTTTATTCGCCGATTAGTATATATTGATCTAACGAAGAAACGGCATTGTAGAAACAGCGGTTAAGAGGGGAATTGGTGACCCTTGACATTATGCCTAATTACTATCGGAATACGGCTCAACTGAATGGAAACCAAAGATAAAAAGAGCGGATTGTTTTCCTGGTTTCGGGGGAAACTGAAGAAGCAAGAGCATTCGACCGAAACCATCATGTTCGCGGATATCTGCCGTAGTACGCAGATCTTTGAGACTTATGGTGATGTACGAGCACGTAAAATTCTCTCCAAAGCAATCTCAATCCTTATCGAATTAACAGAACGCAATGGCGGCCGGGTTATCAAGACCATTGGCGACGAAGTGATGGCAACCTTTCCAACTAGCGAGAATGGCGTAAAGGCGGCCGCACAAATGCACAAGCTGATCGCCGAGAATCCGGACCTTGCGCCGCATAATATTGCCATAAAAGTGGGTCTACACCACGGTGATGTACTGCTTGAAGAACAAGACGTGTTTGGTGATGCTGTAAACGTCGCCGCCCGGATGGTCAGTCTGGCCAAGGCGAATCAGATTATTACTACCAGTTCGACCGTGGAAACATTGGGTGATCTGCTTCGCTCCTACACTCGCAATTTGGGGCTGGCGAAAGTGCGTGGGAAGCAGGAAGAAATTCAAATTGCTGAAGTTATCTGGCAGGAAGATACCTCCGACCTGACCATTCTACCCGGCGAAAATGCCATGACCATGAAGAGTCAGGGCAATCACCCGCAATCCAAGCTGCTCTTGCATTACGACAAGAATCGCATTGAGGTTGGGCAGGAATTTCCAACATTTCGTCTGGGGCGTGAAGAAAACAACGATTTGTTTGTTGATGAAGAACTTGCATCGCGCAATCATGCCAGTATTGAGTATCGCAAAGGCAAGTTCGTTTTGATAGATCGCAGCACAAATGGTACTTATGTCTGGATGGCAAATGGTGAAAAATTCTTCATTCATCGCGAAGAAATTCATCTTTACGGACAGGGAGTCATTAGCCTCGGGCGGGATTTGACGAAGAACAACCCGCAGCTCATCTTTTATAAAAACATACAACTATGACGCAAGCTCGCAAGATTTTGGTCTTCCTCATTGCCCTCGAACACTTCTGGTTTATGGTTTTGGAAATGTTCTTGTGGCAGCACCCTATTGGTTTAAACACGTTTCAAATGACGCCGTCTGATGCAGAGGTCACCGCCGTATTGGCAGCAAATCAGGGTCTCTATAACAGCTTCCTTGCCGTCGGTTTATTGTGGGGCCTTTTCCACAAAAGCGACATAGCGTCTTATGCCATCCAAAAATTCTTTCTCATTTGCATCGTCGTTGCCGGTGTGTTTGGCGGATTTACAGCCAAACCTACGATTCTTTATATACAGGCAGTGCCGGCATTTATCGCATTCTTGCTGATGCATCGCGAAGCACAGCTGGCGGAGGAAAAAGTAGAGGCAGCAAAAGAGACAGAACCTGCCAGCTAGCGATGGCATCTATCTTTGCACATGGTTTGGTAGGCGCTACTCTCGGCAAGCTCTACCGGAATACTGCTGCCAGACAGGTGGCCATTTCCCATTCCTCAGACACCTCCCAGTCCATTCTTGGCAAACGGTTTTGGATACTACTCCTATTCCTGCCCATGATGCCGGATCTGGACGTCATCGGTTTTGCATTTGGCATTCCTTATGGACATGTCTTTGGCCATCGCGGGATTACACATGGACTCCCTTTTGCCTTGTTCAGCGGATGGCTCTGTCTGCGGCTGTTTTACCGCGATATACCTGCCTTTTCGAAGCAAGGATTGCAGCTCATAGCCCTCTTTAGCCTGGCGACGGCCAGTCATGGTTTGCTAGACGCCTTGACGACAGGTGGTCACGGCATTGCCTTTTTTTCTCCCTTCGAAAATGGACGTTATTTCTTACCCTGGAGAATTATTCAGGTGAGCCCCATCGGAATTGCTGCATTTTTCAGTGAATGGGGACTGCGGGTTATAATCAGCGAAGCGATTGTGGTGGGTGTGCCTTGCTTGCTAATTTGGATGTGGAGTAGTTTGTGGGGGAAGTAAAAAACGACTCAGGAATAGCGGCCTGGTCGTGCCCTTGTAAATAAGCCGCCATTGATGCAATTATTTGGATATTGCAGAAGTCCCTCCTCTATCTCCCTCCAGAGGGAGATAGAGGAGGGACTGTCACTTAAGAATCCCAATGTGAAAAGTTCTTAACTATCCGCCTGAAATTTCTGCGGATAACGGCTCCATTCCAGGAAGGCATCGAAATCACGGATTTCGATAATTTCCTTTATGGCAGATTGCTTGTCGATCGCGTTTTCATAGTAGGATTCAACGATTTTGTATCCGATGTAGTAACCCATATCTGCCGGAATAAGCAGATCCGGATTTCCGCCATTATATACCCAATTTTCCAGATAATCACCGTACATCTCTTCCTGGAATGCTTCCCATAGCTGTCTTTCCAGCGGATTCCCAAATTCATGCAGATGCCGGTTTGGGAATTCGTTGCAGATCAGGTCGGTCAGGAAATCAGCTGCCCCTTCAAATATTGCAACATCGAGCAGACGTGTGGGATGAAAATGCTGTCCCTGACGCTGGTAAAAATTCAGCTGTTGAACATGGATGGCCTCGTGGAAAACGACCAGCGGCAGATCCGATTTTTTGCGAGTAACGGTGCGCAGCCAGGGGCTGAGTTCAGTGTCGGGCGTTTCACTATTTCTGGTAAACATTTCCGTACCGATAATAATCCGGTTATTGACGACTGTTCCGCCACTGGACATAGCGCCGATGGTAAATACCACCTCGCCGAAAACGGCATCCGGATAGTGTGACTCGAGAGCCTGGAATGAATTGTCGACCGAGCGCTTGACGCCATTTAGGTCAAGACTGTTCTGGCGAATAGAATTGTAATATTTGGGATAACGCTTCATGCTACTCAAAAATCGGTTGCTGTTTCGAATTTTCGATGAAAAGAAATCCTGGAGACCAGGGCTGCCCGCTTCGACATAATTTAAGTGGAAGCGCTGCGCCGAATACCGTGGATTGTTTCGGTCATAAATCTTCCAGAAAAGATCAATATCCGTGGAGATGAAGATGGTTTCGTCCGGCCGGTCGAAGAGCACCCCGGGAGCGATCGGTTCGGGCGACAAACCGCTATCGGTTGATGCGTTGGTATCACCCATACCACAGGCTACCAGAAATAGGGTGCTCGCGAGAAGAAAGTGGATAAAATTCTTCATATCTCCATCCTTGATAAAGGGTTGCTCACAAATGCAATCTATACATTATTGGACGTGAGTTTTGTACATTTCATTACAGAGAAAACAAAAAAAACGTCTTTACTCGTTTAAATAGATGATTATTGTATTTGTATTCGCCAAAATGCACTCAGTTTTGAATTTTTTCGACAAAATTACCGCAGCACTGTGCCAAAACAGGTGTTTTAACTACTATTCTATATATCCTGCAAAAATGTTGCCAGAAGTTACAATTTCTGAACGGGAGTAAAGTTTCAATCGATGCCATTCCCGAATTTTGTTATCAGGAAGCCGGGATATCGATGAATGGATTTCTGCTAAAAGCATGCGAAATGACAAGTGATAATCACCTCTACTTATTTTTAACCAGCCTAACCTTGGCGCTCTTCGCCAGAATTTGCAGTTCGGGATTAGTTGACTGAAGTGCAGCAAATGTGATTAATCAAAATAGTTGCCTCACCGATAATATTGCCATACCATAAAAGTGTGAGTCCCGGTCACAGTTGTGACAGGATTCCACAAAAGGTAGCGATATCCAGGCAAGGATCATCAATGAGGCTAGGGAAAATGGCTGACCTATCAAGGCTGGTAAAAAAACGGCGACATCGATGGCTGTTGCAAATGGCAATAACGCTATCCCTTATCTTCACCGGACTGACGACGCTTTTCGCCCGGCAATCCAACCTATCTGCAAACAATCCGAACAGAGAGCAGCATCCTGCCATCCCTCCGGATGTGGAACTGGTAAAGAGTAATACGACCTCGATTGGTTCAGGAAAACATTACTGGATTTGCAATGGCGCTACATTGACACATACTGGTGCGCGCAATGTGTTTTATGTTGAGGAAGGCGGTCAGTTAAAACTGACATTCGGGGGCGGGAATCGCATATATCTCAGTCAGCGTGCCACCCTTTCCCTGGGATCAGGCGCAGACAATATGATTCTTAAACATCCGGAGTCGCGGGTAATACGGCGAAAAAATGTAAAGAGCAATCGGTATGTGCAGATTGATAGCCTGCATTTTGATTATGTAAATGCACCGGCTCATGGATGCCGGGACGGCAAATCCATGAATATGACTCCGCTGGTCGTAGAAGTGATTACAGAGGATGTTGATAAGGTCGGTTTTAAGTTCATTGGCCAGTTTCGCCGGCAGTTAGGTAGTCATCGATATTTACAGGAGTACAAGGAGCAGCGAAAGCGCTTTCGCATTATCATTTCAAATTCTGATCCTGATGTCAAAAATACTCCATCAACGAGCTATCAAGGCATCGGATATACCTTTATCTACAAAGCGTCGGATTCCGATCGTGGTACATATCTCGATTCAGGTATCCTGGAAATTCGCGATGGTAACCTTGGTGATGCTGCAAGGCGTTTGCTGGAGCGTTTTCGAAAGGCAGTGGCCCGCTTCCCGCACAAACTGGACTTCCAATCTCTTGACAGTGCGCAATCGCTACCGCCTGCGCAGATAGCCCCAAATGCCGGTGAGCAAGACTACACTGAAGAAAGTCGACAGGCCCCATAGCGATGCCGTTGCAGCATATCCGGCTGAAACAAGCGCCCCATTGCTGAAGCCGGCAATTCCCTCCCCGCCCATCAAACCTGCCGCTACCAAGAGCCCCGTCAAATAATGGGCTGGATAATTTTTGTCAACGTATACCCGAAGAATAGCGCCAACCATAATCGGCAATGCGAATGCCATGCCCAGGAAAAGGCCGATGCCCATTGGCATGATCATCAGCTTGTCGCGCCATGCTTCCGGTAAGCGGCCATTGACAATTTCTCCGAAAAAGGCCAGAAGAAATCCGGCAAGAAATACATTGGGATACGCAAATCCGAAGATGCTGCCGGCAACCAATTTTGCCTGCGGTGCAGGCATGGCATCGGTAAATAGCTGATCAGCAAAACCACTGCGGATGGCCTCCAGTACCAGTGGCGCAGCAAGTCCGGCAAATACCACAGAAATGAGGTCGATACGAATGATGTCTTTAAATGGGGTGCCCACCAAAACAGCTGACTTGAAATCATGCCCGGCATCGCCGGCAACCGCGCAGGCCACACTCACAAATGTGACGATCATGAATAGCGCATACATGTTCAGGTCGAGTGACAGTACGCCAGCTACGAAGGCCAAGATCAATCCGGTAAAGATGCCAAATTGTTCCAGTGGATTGATGTTGGTTTCGCCGGTCATTCTCGCAGCAACCGCAACGAGAATCAGCACGCTGAATATCGTGCAGATCGCCGCCCAAATTGGGACGTTCACGAGGATTAAGGCGATTAGTGATAGCACAATCGATATCGGCAACACTTTCATAAAGCCATCACGCGTAGCAATAAGCGGCTTGAAGATTTGTCCAAAGCGGGGAGCAATATAATTGATAAAGAAACCGATACCGGAACCCAGCACAATGCCCATGCCGAGATTTTGCACCCATTCGGTGGCGGCGCCGACCTCAAAGGCAGCTTGATGGATCAGGAGGGGGACGATGACGATCCATCCGATAATTGCTCCGGCCATCCAGGAGAAGCTGGCGCGTGGTCCAAGGATGTAGCCGCTGCCAATGGCCATCGGTAGCGGAAAAATGGTAACGAAGATGCCGGCAGCAGCAAGAAAGGACAGTGGAAATCCGGCCGAAAAAAATGCGTCCCGATAAATAGCGAAAAGTGCTGCCAGAGCACCAACCACTACAATCGCCCAAAGTTGCTTGCCGCCAGCCTTTCCCAGTTTAAGTAATTCTGCACCGGCAGTGCCGGCCGGGTAGGGGAGCGCTTCCTGATCGACGAAAATTCGCTTCAGGGGCATCGATAAGAGAATGCCTAGCAAACCAGCTACAACGGTTAGCAATGCCAGTAACCAGGGGTTGGGCCAGTCAATTTCGATGCTGCGAGCCTGGTTAAGGTAGATGATACCAGGAATCGTAAAGGCAATGCCGGCTGAAATTAATCCGCCGATGCTGGCGCCGGCCTGGGCAATATTCACTTCATTGATGTCGACAGCCTTGCCGCGACTGAAAATTTTGATCAAGCCGCCGGAAACGATGACGGCAAAAATAATTGGCCAGGGAAGCGCGCCCAGCTTTAAGGCAATATAGGTTGAACTAGCCAGGAGAAAGAGCGATAAGGATACAGAAATGATTACCGCTCGAATGGTTAAGCTGGAAGTAGGAGAGTCTGGTTGATTCAATTGCTGAACCGTTTTTATCGTTTGATACCGGCAATTGTTACGCCGCCGTCCGATTTGTTCAGATACACTTTCACTGCCTTTTGCCAGGCAGCGCTACTGTTGCGGCGAAGCTGAAGACGGACCTCAATTTGTTGGACGTCGTTATGTGCCTCAACACTATCCCAAATGGTTGCATCAATATCGAGGGGCGGTTTGCTGCCGAATTCAGTTGGCGGCTGTATTTGGCGGCCATTGCTGAATATGTTGACGCGATATTGTGTTTCGCGATTGTTCGCAAATCCACTGCGGATGGCGAGGTCGGTAAAGTGTAGTTGATAGCTGGGGATATTCGTTTTTTCAATGCGGAAATAGTCGAGCGACGTTACTTTTTCAAAATAATGACGTCCGATGATATCTCGTCGCTCTTTCAGCGTTTTTAAAAGATAGGCACTGGCTTGCGGGTCGCTGTACTGGCCAGCCTCGACAGCCGCGGCAAGTTGTCCATCTGTGAAGGCGGTGATCAGTTTGGTTGCCCAGTATGCATCACGATCGGTGAGTTCTTCAAAGGCCGGGTTGGGCATTTGTGGCTTGAACTTGTGGGGACGGAAGGTGCTCGATTCATAACGGCCAATTGAAGGAAAAACGACGGTAGTATCGAGCGTTTCCCAGCCGCGCACATTAAATCCACCGCTGACCAGGTTGCCTATCATCAATCCAGGGTCGATATCATTTTCATGACCGCGCCAAATCCGCTTTGGTCCCCAACTGGCGCTGCCGAGGGTAGCGCCGAAGTCTATCATATAATGCCGGACATAGCTCCGCCCGTCTTCCTCCACAAACATATCCAGCGAGTTCCCGTCTTTGGTATCGAAGTGACTGAGCCAGGCTGCGATAATTCGCAAGCCGCGCAATTCCCGCCGATGCTGATGTGGTATGATGTCGTTGGGGTCATCATCTCGTGTGCCCTTATAGCGAAAGGGGCCAAGCGGTGTGCCGGAGATGAATTTGCTGGCCAGGGCGCGTATCTTTCCGTTCGGCTGGCGCTCGACACGTTTCAAGATATCGTCGATGTCTTCCTGAACCATCAGCCGCTTGGTGCCTTTGGCATCCGTAAACTTGACTTTCTCGCCGAGTTGAAGAATGGCGGGATCAAAATGCGTGATATAGTTTTCGGGCGTGTTAAACCCCATGGCATAGAAAAGCTTGGTGGAGACGACTTCCGCGCCGGAGGCCAGCTCTTGATAGCCGCGTGGATCAAATTTTATCAGGTATAGATCACCGTCCGCATCCTTAATGCCGAAGCCCGGCGTGACGCCCTGGTTTTTGGCAAAGATAATTGTCCAGGTGCCGTCCGTATTCGGACCATCGCCAAGGTCCGGTCCGCGACCAACAGCATCAGCCGTCATTGGATAGAGATGATTGCGATTATTGAACCAGCTGGAATTGTCCACCTCATCAAAGGCATTGAGGTTCATTGCCTCCTTACGCTGCCCGAATAAAATTCGCAGGCCCCGTGAGAAGTCAAACATCTGCTCCATCTGGTGATCAACATGCCACTCATAAAATTCGGCATAAGGGTGAAGCTCATATTCTGCTGGTTCGCTAATGGAGCGATCATCTGCCGGAAGCGGCGGCGGTGCAACAAAATGTTTGCTGCCGCAGGCCGTGAACAGGCATAGCAAAACGCCGATTGAGGCTAATCGAGTGCTATGGTTGATGACTGAAAGCATTGTATCGAAATTCCATATTTTATTCGAAATATCCCGCCTGTCTGTCCCCCCGGGGGGACAGACAGGCGGGATGTCGATCTAATCATTAATACTTAAGTGCACTCTTGTCAATTCTGAGCTGCGCGCAATCTGGATATTGGCGATTAATAAACGTTTTGAATAAATACGAAAGCCGACCCCGAAGACCGGTTCCATATCCCGGATTGCGACGTTCGAAATGTCATCTGCGACTTGTCCAAAATCGAAAAACAGGCTGGCATCAATACCATTGCCCTGACGAATCATCAGCGGATATCGCCATTCCAGCGATCCGAACAGGCGATCTTTATCGAGGAAGCGCCCGCGGGATAAACCGCGAATAGTGGCGGTACGGCCGAGCTCGCTCAAATAATAAAAGGGGACCTGTTTCCCGGATTCAGTTTCTGTTATCATTGCAGAAAGCCTTAATACCAGCACCCGTTGCCTGAAGATGTTGATGAACTGGCTGATATCAGCGGACATGCGTGTAAAGCCATATTGTGGATCATCGCTATTTTGAATATAGGTGGCAGCGTTTAACTCAAGCATCGTACCACCGAATGGATTGCCCGGGGCATTGCGGCCATCATAGGCCAAACTGATGATGCCGCGCCAAAAATTGAGCTGGTTTTCCAGCCCCGGCAATTCCGCCAGGGTATATATGTCGCCAATTGTCGGGCGCTCATCACTTGCACCCGGAAGCACATTGTTGATTTCATAGCCAAAGTTGATGCCTGCAATCAAGCGTTTAGAGACGTGGGCATCCAGGGAGGCTTCGAAGCTGCTGTTCTCGTGTGCAAAGCTGGTTTCATCCCTCTCCCGGGATGACGGACCAATGCCATAGAAGCGTTCGTCAGCGTAATTTTGATAGCGAGCCCGGGCGCCAAAGCGCAGCAATTCTCCCATTCGAACATTTTTCAATCGCAGGAAGTAACGCTGACGTTTTGGGGTAGCTATTCCGTTGGAGAAACCAAGTTGGAATTGGGCGCCCTCGGTAATCACATCATTGCGATAGAGTTTGAGACCGATTCCGGCGCGAGAAGAATAGGTCGGCAATGCGCCCCAGGTAACATCGCGGAATTGCAGCAGGGCTGCCAGGCGGTCGAACCATTTGCGATTGGCGGCCGCGTTGACGCCGCGTTTTGTGCCCTGGAAGAATAATTTGAAGGGGGTATAAACGACCAGCCCCGGGAAGGAAACGATATTTTCCCAGGCGCTGCGGCTGGAGCGCTTTTCCGGCCACGGCGTATCGTCGCTAACCGTGCTGTCTTGCTGGACAGGCTTGTCGGTCAATTCTCCGGCGCTCAAAGAACCACCGCTGATAATCAGCATAAGCAGACAGCCAGTCAAAATTTTAAGGTATGTAGTTGTCATCATTGGAAGTGAATATAATATGTTTCTGCAAAAGGGGGAAGAAAAATTGGGCAGGAGTGGGAAAGAGTGAAAGTCGGGATGTTCTTAACAAAAAGAACATCCCGCTCTGGGGGATTGGGGGGAATTCGTTTTATTGGGTGACGCGAACAAAAACAGTGTCGGTTACCGCAGATCCAAAAATACCGATGCCGTCTCCCTCGATATTGAAAACCGGCGCATGGAGATTGCCATCGTCTTCGAAAACATCATCATAAGTGCGCAGGAAATCCGCATAGTTCTTGTCCGCTGCGAAGAGGACAATTTGATAGTCGCTGTAGAACCAGAAGTCAAACCAGAAAAGCTGGAAAGTGGATTGACCGGCTGTGGCCGGGGTATCCTGAATCCATTCCGAATCGAAGCGCCAGTTCGCAAGGTCGTCCAAAACGTCTTCCGCATCCACCTCTTCAAAGGGATTATCATAGATGAAATTTGAGGTATCTGCTTCGAGGGCAGTCACCGCGGCGATGTAGTCGGTCGTGCCCGGAGAGCGCTCAAAGTCAATGAGGAAATCGATGATGTTTTCGGCTACATCCTTTTGGCGATATCGAAGGATCTCATGGTTGATGCCGAGGATATCCAGTCCTGTTTGCGGTACCGTCGTTGTTGCATGGGCAGATATTTCTTTGCCTTCGATGGTTGCCTGGACATCCAGCCGGTAGCTGTAGGTCGCTTGTATAGTCAGATCATTCCCGCTGTAGTGAAAGGAAAGATCAAGCGGGTTGAAGCTTAATGGAAAGGAATTGCCGCTTTCAATGTCCGTAAGGCTTACCTGAGCTTCCGGGAGCAGCGGGTTTAAGCTGGTCAGGTCCGCATCCACCGGGAAATTGCGGGTAATGTAAATGTCGCTGACCGGCTGTCCGGGATACAGGAATCCTTCCACCGCAATTTTCGGTTCATAGAGGCTCGGTTCTATTTTAACGACGCCTTCACCACAGGCGCAAAGCAGCACTGCAGCGATAACGGGTAGAATGGTTTTGGTTTTCATTTTAGTCTCCAATTGTTGCAAATTTTAGTAAAGGGATGCCATCCTTAGAAGGTGAAATTGACCCCGAATGTCGGTAGAATCGGGAACATGTTAATGGTATCAATATCGCTCTTCTGATCCGTAAAGTCATACTGAACGAACCACACATTCTTGCGATTGCCGATATTGAATACCTGCAGATAAGGCTCCATCGTGAAGGACTTGAATTCACGGCGATAGTTGATGCTTAAATCCAGGCGACTGTAATAAGGCAAACGGTATCCATTAAATTGCGATGGAAAGTAGTTGATACCCTGTTCAGGAGCGCCCGGCGCATCACCAGCCAGGTAAGCAGAGCCTGGTAATGTGATCGGTTGCCCGCTTCCGTACACGAAATTGATACCGAAGGTCCAGCGCCGTTTGTCAGCTTGCATTAAGTTACCATTTAAAGACCGCCAGGCGTTTTTCAGGTCAATGGTTGCAACCAGGTTCACGGTGGAGCTGCGATCATGGCGAGGCGCAAATTCGAGACCGTCATTGATAGCGTCAAATTGATATTTGGTGTCGGAATAGGAGTATCCGATCCAGCCGGTAACTGCACCGACATCCTTACGTAAGAGCAACTCAACGCCCTGCGAATATCCGTCACCCTGGTTGAAGATTCCCTTCGTGTTGGTGTAAATCGGATCGCCATTATCCTGGAAGCCGCCTGGCTCCAGCTCTGTGATGAAAGTGGGATTAAAGCGGTAGAGATTACCATAATCTTTATAATACCCTTCAATTTCCAGTTGGTAATCGTTGGCAACCTCTTTCTGGAATCCGAATATCAGATGAGATGCTCGTGACTGATCCTGGTAAGCATTGGACGTTGTCCAGATGTCTGATGTAAAGGTTTGTGGTATGCGATGCAGATATTGGTAGTAGATCCCGGCTGCTGCTTTCAGGTTGATCGTCTCGCTCAGGCGGTATTTCGCTGAAAATCGCGGTGCCAGGTCCTGGAAGTTTTTCTTCGACTGGAAAGATGAATAGCGCAGGCCGAGCTCAATATCCCATGCGGCGGTGGGGCGCCAATTGTTTTGAAGATAAGCCACTGAATGACGTGGACGATTTTCCACATCTACTTTCCCGCCAGGGAAATTTTGTTTGTACGAGGTACGAATCTCCTTTTGTTCAAATCCGAACTTCAGTAGCCATTTGCTGGAGTGATGATACTCCAGATTTCCCTTTGCGGTAATATCAGTTACTTTGTTGCGCTCATCAGCTGCGAGCAAGTCGCCGAGGTCGAAAGTTGACGAAAAACGGCTGCCCGTCAACCAAAAATTGGCGAACAACTGTGGGCTAAATACCCGCGTCCAGCGAATGCTGGCAGTGCTGTTGCCCCAATCGAGATTCAATCCGGCTTTATCAGTTGATTTATTGTTGAAATTAAGACTGAGATCGTCGCGTCCGCCGTAGAGACTGACCGTAATTTTGTTCTGCGGGTTGAGTTCCCAGAATGCCTTAATGTTGCCATCATAGAAATAGTAGTCGGGGATATCGTCAATCGCCCGTCCGATAGTCTGATCAAAATAGGTGCGACGGATAGAAGCTGAAATAGCGCCGGAACTGCCAAGCGGCATCTGCAGTGTTGTTTTGGCAGAGAGTAGGCTGATCGCTGCCTTGCCCTCGAAGCGTTCGCGATTGCCGTCGAGGTTGTTCACATCCAATATTGAAGACAAGCGGCCCCCATATGCCGCGTTAAATCCCCCTTTGGAAATTTCGACGTGCTTTATGGCATCAGTGTTAAATGTTGAAAAGAGTCCGAATGCGTGCTCCGGATTGTAAACGTCGGTGCCGTCCAGCAGATATAGATTTTGATCCGAAGATCCGCCGCGAACGTGCAGCGCCGAGGAATAGTCGGATACCGGCAGGATGCCCGGCAATGTTTGCAGGCTGCGCAATAAATCTGCCTCGGCCACCTGCGGTATTTGACTGATCTGACGGGCTGAAAGCTGCACTTTCGAAATGTCTTTCTCGTATAGTTTACGACTGACACGAATCGAATCAGCAATCACCTCGACGATCTCGCCTTCAACAATCCCGCTTGCCAGTCTCACGGCATGCACTTTCTGCTCACCGATGTTGATCGATAGTTTACTGGTATAGGTTTGATATCCCAGATAGTCACAGACAAGCGTATAGTCACCCTGCGGTAACTTGGGAATGATATAATATCCGCTAACGTTGGTGCTGCTACCGCGCTGTAATTCCGGTATGTAAACATTGACGCCAATCAGCGCTTCGCCGCTTTCCTCGTCATACACAAAACCGCTTAAAGATGCATTGTTTTGACCAAATGCATGCACGCAAAAGCCAAGCAAAAGGAAGCAGGTAAATATTCCAGATTTCATGATAGTCTCCTGTATTCGCCGGGCAGAATTCTGCCCGGCTACGTGTTAAATATCTATTTCATTAAGAGCATCTTACGCACCTGACTCAGGTCTCCGGCACTCACCCGGTATAGATAGGTGCCGCTGGCGAGTTTGCCGGCGTCGAACAGAACTGTATGGCTTCCAGGCATCATCTCCCGGTTCAGGAGTCTATCCACAAGCTGCCCATTGATATCAAAGACGTCGATACGAACGGTTGCCGGCTGCTTGATCTCGAATTCAATGGTCGTTTGCGGATTAAATGGGTTGGGATAGTTTTGCCGAAGAATAAATCCTTGCAAATCGTTTTGATCATTGTTGATTGCTTGTGGACCACGGGGGATTACTGGCAAAATAAGCTGAGAAGGATAAACAGCATTCCGCTGAAAACTGAGTGTTGGCGTACCGATTTCAGGAACTCTGGCGAAGGTCTCCGCGTCGTGACCAGCGATGGCAATGCGCAGTGAGTGACCCGCTTCAACAAGAACCGAGGTCGGTTGCATGGCAAAATGCAACTCTACAAGTTCATTGATGGGTAGATCTTCAGCATCCTGCTGCAAGTAGCTATGGTATGGGCCAAAGTGATGATAGGGCGGCGCTTCACTACTCACTTTGCGATGAATACCGCGCAATACCCCCTCGGTGATATAAGTGACGTGGCCATCCGGCGCCACCGCTTCCAGATAGACGATAAACGCTGCGTCGCTTTCAGTCGAAGCTACGTATAGCTTGATTTCCGGGTGACCGGTGATTTCCAGCTCTCCGCCCAATGGCGCTGAGGTATAGGTCAGAAGGCGCTCATCGGCAGTGCGCCGATCTTCGAACAAAGGGTCGTAATCCTGCTGCCAGCGATTAAATTTGGTCGACGTTGCGCCATAGTCCACCGTGTAGTCGTCAAATTCGTCCGTGGCCTGCGGAGGAATGGTGGCCAGGGAATTGCCGGCCGCGAAGTAAAAGGTATCTGTAACGATATCTGTCGGTGGCCAAACGTCGGTGGTTTTCCAGATGCCTTCGTTCATCGTATAGTAGTTGATCAAACTCTCCGGGACAGGCGGAACGGAGTCCTTCATGATCGGATCAAAGAAGTTGATCAACTCCGTCATCTCTTCTTCAAATGAAAGGGTATCCCGCTGCTCCGGATGAAAAGGATCAAATGTATATTCGGAGCCATGCCCCCAGGGACCAATGACCACATGCTGCGGATTGTCGAAGGTCATATATCGTTGCAAAACACCGTTGGCGGTACCGGCATCCAGCCATCCGGCTTGCGCGTAGTATATGGTGTTGTGTGTTTCCGCTGCTTCCCGGAAATGATATGGGCTGAATGTCTCGATAGTGGTATTGTTAAAATCATCATCGCGATGAACGATCTGGCCAATTACGCTGGACACGTTGAAATTGGCTTGATGGTCGGCGATTGCGCCGGCCAGCAAACTTCCGGTGCTATCAATGTCGACAGGACGAACACCGGTTGCGATAAGGGTGCGCACGAAATTGCAGTCCGCCGGATCAATTTCGAAAACGCCGCAGACATCGTTATTATCGAGTAAGGCGTTGAAATTGCCCCATTCCTGGGTGAAAAAAAAGTTGTTCAACCCGCCGGGTAAGGCGAGATCTGAATAGACGTCAAAATCTGCAAAGCGCGGGGCAACCACTTTAACCGCTTCTCTATTGACAGTGGCAAAAAAATCGGCAGTATTGCCGTCGTATGAAACGCCGTGCGCGGCCACCCGGCCATTGCTCCAGGTCTGTGCAACAATCCAGTCGGTGATCTCGCCAAAATCCTTAATCTCATCCGTTGACCAGGGAGTTGCGCGGCTGCCGAATGATGCGCCAGAGCCACGGGCATCGATCAGGATCAGCGCATATCCGGCGCTATTCCAGATATTGCCTTCAGCAGCGGCGGCATCTTCCAGGAAGGTTGTATTCAGAATTTCCATTGAGCGCCAGTAGCGCGTTGCACGCACGACTGTCGGGATTTTTTCGTCCGCCGATATCTCCGGAAGGAAAATATCTACGGCAATTTTTACGCTATCACGCATTGTTAGGTGAATGCTCTCCAGCGTGTGAGTCTGTGCAAACGCAGCTGCATTGGATAAAATCATAAATCCAAAACACAGTGCGCTCGTGGTTCTTGAGAGCTTCTTACTCAGGTGCGAAATGCAGTCGTGTATTATATCGATCATGGGTGATCTCCTCTGTTTGAAATAGCCAGTTGTCTAGGCCTGCGATATTTGGGTTGCGCAAAACTTGACAGCTTCCGTATGTTGCATGGGTAAATAACGGCGCATAATTTGGAGAGATTCTCATTGCTTCATCAACGGCTCAAAGCATGGTATGAACGGCTCAAAGAGCGCGGAACTAACGGCTTCGCATTGGTCATTATCTTGGCTGTTCTACTGTTTTTACCAGGATGTGTTGATGAAATTGATGCTGATGAGGTTATGATAGAATTTCGCTTCAATGCCGGGGATAGCAGCAGTTGGCGTTTGGGGGATTACGATGATTCGCACTGGCTGCAAGAGGGGCAGGAGGATTCTCTTGAAGATGCAGACTATGTCTGGGTTCGTGCCTGGATCGATGCCGGCAAATTCCCTGAAAATACGACATCAGATCCGGCTATATATATCGGTATTGTTGCACCTTATGAGGTTTACTTTGAGGGAGAGCTGATTGGTAGCAATGTCCTCGATGGATATCGTCTGGAAGACAATCGTGGTCACGTATTCGAGATTCTTCAGTTGCCACCCGCGCATTTTGAAGAAGCTGATACACTGCTTTTGGCGCTGCGCATGTATATCGCCGACTATCCGCCGTGGATGGTGGAGCTGATCCCGGGCAGTTATGAGACACTTGTGCGAAATACCGGCTTGAGGGAAGTTGTCCAGCTTGTGCTCGGGGTTGTTTATTTTGTTATCGCCCTATACTACCTCTTTTTTTTCTTTAGCGGGGAGTTGACGCGCCCGGCGATGTTCTTCGCGGCCTTGTTGCTCTTTGTTTCCTATAGCAGTATCACGGAATGGTTCTACTACGCACTCGATTGGGAATTGAGCACGTACTATGTCATCTTGATTTCCGATTTGCTATCACTCATCATTGTTTGTTTGCTAATCCCTTTTTTCCTACGCGCTCAATTTGGATTTCCTTATCGCCGCTGGTTCTACGTATTGCTGACCCTGATTATTGTGAGCATACCATTTTCACTGCTGGAAATTACCCCATATGTCGCAATGGGCGGTGGCATTTTAATGACCGCCAGTGCCTATTATCGTAAGCAACCGGGGGCAGAGTATATGCTTGCTGGGCTTATCGTATGCACCATAGGATTGGTTATAGATATGCAGTGGGGATATTACGCCACCGACTGGGGATTTTTATTCCTGATTTTGTCAATGAACCTCTATTTACTCAAACAAATCCAGGCCCGCCGGAAAGAGCACCAGGCATCAATATTGAGGTCAGCGAGATTGGAAGCAGATCTTCTGCGCAAATGCATCCAGCCTCACTACATGCTTAATTCGATGAATGCGGTGATCGACTGGATTGAAGTTGAGCCGGAGAAAGGCGTCGAGTTTCTGGGCGCCCTGGCGGAAGAATTTCAAGTGTTTAGCCGCATTGCCCAGAAAAAAGAAATTACCGTCCAGGAGGAATTGGATATCTGTGATGCCCACCTGAAAATTATGGCCTGCCGCAAAGAGCAGGAATTTACCCTACAGCGTGAAGGGATCGTGCCCAATGAATCTATTCCGCCGGCTATTTTTCACACCCTGGTAGAAAATGGCATAACCCATGGAAAAGCGGGAGAGGGCGGCATGATTCTATCCTTGAAGCGGGAAGCCCTGGAGAATGGGCGACGTTATCGATTCTTTAATTCCACCAATGGAGCGATTGCGGAAAAGGATAGCGACGGCACCGGTTATAACTATATCAAAACGCGTTTGCAGGAGAGCTATGGGGATCGCTGGCGCTTTGATGCACAGCGCACCGATGCGGGATATGAATGTGTAATAGAAATTTATGATCTCAATGGAGCGCTATCATGATCCGGATTCTCATTATCGAAGATGAATTGCGGGCAGCCAAACGCCTGAGCCGATTGCTCTCAGAGCAGGTCTCAGAGCCGATGAAGGTGATTCATTTTGAGAGTTTGGACAAGGGGCTTGCCTGGCTGGATGAGAATGAGATCGACTTGCTCTTTCTGGATCTCAATTTAAGCGGGCAGGACGGTTTCGAGGTTTTGCGCCGTACTACTGCCGGGTCTTTCCACACCATTATCGTATCGGCCTACGTTGATAAAGCGATTGAGGCTTTTGAGTATGGCGTGCTTGATTTTATTCCCAAGCCGCTTATGGTCAAACGCTTGCAGCAGGCATTGGACCGATTCTCCGGGCAGCGCTCTGAAGATGATCATCTACGTTATCTCTCGGTAAAGCTGGCGGGGGAAATCAAGCTCCTGCCGGTGGAGAAGATATCGCATATCAAGGCGGCTGGGCATTATTCTGAACTGTTTCTGACAACCGGCAAGAAAATGCTGCACGACAAATCTCTCGATAAGCTCCTGACGATATTACCCTCTGTTTTCGAGCGGGTTCATAAATCTTACATTGCCAATTTCAACCTGGCGGAACGCTTTCGGTCGTATCCGGGAAGCCGCTATGAATTGGTGATGACGGATGGAACAGTGCTGCCCATTGGCCGCACCCGCTATAAGGAATTGAAGAGAAAGCTGCTTTAGAAGGTCTCCCCAAAGTCGTATTTTGATGTCTGCCTGCTTTTCTGGAAATTAGCGCATGCAAAATCAAGCTTCTGCATTTTTCATGATTTGTGGCAGGGTGTTGTGTGGTACGATTATCCTCATGCTATTCGCTTGTGGTGTGGGAGATACGCCAGAGGCAAAGACAAGCGTTCCGCAGCGCCCCAATTTTGTCTGGATTTCTGTTGAAGATATTAGTCCGCATATTGGCGCTTATGGTGATGCGCTGGCGAAAACACCGAATATAGATGGCTTGGCAAAAGCTGGTGTGCGCTATGCGCGAGCGTTTAGTACTGCTGGGGTTTGTGCGCCCAGCCGCGCGGCAATTATTACCGGTATGTATCAAACCGCGATTGGCGCCCATCACATGCGCACGTCTCATGTTGCGCCGGGATTGCCCACACCTTACGCCGCGGTGCCCCCTCCTCATGTGAAAGCCTTTAGTGAATACTTGCGAGCAGCCGGCTACTACACAACGAACAATGTTAAGACCGATTATCAATTTGCCAATATTCGTAATCCACGCGACCCGATTAGCGCGTGGGATGATTGTAGCAAAACCGCGCATTGGCGAAACCGGCCTGATACAAACCAACCATTCTTTTCAATTTTTAATTTTACGATAACTCACGAATCCGGCAATTGGCCAAAAGAAAAGTACCAGGGAATTACATCGCCGGATTCTGTTGAGGTGCCGCCCTATTATCCGGACACGAAGAAGGTGCGTGCAGAAATCGCCAGGTTGTATGACAATATTGCTCGAATGGACCACCGAGTTGGCGAGGTGCTACAGGAACTGGAAGCAGATGGTTTGGCTGGCAATACGGTAGTTTTTTTCTGGAGCGATCATGGCGATGGACTGCCGCGCGCCAAACGCTGGCTCTACGACAGCGGCATCCATGTGCCACTGATTGTGCGTTGGCCCGGCATGGTTCCGCCGGGAAAGGTGAATAATGATTTGGTAAGTCTGCTCGATTTGGCGCCGACTGTTCTGACGCTTGCAGGCGTTAGAGTGCCTGATCATATGCAGGGTTACGTCTTGCCGGGCTTCAGCTTTATCAAGCCGCGGGACTATGTATTTGCCGCCCGTGACCGCATTGATGAATCATATGATCGTGTGCGCGCCGTCCGCGATAAACGATTCAAATACCTGCGCAATTTTTATCCGCAGAAACCGTATGTGCTGCCGGTGCCCTATCGCGATAAGGGTGATGTGATGCAGGAGTTGCTGCGCCTCAATGCCGGCAAAAAGCTGCAAGGCGCGCAGGCGCATTGGTTTCAGCAGACCCGTCCTCCGGAAGAGCTCTATGATCTTGAGGCAGACCCGTATGAGGTAAATAACCTCGCTGCTGATGCTTCACATACCGAAACCTTGTTGCGCTTGCGCAGCCGGCTCGACAAATGGATTTACGATACCGGTGATATGGGCCAGCTTCCCGAGGCTGAAATGGTTGATCAAATGTGGCCGGGCGGGAAACAGCCGCAAACAGCGATTCCATTGCCAGGTGGCATCAAGAGCGTCGCGGCCTCCGGTGAAATAAGTGTGCCGGCATCGGTTCTCAACACTGCCTTGACGCTATCTTCCAGCACGGAAGGGGCCTCAATTGTTTACGCAACTGAGAGCGGCACGCAGCCATACTGGAAACTGTATCATGAACCGTTGATGCTACCGGCGAATACAGAACTGCTGCGGGCTCGCGCCATTCGCTATGGATTTAAGGAAAGCCCCGAACTAACGATTCGATTTCATGTGCAAAATTAGAAAAAGAGACTGTCGATGAAACTGAAACTGATGATGTATTTATTCTTATTGAGTACCCTTGTTTTTGCAGAAACGCCAATTGTGCTGTGGATGTCATTGGAAAATAAAGCGCGCCTTGAGGTGCAATTGGACGAAACCATCAGTGCACAGGTTAAGATTGAAAGTGGGGAAATCACGATTCAATTCAGTAACGGCGAGTCGCAGGAATTGACCAAGGTCGAAGATGGATTGTTTGGTGAAATGCGCCTGGAGATACGTGACTTTAATTTTGATGCCCGTCCGGACATTGCTATTTCTCAATCATTCGGTTACGGTGGTGTCAACGTATTTAGCGACGTGTATGTATATGATGCGCAAGAGCAGCAATTTGAACTGTTGATGAACGGCAGCAATGTGGAAGTTCGCGACGGGCATCGCGAATTGAAGACTTCCCAGAAATCCGGTCCGCGCTTCTACAGTAAGCTGTATCGATTTGCCAATGGTAAACCATATCCCTACCTGGAGACCATGACCATCGGATATGATCTGGAAAAGATCACTCTAAAAGATCGGAACGGCGCAGTACGCCGTTCACTGATTTCCCTTTTTAATGCCGAAAAAGATACTGTTAATTCTGCTGTGTTGCCTATTCGTTCGGAACGCGCCTATCTCTTTGATAAACCGGATGAAGCCAGTAAAACCAAAATGTACGTCATCCGCGATGACAAAGTGACCATACTCGATACCGGTGGACCTTATGACGAATGGTTCAAGATTCGTTTTGAAGGCAAAAAGGTCCTCGAAAAATGGATCCGCGCTGAAACGATCGATGAAGGACTATAACATTCCGGGCTAGGAACGGCGCTCCACTTCCAGGAATATCAGGTTCTTCAATGGATCACGAAATATCCTGCTGTCGGCAATGGCCGAATTGTCAATCTCCTCGGTTAAAGCAGCCATATCAAACTCGTCGCGATAGATCAGGAACCAATCCATAAACGCTTCCATATAGCCGATGTTGTAGAGATTTGGGGAAAAATTGACAAGGAGTAGTTTGCCACCCGGTCGCAGCAGTCGGAACATTTCTGCGGTCAGGCGTTTGGCCACCGACTCGTTCAAATAATCGTATAACCCTAACGAATAGATGAAGTCGAAGGCGTCTATCTCCAACTTGCGTGTCAGGATAGAGCGCACAGATGCGTTAACGGCCCTGACCCGGGGTTCCATCATATATTTACGAACTACCTCGAGACTCTCCTCGTCCTGATCCAGGGCGAACAGGGTGCCTCGAAAGTCTTCATCCAGATTTTCACAAAGCCGCACTTCCCGCAAGTGGCCGCAGGCAACAGATAACATCCGCGCTTGGGGATTGGCTCTGGCTGTTTCGTCTATGTAACGAGCAGCGATATTCCGCCGTTCGCGAACGCTGATACAACCCGGGGTTGCCAGTTCGTAGCGGTAGATATCGGTGTATTGCTCGGTGTTGATGCCCAACTCCTGGTCCAGCGCATACACATAATCCATCATCACCGCATCGCCGGCGTAGCCACGCGGCTTGTGATACGCACGATGGGTAAATGGCGATTTATGCAGCAGATCTTTGACCGGGTGCTGACGGCAGCTATCTTTCACAAATGCCTGCCACTCACCGGCGAAAGTCTGTCGCAAATGCAGCAAACCGAACATCAGTTTATCCATGCCCTCATCCGTTCTACCGGAATTCAGCATCTCATGGACATCATCCAGTAACGGGTCTCCCAACTGCTTCAATAAATACATGTCGTCCTCTCCACGATAGTTTGATTGATCGCAAACAGAATGCCACATCTGTTTGCACAGGTGTTGCCTGCCTTTGCAGATATACGATGGCCAAATGTCAAAAGGAAAATACCCCAACTCTGTGCTTGAATAGAGCGGCGGGTGATGGCCAGAATCTCATCCCTATCACAATTTTGGGGAAATTTTCTAAGGAAAGTTAAGAGCCATTCAGGGTTTCACACGATTGCGCGACGGGCCGCTATATAGATTCAAGGAATGGATAGAAAACAAACAGGTAGAAAGGAAGGACCGTGTGCGCCACCTAAAGATGTTATTGATCGCTCTGTTGTTGGGAAGTTCGGCCGCTGCTCAAAGTTATATATCTTTCGGAATTGGATTTGCCGGTAGTTCCAACAGTTCCGAGGAATTGGAGGCATTTCGAGAATCGTATAATTGGGTCAACGGCCTGGGACTAACCGCTCCATTTGACGGGTTTCAGTTGGCGCTTGGACTTCGTCCGGGCATCTCATTTCGATATTGGGACAAGTGGAATGTGGCGACGTCTGCCGGTTATTTCAAGCTGGTCGAAAAAGATTTTGCCAATTTCTCCGATGGTGCCGCGCGGCAGCTTGAACTGATTACCACCAGCGCCTTTGCTGATTTGGAATTCGGCAGAACCTTTGGTTCCTTTTTCCTCAACGGACTTGCTTCTATCTATCCGGCACGGTCCAGCCGCCTTGAAAGTAATTATTTGCGGCCTCCGGAAGCGGATGACAGCATCGAGTTGAGCGGTAGTTATAAGGCCGCACGCTCCTGGTCAGCTGATCTGGGTTTGCATGTCGGTTATTTTAAAGCACCCCTAATCTTGTCCGCCCGGATTTCTTTTCCGGTAGCGACAAACGGTGGCGAATACATGCTCAGTGATAATAACTCGGAGAAGAACAGCCAGGGAATATCTGAGTTTCCCAGTGACTACGTCAATTTTGTGCAAGGGAATAGCTATGAGGCAATTTCCAGCGACATCGACGGATTCAAAATTGTTTTCGAGATGGGGTATGCTCTCGAAATTTTCAATAGAAAATAGCGTCAAAAGATCAACTTTTTTTGCCTGGCTGCGTATAAGCAACGACGGCCAGGCTCTAGCAGCGAATAGTTCCTTCCGAGAATCCCTCCAGTCTGGCAATAAATCTACATTGATTTTATGATCGATAACTCGTAAATGTATAGCATTGATGATATCGTTCTGATGTGATTTTTCCATCCATTAGCCGAGGAGAGGCATGTCAAATGAAAGAAATCCAGTATGTTTTGCACAAATCGTTTCATCGAATTGCTCTATCCGCATTACTCGTATCGCTACTGATTCCACTTTGTATACTTGCAGAAGATGATAAGTCGGAATGGCCCGGCTGGCGCGGGAAAAATTTCGATGCTGTTGCCGGACTTGACGGTATGCTTGGCGGCAATAGCGATGTCGGATTAAAAGTTGTGTGGAGAGAAACTCTCGGCTCCGGTTATTCCAGCGTGTCTGTTGTAGATAAGCGTGCCATTACCATGTACTCAGATGGTCAGCGCGACAAGCTTATTGCCTTCGATGCCAACAGCGGCAAGAAGCTTTGGGAGTATGATATCGACGAAACATATCGGGGCCATGATGGATCTCATGATGGGCCCATTTCTACCCCCTTCATCCATGAAGAGACCGTTTTTGGGCTGAGTCCGCGCGGCATGTTGGTGGCCGTAAACGCCGAAACCGGCGCCAAAATCTGGTCTGTGAATATCGTCGAAAACTACAAAGCCCCGAAACCGCATTACGGTTTTTCTACATCGCCGATTGTTGTAAATAATACACTACTGGTGGAAATGGGCGGGAAAGAGAAAAATAGCATTGCAGGCTTCAAACCGGAAAGCGGGGAACTGTTGTGGTCGACGGGCGAAGACGCCGTCACCTATCAATCCCCGATGTTAATCGACCTGGATGGCCAGCCGCAGATCCTGTTCTCCGGCAATCGCTTTCTTTATGGCCTAGATCCGCAGGATGGATCAATACTTTGGGAATATAATCACGGCGGCGATGGCGCGCCACCCGGTAGTGGGGTGTTGACCCCGGTTCGCATGGATGGCAATCAGTTTTTCCTGGCGCATAAATTTCGCGAAGGCATGGTGGTTAATATCCAAAAAGGCAGCGATAACTATCAGTTTGAAGAAGTTTGGACCTCCGGAAATTTGAAGCAGACCTATAGTACGCCGGTGTATCACGATGGCTACCTCTTTGGATACAAGGGGCGCTTGTTTCAATGTGTCGATGGAGCAACCGGGAAGGTTGTTTGGCGTTCCCGAACGCCCGGTGATGGTTTCCCGATGCTGCTCGATGGCCACCTGGCAGTGTTGACAAAAAAGGGGGCCCTTCATATTGCCAAAGCCTCACCGGACGGGTATCAGGAAGTGGCCGCAATGCAGCTGTTCGATGATCATACCTGGTCACCGATTAGTGTTGCCAACGGAATGATCTATGCCCGAAGCTTCAAGGAAATTACTGCCTTGAAAATCGAAAATTTGAGCAAACAGCTTGCTCAGGGTGATTTAAAATTGGCCGGGCAGCTCCCTGACTCGAAGTTTGCCAAATGGGTCAAACAAGTCGAAGCTGCCGAAAACAAGAAGACAATGATTGACAATTTCATGTCAAGGCAAGCGGATTTCCCGATCATCGAAGGTGATAATCAGGCACATATCATTTATCGAGGTGAGGTGAAAGACATTGTGATTAGCGGTGATATGATTAGCAGTCGCAACGAAGACCCGATGAATCGAATTGAAGGAACTGACTTCTATTACTATTCTTTCGAACTGGATCCGGCCGCCCGGATTGACTACCGTTTTATTCGCGACTTCGAAGATCAAGTAGCAGATCCCCTGAACAAGCGCGTTGGCAAAACCATTGGTATCGACAATTCGCCGGCTGAGACCTCTTGGTTGGCTATGCCGAAGTGGAAGTCTCCGGCGCATCTTGCTGAGCAGGCGGATGGTGCACGTGGCACCGTGGATTCATTATCCTTTGATAGTGAAGCGATGGGTGACACCCGCTCTGCCAAGGTCTATTTACCGCCGGGCTACGCAGATAGCGATAAGGGCTATCCCGTAGTTTACTATCATGACGGTTTTATGGCAGAGTTCAGTGGAAATGTACCAAACTCGCTGGATAATCTCATTGGTGAACAAATTGCCCCGGTGATTGCCGTTTTTATCCAGCCCGGAAAGAACGTTCGTGCAGAATATCGCGGTGGGCTGGTCACTAAATATTCGAAGATGTTCCTTGACGAGCTCATCCCGCTGATTGATGAGACCTATCGTACCCAGGCAACGCCGGAAGCGCGACTCAGCATCGGTACCGGGGCGTCAGCTTCGGCTGTTTTGTATTCTGCGTTCAGCAATTACGGTTCGGTAACTAATCTGTCTTTACAGACGGTGCCGGCTTTGGACTTTTACATCAATATGCTTGATCAGATGATAAAAGGAATTGATGAGCAACCGGCGCGCATTTACCTTGACTGGGGCAAGTATGATATTCGTGCTGCCCACGAAGGCTGGGATATGCGCGATTTGAATGCCCGCCTCGGGAAAATGCTTGAGAAAAAAGGCTACGAGGTTGCCGGTGGAGAATTTGTTGACGGCAGCGGCTGGCTAAGCTGGCGTAATCGAACAGATGTGATCCTCAAACATTTTTTCCCGGCCAACGCCGGTGGATAACTGCGAAAATGAAAGCCCCGAATTCGATAGGATTCGGGGGGTGTTGCGATGTTTGAATTTATTTGCCATTGAACGCATGTTGGTCTCAAACGATGATGTCCCTTCCCACAAGTTCGTCAAGGACGAACATATGGCTGCGCTATGAAACGGCTCCGCCGTTTTTCCGATGACCGGTCACCGTTGACCGGTCACCGATCATCGTTCAACGGTTTTTCAATGCTTCAATCTTCAATCTTCAATACCCTTTCCCACAAGTTCGTCAGAAACGAACATATGGCTGCGCTATGAAACGGCTCCGCCGTTTTTCCGTTGACCGGTCACCGATCATCGTTCAACGGTTTTTCAATCCTTCAATCTTCAATGCCCGTTTCCACCCGTTCGTCAGGAACGAACATATGGCTGTGTTATGAAACGGCTCCGCCGTTTTTCCGTTGACCGGTCACCGATCATCGTTCAACGGTTTTTCAATCTTTCAATCTTCAATCTTCAATACCCTTTCCCCCCTGAATTCTGTTAGGCGTGTGGTCAAAATCTCTTTAAAAACACTCCTTTTTGATAGGTTCATTACCGGGATAAAATCTGTAGGTTTTGGTAGCAAATAGATATAAAGAAAGGTTGTGAAAAATGAACAACAAAAAAAATCAATACCTGTATAACCTGAAAGCTCTTCTCGCATTGTTTGTCGCAAGCGGCTGGCTGTTTAGTAGCGCTGCGCTTGCTCAGGACATCGCGCCCTGCGTCTATTTTGATTATGGATTTGTGCCCTTCGATCGTGCTTGTGAAAGCTTGAAAGGTAGTGAGATTGATAAGGCAATGGTGGAAGAAATGAGTCAACGTGTTGGCGAATTTCAAGAGCATTGGGATGTTTACGGAACGCCAATGATCGAGATGATTATCAAGGAGGTGGGGAAGCCTTTTCGCTATCGTGATATTATAGCGACCATGTCGGTGTGTGATTTTTACTCGATGAGCCATCCGCTGATTCTCAATATGCGCCGCTTTTTGAAAAACGGGCCGGAAGCGCAGCCTCATAGCAAGCAGCGGTTCCTTGCACTGGTCGTACACGAGTTGCTGCATATTTATATCAGCAATATTGGCCTGGAAGGGTTGCCCATGGCTGAAAAATACAAGGATGAGCCCTTTAGCGTTCGCAGTCATGTTTACCTGATGGCCTTGATGAAAATGATGTATCTGAAATCAGGTCAAGTGAATGCGTATCAGGATATGCTGGATCTTGAGAAAGAAAAGAATCGCCCGATTTACCTGCGGTCTTGGGAAATCGTCAATGAGCTGGAAGACTATCAAGCGTTCGTCAAGGAGTTACGCGAGAAATAGCAAGGCGCAAGATTACTGCGCCTTCTTGACATCCGTTTTTATGTCGATCGGGATGGTTTGATGTTCTTTCAAGTATGCCTTCAGGATGGCAGCTGATCCGGCGCCGCATGATAACACGGAGCGGATTGCCTTTTCAACTGGAATGTCCACCTCAAAAACCCGATCCGGATTCATGTGGTAGATATGCCCGGCGGTCATATTCAGACCAAATGGCACAAATACTGTGAAAGTTCCGTTCTTGTGATACTCTGTGATAAATCCAGTCATGAGCGTGTCATTTTCGAGGGGGCGAACCAGGGCGACCGAAGAAAACGGTGATTTTGACTGCCCGAAAAACTGCATTACCGTTTCTTTTATCATTGTGTATCCTGGCGCGACAGCCAGGATGCGATTTTCCAACCCGCGATGAATAAAATTGCCGACACGTGTCTTTACGAGGATGCCGACCATAAAGCAAATTGCCAGGATGGTCACCATAACCACAAAATCGGCAAAGACTTCCGGAAGCGGAAAGTAGTCCAGAAGAAGGTTGGTAATCGGTTGAATCAGATCTGTTACAAAGCCGAAGAGCCATCTGAAAACCAGAATGAATATGGCCACCGGCAGAATAACGACAACGCCACCCAACAATGACGTTCGGATAAAATTCTTGATCTGCATGTGTTATCGAAGCTCCTTCAATTTGCGGCGAACACCTTTAATATCGGAATTTTTCTACCGCGCCGCCACTCTATTCTTACCCCCAATTAGTGATTTGTTGAATCTTTTTTGCGGCGAATTGCCCTCTTTATGGCATATTTTCATTGGATTTATGGAGAGATATCCTTCATAAATGGCCCGTTTTGGGTATTCATCTCAGGTGCGGGATTTGCTAATTTATTGCCAGATCATTCACAGGTATGGATAGCTGGGATCAGGTCCAATGGCGATGAGGGCGCTGTTTGACGTACCTGATTTCAACGTGGAATCAAAAGCTGGGGGCGAGAATGAAGGAGCGAAGCACTCTTGCCAGCAAGGAGTTGTCTGCTTTGTTGGAAAGAATTAGGGAAGGCGATATTTCTGCCGAAGATACCTTGCTTGAATATATTCAGGCATTTGAAAGGGTTGATGTGATCTTGAAGCAGCGCTTGCGTGCGCCGTTTGAGGATCAGCAGGATTTAGCCAACGAAATCATTGCCGCGTTTATTATCTACCTTCGTCGCGGTATGTATCGTGCCAACAAAGGCACAATCACCTCCTATCTATGGGGCATCAGTCGCAATAAGATCCGCGACTATCTCAGGCATAAACAGCGCTTCGAGAAAGAAGTATTCTTCGAAAATAATTTTGAGGATTCCAGTGAAAAGGAGCAGGAGTTCTCGGAACTGCGAGATCGTTTTCGGCGGGGTATTACGGAACTGGATAGCAAGTATCAGCAAGTGATCATTATGCGCTATTATGAAAATCTTTCGCCTGGCGAAATTTCCAGTGAGCTGAATATCAACCGCAATCAGGTTTACAATCGCTTACACTATGCCCTGCGTTTGTTAGGGGATATATATTCCCGGCAAGCTATCGCGATATAGCCGTACAGGAGATACATGGAAGTTGCCCGGTGCCGGAATGTCGGCACCGGGCATTTTTGCTTAGTCGATAAATTGTTCTTCTTCAGTTGAACCTTTTAGTGCTGCCGTTGAGGCTTTGCCACCCGAAATAACATTCTGAACCTCATCAAAATAACCTGCACCCACAAAGCTTTGATGCTTGATTGCCCGGAATCCATGGGTCTTTTCGAGGTCAAATTCGCGGTCTTGTAATTTGGAGTAAGCGGCCATGCCCTTATCGCGATAACCAACAGCCAGGTCAAACATGCTGGTATTGAGGGTGTGAAATCCCGCCAGGGTGACGAACTGGAATTTATATCCCATGGCGCCCAGTTCGCGTTGGAATTTGGCAATGGTTGCTTCGTCCAGATGCCGCTTCCAATTGAAGGAAGGTGAGCAGTTATAAGCCAGCATTTTGCCGGGATATTCCCGATGAATGGCTTCTGCGAATTTACGGGCGTCTTCCAGGTCCGGCGTGGAGGTTTCGCACCAGATTAAATCGGAATATTCAGCGTATGCCAATCCGCGGGCAATCGCGCGATCCAGGCTGCCTTTGAGGCGATAAAATCCCTCGATGGTGCGTCCGGCTTCAAAATCGATAAACTGGTGGTCTTGCTCATCGACATCACTGGTGATCAGTTTGGCGCTGAAAGCATCAGTGCGCGCAATGAGAATGGTTGGGATATCCATGACGTCTGCAGCGAGGCGGGCTGCGACCAACTTACGCACAAATTCATTTGTCGGCACAAGGACTTTGCCTCCCATATGCCCGCATTTCTTGGCGGAAGCAAGCTGATCTTCGAAGTGCACGCCGGCAGCACCCGCTTCAATCATCATGCGCATCAATTCAAATGCATTTAACGGTCCGCCAAAACCGGCCTCGGCGTCGGCCACGATGGGTGCCAGCCAGTGGACATCGTCGCGATTGTCCATGTGGTCAATTTGGTCAGCTCGGGTAAGGGCATTGTTGATTTTCCGAATCACATTAGGCACACTATCCGCCGGATAAAGGCTTTGATCAGGATACATTGTTCCGGCATGATTGGCGTCTGCGGCTACTTGCCAGCCGCTCAGGTAAATGGCTTTTAAACCTGCCTGCACTTGCTGGACTGCCTGATTCCCGGTCAAAGCACCAAGTGCGTTGATATACGGTTCGGTATGAAGCAGATGCAGCAGGCGTTCGGCGCCAAGACGGGCGAGTGAATATTCAATTTTCACCGAGCCACGCAAGCGGACGACGTCTTCCGCCGAATAGGGGCGGCGAATGTGTTTCCAGCGGGGATCAGTCTCCCATGATTTTTTTAGTTGATCGATTTGCGTTTGGCGGTTCATGCTGAAACTCCTTTATGATGGACGTTGAACGACCCCGGGCGTCACCGCTGGCAATCCGGATTAAACGAGATGGCACTGGATCGCCGACAATAATGGCCGGATTAACTAATAGGATATATCGACGACGGTCTGCATAAATTGACCCTAAAGTGTCGGATATGGGTTTCAGAATATGAATGAGAGCGAAATTCGACTCGAGATATATTTCACAAACTAATGAGATATATTTCACAAGCAAGTGTAAATATAATTACATACAGAAAAGTGGGAAAAAGGGCGGGATTATGTGCCGAAATAGCGATCACCGGCATCACCGAGGCCGGGAAGAATATAGCCTTTTCCGTTGAGCTCGCGATCGAGCCCTGCTGTATAGATTTGAATTTCAGGGTGCGCGTTGAGCAAGGCTTCGATACCCTCCGGTGCAGAAAGAACAGCCAGCATATTAATGCGTTTTACCCCCTTACTCTTGAGGGTCTCGGCAGCAGAAATTGCACTACCTCCGGTCGCCAGCATTGGATCGAGAAGAAAGACCTGTTGATGCCCCATTTCAGCCGGCAGTGACAGGTAGTAATCAACGGGTTGAAGGGTGCGTTCGTCTCGATACATACCAATCATGCCGACCCGGGCTTCTTTGCAAATCTTCACAATACCGTTCACCATCCCCAGGCCTGCCCGCAAAATCGGAACGAGCAGCGGATCATGCTTCAAGCGCCGGGCAGCAATGGTTTCCAGGGGCGTGGTCACTTCTTCCGGCACCGTGGCGAGGTTTCGGCTTGCTTCATAAAAGAGAAGTTGACTGATATCTTCCAACAATACCCTGAAATTGGAATGAGAGGTGGTTTCGTCACGCAATTGACTGATCTTATCTATCATCAGTGGGTGATCCGATACAAATAGATTGTCAGGCGTTGTCATAGAGGCCTCCACTGATGGTGTTATGAACGGTATTGATTAACTGATTGCGATCGCCAATATCATATTCGGCAACGTTAACCGGGGGATGAATGGTGACCGTTACTGTTCCCGGCTTTACCAGGTATGTGTTTTTGGGCAGAATGGATCGAGTGCCGCTGACAGTTACCGGGAGTATCGGCAAATTGGTATTGATAGCTAGTACAAAAGGTCCTTTTTTGAATTCCAGCAGTTGCCCGTCGTCGCTGCGGGTGCCTTCAGGAAATGCCAGGATAGATAATTTCTCGTCCCGAATGATTTTCTCGGCTTGCTTAAGGCTGGCAACGGCACGACTGCGATTGCTTCGGTCAATTTCGATGATACCAATTGCGCGCATGCCCGGTCCGAAAAAAGGGATCTTGAATAGTTCTTTTTTTGCGATGATGGACATGTGCAGCGGCATGTGTACAACCAGAACCGGAATGTCTGCATGGCTCTGATGATTGCTAACAAGGATATATGACTGGTCTTCCTCGATGTTTTCGAGGCCTTCCATTTTTACCTTAATCCCGGTAATTTTCAGGACGATGTTACACCAGGGACGCACAATATTGTCGAAACTCCAGCGCGAATAAGACTGGAACCAGCCGATGATAATGACGGCTGTTGCTGCAAGCGGCGTCGTTATGGCAAGATTGATATATAACAGCAAGGTGCGAAGCATGTTCCGATAATCCGATTTAGATCGTAATTCTGGTTATCCCAACCCCGATTGCTGAAACGTCCCGACAATCTACTGTATCTCCAAGAATTCTACAAGGGACGTGTAATCCTATCGCTGCCGAAGTAGGATTGCAGCGCCTTTGGTACGCGAACCGAGCCATCTTCCTGCTGATTGTTCTCAAGGAAGGAAACGATCAATCGGGAAGTTGCCAGACCGGAGCCATTCAAGGTATGCGGGAACTCTGGTTTTGATTTGGCATCGCGACGGAAGCGCAGATTCATGCGGCGTGCCTGGAAGTCCTCAAAATTGCTGCAGCTTGATGCTTCCAGCCATTTTTGCTCAGCAGGAGACCAGACTTCGATGTCATAGCATTTTGCCGCAGCGAAGGTGAGATCTCCACTGCACAACTCCAATACCCGATAAGGGACTTCCAACAGTTCCAGGATGCGCGTGGCATTTTTCAGCATCGCTTCATGTTCATCGTATGAGGTTTCCGGTGTAACAACCTTCACCATTTCAACTTTGTTGAACTGGTGCAAGCGCAGGAAGCCGCGGGTATCTTTGCCCCATGATCCCGCTTCGCGGCGGAAACAGGCGGAGTAGGCACAGTAATTGATGGGGAGGTCATCCATCGCCAGTATGTCGCCGCGATGGATGTTGGTTACCGGCACTTCCGCGGTTGGAATCAGGAAGAGATCATCCAGGGCGGCATGATACATATCGTCTTCAAGTTTTGGTAGCTGAGCGGTACCGTATGCGGATTGGCGATTCACAACGAAAGGTGGAAACAGTTCCGTATATCCATGATCCTTCGTATGTGTATCGAGCATAAAATTGATAAAGGCGCGTTCGAGCTTGGCGCCGGCACCTTTATAAACAGGGAAGCCCCGTCCGCTTATTTTGCTGCCCCATTCGAAATTGAAGAGATCGAGACGATCGCCAATTTCGATGTGATCCGCTACCTTGAAATCGAATTCCGGTATGTCTCCCCAGCGTTTTACTTCCACATTATGAGTTTCATTGGGACCAATCGGAACGCTTGCATGCGGCAGATTCGGCAGTTTGTCCAGCTCTGTTTGCAGCGTGTCTGAAATTTGCTTGACGGCTTCATCGAGTTCTTTTGCTTGCTTGCTGATCTCGCGCGTTTTATCGATGACGGAGGACGCATCTTCACCGGCCCGCTTCAGGCGATTTACTTCTTCGGACAGTACTTTGCGCTCGTGTTTAAGTTGTTCGACTTCCTGTAGCTGGCTTCTACGCCGTTTGTCAAGCTCAAGAATCTGGCTGAGGTCTCCGCTCTCGCCTTTGTCTTTTAATCTTTTGCTTACTTCGTCAGCGTTATCGCGAATGTATTTCAGGTCTAACATGATGCGTATTTACTCCGTCTGCGTTGCAGTTTTGTGGTGTTTTCATCAATCGTGAAAGCGAAAATAATCAATAAAACCGGGGATGGTTAGAATTTTCTAAAAAGGAAGGTAGCAAGATGCCGGACAGGTTACCATTCGCCTGGTGATCATCGAATGTCATTCGTACGGCATGCTTGAACATAAAATCCCCCCTCTATCTCCGCCCGGAGGGAGATAGAGGGGGGATTATCGCCTGAAATAGGCGTGTTAAATAACAACGAGTAACTTAACTAATACTCCAACTCTTTTGCCTGCTCGTAGAATTCGTAAAAACCAATGTCATTGAGTTGCGTTTCTATGCTGCTGGTAAGTTGACGAATTGTCAGGTGACGTACCCCAATCATCATGCTTTTGAACTCGCGAATAAATTGTTGAATCCATACCGCAAAGGCCAGTAGCTCGTGCTCAGTGAGCTGCTCTTTGGTGACCTTGAGGCCATCAACATCGAAATGAAAGGAAGCCAGGTTCTGAAAATAAGGTAATATCTTCCGATGGCTGAGCGATAGAACATGATCGGTTTCCTGAGTGCCAATTAGCGGTGCAGCAAAGGCTCGGCAGTTCTCGAAAACCGTTGCAAGAATGTCGCTTTTGATTGCAGTTTCGGTAGAAGTTGTCACGCTTATTCCATTGTTGATATGATCGATAAACTAAACTGGCGAATAATCCCCCCCTCTGTCTCCCCCAAAGGGGAGACAGAGGGGGGATTGCTACCATAAGCTGAATTTGGCAAACGGCCACTAGCTGTTAAACACACCTTCAACAATTCTCACGATTTCGCCTATTTCCGGTGAATTCGTGAAGTGAATGCCATTTGCGCTGCCGGTCTTTCCGGCAAACTGCTCTTTATTTGAGGCTTCTGTAAGCAGCACGAATGGAATCTGGCTGACATCGCGCAGCTGATTAAAGAGGTCCACACCACCGGCGTCCGGTAGTTTGGTGTCAGCAATCATTATATGCGGATCCATCGCCTTGGCCATCGTTAGGGCCTTTGCGGCCGTTTCCACCGCATACACCTCGTAACCCATGCTATCAAAGGCGCGCTGCATCATTTTTTGCACAACCATGCTGTTATTAACAATGATGATGCGGCGAACTTCCGAGGGTGCTGCCTTCTCGTCGATATCATCCATGCGGATCGGACGCGGCTCAATAATGAATTCGCCGCTCTGCCAGTTCAGCATGGTATCAAGTGCCTGGTCTTCCGGCAGGCCGTCCAAAACGACCTTCTGCAACTCCCCTTTCTCGTAGAAAAATTGCCCTTCATCTGCATTATGAGTGACAACCACTTTTCCGTTTAAGGAATTGTTTTCACAGAACTTCAAGACGTCGACCAGGGGCTTTTCAGCGAGATCTCCTTTGACTGACGGAGCAATCTCGGTAGGAGTTGCCGACTTAGCCGCTTTCTCGTTCGTCTCGCGCAAACGCTGACTCATGATTTTGCTCATGCTCAGCGTTATGGAGGGATATTGTTCAATAATTACATCAAAATCTGCTTTATGCAGGATAAACATTTCTGAGGGTTCGGTCGTGACGACCGTCGCGGATCGCACTTCGCCGGTTAAAAGGGACATCTCTCCGAAATAGTCGCCACCGACAAGGTGGGCAATGACTTTTTCTTCTCCGCCTTCCGCGCTAATCACGATCTTCACTGTGCCGCTGATCATGATATACATTTTATCACCGGGATCGCCGATCTTGCAGATCGTTTCATTGGCCTCGAAGGGCTTGAACTTCAGGCGTTCGATGATAAAACCGATACCGTCTTTGCTGAGGGTTTGGAAGAAGGGGACTTTCTTGAGAATTTCACTGATCTGGAACATCAATCGCTCCTTAAAATCCGGATGAGTTAAAGTAAAATATAAAGTAGATCACGCAAAGTATTGCCACCAGCGTCCATAACAGGGAGCGATTACTTTGACTGCGAACGTTGCGCTTAAACCTGATTTGTTTCCGCTCCGTCGGATCCGGCACTTCCGGTTTATAAAAACGCGGTGTGTATTGATAGGAACGATGCTTGCGGCCAGGTCTTAAGAACATTCTTACTCTCGGATGTTGTTATTTAATAATTTAAGAAATATTTATTGTTGTGTCAACCACGCGGATGAAAGCTCTTGTAGACCTCCTTGAGGTACTGTCGGGACACGTGGGTGTAGATCTGCGTCGTCGAAATATCCGAATGTCCGAGCATTTCCTGAACGGCACGAAGGTCTGCCCCGTTTTCAAGAAGATGAGTCGCAAAGGAATGCCGGAAAATATGTGGATAAACCCGTCGCAAGATGCCTGCTTCAACGACATTTTTACGGACAATCTTCCAGATACCCATCCGCGAAAAGGGTTCGCCGAAGCGATTGAGGAAAACCTCGCTTCCCCCGGCGCGTTCCCGAATCACCAGCGGCCGCCCGCGTGTCATATACATCTTCAGCGCGTGCAACCCCTGTTCTCCTATCGGAACAAATCGCTCTTTATTGCCTTTCCCGATGATTCGAAGCACGTATTCGTCGAAGAACACACATTCGGTTTTTAGATTGATCAATTCACTGACGCGTAAACCGGCGCCGTAAAACGTCTCCAGCATGGCCCGATCGCGCATGCCTATCGGGGTTTCAGTATCCGGCACTTGCAGAATACGCTCAATCTCGTCGAGAGAGAGGATCTCCGGTAATTTCCGCGTCAATCTTGGCGTTTCCAGCACTTCGGTTGGATCAATAGCGGTGAAGTTCTCTAAAACCAAATACTTGTGAAAACCACGTATAGAGGAAAAATTTCGGGAGATACTGTTGGAAGAGAGGCCCAATTCGTTCAAAAGGGCGGTAAAATCCTGGATGACCAGCGGGGTAATCGCAGTGATCTTGGTGATATGGGCGCCGGCCAGAAATTCTACATAGCGTTTCAGGTCTATTCGGTATGAATCTATTGAATTATCGGAGAGGCTTCGTTCGATTGCCAGGTACGTCAGGTATGCGTCAAGTAAAGCCGGCCAATCCATGCGCGGATAATCCCGTTTAAGTCAATAATAAAATGAATTTAGAGCTTGTACTAGTCGCTTTCAAGAACTAAATTCGGATTTGCTGCCTGATGCGCCTGGAGTTTTGGGAGCTCGTACGCCCTTTCCAGTCCGGCATTATAAGCATTGTCTTTGGCGACAGCCGGCCGCTGTTCGCCGCAATAAGTCATGATAAGCAGCATAAATCCAATGACGATAAAGGATATCGGCAGGGAAGGTTTCATAATATGTTTCCTGGTATGATCGTCTGTTTGGGTGGCCAGCATTTAATATCCGTCAACCCGGCGCAGAATTCATATGACCGGTGTCACATTGAATATTGAAGCGTCGAGGCATTGTAGCATCGAAGCATTGAAAATGGTTGAATCGTTCAAGCGTTGTTGGTTGATTCCATCACCGATCACCGATCACCGATCACCGATCACCGATCACCGATCACCGATCACCGATCACCGATCACCGATCACCGATCACCGATCACCGATCACCGTCTAAGTACATGATATTTCATCAATTGCCCGGTCTTCTTGCAAGGCCGGGACATTGCAATTCTAATAAAAACTGCGTATAATTGGGGCATGATTCCCAAAGTTCTCTCAAACGACACTCAGTTGTTCCAGCATCTGAAGCGCTTCTCGCTGCGGAAGAGCCATACCGCCAGCTTCCTCGAAGAGGATGTTCATGGGAAAACGGACATTCGTGCCGTCCGTATCGACGAGCAGTCGATTCATATGTTTATCAATGAATTCTGGACGGCAAAGCAGCGTCAGGCTTCCAGTCTACATGAAGTATCCTATCGTGCTTGCTTTAAGCCGCAACTGCCGCGCTTCTTTATCCAGCGAATGAGCAATCCGGGCGATACGATTTATGACCCATTTTCCGGCAGGGGCACAACTGCGGTTGAAGCAGCCTTGCTTGGCCGTCACGTTGTAGCGAATGATGTCAATCCCCTTAGCCGGGTACTGGCCAGACCTCGCTTAATGCCGCCCCAGCTTTCGGAAGTTGCGGACCGCCTGCGCCATATTGAGCTAAACGGCAAGCGCCGCGCGGATATTGATTTGTCAATGTTCTATCATATTGATACCGAGCGCGAACTGGTGGCCTTGCGCAAACATTTTCTACGCGACGAGAGTGACCACGTCGATGATTGGATTCGCATGGTCGCTACGAATCGGCTTACCGGCCATTCCCCGGGATTCTTTTCAGTTTATACACTACCACCCAATCAAGCGGTTTCACCGGCACGACAGATTAAGATTAACGAGAAGCGGCAGCAGGTGCCGCCGTATCGCGATACCCGCGCCCTAATCTATAAGAAATCGCGCCAGCTTCTTTCAAAGCTGGATGCCCGCGACGTCAAGGCCTTAACAGCAGCCGGAAGGCATGCGGTGTTCCATACCGCTGAGGCCGATGCTACCTCTGCAATTCCCGATGAAAGCATCCAGTTAACGGTTACGTCACCTCCCTTCTTAAACGTGGTGCAATATGCCTCAGACAACTGGTTGCGCTGCTGGTTTAACGGATTCGACGCCGAGGAAATCGACAAGAAGATTACCACCACCAGTACCTTGACAACCTGGACCGAGGTAATGTCCGGCGTATTTCGGGAATTATTCCGAGTTACGCGCCGAGGTGGTTGGGTTGCTTTCGAGGTTGGTGAAGTACGAAAAGGCAAGATTAAGCTGGAACAGCACGTTGTTCCTATTGGTTGTGAAGCCGGTTTTCATTGCACCGGTATTCTGATTAATGAACAGGAATTTACAAAGACCGCCAATATCTGGGGGGTTAGTAACAATCAGGTTGGCACCAATAGCAATCGCATCGTGATGTTCCGGAAGGAATAGGCAGCTTGACTTAATCAGCTGCCTTTTGTTAATTTTATCCCCCCTATATGTCCCCCCGGGGGGACATATAGGGGGGATAACTTGATCGTTGCAAGTATTAACAGCAGCTTTATGCATCCCGCAAATCAAATTCACTACAATACATGCCGATAAGAATGGAGATCACAATGAACTGGTTGTCTCGCGTGATATGTATGGTGTTGATAGGAGGCTTCGTTGTTATGACAGCCCAGGAGAAGAAGCAGTTAACAATTGATGATATTTACAGTTCGGAAAAGTTTAAGGGCCGGACGGTTGCCAATATCCAGTGGTTGCCCAATGGTTCCGCATTTACTTTTACTAAGGCCAATGCCGAATCCGGTTTGCGCGATGTCTATCGACACGACGTCAAAAGCGGTAAAGAGATGCTCATCCTTGAAGCCGGCAGCTTGACGTACAAGAATGAGCCGGTTGAGATGAGCGAGTATCACACCACCGGCAATCAAAATCACCTGCTGATCACCGGGCCGCAAAAGCAAATCTGGCGGCATTCCTACTCTGCCCCCTATTATCTCTACGATATTGATGAAAAGAAATTGATTGCTCTCGCCAATAACGATCCGGGTTTGCAGAACGTGCAGCTGGCGCCGGACGGCAAATCGGTTGCCTACGCCAAAGAAAATGATCTATATGTCGCGGATGTTGAAACCGGGGTTTCAAAACGCCTCACGACAGATGGCTCATTCAACATTCTAAACGGTGTTTTCGACTGGGTGTATGAAGAGGAGTTTGGCCGGCCGGATGCGTTTCGCTGGTCCCCGGATGGTAAAAAGATTGCATTCTGGCGCACAGATCAAACTCGCGTGAAGTCATTCATCCTGCTGGATGAATTACCTTACTATGCCGTTGCAACTGAACTCAAATATCCCAAGGTTGGCGAGCAAAATGCCATCGTGAAAATCGGTGTGGTGGATATTGCCAGCGGCGAAACCAACTGGATCGATCTTGGCGAAAATGAAGACATCTATATTCCGCGCATTGAGTGGACCAACACCAAAAATGTATTGTCGCTACAGCGCATGAATCGCAAGCAGAATCATCTTGAACTGCTGCTCGCCGATGTCACAAGCGGGAAAACCCGCACTATTCTTGAAGACAAGAACGAAGCCTGGGTTGATGTCACTGATGACTTCGTTTTTCTGCGCAAAAAAGATCGCTTTGTCTGGACCTCGGAAAAAAGCGGATATCGTCATATTTACCTGAACGACTATGATGGCAAGGAATTAAAGCAGTTAACCAAGGGCGATTGGGAGGTTAGCTCCGTAATCGGCGTTGATGAAAAAGATGGTTGGGTCTATTTTTATGGTAAGAAGGACTCGCCGATTCAGTTGCATCTCTATCGCGTGAAGCTCGATGGCAAAAAGCTCAGTCGGGTGTCGGCTAAGGGCGGTTGGCATACCGCTAACTTCGCGCCGAACTTCAAGCACTATGTCGGTTTCTCTTCCGATGCAAAGACACCAACCACCGTTACCTTACGTCGTAGCGATGGCCGTTCGGTGCGGGTTCTCGAAGACAACAAGATTACCGCGCTGGCGGAATATAATATGGTTTACCCGGAATTTATGACGATCACCACCAGCGATGGTGTGGAGCTGAATGCCTACATGAGCAAACCGGCCAATTTTGATCCATCCAAAAAATACCCGGTATTGGTCTTTGGCTATGGTGGACCCGGTAGTCAGATGGTGGTTGATCGTTGGGGAAGTGGTAGCGCCTTCCGTCATTTTCAGCGGGTTTTATGGCATCAAATGATGACGGAAAAGGGTTACATCATATTCTGTGTTGATAATCGCGGTACCGGCGGTCGAGGTAAAGCGTTCAAAAATCTTGCGTATGGTGATTTGTCGAAATGGTCGGTTGCTGATCAGATTGAAGGCGCCAAGTATCTGCAAGGCTTGCCTTACGTCGAGAAGGATCGCATTGGTTTCTGGGGCTGGAGCGGCGGTGGCTATCTTGCCTGTATGATCCAAACCCGCGCACATGAGTACTTTAAAACCAGCGTTGCTGTTGCCCTGGTAAGCGATTTCCGAAACTACGATACAATCTGGACGGAACGTTACATGGGCTTGCTGAGTGAAAACAAGGCTGGTTATGATGCCGCTGATGTGCTCAGCACTGCCGGACAACTGGAAGGCAATCTATTGCTCATTCATGGCAGTGGTGACGACAATGTGCATCCGCAGAATACCATGCAGCTGGTTGACAAATTTATTGCAGAAAATCGTCAGTTCGATTTAATGATATATCCCAATCGTAATCATCGCATCAGCGGCGGGAACACCTCGGGTCATCTGTTTACGCTGATTACGAATTATCTGCTGGAAAATTTGTAGCACGATTTAACATCGCAGAATTGAGTGAAACGCTGGTGTGCTGCTTTGCAGCACGCCGGTTTTTTGAAACATCCTTTTAGGGATATATCATCAGCTGCCGGTATATTTAAGCAAAGTATGCTAATTCCCGAGGACTGATTTTGAATACGCATTCTCTTCTGCTGCTACAACTTGTTGGCGGATTGGCCGAGGCTGAGCTACGCCAGTTGGTCGGTCGTCTGCGAACTTCGGATGAAAGCGCATTCAAAGAACTCTTTGATGAATTTCAGCAGGGAATCTTCAGTTTCCTCCGCTACAAGATCGGCGACGCTGCAGTGGCAGAAGATGTTATCCAGGAAGTATTCATCAAGCTCTGGGAAAATCGGCATACCCTCGACGAAAGCCGCTCGATTAAATCCTACCTCTTTACCATTGCTAATAATCTTGCCCTAAACAATCTTCGCCACCGCAAAGTTGTCATTCAATTTCAGCAAAAACAGCGACAGGAAGTCACCAGCTATGCAGACTCTCCGGAAGCTGCGGCTGAAGCGAATGAATTGCGCGAAAAGCTCCTGCATCTGATTGCCGGCTTGCCGGAGAAAACCCGCGTGGTCTTTATGATGAGCCGATTTGATGAATTAGCCAACAAGGAGATCGCCGCTCGCCTTGAAATCAGTGTCAGCACTGTCGAAAACCACATGAACAAAGCCTTGCGGATACTTAGGGAGAACATTTAGTGTTTTCTTCTAATCCCCCCTGTATCTCCCCCCGGGGGGAGATACAGGGGGGATTGCTTGGTAGAAATATTTTCCTGCTTGCAATTACGTAACAAGTAACGTACTTTGTGAAAAACAAAGAGGACGTATGGATATTATCAGAAATCTCGGGGAATTGGCACTTGGTAGCCGCCTGCGCCGCATGAGTAATACCCTCATGAACGAGACCCTCGCTATTTATCGATATCACCAATTTGACTTTGAGCCACGCTGGTTTCCGACCTTTTACTACCTGAACGAAATTTATCCACAGGCGGTTGGGGTCACCGATATTGCTAAAGTAACCCGCGTGAGTCACCCTCTTATCAACCGCTTTGTTACCGAGCTCAAAAAGGCTGGCTATGTCGAAGAGGTGGCGGATGAGCATGATCGTCGTAAGCGTTTGATCAAACTCAGTTATAGCGGCAATGAGTTGGGGCAACTATTGACGCCAATATGGAATGAAATGGAGCTCAGCATACGAGATGTCATCTGTTCGGTTGAACCGGCAATGATGAAGTTGCTGGAATCCCTGGAAGACCGTTTTGAAGAAAAGGGCTTCCTGGATACCTATATGAGCCGCAATAAAACGCGTCGTTATCGGGCGATAGAGATACGCGTCAATGACCCAAAGTTTTTTGAAGAATTTCGGAAGATTAATCTGGAATGGCTGGAAGAGTATTTTGGGGTCGAAGAACTTGATTTGAAGATCCTTGATAATCCCCGGAAGCTGATTGATGAGGGCGGCTATATTTTTAGCGCTATTCTCAATGATGAAGTGCTGGGCACATGTGCTTTGATGAATTTGGGAGATGGTGCTATGGAGCTCGGCAAAATGGGCGTCTACAAAAAAGCGCGCGGGATGCAAATTGGCAGAAAATTGCTTGATGTCGCAATTGACAAATCCCGCGAAATAGGGGCTAAAATCATCTTTCTGGAATCCAACAACCGATTAAAGAAAGCGTTGGATCTATATCGCCGAGCGGGATTTGAATTTACCGCCAAAAGTCATACCGGCGAATCCCATTATCAGCGCGCCAATGTATTTATGCGGCTTGATTTAGATGAAAATAGTTGACCTGATCGCTTATCTGGCTCTGCTCATCAACTTTGCCTCGATGGGCATGGAAAACATGATTCGCCTGCGAATATTGTCGATGATTGCCAATGCTCTCTATGTTGTTTATGGAATTTTTATTGCTGCCTATCCAATCGTCATTGGATGTTGTATCGCAATTGTGATTCACTCCTATGGTGTCTTCAAACTTCTACCCCGGAACCTTGCTGAAGATGCTTGAACGTGCGGCCTGAATTTGATTTGTTCTTACCTTAATTTACCCCGCCTAATTTTTTTTCATTCCGACTAGGTGCTTCGATCCACTGGCGTGTATTAGTATTGAAATTTACACAAAAGGCGGCAGATGGAATCGAACTCTACATATCACGACTACGCGTTTATCCGCAGATGGCTGGAAGGCAGCTTAAGTAGCGAAGAAGCAGCTGAATTCGAAAGCTGGTTGGCGGATCATCCGGAAGAAGTTGAATCCTTTGAGAAATATCGCTTGATCCTGGACACCGTTTCGGATATCGAACTGGCTGATGGCCTGGCTGCAGAAAAACGTTGGCATTCGCTAAGCCAGAAACTCGGAATGAATAACGGTCATGCACAGCAAACACAATTCCCGGTTTGGCAGCGCTACCAACCCTATCTGCGAATTGCCGCCCTGTTTGTTTTGGCAGGTATGATTTGGCTGTGGTTGGCGGACAGTGGCATGACCACCGTTGAAGCGCCGTTTGGTAAACGGGTAGAAACCAGCTTGCCGGACGGCTCCATCGTCACGCTCAATGCCGGATCAAAATTGAGCTATAACGAAGCCACCTGGTCTGAGCGTCGCTTTTTGCAGCTGGAAGGAGAAGCCTATTTCGACGTGATTAAGGGTAGCGACTTCGTTGTTGAGTCCGGTCCGCTGGTAACCAGCGTATTGGGGACGGAGTTTATCGTTAATGCGAGATCGGAAGCCGTTGAGGTTGCCTGCTTTGAAGGTCGAGTTCGTGTTGGTATGAAATTTCGAACGATTGAAGCGGTTGTGCTGACTGCTGGATTTCGCACCAGTCGATTGGAAGATCACACGCTACAAATGCCGCAAGTCTTCGACATGGCAACGCGCGATGCCTGGCGGCGTGGAGAGTTCTATTTCCAAGATGCACCCTTGGCCGAGGTGGCTGCGGAAATCGAACGTCAATTTGATTGCAAGATTCAAATGGAGGCCGCGCTATCCGGACTGCAATTTAGCGGGAAATTTGATGATACTTCGCTGGATACAGCCCTGGAAATTATTTGCCTGCCGTTTGGCTTGGCTTATGATATTGAAAACTCGAACAACGTAGAGATCAAGAAAAATGATGAAGAAAAATAAGGCCCGAAGCAGGGCTTCGTTGACGGTGCTTGTTACATTGCTGCTCTGTGCCTTCTGTTTTGGGCAGCCAATTGAAGACATCCGTATTTCCGGAAATTATGATAACGTCAAGCTGACGCGGGTGCTGGAAGCCATTGAATCCCAAAGCGGTATTGCCTTCAGCTATGCCAGTTCTGATGTGGCATCTGTGATGATCACTTACAACTATCATAATGAACCATTGCTGTCCGTTGTGACCAAACTGCTGAAGCCGAATGGATTGGCATACAAAGTTTTTCGCCAGAATGATAATATCGTCGTGTATCCAGCCTCGACAAGCAGGCGACGCCAGCAATCCAATTTTACGGTCAGCGGATATATTCTCGATAAAGAGTCAGGCGAAGTACTGGTCGGCGCAAACATATATGACGTACGACGGCAAATCGGCACCAGCAGCAATAAATATGGTTTTTATAGCTTGACTTTGCCGGCCGATTCCACCGTTCTGGCGGCTGCCTACCTGGGATATAGAACGGAGTTATTCAACCAGAAACTAGATCGTGACGTTCAGCTAAACATCCACCTGGCGCCGCAAACTGTTAAGGGCGATACCATTTCGGTTGAAAATGAAATCACACCGGCTCAGCAGAAAACGGAGATGAGCTCGATTGATTTATCAATCAAGCAAATTCGTTCGGCCCCGGCGCTTGGTGGCGAAATTGACCTTGTAAAGGTTGTCCAGCTCCTGCCGGGGGTGCACGGCGGTAATGAAGGTAGCAGCGGACTGTATGTGCGCGGTGGCAGTCCAGACCAAAATCTGATTCTGATTGATGATGCCCCAATCTATAACGCCTCCCATCTCTTTGGCTTTGTGTCGGTGTTCAATACGGATGCGATTCACAATGTGAATCTCGTGAAGGGAGGATTCCCTGCACGTTATGGCGGACGTCTATCCTCGGTAGTTGATATTAGCATGAAAGAAGGCAATCGCCAGAAGTTTGAAGGGCGTGGAAGTATTGGTGTACTTGCTTCGCGGTTGACGCTTGAAGGGCCAATCTTATCCAAGCGCACCTCTTTTTTGGTATCGGCCCGACGGACCTACCTCGATTTAGTAACACGTCCATTCTGGCAGGAGGACTTCAATCTAAACAAATTCCATTTTTATGATGCCAATATTAAGGTGAATCATACGCTTTCAGATCGCAATCGTCTATATCTTAGTTTTTATCGAGGCAGTGATCAGTTTGCCGCAAAAGATCTTGATCTGGATACCGAGCTTGGATGGGGCAATACGATTTCGACCTTTCGTTGGAATCACCTCTTTAACAAAAAGCTGTTTAGCAATACCACCCTCATTTACAGCAAATATAAATTCGAAACAACCACCAGCGAAGAACGCCGGGATCTCGAGGATAATGTGGTTTCCCGTTTTGACGGGGAGTACTTCTCCGGCGTGAGGGACATGGTCGCAAAGATAGATTTTGACTATCTGCCAAATCCTCTGCACCAGATTAAGTTTGGTGCCGCTGCCACTCGTCATCGCTTCAGCCCTGGTATTTCTCAATATGTGGAGCAGCAAGGTCAGCGCAGTATTCTTGATACGCTATTAACGCCTACCGGTGATATCGACAGCTGGGAGTATAATTTTTATGCTGAAGATGACATCCATTTTACTCGTCGCTTCTCGGTAAATGCCGGCGTTCATGCGGCACTTTACTATACCGGCGCAGCTTCCTATCGTTCAGTGGAGCCGCGGATATCGGCACGACTCCAATATCACAAGAATTGGGCATTTAAGGCATCCTTCGTCAATATGACTCAGAATATACACTTGCTAACCAATAGTGGTGTCGGCTTGCCAACCGATCTGTGGGTGCCCGCGACCGACAAAATTAAGCCTCAGGAGTCCACGCAGCTGGCCGTAGGCGTTGCCGGAACAACGCTGGAAAATCGTTATGAAGTGAGTGTGGAAGGTTATTACAAAAAAATGGATCGCCTGATTGAATATCAGGAGGGCGCTAATTTCCTGAACCTGGCCGAGGATTGGCAGGATCAGGTTGCATTTGGTGATGGGACCTCCTATGGGGTTGAATTTTTTGTCCACAAGAAATCGGGCACAACCACCGGCTGGCTCGGTTATACGCTGTCGAAAACAGAACGCGAATTTCCTGAGCTGAATTTTGGCCAGCCTTTCCCTTATCGCTACGATCGCCGTCATGACTTGAAGATGGTGGTGAATCATCGGTTATCAGATGCCTGGGAGCTGTCGGGCAACTGGGTCTTTGGAACAGGCAATGCCATTACCCTTGCGGCCACCGGCTATTTGCTGAATGATCCGGCCAGCGGGAGGCCCAATCTGTATGCCCAGCCGAGCGGCTCACATTTCCGGTCCCGCAACGGGCATCGGATGAGTGCGAATCATCGCCTGGATCTTGCCCTACGCTATCATGTCACAAGCGATTCCGGGCGCGAGCATTCTTTCTCGCTCAGCATCTATAATGCCTACAATCGCCGAAATCCCTATTTCATCTACTATTCATATGACGGCCTACAGCCGACGGCACGTCAGGTGACTTTATTCCCGATATTGCCATCGATTAGCTATAGTTTCGTTTTTTGATCGTCGCATCCAATTGCAGACTTGCAGATTTACAGATTTGATAACACACTAAGGAGTCCCATTGAAGAACCCTTTTCTCGCATTTGTCTTTATCCTCGGTATTTTTTTCTCAGCTTGTGAAGAAATGACAGATGTATCATTGCCTGAAGAAGAAACTTTGCTGGTAGTGAACAGTTTTTTTAATCCCGATAGCGAGTGGGCTGCTCATGTTACTTTGAGTCAAGACCGTTTAAATAACGAGGATTTTCGCTTTGTTGAAAATGCGACGGTCGAAGTCTGGCAAGGCAATAGCAAGGTGGCAGATCTTGATTATGCTGCTGATGGATTTTATCGTGCAGCAAATGTGCGCCCCCGATCCGGGCTGACATATGAGCTACGTGTTTCCGCGCCGGATTTTCCTATGGTTACTGCCAGTGATGCGATTCCACCGCGAATAAGCATTGCCTCTGTGGAGCTAGACACTCTGCAGGGATCAAGCGAGTTGGGTGAGACAAAACTGAATTTCCAGGTGACCGTCAGGGATCCCGGGAATGCCAGGAATTACTATCTGATTCAGGTTTATGAGCAGCAGGAGTGGGGATCTTTCAGCCAGATATTCAGCAGTACCGATCAAGCTATCCTTGAAAGCAGTGCGAACGATGATTTGGAAACCGGCGAGCACTACTTTGAAGCAGCTATTTTTGATGATGAGTTATTCAACGGAACAGATTATCCCCTGGATATCTCGCTTTCCTTGTTTCAGCATAACCCTGAATCTGATGGCGTATATATTGTTTTGCGATCGATCAGCGAAGCATATTATCGTTATTGGCGAACCGCCGATTTGCAATCGTATTTCGGGGAGAATCCCTTCGTCGAGCCAATCCTGATTTACAACAATATTGAAAATGGCATTGGGATTTTTGCGGGATTTGATTCGGATACGGTGCGGGTGGAACTGTAATACAGTTGTTGGGTGTTCGTTGTAAGTTCTGTGAAAGATGAAGGCTAACGCGACTTTTTAAGAATTGGCGCGAATAGTTCTGAAGATTTATTTCCCTTTGTTCAGGTTCTTTATTGGTGGATATTCATGTGTATTCGCGTACTGTTTTTGTGCGAAGCAATCCATGTTGTGGCTTAAGCTTATAGCCCTGACTGAATCACCTTCTGCTGCAGTGCGCTGAAGACCTCTTCCGGAGTAACTTCCAACATGCACTTAAAATGCTCGCGTGGGCAGGCGCTCTTGCCGATGTGGGTGCAAGGCCGGCAATTGAGAGAATTGTTTTCAACGATAGTAGCGTTTTCGTTGACGGGGAAAAAGCCCAGTTCGCGGGTTGTTGAGCCAAAAATCGCAATTTGCGGTTTTTGATAGGCTGCAGCGACGTGCATCAAACCGCTGTCATTACTGATGAAAAGCAAGCTTTCTTGAATGATGGCGAAGGTTTCCAATAGCGATATCCGTCCGGCCAGGGAATCTACAATTTGCTCTCCGGCTCGATTCTCGATGCTGGCAGCCATTTCAGCCTCATCCGGTCCGCCAACCAGGACGCTGGTCCAGCCAAACTCTTGATGGATCAACTCTATCAGGCGTGCATAGTACGCAGCCGGCCAGCATTTTGTGTAATGCCGGGCGCCGGGAGCAATAACCACCCGCGCACCTTCGTCGTGCAGCCGCTGCCATATCTGTTCTCCCTTTTTCTGGGTCTCTTCCGGTAAATAAACATCCAGCTTCAAGTCGCTGGGGTCTAGGCCTACTGATTTGCCCGCACGCAAATATTTGGCGGCCACTGACAGCGGATAGGGATTTAACTGCTTGTAGAGGTTGAGCCCGGTATTTACGAGTAGAAATCTCGGGACCTGATTTTTGCTGATCTTGTAGATGCGCGGATGATTGAGAAAGCGCCGCAAATACTTGCTGCGAATATTGCGATGCAGGTCCAGGATCAGATCATATTCTGCATCCTGGATATATTGCCGCATCAATTGCAGAGCGTGGTCTTCGCCCTTAGCATCAAACTCGATCACATTGCTGAGGTGGGGATTGTGCTTGATGACCGCTGCGTATTCTTTGCGGACCAGGTAGTCGATTTGTGCTTCCGGAAAATTCCTGCGCAACTGTCGAACCACAGGCGAGGTCAAAATGATATCCCCAATCGAGCTCATGCGGATAATGAGGATTTTTTTGTATTCCTTATGGGGCAATGCTACCCCCTGTACTTCCCTCAAATTGACTTTGCAGGCCGGCGGAGATATAGAGGGCAGTTGTATCTGCTTCGCTCTGAAACACGATCAATCCTTCAAGATTTTCGTTTTGCTCGATGAATTGCCTTCCCTCATCCTTTCCCATAACGAACACCGCAGTTGATAGGCCATCAGCTTCCGTTGAGGTGGATGCCAGAATCGTGGCGCTTATCGCCCCTCTTGCCGGATATCCACTGGCGGGATCCAGTAAATGATGATAGCGAATGCCGTCCTTCACAAAATAGAAGTGATAGTCGCCGGAAGTTGAAATGCCGCATGAATGGGCAATGGAAAAGGTGCCGGTGTATTCTCCGTCCTTTCGCGGGTGTCGGATGAGAATTTGAATCGGTTGTTGCTTTTGCCATTCTATTCCGAGATTGCCCCCTGCGTCTATAATGAAATCTTTCAGGCCCATTGCCAACATCTTGCGACGTGCTTCGTCAACAGCAAATCCTTTGCTGATACCGCCAAGATCAATTTCAACGCCGGCTGGTAGGTTAATATGGCTGTTCTCCAGGGTCACTTGATTCCAGCTGACGCGGCCTAGCTCTTGCTGAATCTCATCGTCCGTAGGAATCCGACCGGCATTTTCGTCAAACTCCCACAATCTGAATACCGGCCAGAGGGTAAAGTCAAAATGGCCATTGCTTTTTTCTGCGATGGTGAGTGCTTCCTGCAGCAGTGCAGGTAATGGTGCCGGCAATGACTGGCGGCGCTCGCGCTCCGGGTTCAGATTAAGCTGGCCAATCACAGAGTAGGATTCGTATGGATTTAGCTGCGATTCCAGATTACTGATCAGCGCAAATGCGGAATCCATTGCTTGTTCGATAATCGCTTTATCAATGGTATTGTCATAAGAGGTAATACTGAAGTAAGTGCCCATCAGGTGCTCGGTGCGATTAATCGGACCATGCTCTGTTTGGCAAGAGAGCAACAGTAGACCGCAAATCAAGATAGCGTATGATATTGGAAGGCGTGTGGCTTGCAGCATAAGATGACCGGCAGAAAGGGCGTTGGTAAACTGTCAATTGGGCAAACCTTAAGATACTTACCGATGAGCGGAATGCAACAAAAATATGCTTCAAGCGGAGATGATGAGTACGGGGGAGAGCCGATAGCGGAAGAGTGAATTTATGTATCGCGCAGATAGACTGCGCGATACAGTGCTTGATAATTCTATTTTGTCCGATTCAAAACAAATTCTGCCAGGTTTTCCAGTGACGTTCTCGCTTCGGACTCCGGGAGAATCGAAATGGACTCTATTGCTTTGTCTTTGATCTCGTAAGCTTTGGCTCGTGCTTTTTCGATACCTTCCTGGGATTTAACAAAATCCAGAATATAGTGCGTATCTTTCTTGCTGGCGCCTTTCTTGATCATCGAAGAGATCTGCTTGCGCTCTTTTTCATCTGCTGATGCAAAGGCATAAAGAAGTGGCAGAGTTACCTTCTTGTCCTGAACATCGGCCAATGCCGGCTTACCAAGAATGCCGCTGCTGCTTTCATAGTCCAGCAAATCATCTTTGATCTGGAAGGCGAGGCCAAGATTCTCACCGAAATCCTTCATTGCCTGACATTGCGCTTCAGTTGCATTGACCGTCAATGCGCCAAGCTCGCAGCAGGCAGATATCAGCGAAGCGGTTTTATCTCCAATAAGACGGAAGTAGTCTTTTTCATTGAGATCAAGATTTCGGGTTTTTTGAATCTCGAAGATCTCTCCCTGGATCAAACGCTTCGCAACCGTGGCAATCGTATTCATGATACGTAGACTGCCTGTTTCCGTTGCTGCGATCAGCGATTTGGCCAGAAGATAATCACCCATAAGAATGGCAATTTTATTTTTCCAGATTTTATGAATGGTTTTGAAGCCGCGGCGCAATTCAGAGTTGTCTAATACGTCATCATGTACCAGGGTGGCGGTGTGGAGAAGCTCAACAACAGCAGCGGTTGTATAGGTGGCCGCCGTCGGCTCACTGATAGCGCGGGCGCTAACCATCAGCAAAAGGGGACGAAACTGCTTTCCCTTATGTTTAACAATATACTTTGCGACCTGATCCACCAGCTTGATATCGGAACGCATCACTTCACTGAAGTGTTGCTCATAATGTTTGAGATCATCGCGATAAGGCGCGAATATCTTCTTCAGATCACCCGATTTAGCGGTGTTGTTGGCCATAGATTCAGATTGTGTTTGCATCGAATTCACCTTTCTTTAAGCTGATATTCGACTATATTTACGCTCATCTGAGCAATTAGTTACATTTTTCACATGCTGCTTCAAAGATAGTAGAGAAACTGGTATTTCCAAAACATTTAACTGTTTTCCAGTAGATCATCGTAGCGCTGGTCCTCTTCAAGCTCTTTGCGCGCCCGGCGTTTTTCGATGGCCTTAACGATAAAGATAGAGAACTCATATAGCAGAATCAGCGGAATAGCGAGTAGTACCTGGGTGAATGGATCCGGAGGAGTGAAAACCGCTGCCAGCACAAAAATACCGATAATTGCGTGGCGGCGATAAGTGCGCATGAATCGCTCAGTTAGTATGCCGATTTGAGCCAAAAAGAAGCTGACAACCGGCAACTCGAAGACTATGCCGAATAAGAAGCAAAGCCGTAGCACAAAGCCGATATATTGATCGATTGAAATATCTGGTTTGATATCTTCCGTTGCCAATCCGACGAAAAACTCGAGGGCGAAGGGTAAAATAATAACGTAGGCGAATGCCAAACCACCAAGAAAGAGCAGGGTTGCGAATGCCAAAACCGGGATGAGATACCGTTTTTCCTGTGGCAGTAGCGCCGGGGCCACAAATTTGTAAATTTGGGCCAGTACATAAGGAAGGGCCAGGATTAGCCCGCCAAAAAAACCGATTTCCAGTTTCACAATGAAAATCGCCTGGACTCTCAGGAATTGCAGCGGTAATGGCGGTTCAAGGCGTTTGGAAGGCAGCTTGAGAAATTCGAGAATAAAATCAGAAAAGATCAGACAGACAATTACCCCAACAACGATCCCGATGAGTGAGCGAATGATATTCCACCTTAATTCCTCCAGGTGGTCGAGAAAGGGCATTTCTTTGTTGTTCGGTTCATTCTCCATAGGCCGAAATATAACGGTTGTTTCTTGAATTCACCAAGCGAAAAGCAAGGTCGTTTGAAAATCTTTTCGCTTCACCCGGAGAAATCTCTCCTCTGGCAAAAATTGCAAAATTATATTATACTATACCCTTTATTTGCAGGCTGGCTCATGAAACGAGGTATACATACGCCTTATTTTTGAGGACATGAATTTGTCAATTTTCGTCTCTCCTTTGCCTGGCCTGCGTTTTCAAGAAGCAAAGATTTGGAAGTAAAGCAATGGGCCGCACGTATTTTATTTCTGATGTTCATTTGGGTATGAGGGCTGCAACGAAGTCTGAACGTGTCAAGGAAAAGAAACTGCTTGCTTTTCTTGATCATGTGGCCGTTTCCGGTGATCGCCTGTTTATCGTTGGTGATTTGTTCGATTTTTGGTTTGAATATCGCACGGTGATCCCGCGAGGATATATGCGCGTGCTTAGTGCACTCAATCATCTCCGGGAGGTGGGCAAAGAGCTGCACTATATTGCCGGAAATCATGATTTCTGGATGAAAGACTTTATGCCCAATGAGCTAAACATCCAGATACATTTTGATGGTTTTGAATATGAGATTGCCGGGAAACGCTTTTATCTGCACCATGGAGATGGCATCGCAAAATGGGATAAGGGATATCGTTTGATGAAGCGTGTATTTCGTCACCCGGCAAATATATTTTTATACAGCCTTTTACATCCCGATCTTGGTATTCCACTGGCTAAGTGGGTGTCTCATCGCAGCAGAAATCATACGGCTGCGAAGGGGCCGCCGGATGATACCGATTATCGTGAAGAAGCGCTCAATAAATTTCAGGAAGGTTTTGACTACGTTCTTTTCGGGCATCTGCATTCGCCAATGCTGCAGAAGTATGGTGAGAAGATCTATATGAATCTTGGTGACTGGATTACCCATTTCACCTATGCAGTTTTTGATGATAATGACCTGCAACTGAAAACCTGGGAATAGTCCGGACTATTCCCAGGCACAACAGTGTCGAACTAATCCGCTGAACTTTCACTGTCGTCTCGTTTCCCCTTCTTCCTCTGACGAACAGCTTCCCTCAGAACATATTCCATTTGTGCATTGAGGCTTCGCAGTTCATCTTGCGCCCAACGGTTTAGATCGTCCCATAATTTGGGATCAATTCGCAGAAGTACCGACTTTTTCTTCGACATAAGCTTAGTATAAGGTGCCGGCGTTGATGATTGGCTGCGTTGCCTTGTCGGAACAGAGAACCACCATCAGGTTGCTTACCATATTCGCGCGTCGTTCCTCATCCAGCTCAATAATGCCTTCGCTCTTCAGATTGTTCAATGCCATCTGAACCATGCCGACTGCGCCATCAACAATCTTAGCGCGGGCATCTATAATTGCTTCCGCCTGCTGGCGTTGCAACATGGCGCTGGCAATCTCCGGCGCATAGGCCAGGTGGTTAATCTTTGCCTCATCAATAACCACCCCGGCTTTCTGAACGCGTTCCTGGATCTCGGCCTGCAGGCCTTCCGATACTTCATCGGTAGATGAGCGCAGGCTCTGCTCTTCACCTTCGGTTTCATCATATGAATACTGGCTCGCCAGGCGACGCACGGCTGATTCAGACTGTACTCGCACGTAATGGACGTAGTCGTCGACGTCAAACACTGCCTGGGCAGTTTCTGCCACCCGCCAAACAACAACTGCGGAAATCATAATTGGATTCCCTTTCTTGTCATTGACCTTCAGCTTGTCGCTGTCAAAGTTACGAACTCTCAAGGATACTTTTCGCCGGGTATAAAAAGGATTACACCAGCGAAATCCTGATTCTTTTTCAGTGCCTTTATATTTACCGAAAAGCAGCAGAACGCGGCTTTCGTTCGGTTCAACTGTAAAGAACCCGCGACTAATAAATGCCAGGGTTGGTACCATTAGAATTGATGCAAAGAGTAGTGGCACACCAGTGCCATCGTCGCCATAATCGATCAACCTTATAGCATTAACAAACCCGGTAACTGTCAACAGGGCTGCGGTCACGACAAGACTCAATACAAGCCAGCCACTCTTTTGTTGTACAACTTGTTCTTTTACCATTTTCGCCTCCGATAGTGATGTGATATTGTTTTGATATCATTCCAATATACTATAATCTTGTCAAAAAGTTACCTCCTCCGGAAAAAAATCTAATTTTCTGCCATATTCATGTCAGGCCCGGCGATAGCATCACTACTAAATCATTGTTATTGATTAAACGACATTTCATTGTCATGCCCGAATGCTTATATCGGGCATCCAAGTGCCAGAATAAGTGGATGCCCGCTAAGCTTTTCCTTGAATGCCTTTATCGGGGAAACATGCGGGAATGACAAAGTGTCGAATAAACGACTTCAGTACTTAGCTTCGATTTTGTTATATTGATGTTCTACCAACTGAGGACGATTCTATGAGCAATGATAATGGTCAAAAGGCCGCGCAGTTAGCGGCACTGATGAACCTGTATAAGCATCATCTTGATCTGTTCTGGAAGTGGATTACGCTGTACGTGTCAATTATAACAGCGACGAGCGCTTATCTCTTCAATGCAAATATATCTCCGGAAACGAAGCGTTTATTTCCGGTGTTGATAGCTGCTGCATCTCTTGGTATTGCGCTTGGATGTGTGATATTGTGGATGTGGTTGAAGGAGCTGCATAGCGAAGTAACGACGATATCCGGTGAATTAAATAGTCCCAAATTCCCCAGTTTCCTTGGAATTAAAATGACCCAGGCTGCTTTTGTGGTAACCTTGCTCTTCGCTGCCTTTAATCTCATTTATGCTGCTTATGGAGACTTTAATTTCTAGGATTCGAGCGCCTGGTCCTCAGTGTCATCAAACTCTGATTTTTCACCATTCATCAGATCTTCGTTGTGTAGCACATGATTGATCTGGTCCCAGGCGAACCCTCTGCTTTGAAGATGGCGGATCAAGCGTTCCTTGCGTTTGGCTTCATCATCCGGAAGTTTTCGGCGCAGGAATTTGATAGCGACAATTTCGGCAAGGCGGTCTGCTGTTTTTTTTTTATAGGCTTCATCGAGGGCCGGCTCGTATATAGTTGAATCAATACCTTTCTGTTTGAGCTTTTCCCGAAGCAACATCCGCCCACAAGGCCGGAAACGAAGTTCATTATCGATGAACATTTTGGCAAAGCTTTCATCACTAATCAGCTGCACTTTTTCCAGGTCATCCATCGCGGCTTCAATGGCTTCCGCTTCAAAGTCTTTCTTAAGCGTTTTTTGCAATAGCTCCCAACGGCTATGCGGCCGGCGTGTCAGATAGTTAAGTAGCTGGTCTTTTGCCCGGCGTAATTGATCTTCCCGAACAATTTTTCGATAGTCGCGATCGCCAAACTCCTTACCAATCGAAAATTGATACTTCAGTACAATTTCCGGGCTGAATACCGTTTCTTCGCCGGTATCCCAATAAATCAGAAAGCGTTCGGGACGGCGTTTTTTGAACTCCATGTGAATAATTGCGGGCATGTTCAAGCTCCAGGAACTTCGTCAGCCATAAAGGTTTGTTCGTAAAGACGTTGAATGGTTGAATCGTTAAGGTATGCTCATTTGTTTTCGTGGTCAACGCTTCAACGTATTTTCCGTAGTTAAAAAGAAAGCCTGCCAAACGATACCGCAGTTTGACAGGCTTTTCTACAGATAGGATCTGTATGGCTACTTTTTCTTGGCTGCCGCTTTCTCTTCGGCTGCCGGTGCGGCAGCAGCTTCTGCGGCATTCTCATCTGTTTCTGCTGCTTCCGGGCTTTCACCGGGAATCAAGTTCAGTTTTTGACGAACCAGTTTTTCCAGGCGATCACGGAAAGCAGGATTTTCTTTCATGTAAGTTTTCACATTCTCGCGTCCCTGGCCGAGGCGTTCCTCGCCGAAGCTATACCAGGTACCGCTCTTATTCACCAGGTTCATTTCGGTTGCAAGGTCAAGCAAATCTCCTTCCAACGAGATTCCCTGTGAATACATGATGTCGAATTCGCAATCCCGGAATGGAGGAGCGAGCTTGTTCTTCACAACTTTCACGCGAGTACGGTTTCCAATCACGTCGGTACCACTCTTGATAGAAGCGATGCGGCGTATGTCCATTCTTACCGAGGTGTAGAACTTGAGTGCACGTCCACCGGTGGTTGTTTCCGGGCTACCAAACATCACGCCAATCTTTTCACGGAGCTGGTTGATGAAGATGACGGTCGTGTTGGATTTACTAACTGTTGAGGTGAGCTTACGCAAGGCCTGCGACATCAGCCGTGCCTGGAGGCCCATGTGCGAGTCGCCCATTTCACCTTCCAATTCAGCGCGCGGAACGAGCGCTGCAACAGAGTCCACTACAACGATATCGAGTGCACCGCTGCGAACCAGAGTTTCAACAATTTCAAGCGCCTGTTCACCACTATCCGGCTGTGAAACGAGCAGGTTCACAGTATCAACACCGAGCTTGCGGGCATAAATTGGATCCAATGCATGTTCCGCATCAACAAAAGCAGCAAGACCGCCGCTCTTCTGCGCTTCTGCGATAATATGAAGCGTCAGTGTGGTTTTACCGGAAGATTCCGGACCGTAAATCTCTACAATCCGTCCCCGCGGTACCCCGCCGATCCCCAGCGCATAATCCAGCGAAATTGCACCGGTTGAAATAATGTCTACATTAATTTTCGGGCGATCACCCAGACGCATAATGGAGCCTTTCCCAAACTGACGCTCAATTTGGGTCATGGCTAGATTTACCGCCTTATTCCGATCTTCCATTTCGTTTGCCATACGATCCTCACTTCTTAAATCAGGTGAATAACTTGTATTTTGATGATTGAAATGCAATAGTGAACAAACATGCACAGGTTAATATATGTTCACCTGTTCGTTTTTACAATAGAAAAAATTAAAATGCGAAAAATTTTTGACAGGATGAACAGGATTCACAGGATAATGAATGGCTTAAGGAATTAGTAAACAGCTATTTGGCTAATGGGGTGAAATCTTTGAACTTCTTGCGGATCTCGACTTTTTGGGAGCCAAAATTTATTAAAAGTCCCACCTCGCAATTTGTTGCCTTGAGATAGTTGACCAGTTGTACTTCATGGGCTGGTACCAATTGCTGAACCGATTTCAGCTCTACTATTACCTTGCGGTCCACTAAAATATCAGGTTTAAATATTCCGGCAATTTGATTCTCGTAGTAGACGGTGATCGGCATTTGACACTCTCCTCTAATGTTGGCCTTTTCCAATTCAATTAATAGACACTTTTCATAAACAGATTCGAGAAATCCAAAACCGAGTTGATTATACACTTTGAAGGCACAGCCAATTATTTGCCCTGTCAAGTCAGAGTGTATGCCTTGTTTTACCATCTTGTGTATCCTGTAAATCCTGTCACGAAAGGTTTTGTCTTTTCCCTCAATAGATGCACAGGAATACAAAATTCCACAAAATTATTCGGCGGAATTTAAGGGAATGGTCTTTAGGGAGGTGTAAATGGGGCCGCGGGGGGTGAGTTGGCTTTTCATGACGTCAATGCCGGAAACCTGAAAGGAAATATTCGGGAAGCTATAGCGATTAATGGCTTCGGCGACGCGGGCGATGCGCCGTTGCTCTTTGATACGGCCAAGGGTCAAATGCGGCTTGAAACGCCGCTCTTCTTTGGGAAATCCGCGAATGAGCAACTGCTGCTCAATATTCGCGGCCAATGATATCAGTGGTGTGCCCTTGTGGCGTACGCCGATCCAGAAAATGCGTGGGCGTTTGAAGGACGGAAAAGCGCCGGTATTGCTGGTGACCAATTGGAAATCTTCGGTCTCTTCGGCAGCAGCTTCCACTGCTTCGTAAATTTGCGGCAATTGCTCTGAGGTGACATTACCAAGAAACTTCAAAGTGATATGCAGATTGTCGGCTTTAACCCACTTGACATTGCCGGGATGTCCACCGGCCGAGGCGATCAACTCTCGCAGAGCTTCCTTGATTTCCTCCGGAACATTGATAGCAATGAATGTGCGTATGATTTGCATGGTGGTGGCCCGGTAGGAGCGAACGAATAATGGCTGCCGCTCCCGGTTAAACAATCATCCTGTTATGGATAATACAACCGTTTTCGAGTCAGTGCAAAGGAAAGAAAAAGAGGAAAAGATTGCGACACAGATACACGGAACAATGCATAAAAGTAACCCACGCCTAAATCCTCCCGGAAGGAGATTTTGGCGTGGGTTGAAAGTTCGCCAATGATGCAAGAATTACTCTCAGCGTCTTCGGCCTCTTAAAAACTTACTTAATCAACACAAGCTTACGCGTTTCGCTGCCAAGCTCTGTTCTGATCGTGTATAAATAGACGCCGCTTGGCAATTGATCAGCTGTCCAGCTGATGCGGTGGCTACCAGCGGAATAGCGATTTTGTACAACTGTGGCGACTTGCTGACCATGCAGATTATACACTGATAATTCAACTTCGCTTGCCTCCGGCAGTGAAAAGGTGAAAACCGTAGTGCCGTTGAAGGGATTCGGATAGTTGCTGATTTCAAAATCTTCGATCACAATCGGCGTTGGTTCATCAACGGAAACCGGCGGGTTTTCGGTAAACCAATTGACAGAGGTTTCATCCGTCGAGAAAAAGTCGAAGAGATAATCAGCAACTTTGGCGCTGCCTGCTTCGGAAGGATGCGCGCCGTCATCTTTGAAATCATCCGGGCACAACCAGGCAAGGCCATCCCCACGGGGATTGACGCCATCTGCCCAAAGATAGGGACCCCAGGACAGCCAGGGGACTCTGGCATTTTCACCTTCCCAGGCCAATTCCGGATCACCATTGATTTGCCGTTCAATGACTTCTTTCACGCCCCAGCTATTGTAATAGGCAAAAGGCTCCGGATTTAGTCGGAAATCATCCGGCTGATAGTCGCCATAGATGCGACCCGAAATATAAACCATCCGGCAGTTTGGATAGCGATTATGGAGTATTTCCATGCACTTTATAAACTGTGGTACCAGTGTGTCCATATAAGTGGTAAAGGTCGTATCGGACTCGTTAGGCCAGGCACGTGCTTCCTTAAACCAAATCGCCTGAACCTGCAGATGCGATGCACCGCGCTCCTCGAGCAGCGTGTAAAGGCTGTCCCAGTAAGCATGTGTCGAATCTTCAATGACATTTAGATCATGACGATTGATCGAAGTTGTGATAGCTTCCAGATTTGGATGGGCGTTGTCGAAACCACGCACCAAATCTTCAAAAACCTCGAATTCGAGGCGGGTATTGGACATGCCGACACCAGCCAAGACGATTTTACCATTTATCGGATCGGGATTCCCGTTTATATCCAGCGGGGTAATATTTTGCGCCAGGGCAACACCAGCTGCAGTGTGGGCTGCCGGACGTTCGTTGCTGCCGCCGGGATAAATCCCGCCCTGTTTCCCATTCCAGAACCCGGTTCCGAGATCATCGATAGGGGGTAAGCCGGTGGTGTGCCGGTCACAGCGTATATCTTGTGAAAAAGCAAGCGTGGCCAATAGCAGCGAAACTGCTACCAGCAATACATTGAGTCGCACAATCAGTTCCTCCTGAAACTCAATTGATGAATGACGAACGCTAAGCTCACTAGCATTCATCATGCTATATGTCAAATTATGTCAGCGGTCAGTGGGTGGTCTAAAACCGCTGATCAACTCCAAACTTAGTATGTGTCGGTGTCCAAATTCGTGATCTGTGATATATTGGCGTACTTTACTGAATTTAGTGCCCAAGTATATCCCGGCAGTATTTACGACAAAGTGCCACCGTGGAAATGGAATAATGGAGTATTGGAATACTGGAATATTGGGAAAGAACTTGCTGTCAAGCGACATGCCAAGCAGCTTCCATCATTCCATCATTCCATCATTCCATCATTCCATCATTCCATCATTCCATCATTCCATCATTCCATCATTCCATCATTCCATCATTCCATCATTCCAAATCAGTTTATCAACACCATCTTCCGCGTCTCGCTGCCGCGCTCGGTGCGAAGCTCATATAGGTAGACCCCGCTTGCTAACTGGTCTGCCGTCCAGCTGATGCGGTGACTGCCTGCTGCCAGGCGTTCATGGGTCACCGTTGTCATTTTCTGACCAAACAGATTATACACGGATAATTCTACCTGGCTTGCCTCACTCAGGCTAAATGTAAAGACAGTTGTTCCGTTAAATGGATTCGGATAGTTGGTCAGCTCAAAGTTCTTGATGACCGGTGCGTCTTCATCTTCAATAGCTACCGGAACGTTGTTCAGAAACCAACTCTGGGCAGTGACATCATTGGTCAGGTGGTCTCTCAGCAAAATAGCTACCTTATTGCTGCCTGCTTCCGAAGGATGGGTACCGTCGCGCTTCCAGTCGTCGGGGCAGAGCCAGCTGAATCCATCCAGTCGCGGTGTGTCGCCGTCCGCCCAAATGTAGGGACCCCATGAAATCCACGGCGATTTTGCATCGGCGCCTTCATATGCCAGCTCCGGATCACCGTTGATTTGGTCTTCGATCATCTGCTTCACCGCCCAGCCGGTGTGATAGGCATAGGGCTCCGGATTGAGGCCGATGGTTGCGTAGCCGCCATAAGTCCGGCTGGATACGTAGCAGATTCGGTTGTTGGGAAAGCGGTCATGCAGGATCTGCATCGTGGCCACATATTTGGGCTTCAATCCCTCAATATAAGGGAAGAAAGTGGTGTCGGTTGGGTAGGCATCTGCCTGTTTGAACCACATGGCCTGAACTTGTGCCCGCGAGAAGCCGCGTTCTGCCAGACGATCGTCGATGATGGTCCAATAAGCCTGCGTGCTGTCCATGGCGATATTGATGTCTTGCCCATTTTGCGCCACCGTGACAATGTGCAGGTTGGGATGTCGATTTTCGGTGGTGTCCATGACATCTTCAAATGCCTCAAATTCCAGGCGCGTATTGGACATACCGACGCCCAACAAAACGATCGCCCCATTGGGGTCCGGATTGCCATCGAAGTCGAGTGGTTCGATATCGGCAGCGAAGGCCAAACCGGCTGCGGTATGATTTGCCGGGCGTTCGTTGGTGCCACCTGGATAGAGGCCGCCTTGTAGCCCTCGATAGGTACCGTTTTCAAGATCAGGAATGGGAATTTTACCGGTGAAATTGTTTTCGCAAACCGCTTGCGCGAAAAGCAGACCCTGTGCTACCAGCAGGCTGATCAGGATTTTTAATATGTGCTTCATGTATGGTGCTCCTCCAGTGAGAAAGGCATTATTATATGCGAACCGTCTGCAATATGTCAGTCATCGAGCTAACAAGTATTACAATTATGTTACTGCAGCCCCTCGCCGGGCCATATTTAGGACGCAGGGGGTATTCAATGTTGTGACCAGGCGCAAATAGGGATTGGAGATCAGAGATTTGAGATTTGTCAAATGGTAAGTCCCGAATATTTTCTTTTCACCTTGAGAATCCCGCTTGCGGGATGACCTGGTTCTGCCCCAGGTTTGTTTTTCTAACTGGGGAATGGGGTAATGACAAATAACCATCTCACACGCAATTGCGGGTTGTTGTTAAATATAAAAGAAGGCGGTGCAGGAAATGTTTGAGGAGCCATAAAATTTGTTTTGCAGGAGGGGATGGAATGAAGCAGCTATTGATCATTTGCACGTTGGTTTTTATTGCCTGTGATAATATCAGTGATTCGTTAATCATGCCCCCTTCGAAAATTGTATTCCTGCGAGCCGTAGAAGACCGACGGGATATCTTTTCCATAAATAGAGATGGATCGGGCGAGAGAAATTTAACCAATAATCACGGATATTACGGAAAGCCGGTTGCGACGCCGGATGGCAGAAGAATCGTGTTTGATGTGGTTGGTGAAGATAGCAGCGGAAGTCCGATTGATGCCATCATCGCCATGGACAGTGATGGTAGCAATCAACGCGTGGTCATGGATAATTTCAGCCACGGGGCATTGCATGATGTATCGCCGGATGGCTATCGCGTACTGCTTGCAGGCGTTGTGGTATCTGGCGGTTATCGGCAAATACATACCATGAATATAAATTCCGGTCGCCTTGTCCGGCTGAGCTATGATCATTTCCTCAGCACCGGCAATCCGCAATTTTCACCCGATGGCTCATTGGTTGTCTTTGATGGGTTCAAAGAAGATTTCAATGAAGACATTTATTTGACGGATCCATTTGGCGATTTTGAGCGACGCTTAACCACCTCGGTCGATAGTGAAACAGACCCTCATTTTATAGAAAATGGTGAGAAAATTCTCTATACTGAATTCTCATCCGCAGGGTATTATAGTTTATGTACGATTGATATATTCGGAAGGTATAAGCAGGTGCTGGAAGCCGGTTTTAATAGTCAGAAAGGAATTGCAGTCAGTAATGGCGGAGACAAAATTGCTTTTTTCCGCTGGCGTGATCGAACCGAGGACTTGATAATAATGAACAGTGACGGTAGCGGCCGGCGTAGGCTTGCGGCTTTGCCTCATGCGTTTAGCCCGGTTTTTTCGCCCGACGATTCCGAACTGGCGATGGTGATTGGCGAAACATCGCCCTTTTGGGAAATATACACAATTGATATCGCCAGCAGCAAAATTTCTCGCCTCACCCACAACAATGTGCGCGATACCAGTCCGGTCTATTTGCCTTTCTGATAAGAAGAATACCACGAATTTTCGCGAATGAAAGACGGAATTCGTTAAAGTGTTGATGCGTTGAAATGTCAAATTAGCAAATCAGGAATTAGATAAAGGCTTTGATTGGTTAAATTGTTTATCGCTACATTTGCCAACCGCCAAGAATTTTCATTTACCTTTCAAAATCCAGCCTATATTCCCTAAGGCTATTGTAGGGGGAATATTATAGCTCATTCTTGATTATGCTTAAGATGATGCATGATCAAAATTTTTGCACCACAGGTGCCCAATATGGGGAAATAGTAGGAGTGCATAATGAATGCCCCAAATTTCATCTTGTCAATCCTGTTTATCCTGTTTGTCCTTTGCCTGAGTCAAAGCTGTGAGCAGATTTCGGACCCTCCGGAGGAGGAAACGCCCATCCAGATTGCCTATCTGACCCAATTCGAGGTCAACGGCAGTTCCGATATCATTCGGGTTAACGCCGATGGTTCAAACCGCCTCAACCTGACCGACAGTCCGGCTTCCGAATTTTATCCAATATTTACGCCTGACGGGGAGCAATTGGTTTACTGGACTCTCTATAATTCTCCTTTTGATGATCTTAGCGGTCTCTACATAATGAACGCCGACGGCACTGGTAGGCGGTGCATTATGAAAGGCATTCAATTTTTTGGTCTTTACGAACTTTCACCGGATGGTTCGATGGTGGCGATGAGAGGGACTTTGCCCGGCGATACTGATCGGCACATATATGTTATCAACATCGACGGCAGTAATCCTCGACCAATATCCTCGACAGAGGTAGAATCTCTGGGAAATATGCGATTTTCTCCGGATGCTTCGCAGGTGATATTCGATGGCATCCTGGAAAGCAATCCTAATGAGGATTTGGATATTTTTGTTGTCGACGTCATGGGCCAGAACCAAATGCGCCTCACGAGTGATGAAAATGATGAACAGCAGGCCCAATATACGCCGGATGGTGAAAAAATCATCTATAAGCGTAAAGGCACCGATGGCGGCCTATATATAATGAATGCTGATGGCAGCGATCAGCAGTTTTTGCTGCAGGACTCTGCTGCCTTTGCGGATTTTGATATCAGTCCCGATGGCACGTCAATTGTCTATCATTTTTTCCCAAACGGCATTGGGGATATTGATCGGATCGAAATTGCGGACATAGATGGTAGTAACATACGTGTTTTGGTAGAAGGATTGGACGCTAACTCGCTATCGTTTTCCTCTGATGGTGCTCATGTGCTCTTTGCATCCGGGCGGGAGGGCATCTTTATTGTCGATGTCGCCAGCGGAGAATTGATTCAACTGACGACGAATGAATTCCGTAATTCTGACCCGGTCTTTCGGCCGAATTGATAAATGGGCAAATGGGCAAAACTACAAAGCAGCAAATCCGCAAATCGGCGAGAAGATGAACACGAAGGTCACAAAGAACAGCGAAGGGCCGCGAAAAAAGAAAATGGTTATAAGAGAGAATAGCTGTAAAATCTGGCGCTCAGTCTCAGCCATTTTGATAGTCTTTTTATACGCCTCCGGTTGTGAGCAGGCGACCCAGCCGGCAGTTGGGACCTCTCGTTATCAGATATATTATATGACTAGGACGGGAGAGTTTACTTTCGATCTGGTTAGAATGGATTCCGAGGGCCGGCAGAAAAAGATCTTCAGCGACAGCCCCCCGATTGTAGGGCCACCTGTTGTTAGTCCGGATGGTAATAAACTGCTGTATTTAGCCATGAAGGGTGAGCATCAGTATGATTTTCATATGATGGGGGCCGATGGTGACAATCCGCGATTCTTTAATATTCCTACATTGTGGACCCCGGATTATGCGATTTCTCCGGATGGGACCCAGATTTTGCTCAGTACAATTCTGGGTGACCGCATCTCATTCTCTACATATCTGATGGATATTGATGGTAGCAATTTTCGCTGTTTGCCCCGCGCGGAATGTATCGAAAGCTTTTGGCCTAGATTTTCCCCGGACGGCACCAAAGTAATATTTGCCTCTCGCTATAGAGATGAGAATACCTCATTATCCAATCTGGAAATTGCCACGGTGAATATCGACGGAACGAATGTCCAACGCCTGACAACGAATTCGGATGATGATCGCTATCCCCGCTATACGCCGACTGGTGAAAAAATTGTTTTTGAACGGTCTGGCAGTGCCGGCGGTTACTACAGTATGAATGCCGATGGCAGCAATGAGACATTTCTTATGGATGATGCCAACGATTACGGTGATTACGCTCTCAGTCCGGACGGGACAAGTATGGCCTACGTTTCAGTTCATATCGATGCTGAAGGCGGCAGGCGCATTTATTTGCTGGATCTGGAGAGTGGAAACCGGCGGGCTATTGCAAAAGGCGAAATGCCACTGAACGTGACTTTCTCGCAAGATGGCTCGGAGTTGCTTTTTGTCACACCTATTACTGATAATCCCGATGTGTTCAAATTTGTGCTGGAAACCGGAGAACTGGTCCGCTTAACGAATGATGATAGGTCTAACATATATCCCGTATACCGGCCTGATTAGTAAATGGGCAAATGGAAAAATCGGCTAGAGGATTACCGCGAAGGGCCGCGAAGAAATACCTACAAGTGAGAAGTTGATGATAAAGAAATGAAGGCTGCGAATCTTTTACCTTTAATATCGATGGCCCTTGCAATAGTGGTATTTGTTTTGGGGTGTGAGCAATCGACCGAGCCGGGAGTTGGGATCAAGCGCTTCCAGATATTTTATATGAACAGACCTGCCGGTGGCATTACGGATTTGATTAAAATAAACAATGATGGTGGTAACCAAAAACGATTTAGTAATCACCCAAGAATTGCATCGCCGCCTGCTTTCACTCCGAATGGCAGGGATCTATTATATCGGGCTTTGATTGATGATCAAGTTATGTTTTATATGATGTCCTCCGACGGCACAAATCCGCGGGTCCTCGATATCCCCATCGAACATTCGCTTCAAGGCTACCAGATTTCTTTGGACGGAAAGCAGATTTTGTTCTCCGGAATTTCAAATAATCGCTTTCCGGGTGGGCTTTATTTGATGAACATAGATGGCAGTAATATCCGCCCGCTGCTGCGCACAGATTGTGCTAGAGGAGCCGCGCGCGCGCGATTCTCACCGGATGGCACCACGATCATATTTGATGCGACATGTCATGACAACTCGCCTCCCATAGCAAATCGCGATATATATACGGTCGATCTTGACGGTAGAAATTTGCAGCGCCTGACAACTGATAGACTTACAGAATGGGAGCCTCGCTACACACCCGATGGCGAAAGAGCCATTTTTGAACGCCCGTTTGTTTCAGGGGGATTTTACATCATGAATGCTGATGGAAGCAACGAGAGATTTCTTGCCAACGATTCGACAGCTTCTTTAGCTTTTGCAGTCAGTCCGCTGGGAGGAAGTATGGCCTACCTTTCAGATCGCACATTGTATGGTGGCACAGATAAAGTTTACTTGCTGGATTTGGACACCGGGGATAAACGCCTTCTCGCCGAAGGGCTTAATCCACGGCATCTGGTGTTCTCGCCAGATGCCGCGGAATTGCTGATCGTTGCCGAGTTGCAGTATAATCTGGAACTTCACAAGATTGTCCTGGCTACCGGGGAATTGGTTTGGTTGGCGGATGGCATTGCAGGTAGAACATTTCCGGTGTATCAACCGTTCAAGTAGCAGACAGTGCAGTGGCAGGAATGGTACAACAAAATTTGTCATTTGACAATTAATCTACCGCCACTGTCCTTACAGTCCTTAACCTCTAATCCCGAATCCCTTCACTGTCCTTCGTGTCTCTTCGCGGTAATCTTTTTCCTCTTCAAAAAAAATCCAAAAAATTTTCAGAATTATCTAATAGGTAGTCAATACCATGTGACAAAAGGGATTGACCGGTCACCGCTTTGTCGTCGGGAGTAGGGTTGGCATCGTCCCATCATGACGGGAAAATGCAAATTCTCCAATGCGATTACGAGAGTGCATGCTTGCTACAGGATGGTAGCCTGGCTTTGCCAGGATGCCGGATGGAGAGGATTAAATAACCCAAACAAATCATAAGCCCTTCGTGGAAAAAGGGAGCAAAACCACAAAAAGGAGGAGCGCCATGCGACAACTGACTTCAATGAAGCTGCTCGTACTGCTCACCGCAGCATTTGCTGCACTGTTTATTTTATCATGTGAAAAAGATGTAACATCAACCACTACCAGTGGTCCGGAATCGTTGGATATTTTAGACTTTCAGTTCAATGATCCTGAATGCGATCCGTGGAGTGATGGTAACATGGACAATGGCGGAGAACCGCCGCTCGGTAATGGCGCATTTAACTGCCCAATTCCGTTTGACTTTACGTATACCGGAATCTACCAAACAAACTTTATGGTTCGTCAAAACGTACCAAATTCCAACTTTGGTGGTGGTCGAGTAGGTCAATTTAGCAATGTTGCGGCGGCTGGTGTTGTCACTCACGTTGTGGAAGCTGACTACCTCGGTGGAGATGCGTTACCTGAAGAGAGTGAAGTCAGGTTCGATTGGTCCGCACTTGGTATGCCCGGGAATTCACCTATCGCGACAGCCAGCGGTGTGTCAACTTTTCAATTTACTACAACCGGAAACTATACAGGTATAGCTGCCGTTAAGGTAAACTTAAAAGTTGTTGACATATCTTCAGGACTTACGTTGGCTCACTATTATATGAACACACAAATAGTGCCGGGATCCTAAGAACGAGCTGTTTTTTTGTCAGGGCTGGCCGTTTATTAACGTCCAGCCCTGATTGTATTTAGAGGGGTTTTTATAAAGTGTTGTATCGAGAATTTCCAAGTGTCCGACGAAGAATGTTTGCTGCAAAATCTGGCTTGGTTGTGACATAGTGATTTATTAAGTTCCTCTTCATAACACCGTTTTATCCTTCAATTCACCGCTCCAGTCTTTGAGGATTACAGGCATGAGATCCCAAGCTAAGTTCCTACCAGATCGTGTTTTCTTTTTCAATATTTTGTGTCTTGTCTTGATATCTTTTGCAGGAGCGCTTCTTCCTTTTTACAACCAAGGCGTTGCTCAAACAAAAGAAGAAATCCATGCGAGTCCAGATACGGTGCTTGCTCAAACATCTTACATAAGTGCAAGAAAACTCACTGGCAAAGCCAAGTATGACAGTGCTATGACTTTACTGAATATAGCTGAACCTATTTTTCTTGATGCGGAGATTTATGACCAATATGTGGCCGTACTATGCTACAAAGGGGTGGTGCACCATCACAAAAACAATCCGGATTCTGCCGATTTTTATTTTGATAAAGCGCTGAATGAAGGTGGGAGAACTTTAGGCGAAAAGCACGAGAAAATCGCAGGTGTTTATCACTGGATAGGGATTGCTCACCAGAAAAAGGGGAACTATTTAACTGCCATTAATACCCACAAAAAATCTTTGAAAATCTATCAGGATTACTTCAAGGAAGACAATGTATATGTTGCTGCCAGCTATAATAGTTTAGGGGTTGATCATTATTACTACGGAGATTATGAAACAGCATATACATATTTCAGTAAGGCGCTCGAAATTCGAGAAGCTCAATATGGGAAAAATCATCCATACGTGGCAACGATGTATCATAACATCGGCGTTTTGCTTGCTGATCTTGGCTACTATGACAGGGCGATTGAGCTGATTCAGCAATCAGTTGAAATTGATGAAGAATTGTTTGGAGCAAATAGTGTTAAGGTTGCCGAACGTTATCTGAGTTTAGCCAGAGTTTACAATTTTCTGGGGGATGCAGATAAAATCTTGCAAATAGGTCAGCACGCATTAGGCATTTTGCGCGCGCAATCCGATAAGCAGCTCTCTAATCTGGCCTTTACACATATGGTGTTGGGAAATGCAAACAAACTAACACGAAATTTTACGCAGGCGCTCGATCACTATAGTACAGCGCGAGGTCTTCGCATCGAGCTCTATAGCGGAAAGGATCATAGCCGCTTGGCAGAAGTATATTCTCAACAAGGGCATACGTATTACCTGCAGAGTGATTATGATACGTCTTTAACTTATTTTGAAGCGGCGACATCAATGTATCAACAATTGCATGGCGAGGAATTTAAACTACTTCCGAATATCTATAATCAAACAGGACAGACACTTGTTGAATTGCAGCGATATGATCAAGCTGAACGGCTTTACGGCAAGAGCATCCAATTGGGGAAAAAGATTTTCGGCGATACACATCGCGATTTAATCGTTGGATTTCGAGAACTGGCAAAAGTCCAATGGCATAAAAATGAACATCAACAAGCATTGGATTTGATTGAGAAGGCTATCGCCTCGGGATATAGTACCTCTGCTTTAAGTCATGATGTGGAAACTCCAGAAGGTCTTATCTCAGATAAACGCCATTACCTGGAAACGCTTAACATGAAGGCTGCGATATTGTCCGACTGGGCAAAAGAGCCTTCGAGCATATCTAAGTCAATACAGCAAAAAGAACGGGCTTTAGCCACCTTTTATGCTTCTGCCGAATTGGCTGACAACGCGATCAGTGACCTACATGGTGAAAACTCGAAACTTTTCCTCAAAGAAGAAATCTATCCACAATATAATGCCTCCATTTCTTTGGCAAATGACCTCTATGTTACGACAGACGACTCGAAATATCTCGAAGATGCCTTCTTCTTCGCGGAAAAAAGCCGCGCGACTGTTTTGGGACAGGCGCTTCGTGAAACAGACGCCAAGAGTTTCGGCAATATTCCCGACAGCTTGCTGGAAGAAGAAAAGCGCTTGCGGGCGAATGTTACCTTCTATGAAAACAAGCATCAGCTTGAAGCCGCGAAAAAGAAAGGGCAGGACAAAGACAAGCTGGAGCTCTTCCGCAGCAAAGCTTTTACATTCAAGCAGGACTACGAAAAACTGATTACCCGCTTTGAGAGTGAATTCCCGGAATATCATAAGTTGAAATATGACAACCGCACGGCGGCCGTCAACGATATTCAAAAAGCCCTCGACAAAGATCAACTCCTGCTCGAATACTTCATAGGTGATGAAACCATCTACATTTTTGCGCTCGATCGCGACAAGCTGACGGTCGAGACCTTACCGCGTGACGAAAGTTTTGCCGAAAACTTCCGCGGGATGACTGGTTCGTTGCGCCGGGTGACTCAACGGCAGAAGTTTCCGCAATACAGCAAACAGCTCTATGATTGGTTGATTGCCCCGGTCGAAAAACGGATCGCCAAAAAGAAACGGCTGGTCATCATTCCTGATGGACCGCTGGCCTACATCCCTTTCGAAGCGCTGATCAGGGAAAATCCAGTGGCTGGCGGGACTCGACCGGATTTCGGCAAGCTGCCTTACCTTTTGCGCACCCACGAAGTCAGCTATCACTATTCCGCCAACCTCTTCCTCAATAGCCGGAACAAGCTCGATGAAGAACGTCAGACCCAATTCGCCTTTGGCGGCTACGCGCCTTTTGCAGATGCCGACGAAGAAGTCATCAAGAGCGAAGAAGGGATTTTCGGCGAGTTCTTTAGCATGATGCGCAGCGGCAATCAGGATTTCAAACTGCTCAAGCATTCCGATGAAGAGGTTGAAGACATCATCGATGCCTTCGATGATCACGATGATGTGGCCCGTGGCTTCCTCAGCGATCGGGCAACGGAAGAGAATTTCAAGAGGCGCGCCGGACAGTTTCGCTATTTGCACCTGGCGACCCACAGCTTTGTCAATAATGAGAAACCGGAGCTCTCCGGTGTGGCCTTTCATCCTACAGACAGCACAAGCAGCGAAGACGGTATCCTCTATGCTTCGGAAATCTACAACCTGGATCTTAATGCCGACCTGGTGGTGTTGAGCAGCTGCGAAAGCGGTATTGGTAAGCTCGTTAAGGGCGAGGGGGTAATGGCGTTAACGCGGGGATTGCTCTACGCAGGTGCGCCGAATGTTCTGGTATCCCTCTGGAGCGTGCTGGATGAAGATACCAGTGTGTTAATGCGACAATTCTATAATACGCTGCTGAAGAAGAACGGCAAACGCAATGCCCGGGCGCTGCGCGAGGCAAAACTGGCGATGCTGGAAGATCCGGCGACCGCCGCACCGCATTCCTGGAGTAGTTTCGTGTTGATCGGAGAGTAGCTCACTGCGTTCGCGTCAGGGCCTTTGGCCCATTAGGCTCGCAAGCTCGCCGTCAATTCGCTACGCTCTTGTCAGGCCATCCCGGCCGTAAACTATTTCCCACGCGAACGCAGTGAGCTGACGCGGCGTAGCCGCTGACGATGCGCAGCATCTGACGGGCCGAAGGCCCTGACGCCAATGCGATGAGCTACACAAGATCCTTCCGCAGCATCAATCTATACGACAACCACAGTAATATGCCTGCCTGCAGAAATCCGATAGCAAAAAACAATGAAGCCCAGCCATCAAATGTCAGCGAAATGCTCAGGAAGATCAATTCCTGAATGGGCGGGAGGGCAAAGATAGCCAACTTGGCGGTTTCGGCCAGCGATTGAATGGGGAAAAGCGGCGCTTTGTTAATAACGCAGCCAAGGATGATCACAATCATAATCAACCAGCTAAACTGCGGCTTATATGTGTAAGTGAAGCTCATAAGCAATGTCGATAGCGTCAAAATCATAATGACGAATAGCAGCCGCACCGGTGCCAGAAGAAAGCTTTCCGGACTCCAAAAGCGCAATCCGTAGGCAATCGTGAAGAGGAGGACAAAGAACACATCGATCAACACAATCAGAATGATCTTTGCCAAAAACATGTTTCGCCGGCCGTGTGGTTTGCTTAACATGAAATGCAGCGTGTTACCTTTCTCCAAATAGAAGAGGGAGGGGGCAGTGAGCAGATTGAGGATGAGGGCAAATACGACGAAAATCATCCAGATATTTTCCTGCATCACATCGCTGGTGAGAAATCCTTCGAAGAAAATCGTGAAGATCACCGCTGCGCCAAGTTCACGCAGGTAGCGGTGTTGTCGAAGGTAGTTTTTGAAGCAGAAAGTTATGAACGTCAGTAGCTGCATGTGCCTCAGACGAATAGGTTCAACGATTTTTTTCAATGTACGGAAAACATCCAAGTATTGAAATGCTTTCGTTCAGCGTTGACGAACTATTAGCTCATAACTAACATCTAACACCTTGAGTACACTATGTCTAAAACCGATTTCCAAAATCTTCGCCAGGATTACGATAAAGATCAGCTTGATATCGATAAGATAAATCCCAACCCAATTTTGCAATTTCAGCAGTGGTTCGAGGATATTCGCGAAACCAGCTGTCCGGAAACCAATGCCATGATTCTTGCCACGGCGGATAAGCATGGTCGTCCTTCTGTTCGCACCGTACTGCTCAAAGGGGTAGACGAGGCGGGTTTCATTTTTTACAGCAATTATGAGAGCCGCAAAGGCCGTGAGCTTGCTGAAAATTCGCAGGCGGCGCTCTTGTTTTACTGGGGCGAACTGCATCGGCAAGTGCGGATTGAAGGTCCTGTTGAGAAGATTGGCCAGGTGGCTTCAGAAGCTTACTTTTCCAGCCGGCCTCGCGGTAGCCGTATCGGAGCCTGGGCTTCGCCGCAAAGTGAGGTACTCGAAAACCGCCAGGTGTTGGAAGCGCGCGTTGCAGAATACGAAGAAAAATTCGCTGATGATGTCCCTTTGCCGCCGTTCTGGGGCGGATACCGGGTAAAACCGGAACGTATCGAATTCTGGCAAGGGCGAAAAAGCCGTCTTCATGATCGATTGCTGTTTAGGCGCGAGGGCAACGACTGGCGCATCGAACGCCTTGCGCCCTGATGCGGGATGGCTGACCCGTTGATCGGTGTTTGTTGTCCGTTGTTCGCTCATAGGCGCTATTCGTCATTCGACATTCGACATTCGTCATTTGTCATTCTTCATTTCCCCAATCTCTATTCTCTAATCTGGTCCGTTAAGATTTCTCGCAACGGTTCGATACTTCCCATAGGCAAAATGCCGTTTGATTGAAGTAACTGGAGCAAGGATGAAAGTTCTGATCGTCGAAGATGATCCAAGCGCAATGCTGATTCTGTCCCGTCTCGTTGAAAAATGGGGCTACGAGGTAATTACGGCTAAAGAGGGCAGAGAGGCGCTCGATAAGTTTAACGAGGAGCCGGTGCCGCTCCTGGTAACTGATTGGATGATGCCGGGTATGGACGGTCTTGAACTGATCCAGCATATTCGTGCTCGTAAAGATGTAGAGTATGTCTACATTATCCTATTAACTGCATTGTCGGAAACATCAGACATTGTTGCCGGAATTGACGGTGGCGCCGACGACTTCATCAACAAGCCTTTTAACAGCGCCGAGTTTCGCGCTCGTTTGCGGGCCGGTGCCCGGGTCGCAGAGCTTGAGCGGAACCTGTCCGAAAGAAATCGTCAATTGGCGAAGGCCAATCACCGCATGCGCTTCGATCTGCAGGCGGCCGCTGACATTCAAGCGTCGCTATTGCCGGATAAAGAAAAAATTACCCGTTCGGCCCACTTCGCTTATCGCTATGTTCCCTGCGACGAACTGGCCGGCGATACCATCAATTTTTTTGACCTCGATGAAAACAATCACGGCTTTTTTGTCCTTGATGTTAGCGGACATGGGGTGCCTGCTGCCCTGCTGGCAGTAACGCTCAGCCGCATCATGTCTCCGTTAATGGATCGAACGTCGTTGCTGAAGACCCGTTTAAATTCGCCTCCCTGGTACAGTTTGACCGCCCCCCGGGAAGTGGCTCGTCAACTGAATGCCAAATTCCAGATTGATATCAACAGCGGACAGTATTTTACCTGCATTTATGGCATTTACAATAGCAGCAATCGCACCGTTCGCTATGTCTCTTGCGGACATCCGCCGATTGTGCAGGTATCAAAAAACGGCGAAAGTCAACTGCACCAGGTAAGAAGCATGCCGGTCGGCTTTTCACCCGAATGTCTTTATGATGAACAGGTCTTGCAGTTGGAAACGGGTGATCGCATCTTCCTCTATTCTGATGGTATTTCAGAAGCGGCCAATCCTGAAGACGAACAGTTCGGCTTTACCAACCTGATGGAAACCCTCCAGGCAGGTGCTCACCTCCCTCTTGGCGACAACCTCGACTTTTTATTGGAAAAAGTCAAAAATTGGTCCAAATCACCCAATCTTGCAGATGATATCAGTTTATTGGCCCTGGAAGTCCTGGAATAAGGCCGCTTTGGGCGTTTGTGATGCCGCTCGCAAATATGCGTTCTGCCAATAGCTTTATTGAGAAATCAGGAATTGTAAACAGGCAGCGATATTGGCTCAAATAGATTGTATATTAACTGGATGGCAGAGTTTGAAATGACGGTTGAGTTCAAACCGACGGATATTGCGCAATTTGCTGAGCGCGCTGTTAAAGAAGATATTATTAGAGAGCAAATTGCTACTTTTCGGCGCGGCATTCCTTACGCCGATCTCGATCGTGCCTGTACAATCGAAGATGGCATCACCCGTATTCCCGAATCAGAAATCGACGAATTAATTACTATCCATCAGCGGGCAGCAGACGCCGGCCGATTGATGAAATTTGTGCCTGCTTCCGGGGCCGCTTCCCGCATGTTCAAGGCCCTTCTTTCCGTGCAACAGGCCATCGAAAATGGTGAATTGTCTGAAGAGACAGTGGAAGCGGAAACCGATGACGCCAAAACATTTCGTCAATTCCTGCAAAACCTGCCGCTCTTCCCTTTCTTTAAACAACTTGATATCAGCAAGGATATGTTGGCATCCCAGTCTTTTGCTGCTGGCCGGCTGGCATTGCAGCAAATGCTCAAGGAAAGTGCGCTGGGATTTTCAAATTTGCCGAAAGGCCTGATCCCCTTTCATCAAAGTGGCGATGTTGTTCGCACGCCTTTTGAAGAACATCTGGCGGAAGGCGTTGCCTATGTTTGCGACAAAAACGGCGATGTGCGACTGCATTTTACAGTTCCCGGCGCCTATCAGGAACGCATTGACACGTTTATTCGCGGCCGTATCAATCAGGGGGAATTCCCTGATATCAATTTCGAGATTGACTATTCACTGCAAAAACCTTCCACGGATACTGTGGCGGTTGATCTGCAGAACCAGCCTTTCCGCGAAGCCGGCGGCAGCATTGTCTTTCGCCCCGGTGGTCACGGCGCTCTCCTTGAAAATCTCAACGATCTGCAAGGCGACATCATTTTCATTAAGAATATCGATAACATATTGCCGGACAGCCGGAAGGCAACAACTGTCCGTTATAAGAAGGCGCTTGGCGGATACCTGTTACGTTTGCAGAGCACCATATTCCGCTTTCTGGAGATGTTGAGCAACAGCGATGTCGCTGAAACTCATTTGCAGGAGATGTTCGCTTTTGCCGACAAAGAACTCTACTTGAGCGTTCCTGAAGATATTTTGTCGGCTGATATCGCTCAGCAGCGCGAATTCCTGGTGACCCTGTTTGATCGGCCTATTCGTGTTTGTGGCATGGTCCGCAACGAAGGTGAACCCGGTGGCGGTCCGTTCTGGGTGCGTGACAAGCATGGCAATTGCAGTGCGCAGATTGTCGAATCATCGCAGATTGATACCTCTATTGAAGCGCAGGCAGACATTGTCGCCAAAGCGACACATTTCAATCCTGTAGACTTGGTATGTGGTGTTCGCAATTATAAAGGCCAGCCTTTTGATCTTGTCGATTTTCGTGATGAAACCGCGGGCTTTATTTCGAAGAAATCGAAAGACGGGCGGGATTTGAAAGCCCTTGAACTACCAGGATTGTGGAACGGGGCCATGGCTTTTTGGAATACCGTGTTTGTTGAAGTACCGGCTGAAACATTCTCGCCGGTGAAGACAGTATTTGATCTGCTACGCCCGGAGCATCGGAGTGAGTAGATGCCTGCGACTGGATGCTCGCTACTCGCGAGTATCAGGCAGTAAATAGCAAGCGTCACTTTTTTCGATAAAAAAATGCCGTTTTGATCTCAAGTATATCACGTGGTCAATCCCGTGCTTCTACCAGATGTAAGTGAAAATTATTTTTGAAAAACATCTATTGCCGATTCCGGCACAGACATATTCACGAGGTACTTGTACTTGCTTGTTCGGTAAAGCTGCAATGCAAGATTGTGCCTGAAGTGCTGAAATGCCGGTAAATTACTGAGAAAGACATTACCATAAACTGATAAAGGTTAGTCGAATGTCCAGGAAAATTCTCCTATTGCTGGGGTTGAGTTTAATCGTATTATCCAGCTGCGAGCTCAAAGAACCGGTGCTGCCGGAATGGGACATTGTGGCAAAGATTCCCTTTGCCGTCGATGATCTGATTCTGGGTGAACGGCTGGTTGCTGACTCACTCTCTGATACAAGCTCGACAGCATCATTTCGGGTTGATAATAGCTCTATCCTTTATATTTCACTGAGGGATTCGCTGGAATTGGAAAGCATTTCCCGTGAAACACTGAGCTTAAAACCGGAAGATCTGGAAACCAGCGTTGATCTCGACACACTTGAAATGAATGAGATTGCCGATGTCTCGACGCCACTGATTCCGTTGGGGGCCATTTTCCCGGAACTCAGCCAGGTCACCGGATTCCCGATAACCATTCCGGATACGACCATCAATCCACCGGATGTGATTATTGAGCCAACAGATTTTTCGCGCATTCGTTTTGCTTCCGGTATTGCGACGCTGACACTTGCCAATAATTTGCCCTTTACTATTGGGCCCAATTCCATAACACCAAGCGGATTAATTGTAACCGTTCGCGGCGCCGGTGATGCCGGCGATCCTTTCGCGACCTTTGTTTTTCCAACCCCGATAGATAGCGCCGGCACACAATCGGTTTCCGTCAATATTGGCGAGAAGGAAATTATCACCCCAATAGAAGTTAGCTATGAAATCCCCATAGTTGGTCCGGAGACATTTGATGTCACCAATGAAATCCTGGAAAATTCCGGATTTACCTTGACCTTCGCGCTGGACAACGTGCGCGCTGTTGAAGCAACTGCCATCCTTGAACCGCAGATGTATAGCGACATCATTAAAATTGGATACGATAGTCAGACCCGTCTCAGCAAAGCCACTATTGAGAGCGGTGAAATTCTTATCGATTTTGTGAACCGCATCGATTTGCCGTCAACTGTAAGCGTGACAGTTCCGGCCATTACGCGGGCAGACGGGGCACCCTTTTTGTTCGACTTTTTTATCCCGACAGCCGGGGTATATCAGGTGCCAATTCGTTTGCGTGATGATGAATTAAGTAATCCGGATGATCCGGGTGCTCTGATTGATAGCATCGCCATTCACGTCGATGCCATGACGCTAAGACCGGACGAACTGGTTTCGGTAACGGCCTCCGATAGTGTTGAAATTGACGTGAGTTCCGATACCCTCTTTTTTGGCGGTTTTGCCGGATTCCTGGCACCGGACACGCTCGATATTGATCCGGTATTTGAAAGAGACTTGATCGACTACAGTGGATTTGATGGTGACATCGAATTGCAGCAGGCAACACTGGAATTAACGCTGCTCAGCGGCGTCTTCGTGGAAAACCTGGCAGCGGACATTGCCGTCAGTGGATATCATACCGAAAACGGCGTGATTACCGATTCCAGTTCGCTGGTCTTGAATAACCTGGTTTTCGTTGCCGGGGAGCCAAGCAGTGTGTCTGTGAGCGGACCGGAAATTGTCGAATTCCTGAAAGTGCTGCCCAACGACATCCGTTTCTCCGGCGAGGTTCGGGTGAGCGGAAACGCAAATCTGGCGCGTGGCGATAATATTGGTATTCGCTATCGATTTGATACGCCGATGATTGTTGATATTGGCAACGATGTCACTTTTGAAGGGGATACTACCTCATTTGAGATCAATGAAGAGTTTCGTGAAGCTGCGGCCAATCAGGAACTGCAGGACGCAATCCTGTCGATTGATCTATTTAATCACACGCCTCTTGGTGGAACGGTGCAGATTTATCTGTCGACAGATTTCACAGACAATAATCTGTACGATGCAAATTTCGATTCAACTCGCGGCTTCATCGAAACTGTGACTATTGCCCCGGCACCGGTCGATGCCGGTGGGCTGGTAACAACCGAAGGCACCAATCAGGTAAGTTTTACCCTGGATGCAGAGCGGCTTCGTCTTTTCGAGCAGCGCAGGATGCGGGTTGGGTATAGCTTTGACGTCGATCCAACGGGTGGATTTGTCACCATTCGTTACTCCGATTATGTTCGCATGCTAGGCGCTGCGGAAATTACCTATCGGATTGAAGACGAATAAAGCGGCTTTAGGGAATAACGGCGATTTGGAAAGTAAAAACCGAGAAAAATACATGATGGATATGCACAAAATGTCTTCAATGGTCTGGCGCAGCAGCTTGCTGATACTCTTGTTCTCCGCTACTTCACTCTTTGCGCAACAGGGATATGATGCGCGTGGTGCTGCCATGGCATTCAGCAATGGTGCAGATACTCGCGGATTACAGCACGTTGGCCTGAACCCGGCGACTGTTGCTTTGCGGACCTGGTATAATTTCGAGCTGAATCTTGCCTCAGCAGCGGCTGAATTTGGCAATAATAGCCTGCGCAAGGAGCAATATGACGCTTATTTCACGGAAGAAAACTATTTCCTGACGGAAGAAAACCGGGATGATATCCTCAGTGTGATTCCGGAAGAAGGTCTGGAAGCCGGCGCTGCTGCGAATATTCTGGGACTGGCATTTTTTGCGCCGAACTTTTCCTTGTCTGTGACCGGTGAAGGACTTGGCGCGGTAACCGTTCCGCGCGATGCTATCGAGCTCGCTTTCCGTGGCAATGCTGACGAAGGCCGCACCTACACATTTGATCAGTCTGATGGTGTTGGCGCCGCGATGGTAAGTTTCCGTCTCAGCGGTGCGTATCAGATTCCGGTTGACAAGCGTTCTCCTTTTCGCTTTGCCGCACTTGGTATGACCATGAAGTATATGGTAGGGCTGGGCTATGGTGAAGTGCTTGATTTCTCCGGGAGCTTCGAGAATTTTGATCTCGCTCAAAATCGCCCCTTCCTGGCGCTCAACGGACATTATGAAGCCATCCAGGCTGACGGTGGCAATGGATTTGGTATCGACCTGGGCGGCATCGTACGTTTCAAGGGCGAAGATTTAACGATTGGCCTCAGTTTTGTCAATTTGCTAGGCAGCATCGACTGGAATTCCGGTACCGAAAGACGGACGGTAGATATCATAGACGGTAATGAAATACAGCTTCCGGATGGCATTCCGGATAGCATTCACGTGAGTCAAACAACCGAGATTCCCAATTTTAGCCGGACGCTACCGCGAACCATGAATCTGTCTATTGGCTACCGTCCGATGAACGAATTTCTGCTCACAGCTTCCTATGACCAGGGGTTGAATGAAACCATGGGCGCCGCGAAGGACGCCCGCTTTGCGATGGGGGCAGAATATGCCGGGCTGTCTTTTCTGCCGCTGCGCACGGGGATTACACTCGGTGATGCCGATGGTGTTGGATTTGGCCTCGGTTTTGGTATCAACGCCAAATTCTGGTATCTCGACGTTGGTTATATCACCCGCGGTGGTATTTTCCCCGGTAACAGCTCCCGGCAGGCAACCATTGCTGCAACAACCCGGCTTCGCTTCTAAGATTTCCTAAACGCCGGTTACTCGCAGCTGGCGTTGCACCCAGGCATAGCCTGTCCAAGAGGCTGCTGCGATGCAGCCGCAGATATAGGCGCCGGGCGGATAATCACGCCACAGCCAGTGAACTCCCTCGATTTCCGACCAGGAAACATCTCCAAACGCGAACAAAGACATAGTGAAAAAGATTGCCATCGGAAAAAAGATGGAACGGATAGTAATTAGCCGTTGTGTTTTTTTTAGTATTTGCATTTCATTTTCCTCAGTTATCGTTATCGATTCAGTATTTAGCGACGTCAATTCAATATCTTCCTGAACGGTTGCCGCAAATTCCGGGTGGGCCGCAAAGTAGGCTTCTATCAGCTCAACGGTGTCCTGACTGGCCTCTTTTGCAAAGTAGACCGGGAGCAAATCAATGATGATATCTCTGCTAACCTTCATAATGTTTCTCCTCATTCGCCCGTATCAGTGATAACCTGACTCTGGCCCGATGAATTTTTACTTTGACGGACGCCAGCGACACATCCAGAACGCTGGCGATTTCCTGATAAGACATGCCATCGCGGGCACGCATGATCAGGGCTGCGCGATCCGATTCCGGCAACTGTCGCATCGCCTCGAATACCGCGGATAACTCCGAACGATCTTCAGCAATACCATGCGGACCGTGCCCGTCGTCTAACACCTCCATATCCAACTTTGTCTGCCGCTTGCGGCGGCGTTCCCTCTGCAGAAAGAGATTGCGGGTGATCGTAAACAGGTACGCCTTGACGGTATTTGCCTGAATCTTTTTGCCTGCGGTCCACACCCGCACAAATGTTTCCGAAGCAAGATCTTTGGCGTCATCACTATCGCCACATAGCCAGTAAGCAAAGCGATGCACATCATCAGCATAGCGATGATACAGTGTGCGAAAACTGATGAGTTCCTGTTTCATATCCATAGTATCCACGAAACCTCGAAGAGTTACAAAAATCTTTCGGATTTATAGGTGGATGCTCAAAAAGTAAATATTTCCGGTATATGACGGCAATTTCCCGCTCTCATTAGAACAGAATTACAATCCCGAATCAGTATTGCAAATGCGGTAGCTGCTGGATATATTTCTTTCCCCATCACCGTAATACGTTTTTCATACGTTATTGGAGCAACTCTTCATGATTGGCCTGCGCATAGCACTCCTGCTTATACTTTCGACTTTACTGACCTTCGCACAAGACCACCTGCTGATATCCGAAGTGGTGGTAACCCCTACCGTGGGAGAATATGTCGAAATTTATAACCCAACCAGCGCCACGATTAGTCTCGATCAATACTACATTACCGACGCCACGAACGTCAGCACCGGCAACTACTACTACAATATTGTAACCGGCGCCAGTGCCGGTGGCGATTTGGGCAGTGATTTTCACCTTCAATTTCCAGTTGGCGCGACAATCGCTCCCGGCGAATATCAGACAATTGCCACAAACGGCACGGAATTCCTGAGTACCTACGGAGTGTCTCCAACCTATGAGATGGAAAGCGTCGAGGCCGGTGTAACGGATATGGTTATTGCTTTCGGCACTATTACCGGCAGTGTCGGTATTACCAATAGCCATGAAGTAATAATTCTTTATCAATGGGATGGACAAAGCGATCTGGTAACAGATGTTGACTACCTTGTTTGGGGGGATAAAAGCGAAGCAGTAGACAAAAGCGGCGTGGTGATTGACGGTCCGGATGCCGATGGTGACGGGTCTGCCTATTTGAATGATACGCCGATTGCCAGCCAAATTTCTGCCAGCTCCGGAACGCCTCATGCTGACGGTGAATCGCTGCAGCGCCTGACGCTCAGCGAAAGCGGCGAGACGCAGACCGGCGGTAATGGCACCAATGGTCATGATGAAACCAGTGAAGATCTGGCAACTGCTTTTTCGGTTACCACCGTGACGCCCAATAGCGGTCCACCTGCCTCTGCGCCACCCTCGATCAGCAACTTGACCCGCACGCCAATTGCGCCGACAGAAACCGATAGTGTCCTCATTCAGGCGACGGTTACCGACGATATTGGCTTGAGCGGCGTTTTTCTCTTCTACAATGTGAATGGCGGTGCGCTTGACAGTGTGGCGATGAGCGTTGCCAACGTGGTGATTTATTCTGCTTCGATTGCGCCACGAGCAGTTGGTGACTCCGTTGCTTATTTCATTCGTGCAACGGATACCGATAACCAAAACACCGTTTCTGTGACGGCCTCATATACTGTCGGTGAAGCGCTTACCCTGACGGCCATTGCTGATATTCAGGCAAATCCCTCGGCATTTAGCGTTGTGTTGGTAGAAGGGATTGTGACTCTTGGTGCCGGGCGAACGACACCGGCGTTTACATCTGCATACATCCAGGATAATTCCGGTCGAGGCATCAACATATTTCAATCCGGCACAATCGATGCTGCGTTTGAGCGCGGCAATGAGGTGCAGGTGCTGGGGATGATTGACGAGTTCAATGGGGTGACGGAAATTGTAGACTATACTGTATCGGTATTGTCGACCGGCAACGCTGTGCCGGACCCTTTGCCGATTTCGACTGCGCAGCTGAACGGCAGCGTGGAATTTGAAGGCACCTATGTTGAAATGACCGGCAACATTAGTGACATTGCCGGCGGCATTGGCGGTGGCACCAATATTACTGTGAATGACGGAAGTGGCGCCGCAACAGTCAGGGTGTGGGATGATACCGGCATTGATCTGTCTGCGCTAAGCGTTGGCAACGATGCGACATTTCGCGGCGTGTTTGGGCTCTTTAATAACCTGGGTCAGCTGGTTCCCGGATATCAGGATGAAATCGTGCTTCCCGGACAGAATCCCGGTGACGGCAGTGGTGTTGCGGTAATTAGCCCGGACACGGTTGGTTTCTCGGAAGCGCTGACTGCAGATATCACATTGACAGGTGAGGGCAGTTTTGTCCTTGAGCAGATCACGATTGAGGTGCCGGCAGAATGGACCTGGAGTGGCCAGGTTGCCGTGAATGGCGCCGGCTTTAGCAATGCCTTGACTTCAGTAAGCGATCGCGTGATTACGATCAGCGATGCCGCTATCTCGGCAACGGATGCCGGAACGGTCAGCATTTCAAGTCTAACCTCGCCCGCGAGTAGCGTTACCTCCACGTTTTTTATTCGTACCGCAACGGCAGGGGGCACGCCGGTAGCTATTGCCGGAAGTCCAACCATTACCACCGGCTCCGGTGGCGAACCAACAACGCCGATTGCCGATATTCAAGCCAACCCTGCCGGTTTCGACGAAGTAACCATCGAAGCTATTGTTACCCAGGCTGCGGGAGCGACCGGCGGTACGCTGACATCTGCCTATGTGCAGGATGAATCCGGGCGCGGCATCAATGTTTTCGATTTTGATTCACCGTCCACGCCACCGAATGACCTGCTGATTCGCGGACATCGGCTTCGGATTACCGGTACGGTAGAAGAATTTGTCTCATCCGGCAATACGGTCGGCGTTACGGAAATAACCGACTACACCATTGATGTGGTCTCGACCGGAAATGACATTCCTGCGCCCTTGATTCTTTCTCCCGGCACGGCTGGAGATGTTACCCTCGAGGGAACCTATGTTCAGGTGACCGGCATCGTAACCGATCTCTTTGCTGCCGGTGGCGGCACCAATATTACCCTGACTGATCCGCTTGGCGATGTGGTGGTGCGTGTCTGGGATGCTTCGAATCTCGATCTCAGTTTTATCGCATTGGGAGATACCCTTGTGAGTCGCGGCGTCATGGGGATTTTTCGCGATGAGACGCAGATTGTTTCTGCCTATCAGGATGAACTGGCGATCTTTGGTGAAAACGTTGTTGTCGGCGATGGCAGCGGTTTGGCGGAAGTTTCACCGGCAACTGCCGGTGTCAGTACGACGACAGACGTGCTGTTGAAAGTATATGGGGAAGATGTTGATACGCTGACCACGCTGGAGGTGCTGCTTCCCTTCAACTGGGGGTGGAGTGGTGATGCTAATCAGGTCACCTTGGCGGGTGCCGGTCTAAATGGGGCCTCGCTCGAAATTCGCCAGGAATTTGACGAGCGATATCTGATTATCAGCAACGCCGCCGTTACTCGCAGCGATTCCGCCTTGATTAGTATCAGCGGATTGACCACGCCGGACCACGATGCATACGCTTATTTCTGGATCAAGACGGCTGTCGCAGGGGGCACTCCCAAATTTATGGATGATAATCCCCGCTTTACAGTTGGCAGCAATCCTCGCTATCAGATCCGGGACATACAAACCTATCCACCACAGTTTTCTGATGCAATTACGCTCGAGGGCATTGTGACCGTGGGCGCCGGTGTGATTCGCACTGATCGGACGTCCGCCTATTTCCAGGATGAGTCGGGTTTTGGCTTAAATATCAATCGCGCAGGCGCGCCGGACAATCGCTATCAGCGTGGCTTTCGGGTCCGCATTACCGGCGTGATTGATGAATTTGCGGAAACCACGCAAATTAATCCCAGCACCGTGACCATTCTTGATTCAAACAATGTGGAACCTGAACCGGTTCGCCTCTCAACCGCGGAAGCATTTTCTGCGCGTTGGGACGGCACCCTGGTGGAAGTGAGTGGGCTGATTACTGATAAATTCACCACCTCAGTTGCGCCACCACTGGATTACAACATCGTGGTAAACGACGGCAGCGGTCCCCTGACATTACGTATTTGGGCAACCACACTGATTGATGTTGATGAGTTTCAGGAAGGCGACGCGATGATAGCGCGTGGTATCGGTAACGTATTCATCGGTTCCAATGGCCGGGAGTATCAGCTCCTGCCTGGTTATCAGGATCATTTACAGCTTGACCCGAATTACCAGCCGAGTTTGGAAACGGTTGGCCTGGAAGTACCGGCCAGCCCATTTGCGCCGGAATTGGGAGAAACATTCCCGATCACCTATGATGCCGGTGCTATCGGCAACCAGGTATCCATTCGCATTTATGACTTGGGTGGGCGTTTGATTACCACCTTGTTGGAAGAGAGCGCCAGCTTGATTCGCAATAGCATCCAATGGGATGGCCGTGATCGCCTGCGTGACCTGGTGCCGATCGGTACCTACATCTGCCACCTGCAATCAGTAGAATCGGTCAGTGGCCGAAAGCGCGATCAAATGGTGCCAATTGTCGTGGCGACGCGCTTGAAGTAAAAAGCTGGTCACTTCGGGTATAATGAGTTTGATCCCCCCTTAATCTCCCTCCGGGGGGAGATTGAGGGGGGATGCCAGGGCAACGCGATACAGATGAAGAGTAAAAGAATTTGAGCACAGAATCCAGGAGTCAGTTTTGAAGCGAATTTACTGCATATTGGCGGCCTTGGTATTCAGCTATACGCTGAGTGCAGGCGTCTTTGATGATCGTTTCCCCAGTGCCAAATACGTCGGTATGGGCGGTAGCGGCGTGGCGATGGCAGACGACGTTTGGGCCTCGTATTACAATCCGGCCGGATTAAGCCGTCTGGCCAATCCGCAGATTGGCAGCTCCTATGTGCGTTTGTTTAATCAAAGCTTCCTGCAAAATGCTTTTGGGGCAGTAGCATATCCGCTCAATTCGAAATATGGCTCGGTATCGTTGAGCTTTCAGTACTTCGGCACCACGCATGACAATCAGAATCTGTCCGGGGAATACACATTTGCCGTATCACATGGTTTTAACTTGCTGAAGGACATCACTAGCAGCCTCTCGTTTGGTTACTCACTCAAAGCGTACTATCTCGATTATGCAACTTCAGTAAGCGGCATCGAACTGGGAAATGCCACCACATTTGGTCTTGATATTGGTTTCCAGGCTTCAGTTTACAATCGCACAACCATAGGATTTTACGCCCTGAACGTAAACACGCCCTCCGTCGGGGTTGAAGCAAAGCGCAACCTGCCGCAACGGGTTGTGGCAGGGGTTGCCTATCAACCATACGACGGGGTTACAACTTCGCTGGACATGAGCCGAACAATTGGTGTCGGCGAAATGGAGTTCTGGGCCGGTACTGATTTTCAACTCTTTAATTATCTGTCTATCCGCTTTGGCGGAACAACCAACCCCAATCGCTATTCACTCGGCATCGGGCTCAATATACATCAATTGAATTTCGATTACGGATTGCGTACTCACAGTGAATTGGGAGAGACCCATCAAGTTGGATTGATGTATAGCTTCTAACGGGCCCCGGAAAATGATGAAAAATAGAGAACATAGATTCCCGTATTTTGCGATATGTCTGCTGATCTTTCTGCTCGGCCCGGCATCCATTGCCAGGGCACAGAATAGTTCTGTGTACTCCTACGAGAATCAACTCGATGTCAATAATGCCAGCTTTGAAGATGTGTCCCGCCTTCCGGTATCGGCGGAGGTGGCAGAGCGCATTTTCGAGCGCATCGAATACCAGGGGCCGTTTACCAGCATTTTTCAGCTGCGGGAAATTCCCGGTATTACCCAGGAAGTGCTGCTGGAGTTAAAACCGCTGATTCGCATTGAGCCTTATACCAGCAAGTCCGAGCGCGAATCGCGCATTGAACAACTTTATTTCAAGCTGGATCGCTGGACCGGCAATGAAGGTGCAAACCAGGCGCTGGTGGATTCCTGGATTGAAAAAGCCCTTGAGCCTGTCAACATTAACGACATTCGCTATGATGAGCTGCTTAATTTGCAGGGTGTTTCCCCGGTAGACGCCGCTGCCATTATCGCCTATCGAGAGCAGGTTGGCAACATCACCAGCTTACGTGATTTGCGCAGTGCGCCCAATTTGTCCTATTTCGGTTATCGCAATACCCGCGACTTTGTCGATTTTGGTGAAGCGGAAACGGGCAAGCGTGAATTCCACGGCAATCTGCTTTTCCGTTCCAGCAACACGCCTTTCTTTACTGAGGAAGCGGAGGCTAATGCGGACGCTGCGGAAGGCCAACTGGAGAACAGCGGTATCTACGACGCTACCAATAACCGCCATCCTGAATACTATACTCGCTTTATTGGTAGTTGGGGTAAAGACATTAAAATTGGCGTGTCTTCCTGGCATGCGTTGGAAGAACCGATTCTGCAATATGATCTTGGCTTTGCCAAGGTGCCGCGCTCGAAATTCTATTTGGGGCTGGAAGGCAAACAGGTCGGACCACTGCAAGTGCGGAAGGTCTATCTGGGCAACTATTCTTTGGCTTTCGGCCAGGGTGTGGTGATGGAAAATACCGACTTCTTCCAGCCCAGAAAATCCGGATTTGGATTCCGTAAGCGATTCCTGGGGCTGGCCGGCGACAACTCGCGGACCCGCCAGTATAAGTTGACCGGTGCAGCTGCTGAGTTTGCCCTCGGCGATGCCCACTTATTCCTATTCGGATCTTTTGATGAGCGGGATGCTATCCTGAATCGCACGCCGATTCTGTTCAATGGCGAAGAAGTACATCCGGTAAATCAGCTAATTGTGCTCGATCAACGCTTCCTCTTTGCACCGGAAGACTCCTTCCGGGTTGAAGATAATTTGCCCTGGCGAAATTCTGTTAAAGAGCTGCTTTTTGGGTTTCACGCGTCATACGACGTTCTGCCGGCAACTCAGATTGGCTACACCTATTACGAAAGTGTTTATGATCGCCCACTGCGCCCGGACGTGGGTGAAATTGTCGATCCGGTCGAGCTGCGTCAAATTAGTCAACCAGATAACGAGATTTTTGCAAGTTATGGCGGTACGTATTCGGATGCTGAAAATCCACTTTGGAGCGATGCGAAATCTTTCCGCAGGGTTATGGGGATTAACGCCCAGTCGGTGATTCGCAATTTGGCTTTACAGGCAGAGTATGCGGAATTGGATCGCGGACAGGGATTGGCGCTTTTTGATGCCAGCGGCGATAAGAATCCCTGGGCAGTGGTTGGTAGCGCTTATTTTCAATACAACAGCTTGAACTTCCTGGCCCTCTACCGCAATTATCAACTGGGATTTGATAATCCTTATCAGCGCTCATTTTCCAACTACCGGCGTTATAAGCGTACTCTGTATGAAGATTATTTTTACCTGCAAGATCCTCGTTACGGACAGCTTTATACAAACAACCCGCAGCCGCAAATGGAAGAAGGATTCTATGTAAGTTCTCGTTATCAGGTGAATCGCCAGTTTGTACTCAGCGGTGAATATGATAACTGGCGGCGCAAGGCTGATGACGTTACTCAATTCCGTTTGCGCGGTACCGTGCAGTACCGTCCGATTTGGCCGATCGCTATTAATCTGCGTCAAAAATACCAGGGCCGCGAAACCCTTAACGAACAAACAATCGAGTATTTTGAAAACCTTGAGTTCCGAGGTGATATTCGCTTCCGCCTGTCCCGTTTCAGTGAACTAACGCTGCTTTATCTCAATGCGGTTGTGAAGTTTCGTCCGCGACCCCGCCTGTTTTACCCGATAGATCCCGGTGAAGAATTGCAGGATGCAAATTTAGCCGGTAATGCGGCGATCAATAGCGAGGCTCTGGGGGCATTTTATACCCACAATTTCAACGAGTGGCTTAAGGTGCGCGGTTACCTCGGGTATTACCGGGGCTTTTTCTGGAGTTTTGAAGATACTCAGTTTGCAGTTATGTCCAGCGAACGTGGCGCGATGCGCTACTGGGTATCGGTCTATTCCCGATTGAGCAATAGCCTTAGTTTTCGAATGAAGTTTACCCGGGACGTTGATGCTCCGCTGACCAATTTTCAGACACGCAATACCGATAACGAGGAAATTGGTCCGGGAACCAACAGTTTTTCCAACGGATCTCTGTATGGGACAGATTTTATTCAGGACCAGCAGAGCTCATTCTACCTGGAATTGAATTATAGTTTTTGAGGAGATAGATAATGCGTTTGGCAGTTGTCGTTAAAACCTTTTTGTTAGTACTTTCATTGAATCTGTTTGGGCAGAATCTTATCTCATTTCCGATTGGCGATTATTGGCAATTTGCCAATGCTCGAAGCCTCGGATTGGCAGGAGCCGGATCGGTATCGAATGTCAATGGTGCATCATTAATGGGCAATCCGGCGGCGATGAGCAGCAACCGGAAAGGATTTCATGTCGAGCTAAGCTCCACCGCCCGCAATTTTGAAGAACGGCGTTCTTTCCCGGTCTTTAATCGCATTGACGATATCGCCCAGCAGGGCATTTATGCCATAAATGACAACTGGTACTTACCCTTACAGGGCAGCGTGCAGTATGTCTTTGATCGTAATTCTTTGCCCTTCTTGCGCACTGTAGCCGTCGGGGTGTTCGAAGAAATCAGCCATGATTATCAATACTTCGAAGAAATCCGCAGCCGTAATTTTGATGATGAGCGCAATACCCTGGCCATCAATGAAATTGACATAGAGGGCAAGCTGACTCGCTATAGCCTTGGGCTCGGATTTGAAGCCACAAAGCAGTTACATTTTGGGGTACAGGCTGGCATGCTTAATGGTAGCGATATCAACTATCGGCAATCGACTACCTTCCAGGGAGACGAGCCACTGGGAACAGACAGACTTTCGGAAAATCAGCGTCAGCTGGATGGAATGCCGATCATATTGTCATTGGGCAGTGTTTACAGACCGACGTCTCATTCCAGTCTCGGCGCCAGTTTTCAGCTTCCCTGTACTGTTGATTATGAGGTGACCAATGTTGTCACTTCGACAGTGCAGTCCGAATCGATCGAATATCCGGCACAGGCGACACTTGGTTTCGAATATCGCGGTCAGCAAGCCTTGCAGGCGCGCCTGAACATTGATTTGACCTACGAATGGTGGTCGTCAACGGGCATATCAACTGATGGAACTGAAAGCGAAAACAATTTTGATGATGCCGTGGTTATTAAAAGCGGCGTTGAGCACATTTTCTATAACCAGGTGCCCTTTCAGGTTGGTATACAATATCGAACGGCATTTCAAAACCGCGGCGCTACACGGACCCTCATCTCAGCCGGTACGGGTTTTATGGGGAGCGGCTGGCGCGTAAATGTCGCCGGTGGCTTTAGCAAGCAAAATTATAGCTGGCCGGATTTGTTTGATGATGCTTTGTTTGGCGGAGATCGAAGCCGGACACCCATTGATACCGTTGAAGAAAAACAATTTTTTGCCATGCTCACACTCTATCTCGGGCGTTAAGCTCGCTTGACAACCCACTTCGCAAGATTTGCTTCCGCGTTTCCACTTCTGTGACATATTCAAGAAAATTTGTTGAAAGACCGATTATGTTCCTAGTAAGCTAGCTTCCGGCGCATATATGTGCCTGGCGGCATTTCCGGAACCAACTTACCAGTCAATTGTTTATACGGAGTGTTCATCCGAGGGTCATCCAGGGCGGCTCTTTGCGGCACCAGGGGAAGTATATGTCTATTCGCAACCAGATTTTTGTCTCGACCGTGAGTGGTTTTGTCGTGACATTGCTTGCCACCATCTACCTGTTTTGGGCAATTTCAACCGACGCCAGAAAATATATGGCAGCTAAAGAGACCGTGGCTTTTGCGGCTGCAGCGAACGAGTTGGTTGATGAGCTTCAGCGAGAACGGGGACGCAGCATATCCTTCCTGTCTGCCAAGTCGCAAATGGAATTGATTTCGCTCTTGAAAGATCAGCGACAGATCTCGGATGTGGCTCATCGGGAGTTTCTTCGGACCTTTCCTGAAATTGACCGCCTGGAATTGGATGGATGGCAGTCGCCGGTGCTGGATGGCCTACATGAAACACTTTCTCTCCTGCCGGACTTCAGGCAACAAGTCGATCTTCGTGAACTTACGATCTATGAGGTTGACGAACTTTATACCGCACTTGTTGAGGAAATGTTATCCACAAACTTGCTGGCTATCGATATCATCGATGATAAGTTGCTGCATGATCAGCTCCGCCAGATATATCTGTTGATGCAGGCGAAGGAGGCTGCCGGGCTGGAACGCGCATATGGCGCGGCTTTGATAAGCGAGGTGGAAAAGGGAAGTATTAGCGATCGAACGTATCGCGCATATTTGCAGAATCGTATGTTGGAAAAAGTGGCACAAAGCCGTTTTGCGAGAATCGTTGGACCAAACCTGAAACGCCATTTGGTACAAATTCGGCAGTCTCCTGAGTTCATCAAGCTTGATCATCTCAGAGTTGAGCTGGACAATCTGGTTGCGGGAGATGTTGTAACCGATTTGGATCCATTGGAGTGGTTCAATTTGACGACTGTCCGTATGGACAAAATGGATTTTGTGCGCGATCGGATCGCGCGAGACGCCATAAGCCGTGGTGAAAAAATTGCTGCTTCCAGTTATAAGAGTATGACCCTTACGGGAATCGCAGCCCTGGTCCTTATCGGTTTCTTTCTCTGGTTTGGCTGGCGTACATTTCGCCGTGTTGCCAAAAACTTCGAAGCGCTTGATAGTGATCTGGCCGTCGTTCTAAATAGCGGTGGCAAATTGGCGCATCCCTTAACGCTCGACTCATCCATGCCGAATGAATTCGGCAAGCTGGCTCGGGTGCTGGAAGCGCTGGTTGCATCGCGTGGGGAGGCCTTATTGGCTCAAACCAGCATCGAAAGCTGTCCCTACAGCGTCTTTTTGATACAACCGGATGGGGCGATTCGCTACGTCAATAAAACCGCATGCGATATGTTTCAATATTCGTTTGAAGAATTCTGCACGAAGCGAATTGAGAACCTGGTTCCCGGAATGACTGCCGCAGAGTGGAACGCTTACAGCGAAAAAATTACCTCCCAAAAAATGATCCAGGCCGAATTGCCCCACGTGAGATCGGACGGGACAACCTTTGATGCACATGTGGTCGGCTGTAGCATGACCCATGAAGGCGAAGCATTGATTTGCGGATTCTTGCGTGATATCAGCGATATTCGGAAGATGCAGGATGCCGTTCGTAAGAGCGAGCAGGAAATACGGGCTATCCTTGATGCATTGCCATATGAAGTTGTCTGTAAGGATTCGCATGACACTATTTTGCGCGCAAATCAAACCTTCGCTGAGGTTCGGGACTTGGAGGTAAAGGATATTGAGGGGCAGCCGGCTGACGAATTTTTATTTCCAACGGTCGCAAATGAGATTCTGGAATCTGATCGTATTGCGCTGGAAAGCGGCAAACCCCAACTGGGCATTGTGAAGACCTATCCGATCAACGAAGATGAAAACATGTTGATGCAGGTTGACAAGATTCCCCTGGCCAACGAGGAGGGTGAATACGATCGCCTGGTAATTATGGCAAAGGACATCACTAAACAGAGAGAAGTGGAACAGCGCTTGAAGCTGGCGCAGGAATCTGCCCGGGCAGGTCTTTGGGACTGGAACGTAACGGCCGGATTCTTTATTACCAATGAGCTGTTTCATAGCATGATCGATGAAGAGCCGAAAACCGGGCCCAAGCCCTTGAGTTATTTTCTGGAGCGCGTTCACCCTGATGATGTTGAGATGGCTGGAAAAGCGATCGAATCTGCACATGCCGACGATAGTTTCGTTTACGATATAGAATTCCGCTTTCGTTGCAAAGGCGGGCACTACAAATGGGTTCGTAGTAGCGGGAAGGTGGTAGAACGAAACCCTGACGGAAGCCCACGGAGAATGATCGGGCAGCACGTGGATATTGATCGTCTCAAGAAGACTTTCCTCGAGGTAGAGCGCTTCAAGGATACGCTAGACAATTCCCCGGACGCTATCTTCTTCATAGACATGGATAGCTTAACATTTCACTACGTGAATCGCGGTGCTATCGAAGCATTTGGCTATGAGGAAGATGAATTTCTGAAGCTGGATGTCGCCAGCTTGCACGACGCGGAAACATTCGATCTTATGCGACGCGAAATTGCAAGGATGGTTGCCGAGAAAAAAGCGAGTACCCGCACTCAGCTATCCTATATTCGAAAAGACGGCAGCCAGTTTCCGGCATCTGTGGTCTTCCAGGCATTTGGGGCTGAAGCCGATAATTTACAGGTTGTAGCAATCGTTCGGGATATGACTCGCCAACAGCAGCATGAGCAGGAAATGAAGCTTGCACTGGATGAAGCGAATAAAGTAAACGAATTGCTGGAAATGGCCAACCTGCGGGCCAATCGGCTGGCGCAGGAAGCGGAAATGGCCAATCTTGCAAAGAGCGAATTTCTGGCCAATATGAGTCACGAAATACGAACCCCTATGAATGGCATTATGGGGATGACCGGATTGCTAATAGATACCCAGATGGATGCTGAGCAGAGAGATTTTGTCCAAACTATTAATGCCTCTGCTGAAGCGCTTCTGACGATTATTAATGATATTCTCGACTTCTCCAAGATCGAAGCGGGCAAGCTCGAAATTGAACCTATACCTTTCGATATGAATCAAGCGATTGATGAAGTTGCGGAATTGCTGGTTGAAAAAGCTGAGGCGCAGAATTTAGACTTTGTTGTTCGCTATGCGCCGGACGTCCCGACGCATGTTATTGGCGATCCGGGTCGTATTCGCCAGATCATAACCAATCTTACTTCCAACGCAATCAAGTTTACCAGTCGTGGCCACGTCCTCATCGAGGTAACAAAAATTGATGGTTCGGCCGATAGTGCAACAATCGAGATTGCCATCGCTGACACCGGTATTGGGATTGAACCAGAAAAACTGGCCGGTATTTTTGAAAAATTCACTCAGGCAGATAGTTCTACAACCAGAAAATACGGGGGAACCGGTCTGGGCTTGTCCATCTCCAAACAACTTGTAGAACTCATGGGGGGGGAGATATATGCGACAAGCACTCCCGGTGAGGGATCACGATTTGCCTTTCGTTTACCGCTGCCATTGGCGCCGATGCCAGCGGCTGAAGAACTCCCGGCTGTATCTCTCAAGGACGTGAGAATCCTGATTGTTGATGATCATGATATTAATCAGCGCATCCTCGCTGAACAGGCGGCGCGTTGGGAAATGCGCTCGACCGTGGTTTCCAATGTTGGCGCTGCCCTGGAAGTTGCTCGCGAGGCCCGCGAAGCCAATGATCCGTTCAAAATCGGCTTAATAGACTATTGTATGCCGGAAACAGACGGCAAGAAGCTTGCTGAATTATTCCGGGCTGATCCGGCAATTGGTGACATGATCCTGATCTTGCTCACTTCGCTGGCCAGAAAAGGGGATGCACGCAAGATGAAGGAGGTTGGCTTCCAGGGATATCTAACCAAGCCCATTCGCGTTTCCCAACTGCGCGAAATGATGTCTACGCTCTGGAGTGCATTTATTCATGATAAGGATGTTGGCCTGTTAACCCGCCATAAGCTCAAGGAAAATCAGAAGCATCAGCAGCGAAAAGAGCTGGTCAACAAAAAAGGTAGTATGCCTCGGATACTATTGGCGGAGGACAATACCGTCAACCAGAAAGTCGCAATGCGCATGCTTAGCAAACTAAATTGCAAGGCTGATGTTGCTGCAAATGGCCTGGAAGCGATTGAAATGCTTCGTCAGTTTCCCTATGATCTGGTGTTGATGGATTGCATGATGCCGGAGCTGGATGGCTTTGAAGCTACTGGAAGAATTCGCACCGAGGAGGAAAACAGGCAACATACGACCATCGTTGCCTTGACTGCAAATGCCATGAAGGGGGATCGTGAGAAATGTCTTGCCGCCGGAATGGATGATTATCTGCCGAAGCCAATTTCGTTAAGCCGCCTGGAAGAGGTTTTGCGGAAATGGCTCTAATCGCTTACCAACTCCCGCTTGATATCTTTTATTAACTGCGGTCCCTGATAAACAAAACCAGTATAGAGTTGGATCAGTGAAGCACCGGCTTCAAGTTTCTCGCGAGCTTCTTTTGCAGAATGTATACCGCCGACCCCGATAATCGGAAAACGGCCTTTCGACTTCTGATGAATATAAAATATGACCTCTGTGGCTCGGCCGGTCAATGGTTTTCCGCTCAAGCCCCCATTGCCGATATTTTCCAGGGTTGCTGCGCTGGTTGTTAAGCCCCCGCGATCTATGGTTGTGTTTGTTGCAATTAAGCCATCGATGCTTAAGGTGGTGACAATATCAATGATATCATCTAACTGATCATTGTTGAGATCAGGGGCAATTTTTAGGAGAATTGGTTTTGGCGCCGAGCGTGCATGATTAAGATCTTGCAGATGGCGCAGGAGGCGGGTAAGCGGTTCCTTGTCCTGCAGGGCCCTGAGATCCGGGGTATTTGGAGAACTGACATTTACCGTGAAATAATCGACATACTCATAAAGTGCATGGAAGCATTTTTCGTAATCACTTATCGCATCTTCATTAGGCGTTACCTTGTTCTTGCCGATATTGCCGCCGATGATGAGATCCCGCCGCCGATTTTCCAGGCGCCGAACAATTCGCTTCATGCCATCGTTGTTAAATCCCATACGATTGATCAACGCCTCATCAGACGGCAATCGAAACAATCTGGGGCGTGGATTGCCAGCCTGTGGTTCCGGGGTAACGGTTCCAATCTCTACGAAGCCAAATCCCAGGTTGTGCAAAGCCTGATAGCAGACGGCATTCTTGTCGAAGCCTGCGGCCAGGCCAATCGGGTTGCGAAAGGTTAATCCAAATAATTCGCGCTTGAGCGAGGGGTGATCGAATTGATGCCACCAGCCAAGGCCCTGGCTGAACATCGGTATCTTCAATAAGTTAAATGTGAAGTGATGGGCCGTTTCCGCCGGAAGGCGGAAAAGCAGCGGCTTCGCAAAGTATCTATACATGTTTTCTTATCGCCAGGATATATCCAATGTGCATGCCGTCGTGAATATTGTTAAAGCGGATAGCATCTTCAATGCTGGTGAGCGTGATGCCGAAACTGGTTGGGTAAATCTCATGCTCTTTAAATAGCCCGTTCTTATAATCGTTTTCCATAACGTCTACCAGGCTGGTAAGCTGTCTATCAATGAAGTCGCGTTCCGGCAGATGGTCCCACTCGCGTGGGCTGGTGCCTTTGCGGAACATGTTTACCTGCGCATCCGTCACATGCATTGGTACGCCGGCCAATTTATAACAGAGCAATTGCTGGGTAACTACCACATGACCAAAATGCCAGAGCAGGTGATTGTTAAACCCTTCCGGAATTGTGGTTAACTGTTCTTCGCTAAAACCTGAATACAGTTTTCCGAGCAGTGCCCGGCTTTGTCGAAGTATCTTGAATTCGTAGTCCATGTCTCATCCTTCCTGAATCAGAGGTTCCGTATTACTTCTTTTACATCCGGTATGTCAGCCATCGAATTGCCGTAAACAATGAAGCGAATCATACCTGACTTGTCGATCAATGCCTGTGCCGGCATCCGGCCAAACTTGAAAATTTTGATTTCTTGCCCATATAATTTAAGGATCTTATGTCGCGGATCGGGTAATCCGATGAAGGGTAGCTCTTCTTTCTGCCAATAGTCACGAAAACCGGCAGCTGAATCCGGCCCGGCCACTGCCACGACAATATCCTTGTCTTGCAATAGTTGGTAATTGTCGCGTAACTGCGACATGTGCTCGCGGCAGAACGGTCAGAGAAAGCCGCGATTAAAAACCATAAGGACATGTTTCTTTTCGCGAAAATCTGCCAGACGGAACATATTGCCGTCGATATCCTCGATTTCGAATTCCGGCGCTGCCGTATTGACTTCCAGTTGGCTCATCTTATTTCTGTCTGCGGATAAGGCGATTGTTCAGGGCTTTGCGTGACATGCCCAGTAATTCTGCTGCGATGGATTGATTGCCTTCCGAGCGGTTCAGCGCTTCTTCTATCAGCAATGTTTCCATCTCCTTCATGGTTGGCAAGATCTCATTGAATGACACCAATGGATTGTTTTCGTCACCTTCTTCTGTCGATTCGGTTGCCATCGATTCTGCCAATCCGCGATAGTCCAGTTTGGACTTGAAGGATTCCATTGATAGTACGCCCGATTGATGTTGGCTGACGGCATCGAAGACCATGCCTTCCAGCTCGCGGACATTGCCGGGAAAGGGATACGTCTTTAGCAGCGTCATCAATTCTCGCGGCGGTGTCGGTTTTTTCTTACCGAGGGTTTCTGCGGCCTTTTCCAGCAGGTGGTCTACCAGCAGGGGAATGTCCTCACGGCGTTCCTGCAGCGCAGGAATTTGGATGTGATGCGCCTTGAGGCGATAGTAGAGGTCCTTACGGAAGGTGCCGCTCAACTGCATGCTGTTCAAATCCTGATTGGTTGCCACAACAATGCGTGAATCAGTACGCTTGGTGACATCGCTCCCCAGTGGATAATAGGTGCCTTCCTGCAAAAGTCGCAGGAGCTTTACCTGCGACTCAATTGCCAGATCACCAATTTCATCAAGAAAGAGGGTGCCCCCGGCTGCCTTTTCGATGAGGCCTTTCCTCTCAATTTCTGCGCCGGTAAACGCACCTTTTTTATGCCCAAAAAGGGTGTCGGAAAATAGATTGTCATCGAGGCCGGCGACATTGATAGATACCATTTCGCCGCTGCGTTTGCTCAGTCGATGAATGGCCCGGGAAAACAACTCTTTCCCTACCCCGGTTTCGCCGGTGACCAGAATTGGCAGCGAAGTCGTCGCAATCGCTTCAATGTACTGGAAGATACTGCGCATGGCCGGGCTTTGGGTGATAATGTCTGTGAAGGCTTCCGGATGTTTGAGTTGATCCGAGAGCAGGTATTCTTTGAGCACGCTGTTTTCGCTGCGGATCTCCCGCATTTGTATGGCCCTGCGCACAGCGCTGATCAGGCGTGAGTCGTCGACCGGCTTGACCACATAGTCAAAAGCCCCGGCCTTCATGGTGTCAACGGCCGTCTCAACCTCATTGACAGCGGTTATGATGACCACTGGAATTTCCGGATACTCGGTGTTGATGATGTCAACAAGTTCACTGCCGCTAACATTTGGCATCATCATATCGAGGATGACGGTAGAAAACTCTTGCTGCTCCAGCAGGCTCACAACTTTGCGGCTGTCGGAGCATTGTACGGAATTGTTGATGCCCGCCGACTTGAGGGTCAATGCCGCACTAAGCAGAAATTGTTTCTCGTCATCGACCAATAAAACCGGCTTTTGCGGGTAACTAGATTTTGCCATCTTCTATTGTCAGGTTAGGTTCATTCATCCGTTTCTTCAATATAAACCGGCAAGGTGATGATAAATCTTGTGCCGCTGCCGGTTTTGGATTCCACTGTCAGATCACCACCATGATTTTTGATGATCTGATAGGAAATCGAAAGGCCGAGACCGGTGCCTTCAAGGTCTCGTTTGGTGGTGAAGAATGGGTCGAAAATTCGCCGTAAATTGCTCTCCGGGATTCCCATACCGGTATCTTCAACCGTTAAAATAACACAATTTTTGGCGCAGTCCAACGTGGTTGTCAGCGAAATTCGCTGCTCTTTGTCGCTAATCGCCTGACAGGCATTGATGAGCAAATTCATTAGTACCTGTTCCAATTGATGGTCATTGCCGCGCACTGCCGGCAAGTTGGGCTGCACCATCAGTGAAAAGCGTTTTGTGGAACGCTGAATTCGGTGGTTAACAAAAAAGACGGCAGTTTGTATCACCTGGTCCAACTTGACACGTTGATTTAGATCTTCCCGATTTTGCCGTGCAAGGCGTTTCAGGTTGCGGATAATGCCTTGGATGCGCTTTGATCCTTCGACCATGCCTGCAAATAGGCGATTGATATTTTGCCGTTCTTCAGCGTACGACATGCCGGCCAGTTCAAAGTCGCCATGCTCCTGGAGATACTCATCCAAAATGGGACGGGCGTCTTCTACAACGCGTTCTAGCAGGCGCGAATTGAGCATGATGAAATTATTGGGATTGTTAATCTCGTGGGCAACGCCGGCAACCAGAACCCCAAGGGAGGCCATTTTGTCTGCCTGAATCAACTGCTGCTTTTGCACTTCTGCCAGTTCTTCAGCCTTTTTTTCCTGGGTAATATCACGAATCAAGCCGTCGTAGGACACCACTCTGCCCTGATCGTCCATGTTCAGAACAATGGAATTTCGAACCCAGCGGGTAGAGCGGTCTTTATGGATAATTCGATGTTCAAATGGGTTAACTTGCTCACCGGAAAGCGCCCGGTTCGAATAATCGGTGACTTTATGACGATCTTCTTCATAAACCATGCGATACCACAATTCCGGATCATTTGCATATTCCTCCGAGGAATACCCGGTAACCACAAAGCAACCGGGACCGTGATAGGTGGCAACAACATTGCCATCACGGATAACCACGGTATAAATGTAGTCTGTCAGGTAGCGGACAAGGCGCTGATAGCGCCTTTCTGTGGCGGTTCTTTGAGTGGGGGAGGGAGGTTCCCGGTAGCTGCGTAATTCTGCTTCGAGGAGCGCTATTTTTGCCTCGAGTCCGGCAATTTGGGAACCGGTATCATCATTTTGATCGCGATGCGTCATCAGGTCGAACCCGTCTCATTTGACAATTTTCGATGCTGTCCGGCAAGCTTCCACCAGGGTAGATAGGGAAATGCATGATGCTCCCAATGGTATCCGAAATGATAACAGGTGATAAACGACCAAAAGGGAGAAAAGTTGTTGCTGCGTGCCCGATGATGGTCGGCAAATTCACCCTCTTCATTGCGGTGGGGAAGATATGTGCCGAAATAAAACAACTGGACGGTGCTCAGAATGGATGGCAGCGCCCACAGTAATAGAATATTGGATAATGGCACGGAAAACAAGTGCAGTAATACGTTGGTCATCACCGCCAAACCAAACAGCTGACGCCAGGTCATATAACCGACCATAAAGTGGAAATACCAGGCAATCGCTCCCTCGTGTTCACCGTCGTGATAATCGGGATCATGCTCACTGGCCGGGTTCCGATGATGTTCCCAGTGCTTTTCCTTGAGCCGCGCGTATGAAAACAGGGCATACAACCAGACGGCAAGTGAGCCAATGGCATTGTTGATCTTGCGATTGGCGGGAAAAGCGGTACCGTGCATGGCGTCATGCGCTGTGATGAACAGACCGGTGTAGAGAAAGGTCTGAAAAATAAATATCAGCACCACCAGCAGTGGATGTGTTTCTGCTAAAGGGAGCGTAAGGCCCAGGTAGAGGGTTGCTGCCCAGGCCCCACCGATGATCAGGGCTGCTGACAGCCCTTTTACAGAATCTATTGGGGTAAACAATGGTGCTTTACTCATATCTCTTCCTGATGTATTTAGAATCTCCTGAAGTGCTTATTAACCCACCCCTAAGTCCCCTCCCGGGCTCCAAAAACCTTACCACGAATTGACGCGAATCTGCCCGAATTGTGAATGACTTCTAGACTTAAGTCGCGGTCTTTTAAACATTGGTGTTCATTCGTGAATTTTCGCGTTAATCTTTTTCGATAGTGCATTGCATAGTTAAAGTTCTCCATGTTGCAACCGCTTTAACTCGCACGCAAGCTGCCTAAAAATACCAGTGCAAAGTATCCCAATTGCGCAAAATAGGCGTGAAAAATGACGCCCGGAAATTTGCTGCTGAATGTCTTGAGATACCAGGCTGACAAGGCAAATACATAAGCAATGCCGAACCAGCAAACGTAATTATAGAATGGGATGATATCACCGGCCCAATGCCAATAGCCAAGCTTGACAGCTGCCGGCTCCATAAAAACATCAAATATGACCATCATTACCGCCGGGAACAAGGCTGCCCAATAGGGTTTTTGCCTGACCAGTCCCGGTACAAGCCGGAAAACAACAGCTGTGGACGCTAGCAACATACCGAGCCAGGAAAAGCCGATCGCAATCGGCACGCCAAGCAATTGCGGCTGCAGGGTACTGCCATAGGTATAATCTCCAAATAGCAGGCCCGATTGCACTCCGATCCATTCAAGCGCAAATCCGGTTCCGATAATGGCAAGGCACCAGGCGAGAAAGCGGTTGAGATCCTGCTTGCGAGCTGTCCGTGATTTATGATGCTGATTATTCAGTGACTGACTATATTCCCATATCATCCAGAGAGGCAGAGCAATCATAACCGGCGCAGCCATCAATTGCATCAGCGGCTGCAGCAGATCGAGCAAATGCCAAAGCCCTCCGGCCAGCAGGAAAATGTATAGACCAACCACCTTGTAACGCATTGTGAATCCATTTATATATGATTTACCGGCGTCCAATCCGGTTTTTTCTGTGACTTCCATCAGGAGTTTCCTTGTTTAAGGGACATTTCATCAAGCGCAATATCGCGGCCCTTCCACTGAAGCTGCCCCCGCTTGATGCTAAAGAACGAATTCAAGCCGATCAGGATGGTAATGAATACAGCTACCGGATGCAGGAATATACTGATAATTAGCGGATGCCGGTAGCGAATTGCCAACAGGAAGCGCATGAGTATGGTCGCGGCCAGAACGATAATGGCAATGGTTCGTGTGGCCTCCGGTATGAGCAGCAGCCATGGGAGCACGGAGGTTGCGAACAATATGGCCAAAGTGCTGAAAAACGAGACTGGATTATAGCCGGCTATGCCGTAGAGATTTTTGGTGAAGCCCTCCCAAACTTCGCGGGCTGAATGGTACATGCGGCAATATACAGCATCGGTACCGGCGGCTACCAGGATGCGCTTTCCGCGACGCTTGGCCAGACGGCTAAGTTCGACATCTTCAACCGGCTGCTGCCGTACTGCTTCATGCCCGCCCAACGCGTCATACGTTTCCCGAGTGATACAAAACCATTGGCCATTGGCTGCTGCAAAGAGGGGAGAACGTGAATAATAAGTGAGCCAAATCGGTAATGCCGCAAATACCAGCATATCAATCACCGGCAGCACCAGTTTTTCCATCAACGAATGGGTCTTCTGTTGCGAGAAAGATGAAAAGAGCTGTAGGCCATATTGCTGCATCCAGCCGACAGTATTGCTGACCGCAGTTGGTTCGTGCCAGGTATCAGCATCGCAGAATATCAGGATATCGCCCTTGGCTTGCTTGCTGAGTTGATGACAGGCCCAGTTCTTGCCGATCCAGTTTTCCGGCAGCGGTGTACCGTTGATCAGCTCGAGATTTGGGTACTGCTCTGCAAAACTGCGCACGATAGCAGCTGTATCATCCTCGGATTGATCATCGAGGACGGTTATAGAAAAATCCGGGTAGTCCTGTTGCAAAAGCGAAGTGAGACAACGCCCAATGTTCCCGGATTCGTTGCGCGCCGGTATCAACACCGAAACGGCCGGTGTGGCTTTCCGCGGCAGGGATTTCCGCAGCATCGGTGCTGAAACAGCATTGAAAATTGCTGTTAGCAGCAAAACTGCGGAAAAAAATAGCGCGATGTAGGCGATGGTTATCATGGTATACTGTCAATTTTATCTTACTGATGTTGTCTCAATTCGTGTTTCAAATCCCCCTCTATCTCCCTCCGGGGGGAGATAGAGGGGGGATTCTTCCTTCTTGAAATTTACTCCGAAACAGATTTTTTCCCTGCCAGCAGCAGCGTGCCGTGCTGGCCGTTACCAATATCACGGTTCATTTGTGCCAGTTGTTCCGTCTGGCGCCGTTCCAGCTCTGCAACTTGCGGAAAGCTCTGAGCATCACAGACGATGTTCTCATCAAAGCGGAAGAACATGTCCGGACACTGCTGGTCGAGCAATTCGCAGCGCATCCCCAATGAGAGAACGTTAATCGGGCTCCTAAGCTGCTTGGCCATCCAGGCGATGCCGCCTTGGTAATTTAAGGGGCGCACGCCCCAGGGACGTAGCTCACCCTGCGGGAAAACGGAAACAATTGGGGGGGCAGTCGTATTGGATAGCAGATCAGCCGTATAGAGCAGTGATTCGCGAATCTTGCGTGGCTTACCCGGATCGATGCTAAAGGCGCCCAATCGGGCAAAATAAGTAAAATGCCGAAGCTGGTCTTCCAACATCATTATGTAAAACGGTCGTTGAAAGAGAAGGTCATTTAGCAGATAGAGAAAAAATCCATCCCACCAACTGCAATGATTGGGCAGGACCAGAAGTGGATATTTCTCCTCGATCTTTGGGACAGGGCCCAGGATACGAAACGCATGGAAGTGCCGTTTCAACAGCCGTTTGATATACACGTCGAATACCAAACGGTGTATCCGGGACGGCCTTGCTTCGATCATGAGTACGCTCGCTTAGATATGATGCCCGGCCGGCGCTGCTGGAAACATCCGCGTGCGAACCACTTCGTGCATCAGGATGCGAACCTTGCGCGACTGCGGAACGAAAACCCGGCCCTGGAAGGGGTCGTAGTTGCGGGCTTCAATCTTCAACAGGATGCCGCGATAGATTCTGCTGGCCGAATATATGGCAAATTGCGATTTGCGTTCCAGCATCGGAATGCCCGGCTCGGCTTCTTTATAATATTCATGCGCGCGATTGACCTGGAACTTCATGAACTGACGCATACGCTCGCTCATCTTTTCATCGATGATATCGTTATCGCCAAGGCCAAAGCATTTCAGTTCATCCTGGGGTAGGTAAATCCGGCCCATGTTCTTGTCTTCCTGGACATCACGCAGAATGTTGGTCAGCTGCATGGCAATGCCAAGTTTTTCTGCATAGTGAAAGGCCGTATCGTCTTTGAAGCCCAACACATGAGTCATCATCAAGCCGACAACACCGGCAACCCGGTAGCAGAAGACGTATAGATCGTCAAAACTTTCATAGCGCCGGTTCTGGATATCCATTTTTACGCCTTCGAGCAAATCCAGGGGATATTCGATAGGAATATTGTATTTGCAGGCCACGGTAATAAAAGGGCTCAATACCGGATGCTCCGATTCGCCGGTGCGATATGCAACTTCCAGTTCGCGCGCAATAAAATCCGCTTCACTCAGTAATTCCTGTGCGGTGCGGCCGCGCGGGTTGTCAATCAGGTTGTCTGCATACCGGCAAAAGCCGTAAAGTGCATATGTTGCCCAACGTCGTTCCTGGGGTAGCATTCGCGCGGAAAAGAAGAAGCTTTTCGAATAATATGCAGTCATCGAACGTGCATGCTCAAATGCCGGTTTAGTAGACGGATCTTGCCAAAATTTCACGATAGTCTCCTTCTTAGAGAATTTCCAATTGATGTTCGTGCTTGCCTTGCGGCAAGCCAAGGTCTTCCAAAACTGCTTTTTCCACGACCTCAGCCGTTAACATCACCCCTGGAACGCCTGCGCCTGGATGGGTGCTGGCACCCACCAGATAAAGGCGGTCTATATCTTCACTACGGTTGCCGGGACGAAAAGTGGCAGTCTGGGTAAAACGCGGTTCCAGACTCCAGGCACTGCCAAGATGATTATTGCGCTGATCCCGGAAATCTTCCGGTGTAAACAACTCGAGCACTTCGAGATGCTCCCGAAGGCCTTTTAGCCCAAAGTCATTTTCCAGGAAATTTAAAATCTTGTCTGCATAGCCCGGTGCCTCTGCCTTCCAGTCTGTGCTGCCTTCCAGGTTCGGAACCGGAATCAACACATACATGCTTTCGCAACCGTCCGGCGCCATAGAGGCGTCGGTCCGCGAAGGCACGTGAAGATACATCGAAAAGTCCTCTGCCAGAATCTTATTATCAAAAATGTCTCTCACCAGATCTTTGTAGCGCTGCGAAAGGATGAGTGTATGATGCAATAGCTGTGGATATTGCTTGCGAACGCCCATATACATCAGGAAGCAGCTCATGCCGTATGACATCTTTTTCACCTTGCGGTCGCTCCACTTACGGCGATGGCTGGCATCGATCAGATCTTTATAAGTATGGGCAAAGTGAGCGTTGGATACTACCGCGTCAGAGCGATGCAGTTCGCCATCGGCAACAACGCCAACTGCCTGACCGTTTTCCACAGCGATTTCCGACACCGGTGTGCCGGTGCGGACGGTGCCGCCGTGCTCGAGAAAGACCTTTTGCAGCGCTTCCACTACGCTATACATACCACCCTTGGTAAACCAGACGCCGCCGACCTTTTCCAGGTAGGGAATCATCATATAAACCGCGGGACAGCGAAAGGGGCTACCGCCGATGAAAAGCGGATGGAAGGAGAAGCAGAAGCGGTTACGCGGGTCTTTGAAATAACGCGTCACCAGACTGTATGCCGGTTGTAATGCACGCAGGCGGATTGCCTCCGGCATAAACTGCAGCATGGTCGGCATGGTAAATTCTTTCGCTCCCAGTCCATCGAGGATAACCGCCTTGTACAGCTGGCTGATATGTTCCATGAAGCGATCGTAATTCCCGGCATCCTGCTGATTGAATGCGGCCATTTGCGCCTTCATTCGATCGCTGTCTCCGGTGTAATCAATAAAGGAACCGTCATGGAAATAAATACGGTAGAAGGGATCGAGATACATCAAATCCAGATAGTCATGCATATCGCGATCGGCCGCGCGGAAAATGCTTTGGATAATGTCCGGGGCGGTGACCAAAGATGGCCCCATGTCAAAGGTATATCCATCTTTTTTTAGCTGGTAGGCGTGCCCACCAACCATGGCGTTCTTCTCGAATAGCGTTACCTGGTAACCCTGGGCTTGCAGTCGCACTGCCGCTGACAGTCCGCCAAATCCTGATCCGACTATACTAATCCGTTTCATTGTTACACCTCTATATATATGTTAAATTTGTTCTTAAGTCTCGGTCGTTTGTCAATCTTGTTTTGCTTGATGCTTGATGCTTGATGCTTGATGCTTGATGCTTGATGCTTGATGCTTGATGCTTGATGCTTGATGCTTGATGCTTGATCTTGGCTCATGACTTTTGTTTTTTATCCAGTATCCAGTATCCAGTATCCAGTATCCAGTATCCAGTATCCAGTATCCAAAATATCCAACATCACATCTAATACGCCGCCTGCAGCGTATGCGATGTTTTCTCACGTTTCTCAATCATATCCGCGCTGATCTTGCCGGAGAGCAGGACCAGGGGAATACCCCCGCCAGGATGGGTTGATCCGCCCACATAGTAAAGCCCGTCGATGTCTCGGCTGCGATTGGCCGGGCGGCGAAAAGCGGTCATCTTACTGTTTGAGGAAATACCATAAATGCTACCGCGATTACTACCGTATAATCTCTGGAAATCAGCCGGGGAATAGGCCCGTTCACAGACAATGTCATCGGCTATGTCCAGGCCACAGGATTTTAGCTTGGCCTGGATGTGTTTGCGAGCCATATCCATTTCCTTCAGCCAGTCTTGACGGCTGTTGGTATACGGTGCGTTGATCAGAACGAACCAGTTTTCCATTCCTGCCGGTGCATGTTCCGGATTCGCCTTGCTGGTAACAGCCACATAGACAGTCGGGTCAGGAGGAATCATCTGATCATCGAAGATCTGCTGGAATTCCTGCAAATAATTTTCAGAGAAAAAGATATTGTGATGAGCAAGCTGCTCTTGGGAGGACCGAATACCCCATAGGAAAACAACACCGGAGAGTGACGGTTCAAGTCGATTCAAACGCCGGCGTGTTTTGGGGAATCCATCAATTAGATCCGTGTTCGCAGCGACAACGTCTGCGTTACAGACGACATAATCGGCCGAAATCGTTTTTTCATTAGCAATTAGCCCGCTTACCTGACCATTCCGGTGTAGAATTTTCTCAACCGTCGTGCCGGTATAAACCTCAACATTGAACATCTCAGCCAGCTTCTCCAGGGCACGAACCAGCTCATACATGCCGCCATCGATGTAGTAACTGCCGAGCTGATATTCAACATGCGGAATGATGTTGAGCGTCGCCGGCGCTTTGTACGGATTCGACCCATTGTAGGTCGCATAGCGGTCGAAAACCTGTACGATTCGCGGATGCTTAAAGAAGCGGCGAATACCATTGTGCACGGTCCGAAAGGGATCGATGCGGTGAATTTGCCGGAGCGTTTTCAGGTTCTGGCGATCAGCCACAACGGACAGTTCATGAATCGGGTTGTTCAGAAAAATGTCAGCAGTTAAATCGTAAATCGTCTTCGAATATTCCAGGAATGCCGGATATTGGCGAGCATCTGCCTCAGAAAATCTTGCTATTTCTGCCTGCATCTTTTCCGGGTCACCACTGGCGTCAAGGATCTGACCGTCTTCCCAGAAGTAGCGGCAAATAGGAGCAATCGGCATAAAATTGAGATAGTCCCGGCGATCAAGGCCGACCTTACGAAACAATTCGTCAATGACAAAGGGCATCGTCAGAAGTGACGGACCGGTATCGAAGCGAAACCCTTGGCAGGTCAATTCGTTCATCTTGCCGCCCAACTGCGGGTTTTGCTCATATAATGATACCTGAAAACCGGATGCAGCCAATCGAATTGCCGCACTTAAGCCGCCCAAGCCGCCACCAATGACGCTCACTTGCTTTCTCATGTCAGGGCCCCTTTGAATTTTTCATAGAGAATTGTGCATGACAAAAGGTGAACGATACCGTAGCCGAAATCCTCAATTGGAATGGTTATGACTCGAAAGCCTATCTGGTAAGTTTCTCCGTAAAGCACAACCGGACGTGCGGTTAAATATCCATTGAAGACGAGAATCAGGCCGATGATGATGGCGAAAAATACGTAGGTAACCGGTCGAAGCAGCAGATCGGTTTTTAGCAGCTTTTCAAGCAGGGCTGTTAGCCCGAAAGTGATCAGGACGAGACCGGTATATTCTTTACCGGTCATAAAGACGATGATGCCGAGTGGAATACAGGCAAAAAGGATCGGATAGAGAAAACCCAGCTGTTTGCTTTCGTGGCGCTTTTCGTTGCGGATAATTTCCCAGATAAAAAGGCACGAAAAGGGAACGGTGATAAAGAAAAGCCATTCCCCGAGCGGTAGGCCGGCAATTTTTATGTTGGTTGTGTATAATTCATTAAACCACCAGTGGCGACCTGCGACAAGTGCATCCCAACTTACAAAGAAGGCCATCGGCAAAGCCAGGGACAGAAAAACCCGCGGCCATTTCCGATAATAGGCGTAGCGGCTGTCAAAGCTGAACAGCAGCGGACCACCGATGACGATCAAATTGAAGATGAGATATTCGTATTTCATTTTTCCGCAAATTGGTTTTTGATTTGCATGATCTCGGCAACTTGAATAGATGGCAGGGAAGCCTCTTCAACAAGAAAATCAATCACGTTCATAATGAGCGTTGTGTCGTATTCAGACGCCTGAGACGGTAAAAGTTCAGCGATTTTACCAAGACTTTCGCGTGAATCATCCTTCCTGCCAAAGAAAAATGGCAGGTAGTGACAGGTGCTTCCGTGAATAAATAATGCCTCAATATCCTCCGGGCTCTGTTCGATGCCGCTATCCATTTTCGTAAGACCTTTCTTAACCCATCTGAACTTTGAAACCGGCCAGGTGGCGTGTTTGCCGCGAAGTGCATCAAGGGCTCCTAAATAAGTGTCTGAGCGGCCGGCCATATCCGGATATCTCTTTTTAAGTTCAGTAAAAACAACTGTTGCCAATTCGATTTTGTCTTCGTGTTCGATAGACTGATGAAATAATTCTCTGCCATTTTGTAACATGTCTTCTGCGCTAAAACTTGAATCGGGGTCTACGGCCAACATTGACATCGACATACTGAAAATGATGACAAAAATGGTTACCAAAATGCTTATTGAGTAATTCATGACATACCTTCGAATCAATTTGTCGTTTGCTGATTTAACTTCAATAAGCGTTTTGAGCGTTTTGAATATAAACCGCTCATTTTACTTTGTCAAGAAAAAACGCTCAAAACGCTCAAATTTATTGACTTCTGCATTTCTCGGAGCTATATTACATCAAAATAAGGGGGATTTCCAATGAAAGCGGAAGTTCAATTTTTTAACAGCCAGGAAGCAGCCAAGATACTTGGCGTCAATGTTTCCACTATCAAACGGTGGACAGATGAGGGCCGTTTGCAATGCGTGAAAACCCCTGGTGGTCATCGAAAGTTCTTTCTGAAGCATCTTGCATATTTCTTGGAGATGAATCAGGATAAAAGCAGCAAACCGAATCTGTTCCCAATGGAGAACGAAGAGGACCTGCGAATCAGTTACTACGTCATGAAAGGCGATTTTGATTATCTGGTGGATTATGTCGAAGAAAACGCCTTGATGTGTAATCGCGAACGCGTGCAGCAAGTACTCAACGGCCTTTATCTCGGACAATTCCCCCTGCACGTCATTTACGATCGTCTGGTTACGCCTTTGCTTCGCCGTCTCGGAGACCGTTGGCATAATGGACTGATTAGTATAACTGAAGAACACTTTGCGACACATACAGTACGTGACGCGATTATCCGGTTGCAGGGCATCATTCGCCGTCCAACTAAGCACTTGGGCATTGCGTTTTGTCTGAACTTCTCAGACGAATTGCATGATATTGCCTTAAAGATGGTGGATCACATTCTCGAAGCGCGTGGCTTTAAGATACTCTTCAGTGGGCCGTTAACTGTTCTGGATAATGCAGATGACGTTTTCTCTCGCTATCGGCCAAATCGGGTTTACGTGTCCAGCACCATCGTGGAAAACATCGAAAAGGTGCAGAAAGAATTTGATTTTCTCTGCGAAAACTGTATGAAATATGATGTTGGATTATATGTCGGTGGACCCGGTTTTGATTTCCTGAATATCAGCTGTGCGAAGCTGGAACGGCGGCTTTTAACGTTTGAGGAAACTGCGAAGTATTAATGAATTTGCTTGATAATAGATCTTTCCTGGTTGTCGGAGACAGTGCCGGCGTTGGTCGCGCAACTGTTGAAAGTTTGCTGAAAAGAGGAGCAATGGTGTATGGTATTTCCCGTTCCGGGATGGGCCAGCATGATAGTGACCTTTTTTCGCACCTCAGTTTTGATGTCACAAATAATGACACGTCTGACCTGGAAGCTTTTATGCCGGAGCAGTTGACCGGACTTATTTACTGCCCCGGCAGCATCACCTTGAAACCATTTGTCCGTTTAACCCCGGACGATTTTCTCAGTGATTTCAATATTAATCTGCTGGGAGCAGTGCGAATGATTCAGGCAGCCCTTCCGGCTCTTAAGAAGGGCAAACCGGCTTCGATCGTTTTGTTTAGCACTGTTGCCAGCCAGGTCGGCATGAACTTTCATGCCTCAATTTCAGCGGCCAAGTCAGCTGTTGAGGGATTGGGTGTGTCACTTGCGGCCGAATTTGCCGGGCTCGATATTCGCGTAAATGTTATTGCGCCATCGATCACCCAAACCCCACTGGCGGGACAGCTTCTCTCAACCGAAGAGAAAGTCAAAGCTTCGGCAAATCGTCATCCGCTCAAGCGCATTGGTCAGCCCTCAGACATGGCGGCCCTTGCTGCATTCCTGCTGTCACCGGAATCTGCCTGGATTACCGGGCAGGTAATTAGCGTTGATGGCGGCCTTTCCAGCTTGAAGCCTCTCTAGCAATTGGTCCTCTGATATTTTGCTGTTTTGCCTACTTGATATTCTCTATCCCCTGAATTAACTTAGTCCTTCCAGAAACCATTAGTTATGGACGAGAGATGTTGCGCAAAGCGGTGGTTATTGTTGGGGGAGGCGTTGCGGGCTTAACGTGTGCCCGGAACCTGGAGCAGCAAAATATTGACTATTTGCTGCTGGAAGGATCCGATCGCGTTGGCGGCCGGCTTAAAACCGATTTCTACAACGGTTTTCTGCTCGATCGTGGATTTCATACCTACCTGACTGCATATCCCGAAGCACGTAAAGAACTCGATTATAGCCAGCTCGACTTGCGTCATTTTTGGCAGGGCGTGGTTATCTGGACCGGGCAGAAATTTTTAAAATTCACGGATCCCTTTAATGATATGCCGGTGCCTGAAGAAGCTGCGACGGGGCATTTAGAAGCGATCTCCGATAGAATTCGCATTGACAAATTACGTAAGGTGCTTAACAGTAAATCGATCGAAGAAATTCGTGATCACGAAATTGATACGGATACCTTGAACGGCCTGCGAGCCTGGGGATTTTCCGACTTGATGATCGATCGTTTCTTCCGGCCGTTTCTCGGGACGCTGTTTATGGAAGACGAGTTAAGCACCTCATATAAGAAATTTGAGTTTCTCTTCAAGATGTTTTGCGGCGGAAAAATGGCGATACCGGCGGCTGGCATAGAGGCCATTCCCCGTCAAATCCTTAGCCATTTGCCGGGTGATCGGGTGACGGTCAATGCTGAGGTTACTGGCATCAGCGAAGACAATGTTGTGACGCTGAATGATGGACGACGCATTCAGGCGGAGCAGGTCATTTTGGCAACTAATTTGCCACAGGCCTATCGTTTACTCGGCTATTCTATGAATCCGCCGCATCATCAGGTTACCTGTGCTTATCTTACGCTTGATAAAGCACCTTTCGAATCCCCGGTATTGATTCTGAACGGTTCAGGAAAGGGCCGCATCAACAATATTTGTTTCCCCAATCATGTTGCCAGCAGCTACGCGCCGGAAGGAAAAAACCTGGTATCGGTTAGTATCCTCGGTATCCATAACCAGTCCGGTACCAATATGTTCTCCGAGATTCGCGAAGAACTGCGTGGTTGGTTTGGCGATCGGGTGTCAAAATGGCGTCCGTTAAAAATATATCGAATCAACTACGCCCTTCCTGAGCAGCAGAGAATCAGGCCGATTCCTGATTCCCTCAATGCCTTACGTCGGAAAAATATTTATCTCTGCGGAGATTATTGTGAAATGGCCTGTATCAACGGCGCAATAGAATCCGGTCGGAAGATTGCGGATGAGGTGGTATATCAGCGGGCATTGAGACCTGTTTAATTTGAGTTGTCACCGCTGACCATGCGGAACATTGCCCGGGCTACCGGCACGTGGATCGTATGGTCGACATCCTGCCGGCCACCGGCGGCGAATTGGTCGCTATAGTTGATGATGATTTTATCCCCCGGTTTTACTCCCAGGCGATTATTCTGCGGCGCTTTCGCGGCATATTCTGTGTGAAGCTTCCCTTCAAAAACACCGCTATTGCTTGCGGTTTCCGCAAGCGAAAATTCAATAGCATACTGCCCACCCTGAACGACGGCTGTCAAATTAAGATTGTCGGCCTTGTCAGGATGAAGGTTCATGTCATTGTCCGTAACCTGAATGAGAATGCTTTCTCCGGCAAGTATCCGTTTCTGCCGGGAGCTGAGCGTGGCATTGCTCCCCATTAATAGGAGATCTCCCCAAAGTGCCGGGTGAAGAGCTGTGTTTTTGCCGGCATTGGTTACCCAGCGAATGTAAACATTTTCACCTTTGTTGATCGAATAGTTGAAGCCAAGAATCTGACCGGGAAGAAAGGCTTTGGCATCCAGATGCTCCAGAGGTATAAACGCCTCACAGGTATATCGCGAGCCGTCTCGAAGTGAGGCCGCCTCGATACCGCTGTTGCTTAAGGGCGTGGGGGTATAATCGCGGGGACCGCTAAAAACCGAGCGGCCGATGCTTTGCGAATGGATGAGGTGCCGTGGCCAGATCCAATACTGGTATTCTGTTGAGGTGCCGCGATTTTCGTTCTTTAAGTTTTGTGGATCGATAAAGAGTTCGAGCGCATCGCCCTGCCAAAAGCGGCGCATGTTCATTCGCCGGCTATCCGCGGGATCATCAATCCAGTATGCCACGTAGAGGCCGCGATTGTCCCAGGCCGTCATCAGCCCGCTATTTTCCACGGCAACTGCCGGACCTCCTGTGGCGACCCCTTGCATTGAGCCGAGGAGGCGAAATTTGTCAAGTGTCGGCCAATCATCAAGACTGCCGTCAATCGTTAGAGGGGATGTCAGCCGTCGCGCAGCGCCATACTTGTTGCTCCGAAATGACGGCTGTTGCAGCGATGGATTCGGTTGTTCCTCTGCGCCTCTATACCTTGCCAGTGTAAGGATGGTCTCCGGCCTGATGACCGACCTGGGTTGCTGGCTGCCGGCCAATGCGCCAAATCTGGCAGGAGTTGCTTGCTCCACAAGGCGATTCTGGATTTTTTCCAGGTGTTTCATATAGGTGGCGACATCATACTGAAGGGGAGCGCCTGCACCATATTCCCCCTGAGTTTCCCCTGTACCGCTTGTCTGGCTTGCACCCTGGGCTGCGGTTTGGGTCTGCGGCTGATTCTTGATCAGTTCCTTCAGGGGATTGTGCTCGGCCAAACTCTCCTTCATTGCTTGCACCAGTGCTGCCGGTGGGGCACCAGGCGTGCCCTCCGTATCTTGCAGGGCAAGACCGGACGCAATGGCAGCGCTCAGTGAACGAAGCGCCTCTGAGCGGGATGACTTATTATTCCAACTGTTGCTTTCTTCAAGCGCAGCAAGGGCGGCTTCCGCGAGTTCCTGCGAGAGTTCATCCGCAGAGAGCCCGGTTGGTAAGCTACCCAGACCTTCGCCTGAAGATCCTAAAATGGTTTCGAGACGTCCGGGAAGGTCGCCCAGCGGACCTGCCCCGGCCTGTTCGGACATGCCGGCGTTGTCACTACTTGTCAGTTCGCCCGACTCTTTGCCCTTACCCTGGGAATTGCCATTTTCTCCCTCTTTTCCTTTTCCACTACTTCCCGAGGGCGCACCGGATGAAATCTGGCCGCGCGGTGAACCGCTTTGCTGTCCACTGGCAGATGGGCTCTTCGTTTGCGAGCCCTCTGCAAGATCGCCGGATGATTTATCTTTCCCTTTCCCGTCAATCGCTTCCCGCATTGCCTTTTCGACCGCTTCCTTGAGCTCTGCCAGCGATTGATCCATCATTTGCTGGCGAGCAGCTTCTCGCATACGCTCGAGCATATCAGAATCATTTAGCAAGCGGGCCAGGCGCTGTGCTGCTCGATTTTCACTTTGCATTTGCCGGCTCATTCCCTGGAGCTGGCGCAGCAGTTCGTCCATCATCTGATCAAGCTGTTTTTCGCTGACGTGATAGGCGTCTGGCTGATTTTCAAGCGCTTCTTTGATAGCATCGATAAGGGCGTTTTGCAAGGCGGCATCAATCGCCGACAATGCCTGCAGTTCCTGGCCGATTTGCTGTGCCTGGGCATCGCTCAAATCAGTGTTGCCGGATAAATGCGCCATCAACTCCTCAACTGTCCGGGACTGCTGATCGACGTTTCCCATTTCTCCCGCTTCAGGCTGAGATAGTGACTCCAGGGCATCGAGCACTTCCTCCCAGGTAGAGGATGCTATTTCAAGTGCTTGCTGTTCGCTTGCTTCGAGGGTGGTTGTTGGCAATGCAGAGGGTGGATGGCATTCTTCCGGTTCACCGAAAACCGGAATCAGAATCCGGTAGAAGCTGACAATGATAAAGACATGCACTAATGTTGAGACTTTTAGCCATCTGCTGAATCCGGATTTCATCGGCGATCCTCAACTTCGTGCGCCAGGTGTTCAATGCCCAGAACCTGTACTACATCATAAAGCTTGACCAATGCCTGGTAGGGGGCACGCCGGTCGCCGAGAATGAGCACGGCATCGCGACCACTTGACTTTGCCGACTCAACGCGGTCGAAGAGGTCGTCCTCAGAGCAGGCCACATCATCTACACTATACTGACCTCGCCGATCGATGCGCACAATAATGATATCGTTGGGCATGTTGAGCGTGGTCGAAGTCATCGCCGTCGGCAGTTCCAGGTCGATTTTCTGTTCCTCGCCCTCACCCTTGTCAAAGGTTGTGGTAAGCATGAAGAATACAAGCAGAAGAAAAAGCACATCGATCAGGGATGATAGTTGCGGTAGGCCGCTTTCTTCTTCAAAAGGGTTTTTCAGGTCCATCAGCTGCCGCCCTCCTCTTTGCTGCCGGCTACGGACACGACCAGGCGATTCAGGGCAGCTTTGATGCGCTGATACTGGCGTTCTCCGTGGGCCTTCAGGCCATAATGGGCAAAAAGTGTTGGGATAGCTATGGTCAAGCCGGTTATGGTCGTAATGAGCGCAATGCCGATACCGCTTGCCACGCCTTCCTGGCTCATGCCGGATTTTCCAATTTCTTCAAATGAGATTGCCAATCCAACCACAGTGCCGAGCAGCCCGAGCAGCGGTGCAAGGTTGCCAATGGCATTCAAAATCCACATACGCCGGGTTAGGTAAGGAAGATGCTGCTCCGCGCTTTGTTTCAGAGAGGCTTCCGCTGTAATATCCGTGCCTGGCTCCTGAACAAGCTGCCGCGCATCGCGAACAATACTGCCCGTCAGGCAATCACTTTCAGCTTTCGGCCAATCTCCTTTGCTGCTCTTTAGGGCATTTTCCAGGTTTTCAGACAAAATTTTCTCTTTACGCAAAGCAAAATACCGCTCGAGAATTACGGCCAGACTCAGGAGAGACATCAGGATGAGCGGAATCATAAAGGCATAGCCGCCCTGCTCAATGAGTTCCAATAACTTATTGGTAATAATCATGTGCGTTTCTCGGATTTCAGGTTGAAACGGATGCTGCGGGTAAGCCACAACTCACAGTATCTTTGAATATAGCAACAGTTGCAATGGATTGACAGATGCTACTGAATTTAATGGCAGGAAAATTCGGAAACCCCTCAATCAGTTCACCACAAACTGATTTCCATTCCCCAATTTTGACGCTCGGTCACACAATTGTATTTCAAAAAAGCAGAAAAGGTTCCTGATGGGCGGGATTTTTGCTTTATGAAACAGAAAAAGCGCCAAAAGGCGCTTTTTCTGTAAGCTTGTAAGCCGACTTTAACGAATAAGAATCATTCGCTTTGTTTCAGCAAAGCTACCGGTTTTCAATGAGTAGAAATATAGACCGCTGGCGAGCTGCTTACCGCTGTCATCATGTCCATTCCAAACTATGGTATGTCTGCCTGCAGGCCGCACTTCGTCCAGAAGCAGTCGTACGCGCTGTCCCAATATGTTGTAAATGGCAAGCTCTGCACGCTGCTGTTGCTTCATATTGAAGTCGATTTGTGTCTCCGGGTTGAACGGATTTGGATAGTTCTGGAAGAGCGCAAAGTCATCGATCAAAGGATCACCTGGTTCGACATTAACAAGTGATTCAACGATTAGCGAGACTGGAATCGTGGTCAGAGGCAGACTTGCGTCGTTACTATTAATTAGGATTTCTCCGGCAAAGGCGCCGGTTTCATCCAGGACGCTGGCATCGTAGGTGACCGTAATCGTGTCGGATTCGCCACCCCCAAGACTGCCGCCATCGGCTGACAGTGAGAGCCAAGGCAGATCTCCCATAGGATTGATACCAATCTCTACATTCCCAACATCCGGAAATAGATCGACACTGCTTATATTGACAAATTCCGGTATGATATGGCCGCTAAATCCGGCAATTGCAAAATTCCCCTCATCGTTCCCAAGCGCCGACAAGGGAAGCGGCACGGAGAGGATCTTACCGGTGATCTGAATAGTGCCATTGTAAGTTGGTGCAGAACCGGGTGTCGTATTGGCACCAGGCCAGACAGATATGTTTAATGCCGGGCTGCCGAGTGCGGCGATGGCCGGGGCAGTGACAAATACATCAAATTCCGAGCCGGTAGACTGGCCTGCGAACAGCTGGCCGAATGCACCGGGGAAGGCACCGGTATTGATGTCAAAATCGGTGTCGACGGCAAAGAGAAGATAGGCGCTGTCGGCATTCACGTCTTCGGCAAACTCAAAGTCAAGAGTGACAGTCGCATCACCAATGCTGGCATAAATGGCCACAAGTTCGCCGCCGCTGCCGAAAAGAATATCGTCATCCGGATCGAGAAGGACAGTGTCGGTCGAGGCGTCCGTGAGATTAAATGAAAGTGGATAGGGTGAACGCGGTACCTCGGCAAAATTGACGTCGAACATCAAGTCGCCACGCGTGATACCGTTTGGATATTTCAGATTCTTGGTAATGATTGGCCCGAATACGTCGTTCAGGGTATAGTCGAGGCGGGATCCCGCAGGTCCGTTATTGGTAACCACCAGTTGTGCAGTTGTGCTGCTGTCGCTGAGCAATTCTGCACTCAGGCTGTCGCTGGAGAGCGTTAATGCCGCCAGGTTTGCATCGAGCGTGACGGTTCGTGTCAGGGTGTCGTTTGCAGTGATGACAACGCTGACGGTATCGCTATACCAACCAATCTTAGATACGACAAGCGTATGCTCGCCCTCAAAGGTTCGCAGAGAAAATGCCCCGCTGGAATCGGAATACAGCGTTTTCCCTGCTTCCAAGAAGTTGATCTCGACGTCTGCAATATTGTCGCCGCCAAGCACATTTTCCGTAATGATACCCTCAATATCTCCGGCAGAAACCGAATCAAATTCAACGACATAAGCACCGGTTTGGATATCTCCGATAAATATTTTAGCGTCCAGCGCAAAAGGATAAATGCCCCAGGCCCCATTGAAATTCCCTTCTTCACCGCCGGGATAGGTATCGTAAAAGGCCACCTCGGCAATTGCACTGGGGTTCGAGATATCAAGGATCTTTATCCCGGATTCATAATGCGACATATAAGCGTAATCACCAATTATAAAGACATTATGCGCCAACTGGCTTTCGCCGAGATACTCATCCAGCAGTGTAATGTTTTCCAGATCGCTGATGTCCCACATTTTTACGCTTTGTCCCACCGTTTCCTCGGTAGTCATCATGTAGTTCTTGTCTTCTGATACCCAGACGTTGTGCACATAACCGGCGGCAGGAATGGTAAGACGCTGTAAGAGTGCCGGATTGGCTGCATCACTGACATCAAAAATGCCAATTGTTGGACTGCTCCCTTCCGCGACATAGAGCACTGAGTCTGCTGCAAAAACGTCGTGTGCATCGATGCCAAGGCCGCTTCCCAACTGCGATACGAGTGTCGGATTGACAGGGTCGCTCAGGCTGTAGAGTGATACCGGGGTAGTGAAGTTGAAATCCTCAATGACGTAGAGAATACCGGCTTGTTGATCAATGTAGATATTATGCGGGCGTGTCGAAATGCCGGTCAGGGTGTCGGCAATGATGGCTGAATCAGGCAAGGTAGAGATATCAACAATGATGACGTCGTTTGAGCCTTCTGACGAGACATACATGTATTCCTGGTAGGTCTTTATATCATACCACCCGGCGACGACCCAGTCAACGAATTCAACTTCGCTGATCGAGTCTGTTTCGGTGACATCGACAATCATGACGCCGCCATTGACACCCTGGAATGCATACTCACGGCCGTCCGGTGCAACATATCCCCAGCAGTCGGTATAGCCGTTCAGCGGATAATTATTGACGTTGTCGATCACTGTGATGTTTGCGCCTTGCGCAAAAAGCATCTGACCAACGAAGAAAGAAATAAGAAAATAAAAGGATAGGTAACGGAGCAAACGCATACAGAACTCCTCCTGGTGAGACGTGAAAAATCGGATAAATTAGTCCCCCATGGATAAACTATACGCCCTTGCCTGATTTTGGTTACATTCATTTTTCGAGGACTTGAATAGGCATAGCGATTATTGTTCGCAATGTCTACATTGGCTAGAGGGATGCCATCCCTTAAGAACACATCATACCTCCGGGAGAGCTGTATGTATAATCCGACGATTGAATCGATGCCGCTGGATAAGCTGCGACAGTTACAAAGCGAACGTCTGAAGACCATGTTACAGCGGATGGTCGATAATGTGCCCTTCTATAGACATCTGCTAAGGGAAAAGGGAATAGCCCCGGGAGATATTAAGGGTGTTGACGATTTGGCAAAGCTACCATTCACGAAAAAATCTGACTTACGTGATCATTATCCATATGGCTTGTTCGCCAATCCAATGTCGGAAATACGACGCATTCATGCTTCCAGCGGGACAACCGGAAAACCGACGGTGGTTGGCTATACGGAGAACGATCTGAATATCTTTGACGAAGTGGTTGCACGCTCGCTGGTATGTGCCGGGGCAAAACCCGGCATGAAGCTTCATAATGCCTATGGCTACGGTCTTTTTACCGGCGGTCTCGGCATGCATGGCGGTGCGACATTGTTAGGCATGGCAGTGATTCCGGTGTCCGGTGGGATGACTGACCGGCAATTAACCATCTTGCAGGATTTTGAGCCGGAGGTCATGTGCTGCACGCCTTCTTATGCCCAAACGCTGGCCGAAGAATGTCGTAAACGCGGTATCGATCCGAAAGAACTGGCCGTGAAGTTTGCCATTCTTGGGGCAGAGCCCTGGACGGAAACCATTCGCAGCCAGGTGGAAGCGGGACTGGATGTCACGGCAACGAATATCTATGGCCTCAGTGAAATTATCGGGCCTGGGGTCTCCCAGGAAGATTTCCAGGAAAAGGGCAGCGGTAGCTATGTCTGGGAAGATCATTTCTTCCCGGAAGTTGTTGATCGTGATACCGGTGAGCCATTGCCATATGGCCAGGAAGGGGTATTGGTTTTTACGACGATTTCCCGGGAAGCTTTTCCGCTACTTCGTTACTGGACCAACGATATTTGCTCCATCTACTACGATGCAAATGCAAAACGCACGCACATTAAGATGTCTGCCATCAAAGGGCGTGCCGACGATATGCTGATCATTCGCGGCGTGAATCTCTTTTACACCCAGGTCGAAGAGATTATCGACGATATGGATTTCCTGGTACCCAACTACCAATTGATCGTTACCCGCGAAGGGACGATGGATGCGGTTGAAGTGAGCTGCGAAGTGGGAGACGGCGTGAATCACGAAGACGATTCGCTTGCGCAGCAACTCCTGCAGCGCATCAAAAACACCATTGGTTTGTCGATGAAGATTTCCCTGCAGGCGCCCGGCGCTATTCCGCGAAGTCAGGGTGGGAAGTTGCAACGTGTGGTGGACAGGCGAATTATGGCTTAATAATAATCCCCTTTTGACGATGCCCGTTCATTTTTACGGTAAAGGGATTGTCGAAGCGCAGATGCCGGGTATACTGCATCGCTTCCACCGCTTTTTGTTCGGTGAGCCAGTCCCAATCTATTGAGGCTTCTGCCTTGGATGTAATGGTGAAATAGCCGGTCATAAACGAGGTGATGTTCTGGAAGAAGTGTGATCCCTGCGAGGGCATTACTTCAAAATCCTTAAAGCTGCTTTCGATGATGACCCTGGCACCGGAGATTTGCTCCCACTTCACCGGAATACCCAACCAGGGATCCATAGACCCCCAGCGGCCAACGCCGATTAACAGGTATGGGCGATCCTCGGCTACCAGCTTTTTGTTAAAATGATAGACCTCGTTTGCTACCTGACGGCTGCGGGATCGTTCATATGTCTCGTAGTCGACGATCACCACATCATGCAGATTGTCAATCAGGCCATTGCCCAATACCATATTGCTGCGACAAAGCAGGCTGGAGGCATCACCATGATCAACATCCAGCTGTTCCAGTTCCCGATTGATAACCAGAGGTCGCATCTGCAAAACCCCAAATTCCAGGGGCTGGCCGTGGCGCGGTGACATATTCACCGCAAATTCAATTTCAACCGGACTTCCCATACCCTTACGTCCCAATTCCAGCAGCATCTCGAGAATTTCCGGCAAGGGAAAGATCTTCTGTTTGAGAATCGGGGCAAAGCTCACGAGGCGACTTCCGTCCCGGGAAATACCATCATATATCGCATGATTTTCGTACGAATAAGTTGAGCCAACGTGGGCTAGCGTGCCGTCATTTTCGGCGGTATTAATATCGTAAGTCTTCAAGAGATTATTATAAGATGCAATGTTTTTGTCAAGCTTAACGCCGAGGTTGAGGGCATAAAATTTTTGCTGCCCGTTTTTCAACGCATGATCGATATTGTAAAACAATGGAATATGTCGCGGATGTTTTGGCGAGAATTTGATGGTCTTGCCACCTTCTACGACCGTTTGCCCCAAACCGAGAGCGACGGAAATAATGCCGTCATCAGCCTTCTGCGGTTTAATCGGATAGAAATTATGCGAACGGGCAACGCCGGAGAAATCCGGATAGAAGCGATTCTCGTGACTGGTACCAATCATCTTCTGAATAATGACCGCCATTTTTTCTTCTTCCAGGCGATATGAGGTGATCTTCATATAGTCTTTTGTGCGCTGGTAGAAGATCGAGGCATAGACACATTTGATGGCATTCAGCAATTCATGCAGGCGAACGTTGGCATTGTGATGATTATTCGGCAGCATGAAGGTGTCATAAACTCCGGCGAATGGGTGATACTGGCTGTCTTCCAGGAGGCTTGATGAGCGAACCGCCAGGGGCGTGCGAATCAGGTCAAGAAATTGAGCGAGTTGCCGCAAAACTTCATCAGGGAAACGCATCCCAACCATAAAGCGCTTGATGATTTCTTCGTCGTTGTCCGCAGAAAGTGCAAAGGTGCGCAAATCGTTTTCATCGACGAAGTAATCAAAAACATCAGTGCCCAGTACAACGCCGGGCGGAACCTGGATCGAAGTGTTTTCAAACTTGTCCAGTTTTTCACGGATGGAGAGACTATTGAGCGTCAGATTCACAAAACTCAGGCCTCTGGCCTTCCCGCCAAGGGAGCCACCGCCGATTCTTGCAAAGCTGTTTTGCGGATCGAAGGATTCTTTACGGAAGTCGGTGATGGTACCACGTTGCCGCAATTTGCGATAGTTGCGCAGTGAAGCAATAAGGTCCTGGCGAAGATCGTTTACGGATTGATATTGCGATAGCTTCTTCGGGCGCAGCTTGTGGGCCAGCCAAAATTCTGTCCGCGCCTTTAGCCAGTTCGAAAAGTGATTGCCTGCCGCGTGGTATTCAAGGCTGTCTTCCGGGATCACGTATAGCTGTTGTTCGAGAGACAGAAGGTCTTGCGCACGGCCGACCTCTTTACCGTCCGGTGTTTTAAACAAGAACTCTCCAAAACTGAATTGCTCCACCATAAAGTGGCGCAGGTCGCCAAGGAAGGTCGGAGAGTCCTTTAAGAGAAACGACGCCCCAAGTTCGTGCGCTTTCTCCTCATTCTTGGCCCGATTTGACTGCAGCAGGATGGGAATATCTTCCCGAAATGACTTTATCTCTTCTGCAAATTCCAGCCCGGCCCTGGGATTCTGTTTTCCGTTGCGCTGGAAGTTTACATCCGATATGATACCGAGAATATAGTCTTCATACTTCTTCAGAAATTCCTGCGCCTGTTCGTAGTTGGTGGCCAGCAAAATTTTGGGGCGAGCGCGCATGCGCAGGTAGCGATCCGACAGGTTGATTCCTTCAGATATCAGGCGCATGGATTGCTTCAATAATTCCGTATAGATAATGGGCAGGAAGGATGAGTAGTAGCGAACACTGTCTTCTACCAGGATGATCGTTTGAACGCCTACCATCTGCGTGTCGTGGTCGACATTCATATGATCTTCTACGTGTTTGATGATGCCGACCAGGATGCGGAAATCACCCTGCCAGACAAAGGTCCGGTGAAATAGTGTATTATGCTGGCTGGAAACCACGGAAGCCATTTCCCGGTTGTCGTAGGCGAGCAGGACAATGGGAATATTGAGATCCGACTCCTTGATCATCTTCGCAAAAGCGATCACATCCATGTCTTCGATATGAGGTGTGGTGATGATCAAATCGAAGCGCTTGTCTGTCTTTGCCAGCTCAAGCGCTTCTTTACCACTGGAAACCCGGGTTAGTTCAGGTGAGTGGCTCAGATTGAGCCCCTTATATTCATCCCGAATTAACTCGTAAAGTCTTCCATCTTCTTCAAATAAATAAAGGTCGTATGGGCTGGAGACCAAAATGATATCACGAATCCTGTGATGCATCAAATTTTGGAACACCTGCAGATGAGAGCCAAAATTGTGTCCCAAAGATAAGGAATCTCCCTTTCGCTTGATCTCTGTCATTAAGCTTTCCTTTTTACACAACACCCTGGTCGAGCATGGCGTCTGCTACCTTAAGGAATCCGCCGATATTGGCGCCATTTACGTAATTATACGGCGTACCGAATCGTTCTGCAACTTCCACGCAGGTTGAGTGAATATTCTTCATGATATTCTGAAGGCGCTCGTCCACTTCTTCGCGCGACCACGGCACACGCATGCTGTTTTGAGACATTTCCAAACCGGAAACTGCGACACCGCCGGCGTTGGCTGCCTTTCCCGGGCCAAAGAGGATGCGCTTTTCGAGCAGGGCATGGATTCCTTCAGCAGAGGTCGCCATATTCGATCCTTCGGAAACCAGATAGACGCCCCCTTTAACGAGGTTGTTGGCATCATTCGCATTGATTTCGTTCTGGGTCGCACTGGGAAATGCGCAATCTGCCTTGTGCAGCCAAAGCGGATTATGATCCAGGTCCGGATTTACCTCTGAATAAACAGCCTTCTTATATTTTTCGATATATTCTTTAATTCGGCCACGACGACGATTTTTTAATTCCATAACGAAATTTAGTTTGTCGGTATCGATACCGTCTTCATCATATATGTATCCTGATGAGTCTGAGAGGGTAACCACTTTGGCGCCCAGCTCAATAAGTTTTTGAGTGGTAAATTGTGCTACATTGCCGCTGCCGGATACCAGGCAAATCTTGCCTTCCAGGCTCTCGCCGCGGGTGCCGATCATCTCCTGGGCAAAATAGACGTTGCCATAACCCGTGGCTTCCGGGCGAATAAGCGAGCCGCCCCAATTGAGGCCTTTGCCGGTCAAAACGCCGGTAAATTCATTGCGAATGCGCTTGTACTGACCAAAGAGGAAACCGATTTCCCGCGCGCCCACGCCAATGTCGCCAGCCGGGACGTCCGTATCGGGTCCAATATGACGGGATAGCTCCGTCATAAAGCTCTGACAAAATCTCATTACTTCATTATCACTCTTGCCTTTAGGGTCAAAGTCGGACCCACCTTTACCACCGCCCATAGGCAGAGTTGTCAGGCTATTCTTAAAGACTTGTTCGAAGGCCAAAAACTTCAAAATGCCGAGATTAACAGATGGATGAAAACGCAGTCCACCCTTATAAGGGCCGATGGTGCTATTCATCTCGACCCGAAATCCTCGATTAATTTGAACCTCGCCCTGATCATCAACCCAGGGAACCCGAAACAGGATAACACGCTCAGGTTCAATAATCCTTTCCAGAATTTTGGCAGACCGATATTCGGGGTGGCGCTCAATAACCAGGCTGAGGGATTCCGCGACTTCCTGTACTGCCTGATGAAATTCGGGTTCACTCGGATTCTTCGCTTTGACTTCAGCCATCAAATTATCAACGAAGGTGCTCATACTGACCTCATGGTAAGTGATTAGTTGTGGTGTAACGGTTAATAGGAGAAATAGACGAATACCTGATCGACGCATTCGTTATTTCCAGTGGCAATTTGGCAATATTACAGGCAATTAACATCGACACGGACTCCGGGAATTGCTGTCTTGCAGGAATCTGGATTTGTGCAGGATGAGCAACCTATAAAAACGTTAAACGACATTCAAGGAATTTCTGAAAAGGATCTCTGATATTAGGGTACCGGACAAATGCCCAGACTGATTTGCCAAAGAAAAGACCCGATAATTATCATAATAATCAACGCTTTAGCTAGCTTTTGTACGAACTGCATTTTTCTGCTCCGAAAAATAAATAAAATAAAATTCCAAATATCCCGGTTTGATTCTAAAGTTATAATAGAAGTTAATGAAACATAGATAGCGATGTCAATAAAACTCGACTCTCAGGTATACCCTGCGGTGCGGGGAGGAATAGGAGATAGGCAAGACTTTGTTTATCTCCTTTTTTATTTTTCGCATCCGGGCACTTTTTAGCTTTGCTTTGTCATTCCCGAAGGCTTTTATCGGGAATCCATGCTAGCTGAGTGGAATGGATGCCCGATTACTGCATTCGGGCATGACAAAGCAGGGATTTGCGTAGCTCTTAGATTATGGTGATAACCTATTTTCTCTGCGATTACCCCTTATTTGATATTTTGTAACCTTCCGTAAAACCTTACGTATACTTTTCGTTGATATTTCCGGCCAGCTGGAAGCTAATTTAGCTGGAGGCACGTCTCGCCTTGCAATTAACTAGATCATCATGGGGAAACCGACGAAGGAGATAGTCATGAGTAGGATAAGTACTGCTGTGCTCTGCACCTGGTTGATGGTGCTGCTATTAGGTGCCGTGTATGCCGAGGACGATTCGGATAAGGCGCGTACGTCGTGGCCACAGTGGCGAGGCTTAATGCAAGATAATAAGTCAGCTGCAACCGGGGTTTTTGATTTTGATAAAGGGGATGGGTTAAAAGTTGCCTGGAAAGTGCCAATCGGTGAAGGCTATTCCAGCGTGTCAATTGCTAATAATCGTGCTGTCACCATGTATGCAAAGGATGGCAATGACGTGCTTGTTGCTTTTGATGCAACAAGCGGAAACAAGCTTTGGCAGTATGTGATTAATGATCTCTACGTTGGTAAAGGTGGCTCTGAGGATGGTCCCAGCTCAACCCCGCTGCTCGATGGGGACTACGTATTCGCCTTGGGACGCAAGGGCAAGTTGTTTGCTCTAGACGCTCAGAGCGGAAAAGAATTGTGGAGCCGCAATGTCATCGAAATGGACGAGGCGCAGGAACCGTTTCATGGATTTACTACCTCGCCGGTCGTTCACAATAATGTGCTGATCCTGGAAACAGGCGGCAAGAAAACCAATGCGATTTCCGGTTTTGACAAGAAGACCGGGAAATTATTGTGGAGCAATGGTCAGGACGAAGTGCAATATCATTCTCCCCTGCTGGCGAAGCTTGGTGGTGTCACACAGGTTATTGCTTCCGGTAGCCAATATTTGTTTGGCGTAGATCCGCAAGATGGCAAAAAATTGTGGGAATATCATCATAAAGGCCGCGGCGGCAGCGTCAATCCGGTTCAGGTAGATGATCAGCATATGCTGGTGCCGATTGCCTGGAATGAAGCGGCGATGGTCAAGGTGAGCAAAGGTGCTGATGGCTATGTCGCTGAAGAATTATGGAAGACCCGTCATATTAAGCGGTCCTGGAATGTGCCGGTATATCATGAAGGACATTTTTATGGCTATAGCGGTCGATTTCTTACCTGCGTCAATGCGGAAAATGGCGAGACAGTATGGAAGTCGCGTCCGCCCGGTGATGGGTTCACGATTCTTGTTGACAATCACCTGGTAGTGCTGACCAAGAAAGGCACGCTTCATGTGGCGCCGGCGTCTCCGGCAGGTTATGAAGAAAAAGCGAACATACAATTGTTTGAGCGTCCGGCCTGGTCACCGCCGAGTTTTGCAAACGGTCGGATCTACGCGCGAAGCTACTCGGAAATAGCCAGCGTTGATATTAGCAAGGTTGATAAGGCAATTACTATCGCCAAAGCAAAGAAGAAAACCGTCGCACCGGGATCGAAGTTCAATCAGTTTGTATCCAAAGTCAAGCAAGCTTCGAATAAGAAGATGCTGATTGACGACTTTATGAAGCAGCACACCTCCTCGCCAATTATTGAAGGTGACAATCTTGCGCATTTCATTTATCGCGGAGACGTTAAGGATTTGGTGATTTCCGGGGATATGTTCGAGACCGGCGCTGACGAAACCATGAATCGTATCGACGGCACTGACTTTTACTATTTTACGGTTGAGTTGGAAGCGGATGCACATATCGGCTATCAACTAACGCGAAATTTTGAAGAACGAATCACCGATCCCCTGAATTCGCGCAAGGTGACTTCTTTCAACGGGGAAGAATCTGAATTTGCCATGCCGAAATGGCGTAAACCGCTGCATCTGAAAGAAGCCGCCGCCGGGAAAAAGGGAACATTGAAAGATCTCAAATTCAAGAGCGAAATCCTGGGCAATGAGCGTACGGTTCAGGTATATTTGCCGAAGGGATATGATACATCGACGCGCAAATACCCGACTGTATATGTCAACTATGGCCGTATGGCTGTCGATTTTGGAAACATGCCGAATTCGCTGGACAACTTAATTGCCGAGGGCAAGATTGACCCGGTTATTGCCGTTTTTGTTCACCGCTCTCCCAATGGCCGTGAAGCATTTCAGGAATATGCCCGTAACGCCAAGGCCAACTATGCCCGTATGATGGTCGAGGAATTGGTGCCCCATATTGACGCCAACTATCGCACGAATGCAAACGCGGATGCCCGCGCAGTGATGGGTGGTGATGAAGGTGGATTTAGCGCTATCTATACCACCTTCAAGCATCCCGGCACTTTTGGTATGGTTGCCGGACAATCGGCGCATCTCCATAGCGCGGAAGGTGATGAACTGCGCGAAATGGTGCGTTCAGCAGCGCAGCAGCCGGTTCGCTTCTACCTTGATTGGGGTAAATATGATTATCGCAATGCGGCGGCTGAATACAGTTGGGGCGACAACAATCGCGAATTCAAGAAGATTCTGAAAGATAAAGGCTATTCGGTCAGTGGTGGTCAGGTGAATGAAGGCTTTGGTTGGACAAGCTGGCGTACTCGTACCGACATTATCCTGGCAGATTTCTTTCCGGCGAAAAACATGTAGTAAATTTGCAAATGGGCAAATCTGCAAGAAAAGATGTTGTAAGACCTCGTGCGCGGCTCTGTCGCGCACGTTCTCGCCAATTGTTAAAACGTTGATCCGTCAAAAAGTTGTTGTCAGCTTTTGCATTCAACGCCTCAACGCCTCAACGCCTCAACGCCTCAACGCCTCAACGCCTCAACGATAAAAATCCACCCAGTGAATTGAAAACTGCTCACCACAGTCAGCGAGGAATGCACTGCTTAGCGTTACTTCAAAATATTGACGAGGGAGTGGAAACTTGCTTTCCGGCGGCTCAATGTTCTGTTCGAGGGTAGTGCGCATGTATAGCGCCTGTCGGGCATCTAATTTTTCCCAGGATTGAGAACTCACCGCTTTCATTTGCACACTTTGCAAAACTCTGCCCGGGCTGGAACTGGGCATCGAAATCTTGATGACAGATTTGTCACCTTCGATACGAAGGTTTTCCAGACCGCCAAGGTAGAGGCGTAGTTTAACGGATTTCGGCCAACTACCATCCACGACTGCGACTTCCGCACGGCCAATGCCTGTCTGCGAAAAAAAACTGATTATCGCTTCGTCGCTTGTGACATTCGTAGCAGAATAATCACCGCTTTGGTCTGTGTTTACTCGATAGCCCGGCAAATTTGTTCTCCCGTTTGAACATGCAAGAAACAGACAACAAATGAAAAGGATAGCTGTTCGCAAATTGTTCTCCTCATCTTCTGCAATCCCCCCTCTATCTCCCCCCGGGGGGAGATAGAGGGGGGATTGTATCTCAGCCCAACTCTGTCAATAGTGCTTCCAGTTCGAGCTGGGCATTTTCCCATTCTTCATATACATTTGCAAGCCGCGCTTTTGCGTCTGAATATTCTTTCTGCAGGCTGGCCGCTTTGGCACCGTCGTTATATATCGACGGATCCGCCATTTCTGTTTCTATCTCGCCAATGCGGGTTTCCAATTCGGCGATTTGTTGTTCATTTTTCTCGATTGCTGTTTGTAAACGCTTGCGTTCCTTGCTAATTCGCTGGCGAGCTTCTGCTTCTTCACGCTTTTGCTCTTTGGTCTTTCGGGTTGGAGCTGCTTGCTTTTCTTCGGTCTCAACAGCGACAGCTTTGAATTCCCGTTTTGCCTCTTCCTGGTGTTTCTTCATACGTTTATTCAGGTAGTCGGTATAATTTCCTTCAAACGAGCTCATTGTGCCGTCTTTTATCTCCACGACGCGCTCAACGAGTTGATCGAGAAAATAGCGATCGTGCGAAATGAGTAGCAAAGTGCCGTCGTATTCCCTCAACGCATGTTCCAGGGCCTTTTGCGATACCATATCGAGGTGGTTGGTGGGCTCATCCATGATCAGGAAGTTGACCGGCGAAAGCAAAATTTTTGCAAGTGACACCCGGGCTTTTTCGCCACCAGAGAGAACGCCAACGCGCTTTTGCGGGGCATCCCCGCTAAACTGGAACAGGCCGAGCACATCTCGTAAATTGGCCCTATGGGTTTCCGCGGCAGTTTCTGCAACCTCATCCATAACCGTTGCTTCCAGATTCAGCGTATCAACTTGATGCTGGGCATAGTAGCCGGTATCCACTCGTTCTCCGACGACGATCGCGCCTTGCTGGGGCATCAATTGCTGACAAACCAGGCGAGTCAGTGTGGTTTTCCCGGCACCATTGACGCCAACCAGGGCAATCTTTTCTCCGCGATAAATATTGAGGTCAACGCCTTTCAAGACCCAATCGGTTTCGTATTTGAACCACATGTCCTTTATTTGCAGAACATCTTTATAGCTTGAAACCGCCGTGCTGATATTAAAGCGAAAAGTCAATTCCGGCGGTGGTGGCTCAAGCACTTCAATTTTTTCCAGCATCTTGATACGGCTTTGCACCTGCGGCGCCTTAGACGCCTTGTATCGAAAGCGATCAATAAAGCGCTGGATGCGCGCGATTTCGGCCTTCTGTTCTTCAATACGCTTGAGCAGCAGTTCTGTATCTTCCGCTTTTTTCTTTTCGTAAAAGCTGAAGTTGCCGGCATATTGGGTCAGCTTGCCGCGGTCGAGTTCAAATATCTCGTGCGATAGCCGGTCGATAAAGAAACGGTCGTGTGAAACAATCAGCATGCTGCCTTCGAAACTGCGCAGGTATTGCTCCAGCCATTCTAATGACTCTAAATCGAGGTGGTTGGTAGGTTCATCTAACAACAGGAGATCCGGGCGTTGTAGTAGTAGACGCGCCAAATGCACGCGCATGCGCCAGCCACCACTATACTCGGAAAGCGGCTTTTGGAATCCATCGCTGGAAAATCCCAGACCGGAGAGGATTGCCTTTGCGTCCGCCTCGATTGAGTAGCCGCCGAGACGGTCAAAACGTTCTTCCAGTTCACCGAGGCGATTTAGCTTCTTGTCATCTGAATTGCTGTCAAGCTCGGCTTGCAGCCGTTGCATTTCCGCTTCGATTTTGGCCAGCTCCGGCTGGCTCTTCAACACAACTTCAAGGATATTGCCTTCATCGACTTTGCGCTGTTCCTGAGGCAAATAGCCGATGGTGTATGTTTTTGCTTTACTTATTTCGCCGGAATCCGGCTGTAGATCGCCGGTCAAAACGCGTAAGAGCGTGGTTTTCCCGGCACCATTGCGGCCAATCAGGGCGGCGCGTTTGCCGGGATTGATTGTTGCGTTCACATTGCGCAGCAAGGGCCGATCAGCAATCGAATAGCAGATGTCTTTTAGCTGGAGCATGAGTGTCTAAATGGTTGTCAGTTGAGAGTTTAGCGTTGTCAGTTGTTTGTAAAATGCCTGGATGACCTGCCAGCTTCAAGGGCAGAATATCCAAATTCCAACACAAAAAATTCCAAAAGGTCGTAAATTTCAATGCTTCAATGCTTCAATGCTTCAATGCTTCAATGCTTCAATGCTTCTATGTTCTTTTCCATCCATTCCAGAGCTGAATTCAAATCCGTAATCTTGCCATCCAGCTGTGCATCGAAGGCTTCCCGTAAAATACGACCCATTTTTGGCCCCGGTTGAATACCACGTTTGATCAAGTGTTTGCCTTTCAAAATCGGCCGTGGCTTTTCCGCCTCCAGCGCCAGTTCTTTTGCCACGGATTCCCAGCGGGTTACCGGATTGGATTTCGGCAGCGGAGGCCGACCGCTGTGGTCCGCTTCGCAAACTGCTGCCCACAGGCGGATGGTCGCCGGGCTCAGGCGATTGGCAAGACGCCGAACGATGCGGCGCGCCGGATCCTGATCTGCCGGATGACTGAGGTGGATCATATGCTCTGCAACCAGGGGACAAACCCGGTCAGACAGCCAGCGCGGCGCGCGAATGCTTTTCAGAAAAGTCTCAGCCAGTGGCACCCCGGCTGAGGCATGTCCCGGTGACACCCAGCGGCCCTGCTGGTTCCGGTAGCTGGTCAATGGCTTACCGACATCGTGAAGCAAGGCTGCGAATAAAAGCGTCGCTCGATCGCGATCATCAAAACCCTCGCGCGCAGCGATGTCTGCTGCCGCATCACAAACGAACTGCGTATGTTCAAATACGTCACCTTCCGGATGCCACTCAGGATCTTGCTCCGTACCGCACATTTCAGCCAGCTCAGGGAAATGTGTCAGCCAGGTGGTGGCCTGCAGAATATCCAATCCCTTTGCAGGGTATTTTCCACGGGTCCATTTCAGCCATTCTTCCAGCAGTCGTTCGCGAGATAAATCCTTAAATTCACCGTGGATCTCCCGACACATTTCAATGGTAGCATCATCCATCGAGAAATTCAGCCGCGATGCAAACTGCATTCCCCGCAGCACCCGCAAAGGGTCCTCGCGAAATGCCGGACCGGTGGCGCGTAGGATCCGGTTCTTGATATCGTCCGCCCCCTTGAAGGGATCTATCAGGCTGCCATCAAGTCGCATAGCGATGCTGTTAACTGTGAAGTCTCGCCGGGATAGTGCGTCCTTGTAGGACATATCCGGATCGGTTGAGATTGCAAATCCCTTATGTCCCAGACCTTGCTTGTTTTCACGACGCGGGATGCTGACGTCTATACTATTGTCTACTTTTACAACGCCGAATGATTTGCCAACCAGGTTCACACGGAAGTTGGATAAGGCCGCCACAATTTGGTCATAATTAAGGCCGTAGACTTCAATATCAATATCCTTGCTGTCACGCCCCATTAATTTGTCGCGCACCCAGCCACCCACCAGCAAGCAATCCCTGGCGCCGGCTTCGGCAAGCTGTTCGACAATTTTATTGGCTTTTTGTATCATGTATTCATGCTTCCCTGTCGTTTCTATCCTCTATCCCCTAAACTAAACCCTATTTTTGATGCCACAAACCGATTTTTAGTGAATTCTGAAGATTCACGCGAATCTTCGCGAATAATGCGAAATACGAAAATCGCTGGCATCTAAATGTTAGAGTCGTATTCTATTAGTGAAAATTCGTGTCGAAATAATGAATCGGGGGCTTAAATGAAGCTGATATTTGCTGAAAACGACCGCCATGTCAAGTCGGTTGGAGTGATTTGTTTTTTGTTTTTGATATTATCAGGAGTGATGATGGCAAAAGAAGTCTTGTCTGTCGAGGATCTATTAAAGATGCGTCATGTTACGGCGACAAAGATGAGTCCCGATGGCAGGTGGATTGCCTATACGCTCTCTGTGCCGCGCGCAGCTGACGACAAGGCCGGTGCCGCTTACAGCGAGTTGCATCTTGTATCAGCCGACGGCAAACAGCATCGGCCCTTCATTACCGGTAAGGTCAATGTCAGTGCGATTGCCTGGCAACCAGATGGATCTGCGATTTCATTTCTACGAAAAACAGAAAAGAAAGTGAATCAGGTTTGGACAATCCCAGTTAACGGTGGAGAAGCCCAAACAATTACGGACGCGCCCGGCGGCGTTTCGGCCTATCACTGGTCACCGAACGGCAAGCAAATTGGCTATATCTCGATCCCGCCCAAATCGGCTCGCTTGAAAGCGCTGGAAAAGAAGGGATATGGTTTTACTTTTTATGAGGAGGATATGCGTCCCCGCAACTTGCACCTGTTTGATGTCGCATCCGGCAGCGATGAGCAGCTCACAACCGATATGAGTGTTTGGAGTTTCGAGTTTGCGCCGAACGGTAAGACCATTGCTGCAGCAATGACGGAGAAAAATCTGATCGATCATCGCTATGCATTTCAGTTGATATACATTCTGGATATTGCCAGCAAAAAATACAAGGCGCTCACGAGCAACCCACGTAAGCTTGGGAATTTCGTATTTAGCCCGGATGGCAAGCAATTGGCCTTTGTTGCGGCTTTGGATCAGAAGGATCATGCCGTTAGTCAGGCTTTTGTCATTCCTGTTTCAGGAGGTGTTTCGAAAAACCTGACTGAGCCTGATTTCCCGGGCCATGTAAATTGGGTGGGTTGGAAGAACAATAATACGATAATGTACCGTGCTGCCGAGGGCGTCTTTAATACGTTTAATACCATTAGTTTGGCCGGTAAGAATCGTAAAATGCTTAGCAGCGGTCATAAAGATAGGGTGGTCTATCACGGCGCACCGGAGATGAGCGCTGATTTCAAGAATGCAGTTTATATTGGTCAAACCTCGACTCACGGCCGCGAGGTTTTTACCCATCGTATTGGCAAAGCTCCGAGGCGTTTGACAAACAGCAATCTCTGGCTGGGTGATCGCAAGTTAGGTGAGCAAAAAGCCGTCAGCTATAAAGCCCGCGATGGTGTCGAGGTGTATGGCCTGGCGATCTATCCGGTTGGATATGAGGCAGGTAAAACTTATCCGATGGTAGTGATCGTTCACGGTGGACCGGAATCGCACTTTTCCAATGGTTGGATTAGCCGCTATGCTGAGCCGGGGCAGGTGCTGGCTGGACGCGGCTATGTTGTGTTTTATCCGAATTATCGCGCCAGTACCGGCTACGGCGTAAAATACGGTGCATATGGCTATGGCGATGCAGCTGGTGTCGAGTTTGAAGATATTGCAGATGGCATTGATTGGTTCATTAAAGAGGGCGTTGCCGATAAAAATCGTGTTGGTCTTGGCGGCGGTTCCTATGGCGGATATGCCAGTGCATGGTTTTCAACATTTTATACCGAGAAGGTGCGGGCGGTGTGCATGTTCGTGGGCATAAGCGATTTGATTAGCAAGCGCGGTACGACCGATATTCCTTATGAAGAACTGTTTGTGCATTCTGGTAAAAAGCTGGAAGAAATGTGGGAGCTTAGTCTGGAGCGCAGCCCGATTTATTATGCCCATAAAAGCAAAACCGCTACCTTGATTTATGCCGGTGCAGATGATCCACGGGTACATCCCTCTCAAAGCCTGGAAATGTATCGCCGTCTGAAGATGAACGATCATCCAGCCGTTCGTTTGATCTTCTATCCCGGTGAGGGGCATGGAAATCGCAAGCAACCCGGACAGATTGATGTATTGCATCGTATTACAGATTGGTACGACTGGTATGTGAAAGATGCCAAACCATTGGACGGCCCAATGCCACCACTGGATATCAGCGATCGGTATGGCCTGGATTTGCCTGAGTAGGTTCGCGTAGGTTCATTGGCGCTTACGTCCGGGCCTTTGGCCCGTCAGCTGCCTTCGCCAGCGTCAGGCGCTTCACGCCGTGAAAAGATTGTGGCAGTTGGCAGTAGCAGTTGACCGTCAATAATAGCTTCAAATAAAGAGCGCCCCGCAAGGCGCTTTTTATTTTTTGAGATAGCTTTCTTTGGCGATCTTCCAAAGGACAATGACGTTCGTGCCCTTGAAATGGCACGAACGCAGTGAACATTACTCCGCAGGGACTTCTTTACCACCACTCAAATTATACCAGTCAATTTTCCTCGATAAATACATCACCAGAGCCATTACCAGGAAGAGTCCGATACTGCCCATCAATAAGGCCAGTTCTTCCAGTTGCAGCACAATAAATATGAAGGCATAAAGTAAAGTCAGCACGCCGCCGACCACCGCTGTTAAGCGCATATCCTTAAATATCGACTTCGAATAAGCAGTAATCAGGGTGATAATTGCTATGCTGGAAATTACGTAAGCAAAGTTAAAATGGCTGCGCTCTGAGATTGATAAAAGCAAGGTATAAAAGATCACCAGCGACAAGCCTACGAGGATGTACTGAATCGGGTGAATCATTACCTTATTCAATATTTCTACAAAGAAGTAGAGCAGGAAGGTCAACGAGATGATCATGATTGCATATTTTGCTGCACGATTGGTTTGTTGATATTGGTCGATAGGCAAGAGCAGATTCACTCCGAAGGATGAAATCGATGTCTGGTACTGCGGTCCTCGCCACTGCTGCGGAAAATTCCGGTTCAGGTGAAAGATCTGCCAGTCAGCAGAGAACCCGTCATCACTAACCTCGAAGTTGTCGCTCGTGAAGGCCCCATTAAAGCTCGGTTTATTCCAGTTAGATGACAGTTTTACGTTCGTTTCCTTACCCAGCGGCTCAAAATGGATGGATTGACTGCCGTTAAGGTTGAGTTCAAAAGAATACGTATGCAAGCCATTGTCGGTATCGGCTACCGCGGTGATTGGCAGGCGAACGCTGACCCCTGATTTGGCAGAAAGATGTTTGGTATCAATGCCCGGATTTACTTCGTAGGGGGTATCGTTCCAGGTGATATTGATATTCTCCTGGATACCTCGTAGATCAGCGATCCCGACTGACATAAAGGCATCTTTCCACAAAACGCGATCATTGGGGATGCCCCAGTCCGCGAAGCTCGGATGGCGAAATGTGCCGTCGACATCCAACTTGGTGGTATAGACAACCACTTTATAGATGCCGCGATAACGGATCTCCGTTTCAACGCGTCCCTCAATATTTAATGCTTCCGGTAAAAAGTGCGCATGTTCAACCATGCGAATGAGCTTGTCGTCCTTGCCTTCGACATAGTATTCGTAGGGGATAGTGATAATCGGTCCGGAAAGCCGTTGCGGATTGCCCCAGAGAGAGCTGACCTCCTGGATGGTTTCCGACTGCCGGTATTGCCGATCGCGGATCAAGCCTTCCACCATTGCTGTCGGTATAAGCAATAGCAGTATCAGAAATCCAATTGATAATACTTTGAACATCACGGAGTTGCGGGTGAACTTGTTGAGCGGTGATAATTCCTTGTGAGCCATAGGTTCCTCGTCCTGAAGGTTTTGCGGTGAAAACAACTTTGTATTGCAAAGTAATTTATATTGTAAACGAGTTTGATGCAAGCTTCATTTGTAGAATTATCAATTCGGAGGGAATTTTTGAACGGAAATCACGGAGGAAACTGCAAATCTGTAAATCTGAAATACAGTGGCAGTGAGGAATGACAGCTTCCACATCCGCTTATTTCCCTCTTCGAAGGGGGATGTGGACAAATAGCTTTGCAAATTGCAGGCATGAATTTTACTTTTCAACGCCTCAACGCCTCAACGCCTCAACGCCTCAACGCCTCAACGCCTCAACGCCTCAACGCCTCAACGCCTCAACGCCTCAACGCCTCAACGCTTCATTCGTTATTCGTCATTCAAAACCGCTCGCCCGCTGCATATCCTTTAATAAACGGATTCGCTCGTCGCTCTGCGCCAACGGTGGTTGACGGTCCGTGGCCCGGGTAGAGAATGACATCATCATCCAAGGTCAATATTTTGTCATTGATGCTCTGCATCAGGGTATCCAGGTTGCCGCCGGGTAAGTCGGTGCGACCGATGCTTTGCAGAAAAATCACGTCGCCGGAAACCACCCAGCTGTGCGCGCGATTGTAGAAGCAAATGCTGGCCGGAGAGTGGCCGGGCGTAAACAGCACTTCCAGTTTGGTCTTGCCGAATTCAACCACATCACCTTCTTCGAGAAAAACTGTTGGGACCGGACTTGGCTCAATGGTCACGCCATACATTGCTGCTGCCCGGGGCGCTGCCTCCAGTACCGGTAATTCGCCTTTGTGGGTTTCGATGTGCAGATTCCAGGTATCGGCGACAAACTTATTACCAAAGACATGATCCAGGTGACAATGCGTATTAAGGAGTTTGACCGGCTTCAATCCATTGTTCTCAATAAAGCCCTGCAATTGGTCGCGCTCGCGTTGATCATAACACCCAGGATCTAGGATGACGCAATCGTTGCTATCGTCCCAAAGCACGTAGGTGTTTTCTTCAAAAGGACTGAATTTGAAGGAGTGAATTTGAGTCATTGGATACCTCGAAAAAAACGAATGGTTTGTTCAGTAGCTTCTTTTAGGCTTGCCGGTAATACCTTTTCAGGCCAGGGATGCTTGCTGCCAAAGGTGTGATCTCCTTCGGAAATAACGCATAGTTCGGCAGCGGGATGCCATTCAGCAAGGGCTTCAGCACTGGTCAGTTTCACGACCATGTCATTGTCGCCGTGAACGATAAGCAGCGGTGTCTTCAGCGATTTTACTGCGGCTGGAATATCCAGCCGCCCGCGATTGGCTTCAAAATTTTCATACAGCTGCCAATAGAGCGGCATCTGCTGTTTGGTGCGGCCATTCATAATATATTTTACGCCTGCCTGCCGCCATTCATGCATTTCTTCTTTGGGCCAGTACCGGCCAAACTCGCTTATCGACGCCCAGGTGGCAACAGCTGATACTCGCTGGTCTTCCCGCGGCTTTAACAACACAGTGCCGCCACCCCGGCTATGGCCGATTAAATATACCGGCTGGCTACGGAAATCTGGTGTGCCCGCAGCAACATTGTTTCCGGCCATAAAATCAATAACAGCCCCGAGGTCATCGAGCTCGATGCTGAAATTGTTTTGCCCAAAGGCCTCCAGATCGCCGAAGTTGAGCGGATCGTCCGGTGTGGTGCCATTATGGGAGAAATTGAACTTTACAAAAGCCAATTCTGATCCTACGAACTGCTTCGCCACCAGATCCCAGCAGCCAAAGTCCTTGAAGCCCTTAAAGCCGTGGCAAAAAATGACCAGCGGTTGGGGTTTATCATTGTGGTAAATGTCAAGCAGGATTGGTTTGCCGTGCGGACCGTCTATTTGGATGTTAAGATGTTGTTGCATGAAAATCTGGCCTATGATGTGTTACAAAAATCCCCCCTCTATCTCCCCCCGGGGGGAGATAGAGGGGGGATTTCATAAAAGTAAGCACATTTTGAGCCTGGGACAAGCCCTACGCTGTAGCAGCAGTTTTCAAACCGCGCTTGGCTGCCAATTCCCGGTAGTAATCTTCCAGGCGGCGAGAACCACGCTGTGGAGCGATGGTATCGGTCAAGCTGACATCGCTACCGAAGGATAAGAGCGCATGTATTCTGGGATTGAAAGGCTTGATGCCGGCTGCAGCTGTTTTGAATAAGGCTGGTGGGATACTATGAATTTTGGGCTTCTTCCCGAGGACTTCGAATGCCAATTCCACCGTGCGGCGGCGAGTTAGTATTTCCGGGCCGCCGGCTTCAATTTCCAGCTCGTTTGAATCGAGCGCCTGCATACAAACTTCTGCCAGATCGGCCTCGTGAATCGGGTTTGTGCGTGCACTGCCGTCGCCGATAACTACGCCGCGTCCGCTCTCCGCCATGCCCATCATCTCATCAAAGATCCCAAAGAAGCCGGTGGGACGGATAACCGTGAAGTCCATGCCGGATTTTGCCAGCGCTTCGCAGAAGCGCTCATGGGCGTCGGAATATTCCAGCTGTCGCTGCCGCTGTCCATTGAACACCGACACATAGACAAATTTCTTAATGCCCGCTCGTTTTGCTTCCTTGAGCAAATTGAGATTACCCTGGTAATCGACCGCCATGTAAGATTGCCGGTCGCGCAATGCGCGAACATCGAGGCTGGCGCCTGCAGAGCTGAAAACGATGTCAATATCTTTGCAGGCGCCGTGCAGGGTATCGGGAATCGTGATATCTGCTGACACAGCTTCATCGACCAGCGCGCCTTTGGCGGCGAGAACGTGGACATCGCGAGTTAAGGCCCGCACGTGATAGTGGTGCTGTTTCAGGGTTTCCTGCAGGTGATGGCCAAGGCGGCCGGATACGCCTACCAGCAGGATTTTGGTCGGTATGTCAAGTTTGGGAGGCATGCGCTGCCTGTAACAATGGGTTTCCTATTCCATCCAGGGTGCTTTTAAATTCAGTAGTGCCAGCTTGGCTTCACACTCCTGACGTTCCCGGTGACGCTTGATCGGTGAAGTGGCATCAGCCGGAATCCAGCCGTTATCGATTGCCAGTTGCCGAGCCTGTTCGTCATTCCCGCCGGCGACTTCCCGAATTATAGCGATATCCAGCCCGGAAAGTTGCGTGGAATTCACGCGATAGTCCAGGAAGGCTTCCCAGGTTAAGGGACACCAGTGTTTAAGGATTTCATGACCAATAACGCGGGAGTATTCGCGGATCTCATACTGAGCATGAGAATCCATGCGCAAGGCCAGGAAGTGCAAAAGGTTGTGCAAATCAACTTTCCAGTAAGCTTCGGTATAGGTTGCCAATGGTAGATCTTTTCGCGCCTGTTCCCGGGCGATACCGGCTTCAATTCGCTCTTCGTAGATATCGCGCGCCTGACGTTGGAATGCCTGCTCCTGTTCGGTGAAATGACGGCCTTTGTCATCTTCGAGGAAGCCGGCACTGCCCTGACGATTGCCGGTAGATTGCAGTCGCCATTCGTCCGGTGTTGTTGTCTGTGCGGCATCAATGGCAATTGAGTAGCGCGTTGAGTATTCATTTACATTAGCGGTACGGTGACGAATCCATTGACGCCAGCAGTCCATCGGGACCCGTACGTGGAATTTGATCTCGCACATTTCGAAGGGAGTGGTATGCCAATGACGCATCAAGTAGCGGATGAGGCCACGGTCCTGGTGAACTTTCTTGGTGCCTTCTCCATAAGATACCCGCGCAGCTTGAACAATAGAGCCATCTGAACCCATATAATCGACGACCCGGATAAACCCGTCGTCCAGTACTTTAAAGGGCTTTCCCAGGATAGCATCCATACTTTCCACGATGGGCCGATCCAGATTCTCTGCTTTTTGTGGTGCGTCTGACGACATGAACATACCTCTTCAATAGAAAATTCCGTGGGGAATATACAGCCTGGTAACAAGATATTCTACAGAATTATCGGTTTTTTAGAGGAGTGGCTGAGAAGGAGACTTGCCTCACCCCCAAGTCCCTTCCCGAGAAGCGATTCAGGCATGTATTATCTGGTTGGTTGCACATGCGACTTTATGATTGGCCAACATTGGAGCGAACTTGTTCGAGCAGAATTGAGCGACAGGGCCAGCTAGTTGTTCTCATTGTATAACTCTAGTATCGCATTATCATCCAAATTGTAATCATATATCATGACGTCATCGATTTTCCCAAAAAATGACTCATGAAAACCCAATGCGCCAATTTGCAATCTGAACCCGGCTGACGGTGGTTGCAACCCGGTAAAATCTACCGTTTGTGTCAGCTGACCATTGACATAAATCTTCGAGTGGGTTCCTGTCCACACGGCTGCCACGTGCGTCCAGGAATTTACCTCAACACTTTCTGTGCTGACACAGTAGTGCCGTTCTTCAAGCTCGAAATGCCAGCTCGGCACGCCTGAAGCATCCAGACTTAGGGCAAAATCTCTACCGGGATTTGCTTTGGAGAGAATATATTGCGTTCTGGGGAATTGTTCAGGATAGATCCAGGCTGCCAAAGTAAAGGAGCTAAAATTTTCAAAGTTTCGCACGGATACTATTTGAATGTGGTCATGCAGGCCATCAAATAGATATGCATTGTCCGGATTGGAATACCTGTCCTCTGTTAGGATGGCGCCGGTTACAAGACCATGATTTTGATACCCACTTGTATCATCCGCATTTCCCTCAAATGGCAAATGGGCGATGAGACCCAGCACCTGGGCACGGTTAATATCACTCCTCGTCTCCAGACCAACTGCATCTGTTACCTGGAGCTGATAATAGCGCCTGTCACCGATATTAACGTTTTCAACGATATAGCTTGTATCACTGGTATTCGTTGAAGTATAGATTACCTGCTCCCCGGTCATATCGGAAGACAATGACTCGTATATGCTATAAGAGGCGAAATCATCATCGATAGTCTGCGACCACTCAATGATAAATGTGCCGTCTTTGTATGGGATTGGAGCCAGATTGATTTTTGACGGCTGTACTTCCTTATCATAGATGGCTGATATCTCATTGTCGCTCAAATCGTAATTATATATCATTACTTCATCAATTTTACCGCTAAAAAATCCATGATTGCCTATCTTGCCGATGAGTATCTCAGCCCCTGCCGAGCCTGGTGACCTACCAGCGTAATTCCTTGTTCGTTTGAGTTCGCCATTCACATAGATTTTTGAATGAGTGCCTGTCCAAACAGCCGCCAGGTGTGTCCAGGAATTTACGTTAATACTTTCGGTGCTGGTACAATTATAATCGGGGCCATCCCTAAAATGCCAATTAGGCACGTTTGTCTCGAACACCTGTAAGACTATATCCCTTGAAGGCGTGGCCTTGGAAAAAACATATTGCTGTTTCCCGCCTTCTGATGGATAAATCCATGCCAGCAAGGTGAATGCTGGTAAACCATTGAATTGGTCATTGTTAGGTATTTCAATGAAATCATTGACACCGTTAAATTGATATGCGTTGTTTGCTTTCGTAAGACGGTCTGCTGCCAAATCGGCCCCGTAGACGATGCCGTGGTTTTGGTTCCCGCTTACGTCATAGGCGTGGCCCTCAAATGAATAATGGGCGATGAGTCCTTCGAGTGGAATACCGATCGCTTTGATGGGGCTTATCTCACTGGACGTCTCAAAATCCAGGCTATCGGACACAGTCAGTTGATAAAATCTTTCATCGTTTAAATGAACGTTTTCGACGATATAGCTGGTATCACTGACGTTCGTTGAGGTATATATCAACGCTTGCTCGCTCATATCGGGGAATAATGATTCGTATAAGCGATAAGACGCAAAATCGTCATCCACGCTAGGCTGCCAGTCAATGATGAAAGTGCCATTCTCATACCTGATTGAACTAATATTGATCTTTGTCGGCCTCAGTGCGGTATTGTTGACATTTAGTAGTAGCGGACTACTGTCTGCCTGATTGCCGCTTCTGTCGGTTGCTTTTACCGTAATTGTTACACTTTGACTGTCATAGGCCAAGGTGTTCCAAAACAGTTCATATGGTTCCCGATTATCCTCAACGCCTTCGGCAATTTGTCCATCAACATATAACTGCACCTTTGTGATAGCATCATTGTCACTCGCGATGCAAGTTATTTTTGCTGTCTCTGATACCTCGGAATCATTTGTCGGAAAGGTTATGGTCACACTGGGAGGGATATCGTCCGGATTAGTTGTGTTTTCACAACTAAGAAAAAATATGAGTGGCGAAAGAATGAGCAATAAGACGATTCTGGCATTCATAAACGAAGCTCCCGACATTATACTGAATCTGGATTAACGGTATAACCATCAGCGTTAGGCAGAATTACATCCCCGTCAAAAGGGGATTTCGTTTGATTTAGAGTTATTTCAATGTAAGCTGAACTTCGAATAGAGTGTCGACCGTTGTCATATATACTAAAACGCTTTTATCAATTGTGATGCACCGGGCCCGCATGCGGATTTCTCAAGAAAGGTATGCAGTATTAGCGGGAGGGATCGTGTAATGACAAAACCACTACTTTTTTCAAAATGCATTATTTCGGTAATGGCTGCAGAAAAATGCCTCTATCGATGAAGATTCATGGAGTTCTCTCCTCATTTCCATATTGTTTTTGTCTAAGACCATCATTACTTTTTTTGTGCAGTAAACCGGGATTGTCGACGTATAACCAGCGGGCTGTATGATGAAAAGCGAAAGTGCTGCGGCATCGACTCATGGCATCGGCCTGAGTAATGCCTTTCTGAAAGTGATTGATGAAGCGCGATCCCTTGCCAGGGTACCGCGTCCCATTTTAATTCGCGGTGAACGCGGAACCGGCAAGGAATTGCTGGCCCGCTACATTCACCAGGAAAGCGATCGCGGCAACTATGTGGTCGTTAACTGCGCGGCTTTCCAGGAAGATCTGTTTGTTGCAGAAATGTTTGGTCGCGAAAAAGGCGCTTATACCGGTGCAGTTGACGCCCGGGAAGGGAAGCTGGAACTTGCCCACAAGGGAACACTTTTCCTTGATGAAGTTGCCAACATGAGCCGAACGGTGCAGGAAAAGCTGCTGCGGGTGATTGAATATCAAAAATTTGAGCGCCTTGGTGGCACCAAGCCAATCGAGGTGAACGTTCGCATTATCGCTGCAACCAATGCAGATCTTGAAAAGATGATGAAGCAGAATGAGTTTCTGCCGGATTTGTATGATCGCCTTTGTTTTGCTGAACTCGTTCTGCCGCCTCTCCGCAAACGCCGCGAGGATGTACCGGCCCTGATTCAATTCTTCATTCAGCAACTTCACGTCGAGATTCCTGATCTCGAGAAGAAACAGTTTACCTCCTCCGCAATCCAGGAATTGCAAGCCTTCCACTGGCCGGGCAACATCCGCCAGTTAAAAAACATGATTGAACGCCTCTATATTTCCGATGAAGACGGAACAATTCATGCCTCTGAGTTACCGATGGAAGTGACCACGGTAGAGCCAATCCGCGGTAATTTTTACGAAAAAGTCAAAGCCTATGAAGTGACGCTGCTGGTAACCGCCTTGAAGGATACCAAGGGGAATCAGAAGGTTGCTGCTGAGCGCCTGGGAATGACCTATGATCAATTCAGACATTTTTATAAGAAATATAATTTGGAAGATTTACTGATATAGTCCTTTGTGAATGGTAATTTGACATCTTCAACATTGATGTTAATCCCCCCTCTATCTCCCCCAGGGGGGAGATAGAGGGGGGACTCTTTGCCAGTCTAAATTCAAGCATCAAGCACCAGTTCAGTGATTTTCACCGCTCTACCTGGTGAATTACACCAGTTCAATTTGGTGATTTTCCCTGAACCGTTGGTGAAATACGCCAAATTAGCGTCAAAAATGCGCCAAAAGCCCCATATTTGTGTTTGGCATCACTTTTGTATTATGTATGGGAAATGAGGGGGACAACTTCTAAACTGCAATTGAGGGGCAGAGCATAATGGTAAGTGCAGAAGATATCCCGGGATCGTCAGCCAAGCTAATGGAAGCCAGAACATTCCTGGTGATCAGGTCGCTGAAGCGAGCCTGGATAAGAGTTGGAAGCGGTGGATCTTTTACAGCATTTCGGGAAGCACTTTCCCAGGAACTATCCTACAATCGAATACAGTTCAGAGTCGTTGCAAGTAATGATAATAGAAAGATGGCAGGCCGGAGTGGTAGCAGAGATCTGGTGATTTGTTTTGATAGGTTGATTATTCAGTTTGGTGAAGAGCAAGCCCGCCAGCAGGATGACCTCAACCTCATGAAAAGGAATCTTCGTGATACCGGCGCAAAAACCGGACTGGTCGTGCGTCGCACCAATACCCGGCTTGATATTGAGAAGATACAATTATAAAGCTCATAAGGAGATTGAGATGAACATTTTTCAAAGAATTTCGAAGCTGATGAGCGCGGAAATAAATAACCTGTTGGACAAGGCGGAAGATCCGGAAGTAATGGTCAAGCAGATTATTCGCGACATGGAAGAAAGCATCATCGATCTTCGCCGGGAAACAGTCAAGGCGATTGCCCAGCAAAAGCAGGTAGAGAAAAAGCTGATCCTTGAAAAAGGATCGATTGGTGATCTTGAAGCAAAAGCCGGCAAGGCCCTGGAATTGAACGATGAGGCCCTGGCCCGGCAAATCCTGACCCGGAAGCTTGATGTGGAAAAGAAAATTAAGGGATATGAAGAGAATTTAAAAAATGCAAAAGGCCTTGCCAGTCAGCTTAAGCAGGATTTGGCGCAAATGGAAGATAAGGTTCAGGCCGCTCGCCGCAAAAAAGAAGAATTAATCAGGCGGAAAAGAGCTGCTGAAGCAAAGCAACGAACCAATGACGCCATGCAAAAAGGCCGCGATATGATGAATGCTCTGTCCAGCTCCGTGGAAAACATCAATGCGAAGGGTGAAGCTTTGGAGTCTTACGAAGACAAAATTCGCATGCTTGAAGCACAACTGGAAGCTGAAGAAGAGCTTGAAGACCTCGCCTACAAAAAGGAAGCTGAGCTCGATAAAATGGTCAAGGACAAGAAAGTGGAAGATGAGTTGAAGAAGCTCAAGGAAAAGGTCGCAAAGAAATTGAAATAGAGATGCGTTGTGAGGGAGGCCTTAGCGGTTAGGAGGAGGTTGAAAGATGCGTTACCTGGAGGAGGTAGCGAACAAGCCTAACATTACTTCGCAGCGAAACAGCACCATTCTGTTGGCCGCTTGAACGGTCTGTATCGCCCTTTCTACGGCGTTGTAAGAGACTCAGTACCAATTGACATCAATTCATTCTATCAAACTGGAACCCCAAAAATGAGGGAGAACGGTAATGGGATTGCTATATCTGACATGTTTGATTGCCGGTGGTGCGTTCATACTTCTAACGCTCGTTGGCGGCGCTGATACCGATGTTGAAATGGACTTTGACGGTGATATCGCAGATGGTATTGATGTGGATAGCGCGGACGCCGGGACCGATGGTGACGGTCTGGGTGAACTGGCTCGCCTGCTGAGTTTTCGTAACGTGGTATTTTTTGTTGGCGCGTTCGGATTGACAGGCACGCTCCTTGGAGCCATTGGCACAAATTCAATTCTAACATTCATTCTGTCTGTAGCTGTGGGTGCATTTGCAGCGGTGTTAATGCACAAATCAATGAGCTACCTGATGGAAAACGAAGTTGGTGAAGCTGTACAAACGGATGACCTGATTGGCTATACTGCAAAAGTGGTAATAGGAATGTCAGGCGATCAAAAGGGCAAAATTTCCCTGCAGTCCGACGGACGTCACCTGCAAATGCTGGCGCTAACAGCTGACGAATCAGAAAAGAAGGATTTCCGAAGCGGAGATTCGGTGCTGATCGTCAGGGTGGAGGACAACACGGCGTTTGTTGCGGATGCAGACTTCGTTTGAGAAGGAAAATCAAGACTAGAAAAGATTAAATAACAGGCAGTTATTTTTGACAAACTCCGGAAAGAAGGTCGGTGAAAATGGAAGCAACAACTCTTACCACGATGTCATCTGATTTGCAAAGCCTGGTGCAGCGCATTCGTGAAGGAGACACCTGTGCGGAAAGGGAACTACTGGACAAGTATTACATAATTGATCGCATCCGTATGATGATCTCCAGGAAACTGATTGCCAGCGATGAAGATAAGAGCGATTTGCTGATTGAGATTGCCAGCGCATTTATCATCTCGCTGCGCGAAGGGATGTATGATCCTAATCGCGGAAACCTTGGGTCCTACCTTTGGGGAATTACCAGCAATCGCATCGGCAAATATTTGCGCCGCAAGGAGCGCCGCCGGATTATGACCGAGATGGTCACCGAACCGGTCGCGACACGCTGCAGCAGCGATACTTTGCTCGAACGCGCTGAAACCCAAAGACGGCTGAAGCGCTTGATCGGCCGCCTGGATAGCAAATATCAGCAGGTTATACTGCTCCGCTATTATCAGGAGCTGGCGATCCCGGAAATTGCAGAGCAGCTGAATATCGGCGAAAGGCAGGTTTACAACCGCATTCACTATGCCCTGCGTTTGCTTGGCAACTTGATGTAACACGAAAAAACGTCAACTAACATATAACTGAGGAGAACCCGATGGAAACGATTGCAATGGTTATCGCAATTTTGGCCGGCATTTCACTGCTGGTTGCAATGGTCATCAGCCGCTTTTTGATGGTCTGTCATCCCAATGAAGTAATTGTATTGTCCGGACGACAACGAAAACTGAGTAGCGGTGCCACGGTTGGTTATCGCATTATCCGCGGTGGACGCACCATCCGGGTTCCGGTGCTGGAAAAGGCTGCCCGCATGTCCCTGGAAACCATTCCGCTGGAGCTTCTGGTCAAGAATGCCTATTCCAAAGGCGGCATCCCTTTAACTGTTGAAGCAGTTGCCAATATCAAGATCGATTCTACTGAACCGGCATTCGGTAATGCCGTAGAGCGCTTTCTTGGCAAGCCGGCGATGGAACTGCATCGTATTGCCAAGGATACCCTGGAAGGCAACCTTCGCGGTGTGGTCGCTACCCTGACTCCGGAAGAGGTAAATGAAGATCGCCTGAAGTTTGCCCAAAGCTTAATTGAAGAGGCTGATAGCGATCTGCAGCAGTTGGGTTTGCAGCTTGATACCTTCAAAATACAGAACGTTTCTGATGACGCCGGATATCTCGATTCGATCGGTCGCCGCAAAACAGCTGAAGTAATTTCCGCAGCCCGTCAGGCCGAGGCCGTCAAAACGGCTGAGGCAGAAGAAGCAGAAGCCGCCTCCCGCCAGCGTGCTGAAGTTGCCAAGGCAATGGCGGAGCAGGAAATTCGCAGCGCGCAGATTGAAACGCAGCGCGAGATTGAAATTCGCGATGCCGTGGCCGCACAGCGCATTGAGGAAGAAAAGAACAATCTGCGAATCAAAAAGGCTGAGCTGGAAAAAGATGCGATTATCAAGGAAAAGGAAGCGCTGGTCGCCGGAGAAAGAGCACAGGCCAAGTTCGAGCAGTTTACGGAAGATGAGCGCATTGCCCTGCAGAAGAAGCGTTTGATGGCCGACGTGATAGAGCCGGCACGTGCCAGGAAAGTTGCCCGCGAATTGGATGCCCAGGGAGATGCGGCTACAATCGTAGAAGACGGCAAAGCCAATATTCTGGTTCTGCAGAAAATGATCGAAACCTGGCAAAGCGCCAATGGCGACGGCGAAAAGATTTTTATGATGAACATGCTTCCGGAAATCATCGCGACGCTGTCCGATACCGTCAATAAGGTAACGATCGACAAGGTTAGCGTGATCGATTCCGGTGGTGATGGCGGCGGCAATGGCGTTGCCCGCTTTATCAATCAACTCCCGGCATCTGTCATCTCGCTTTCAGAGCAGATTGAAAATGCAACCGGGGTCAATATACTAAGCCAGTTTGCCAGCAACGGATCAGAGATGCCGGTCTTGCCGGATCACTTCCTGAATGGGCATGCTGAAAAGGACAACATAACCTCTGAGCCGGATAACGGCGCCCCTGGAACAGACACTGCAGAAGTACTGGACGAAGCACCTGCCACGGAAGCCGGGTGATCGCCATGCGGGCGCAGGCGCCGGAAACGGTGCCTGCGCTTTTTTTAAGAGCGGTTTGAAAATTCGTGCGGAAAGTATGGTAAATTATACAAGTTGATGACTATATTTGAACGACCTGCTCTTGCTGCAATATCAGGTCCCCGAAAGTAATCCTGGTCATTGGGAAACTGCAAAATGCCAACCAACGGTAGCGAATATCAAATCGTGGTGACGCGACATGGTATTTCCGGTCGAAAATAATAAAATAGTGGTTGCTCGCAAAAACCTTTTCGCCTTATGATGGGATGTCGTTGATGATGAAATTTAAGGAGCATTAGTCTTTTATGTCCGTTTTTTCACGACTCTATGAAATTGTTCGCGCCAATCTCAATTTTGGCAGAACAACCGAGATTCCCTCCGGAGAAACATTCTACGAAGAGTTTAAGCGCAAGCAAGCCGCCCGGAATCGTAATTCCGCAAATAATGGAAACAATTACCAGGATGCTTACGATACCTCAAACAATGCCGGTTATGAAGATTATGACGCTCATGGCAGCGCCGACGACGATGGCAAAGACCCTGAGCTTGCCCAATATTACGCGAATTTGGAAGTGCCTTACGGTTCAGATCTGGAAACTGTTCGCAAGGCCTGGAAAGAGTTACTCCGTAAATATCATCCCGATTTACACTCCCAGGATCCCGACAAGCAGCGTCTGTCAAATGAATTGGTGCAGGAGATAAATTCTGCTTATCGCGAGTTGGAGAAGAGATTGAAATCCTAACAGTGCTTTGTATAGTTGTTTTACTACTTATGATGGAGGAACATAATGTCTGAGAAGTTCGAAGTTGTCAGAAATTATTTGCTGGATATGGACATGAAAATTGTCAGGGAAGAAGAAGGGGAAGAAGTATTTGTTGTTGAAGATTTGGACAACGGGATTCGGAACCTGATTATTGATTGTGAGGCACCTTTGCTGGTATTGGAACAGCTGATCATGGCCGTTGCTGATGATGACCGCGAAGATTTATATCGCCGGCTTCTGCAGATGAATCGCACGCTGATTCATGGTGCATTTGTACTGGATGAAGAAGCCAAATACGTCTTCTTCCGCGATACGCTGCAAATCGACAATCTCGATTTTAATGAGTTGGAAGGCTCAATTCATGCACTCACTATGGGGTTGGCTGAAAACGCGGACGAATTGCTGGCGTACGCCAAGAAGTAAGATTATTGCTGATAATAGACAATCAAATACTTTACGAAGGAGACGAACATGGGACTTTTATCAAGAATTTTTAGATTCTTTCGGTCCGAATCCCATTCGGTAATGGACAAACTGGAAGATCCGATCAAGATGACGGAGCAGGGTATCCGCGATCTGAAAAAGGATTTGCAGTCGGCAATGAAAAGCCTTGCAGAAGTAAAGGCGTTATCCATTCGCATGAAACGTGATGGTACCGACAATCAAAAAATGGCCAAAGACTACGAGCGCAAAGCAATGATGCTCTTGCAAAAAGCACAAAACGGGAGCATTGATCAGGCAGAAGCAGATCGCCTTGCGACGGAAGCCTTGACGAAGAAAGAAGAAATTGACGGCCGGGCAAAAGAACTGTTGACCAATCACAAACATCAGCAGAAAATGGCTGATCAGCTACAGAATAAGGTGCAAAAGTTGAAATCTTCGATTTCCAAGTATGAAAACGAATTGGTGACACTTCGCGCCCGTGCCCGCACGGCTGAATCAATGAAAAAGATCAATAAGCAAATTGCCCAGGTAGATTCAACCGGAACAATTGCCATGCTGGAAAAAATGAAGGACAAGGTCAACGAGGAGGAAGCCTTGGCGGAAGCATACGGCGATATGGCTGAAATCGGTGGCACTCTTGATGAAGATATCGAAAAAGCCCTCGGCGAAGGTGGCGCATCCATTTCGGTTGCGGATTCGCTTGCAGCAATGAAGGAAAAGCTGGCAGCCGGCAAGTCTTAATCCTGAGTTAACATTTTTCTGATACAGAGACATCCCCCTGTATCCCCTTTCGAAGGGGGATGCAGGGGGATGTCTCGTTTTTAAAAGTGTAAGCCAATACCAGCCTTACACTTTTAAGCATCATCCCTACAGTAAAAACAATCTCGGCATTTCATGTAAGACTTTGTTTCTATTGATTTTGTGTTTTTTGGCACATTTTTTCCTTTGTTCAAATGGCAACGGCTTGAAGGCCCTTTTGAAAATGACTATATTGTTAACAGTATCCGCAAAGGAGAAGAGAATGGAAATCACCAAACGGCAGGCCAAATCAATACTATTTATTCTTATCGCTCTGGCAATTTGCTTCACCGCTTGTGAAACCACTTCCAAAACTGTACTTGATGCCGGGGGAGATTCCGGGGATCAGGTGTTGATTATTAACCGCGAGGGCAGCGAGGATCCCGCAAGTACGCTTGGCGCCGATGTTAACGAATTGTCACGTATCAACCTTTGGCGGTACAGCAGTGATACCTGGGGAGCAAGTCTGTGGACGGTGACTGATCATGACAGTATGATCGCCCTCGATTATGGAACAGCTTCGCTCGATAATTTTCAGCTGGAGGAGTTGGATACCAATAATGTCCGCTATTGGCTGAGTTCAGAAGATCCGGAAGATCCGGAATTTGAGGACCGCTATATTCCATATGTCTTTCAGGTTTCCAGCCATCGCCTGGCGCCCCTGGGAGGCGAGGCCTTTACCGGCACAACCACCTTTAGTGTTAGCGGATCCCCGGAAGTTGCTGACCTTACTGTCGAAATCGACCTCCCCGATCAATACAACGAAATTACCAATCTTGATGATATTAAGCAGAACGGTGTTGATCCCAATCAAGACCTGACGCTGACTTTTGCCACTCCGATTGGCACTGGCTATGCCCGTGTCGCTCTTGGCGAAATCATCGAAGAGAATTTATCAACCCAATACCGCCGACATGTTACAATCCAGGTTGTGGAGGAAACAGATACAATGGTAATTCCAGCTGCTGAATTACAAAATTTGATGGCCATCAGTAGCGGAAGCACTTATTGGCTGGGTATGTGGGATTCAAAAAAGGTTGACGAAATTGAAATTCGTGGGCATAACGGTAACTTACTGCCTGCAGTGGACGTTGTTTTTAGCAGTAGTCAAAACACACAGTTTTCTTTTAAATAGGTTTTTGCACCATGCTTCCCAGGTTCATGACCCAATGAGTAACGTATTAATATTCTGCGGGGAGGACCAGCAAATCGTCAGAAGATTTCTGGCGATTTGTGTGTTTCTTGCCCTTCTTGCACCTGCCAATGTTGGTGGACAAGCGGTTATCCATGTGGTGATCGAGGAGGCCGATGTAACAACATTGGGAAGCTGGCCGCTCAATCGAAAGTGGCATGCGGCGGCCCTCAACAACCTGGTTAGCAGCGGCGCCCAACGCATCTTTATGGACATTGCTTTTCCGCAGGCGGATGTCGCTCATCCCGAATCAGACGACTACTTTTTTTCGATCCTGGAAACGAATCCTCATATATTCCTGTTGACATCGCCTGAGAATATCGAGGGTGAGATGGTTCTCCTACTGGGGAATCGCGAACTGCCGGCAAGCCGCTTTTTTGCTCCGTTTTCGCAAACATTTTCGGTTGACAGAAACCACATCAAACTGCAGCCGTTTGCAACCAAAAGCCTTCTTCATAACATGCTGTCGGAATCCATGCCGCGGTATTCTGCCTTGATTGATTTCCCGGCAAGCGTACCTCCGGCGCACTATAGCTTTCAGCAGGTTCTGGCGAATGCGGTTGACTGCAAGGCAAAGGATGTTGTAATTAGCATTGATGTTCCCGGTGTTACTTCCTACATCGTCAAATCGGATGCGGAACACCCGTTTACTACTACCGAGCTACAGTTGCATGCGCTGCGGGAAATAAAGAACGGAAAATACTACTCCGTTTGGTCTAACTGGTATTTTGGCAGCCTCATGTTGCTTGTGCTGCTCCCGCTGATTTTCTTGCCGCCAAGGATTGGCAAGATGCCTGCCGGTATAATTAGCATTTGTGCAGCACTGATCATCTTCGCCCTTTTCGGGATTCAGCGTATCTATGTAGCAAACATATGGTATCTCATTTTCCTGGTGCCGCTTGCCGCAATGATGTACCAATATGTAAGCCAAAGAACAGACTCCTCGGATTCAAACCGTACGGCTCAGCCCAAACTGTCGTCGGTAGAGCCGGAATCTACCAAACTGTCTGGTGAGATCAATCAGCTGCGCTATAAGCTAAAATTCTACGAGCATCTAGAAAGTCAGGATGAATCTGCTCCGGTCACGTCACTACATGAGACTCATGGGATTTTGTGTGATCCCAAGTCTCCCTTACTGCCAATTTTGGAGAAAGCAACGAAGATTGCCGCCACAACCATACCGGTGATGATCTTAGGCGAGTCCGGCGTTGGCAAAGAAAAAGTCGCCCAATTCATTCACAATAGCTCGGCGAGATCTCAGAAGCCATTTATCGCTGTTAATTGTGCCGCTTTGAACGAAAATTTGATCGAATCGGAGCTCTTTGGTCATGAAGCGGGGGCCTTTACAGGTGCTAGCAAGCGTAAGATCGGGCGCTTCGAAATGGCTGATGGCGGCACCTTGTTCCTGGATGAGATTGGAGAAACCAGCCTTTCCACCCAGGTAAAGCTGCTTCGGGTTTTGCAGGAAGGCGTATTTGAGCGGGTCGGTGGCACTGAAGAGATTCATATTTCCGTGAGAATTATTACTGCCACACATCGTTCCCTGAAGTCCAGTATCGAAATGGGCGTATTCCGATCGGATCTCTTTTTTCGCCTAAACGGATTTCCATTGACTGTTCCACCGCTGCGGGAGAGGAAGATGGACATCGAATATCTCTTCCGAAAAGCACTTCTTGAAAGCAATCCGGAGCTCAAAATTTCCCAGCCCATTATCAATTGGCTGGTCATCCAGCATTGGCCGGGAAATGTGCGCGAATTATTAAGTGCCATCCAAAGAGCGGCCATCAATGCCGATTTGAGCTCCCGAAATTTTCTACTGCCCAAGGATTTTGAGTTGCAGGAGCCGGTGATGCTTGCGCCAGATGCGGGCGAACTTTTATCGGAGCGAATTCTGGAATGCTTGCAAAAACATAAATTCAAGCATCGCTGTATATCGGCTACAGCAGCGGAACTATCTATCCATCGCGTAACAGTTACTGAATATTTTCGCGGTTGGATTATCCGTCTTTTGCTTAAGAACAAGCTGGACCTGCAGGCGGTTCAAGCTGAATTAAGAGGGGGGACGGAAGTGAAAGATATGACGCAGTTCAGGCTTCGAGTTGAAAAATACAGCCGCTCAATTCTTGATAAGATCAAAGAGGGTCTTGCTGCGCAGGAAACGGAGAAAGAGATTCAGAGTCGCCGGTTCAAAAATATCCCGGGCGAATTTGAAGCGGAACTCCTCGCGCTCATTGTTGAAATAAAGGGAATAGGATGACACGTTGTTCAGGTGATAGATCAAACATTGATTGGTTGCTATTAGGCCGGTCCTTGATATTCTTGATCACAGCAATTGCTCTTGCAGTCACCGCTGTTCAGGCACAAAGCGAAATATTATCGTCTGTGCGGGAAGACGGCGCAAGATGGTCATGGGCTATCTCTGCCAGTAATGCCTACAGTCAGAACGGGAGCTCCAGGCAGTGGTACCCCAATACAGATATTGATATTTCCATCCGTAGAGGTGGTCTAAATATTGGATCGACCATCTTTTTGAATCAACAGCAGGAGTTTCTCTTTCAGCCGGGTCGCCTGATTATCCGGGTTGAGGATGAAGAGCATCAGTTCTCGGAAGATACTGATTTCGACAGCAGGCCGGATTTTTATCAAATGAGCCAGCCGGGGAAAGTTTATGCTCAATTCGCAAACAGGCGAATGCAAGTAACCGGTGCCTTAAACCTGCTGTCCCAACGCTCAGACTTTGAGACGCCGGAGATCGCAACCTCAGTAGACACTTCACTGTTCGTGATAAACTGGAATCCATTGAGCAAACGCAACTCCTACGTTTTAGGTTCGCTAATTGCCGGGTATTCGATGAGATCGGTAGTATTGCAGGCCGGTCTGCTCAGCGTTCCCGTTATTCGTTTCGGCGACGCCGGCTTCAGGGACCACTATAGACCTGCTGCACAACTTTTTCTTGGGGCCACCTGGCGATTGAATAACTGGGAAATGGCAGGATTGAGCGATTCGAAAAATTGGTCGGTTCATATGAAGCGGACTTTTGACAGCCGTTTTCTTAGCTCGCGCCCTTTGCAGGCAAGCCTTGGCTTCCAATCCGGACTGACCGGCTTTAACTACCAGGGATTGATGCTAAAGTTCTATATGCCGTTTAACAAGTTTGACCTGACTTTAGGCTATGACGTTACTCGCCTTGGGGAAAGTTGGGGTAATCGCACGGACTTCCGGCAATGGCAACGCTCTAATAGCTATTCCGGATTTTTCCCCCTGGACCGCAATCTACCGCACCAGGCTATTTATGCCAAGGTCAGAGTCAGGCTCGATCGCGAAAAGCCCGGATGGCCACTGAGAGTTATAAACCAGCGCTTGCTGCAGCAGCATATTTTTAGCGCAAAACATGATTTCTATGCACATAACCCGATAGCGATGATCGATATCTTTAATGAAAAGCCCCATACTGTTACTCTGCAGTTGCTTGCTGAAACGAGCGATCATACCGCCAGCTTCCGTAGCGAACAGATAACGATCCGTCCGCGGCAAGTGCAGACAGTGCCGGTTTATCTATTTGTTATGGCCAACGAAACCTTACCGGACGATGGTGTTTCAGAGCAGCTGATCCTCAAAGCAATTATCAATGGCCGCCATCAGGAGCTGTCGGTGATGCCAATTACCATTTATGGCCGTCGCGCCTGGGATGGACAAACCGCCAGTCTCCGGTATTTTGTGACCCCGGGAGATAGCTATATCAAGAACCGCGCAAAACAGGCCTATCTGACTAGTCTGAGAAAACTCAGCGATTCACCGGGCCCACGCCGGGATTACGAGCAGCTGCGCAACTTTATCGAACATTTTGGCAAAGCGCTCCACTATATCCCCGACCCAACGACAACACTCAGTGTCGATCAGGTCCAATATCCGGCAGAGACATATTCCCGCGGTGGGGGCGATTGCGAAGACATTACTGTTAGTCTTGGCTCGGCCTTGATGTCGGTTGGCTATAATACGGTTGTGGTTGATGTGCGTCCTGCGACCCGCGGGCGAGTCTCAATTCCAACGGCAAAAAAGAGCAGCATCGGACATGTGTTTATGCTGGTAGATACCGGTATTGAGGCTGAACACATGAGCGAAATTGGCCTTAATGAATTTCAAGCTGTGATTCGCCAAAATCAGTTCGGCGTAGATACAATCTGGATTGCCATTGAAACCACAGAAGTTAGCAATGGCTTTCAGGCTGCTTTTGACGAGGGAGTACGGCAGTACTACACAGAGGTGATTGAAAAACAGGGGGTTACGAACGGTAACGTCCATGTCTATGAATTGAATTAGCAGGTCATTCGCATTGTTAGCTAATATTGGCATTAGCGGTCTTATGTCTGAATATTCAGAAGGTTAAGTAGAATGAAAATACGACAGATTTTTTTGATCATGATACTGTTCTCACTCGCTGTCTTTGCTCAGGAAACAGTTTGGGTTAAAGTGGATTCCGGAAGTGCCCTCTACCTGAATCCCGAGCAGATGCAGTGGACACCGCTTTCAGAGAAACAACAGCTTGTTGCGAAATCGTATCTTATGGTGAAGCCCGAAAGCAAATTGACAATTTTTGAAGGCACGAATCAGTATGAAATTGGCTCCGATATGTATTTCTACATAGAAGACATTTTTGAACGGGATCGAATGGCTATCGTGGCCGCACTGACCCGGATTGAAGCGGAGCAATTGCCGCTTACTCCGGCAGCCCCCCAAAAACCGGCAACGGATTCGCGAACCATCGGACTTACATATGGAAAGACGTTTACCGCCAATTCCTCTGTCGATATACCTTATGAACAGGAACGGTTGAATGCATATAACTGGTTCCATAGCCGTGGATACCACGGTCAAGCACTTCTCATATTGAAGCGCATGATGACGAAATTTCCCAAATCATACCTTGAGGAAAAGTATTCCGAGCAACTTTTTTCTCTGTATGATCAACTGAAGCTTTACGGCTTCCTGCTCGATGAATCAACGCGCCTCTTGGTTCAAACCAAAGCTGAGCCGTTTCGGCAGCGCGTGTCGGCGTGGAATGAGCTTGCCAAGGAGCAGCTCATTAAAGCAAAGCAGTAGAGGCAAGGATAGCATCACGCACATCCTCCTGTATCCCCCTTCGAAGGGGAAGCAGGGGGATGTTTCGTTTGAGGCATAAAAAAACCGGACGGCCGAAGCCGTCCGGAGGAGGAGCTGAGGTATGGATATGAGGGTTTTTTATACGTCTTAGAAAAAGGTGCCGATTGAGAACAACTGCACCGGACTGCCGACATCCTGCAGATTTGTCGGCCAGGCCAAATCATACTTTAGGGCAAAGAAGCCGAGATTGAAGCGCGCACCCACGCCAAAGGCACTGTTCAGGTCGTTCAATCGGAAGCCGCCCTCGGTTGTAAACGGCTGGAATGATTCGCTGATAAAACCCGGCGCGTCAATGCCCCAGGCGGCGGCAGCATCAACAAATGCTGCCCCGCTGAGGAAATCGGCTTGCGGTGGTGCAAAGAACAGCAGCGGAAAGCGGTATTCCACGTTACTAAAGAAGAATTTCGTTCCCAGTAAATCGTTGAAATCGGCGCCACGATACGTATAGGGACCACCAATGCCAAACACCTGGGCGTCACGGCCATAGCTGGCGCCACCGGTTAAACGCACGGCAATTGCCGAGCGCGTATTGACATTGAAGTAGCGGCGATAGTCACCGATCACGTTGGTAAATTGAAAATCCTTGGTTGTTGTTTCGACCGACAAGCGAGTGCGGGTACCGCTCAATGGGCCGATATATCCGTAGACTGCATTGTCTTTCACATAAGCCGCACCTACCTGACCAAAGCTAAAATTGTTAAGGTCAACAGATTCTTCATCAAGTTGGCCGCGCCTGTTGATGCCTTGAACGACACCATCCTGATCCACCCAGGTAAATCCACCAAACAATTCTACCCGCGAGAAGCGGCTGAACGGATAAGAGATCAATCCATTGGCTCCGCGGAAAGTATTGCGGATAAAGCCCAGTTGGTTAAATGATACGAATGACGTATAGCCATAATTGCTCTGGAATAGCTGCACACCGTAGGTGAAGCGATTACCCTGGTTGAAATAGGTCAGACCGAAATCGGAATGCAGCGGGTTGCTGAACTGCAGAGCCGTGGACAGCAACAGATTTTGATTGCCGAGCATGTCCTGAAAAAGGAACTGTGCTGCGCCAACCGAGCCGAAGAATCCGCCAAAACTAGCGCCGACTGCAATATTGCTCAACTTCAGGCTGCGGCTGTAGGCTTTCTTCTCCAGCGAATCTACTTCTTCCAGTGCATAATCTTCGTAGAGCACATTGGCATCCGGCAGGCGCGGACTTAGCAGAACCGGTGCATCCGCAACTGTATTAGCAGCAAGCATGACCTCTGTTGTATCACCATTGCCGGCGGCTGTGGCCGGTTGACCCTTGACTGGTTCGGTTACCTTAACCGGGTCAGCACCGAGGGTGATTTCCGGCAGATCTACGCTAAGATCCATCTTATAAAGATGCCAGCCGATATCTTCGAAAGCGGAAAAGACCATCACGTTGCCATTAGCCGACCAGCTAAATGCCGGTGTGGTCTCAGTAATACCGGACACGCCATTTTCGAGATTGGTGACCTGTGTGAGCTCTTTCGTGCCAAGATCCATACGGAATATATTGGAGATACCGAGATGATCAGACACGAAGGCCAGCTCACCGGCATCCGGTGACCATTGCGGACTGATCACGTTGCCATCCAGTTGCGTTAACAACTCAACAGTGCCATCATCCAGCGAGTAAGCTGCCAGGTCGAGGTCACCAAAGAGCAATTTCTCTGTGTCTGTGCCGACACCCATGTCTGTTGCAAAGACAATTCTATCACCCTTGGGGGACCATTGCGGATGCAGAACAGAAAACTTGTTGTCCGTTAGCTGCTTAAGGTCGCCGGAATCAATATTGATGCGATAGAGATTTGATATGCCACCGAGTATGCCCACAAAGGCCAACTGCGTGGCATCCGGGGAAAATGTTGGCGACAAAATGCCGTTCAATTCATCAAACAAATACTTGTGGACAATCTTGCGACTTGCCGGATCCATGATATAAATGGCATCGTCCTTACCGGATTTGGAAACAAAGGAGATCAGCTTGCCATCGAGTGACCAGCTAATGGCGGTATCGAAGAAACGCAGGGCTTCGAAGCTCTTGCTGGCGCCGCCACTAAGCAATTTCTCATCAGTGCGCTGTCCATTTTTATCACTGATAATAAAGATGTCTTCGTTCAGGTTCTTATTGGCGATATAAGCGATGTCTTGCCCGTCCGGACTAACCGACGGCACCAGGTTCATGCGATGAACGAAGCTTTCCCGTCCAGTCAACAGCTCGGCGATCTCGCTCGGTTTCTGAAATTGAATGGTTGAGTCTGCCGGTGAGGTGAGTTGGCGTGCATGCGCATGCCAGGCTTTGGTCAACTGCTCGTTGTCCATATCGAGGATCTTCTTGACAGCCACTTCCATTTTTCCGCTGCGTACGGCCAGCTTGAATAATTCACCCACTTTGTCTTTGCCGTGGGTTTCTCCGATGTAGTGCCAGAGCGACTGTCCAAGGCGATACACGCGGATATCACGGGTGCGATTGAGTTGGTCAACCGTTAACAGGTTGCCCTGTAGCAGTCCGTCACGCATCCACATGCGGGTGACATTGTCCATACCATTGGAAACGTACTCTGCCATGCCTTCAACCACCCACAATGGGGGATTAAAGCGGCGATTGGCATGCTCGCTTCTCAACATGATGTCGAATTGAAAGGCGTGAACCAATTCGTGAACCAGAACGTGATGAAATTGCCGATACGATCCGGTAATCGGCAATACAACCCGATTGCGCAGGCCTTCCGTTACACCACGCGTCCCTTCACCGATCATGCCGCCAATGACGTTCGTTTGCTGAAAGTCATTCATGGAGGCATAGAGAATTAGCGGAATGCGATCTTTAATTTTGTGGGAAAGCACTTCGCTTAGATAATCATATCCGCGTTCTGCCATTCGTGCTGCATCCCGGGCAGCTTCTTCTTTTTCCGGGTAGTAATGCACATCAAAATGTTCCGTGCGGAAGACAGACCAATCGAAGTCTTTATAGTGGACTTTATTTTGGCCGAATTGATAGCCGGCCTGAGGCCAAAGAGGCGTTACTGCTAATATAATGATTGCCGCAAAAACGGCTTTAAAAACAAACTTTATGCGTAAAGGCATCGGTTTATTCCTCCGGTTTTTCAGTTTCAAGTGGAAGATGTTCTCTGTAGCCGAATGCCTATAGATGCTCCTGGTTAAAGGGTTTTGTTCTTATTTGTTCTATCTATTAAATGCAAAAGTTCCGGAAAAGTTGTCCCCAAACTATATCCTGATTCTAACATATTCTTCACAGGGTGGACTGTCCGTAACTGATGTTACTTTTCAAGATCCGGCAGATGATTCCAAATCAATCCCCATTTAATTCGGCTGCTCAGATCTTTCTATTATTCATTGGACAGCGCCATTCATCGGTCTATTCCCGACAATTTATTCTTTGACGAAATGGTGGATGGAATCATTTACATACCCTGGAAAAAAATGTTATGTGCTCTATTTGGCATGTTGGAAGGTGTGTACCATTGAAGGATTGAAGGATTGAAGGATTGAAGGATTGAAGGATTGAAGGATTGAAGGATTGAAACGTTAATACGTTTTGAGTTGGTTGCGCAAACGGCCCACGATGCTTCATTTCGCCATTTTCATGTCGCACAAGTTCGCCTCAAGCAAACATCTGCCTGCACTATGCAACGGCTCCGCCGTTAAATTCGCTATTTGACATTTTGCATTTGTCATTTGACATTCGTCGTTTTCATTTCGCACAAGTTCGCCTCAAGCAAACATCTGCCTGCACTATGCAACGGCTCCGTCGTTAAATTCGCTATTTGACATTTTGCATTTGTCGTTCGACATTCGTCATTTGTCATTCGACATTTTCATATCACACAAGTTCGCCTCAAGCGAACATCTGCCTGCACTATGCAACGGCTTCGCCGTTAAATTCGCTATTTGACATTTTGCATTTGTCATTTGTCATTCTCTTTCCATTGCCACTGCCACTGCCCACTCGATTTTTCATATCTATTGGCATAACTCAAGTTTGTACTGTAAATTTAATAGGAGTTTAGAATCGGCTACCAAACTTCAGGCTCAATATGATGATGCAGCGGCAAAAAACCGCGGCTGTTTTCCTTGATCGGGACGGAACGATCAACGTTGACAGCGGATATCCCGACTCGGCGGAAAAAATTGAACTACTTCCGGGTGTTATTGAGGCGGTGCGACAGCTCAATGATCTGGGCGCGAATGTCTTTATTGTGACCAACCAAAGCGGGGTTGCCCGGGGAATTATGACCGAAGAAACGGTTCGCCGTATTAATCTCAATGTCCGCCGGCGCTTTGCAGAAAAAGGCGCTATGATTGTTAAGGCTTACTATTGCCCACACCATCCTGAAGGCATCGTCGAAGCATACCGCAAAAGATGCCTTTGTCGCAAACCCATGCCGGGATTGATTAACCTTGCTGCGGACGAGCACAATGTCGATTTACAGCGTGCCGTTATGGTTGGCGATAAGCTCAGTGATATTGGTGCCGGAAAAAAAGCAGGCGTGAAAACGGTGCTGGTATTAACCGGGGAAGGTGAAGCATCAAAGAAAAAAGCAGCTGCGCTTTCGAAAGAAAATCAGCCGGATCAAGTGGCTGATGATTTACTGGCTGCCGTCAAAATTATTGAAGACAACAATTGGCTTCAGTAGCCCGCTATTCAGAAGAAAGCCCCATTTGCTCCTTGCCCCAAATCGTCATTTGATCAATGATAGGCAAAAGCGTTTCTCCAAAATCGGTAATGTAATACTCTACCCGTGGCGGAATTTCCGCAAAAATTTTTCTTTCCAGAATACCATCTGCTTCAAGTTCGCGAAGCTGTTTTGTTAGCATCTGTTTGCTAATACCGCTAATGCCGCGATGCATAATACCGAAGCGATTGCCGCCATTTCGTATCAGGTAAATGATGACCGGCTTCCATTTTCCGCCAATCTTGCTCATGCAATAAGTGACCGGGCAATTCACCGGCTTCAGTTCGATGTCGGGTTTTTTGTCCATCTAGAAACCTTTTAAGTCTATGAAAAACAATAATAGTCATAAAAACATGACTATAGCATTAAATTGTGACTACTTGTCAAAATTAGACAAATATACCATCTTTCTCCCGCAATTACAAACAAGCATATGAATCGTAAAACGGGGGCAAAGATGAAAAGCGCCAATGTCTTGAATCTAATTTTGAAAGGAGTCCTGATCGTGTTAATGACAATTGCCAGTGGTTTCGGCCAGACTAAAATGAAAGACCCTAAAACGCTGGATGAAGTGAAGAAATACGCCTTGGGAGAATGGGAAAGCCTGAGTGTGGAATTACGTCCCACCGAAGATCGAGCGGGTACCGGTAAGGTGACGCCAACATACTTGCGCCGACATTTCAATTTTCTACCGGATGACAAATTTGTTGGTACAATTACCCTTTATGCAGATAACTACGGCCAAATTCCGCTGATGGAATTCGAATTTAAAGGGCATTTGAAGTGGCATGATGAACACCCGATTGCTGAGGGTGCCTGGCGTCTTGATTATGTCCTGGACGAAGGATTTGGCGTCACGCCTTTAAATCCACAGGCCGCTGAAATGCTGAACCAGGTGCCGGTAGAAGGTATTTCACCCTTCGAAAGTGGGGTAAAGCAGGACATCCTCAAGAAGGCCTTTCCGATGTTCCATATTCAGGAAGGACAGGTCGTATCGGATTATGACTTGATCTACTTTACTCATGGCATGTTGTTTATGGGGGCCAAGCACGTCGACGGTACGCCATTTGACAAGCCGGAAAATCGCCCGCATCAACTGCAGATTCCCTTGAAGCGGAAGTAAATGACTCTCTTGGCGAGAAGCGCAACATCCCCCTGAATCCCCCTTCGAAGGGACGCAGGGGGATGTTCACTAATCAAAGACCCGAAGTACAAATGACTTCAAGTACTCACCTTCGCGATGAAAAATATTGATTGGATGATCTGCCGGTTGGCCGGTGCGGGCAATGATTTGGACGCGCCTGCCCGCCTCCTGGGCAGCCGAGAAGAGAATTTTTTGAAAGAGATCCCAATCGACAAACGGCGAGCATGAACAGCTCAGGATGATACCGCCATCGACTACTTTTTGAATCGCCAGCCGATTAATGTCCTTGTAAGCGCGTGCCCCCTGGTTAACGCTTTTCTTGTGTTTCACGAATGCCGGCGGGTCAAGCACAATGACATCATAATTTTCATTTAACTCCCGCAGGTATTCAAAGACATTCGCTTTGCTGAAGATGTGATCTTCCGGGTGCAGTTCATTCAGGGCGAAATTTTCCTTCGCCATGGACAATGCGGGTTCGCTGATATCAACTGTGGTGGTTATCGCCCGGCGCAGAGCTGCGTATACGCTAAAGCCGCCGGTGTATCCATAGCAATTGAGGAGCTGTTTCCCGGCGGAAAGATCAGCAATCAATTGGCGATTATCGCGTTGGTCGAGAAAAAATCCGGTTTTCTGCCCCTTCAACACATCGACATTGAAGAAGATGCCGTTTTCGCGGATTCGAATCGGCGAATTGCCTTCACCCATCAGTACCTCATGAACCGGCTCCATACCCTCTTCACGAATCGCACGTGAATCCGATGATTCAATAATGGTTGATGGCTGCAAAATATCAGTAAGGATGCTAAGCAGCACATCTTTGCAACGGGCGGTACCAAGCGCATGGAATTGCACAACCAGGGTGTTACCGTAGCGATCTACTACCAAACCCGGCATATGATCACCATCGCCATTGACAACCCGATAGGCGGTGGTGTTTTCATCAAAAAAACTGAGTCGGTGAGAGGTCGCCTGTTCAATCCGACCGCGAAAGAATAATTCATCAATCGGACGATCATTAAAGGTCAGCATGCGGACGCGGATTTGCGAATTGGGATTGACAAAGCCCTTTCCCTGGAAAACCCCTTTGCTGTCAAAAACCGAAAGGATATCGCCGGGCTCAAATTCTCCTTCGATGCGGGCAATGCCTCCGGAAAACACCCAGGGATGACGGTTGCGAATTGATTTATTCCGTCCATCTTTTAGCACAACTTTTGCGCTATTGTTGTCAAATCTATTCATGGCAGTGCCTCGAAAAATCAAGTTGATAATATAAGGTGATTTTTGATGAAAACAACAAGTGAGATGCTAACTGCATCACGAACACTTTCTGCTCCGTTATAATTATTACGCCATGGTTGTTTGTCAATCAACCTTTGTCCAATTAATTGAGGATGCTAGATGCTAGATGCTAGATGCTAGATGTTTGGGTAAATCTACGTCAAAGACATTTACCAGACCGCCTGTACGATTCAACTTCCAGTATCCAGTATCCAGCATTACTTGAATTTGGACAATCAACTTGACGGAGTACTAGTATCTGGCGCAACATTGCCTTATATTTCGGGTCTTTAATAAAATGAGGTCTTAATGAAAAGAGTATCCGTGATCGTATTGCTGTGGTCCATGTGTCTGATGGGGCAATCGGATCTGGTTTCCTTACAGGGACAGATCTATGGCGCCCGCGATAAAGTGCTGCCGGCCCTGGTCCACGTTGAACCGATAAAGAAGATATATAATCGTGGTGAAGAACAACGGACCCTGGTTACAGGAAGTGGCGTGATCTTTTCGCCGGAAGGCTATGTGATGACCAATGATCATGTGGCCGGGAATGCTGAGAAAGTCTGGTGCACCCTTTCGAATAAAGAACGGATAACCGCTACTGTCGTTGGCAGCGATCCTTCAACGGATATTGCCGTTCTAAAATTAAACCTCGACGAACTAAAAGATCCAAGCATTATTTCTGCCGCGCTTGGCAATTCAGACGATCTGCAGGTTGGTCAGATAGTTCTGGCGCTTGGCAGTCCTTTAGGACTTTCCCGCTCCGTTTCAATGGGCGTTGTTAGCTCTATTGATCGATATTTCCCCGATCGCGGCTCGATGATTTCTCCTTATAATTTATGGATACAGACCGACGCTGCCATTAATCCCGGCAACAGCGGTGGTCCTCTGATCGATCTTACCGGCAAGGTTATCGGTATCAATGCCCGTGCTGTCTTCCTGGCGGACAATCTCGGTTTTGCGATTCCTATAAATCTTGCTCGCTCAGTGTCTGAGGAGATTATCAAAGGCAGTACTGTTCAGCGCGCCTGGATTGGTATGGAGCTTAAACCAATCAAGGACTTTCGTGAATATGTCGATAAGCCGGATTTGAAAGGGGCGCTGGTTGTTCATATTGAAAAGAACTCCCCGGTAGAAAAGGCTGGTCTGAAAGCCGGCGATGTGGTTCAACGAATAGGTGAGGATGAAATTAACGCCTCCTTTGAAGAAGATTTGCCGGCAGTTCGCCAAGTCATCGCGACCTTACCGATCGACGAAAGCGTTGAATTTGCTATTTGGCGTGACGGTAAGTCCCGCAAGTTGAAAGTGAAGACTATTAAAGAACCGTTCAATGATGAGCCGGAATACGATGCCGCTGAATGGGGGATTGTCATCAAGAACTTGTCTTGGCATATCTACCGGATGCAGATGCTGCAAGATTTTGATGGCATTTATGTCACCAGCGTGAAGCCGGGCGGACCGGGTGAGCAAGCGAATATACGCAACGGTGATGTGATCAAGAAAATCAACGGAACGAAGGTGAAAGATAAAAAAGATTTGATGCGCCTTTATGAGGCTTCGCTGCAAAAGAAAACCGAACCGATTTTTGTCGAGATTATCCGACAGGGGCATCCCTATTTTGCAGTGATTAAGCAGAAAACCCTGAAAGCGAAAAATGCGGTCAAGTGAGCCGGAAGGAGTCCTCATGAAGCAGTTTTGTCAAAAAATTTTCTTGTGCCTGATCGCTCTGACAATCGCTGGTATGGCGCAAGCGCCGGCTGAGTTGTTTAAGCAGCATCGGGACAAGCTCGGTATTGTTCAGTATTACAAGAACGTCTCGTCGCAGTCGCAAATCGGCTCATATATCAAAATTAAGCAGGAACGCATTGGTATCCTGGTGAGCGATGATGGTCTGGTAATGGTCAACAGCGACGTTTATCCTCTCTCCCTCGACATCATTTCCGGCGATGGCGGTTCTTTTGCGTCTGGTGAACCGAGTGACTTTAAGGTCAAGTTTGCGAACGGAAAAGAATATGCGGCCGAATTCATCGGCAAAGACGATGAATCCCAAGTTGCATTTGTGCGCATCACAGATCCGCTGCCGAAGCCGCTGCCCTTTGTTTCCTTTGCCGGCAGCAAAGACGTCGATGTTGGCGATACCGTTTTCCTTCTGGAGTTACTTGGCGAGAACTATAATAACGAACCGATTTTTACGCCGATGACCATTAACGCGATTGTGACCAAGCCGCGGCGCAAATTCCTGGTCAAAAATGGTGTTGTTGCTATGTCTGCCGGTGGTCTGGTGATTACCGACAAAGGTGAGGCCATTGCAATTACACTGCGCAATGATTATAGCTATTCGTTTATGTCTGTTGGAGAATTTGATGAGTTCCAGCAGGTGTTTATGGAGCTTGGGCCAACCGAATGGTTTAAAGAACTGATAGAAAATCCGCCGGTCTTGAAAAAATCAATTACCAGCTCCAAAGCCTGGCTGGGCATTGGGATGCAGGCGCTTACGGAAGATTTGAGAGAATACTGGAAGATTCCAGCCGAAGGCGGCGTTGTAGTTGATCGTATTTTTCCGGATTCCCCGGCAGCAAAATCGGGCTTGAAAGTGCGGGATGTGCTGGTAAAGATCAATGGTGAGAGTCTCGAAATCAAGCGCGACGAAGAAACCAATCGCTTTCGTCAAATGATTACCACCCAGAATCCTGGCGAAACCATGGAGGTTGTCTATTATCGCGATGGCAAGAAGCGCGAAGCAGACATCAAGCTGCAGCCTGCGCCGAGGGCCATTGATTTGGCGGAAAAGCTGCAAATGTCCAATCTTGGCATTGAAGTTCGCGAACTCACTCGCGACATATTCTATAACTACAATTTACCGCTTGATGTCCAGGGCGTCTATGTGTACCAGGTAGATCGCGCCTCACCGGCGGGTCTCGGTGGACTTGGCACCGGCAGTATCATCACGCATGTTAATGGTAAAGCGGTAAAAGACCTGGTTTCTTTCGAAAAGACCATTGAGTCGGTGCTGGCCGAAAAACCGAAGAAGATTCTCTTTCAGGTCCGCCTTCGTCGCAATACAAACTTTGTATTTGCTGAATTGAAGTAAGCACAATGTCCTTTACGTATGCATATCCCCGTCCGTCAGTGACGGTAGATGTCCTCTTATATCGGCGAGACCGTGCTTCGGTCTTGCTGATACAACGAAAGCATCCCCCCTTCCAACTAAAATGGGCCTTGCCCGGTGGATTTGTTGATCAGGATGAAGGTCTTGAAACAGCAGCACTGCGCGAATTATTGGAAGAGACCGGCTTAAAGGATCTGAATTTGATTCAGCTTGGGGCGTATGGCGATCCCGGGCGTGATCCGCGCGGACATACAATTACAATCGTCTATGGTGGTATTATCACTGAAGGTGAAGCGAGTGAGTTGCTGGCTGGTGATGATGCTCGCGAAGCTCGCTGGTTTCGGCAAGAGGCGCTGCCTGATCTGGCTTTTGATCACGATCGTGTTATTTCTGAATGCCTTCCAAAGCTACTCAATGTAGGCAATAACCAGGGTTAGATCGTCCTGGTAGGCGCTTGAGCCGCTATATTGCATTAACTCTTTCAGAATGAGCGCCTTCATTTCACGAGGGGGGGCGCCATAATTGGATTTCAGTAGTTCGATAAACTGATCCTCGCCAAATTCTTCCCCGGAACTGTTTTTGATCTCCGTGACACCGTCGGTAAACAAAATGACGTAGTCACCGCTTTCAACATGGACAGTTGCGCGAGTGTAGGACTGGTTTGGCATGAAACCCAGCACCGTGCCGCCTTTGTCGAGTAATTCAATCGAGCGATCCTTGCGCATAAGCAGTGGCGGATTATGACCGGCGTTGGTGTATTTGATGACCTTTTCCCGAACATTGATAATGCCATAAAAGAAGGTGACGTAGTATCCCGGTGAGGTCGCTTCGTATAAGAGATTGTTCAGGCGCGCAACCACAGAAGACACCGGGTCCATATATTTTAGTAGGCTTTTGAAGGCAGCATATGTCACCGCCATGAGAATGGCGGCAGGTGTTCCTTTTCCGGAAACATCACCGATGGCAATTCCTTCGCGATCTTCATCAATGCGAATAATATCGTAGAGATCACCGCCAACAATCAAACTGGGCACATTTGCCACGGCGATCTTTACTCCGGGAACTGTTGGGAAGCGCTTCCGCAGGAGCGCCTGCTGGACGCGGGATGCTACAACCAGTTCACTTTGCATCCGCTTCTTGGCGACGCTGTCCTCGTAAAGCTGGGCATTGCGAATTGCAATGGCCGCAAGACCGGAAAACAAGGTCAAGCGTTCCAGGTCTTCCTGGGAGAAGTGTTCAAGCGTGTTGCTCTCGGCAACCAGTGACCCAATTGCTTTATCCCTACTGATAATTGGCACCGTGATTTGCGATTTGGTTTTTGGCCGCAGCGCAAAATAGACCGGGTCTTTGCTCACATCCGGGATAATGACCCCGCGCTGGGTCTGTATGGCCCAACCGCTGACGCCATCATCCGCTTTCAATTTAATTCTGTTAAGGATGGATGTGTCGTAGCCACGCGTGGCTGTATGCTCGAGATGTTTTTGCTTTTTGTCGACCAGGAAGATTGCAGCTGCGTCATAGGTCATCAACTGCGACAGATTATCAAGAATTGCATCCAATACGTCTGACAGATTGAGCGTGGCGGTAATTTTAGTAACAACTTCCAGTAGCAACTGGCTTTCCAGCGACTTCCGCTGAATTTGACTGCTGATTTGGGCATTCTCCAACAGATTGGCGCCCCGCCCTGACAATCTCAAAAAGGCCGCCTTTAGGTTCTGATTATTCAGCGTGTATTCAATAGCTTTGTGAAGGAAGAGAAAACCCGCGAGGGTATTGTGCGCTTGTAGCGGCAGAAAGTAGGTATATTCATCTAGGTCGATTTTTTCTGCAAGCGTTTTGAATTTTAGCGAATCCTCTTTGAGAGCCGATATCTTATGAAAGCGGATATTGTTATCAAAATGCAGTGGTTCCGGCAGTAGGTTGATTTCCGGCGCCTGGATAAAGTGTTCTCCGGTTTCAGGATTCACCAACTCGTAGCAGCTTCCCGTATAGACATAGAAGAGGTAGGGGAGGTCGTCCATAACCTTCCTGAGGAAACGGTTCATCTTGCGGGTTAGTTCATCAAAGTCCATCAGCGGATTTAGATCTTGCTCAAAATCGAGAATGGATTTCCGCATGCGGTATTGGGAATAGTAGAAGCTGCGATCGACAAAACGTTGCAGGATAGCGGTCATTTTGCCACGATTCGGGACAATGATCAGCATGCTGAGCACGAAAGCAACATAGGGCATCGACCGTCCGCCCATCCATTCCAAAAGCATATGGATCGAGACGTAGGTTAGCGAATAGGTCAACACTTTGAAGAAAATCAAAAGCGGACGATTTAGAATCGGCTTTAGATGCAACAGATTGTCTCCATGACGTTTACTCTTCTGGCTGCTGTATTCAAAGAGCGGCGATGGACATTGTGTCTACAGACAGCCATAAGACACCAAAATAACCATTTGCCTTCGATTTTGGAAAACAAATTTCATTAGGTGTCTAATGATAGACTGAATAACTTTATGAGATAGTTACCGGGTTGAACCCCGATTTCCTATGACAAACAGATTGTAAAAATATCAATGAAGCAAATTCAAACCGGAACGGCATTGCTGCTAACACTACTGGTTATAGGAAGCAGTGGATACGTCTTGATCGAGGGCTGGTCGGTGTTGGATGCCCTCTATATGACCGTTATTACCATCTCGACGACCGGGTTTCGTGAGGTACAGCCATTGACGCAGGCAGGGAGGATGTTCACCGCCTTTCTGATCTTATCCAGTGTTGGATTGATTGCTTATTTTGGCAGTCAAATTGCCCAGGTCGTTGTTGAAAGCCAATTTCTCAGGAGTCGCAAAGTGAGTCACGATATCAAACGCCTGAACGGGCACTACATTGTTTGTGGATATGGCCGCGTTGGCCGTCCAATTTGTGAAGAGTTGAAAGAGGCCGGAGTGCCCTTCCTGATCATTGAGAATCAGGAGAAATATATCGAGCCGATGACGGCGAAAGGATATCACTTTATTATCGGGGATGCAACGATAGATGAAACACTGCATAGCGCCGGTATTGACCGCGCCAGGGGATTGGTGACTGCCCTGGGTACAGATGTCGAGAATGTTTATGCGACTCTGTCGGCAAAGGAGTTAAACCCGGAAATCTTTATCGTTAGCAGGGCGCTGGCGGATGAGTCGGAGAAAAAACTTCTTCGCGCCGGCGCAGATCGTATTGTTAAGCCATATGAAATTGGGGGAAGCCGAATGGCGCAGTTGCTACTTCGTCCCGGCGTGGTAGACTTTATGGACGTGGTCTCCAAAAAGCATCATGTGGATTTGAAATTGGAAGAAATTATTCTTGAGGATGGATCGTCGCTTATTGATAAAACCGTCACCGATGCGAATATACACAAGTCCCTGAATGTCATCGTCGTTGCGATTTTTCGAAAGGATGAGACCTTCCTCTACAATCCCGACTCTTCTACCAAACTTGAAATAGATGATCGTTTGATCGCAATTGGATTAAGCGAAGACTTGGCCCGTCTGGCTCAACTTGGCAGTAAAAATTGATATGGGGATTTTAAATCAAATAGGCTTAATGTGACAAAAATCAAGTCTATGGACTTGATTTTGAGTCTTTAAAGAGGTTGGTACTGTTATTATACCTTTAAAATAGGACAGAATTATAATCGTTGACTGCGGTACGTCACATAAATGATTTTAAAATATTTTTGTTCTGCTGAGGATAAGCTGACGTGCAGCGAGGCTGCACGTCATTTGTGGGAGTTGTATTGCCAGTGGCCCTGACGCTTTTAGATAGCAACATTTTGTTCGCTTGCTGCCGCTGCTGTTTTTCCTGATGTTGCATATTGCTTCCGGTATTTCCTTGTCCAATAATTCCCCAGAATACCGAAAACAACACCTGGCCAAAGCCAGCGAACGACGATAGGTAGAAAGCCAAAATTGGTTGCGGAGAACGCAGTAACGGCGGCAATATAAGCGCCCATCATATTCCCCATATGAATAAACAGCCAGTTGTAGCGATCCGTTTCCGGGTTAAACGAGCTCCTAAAACGCCGAATATCACTACCGCCCAATAGTAATGCAATCACGCCAAAGACAATCATCACCACATTGAAATTGAGCTGAAGGGCGCCAAAGCGAAAGATGCCGAGGTATAGAAGCCCCAAGCCGCTAGCGACCGTAATCCCTGCGGCAATCCAGTCCAGGGGCGTTGCCGTCTGCCCCCGATCCGGCCGTTTCTGATAGAGGACCCGGTAGCCGGAAAACGCTGAGTAAAAGCTGAAGATGCCGACGAGCGCCAGGAACACAGATTGATTGCGTATCGTTAGAATAACAGCACTGATAGCAACGACGGTCATGGACCAGAAAAAGATCTTGCCCCAGCGGCGATGCCAGACCTTGCCTTTTTTTGTCAACATTGCCCCGGGACCAACAAAGAAGGCGATCATCCCGGCGATGATATGAATGGTCAAAATAGGAGATTCCAGCATGGTTTTGTTGTCCTTTCCGCGAATAGACGATTTTCGAATCCGGTTGATTTATACAGCGTCTGTCAAGTAGCTTTCACTGTCTTCTTATTAGTTTACGAAATTCCTTCAGGCGAGTTGACGATGATCGGTGAATGGTGATTAGAGATCGGTAAATGGTGTACTCACCGGGGTCATGGTTGTTGGGAAAGCAATGAAAAAGCGAATATCTGCTATAGAAAAATCCCCCCTCTATCGCTCCCTTAGGGGAGATAGAGGGGGGATTTCTTTTTTGTACGCCAAAGCTTGGCTTGCCTTTCTGCAGCTCTGCATGCTCATTGGCATGCTCACTGCTCAAACGCTCACTATGCCCACCCAGGTAATCACGAACGAGACGATCACCCGATCCGGCGTGAATCGCCTTTCCGATCTCCTGATGCTAATCGATGATTGGCACGTATCCTCCGTTGATGGTTTTATTTGGGATGTGAGCCCCGGTGGGCTGTCTTCCTTTCGCACCCAAAGCTGGTTAATCATGATTGATGGTGTGCGGATGGATATCAATTTGCTCGATATCAACAGCATCAATATGCTTCCGTTGAGCATTGAGCAGGTCGACTCCGTTGAGATCATCAATTCGCCGCAAATATACCAGGGGGAATTTACCGATCGCGGCCTGATTCACATCTATACCCATGAGTCGGAGCCCGGTTTGTCGCTGGGCGGATTAAGCTGGTATGGCAACGAAACAGGTGATCCGGGACCGTTTGTGTTTACGGAACAACGCACTCGCAATGTCGATCGTCTCGGTCCGGAATTCTCAAATTATATCAATTACCGGACGCGCAATTGGGCCATCAATACCGGTTTCATGGATCATAATCACTATTCGACGGACCCGGCAATCGGATTTCGCAATCCGGGGCGCCGGAACAGCTATCTCTGGATGCAGATGCTTTCCCTCTGGCTACGTACAGAGCTGCGGCTTGACAAGGAGCGCCATGAGTTCTTTGGTGGCTATACGACCACCAGGGATTTTCTTTTTGACGGCAATCGCGGCGCGGGTCCGCTCTTTATCCGCCAGTTGGGACGGGAAGTGGCTACTGAGCGGGTATTCGAGCATGTGGGAATGCGCGGCTTATTAAATCCATCACCGAAGTCGCAAATTGCCTATCGGATTCAATACAGCGCCAGCCAGTTGGACTCGAACAAGCTTGAGCAGCAGCTGTCCACCATCAATTGGACAATGAAGCAGCTTTATGTAAACTTCGAGAGCCGAATTAGTGAGCGCCGCTATAGCGCCACGATTGGCGTCGGTTGGCAACGATTTAATGTTGATACCCGCTCTGAATTGATTAGCGACAAATTCTCGTTGTCGCGGATATATGGGCAACTATTCCTGCGTCCCGGACAGCCCTTTCAGTACGCTCTCGGCGGCGCTATCTATTCAAATGATGTGTCCAGTTCACTTAAGGGATATGGACTGCTAAAATGGCAGCTGCCGGATCGGAAACATCTGTCATTTGCTTTCTCAATCTCTGAGCGCTTGCTTGCTGAGGACAACAATCTCTGGTTCTGGCATAATCGCGGATACGACCTGCTTGCATCCAATGAAATTGATTTTGAAATGGACGGAGAATTCCGGGAGAGCAATCAGCTAACGACGGATCTGGACTTCAGTCATCAGATTACGGACAACCTGGACCTCGAACTACGCGGATTTTTCCGCCACTTTAATGATCTCTATATCGATTATCAACGCTTCCGTTTTTTGACTTCCCCGAATCGTTTTGAAGGGCCGATTCGACTGGCAACTAATCAAAGCGGGCAAGTGATCGGCAGCGGTTTTACATTTGAGCAGGATATTACCGCGAAGCTGGGTCATCGGCTTAGCTATCAATATCAGCGCGGCGTCAGTGGCGATAGTCTCTTTACGGAAACCTGGCGGGCGATTCCCCGGCATAAGTTCCGCTGGCAAATCGATTTTCACCCGCTGCCGAATTTTTCTATTTGGGGCAGTATGTCTGCTGTTGGACAATCTTACTGGGCCGATTTTACAGATATTCAGGAACAAACTGACGGGCGTTTCCGCGCCAGGGTTCCCGGGTATCTTATTTTTGATCTGGCTATTCAAAAATATGCCTGGAAGCGGCGCCTGCGCGGCAATATGTTATTCCGAAACCTCTCAAATGACAGCCAGCAATTTCATCCCATCGGCTTCTCGAATGATCTGCAGTTCTACGTGCAGTTGGAATTGCGCTTCAATTCATTGTAAACGGACCCACTTTTGGTTACATTTGAAACTATCTGATGGGAAAGGAATGCAATGACATATGTTCTGGAAGATTCGATCGGGTATTGGGTGCGCTGCGTAACGCGATCAATCCGAGCGCGTTTCAATCACAACTTAATGCAGGCCGGTATTGAAGTCACCTCAGATCAGTGGGCAGTACTGGTGACACTTTACCATAAGGGCGGTCAATCCCAAAAATATTTGGGGTACATTACCATGATGGACAAAACTGCGATTACCCGCCTCATCGATGCATTGGAACAGCAGGAGATTCTGATGCGGCAGCAGAACCCGGAAGATCGCCGGGAAAATTTGATATTTTTGACCAATAAGGGCAAAGGCCTCTATCGCAAGATGGTTCCTATTGCTGAAAAAACCCTGGAAGAAGCGGCAATCGGTATACCAGAGACACAGATGGCGGCCTGCAAAGATACCTTGCAGAAAATTTTTCGTAACTTATCCTGAATACAGACATCAAAATTTTTAGTCAATTAGTTACAAATGAAACTATCTCGAATGAGAATTGTGGGGATGATATGAAATTAGGAATAATTGGTAGCGGCAATGTTGGTGGCACCCTTGGCAAAAAATGGGTGGCTTCCGGGCATGAGGTTGTATTCGGGGTTCGCGATGTGGGAAGCTCGCGAGCGCTTCAACTTGCTGAAGCTGTGAGTGGAAAGCTGCGTGTCGCAAACATAGACGATGCGATTGCTGAAAGCGAAATAATTGTTTTGGCAGCACCCTGGAAGGCGGCTCAGGAAATTGCAGCCCGGGCAGCTGACTGGGAGGGCAAAATTGTGGTGGATTGCAGCAATCCAATTGCGCCCGGCTTCCAGCTGGAATATGGCCATACCACCTCAGGTGCTGAGCAAATTGCTGCCAAAATTCCGGGAGCATATGTCGTGAAAGCTTTTAATTCGACAGGTTTTGAAAACATGGCGGATCCGATATATGCTGATGGAAAGTTGACCATGTTTATTTGTGGCGATGAAATCTCTGCGAATGAAACCGTTGCAAAGCTGGCTGAGGAAGTGGGGTTTGCGAGCTGCATCAGCGGGCCGTTGCGCCATGCCCGTTACCTGGAACCGCTGGCAATGTTATGGATTGAGATGGCAATGCGCGAAGGAAAAGGCCGGCAGTTTGGCTTGCGTTTAATTGAACGATGAACAGCAATGATCTATCCAACCAATTGAAGGAGTTAAGAAATGAGTGCAAATTTAAATGTGTTGAATCCCAAAAAACCCAAGCGAGTATTGATGTTGGCGTCCAATCCGTCTACCTCGGAAACCACCGGATGGCCGATTGGATTTTGGTGGGCAGAACTTACTCATCCATATTGGGAATTCGCTGAGAAAGGCTACGAAGTGGATATCGCCAGCCCGGATGGTGGTGAACTACAGGGCGATTCCTGGAGCGATCCGCGTGATGAAAGCCAGTATTCCGCCCACGATTTGATTAGCCTCGGCTTTATCAATTCAGCGGATCACCTTGCGAAAGTGCAGAATACTCTGGCGATTAGTGACGTTAACATCGATAATTATGATGCCATATTCCTGGTCGGCGGACAGGCGCCGATGTATACTTTTTATAAAGATGAACGGGTTCACAAATTGGTCAGCCAATTCTACGAGGCAGGAAAAGCCACGGCAATCGTATGTCATGCGACCTGCGTTTTGTTGAAAGCGCGCTTATCCAGCGGGGCTTTACTGGTGGAAGGCAAGACCTGGACAGGCTTTGCAGATGCAGAAGAAGCGTTTGCTGATCAGTTTGTCGGCCAGAAAATTCAGCCGTTCTGGATCGAAACGGAAGCGCGAAAGCTGGAAAACACCAATTTCTATGTTGATAGCGCCTTCAAGTCGAATGCCGTTCGCGATGGACATCTCATCACCGGTCAACAGCAGTATTCCGGCGCTGCCGCAGCCAGATTGGTCATCGAAGCGTTGGGACGCTAGCGGTCAAACAGCAAACGTTTTCCCAATTGCTGATCGTTAAACTGCCCGTCGAAATATGCGAGGTGCCCGGACACAACGGTTGCCAAAACCGATGAGCGAAAGGTGAAGCCTTCAAATGGCGACCAGCCGCAGTGGTAAAGGATATTGGACTTTTCCACTGTGGTTGGCCGCTTGCGATCGACCAATACCAGATCTGCCCAGTAACCTTCACGAATGTAGCCGCGATCCTTGATCTGAAAGAGTTCCGCTACCGCATGGCTGGTTTTTTCAACAATTGTCTCCAGGGTAAGAAGACCATTATGATAATGCTCTAACAGCGACGGTAGTGCATGCTGCACCAGCGGCAAGCCGGATGGTGCCTGGAAGTAGGGATGTTGTTTTTCTTCCCAGGTATGCGGCGCATGATCTGTGGCGATCACATCAATTTTGCCGCTATTCACTGCTGCGATCAGCGCCTCGCGATCTTCGCGGGTCTTGATGGCAGGATTACATTTAATGAGCGTTTCCTTGTCGAGGTAGTCCGCTTCTTCAAAAAAGAGGTGGTGTACACAGGCCTCGGCGGTAATGTGCTTCTGCGACAAGGGCAGATCACTAAAAAGAGCCAGTTCGCGGGCAGTAGATATATGCAGAATATGAAGTCTGGCCTCGTGTGCTTTGGCTAGCTCTACTGCCATTGAAGATGATTTGTAGCAAGCTTCGGCGCTTCGTATGTACGGATGCTGCGCAATTGGCACGGCTTCCCCATAGCGCTCTTTGAAGGCTTGCTCGTTGGCCTTGATCATCGGCGTGTCTTCACAATGGGTAGCAATGATCGTGGGAGAATGCCGGAAGATACCTTCCAATACTGTCGGATCATCAACCAGCATATTGCCGGTGGAAGATCCCATAAACACTTTCACACCGCATATGGTCTGCGGATTGACCTGCTTCACTTCTTCCAGATTGTCGTTGCTGCCGCCGAAGTAGAAGGAATAATTGGCCAGCGAGGTTTGCGCTGCTCGCTGATATTTCTCTTCCAGCAGCAGCTGAGTGGTCGCCGGCGGCTTGGTATTGGGCATTTCCATGTAGCTGGTAATACCACCGGCAACAGCGGCCCGCGATTCACTATAGATACTTGCTTTGTGGATGAGGCCGGGCTCGCGGAAATGAACCTGATCATCAATCAGCCCCGGCAACAAGAGTGCGCCTTGCGCATCCAGTACAGTGTTGACGGTATGTGAAGACAGATTTGCCCCGATCAGTTCGATGCGGCCATCTTTAATCAGAACGTCGCCTTCGTTGATTTGCCCTTCATTGACTATCACAGCGTTCAAAATCAATATGGTCATTTGATCTTTCCATTTCTGCTGATGAATAGTGATGCTGAAGAATGACCTCTCCACCACACTGCGAACTTCAATGCTGACAAAATATGAGAAGCGCTTTGGCAAAATGCAATAAAATCCAAAAACAGAAAACCCCGGGATCTGCCAGAGAATTCAAAGGAGATACCGGGGTTGAAATGATTTTCGTAGCTGCTTACTTGCGCAGGGCGTCGCGGATTTCCGTCAACAATACTTCTTCCTTGGACGGTGCCGGTGGTGCTGCAGGCGCTGCTTCCTCTTTCTTCTTCAAATTGTTGATCCACTTAACCATCATGAAGATAGCAAATGCAATGATGGTGAAGTCAACAACGGATTGAATAAAGTTTCCATAATTTAGCGTCACTGCTGCGGTCTCTCCAACCGCATCTTTCAAGGTAATCGCTAAATCTGTGAAATCTACGCCACCTAACAGCATACCGATCGGCGGCATCAATACATCGTTTACAAACGATGAAACAATTTTACCAAACGCTCCCCCAATGATGATACCAACCGCCATGTCCATAACATTGCCTTTGACGGCAAAATCTCTGAATTCTTGAAGCATTACTGCCCCCTGATTTGAGTTTGACATAAAACAAAAAAATGAATTAAATAAAGTCCTCGCCGATATTTAGATGCGAATATTTACGAAAAAATAAGAAAACATCAAATATCTGACAACATTTCCTTGTTAGGATGCATTCGCGATCCGTATGTAAAGACCGGGTAATGTGACAAAAGTCACTTAGGGGAGGTTTGCCTTGATTTGCTGGTATTCTTGTATGGTGTCTTCCATAATCGTTTTTACCGATTTGACCTCATCGATCAGTTCGACGCATTGGCCTGCCGAGAAAACGGTTTTGTAAGATACTTTGGAAGTCGGATCTCCGAGGAGGGAGCGCGCAGCACGGCTGATGGAAATCCACTTCTTGATTTTCCGGTTCCGTGAAACGAGCTCTTCGAAAAAACCGCGGTTCAGACCGACGCGCTTCAGCGCATCATTTAGAATAAAATTGCCTGGAAAGCCATCAACGCGATCGGTATTGACAATGTCTTCGAAGCCTGCATTGACGATCTCTGTTTTAAAGGCCTGATCAACTTCAGCTTCTTCTGAAGCGATAAAGCGGGTGCCCATATACACACCTTCAGCGCCAAGGCTGAAAGCGGCGGCCATACCTTTGCCATCAACAATGCTGCCGGAGGCGATGACCGGAACATCAAAAGCGGCCTTTAATGCAGGCAAAAGCGTAAAGGGCGTCACATCGCCGGCGTGCCCGCCGGCGCCGCTACTGACAGCAATCAACCCATCAGCGCCCATGTCGACAACCTTCTTTGCGTGCTCTAAATTGATCACATCGCAATAGACTTTTGTGCCGACTTCGTGAGCCCGTTTGATCACATCTTTCGGTTTGCCCAGCGAGGTAATCAGCAGAGCGACATTTTCCTTAAGCGCTATATCGATTTGTTCATCCTTGTATCTGTTGGAGTCCTGAACAATAATATTGATACCGAATGGTTTGTCCGTCTGCGCTTTGATATCGCGAATGGCCTGATGATACTTTTCCATGGGGCGAAAATTCAATGCTGGAAACGTACCAAGACCACCGGCTTCGCAGGCGGCCACAACCAGTTTTACAGAGCTAACCAGGAACATCGGCGCGCAAATGATGGGATATTGAATGTCGAAATGCGACGTTAAAGCAGTCTTGACGGCGCTTGCTTCAGCTATATTCGGCATATGATAAGTCTTTCCTTTCAGAGCGATATATCAATCCCAACCGGGCAATGATCTGAGCCCATTACGTCCGGCAAGATGAAGGCATTTTCAAGTTTTGGTCTCAGTGATTTTGAAATGCAGAAGTAGTCAATACGCCAGCCGACATTCCTTGCCCGGGCGCCTGCCCGGTAGCTCCACCAGCTGTAATGCCCGCCTTCGCTTTCGAATTCGCGGAAGGTGTCGATGAAGCCGGCGTCAACAATATTGTCGAATCCAGCCCGTTCTTCATCGGTAAATCCGGCATTTCTGCGATTTGTCTTGGGATTTGCGAGATCAATCTCTTTGTGGGCCACGTTCAGATCGCCACAAAAAATGACCGGTTTTTGCTTTTCCAGGGCTTTCACAAAATCCAGAAAGGCAACATCCCACTCTTCGCTGCGGTAGGGCAGGCGTAGCAATTCGCGCTTGGCATTCGGTGTGTATACGGTAACCAGATAGAAGTCATTAAACTCTGCTGTAATGACCCGTCCTTCCTGGTCATGCTTTTCGATGCCCATACCTTTTATCACAGCAAGCGGCTCAACCTTGGTCAGGATCAGAACACCGGAATATCCCTTCTTGACCGCGGAATTCCAGTGACCGGAATACTGAGGTAGTTCCAGCTCAACCTGATCCGGCTGTGCCTTGGTTTCTTGCAAGCAGAGGATGTCCGGATCACACTCGGCTACAAAATCATAAAACCCTTTTTTTATGACGGCACGAATGCCGTTTACATTCCAGGAGATTAATTTCATTTGTTTTGACTGCTTTCGCTTTGATTTTTGTTCTTGAAAATCCCCCCTCAATCTCCCCCCAGGGGGAAATTGAGGGGAGATTCTTAGCCTGAGCACCTTTATGAACCAGCTGTCATCAATCACAGCTGCCGTTTATAAAAGATGTAATCCGTAATCGCCGGTGTTTCCTTGTTTTGGCGAAGCAGGGACGCAATTTGCCCGCGGTGATAGCCACCGTGGATAATCACATGGGTTAGAATATCAAACACTTTGCTCTCGAAGATATCACCTTTGCTGTTGTGGTAAGTAATTTCGCTTGTGAGAACATCTTCATCTATGTCGTCCAGCCAATTCTGCCACCCTTGCTGATTTTGCGTGGCGATCTTTCGACATTCTTCCAGGTCCTGCTTTGGCCAAACGCTAATATGCGAACTATTCAAATCCTGGATGCGGGTGCGCCAAATCCGTTCCGCGGCGCCGATGTGAGCTAATAACACCAGTGTCTTTTCAGGAAGCTTTTTTGCCGCTTCCATCGATTTGAGGGTTGCTTTATTTGCCCAATGATTGTATTTGAATTGTTCCCTGAAATAAGGCAGGTTCATAGGAGGTCCGATTCCTTAAAAAAGTCCGAATTGCATTGCTGAGCTGTTTTTGTAAAGACAGCAACGGCAAAATCTAGCGAAAAAAACCGGTATCCAAAAGAACAATTGAGAAACAGTTTTCGGGTCCTGCGCGTAACTATGGAAGTGGTTGATCATCTAATAAGTGAAGTTAAACTAACAGAGAGGTTATCCTTATATGACGTTTGCCAGTTTTTTGGTAGTTATCCCGGCGGTTATCTTTGCGATGTATGCTCAGAGCAAAATTCGACGGACTTATCAACAGTATAAACAAGTGAATAATGAAAAGGGACTTACCGGTTTCCAGGCCGCCCGTCATTTACTGGAAATAAATGGGTTGAGGGATGTCGGCGTTGAAGAAGTCGCTGGTGAATTGAGTGATCATTATGACCCGCGTGAGAGAGTTGTGCGCTTATCCCGGGACAATTACTACGGACAGTCGTTGGCTGCTCTTGGTGTTGCTGCACATGAAGTTGGACATGCGATCCAGCATAAAGTGGGCTATGGCCCTTTGAACTTGCGTCACACCCTGTTACCGGTAACCAGTCTGGGGTCTTCCCTGGCTTTTCCTTTGTTTATGGCCGGGTTTTTCTTCCAGGCAACATCTCTGATGACGCTCGGTATCGTCTTCTTTGCGACGGTTCTGGCGTTTCACGTTGTGACCTTGCCCGTGGAGTTCGATGCAAGTAATCGGGCAATTCGCCAATTGGCGGGGACGGGCATGTTGGCCGACCGCGAAGCAATGGGCGCACGTAAGGTGCTGAATGCTGCGGCCCTTACTTATGTTGCAGCAACAGCCATGGCTGCCATGCAATTATTACAAATGGTATTGTTGCGCGGAGATGACTAGGATTACGTCATTGTTGTCGGGCGATGTTAGATGATACCTGCTCATATATTTTTTTGATGAGCAGGTTCCGATTGATGGGTTTAGATACATATTCATCCATGCCGGCGGCCAGGTATTTCTCCCGGTCGCCGCTCATCGCATGAGCTGTTACCGCAATAATCGGTGTATATTGGCCGAGTGATTCTTCTTCTCGCCTGATGATCTTTGTTGCCTCAATGCCATTCATTTCCGGCATTTGAATATCCATCAAAATAATGTCAAATCTGGCCTTTTTGCATAGATCAACTGCACGGCTACCGTTGCTGGCAATCATAACCCGATGGCCCTGCTTTTCTAATAGTCTTTTTGCCAGACGTTGGTTGATCAGGTTGTCCTCTACCAGTAATACATTCAATTCTGAAAGCTTCTTGATCAGCTCTTGGCCATTGGCGTCTGCTGAGGTGCCGTTGGCATCCGGAGCCGAGACAGCGTGTCCATCGGCAATCTTGCAGCTAATAGTGAATTCGAATGAGCTGCCTTCACCGACATTGCTATTTACCCAGATGTCACCGCCCATAAGTTGCACCAGGTGCTTGGCAGTTGACAGCCCAAGGCCGGTACCACCATATTTTCGCGTCAGTGATCCATCTGCCTGGGTAAAAGCTTCGAAGATTTTATGCTGTTTGGCTGTTTCAATCCCAATGCCGGTATCCCTTATGCAAAACTGAAGCTGCACTTGCCCCGCAGGCTGCTCTCCTGCTTTTGCCGGGAAAACGTGGATAGAAACTGTGCCATCGTTTGTAAACTTAATGGCATTGCTGAGCAGATTTCGACATACATGGACGATCGAAGACGGGTCTCCTATTAGCAAGTCCGGCGTTTGATGATCAATTGAAGCGTCGATCGAAAGTCCTTTGTCCGTAATCGCTTGCTGATACCGCTCCGCGATGTCTTTAACAAGGGCGCGAATTGAAAAGTTCTCAAATCTCAGGCGACGTTTTCCCTGCTCATTCTCTGAGAATTCCAGAATCTCATTTATGATATCCATAAGGTCTGTTGCTGAAGTAGCAACCAGGTCGAGATATTCGGATTTTTCCTGCGAGTCTTTTGCTTCCTGCGCCATACTGGTCATGCCGATGATACCGTTCATTGGCGTCCGTATTTCATGGCTCATATTTGTCAAAAACTCGGATTTTATTCGCGACGCTTCCAATGCTTCATCTCTGGCCTCCTTTAACTCCTCGTTTAAATCGGCAAGCAGATGATTTTGTTCGGCGAGATCCTGTGTACGCGCTGCAACCTCTGATTCAAGTATCGCATTTTGCCGCTGCATCGAACGGACCCGTAAGCGGTGGATTGCTATAATGATAGTAGCAATGGTGAACAAGGCAACAAAACGGAACCACCAGGTCTGCCAGAATGCCGGTTCGATAATGAAATGCAGCGCATATTCACTCTCATTCCAAACGCCGTCGTTATTGGCTGCTTTAATACGGAAAGTATACTCTCCCGGATCAAGATTGGTGTATCCGGCATTACGGCGATTGCCGCTTTCTACCCAATTTTGATCAAATCCTTCCAACAGGTAGGCGTATTGATTTTTTTCGGAATGCATATAGTTCAAGGCTGAAAACTCGAAGAGAATAAAGTTCTCGTCATTTTTCAAGCGTAACTTTTCTCCCGCATCAATAGCCGTTCGAAAGCGTCCGAGGCTTGGCTGACCAAGAATTTCAATATCTGTTAGAACAATCGGTGCAAGATAGCTGTTGTCTATAATGCTGTCCGGGTGGAAGATATTGAAACCCTGGATACCACCAAAAGCCAATTCGCCGGAACTCAGTTTGAGATAAGCGCCGGTGTTGAATTCACTGCTCTGCAGTCCATCGGTTTCGTCGTAGTTTTGGAACAGGCCGCTAACCGGATGATATTTGGCGATCCCGTTGTTGGTGCTTATCCACAAAAAGCTGTCGTCATCCTCCAGAATGCCGTAGACGACATTGTCCGGCAGTCCGTCGTCTTCCAATAGCGTTGTAAAAAAGGCCGTACCATCTACTGCTTCATGCATGCGCGACAGTCCGTGATCAGTGCCAACCCAAAGAATGTTTCTGGAATCACGAAAAATGCCCCGGACCCGTCCGTGACCAAGACTCAAGGAGTCGTTACCATCATGTCTGAATGCGCTAAATGTTTCGGTGTTAAGATCGAGTCGATTCAGACCACCACCAGCTGTGCCGATCCAAAGCAGATCTTGCTGTGGATCTTCATAGATGGTGAAAATCAGGTTTGTGCTCAGAGATGTTGAGTCCTCCTCATTGTGCCGGTAGTGGGTGAATGACGGATCTTTGCCGTCTGCCAGGTTGATGCGGCTTAAGCCGCCGCCTTGAGTGCCGATCCAAAGTTCATTCTTGGTTCGGGCCGGATTGAGGATTGTGCTCACAATATTCGAAGTGACGGTTTTTGTGCTCTGCGGTGACTGCAAATTAAACAGGAATCTGCGGTTTATGCCGGTTTCAGGATTTAGGCGATTGAGGCCACCGCCGTTGCTGCCGATCCAGAGTGAATTGTCGTCGGCAACTGTCACTGCCCGTAATGTATTGCTGGAGATCGAATTCGGATCTGCCGGATTATTTTGGAAGTGCTTAAAGATCCCGGTATTACGATCGAATCGATTAAGGCCACCGCGTGCCGTGGCAATCCATAGATTGTTGTCAGCATCTTCGGCTAAACCGAATACAAGGCCATTGCTAAGGCTCTGCGGTTCAGTCGGATCAGGGCTATAGGTATAGAATTTTTTGGGCTCTGGCTGAAGCATATCAACGCCGGCGCCGCCGGTGCCAACCCACAACAAGCCGGATTCGTCTGTAAATAAGGCGGTAACACCGTTTTGGCTCAGCGCGGCCGGATTTGACGGATTATCTGTAAAGCGCAATGTCTCAAGGGTTGCCACATCCATTCGCACAAGTCCACCATTCGTGCCAATCCACAAATAACCTTGCGCGTCCCTGCTCAGTGCGGCCATTGCACTGACACCGTTTCCCAAATTGTTAAAATAGCGATCTATGTCAAACAGGTTTTCAAGTTCATCGCGCCGGGCTAGGCGGCTAAGTCCGTTCAAGGTTGATACCCAAATATCACCACAGCCGTCAGCCATTATATCTGTTACCAGCGGATGACTCAGGGTATGTGGGTCCTGCGGATCATTTCTGAAAACCTGCCAATTGCCAGCGCCGTCTCTTAAGAGCAAGCCGTTGTTGGTGCCGACCCAAAGGTTGCCGCCGGGCTCAGCCGCCAACGACACGATGGTTGGTGCACCAATTGCATCCGGGGCAGCATTGGCGTAGGGCAGGATGGTCTCGAACGTCGCAGTATCGCCGTATTCAGCATGCAATCTCGACAGACCGTTGTTGGTGCCGACCCAAATGGCCCCGTGCTGGTCTTCGGCCAGGGAAGTGATGTAATTATTGATCAGGGTGGAAGGATTCTGCTTATTTGCTGTATAAGTGTCAAAGCCATCGGTGTGCTCATCGTATTTGCAAAGGCCCCCGCCGCGGGTACCCACCCAAAGTTCGCCATTGCTATCACTCATGATTGCCGTGATGAAATTATCAGAAATTGATCGCGGTTTTCGCGGATCGTGCTGATATACTTTAAAACGATAACCGTCGAAGCGATTCAAGCCGTCTTGGGTGCCAATCCAAATATAGCCGCTCTTGTCCTGGGCAATAGCAAATACCGTGACTTGTGATAGGCCTTGCTGAATAGAGAGGTTTTTGAACCGATACGGGTTGAGGCCAGCCTGAGCAGTCAGTTCCACACTTATGCTAAGTAGCAGAAAAAGCCCAAGCCGAATTGGGTATCGGCGGGAAATCGATTTTATATAATGATTGGAGTTTGTGAACACGCTTTTTCTGTCCCTGAATCTTGGCTCTTGTGAGGTAATGATAAAGCATTACACCACAAATGAAGAGTCGGCTGTCAGGGACAGATAATGAGAATATTCTTCTTTAAAACTGACTTTTAGGGCAATGGTGCCGGTGCCAGGTAGCGACCGAGCCACTGATGGACAGTTTCCCACCACAATTGGGCATTTGCAGGTTTCCGTACGAAATGATCTTCGTCTGGGTAAAACAGCAGGCGGGATTCGACCCCTTTGAGCTGTAGGGCAGTGAAGAGCTGAAGCGCCTGACCATATGGGACGCGATAATCATGTTCGCCGTGAATGACCAGCATCGGCGTGTGGAAGTTCTCCACATGATTCGCCGGATTCCATTTCTGATAGAGGCTGCCCGGCTGCCAGGGTGCGCCGTTAAATTCCCACATTGGGAACCACAATTCTTCTGTGGCGCCGAAAAAGCTCACTTGTTCATACAAACCGGCATGTGATACCAGGGTTTTGAAAAGGCTATCGGGATTGTGGCCTTCGATCCAGTTGATCATAAAACCGCCGTATGAGGCCCCGGCGGCGCCGATACGGTCCTTATCGATGAAGTCGAATGATTCTGCCGCCCAGCGTGTACCGATCATAATGTCCTCATAGGGGGCACCGCCCCAATTTTGGGTAACGGCATCGCAAAATTCCTGACCATACCCCCTGCTCCCGTGAAAGTTGATCATGGTAACAACGTAACCGGGGGCAGAGAAAAGCTGGGAATTCCAGCGGTAGTGGAAGTTGTCACCCCAGGCACCTTGCGGTCCGCCATGGATCAGAGCGATCATCGGGTACTGTTTAGCAGGATCAAATTGAGGGGGTTTGATCATTAACATATGAACCGAATCGCCCTTTGCTCCGCTGAACCAATAGTCTTCGATGGGATTCATGTTCAGCTTTGCAAGCGTTGCTTTATTGACAGAGGTCAGTTGGGTCATGCGCTTGCGTCGAATATCAAAACGGAATAGCTCGTTTGGTTGATGGGTGGCTTGCGAAAGTAAGATCAGCGTTTTGCCATCCGGATGCATCGAAAGACTGCTGATGTATCGATTCTCCAGCAAGAGCTGCAATTTCTCGGAACGAATATCAACTTCATACAATCGATGCCGGCCATGATGTGGCACCTTAAAGTAAATTTTGCGTCCATCCGGTGCCCAGACAAAATCGGATACCGAGCGGTCCAAAGTGCTGGTAAGATTCTTGCGAGCGCTGGCATCGCTTTCCATTAGAATCAAATCTTGCTGATCTGCCTCAAACCCTTCTCTGGCCATCGCCATGTATGCAATGTGCTTGCCGTTCGGAGAATACTTTGGCCCGTTATCATTGGCCCGGTTTGCGGTAAGTTTTGTCGCTTCTCCTCCGTCGACTGCGATTCGCCATAAGTCATTATTGGTGCTCTTGGCAATCATTGGATCAGCGTTTTCCACAAAGACGATATGACGGCTATCTGTTGACCAGACAATGTCGTGACCGCTGCCCAGAGAGATTGGTGGTACATGGCGAGGTCCGGGGGTGAGGTCGATAGCTTCCCCGCCAGCTGCGGGCATTACGATCAGATGACTGTATAAATCTTCCTGCCAGCTATTCCAGTGTCTGTAGAGTAGACCGTCGATAATTCTGCCGCTGGCTTTGTTCGCGGCGCGTTGTTTCCCCAAAGCAGCTGATTCTGACGGGGAAGCGGCATCCGGATAAATGCTACTGCTGATGGCAAAATTTTTCCCATTCGGAGATAGTATGAAGGAATTAACGCCGCTAGGCACTGCGGTGACTTGCTGTGCCTCTCCGCCATCGATTGCAATACTATATATTTGCGAAGACCCGTCACGGGCTGATACAAAATAGACCTGCTTGCTGTCGCCGGACCAGGCTGGTGACGCATCTCCGCCCGGGAAGGTTGTGAGGCGCCGGGTGACCTTACCGTCTGCCGAAACCAGGTAAATATCGCTGTTTCCCTTATTGGTTTCCAGGTCATATTTTGTCATTTGATAGGCAATCCATTTGCCATCCGGTGAGACGCTGTGGCTGCCGATGCGATTCATGGTAAACATTTTTTCGAAGCTCAGGGGACCCTTGTCTGCCGAGACGGAAAGGGGAATGAGGCAAGTGAAAATCGCAGTCAAGATAGCAAGTGAAAGTCGCAAAATATCATCTCCTGTTTCATGGTTGGATCATATTACCATTGCTCCAAGAAATATGCAATTGAATGTTGTGCGATAGGCCAATATGCAGACTTATCCTTTTTTTATCCTATAGCAGAGTGTGCGGGGAATATTTTAGAGCACACACATCTAAATACTTTGATTATTCCCTCAAGATCTATAGATTTACTTCCGATTTCTCCTTACAAGTGACCAATATTGTTTATCCGGAAAGGTGTTTGCGATGCGGAATGCTGTTAAGCCATCCACAATTGGGTGGATAGCATTAATTATTTGTCTTGCTGTAGGATTTGCTGTTTCAGAATCGATTGATAAGGATATTTCCATGCCCATTTCCGCCGAGGCAATGAGCATATCCGCACCTGCGGGGCCGGCAATTGCCAATCCCGCGGAAGGGAAATTGGGGGCTGCCCTCCCGCTGTGGAGCGTCATCCCATTTGTCGGTATACTTTTGTCAATTGCCATTTGTCCGCTGGTAGTGCCTGATTTTTGGCACCACCATTTCGGCAAAGTTTCAGCTTTTTGGGGCGGTCTATTTGCTATCCCCTTCCTGTTCGCCTATGGTGGCGAGGCAATGCATGAAATCTTACATGTTTATCTATTAGAATATATTCCCTTTATCATTTTGCTCTGGGCGCTTTATACAATTTCAGGTGGCATCCTGGTGAAAGGCGCGCCGATTGGCGTGCCGATTAATAATCTGATCCTATTGACGATCGGCACTGCACTTGCCTCCTGGATTGGAACAACCGGCGCGGCGATGGTCCTGATTCGGCCGCTGGTTAAGATGAACAAATACCGCCATAGTAAAGTGCACCTGATTGTATTCTTTATTTTCCTGGTCGCCAATGTTGGTGGTTCCTTGACGCCGCTTGGAGATCCACCGCTCTTCCTCGGCTTTTTGCAAGGAGTGGAGTTCTTCTGGACCCTGAACCTGCTTGAGCCGATGCTCTTCGTTGCCGTGATTCTCCTCTTCGTTTTCTTTGCATGGGACACCTACATGTTCCGCAAAGAAGGATGGCATGAGAAAATGCACCTGATCAAATCGGAAATTGATATGCCCGATGATATGGTGGATGACGTGGTCATCACTGAACAAGCCGAAGTGGAAGATCCGAAAACGCATAAAATGGAGCCCAAGAAGTATAAAATGGAGATCAAAGGGCTGTTCAACATTATCTTCCTTGCTGGTGTAATCGGCGGCGTGCTCTTTAGCGGCAAATTCAAGCTCGGTGAAGTAACCGTGCTTGGCGTACACATGGAATGGCAGAATATTGCCCGCGACCTCTTTCTGATCCTGATGGGTTTTCTCTCGTTAAAGTTTACCCCCACAGAATTTCGCGAAGGGAACGATTTTACCTGGTTCCCGATCGAAGAAGTTGCCAAACTTTTTGCCGGGATTTTTGTTACCATTATTCCCGCTCTGGCCATGCTACGTGTTGGGATGGAAGGGCAGCTGGGATTTATTATTCAAGCGGTTCAGGAGCCTGCTCACTATTTCTGGATTACCGGACTCTTGTCGAGCTTCCTGGATAATGCGCCAACTTATCTGGTCTTCTTCAATACTGCCTTGGGTAAATCGGGACAGGATGTGGCCTGGCTTATGACTGACGGCGCACCAACACTATTGGCAATCAGCGCTGGTGCCGTATTCTTTGGCGCGGTGACTTATATCGGTAATGCCCCCAACTTTATGGTGAAGTCAATTGCTGAGCAATCCGATATCAAAATGCCGAGCTTCTTCGGATACATGATTTACTCTGTGGCAATCCTCGGTCTTATATTTGTAGCGGTTACATTTATTTTCTTCTAGGTCCTGAGGATTGACTTTGTAATTTTAAAGTCCCCCTTATATGTACCCCGCGTGGGGGAAAATATAAGGGGGACGTCTTTTTGGTAGCTATACTATGTCTATAATAGATACACATACACATATACATATCGATGCTTTTGATAATGACCGGGATGCCGTGGTTGAACACGCTCGTGCTCAGGGCGTTGAGCGTATTCTGACATTGGGGACAGATCTTGCGTCCAGCAAAAAGGCACTTTCTCTGACCGAGGCATATGATGGTGTCTATTCTGCGGCCGGCATTCACCCTTGTGATGCGCATGAGGCGAAACCCGGTGATGTTGATGCAATACGTGATCTGGCTGCCGAGAATGTACGCATTTTGGCCATTGGCGAAATCGGCCTCGATTTTTATTGGGAAACACGCCATTTTGAAGCGCAATACCAGGTGTTGCGCGAGATGTTGGCTGTGGCAAAGGCACTGGACTTGCCGGTGGTCATTCATACCCGCAATGCGCAACGAGAGCTACAGTGGTTTTTCCAGGAAGAAAACATTACCGATCTCAAGGGCGTGATGCATTGCTTCGAGGGAGATCGTGATGACGCCCGCTTCTACCTGGACATGGGGCTGCATATTTCCTTCACGGCCAATATCACCTACAAGAATTCACCTGCGGTCCGGGCCGTTTCCTATGTGCCGGTTGACCGCATTATAGCCGAAACGGACTCCCCGTACATTGCGCCGGCAGGTGAACGCAATAAGCGCAATGAGCCGGCGAATGTTCGTCTGGTTGTTGAGAAAATGGCCGAACTTCGGCAGGTTTCGGTCGACGAGATGATCGCCTTGACAACCGTGAACGCCGAGCGGCTGTTTCGATTTCCGCCTATTTCTCCTAATAAAATACCATAAAATTTGCATATTTTTTCACGATAGTTAATAGAAATATTAGCAGATTTGTGATCTCCCGCTGCACTCTCGCAATTCTTCTCCTTAACATTTACAGGTTATTAGAATTGATCCGATGATAGTTAAATGAACGGATCATGTTTCGCTCTCTCCAGTGAATAAACTTGCACATGCCTGCCTATGGCTGCCCATCACGACGGGAACGAACATCAATGCTTCACAGCAGACGCGTTAGTTTGGAAGGATGCTGATGCACTCATCATTTCAATTGCTTGTCGTTAGCCAAAGTTGCGACGATACAGATGAATTTGTTCAGACGCTGCTCGATGCCGGATACGACTTGTTCTTCCGCATCGTTTGCAATGCAGATGACTTTGTCCGTGCACTAAAGGACCAGTCATGGGATTTGCTCCTTGCTTATCCGGCAACGGATAAATTTGGCGCAGCAGATGTGTTGAAGCAGCTAAAAGCCCGCAACCTGGCCATTCCATTGGTTGTCATCAGCAATGAAATGGAAGCAGAAGACATGTGTCAGCTGATGGCGGACGGTGCTCGTGACTATGTTGCTCGCCAGGATATGGTACGGCTAATCCCGGTTGTAGAGCGCGAGATGACGACCTTCGATGACCGGCGCAAAAGCCGCTATACAGAATATAATCTCCGGCAAAGCGAAACCTATTTCCGCACCTTGATCGAAAATACCTCAGACGGCATCGGCATTTTGGCCACTGATGGCACCATCCGTTATGAAAGTCCTTCCGTCGAAAAAATGCTTGGGTATACACCTGAAGAGCTGATCGGCAAGAACGTCTTCGATTATATTCACCCGGACGATATTCGCAGGGTAGTTATCAGCTTTGTGAAGGGGCTGAAGTCTCTGAACTCCCGCACGCGCAAAATACATTACCGTATTCGGCATAAAAACGGCAGCTGGCGGACCCTGGAAACCCGCGGTCGCTACCTGGAAAAAGATGGTGAGATCGATGGAATCGTGGTCAACTATTGGGATATCACCGACAAGGCGGAGGCCGATAAAGATCGCAAAACCGCGCTTGCTCAATTAAGGGCTTCGGAAGAGCGCTATCGCTCGCTTTTCGAGGGCAGTCGCGATGCAGTGTTTATGAGTCAACTGAACGGCATGTTTATTGATATCAATCCGGCTGGTATCGAGATGCTGGGATATACTTCCAGAGAAGAATTGCTGGCAACCGACATTGTTGGTGAGATTTATCTGAATTCCTCAGATCAGAAATTGATGGAAAGCGAGCTACATGATAAGGGCCACCTGAAAGATTTTGAACTTCAGCTACAGCACCGGCAGGGATTTGTCTTAACAGTGCTCGTGACTGCCATAGCTGACCTTAATGAACGCAATGACCTGGTCGGTTATCACGGCATCATGCGCGATATCACTGAACGCAAGAAGTTGCGGGAGCAGTTGGCTCGCGCCCAAAAGCTGGAAGCGATAGGTACTCTTGCTGGTGGCATTGCACACGATTTCAATAATATCCTGGCAATCATTTTGGCGTTTACCGAGCTTACCCGCGATGAGATTGAGGAAGGCAGTGAGCCGGATTTATATCTCAATCATATTGTGAATGCTATTAAGCGCGCAAAAGAACTTATCCGCCAGATTCTTACTTTTAGTCATCAGATGGACCGTACGCGGGAGCCGGTACAGATCCATATCGTTGTGGAAGAAACCTTGAAGATGCTCCGTGCTTCTATCCCCTCCCTGATCGAAGTAAAACAGCATATCGATAAGAATTGCAGCGGTGTTCTCGCTGATCCAACCCAGATTCATCAGGTGGTGATGAACCTTGCCACCAATGCCTACCAGGCAATGCGTGAGGAAGGCGGCGTGCTGGAGGTAAATCTTGATATGGTTGACAATGATACCTATCTGATTGAGCCGCCGGAGATATTGCCAAAGGGCAAATACTTGCGAATAACAGTGCGCGATACCGGCCATGGCATGGATGCAGAGACCAAGGCCCGCATTTTTGATCCATTTTTTACCACCAAGCAGCTTGGCGAAGGGTCCGGCATGGGGCTTTCCGTTGTTCATGGCATCGTCAAGGCGCATAACGGTGTGATTACCGTAAATAGCCATGCATCGGTTGGCTCGACATTTAACGTGTATCTGCCGCAGCATGAAGGGGCAATCAATGCGGACGACGCGTCGCCGGTCGAAGTCCCGCTCGGCAAAGAACGCGTGTTGCTAATTGATGATAATCGTGAATTGGCACGTGTTGAGGGCCGGGTTCTGGAGCGCCTGGGATATCAGGTAACAATTGACGATAGCAGCGTGAGCGCCCTCGATCGCTTCAATGAAGATCCTGCCGCCTGGGATCTGGTGATAACCGATCAGGCAATGCCGAAAATGACCGGCGTCAATCTGGCTCGTGAAATGATGAAGATCCGGCCTGACATACCTGTCATTCTCCTTACCGGATACAGCGACATTGTCACAGCCGAGAAAGCCAAGTCGATGGGAATCCGTGAATTTGTCATGAAACCGGTGCTTTCTCAGGAGCTGGGTATTACCATTCGGCGCGTGCTTGACGGTATCTCATCTTCTTCAAATACCGAACGGGAGATGCTTATTGATTAAGTTCCCGACAATCATCTAAAGCGTTTGGAAGTGAAAGATGAAGATATTACTTTAGCGCAGCGTTGAGAAGAAAGTTTTGCAAAGGTAACACTGCTTCATGTGTGGTATAGCCGGATATTTTTCAAGGAACGGAAGCTGGGCTTCTGCGCAAGTTATGCTTGCCCTTTACGCGCAGCAGCATCGAGGACAGGAAAGTTGTGGGATTGCCAGCACGCGGGGCACCCATCTTGTCGCACACAAAGCGATGGGATACGTGAAGGAAGCCTTCCCCGAAGAAAAGTTGAAGGCGGTTTCCGGAACAGCATCGATTGGCCACGTTCGTTATCCTACCCGCGGATCCTCCGCATTAGAAAACACTCAGCCTTACATCATCGAAACCCTCAGCGGTCCGATCTATGCGATTGCCAGCAATGGTGATATCGTCAATTATGATGAAATTGCTGATGAACTTCGAGTCAAGGGGGTGCATTTCGCTTCAAATAATGATGGCGAATTGCTCGGGCGTTTTATCGTTTATTATCACGAACGCGAGGGTATGGAGATTACCGATGCCATTCGGCTTTTGATGAAACGCATTAAAGGTGCCTATTCTGCTGTTTTCCTGGCAAAGGAGAACCTGTACGCGTTTCGTGATTTGATGGGATTTCGGCCGATGATGTTGGGCAAGGTCGGTGACGACATCGCCATCACATCTGAAAGTTGCGCGATTGATATCTTGCGGGCTGACGAAACCCGTGAAGTAAATCCAGGTGAGATCATTGTCGTCACACCTAAAAACGAATATTTTCTGCAGTATAATGACAAGCCGCTTCTTGCCGATGCCAACGGTAAGCATCAAGTGCGGCGTCACTGTATCTTTGAAATGATCTACTTTGCGCGGCCCGATAGCTGCCAGTTTGACGAATATGTCTATGGCGTGCGCAATCGGATTGGGGCCAGGCTCGCCTCCTACGACGATTTTGAGGCAGATGTGGTTGTGCCAGTTCCCGATTCCGCAAATTTTATTGCCCTGGGTTATGCCAATGCCAAGCGTATTCCCTTCGATATGGGGCTGATTCGCAATCACTATGTTGGCCGCACATTTATTAAGCCCGATCAATATGTGCGTGATGAATCCGTGCGACAAAAATTTAATCCGCTGCGTGATTTTTTTGCCGGCAAGCGTGTGGTTGTGATCGATGATTCTATTGTGCGCGGCACCACGATTCGTAAGCTGGTGAGGATGATCAAGGGAGCAGGTGCAACAGAAGTACATCTGCGTATTGGTTCACCGCCGGTTAAATATTCCTGCTATTATGGTATTGATACGCCGACTCGCGAGGAACTCATCGCAAATCGTATGGATGATGACGAAATTTGCGAATACATCTGCGCTGACTCCCTGAAATATCTCGATCGCGCCGATTTGGCTTCCTGTGTCGCACGGCCGGAAGACTTCTGCTTTGCCTGCTTTGACGGAAACTATCCGTTGCCGAAAGATTGATCACCTACTGACTTCATCAGGAAATGTATTCATGGAAGTAATCCGCCTCAACAATATGATCTTTTATGCGCATCACGGCTACTACCAGGCAGAGCGGGAACTTGGACAGAAGTTTGAGGTTGATGTTGAAATGGAATGTGATCTGTCTGCAGCCATGAAGAGCGATAACCTTTCCGATACGATCAACTACAAAACAGTCTATCAGCGCGTCAGTGAAATCTTCAATAATTATAAGTTTAACCTGCTGGAAAGCCTCGCGGACAGGATTACTGAAGAAATTTTGGAACTGTACCCGATTCATTCTATTCGGATTCGGGTACGAAAACCCCAGGTGTCTCTCAATGGCTTTCTTGACAATGTTGAGGTTGAAATTTTCAAAAAAAGAGACGCATGATCCGGGTTTTGCTTGGCCTTGGTTCAAACGTGGCGCCCCGCAAGAATTACCTCCGCTGCGCAATTAAGAAGCTTGGCGATATTGGTGGCATATTGCAGGTTGCACCGCTATATGAAAACCCACCCTATGGCGTCAGCGATCAGGGGCCTTTTTTTAATACCGCAATCGAACTATCCTGTGAGTTGCCGCCCGGAAAACTACTGAAAGAGATCAAGAAAATTGAGCGTAGCTGTGGTCGTCAACGTCGCTTCCGTTGGGGCCCTCGCGAAATTGATATTGACATTGTTTTTTACGACGAGCGCATCGTGAAGTTAAAGCGCCTGACTGTTCCGCATGAAGACTTTCACAATCGCCCCTTTGTTTTACAACCGCTTGTTGACATTGCACCTGACTTTATCCCTCCGGAAAGCAAAAAAACTCTCCGGGAATTCTTGCGCGAATGCCCGAATGCATCTAAATTGACATTGCTAAGCGAAAACTGGATTGAATATGACACTACAAATTGATCATCTCCGCTATCTTGCCATAGAAGGGGTGATTGGTGTCGGCAAAACCTCCTTAACGCGCAAGATCCAGGAGGCGGTGGATGGACGACTTTTCCTGGAAGAGTTCGAGGAAAATCCTTTCCTTGAAGATTTTTATCGGGATCCACAGCATTTCGCGTTTCAAACCCAGTTGTTTTTTCTGCTCAGTCGCTTTCGCCAACAAGAACAGCTGGTGCAATATGATTTGTTTAAATCACAAATTATTGCTGACTATATGTTTCAAAAAGATCGCATTTTTGCCACGTTGAATCTAAATGAAAAAGAACTAACGCTCTATAATATGCTGGCGCGAATTCTTGAGAAGCGTATCATTAAACCGGATCTGGTGCTTTACCTTCGTGCTGGAACAGAGCGCCTGATGGCCAATATCGAAAAACGCGCCCGTGCGTATGAAAAAGATATGAAACGCGATTATATCGAAAATTTGAATCGCCTTTATGACGAGTATTTCTGGAATTATGACGAAACCCCCTTACTAATTATTAATACGGAAAATTTGGACTTTGTGAATAACGACAAGCACCTGGAGCAAATTTTTCTGGAAATTAGTAAGCCGGTTCGTGGTAAGAGAAGTGTTAACTTTGACCTCTAACAGAGAATAACCGGTTCATTATGCTAATTAAGCTCTTCATTTTTGGCACGCTGATCTATTTTGCATACCGGGGAATTAAGAATTTCCTGGATCCGCTACTCAATAGCGGTCGGCAATCGTCGCCGGTGGAACCGCCATCATCGCAACCGGCGCCGCCCCCTTATGATCCTAACCGGGTGGAAGACATCGATTTTGAGGAAATCAGGGAGCGCAAAAGAAAATCACAGTAGTTTTAAGATGATACTGCCGAACATCACACTGATGTAGCATCAACAGGGACGAGATGCTATGATGTGATTGAAAATGAGATCAGGGAGGATCGAGAGTGCGTGCTGCCAATTCAAGATTGAATCGTTTGCTGGATTTAATGGTAAACGAAGTGACTGTCTACGCCGAGTGCCAAATGGAACACATTAAGAGACTCGCACAAATTGGTATCGCTCTCTCCGCCGAAAAGGATATCGACAAGCTATTTGAGTTGATCATCGACGAGGCAATGGATTTTACCAATGCCGATGCCGGAACCCTCTACGTCGTGAACGACGCACAAACTGCCCTCGAATTTCGCATCCTGAAAAACCGCAGTCTCAATACCCATATGGGTGGCACAAGCGAATTAGAAATTGGCTTGCCACCGGTTCCCCTGGAAATCGACGGCCTACCGAATCTTACCAACGTATCATCATATTGCGCCCAGAAAGCACGGATTGTCAATATTCCTGATGTGTATGAAGCAGCTGAATTCGACTTCACCGGGCCGCGCAACTATGATCAAAAAACCGGCTATCGCTCCAAATCGATGCTGGTGATTCCTATGACCAATCATGACAATATCGTTACCGGTGTTTTGCAGTTACTGAATGCCAAGGACTTGGTGAATGGGCAGGTCATCTCTTTTGGTAAGGAATATGTAGAGCTGATTTCTTCATTGGCTTCTCAGGCAGCTGTGGCCCTGGAGAATGCTCACCTGATTCACGAGTTGAAGGCCTTGTTCGAGGCAATCATAAAGAGCATGGCTTCTGCTATTGACGAGAAATCGCCATATACCGGTGGCCACATCCGTCGGGTAACCGAGCTGACGATGATGATGGCAAGCAGGATTAATCTGACCGAGGCCGGTCCGTTTGCAGAGGTGAAATTCAGCGAAGATCAGCTGGAAGAATTGCGAATTGCTGCCTGGTTGCACGATGTTGGGAAGATCGCTACGCCGGAACATGTGATCGATAAATCTGCCAAGCTTGAAACTGTCTTTGATCGAATAGAGCTGATTAAAACCCGTTTTCAATTGATCAACAGCTTGCGAGAGAATGCTGCTGTCAATGAAAAGCTGGCATTGGCGAGTGAAGGGCAGTTGTCCCGGGAAAAAGCAGCAGAAATTGATGCTCGCCTGGCTGCAGAACAGCTTGAGCTGCGGCAGTGTCTGACCTTTATTGTTATGCACAACAGCGGCAGTGAAATGATGGGCGAGGCGGAAATCTCGCAGATGCAGAAGATTGCCCACCGTACCTATCAGCTGAACGGTGAGACGCATCCTTATCTGAGTGATAATGAGCTTGAAAACCTTTCCATTCGCCGCGGTACGCTCACCCTTGATGAACGCAAAATCATTGAAAATCATGCCCTGGTTGGCATCAATTTCCTCAACCAGCTGCCGTTTCCAAAGAAGCTGGCGCGGGTCGCGGAATATGCTGGCGGACATCACGAGAAGCTAGATGGTTCCGGGTATCCATACGGCCTAGCTGGTGAGCAGTTGTCTCTACAGGCCCGCATTATGGCGCTGGCAGATGTGTTCGAGGCGCTGACCGCAGCCGATCGCCCCTACAAAAAGCCAATGAAGCTTTCAATGGCTCTGACGATCCTGGAAAAAATGTGCGAACAGAACCATATTGATCGCGATGTGTATCAGCTTTTCCTCGCTTGTGGACTGCATATGGAGTATGCTGAAAAAGAGTTGCGTCGCGATCAGATCGATATCTCCTAGCACTTCCCCTTTTACCAATCCCAATTCACTTTGCGCTTGTTCTGAAATATGAATATGCGGATATTTTAGCCCTGAAAACGTACCCATGAAGGACCTGGCAATATTTCACGGACATTGCCGTTTCCCTGACCAGACAATATTGGTTTGACACTTCCGCATCAAAGACAGGAGAGAACAGATGAAATTTTTAGAACAATTGGGACTTAAGCAGCAAAATGCCGGTGCTTCTTCCGGTCTAAAATGGTATGATACGACCAATGCCGGGGAATTTCATATTGCTTCACCGGTAACCGGCGAGGCAATCGGTTCCGTTTATAAAGCGTCTGCTGGAGACTATGATCGGATTGTTGATCAGGCCGGTGCGGCGTTTAAGGAATGGCGGAAGGTGCCGGCGCCGCTGCGCGGTGAAGTGGTGCGCCAGATCGGCATGGCGCTACGCGAGAAAAAAGCGGCACTCGGTTCATTGGTCTCTTATGAGATGGGTAAGTCCCTGCAGGAAGGACTTGGTGAAGTTCAGGAAATGATCGACATCTGTGATTTTGCTGTCGGCCAATCCCGTCAGCTATATGGCTTGAGTATGCATTCCGAACGACCGAATCACCGTATGTATGAACAATATCATCCGCTGGGCGTGGTCAGCATTATTACGGCCTTTAATTTCCCGGTTGCAGTTTGGGCCTGGAATGCCATGATCTCCGCAGTATGTGGCAATGCCAATATTTGGAAGCCATCCCCGAAAGTGCCGCTGACAGCCATTGCCTGTCAACATATTATAAAGGATGTTTTGAAAGACAACGATGTACCGGAAGGCGTGTTTAGCTTGATCATTGGCGATAATGATGTGGTCGGTGAGCGCATGCTGAATGATAAGCGTATTCCGCTCGTATCTTTTACCGGTTCAATTCGTGTTGGTCGCCATGTCGGCGAAGTTGTTGCCCGCCGTTTTGGGAAAACCATCCTTGAATTGGGTGGCAATAATGCGATTATCCTAACGCCTAATGCCGACCTTAAGCTGGCTATTCCGGCAGTTGTTTTTGGTGCTGTTGGTACAGCCGGACAGCGTTGTACTACCACCCGCCGACTGATTGTCCATGAGGATATTTTTGACAAGGTGCGGGAATCTCTCTTAAATGCTTATAAGACAATTCGCATTGGCACGCCGCTGGATGAAGACAATCATGTGGGTCCGTTGATTGATACACATGCTGTTGCACAATACAAGAAGGCCCTTGAAACGGCTGCTGAAAGCGGCGGCGAGGTTATCTGCGGCGGCGAAGTGCTGTCGGGCAAAGGATATGAATCCGGTTGCTATGTGACACCGGCTTTGGTCGAAGCCTCAAATGACATGGATATTGTGCAGGCAGAAACCTTTGCGCCGATTCTATACTTGCTGAAATATCGTGGCGATGTGGAAGATGCGATCGACGTGCAGAATGCTGTTGCCCAGGGCCTGTCATCCGCAATTTTTACCACTCACATTGGTGAAGCTGAAGCGTTTCTATCTAGCCAGGGATCAGATTGTGGGATTGCTAATGTCAACATTGGTACTTCCGGCGCTGAGATTGGTGGCGCATTCGGCGGGGAGAAAGAAACCGGTGGTGGCCGTGAATCCGGTTCAGATGCCTGGAAGGCGTATATGCGTCGTCAAACTAATACCATTAACTATGGTAAAGATTTGCCCCTGGCGCAGGGTATAAAATTTGATATTTAAAGGATTTACATTTTTTGTGTTCGTAACGTCCCCTTGGCCCTTCGGACAAAGGGGACGTTTCATTTAACCTCATAACTTTCCCACCTATTCCTCTTCTCTAAAGCCTCAATTAACAGTGCTTTATGCAAAAATGCGTAAAAAAATACAAAAAAATTGAACTTTTTACCCAAAAAAATGTATATTATCTAAGACTTTCAAAAATACAATTCAAAATTTGTGATATGTGACACTTGGGTGGGTGTTGCGCTGAGCTGACGCGCTGCTGGACTACTTGCGACGGGAAGTCTTTTTACAGGTTGCAGGGATGTGCAATTCGTTGGGCGGGATGCGTAATTTACAGTTCAACTAAATTATATGGAATGGAGGTTTTTGCAATGCAAAAACTTAGCTGGTTAATTCTGGGCGCTGCAGTATTATTCGCAAGCGTTGGTCTGATGGCTCTAAATGATGCCGAGCAAACAAAGAAGGAAGCAAAGGCTATGTTTACCGGCCATGAAGATCACTCGATCTCATTGGATCAGGCAATTCAGTTCACGAAGAACTTTCGAACAAACCACCCCTACGCGCAGGCCAATAGCGGTGTTTTCGGGAAAGATGCAATGCTGAAGATTCTGAACCAGGAAGACGTTGTTGCTCTGCGTCTTTACTATGGTGAGTTTGACGATGGCCGTCCAAATATGGTTGTAGTGGGTGTTACTGAGGATGGCAATGATAAGTATGAAGGTGAACTTGCTGAATTGTGGTTTCCTTGTCCGCCGTTCTGTCCTTATGAAAGCCCGTTAAATGAACCGACTGATGAAGAGCCGCAGGAAGAGACAAGTGCTCAATAAGAGATATTGAACTGGAAATGTAGACTTTCAAAAGCCTCCCCATTTGAAATATTGCGGGAGGCTTTTTTTGTGTAATCCACCCTATGCTCCTGATCTCCCACGAAATATTCGACTACGCTCAAACTGAGAGCTGCCTCACAAAAAGAAATAGACATAGTTGTATCTTGATGTCGTAAAGATGCGTAGTTTTTACAGCCTCGCTGCGCAACTGGATACATGCCGAAAAACGAAAAAAATATGGTTTACTGATCCGCTTTACCAATTCCCGGTAAGCAGATCGACCTGCAGTTAAGCAGAATGAATAGGCCGGATGCCTGCCTCAGGATGTCGTGCTATCGTTCTGCAATTCTTGCTGTTACCATGTGGAGAGACTCTTGATTTATCCGATCCTTGTTGTTGTCCCTGTTCTGGCCTGCATCGCCGCTATCACTATTGGTTTTCGACGTCGCAAAGAATTCAATGTGGACATGAAGTTGGTGCTGCTTTTCCTGACTGCCGGTTTGGTTAATGGCGTTGTAAGCATATTGATGGCCAGTTTTGGTCAAAACAATCTGATTTTATGGCATATATATACGCTTGTCGAATTTTCGATCGTTATTGCTGTCTTGTCTTTTTGGCAACGCGACGAGCTGCTGCAAAGAGCGCTTCATTACTTGATCCCTGTTTACTTTCTGTTCTGGCTTTTCTGTAAGCTCTTCGTTGAGGACCTTACCCAATTTGATACGTTCTCTGCTACTATTTCGAGAACAATTCTAGCCGTTGTCGCCCTGTACACCATCTACTTACAAGTTGAAGAAAGCATTCCTTACTTATTTCGAAGTGCAAAGTTCTGGATTTCATTCGCTGTCTTTCTTTATTGTTCCACAAATGTTGTTTTGGCCGCGCTGGGGAACGTCATAGTCGAGAGTAACCAAAGTCAATTACATGTTATCTGGAATATTCACTATGCAACCGATATCGTAGCATACGCATTCTACATCAGAGGTTTTCTGTGTCCAATACTACCCCAGACTTCTTTATATCATATCTAGCTCTCGCGATTCTAGGTCTCGCGGTTTTTGCTTTTACGGCTGCTGTTTTACGACAAGTGCGTCAACGGGAGAGGGCTGTTCAGCAGGAGAAGCTGGATTCCATTCGTGAACATGAGCAGAAATACGATGAACTGCTCAATACCATCTCGGATATCGTTTTCTCGCATACGCTGGAAGGGGATGTCCTGCACGTTAACGAGGCAGCTTTTCGAACATTAGGGTTTACTACCGAAGAGCTTGTTGGGCATAATCTCCGTGATCTCGCACCATCAGAGAAGGAAGATCGGGTTGAGGGCTATCTTGCAACGATAAAGGAACGTATGGAGTTTGCAGGAGCGCGGACAATCATTGACAAGTCCGGAAACCCGCATGTGCTTGAATTTCGCAATCGGGTCGTCCTTAGTGAAGACCGCGTTCCGATTGTCCAGGGAATTGCCCGGGATGTGACTGAAGAGCGCATGGCCACTGAAGCGCTTAGCCGTAGTGAAGAGCGCTATCGGCGCTTTTTTGAAGAGGATTTGACCGGGGATTTTATTGTAGACGGCAATCAGCGCATTATTGCCTGTAACCCCGCTTTTGCCGATATCTTCGGTTTTGAAAGCGTGGCAGATGCCATTGGAGAATCATTTGCCTCCCTATTTGATGATCCGCAAAGCTATCACCATTTTATGAAGGCACTCACTGCACGGAAAAAGCTGGAAAATTTTGAGTCCCGGATGCGCCGTCGCGATGGATCTGCGCTGTATGTCATTGAGAATGTCAGCGCAAAGCTGGATGATGATGGTAATGTTCATGAACTTCGTGGCTATATTTTTGACAATACCGACAGAAAGTTGTTGGAAGATCGCGTGCTGCAAATGCAGAAAATGGAAAGCGTTGAGACCCTGGCTGGCGGCATCGCGCACGATTTCAACAACATTTTGGGGATCATACTTGGGCATGTCGCGCTGATTGAAGAAGACCGTGAAGCGTCGCCAGAGCAAAACATCGAGCGTTTTAGCACCGTTCACGAAGCCATTGATCGTGGGACCAACCTGGTGAATCAAATTCTGACATTTGCCAAACGTATGGATGCTGAATTTGGTCCTGTACATATTTCATCCCTGGTCCGTGAACTTGGCAAAATGCTTCAGGAAACATTTCCGGAAGCTGTTAAATTAAATCTCAATCTCGAAGAGGATTTGCCTTTTATCCAGGGTGATCCGCATCAGCTTCATCGTGCCCTTTTGAATCTCTCCTTAAATGCCCGGGATGCCATTGCCGAAAGCGGAGAAATAACCATCTCTGCCGCGAAGGTGCAGCATAGCGCGCTTAAGAAGCGTTTGCCTGATATCCCCCCGGACGACTATGTGGAAATATGTGTCTCTGATAATGGCGAAGGCATGGATGAAGAAACGCTCAAGCGTCTCTACGAGCCATTTTTTACCACTAAGTTACACGGGCAGGGAACCGGACTAGGACTCTCGGTGGTGTACGGCATTGTAATGGGGCATGATGGCCAAATCCATGTCGAAAGTAAGCGAGGAAAAGGCACCACGTTTTTCCTCTATTTTCCGGCTCTAAAGGATGTAGCCCCCGCTGAAAAAGTCGTCGATCACCCTCGTCCCAATATGAAAGGCAGCGAGACTGTGCTGATTGTCGAGGATGAGCATTCTTTAGTCAACCTCCTCAGCCAGGTATTCAAGCGGAATGGCTACGAAATTCTGGTTGCCCGTGATGGGGAAGAGGCGGTTGAAGTGTATCGCAATCATCAGAATGAAATTGACCTGGTATTTACGGATGCGGGCCTGCCGAAAATGAATGGTTACGAAGTGTTCTGGGCCATTTATGAAATGAATCCCGATGTAAATTTTGTTTTCGCCAGCGGATATTTTGATCCTGAAGAAAAGGAGCGCCTGCAAAAATCCGGCATGCATGCCTTTATACAAAAGCCTTACTCTCCGGTAGATGTTGTTGGAGAAATACGTGAAATTTTGAATGATGTCGTAAAAAATTGATCCTTGAACGTGTTTTGTAGCAAGTACTTTTAAATTTGCTACTTATATTATGTTTAGCAGCTCAAAATGTGCTGTTGGTATTGTGCTCATATGATTCGAGAAAGTCCGCTCATGCCTTCCAGGATAATTAAGCATCCTACTCATGAAGATTCCCAGGGGATAAAACCACGGGGAGTAGAACAAAATCTTGATAAAAGCCTGCACGTATTCAAGACCATATTCGCAAATTGCAGCGAAGCAATTGTTATTCTTGATCCCTACGAAAGTTGTATCCTTACCTTAAATGATCATGCCTGCCGTCTCCTCGGTTTTGACCCGGACACGGCGTTCTCTGTCAATTTTGCTGCCATCCCATCTGACCAGGAACAAGCCTTTCGCCAACTTTTCGAGCAAGTGCAAAACGATGGGGAAGGACGAAGCAACAAACTTTTCCTGGAAACAGTTGAGGGCGAACGCCTCTCTGTAGAAATGTCAGCGTGGGCTATTGAGATAGAGCGGCAAGTCTATCTACTGGCATTTGTCCGTGAAAATGTATTCCGCAATCGCACGGAAAAAGCACTCTGGGAATCAGAGCAGCGTTTTGGAACTTTGATCAACAATATGCAGGAAGGCGTAATGATCGTGGACAACAGTGATGTTGTTCAGTTTGCCAATCGCCGGATTTTTGAAATGCTTGGCTATACCGAAGGTGACCTGATTGGCAAAGTTGGTTATGAGTTGCTTTTCACTGAAAGCGGTCGGGAGACCATTCGCGAGAAGAATCGTTTGCGTACTCAAAAGATTGCTGATCAATATGAAATCGAAATGCGCCGCAAGGGTGGCGAGCCAATTTGGGTAAAGATCAGCGGTGTGCCGATTATCGATTCATCCGGGCGAGTAAAGGGATCTTTTGGTATTATTACCGACATTACCGAGAGCAAGCGTTCTGAGGAAGCGCTTCGTGAAGCACATGCCGAGCTGGAGTTGCGGGTCAAGGAACGAACAGCAGAGCTCCTGAACTCGAATGATTCTTTAAAACGGCAAATTGCAGAAAAGAATTTACTGGAAGAAGAACGCCAGAAGTTTGTCTCACTTGTAGAAAATAGCAATGATGTGATTTTGATGGCTTTGCCAGATGGCCATCTGATCTATGCGAATGAAGCTGCTCATGAAATCCTCAAGATTGACAAAGATGATGATATCTCGACCAAGCGTATCTCAGATTTTCACCCGCCCGATTTAAAGGGCTTTATCTATGAAACACTGATTCCGACAGTTATTAATGAAGGCATGTGGACCGGCGAAATTCCCTTGCTGAACTTGCTGGAAAATCGCTTGCGGCCCACGTTGATAAATGCTTTTACTGTTCGACATCCCAAAACCGGATCCTTGATTGCTGTTGCGACCATTTACCGGGATATCACGGAGCGTAAACAGACAGAAGAAGCATTGCAGCGCACCAAAGACGGCCTGGAAGTGCGTGTTGACGAACGAACGGCAGAACTGACCAAGGCCAATCGAATTCTACGTCACCAGATACTGGAACGGGAACGTGCGGAAGAGCAGCTCCATGATAGTGAAAATCGCTACCGCATGCTCTTTAATAGTGGCAATGATGCCATTTTTGTTCATCATCTCAATGATAAATATGAGGTTATGGACTTCATCGAGGTCAATGATGTTGCCTGTCAGAAACTGGGCTATAGCCGCAAGGAACTTCTGAAGCTTTCTCCGCGCTCGATCTCTGTTCAGCTGGATGGCATTTTGCTCGATGAACAGATTAACCGATTGATTCGCGATAAGCATATCATCTATGAAGATGAATTTATGACCAAAACCGGGATTCGGACACCGGTAGAAATCAGCGCTCATCTGTTTGAATTGAATGATCGCTTGACGATAATGTCAATTGCCCGTGATACGACCGCTCGTAAGCGCGCAGAAAACCAAATTCGTGAGCAGGCAGCACTCTTGGACAAAGCCCAGGACGCCATCCTGGTGTGTGACCTCAATGATCACATTATTTATTGGAACAAGAGTGCTGAACGCCTCTATGGCTGGAAAACAGAAGAAGCGATTGGCAACAATGTTTACGACATGCTCTTTCATAGCAATACCCAGCAGTTTATTGCTGCTCGTCGCACCGTACTCAATGAGTATGAGTGGCAGGGCGAACTGCGCCAGGTAACCAAGGAAGGTCGCAGCATTGTCGTAGAAAGCCGTTGGACCCTCGTCCATGATAATAAGGATGAAGCGAAGTCCATCCTGGTTGTCAATACTGATATCACCGAAAAGAAGAAAATTGAAGCGCAGTTTTTGCGAGCGCAGCGGATGGAAAGTATTGGTGCACTGGCCGGCGGTATTGCGCATGACCTCAATAATGTGCTGGCGCCGATTCTGACCGCTGTCCAAATTCTCGAAGTACGTTTTACTGACGAGAAAAGCCAGCGGATTCTGCAAACAGTGGAGTCGAACGTTAAGCGCGGCGCTGATATGGTCAAGCAAATCCTTACTTTCGCTCGCGGTGTGGAAGGGGAACGGATTCCAATCCAGTTGCCGCATCTTATTGTCGATCTGGAAAAGATCGTTCTTGAAACCTTTCCAAAGTCAATTCATATCAAGGTAGATGTAAAGCCGGGATTATGGACAGTGGCGGGTGACCCAACTCAGCTTCACCAGGTATTGTTGAATCTTTGCGTAAATGCACGTGATGCGATGCCGCAGGGTGGAAACTTGCTGGTTCAGGCAGAGAATGTGGTGCTCGATGAAGCTTTTGTGCGCAGTCATCTCGAAGCGAAAGTCGGCAGCTATGTGCGCATAAAAGTGGTTGATTCCGGTATTGGCATCAGTGATGACATCATCACCAAGATTTTTGAGCCGTTCTTCACGACCAAGGCGCCCGGCAAGGGAACCGGGTTAGGGTTGTCGACTGTGATCGCGATTGTGAAAAGTCATGGCGGCTTCATCAATGTTTCCAGCGATGAGGTTCACGGTACTGTTTTTGATGTATACGTACCGGCTGAGGCAGATTTGGAACCGGTTGAATATGAGCCGGAAGAACCAGCGGTGACCAATGGCAATGGCGAACTGATCCTGATTGTTGATGACGAAACCTCTATTCTGGAAATTACCCGCGAAACCCTGGAAACCTATGGATATTCAGTAATGATTGCCCGGGATGGTGCCGAAGCCGTTGGTATGTATGCGCAGTATAAGAACGATATCCAGGTTGTGATCACTGATATGATGATGCCGGTAATGGACGGCGGCGCTACCATTGACGCGATTCGTAAAATCAAAAACAATGTCAAGATTATCGCATCAAGTGGATTTATGGAAGATGCGAAAGTGAGTGAAATGGTAGGTAAGGAAGCCGACGCTTTTCTACACAAGCCATATACTGCAGAAAAATTGTTGGATGTCATCCGAACAGTGCTATCTGCAAACTAGGCCGGTCAGGAAATCCAGTTCTGATCAATCAGAGAATACACCTGCCCTGAAATCATTTCACGATCAAAGGGCTTCACGACGTACGCATTTGCGCCCACCTGATAACCGTATTCAATATCCTGTTCATGACCCAAGGAAGATAGAATCACGATTGGAACGTCCTCATAGGCCGGATTGGATCGCAGCTCCTCTATCAGCTGATAGCCATTCAAGTTGGGCATATTTATATCGGTGACAATTAGATCGAAATGCTGTTCGCGGCTACGTTCCAGGGCATCCGCGCCATCCTGTGCCTGGACAATTTCCAGCTCCTCTCGCTCAAGGTATACTTCAACCAGGTTGCGGATGGATTCAGAGTCGTCGACAATTAATACTGTCTTTTGCATGCTTTTACCCCACAAGTAAAGCGTGTAGTTGTCGTTGTTGCCAGCGGTGTTTTGTCAGAGAATGTCGAACAAGCGAATAGGAATATCAGGCTTCAATATGGCACTTTAGCTATACACCCATCATCGGCGGTACTAGCAGCGTCTTAAATAAAAAAAATAAAAAAAAGAGATGTGTGTCAATTTTGACGCTGTGGATCAATTGTCATCTACGGTTGATCCGGGATTAGTAACCCGCGCAACCGGGGGGCGAACTGGTACAATATCGTCATCCATTGCCAACTGTACGATTTCGATTGCACCCGGTAAATCGTAGCCCGTAAATGTTTGCATTGTATTGAGTTTACTATTCGGGTCTAGGGTAGCAAACTGTGTCAGAATATAGTCACCGGCGGTGCGGATCAGTGCCATTTCGTCCCTGTTCAATTGCGTGGTGCTGGAGTCTGCCACCATGCTGAGCAGAAATTGCAGACCATGAGCCACAGGAATTGCTTTATCTGTCAGTTTCCTTATGATAATCGGAATACTCGATAATCCATGTGATGTGAGAATTTGATAAATAATTTCATCGGCGATTGATGATTTACCGATTTTCCCAGTCAATTCTTCGAGGACTGTTTTGTCTGTGAATCTCGCCAGCGCCTTGACGGCGGCCAGAAGTGCCCCGGGTTCATTGCTGTCCAGCAATTCCAGGAACGATTCGCGTAGCTGCTGAGGCAGGACGAAATTCTCCTGAGGGTTGGTGGTGATAATGTCGGATATGGCCATGAGGATGTCGCTTTTATGTGGCCCGGCTGGATCAGTTGATTTGAAAATCAGCTGCGGAAGTGCAGAGAAATCACGCATACGGGCCAGTGCGCGTGCTGCTTCCAACTGTAAGTCGAGATCCGGACCATCTAAAATGTCTCTGAAGAGTAGTGTATTTTCATCGGATATAAAGTTTGCCAAAAAACGAATACATTCCCATCTACATAAGTTGCGGCCAAAGCAATGACGGACCAGCGCCTGGTATTGAGCGGCGCCACGGCGGCTCAAGGCATTAATGGCTGAAGCCATTACCGGTTCATTGGTTCCATTGAGTTGTGCAGCGATAACCTCAAGGGCATCGTCGTGATCTATTTTTGACAAAAGATAAACAAGGCGGATTTTGCTGCTGGTAGGCATGCCGCTATTTAACTGCTGAGAAATAATAGAGATCCCGTCTTTGCCCTGCTCCATCAGGTAGGATTCGGCAAAAAAACGTGTCATGGAATCCCTGTACTCCAGGTAGGAGATCATTTTTATGATCCGGCGTTCCAGGGGGATTTCATCAAAGCGGACGAGCGCCAGCCTGCGAATTTCCTGGTCATCATCAGTCAGGAGGCGAACAATATCTTCGACATAAAGCTCGGCCAGGTCTTCTTCAATCCTGGCAAGTGCGTTCAAACGCTTTGCCGGATCAATGCTGCCAAGGCCAGTTGCTATGTCAATTTCCCTTTTGATACTGCACTCCTTTTCTCTTCCTTCTCATTGAATGGTCGGTTTTCGGTGATCTGACTTGAAGGAATGGACTTATAATTTGCTTATGGTTATTGCTGTTGCAAAGCACTGCGTCGCAAAAATCACAAAAATTCTTTTGTGGCGAGCATTTCTTTTCTAAGTTTGGACGCAAAACTGTAGGGTATGCCGTCGCTTTAAGCTAACGGTGATGTTCAGAACAAATGAAAGACAGACTACATGGACTTAAAGAATAAAGTTGTGCTGATTACCGGCAGTGCGATTCGTGTCGGCAAGGCAACGGCAATGCTTGTGGCTTCGCGGGGTGCTCGCGTGGTTATCCATTATCGCTCAAACAAGGAGCAAGCAGAAGCAACGGCAGCGGAAGTTGCAGAAATCGGTTCAACGCCACTTGTCGTTCAGGGTGATATCTCTCGTGCAGAGGCTTGGCAGAAGATGCGCGACGTGATCCTGACAGAATTTGGCCGGATCGATGTCCTGGTTAATAACGCTGCGATTTTCTATAAAACGCCTTTTTTACAATCCAGTGAGGCGGAATGGGATGACTTCATGAACGTCAACCTGAAAGGGGTCTATTTGGGGTGCCGGACGATGGGGGAAGTAATGGTTAAGCAGGGCAGCGGAAAGATCGTCAATATTGCAGATGTTGCTGCGGAACGGGTGTGGCCTTCATATATTCCTTATTGCGTGTCCAAAGCCGGCGTCATTGCCCTGACACGGGGACTATCGAAAGCACTTGCGCCGCAAGTAACGGTAAATGCCGTTTGTCCGGGAACGGTTTTACTGGCAGATGAGTATGATGCAGAAGAAGAGCAAATGCTTATCGACAAGACGCCACTTCAGCGCGTTGGCACGGCGGAGGATATTGCCAAAACCGTAACGTTTTTGCTGGAGGGCAGTGATTTCATCACCGGTGCGACAATTAACGTTGATGGCGGCCGTTCGCTCAATTAAGATGGGTATTACCAGCTGATCCGCAATAGCGAATAACACCGTTCGAAAAAAGAAAAGGTGTTGAAATATTGATTGGGTTGTAATACATTCTCACGTAACGACTTAGAGGCTATTATATGGTTCAAGCCATTGAATGGAAGAGCGACCATGTAAAGATCATTGATCAAACCGAATTACCTATCCGGACCGTCTACTCCGAAATCACCACCATTGAACAAATTTTTGAAGCAATACAAAAATTACGGGTACGCGGGGCGCCGCTAATTGGAATATCAGCGGCATATGGGTTATATCTCGGTATGCGAGATGTTCAAGCAGCCTCACCAGATGATTTTTTTGTGGAATTGGATAAGAAAATTGACTACTTATCCAAATCACGGCCTACGGCAGTGAACCTGTTTTGGGCGCTTCAGCGAATTAAGGATCAATTACAGGCTGTAACTGATCAGTCGACCAACGACTTGAAAGAGCGTCTGCTCCGCCTGGCAATTGAATTACATGAAGATGATTTCCAGCGCTGTAAGCAAATGGGGGAACATGGTCTGGAAGTAATTCCGGACGGCGCACGTATTCTGACGCATTGTAATACCGGGGCATTAGCAACCGGCGGTATCGGTACTGCGTTAGGCGTCATTTATACGGCGCATCAGGCGGGTAAAAATATTACGGTTTATGCTGATGAAACCCGTCCTCTCCTCCAGGGTGCCCGCCTGACAATGTGGGAATTGATGCAGGCAGGGATTCCATCCAAGTTATTATGCGATAATATGGCTGCTTCCCTGATGCAGCAAAAAATGGTTGATTTGGTTATTCTTGGTTCGGACCGGATTGCAGCCAATGGCGCGGTTGCAAACAAGATCGGGACCTATGGCGTAGCAATACTGGCCAAACATCATAATGTGCCCTTTTATGTGGCGGCCCCATTATCAACGGTCGATCTGGATGCAGCAAGCGGCGACGATATTCCTATTGAAAATCGTGCCAGCCACGAAGTGAGTAAAGTATTTCAGCAATGCCAGATAGCTCCGGATGATGCTGATTGCTGGAATCCGGCATTTGATGTCACACCGCCGGATCTGGTTACCGGTATCATTACCGAAAAGGGGATTCTTTATCCGCCTTATACTGAAAACATTCGCAATGCATTTGACAAATAAAACCCATTAATGACAAGGAGTAAACTATGAAAAATGCGGGCACAAAATGGCTGATTTTCATTATAGCAGCCCTGATGCTGGTGGCATGTAGACCGCCGGAAGTTGAAGGGACTGTTATTAACATGCAAAAGAACCTTCTGGATGAAGCCTATGCCTCAGCTGAAGAAGCCGTAGAAAAATATCCGGGTAATGCCGAAGCGCAGTTCTACTGGGGATATTTGAATGGCGAGCACAAAAAAGATTATGCGGTTATGAATGATGCCTTTGATAAGGCCCTGGCTTTGAATCCGGCCCAAAACGTTAATTTTGGTGGTGGCACAGCAAAGTTGGGAGAGGCAGTTAATCAGTATCGCACCAACCTGTTTGCTGATAATTACAATTCTGCAGTGAAGCTGGTTAATTCAGCAATGGAAGCAGACGACAAGGACATGATGCAGAAGGCTATCGATAAATTGATGATTGCCAAGAATGCAGATCCTTCGCGTTCAGAGCCGTATCAACCTCTGGCAATTGCCAAGCTCTTCACCGGTGATTCCTCCGGTGCCGAAATGGTACTTGGCGAAGGCCTGAAGCAATATCCGGATGATGAAAACCTGCTTCTCGCTGCTGGTGACATCTACCTTCGTTCAGGTAAAATGGACGAAGCAACTGCCGCTTATAAGAAAGCGATTGAATTAAATCCTGGCAATGCCGCTGTTTATCAGCAGCTTGGACAAATGGAAGCAGGCAATCAGAATTGGGAATCCGCACAGAGCTATTTCGCCAAGGCGATCGAACTGGATCCGGATAATCCTGATCTTAGTTACAACATTGGCGTTACTTATTATAATCAGCAGCAGTATGTGAAGGCGATTCCATTCTTCAAGAAGAATATGGAAATCAACGGAGATGACATCAATACTGCCAAGATCATGGCTGTATGTTATGTTCAAACGGAAGATTTGCATTCCGAAGGTATCACTTACCTTGAGAGCGTTGTAGAGACCTATCCGGATGACGCCACACTCTGGGAATACCTGGCGTTGTTGTATGGAAAGAGCGAAATGGCTGATAAAGCAGAAGCTGCTTTCAAGCGTTCGCAGGAACTGAAGTAAATCTTTATCTGTATTGATCCCGCACATGTCGCCGGCTGCTGCCGGTGATTGTCGGAGAGATACATATTGCCCAAAACGAAGAAGGCCCGAACATGATGTTCCGGGCCTTTTTTGTTCAATTCAATATCTATTTCTCAATAACACTGAGGGGAATTCAGACAAACAGCTTTAGCCGGAACCATTTGTCAGGTAATAGGAGAGCGCCTCAATTTCAATGGCAGTATTCTCGTTCTTGACGTGTATGCCCTTAGGCGCCTTAATGCTGATTGGTGCAAAATTAAGAATCGCTTTGACCCCGGCATCCATCAATTCTTCTGCAGTATTTTGAGCAGCCCAAGTCGGAACGGCAATAATACCGATATCTATCTTCTCCGCCTTGATGTGTTCCTTCATCTTTGCCGCATCTTTTACGGTTAAGTGATGAATTTGCTCATCAACCTTTTCCGAATCTGTATCCATGATTAAACAAACATTGAAGCCTTGTTTGGAAAATTCAGCGTAGTTGACCAATGCGCGACCGATATTACCGGCGCCGACTATGGCGACTCGCCACTTTCTATTCAGGCCGAGAATATCGCCAATTTGTTCTTTCAATGCCTTGGTGTTATAGCCCAGGCCGCGTTTCCCGAAAGTCCCGAAGAATGAGAGATCCTTTCTGACCTGGGCTGAAGTAATACCGTCCATTTCTGCCAGCTGATCCGAAGAAACAGTATCAATACTGTTCTCAATCAGTTGTTCCAGGGAGCGGTAGTACTTCGATAGGCGCCGAATGGTGGAGTCAGAAATCTTCTTCATTAGTTAAATCCTGAATATCATACGTATTACGGTCATAGGTTTCAACGTCAAAGAATACAAAGAAACCGCTGAGAATCAAAACGGTTTTTGATTCTCAGCGGCTAGGTTATTGAAAAAGCTAAATATTAGCTTCGTATTTATTCCGGGGTTTCTTCAGCGTCCTCAGTAGCGATCCGGGCAACATCGCTGACCTTCGCACCTTCATCAAGGCGCATGAGACGAACTCCCATTGTGTCGCGACCGATGGTGCTGATATTGCCGACCTTGATGCGCAGAACCACAGCAGAGTCCGAAATGAGCATCAAATCATCTTCATCAACCACTTCCTTGATCGACACTAGCTTGCCGGTTTTGTCGTTGACCTTGAAGGTGCGGATACCTTTACCACCACGATGCGTGATGCGGTATTCGCCAAAGTCAGTTCGCTTTCCGTAGCCAAGTTCCGAAACAGAAAGCAGTGAGCCTTCACGCTTGATGACAACCATGCCGATTACAACATCACCCTTGGCAAGGGTAATACCACGAACACCGGCAGCAACACGGCCCATTTCCCGAACTTCACTTTCAGGGAAGCGAATGGCCTGTCCCATCGAAGTTGCCAGGACGATGTCATTATTGCCGTCGGTCAATTTTGCTTCGATCAGCGTGTCATCTTCGTTGAGCTTGATAGCATAGATGCCATCGCGGCGCGGTTTACTGAAGGCCATCAGGTTGGTTTTCTTCACCGTGCCGCTACGGGTTGCGAAGGTTACGAATTGATCATCCGAAAACTCTTTCACGGTAATGAAGCTCTTGATGTTCTCGCCTTTTTCCACCTGCAGCATATTGATGACGGCTCGGCCTTTTCCGGCTTTTCCAATTTGCGGAATTTCGTGAACCTTCAGCCAATAACACTTTCCTCGATCTGTGAGGAAGAGGATGTAATGATGTGTTGAGGCGATGAAGAGATGTTCAACGAAGTCTTCGCCCTTGGCAACGGCGCCGGTACTACCGCGGGTATTGCGGTTTTGACGGCGATAGCCGCTAACCGGGAAGCGCTTGATGTAGCCATCTTTGGTAATGGTGATGACCATATCTTCTTCTGCGATCATATCTTCGATCGAGAACTCTTCATAGTTCTTGATAATTTCGGTGCGGCGCTCATCGCCGTAGGTTTTTTGCAGTTCCAACAGCTCTTCTTCGATCAACTGCATTTGCAGTTCGCGACTGGCCAAAATCGCCTTGAGGCGCGCAATCGTTTTGATGATTTCTTTATATTCATCTTCGATTTTCTTGCGTTCCAGACCGGTCAGGCGCTGCAGACGCATATCAAGAATTGCCTTGGCTTGAATTTCCGATAACTTGAATTTTTTCATTAAGTTATCGCGGGCAGTTTCCGGACTGCGTGACTTCTTGATGATGGCAATAATTTCATCAATATTGTCCAGCGCGATGATGTAACCTTCCAGGATATGAGCCCGTGCTTCAGCTTTTTCCAGCTCGAACTGGGTGCGGCGCAGAATTACTTCCAGGCGGTGATCAATGAAATGCTGTAGCATTTCACGGATCGGCATTACCTTCGGCTGGCCGTTTACCAATGCCAGATTGATGATACCAAAAGTTGTCTGCATTTGCGTGTGCTTATAGAGATGATTCAGTACAACTTCCGGGGTCGCATCACGCTTCAGCTCGATAACCATGCGCATGCCATCACGATCCGATTCATCCTTAATGTCAGAAATGCCTTCCAGTTTCTTGGCGCGAACCAGTCCGGCAATCTTTTCGATCAGCGAGGACTTGTTTACCTGATAAGGCAGTTCGGAAACGATAATGCGGCTGCGGTTCTGACGCGCATGCTCGATATTAGCACGTGCACGAACCTTGACTTTCCCGCGGCCGGTTTCGTAGGCCTCTTTGATACCGGCGCTGCCGTAGATGATGCCGGCGGTCGGGAAATCAGGGCCTTTGATATGCTCCATAATTTCTTCGACGCTCTGTTCGGGATTTTTGATTTGCTTGATAAGCGCGCCAATAACTTCCGTCAGATTATGGGGCGGAATGTTGGTGGCCATCCCTACTGCAATACCGGAAGCGCCATTGCACAGCAAGGTTGGGAAAACGCTGGGCAAAATTTGCGGTTCTTCCAGTGTGTCATCAAAGTTCGGCTTGAAGCTTACCGTATTTTTTTCGAGGTCTTTCAAGATCTCATTGGAAAGGCGCATCAGGCGAACTTCGGTATAACGCATCGCTGCTGCGGAGTCACCGTCGATCGAACCAAAGTTGCCTTGTCCGTCGATCAGCGGATAGCGCAGGGAGAAGTCCTGTACCATGCGAACCATGGTGTCATATACTGCAGAGTCACCATGCGGATGATACTTACCGAGAACTTCGCCGACCACGCGCGCGCTCTTCTTGTAGGGTCTGTTAAAGTACATTGACAATTCCGACATTCCATAGAGAACCCGGCGATGCACCGGCTTCAATCCGTCTCTGACATCCGGAAGTGCTCTGGCGACGATAACAGACATGGAATAATCGAGGTAGGAATTTTTCATTTCCTCTTCGATATCCAGTGGAACAATTCGTTGCCGTTGTAAATCCATTAAAGTGCTACCTCTTATCTAGTATGATCTAACGTTGTTGAAATCTTATGCTGGTGTTTCATTACATTGAACCCTGAGCTTTGTCTGTACTGTCCCCCCTCTATCTCCCCCCGGGAGGAGATAGAGGGGGGACAGCCTCGTGAGACTAAACCAGCTGACTCAATGTTTTAGCAAATATCCCTACACATCCAGGTTACGGACATATTTGGCATTGCGTTCGATAAAGGCGCGGCGCGGCGCGACCTGGTCACCCATCAGGGTGCTGAAAATGTGATCTGCTTCAGCAGCATTTTCCAGGGTTACCTGCATCAGCGTACGCTTTTCAGGATCCATGGTTGTTTCCCAAAGCTGGTCCGGGTTCATTTCACCTAAACCCTTATAACGACTAATGTTAACATTGCCATTTTTGCCGTTTTTGCTGAAGCGCTTTATAACTTCTTCTCTCTCATCATCATCATATGCATATGCTTCCTGTTTGCCGCTCTTCACTTTGTATAGTGGTGGTTGGGCAATGTAGACATGTCCCAATTCTACCAACTCTTTCATATAACGGAAAAAGAATGTTAGTAAGAGCGTGCGAATGTGTGAGCCATCCACATCGGCATCTGTCATGATAATGATTTTGTGATAGCGTAGCTTTTCACCATCAAAATCGCCGTCACCAATGCCGGTGCCCAGGGCAGTAATGATGGTTTTGATTTCATCGTTGGAAAGGATTTTGTGCAGGCGTGCTTTTTCCACGTTCAGGATTTTACCTTTCAGCGGTAGAATAGCCTGGAAGCGACGATCGCGGCCCTGCTTTGCCGAGCCACCCGCCGAATCACCCTCCACCAGATAGATTTCGCACTGTTCCGGATCGCTAATGGAGCAATCGGCCAGTTTGCCGGGCAAGCTACCACTTTCCAGGGCGCTTTTACGGCGGGTCAGCTCGCGGGCTTTCTTTGCTGCCTCACGGGAGCGGGCTGCGGCCTGACCTTTTTCGATGATCTTCTTACCAACCGAAGGATTCTCTTCAAGAAATTCGGCCAGTTTTTCATTTACGGTAGATTCTACAATACCACGGACTTCACCGTTACCCAACTTGGTCTTGGTCTGACCTTCGAACTGCGGCTCGCCAACTTTTACGCTAACAATGGCTGTCAGACCTTCGCGAGTATCCTCACCCTGCAAGGTCGTGTTTTTCAGCAGGTTGTTTTTGCTGCCGTAGCTATTGAGGGTACGAGTGAGGGCGGACTTAAAACCGCTAAGGTGAGTACCCCCTTCGATGGTATTTACATTATTACAGTAGGTAAAAATGTTGTCGCTGAAGGAGTCGTTATAACCGAAGGCGATTTCAACCTGAACGCCTTCTTTTTCTTCTTCGAAGTAGATCGGCTTGTGCAGGCTGATGCGGTTTTCATCGAGATATTTTACGAATTCGATAAGACCGCCCTTATAATGGAAGATCTCTTCCCGGCCTTCTTCGCGCTCATCCGTCAACACAATTTTCAGGCCTTTGTTCAGGAAGGCCAGATCACGAAGACGTTTGGCTAGAATGTCGAATTCGTACTTGACCTTGCGGAAGATAGTATCGTCAGCCAGGTAGGTGGTTTTGGTCCCGGTCTTCTTGCTTTTGCCGGTTTTGGCTACCGGACCGGTTGGAATACCGCGCTCATAATCTTGCTCCCAAACTGCGCCATCGCGATATACTTCGACGTGGCAACTTTCGGCCAGGGCGTTTACCACCGATGCACCAACACCGTGCAAACCGCCGGAAACCTTATAGGTGTCCTTGTCAAACTTACCACCAGCGTGAAGGACGGTCATAATCACTTCCAGGGCTGATTTGCCGGAATCCTTATGCTTGCCTACCGGGATACCGCGGCCGTTGTCCTGCACCGTGATTTTTTCGCCTTCGTGAATAACGACATTTACTTCCGTACAAAACCCCGCCAAGGCTTCATCGATACTGTTGTCGACCAATTCATATACCAGGTGGTGGAGACCGCGACTGGTCACATCACCGATATACATGGCAGGTCGCATTCTGACCGCTTCAAGCCCTTTTAGGACCTGAATATTGTCAGCAGAGTATGAATTCTTGGGGGTGCTTTTCTTTTCTGCCATAACTATCTGTTCCTCAGTAAAATTTAATTTCCTTGATTGCAGATTTTCCGATTTTATCGTTTAATTTTTGAATGATTTCGTGTTTGAAGAAGGATAACTCCTGCCGCCAGGCGTCATTATCAACTTTAACGAACATGATGCCATCCACGACTTTCTTCGGTTCAGTTTGCGCGGCAATTTCTTTGCCGACGGTGGTATCCCAATAAGCAATAGACAGATTCTCATCGAATCGCTCGCGCAATCCGGCAGCCTTCAGGAAGCCCAGGATTGAGTCGCGAATTTTTTTCTCGTTGCTAAAAGGCTTTTTACGCCTCATGAAATTACGCCCAGTATAAAAGTATACAAATGTTCACTTCTTGTCGCAAGCGTTAAATACAAATTCAGGTCAGGATGCCAGGGCGGCGATATTGCCATTTTCCACAAAATAGTAGTGAGTGGGGGCATCAAAGCCCTGGACCTTCTCAAAGAAATTGCGGGAGGTGGTTGTAACAAAAACCTGCCCAATGTTGCTGAGTTGCTGGAGCATCATGCGAATTCTACCGGCATCCAGTTCCCCGAAAATATCGTCGAATAGCAGAATCGGGGGCTGCATCTGTTGCAGCTGCAGGTAATCAAATTCTGCCAGTTTCAGCGCAATCACCAGCGTCTTATGCTCACCCTGGCTGGCATAAGCCTTCATTGGTTTACCGTTGATCAGGAAGAGCATATCGTCGCGATGCGGGCCTAGTTCTGTTGTGCCGGTATCGCGTTCCCGGGGCCGTTTCTGCTCGAAAAGGCGTCTGTAAACCGCTTCCAGGTCGTCGTCGCCTTTTTGATGGACGTTGGTCTGGTATATGATCTTTACGCTGTCGTCTTTATCGCTGAGTTGCCCATAATAATGTTTTATTAAGGCATCGAGCTTTTCGATGGTCTCGCGGCGTTTCTCAATAAGCTGAACGCCATTGCGAATCAGATTTTCTTCCCAGGGAATCAACAGTTGCGGATCACGAGACGTTGCGGACTGCAGTTGTTGATTGCGCTGCCGGAGCGAGCGATTGTATTCGATCAGATGATGCAAATAGAGCTTGCTGGACTGTGATAAAAGAATATCCAGAAAGCGCCGGCGTTGCAGGGGGCTGCCCTGAGAAAGACTTAAATCTGCAGGATGAAGGAGGACAATCGGAACGGAGCCGATGTATTCAGAAAAGCGATTGGCTTTTTGTCCGTTAATGGTCAGCTGTTTGCCGCTGCTTCCGGCGTAGGCCAGCGCAGAGGTTAGCTTTTGACCGGCATCGGAGCGAAACTCTCCCTGAATCCGAAACATGTTTTGCTGATTTAAAATCAAATGCTTATCACTTTTGGTGCGGAAGCTTTTTGTTAATGCCAAATAATGAATGGCTTCCAAAATCGTTGTTTTGCCGGAGCCATTATCGCCATAGATGACATGGATCCCATCGTCGAATGTTAATTCGACCTGCTCATATATCCTGAAGTTACTCAGGGAGAGGCGCTCAAGCCGCATTGGGGCACCTGTCCCGTCCGCCTTTGCTGACGATCAGCAGAAACTTACACATTTTCCAGCCTGATCGGCATCAGTAGCATCAGCTGGTCTTCATTTTCCGCGCCGTCTACCGGTCGCGCCAGCACCGCAAAGTCCGGCCGCACCATCTGCAGAACCACCTGCGGTGAATCAACATGCTTGAGAATATCCTGCAAATACTTTGAGTTGAAGCCAATCGTGAAATCGTCCCCGTTAAACTCACAGGGAATCTTTTCCACAGCCTCACCGCCGTAATCCATATCCTCAGCCTGAATAATGACTTCATTCGGAGTGATTTTCAATACCACCTGCGCCGTAATAGGATTGGAAAAAAGAGACACCCGGCGTACTGAGGACAAAAAGTCGGCGGTATCGATTTTCATTTCAAAATTGATCTCGGGCGGAATGACCCGGTTATAGTCCACATAGCTTTCTTCAATCAGCCGGGCGTAGAGCCGGGTGTTATCCATATTGAAGAGGGCGTGTTTGTCGCCGAGATTTAATGCGCTGATACCTTCGGAGGGCAGGCTGCGCAATACAAAGTTGATGGCTCGCGTGGAAATAATGGCATTTAAGCCGTCCTGCGGCAGATTGTCGTCTGCGTAGTTCAACATTGCCAGTCGATGTCCGTCTGTGGCAACTGCACGAAACTTCTCATTGCCCAATTCACAAAACACACCGGTTAATGCCGGACGAAGTTCGTCCGTTGAACAGGCAAAAACGGTTTTGGTAAAGAGGCGATTCAACATCTCGTTGGGAATCAACACCTCGCGGGCATCTCCCAATTCCGGCTTCTGCGGAAATTCTGCGGGATTCTCGCTGCCGATCTTGTACTGACCAAAATCCGACAACACCTGCAGGCGATAATTGCTATCTGATTCAAACGTCAATTCGATACCGTTCGGCAGCTCGCGCACCATGTCATGGATCAAACGGCCAGGTATGGCCAATGAGCCTTCGCGCTCAATATTAGCCTTTACATGACTGGCCATGGTGATCTCCAGATCGGTGGTAACAAGCTCAACCTGCTCGCCTTCCGCCCGGAATAAAACGTTCTGTGTCATCGATATGGTAGAGCGGCTGGGAATGACGCTTACCACCTTCTGAAGTGCCGCATAAATCTCATCCCGCTGGATGCTGAATTTCATCATTTTCCTCCGCGATGTAGTAGAAAATTCTATCTTGTGAATTTACAGAATTTTTGATCTTTTTCCAAGGAAAAACTTGGATAAATCCATCGGAAATCGCTAAAAATCTTCGCTTTCAAAACTATTGAAAAACAATATCTTAGAAGCAGCCAAAGTGCAGGAAAAAATGTCGTCCTTGAAAGGCGTCTTATTTTCCCGCTTTATACGGATATTTCGAAAGAATTTTCGCCAGAATCCAGATGGCCTCCGGACCCTCATTGAAGAGTAAATCTAGTACAGATAGCCCGGAAATATGGCTCCCAAATTGCTGCCTGTACGGGATTTCCTGCCACTGAAAGTGGGCCAGCTTCAGCGAGGCAACGGCAAATGCATCAGCATCCAGAATATCGATGATTTCAGCTGTGGCCAGATAGGTAGTTTGACCGGTCGCCCGGCATAAACCAATGGTTCGCTGATTGAGGTTGCCTCTCAGTGAATGCGTCGATGTACGGCTGCTGACTGTTTCGATGCGCAATACGCCCTGCAGGTATTCTATGATTGTCAGGTTTAAATCAATCAAGTAATGCCACTCGCGTTGATAGAGCGTTTCAAAAAAATCGATAAAGTAGGGAAAATAAGGAGCAAAGGCATAATTGACATGCAGTGTCTTTAAATGCTTTTGCCGCCAGCGGCGCTGCCGGTCAATTTTTACGTCATGAATCAATTGTTTCCGCTGATGCAGCACCGGTACCGTTAGCCATTGACGCCCGCTTGCGCTTTTGATCACCGTCCGGCAGACCGGACTCTGCACGCCAAATTGTTGATCGTCTGCCAGGGCAAAATGATCGGCAAGGCCCAGTTTGACAAAGAAACCAAGATCCGGAATGTATTGGGGGGTGTCTGCTGCCAGAATCATAGCACAAGGTACGAAAAAATTGGGGTGATGGAGTAATGGAATATTGGAATGCTGGGCACATCCCCCTGAATCCCACTTCGAAGGGGGACACAGGGCCCTAGTCTGCTGGCGCAGCAAACAAGCAGGGTGTGCCAGGGATCGCAGGTCCAAGGGTAAGATTGGCAGCGATGTTGACCAGTTCACAAAAAGCATCTATATTTCAATCTTTGCAAACACCTCAAATATCATTGGAGCATCGCCATCGAGAAGACATTCCGACAAAAATTTGCCGAAAATCCGCTCGTGCGGTTCCTGATTGCGGAGCCGTTGATTATTTTTCTGATCCTGTTGAATACCGCCGTGCTGTTCCTCGATGAATTTCCGGAGATTCATGAGGCAACCCAGGGCAGGTTGCTGATCATCGATTATGCTTGTATCCTCTACTTTATCCTGGAAGCTGCGATCAAGATTATTGCCCAGACCTTTAACGGATACTGGAGTAGCGCCTGGAACCGTTTTGATTTTATCATCGTCCTGGTTAGTCTGCCAACCCTTCTGGCGCCGATTCTTGACGTTCAGCTTTTCTCCATCGTTCTGGTATTGCGGATGGGCCGCCTGTTTCGATTTTTTCGAGTTCTGCGCTTTATTCCCAACGCCGAGCATCTACTTACCGGGATCGTTCGTTCGCTAAAGGCCTCGGTTGGGGTATTTCTCACCTTGTTCATTCTGCTGCTGGTATTCAGCATGGGGGCCACAATTCTGTTTAGTAAGATGGCCCCGGAGTATTTTGGCAATCCGGTGCTCTCCCTCTACTCACTATTTAAAGTGTTTACAATAGAGGGCTGGTTTGAGATTCCGGATGAAATGGCGGCAAATGGCGCCAGCGGCGCAGATGTATTGCTGCTACGTGGATTTTTTGTGATGGCCGTAACCCTTGGGGGTATTCTCGGGCTGTCACTTGCCAATGCCGTTTTTGTTGACGAGATGACTGCCGACAATACCGACAAGGTTGAGGCCATGGTTGAAGACCTGCAAAAGGAAATGGCGCAGTTCCATGACAAAACCCGTCAGGATAATCTGGATATGCTCAGTAAAATTCAGCAAGATCTTGATGTGATTCGTCAGCAAATGGCTGATTTAGCAGGCCGCAACCGGACTTAGGGAGATGCCTGATGGCGGATAAAATCTTTATCTCCTGCGCCACAGCGCAGGTTCAGTGGGTGATGAATGATTTATTGCCGATCTTCACTGCTGCCGGAGCAGATGTGCTTGGCGTCAGCGACTATCAAGCCAATGCAGGTGCTCTGGAGCAGATTGAGGCAGCGAATATGGTCATCCCCGTGCTTAGCCCGGAATACATTGAAAATGCTACGCTGCAGAGGGAAATGGATGTGGCGACTGATAATGCCGAAATTCTCCCGATTCTCTTCACTGAATGTGATTTGCCCCCTTCACTCTCCGGGGCTTATGCACCTGAGCTGGTGGATTTGCGCGATCTGCAAAATCGCGCTGCCTGGGAACAGTTGATGACCTTGCTGAAATTAAATGCCGGTGTTCATCCGCTGGATTGGCTGGCGGCCCGTGATATAATCAAAGACCATTTTCGCGAAGGCAGATCCGTCTATCTTCACATCAGGCGAAAGTATGTGAAATGGCGGGAATTGCTGCAGCACTTAAAAGCCGATATATTTAAGGATGCGGCGATTATTGATTTGCAAAGCGATGCTGCCAATTCGCGAAGCGGATTTATTGAATTGATTCTTCAGGAAGCTGATATGCCCACTGTTGTCCCGGACCCGCCAAATGATCTCATTACCCTGGAGCAGAAGTTGCGATTGGCTTCAACACGTCATCTGATGTTTCGAGGTGGCGACCGAGATGCCTGCGGCGATCCCGCTGTTTGGGAAGTGCTGCACGGCATGGCGCAAGATGGGAGCGATCACGTTTTGCTGATACAGTCGCGGGAAATACTATCGTCCTGGATGAGGAAGGATCATCCATTGCTTCATCCGCCGCTGCAGGTAGTTGAACTTGGGTAGCTTTTGAGAGCCCAACAATCGAAAATTTGCCTCTTTTGCGGTATAGCCTTAATTTAAACTTTATCGCCGATTTTTCGTTAGGTTGATTGTGGAAACCGCTCCGGGGACAGTATGAATCAGCGCGACAATTCAACGCTTCAAAAACTTGCCTATATTTTTTCCTTCATGGCCATCATTGTTGTCGGCATGATTGTATCGCAGCGACTCTTATATAATAACCACACTCTGGGCGGAATTAATTTTGAAAGTAGTCGTCAGAATATTGAAGAGCGTGCCCGATCTGTTTTGCGATTCCTGGAAATCGATGTTCCAGATTGGGATATTGTTGTAAGCTTTCGTCAAAAGCCCGCCTTGCTTCGTCAAGCTCAGCAGGAACTGGGATTTGCCGGTGCCAATCAGGCGCTGCGCGAACACCTTCCGGGATTTTACTGGAACGTTAGAGTCATACCAAGACTTTCCTTCTTTGAACTTGAAGATGACTTACGTAGAAACCACCCTGACCTGGATTCTGAAGCAGATCAGGCGAGAGTCGCTGATTTAGTGGCTGGAATTGGCATGCATTTTAATTCCAGGGGTGAACTCATCCGATATGAAAATTCGCGATTATTTGCGGAAGATATTTCCGAAATAGATGAGACGGATGTGGAGGCTTTTGCCCGGAAGTTCCTTGAAAACTTCACGCCGCATCCCGATCTCGGTGCTGATACAGTCAGTTTGCAACTCAAAAAGGTCAATAATGGGCCTAACGAAGCTCCTGGTGATACTTCGAGCGCTGGCAGCTCTCGCTTTACCCTGGATTGGAAGATTGATACACCTCGGATTACCGGCGAAACCATGGTGTCGTTTGTGCTTGATGGTGCGCGGTTGAAACACTTCTCGACAAGACACGACGTGCCGGCGAAATATGATAATGAAGTTGTTTCGCAGTTTCAGAAGTTTTTGCACCCCTTGCTGATGATTCTAATTGCCGTTTTTACCATGGTCTTTGCAGTCCGCCGCTGGGGAGCAGGGGAAGTGGAATTTAAACATGGCATCGTGCTGGGTATCATTATATTCATCACGTTTATGCTGAACCTTGCGACTGAGATTGAAGGTCTGGGTGGAGCGGAGCGCTATTTTGGCATATTTATCGCCGCGCTCTTTTTTGGCGGTGCTATGGTTTTTGTTTGGGCTGTTGGAGAATCTATTGGAAGAGAAGTTTGGCGAGAAAAATTCATCTCTTTTGATTTACTAACTAATGGCTACTGGTTGCATTCCAGGATTGGCTATGCCATTATTAACGGTATTGGATTCGGGGTAGTTGCGCTTGCTCTCTGGCTGATTGGAATGAAGTGTGTGACAGCGCTCTTTCCGGAGACCGGTTTTGTAATTAAGGGGGGCAATGCGCCACTTGGATTTATAAGTAGCGATTCACCAACAGCGACTTTCCTGGTCTACGTAATTTTTTCGATAACATTTGTTATCCCAATATACTATTTGTTGATGCTTTCGGTAATGCGGCGTTGGATTCGATCTATGCCACTGTTGATTGGTATATGGGGTTTTTTGATTGCCTATTTGTATAAGCAGAATGTCGAGCCGGTTACTTCGGCTTTGCTGGTGGAATTGCCGTTTGTCATCTTGCTGGGATGGGTTTTTTCAAAATATGACCTGATGACTGCCGTCATTGCAGCCTCCACTCATTTAGTTGCTGAAGGCATTGTCGTGATGAATGCTTTTGGGCATCCAAACTTTGAATTTACCTTGTATACCCTCATCAGCATGCTTGCGCTTGCCTTCATTTACGGCGGTGTTACCTTATTTGCGCAGGATCGAATCACAGATTTTCAAAGGATTGCTCCGTCTTATACCCGCAATATTTCTGAGCGCGAACGCCTGACGCGTGAATTGGAAATTGCCCGTGATGTACAGATGAGCTTTTTGCCGGCGGCCAGCCCCGACTTTGTGCGGCTGGATATTGCCTCACGCTGTGTACCGGCGCTGGAAGTTGGCGGCGATTACTATGATTTTATTCCGCTTGGTGACAGGCGCCTGGGTATTTCGGTCGGAGATGTTTCCGGAAAGGGCACTCAGGCCGCCTTCTATATGACCCTAACCAAGGGCTTTCTACGGGCCCTGGCCGATGATTCTATGCCGCCAACCCGAGTGATGTCCAAGATCAACAGTCTTTTCTATGACAATGCCAAACGCGGCGTATTTATTAGTATGATTTACAGCGTTTTCGATATGAGGCAGGGCAAGGCAAGTTTTGCCCGGGCTGGTCACAATCCGATTTTGGTTTTCCGGCATGAGAGCCGGCAGGTGGAAACGATCTATCCACGCGGCCTTGCTCTGGGAATGGCAAAGGCAAAAGAGTTTGATGGGGTTATCCAGGAAGCGATCACGCAGTTTCAGTCAGGCGATATTTTTATTCTCTATACCGATGGTCTCACTGAAGCCATGAATCGCAGACGCGAGGAATTTGGCGAGGAACGCCTCAATCAATCGGTAGAGAAGTATGCGTTTGGTTCTGCAGACGACATTCTACATGGCTTATTGGCCGATGTGCAGGCTTTTACCGGTCGCGCGCCACAGCATGATGATATGACCCTGGTTGTCGTGAAGATTGCGGATGAAGCAGCATTGCCGGGATGATGGGTGGGCAAATAGATGTGGATGGTATGCGATCCCCCTCTATCTCCCCCCGGGGGGAGATAGAGGGGGGATCGCATATTCTGCAACACTGTCATTGTCCGTGGCTACTAAACTTCTTCCGCTTTCGCCTCTGCCAACAATACAACGTCAATATCATCAATTCGACGTAACTTGTCGTTCAGGGCACTGCTTAGTTCGCCTTCCACATTGAAAATATTCACCGCCTTTTTGTGAACCTTGTTGCGGCCGGAAGATACGTGGCTGATGTTGATACCGCTTTCGCCGAGCAATGTGCCTACGCGTCCAATAATACCCGGGACGTCCTTATTCTCAACGATTACCATGGATTCCTTCAAATCGGCATCGACAGTGTAGTCATTGAATTCCACCAGGCGATAGACATCATTCGCATATACCGTTCCTGCCAAATGTACGACGCCTTTGTCGGTTGTAAAATCGCAAGCAAGTAAATTGGTGAGGCTATTTAACGGATTTTCCTTGCGGGTCAATTCGATTTCAATGCCTTTTTCACGGGCAATGGAAACCGAATTCACCATATTGACAAAATCAACATTGTGGGCTTCGCCTTCAGTTGCACTGGGTTTCAGCGCTCCAGCCATCAGATTGGATGTGATTGGATCCATGGGGAGGTCCGCAACGCTGCCGTAGAAGCGCAGGGCAACTTCCTGCAGGCGACCGCTACGAATTTGGCTGAAGAGTGTGCCTAAATGTGTAGCCAGTTCAAAGTAGGGAGCGATGACCGGCTGCAGTTTTTCATCGACAGAAATAAAGTTGATCGCGTTAATGGCCACGCTCTTGCGGAAATACTCGATCATTTGATTCAGAATTTGTTCCGCAACTTTGCTCTGCGCTTCCTCGGTGGAGGCGCCGAGATGCGGTGTTGCCACAACCTTTGGATGGGTTGCAAGCCGCCAGTCGGTCGGCGGTTCGCTGCTGAAAACGTCGATTGCTGCTGCTGCGAGTTGATCGTTGTTCAGCGCTTCAAAAAGCGCTTCTTCATTGACAATGCCGCCACGGGCGCAGTTCACCAACACCGCGTCTTTGCGAAGTTTCTTGAGGTTCTCAGCGTTGAGCATATCAATGGTTTCCGGCATCTTCGGCACATGAATGGAGATGATTTCCGAGCGCTGGAGAAGTTCATCGAAGCTAACCAGCTCGATGCCCAGACGATCTGCCCGTTCCTGGGTAAGAATCGGGTCGTAACCCAGCAGTTTCGTTTCAAAGGCGGCAAGGCGCTTGGTAACTTCGCGTCCAATTTTACCGAGACCGACAATGCCGACTGTTTTGCCGAAGAGTTCATTTCCCAGATACTTTTTACGATCCCAGCGCTCATCCTTCATAGCGGCATGTGCGGCAGGAATATTGCGCATGGTTGACATGATCATGGCTATTGTGTGCTCAGCTGCAGCGACGGTGTTGCCGCCGGGTGTATTCATAACGATGATGCCGAGGCGGGTCGCTTCCTTGCTATCTATATTATCAACGCCGGCGCCGGCGCGGCCGATGACCTTGAGCTTTTTCCCGTGTTCAAGGATCTCCGCGGTAACTTTGGTGCGACTCCGTACAACCAGGCCATCATATTGCGGTAAAATCTCCGCCAGATCCTCTTTTGAGATCCCGGCTTTATTGTCCACCCGAATATCGCTGAAGGCATTAAATTGTTCCAGCACGCTATTGGGCAGCGCATCTGCGATCAGAATTTTATACATGTTTTCCCTTTCCCTGCATTTCGCCTACTCTTATTAGTCGAGTTTGAAGACAGCAAATTTAAGAGAAATTTTTCGGAATGAAAGATATATCAAATAAAAGGAATGTGAGGGGAGAAAAGAAAAAGGCGCTGCGAAGCAGCGCCTTTCGAAAGTGTTATTGGGCATCTATTGCCAGAAGCTCGACGGAGCGGAATCGAACCGGATTCCCCTTATAAGTCGCCGGCTTAAATCGGTAGTTCTTAAAAGAGTTCAGCGCAAGTTGATTAAGCTGCGGATTCTTGGTTGGGGAGAGGATGTTTACGCTCTCAACCCGGCCATCAATATCGACAACGCATTCAGCTTCGATAACAATCTTTTTGTCGCTGCGAAGACGAAGCGGAATAAAAGGCTTGTCGCGATGTACATATTCTTTGCGGCCACCGTCAATCATTGTTTCACCAACGAGCGGGTTGGATTCTTCAACCGCGTCGATACCAAGTGCATCGAGATCATCTTCCGGGATATCGAGGGCATTAACGCTGCCGTCTTCGGAATTGATACCAAGCTTATCGAGGCCACTGACTTCTATCGGCTTACCGGAACGACCGGCAGTCGATGGGCGTGTTTTGCGATTTACAGCAGTGGATCCACGCGATGTCAGACGTCGCTTCTCTTTCTGAACCTCGCTGCGCAGGCGATATTTCTCTTTCTGAAGTTCTTTCACTTCCTGTTGTGTCTTGGAAAGCTCGGACATGTTGTTCAAGGTTTCGGTAACCTTCTTCAACTCCAGAGTGCGATTGATTTCGCTGATGATTTCCGGATCACCCGGCTTGATTTTCAGGATATTCTGATATGCACCAACGGCACCATCAAATTTTTGAGCATCAATAGCTTCTTCAGCGGCTTCAAAATAGAATAACAGTATCTGATCCTGCAGATCAAGAGCACCGGCATGTTCCGGTTCTTCTTCGAGGATTTGGTTCAGATACGCTACGGCGTTTTCATTCTCCGGCGTTAACAGATTGCCCTGAGTATATGCCAGGTTTGCCTTATCCAATAGTTGATTTACAACGCTGGTTGCTTCAGTTGCCGGCGGAATGCTTGCTGCATCTACTGTTGCCGGAACAGCCGGGGCTGTTTCATCAGTGGCAAAAACGCTGCTGAGCGAAGCCCAAAGATTATTGGCGTTGTCCGTTATCTTGTCCATGATGCCTGGTTCGTTGCTCTCAACAGCGGTTGGTGTGTCAACAGCAGCTCCCTGGAAATTGTAAGATACAACTGTGCCGGCAATAATGATCAGCACAACAAGGGTAGCAATCCATGCCCAGGATGGAATGTCTTTCAGAAATGATGCGCCTTGAGACGCTTTTGCCGGTTTGCGCCGGGGCTTACGTCGCTGCTGACGTTGCGCTCTCGGCTGCGAATGGACAGATGTTGCCGAAGCAACCGGATTGTGAATGCCGCTGGCCATTGGGTCATAGGTTGCATGAATCTGCGGATCCTGTTGAACTTGTGGTTGCGGCTGAGCCTGTGCCTGAGCCTGTGGCTGTGCCTGAGCGTGTGGTCGCTGCGGCCTTGGCGGTTGGTTTGATGTTTCCCGGAAAATTGACTCGATATCGATGGAGCTGATACTGTCGACCATCTCATCGTGCATGTTTTGGGACGCAGCAGGCGGCGTTGGCTGCTGTGGTTGCGGCTGAACCGGCTGCTGTGGTTGTGGATTGTTCAGACCATTCAGTCGATCCTCTAACTGCTGCTGATCGAAGTTGAAATCTGTTGCGGCAGCGCGCGTGGGCCGATTGTTAACTGGCGGTCGCTGCGGCGCCGGATTGTCATCTTTGAACAGATTGTTCAATACCGGGCTGAAATCATCTTCATCAGCCGGTGTCTGAGCATCGTTTCCCGCAGAAGCGGGTGTATCCGTAATGCGGGCAATGGATGCATCCGCACTTGGTGTTTTCAGATTATTGAGCTTTTGCGATTCACCGGGAGCCGGGAGCGCAAATTTATCGTTGATTTTCTCACCGGGTTGCGGTGTGGCCGAGCGATTGGTATTCCCGTTAAGAGGAGGCGTAGAACCGGAGCTCGATGAGTCCGTCTTTATCACTTCTGTGTGCTCAATACCGTGAATCGGGCATATTTTGTAAGACAGATAGCGCTTGCACCGACGGCAGTAATATCTGTTTTTACGTTGATCACTACTCATTTGCCTAGACCCCTTTCTAAAATATCTCCCTATCATGAGCAAAAACAGGGAGCGGACGCGTCATGTGTCGCAAGAAAATTATACTAATGTATATTCGATGGCCTGTTGCGGGTGCGCAGATGCCACAAATAACAAATATTTTTTTTGAATTTTGGTAGAAAAACCGGCTCTGAAAATGCTGTTTTTCCGGCATTTCTTTCTCTTTCAAGGTTCCAGGTACTACACCTGCTCGTGGCAAAATTGGCGGTTATCGCACAAATTTGCGACCCGGGATTCGATAGTGTATATCAAGGGGATGAGAGCGAACAAGAAAGGTGCGGGATGATTTACAGCAAATACTTTCCGACCCGGGAACCGCTCATCGGTTCCAATCGGGGGGAGGATCAGATTCCAGAGACCACTTCTTCCTTGATGAAAACTATCGGTCCGAAACTTAAGAACAATAGTGGATATAGTCGTGATTTTCGAACAAATCTTCAGCTTAAAAATAAAATGATGGACAGGTTAGGTACCGCTGCTGGCGGTAGAGCGAGTTGCGCGTCAGGGCGTACCCGGAAAAATCAATAGCAGGTCAGGGTCTGGCTGCAGAGCGATGCTAGTTCCTGTCTCAATCACTTGCTGTGCGGGAACATATGCGATCCAGTTAACGGATGGGTGATCCGCTGCCGTCAGCTGTATCTCAATCACGTGGATATCTCCCATGAAAGTTCGCCTGCCGGCTTGCCCACGCAGCCCCTTGTCCTGACTGTTTGCGACAATTTTAATGGCCGACGGACGTATACCGAGCAAGCAGTTCTCCGGGGCGTTCGTCGTTTCCGCTGTAATAAAACCATATGGGGTTTGAAATCCCTTCGGCCGCTTTTCGGCAGCAACAAGGTTGATCTCACCGAAAAATGAAGCGACATAAGGATTGACCGGCTGCTGGTACATCTTTTCCGGCCGATCAAGCTGCTGCAGTTGCCCATTGCGTAAAATGGCGATGCGATCTGCAATCGTCAGGGCATCATTGATATCATGCGTCACCAGGATGGTTGTTGTGGCGGTCCTGGCAACGATGCGCTGTACGTCTCGTCGCAGTTCTTTCTTTAGGGACTCGTCAAGGTTGCTGAAAGGTTCATCGAGGAGTAGCAAGGCCGGGGATGGTGCCAGGGAACGCGCCAGAGCAATGCGCTGTTGTTCACCGCCGGAAAGGGAATTTGGATAGCGCTCGGCAAAGCTGGTCATATGAATCATCTCAAGCAGTTCATCTGCACGCGACTGTTGTTCCGCAACAGACATTCCCGACAAGCCAAATTGAATGTTTTGCCTGACCGTGAGGTGTGGAAAAAGCGCAAAGTCCTGGAAAACCATACCAACGCCGCGTTTCTCCGGGGGAAGGTGTTGTGAAGGACCGCTTACCTCTTTTCCGGATATCGTGATGCTGCCTTTGTCCGCCTGTTCCAATCCGGCAATTAACCGCAGCAGGGTGCTTTTCCCGGAACCGGAAGCGCCAACGAGCGCCAGTAGTTCACCGGGCTCTGTGCTGAGGTTGAGATCAATTAACGCCGGATTCTCCCTGGCGTTGTATTGTTTGGTCAATTTCCGGATTACGAGTGCGCACATAGCTTCAGATTGACTATTGTTCTGTGTTTTCTGTGAGATCGCCTGTCATCAGGCGATTAAGGATGTATACCGGGATCATACCGGCAAGGACAATTGCAGACGCAATAGTGCCCGCTTGCGCGATCACCTCATTTTCCGCCAGATAATGCGCTTCCGTCGCCAGCGTGGGGAAATTGGGCGGCGCCAGAAGCAGTGTCAGCGGCAGATCTTTCAATACATCGACAAATACCAGAATAGCAGCAGTAAAGATGGTCCCGCGCAATAAGGGTAAATCAACTTCCCGTAAAGCCTGCAGCGGCGTGCGTCCCAATATCCGCGCGGCTTCGTCCAGGTTCCGGCAGTTTCGCTCAAATCCGGATTCAAGCGGATTAAAGGCCAGTGCTAAAAATCGAATGGTGTAGCCGATCAACAAAAACCCGATGGTGCTGCTGAGAAAAAGCCCGGTCGATATCCCAAAAACACCGGTCATGAATTCATGCACCGTTCTTTGGAAGTAGACAAACGGTGCTATGATGCCTATGGCAATGATTGCTCCGGGGATGGAATAGCCCAGCGTGCTTATCTTGCTGAGCAGTTTCATCTCTGTGCTTCGATGCAGGTGGGTTGTATAGACCACAACCAGGGCAACAGCGACAATGATAATTGCTGTTGTGCTTGCCAGCATCATGCTATTGAGAAAAGGCGTCAGGAATTCGGATTCCAGTTTACCGATACTGCCGATCGACCAGCTTGCCAATTGGGTTCCCGGGAGCAGGAATCCGAAAAAGAAGGGCAGGAAACAAACAACAAGCGGAAAAATCGCTTTGCTACCGCGCTTTTTGACGCGCGACAAGGTCAGGTCCATATTACTGGATGAGGCGTAGCCTTTTTGCCGGCGCTGCCAGAGCTCCAGCCCGATCATGCCAAAGGTTAAGAGCATCAGTAATGCCGACAAGCGCGTCGCCGCTGCGGAGGCGTCCAATTCATACCAGGCCTCGAAAATGCCGGTTGTGAAGGTATAGACGCCGAAGTATTTCACAAGGCCATAGTCGTTCATTGTTTCCATGAAAATGAGCGCCAATCCTGCAGCAATTGCCGGTCGCGACAGGGGGAGGGCAACTTTCCAGAAAATGGATCGTGAAGAATGGCCAAGCAGCCTCGCAGACTCCAATATGGTGCGCGACTGTCTTTGAAAAGCGATACGCGTAATCAGATAGAGATAAGGATATAAGGCAAATGCGAAGATAAAGATCGCCCCGCTGAGGCTCATAAAATATTCACGAATCGGCAGCGGCAACAGAGGTGCCAGCAATTGTTGGACAAGGCTATCGTAGTCAAGAATGCCGATATAGGCGTAGGCGCTAATATAAGCCGGTAAGGCCAGTGGCAATATCAGCGCCCATTCGAAAAAACGACGACCGGGAAAATCGTAAAAGGCAATTGCCCAGGCGCTGGAAACAGCGATCAAGGCGCTGAGCAAGGTGGTGCCGAGAATCAGCAGCGCAGATGTCCGAATGTAGTGAAGCAGGTTGGTGTCTACGATGTGCTGCCAGGCATCGCCAGCTGGACCAAAGAGGTTGCTTAGAATAGAAATCAGCGGCAGCAGCACCAGGAAAACGATGGAAAAGCTCAGGATTTGCCAGCTATCGGGCCGCCATTTATATCGGCGGCCATATTTTATCGGGAGTGTTTTGCTCACGGCAATATTTACTGCCAGCCGACTTTGTCGAATAATTTGACCGCTTCTTCGTTCAAAGCGCCCAGTTTACCAAGTGCCTGGTGGTCCGACTTAAATTCACCCCATGATTTGTGGAGCTCCGGCGGGGCCGTATTTGAGTTGACAGCAAATTCGTGATTGGTCGTGGCAAAGGTCGTTTGCGATGCTTCGCTTAGCAGGAATTCGATCAGCTTTTTGGCATTTTTGGGATGCTTCGCATGTTTGGTAATACCGGCACCACTGATGTTAACGTGTGTACCATTTTTGTCCTGGTCCGGGAAGAATACCCCGACCTTCGACACCGCGCTGGTTTGTTCGTCATCATCGGAATTGATCATGATGCCCACATAATAGCTGTTGACAATGGCAAGATCACCGATGCCGGCGGCAACGGCCTTCATCTGATCGCGATCGTTCCCTTTGGGGCTACGTGCCATATTGTTCACAATCCCGCTTGCCCATTTTTCGGCCGCTTCAGGACCTTCATTGGCGATGATCGATGCCAGCAGCGACTGATTGTAGATGCTGGACGCAGCCCGAACGAGAATTTTACCCTTCCATTTTTTGTCAGCCAGTGCTGCATAGGTAGAGAGCTCTGCGGGATTCACCCGCTCCTTGGCGTAGGCGATAATGCGTGCGCGCTTGGTTAAGGCGTACCAGTGACCGTCAGGATCACGCAGGTCCGCCGGTACCGCAGCCGCGAGATCCGCGCTTACCAATGGTTGCAGCAGGCCTTTCTCTGTAGCGCGATGCAGACGACCGACATCTACCGAAAGCAGAATGTCTGCCTCGGTCAATTCACCTTCAATTTCCAGGCGTTTGATTAATTCATCCAGTTTACCGGTGGTGAGATTAACCTTGATGCCCGTTTCTTTTTCGAATTTCTCGAAGAGCAATTTATCGGCAGCATAATGCCGGTGGCTATATATGTTGACAACCGGTTCTTCTGCAACCGGCGGTGCTTCACTACTGCATGACAACAATGCGATACAAAATAACATCAGTAGAATATTTCGTGCGGTGAACATTTGGGTCTCCTGTTAATACTGAAGGTATTTTCCGACAGACACATAGCTGCCCAACAGGCCCAGCCACATTCCGGTGCCAATCATAAAGAGGAAATAGGGCAGTGAAAATTTGAGATCCGGCAGTGATAGCAGGGTGGCGGCAATATCTACTGCCAGCCAGAGCATCCCGCTGGCCAGCAGCCCGCCAATAAGCCCTTGCAACAGCCCTTCGATGATAAATGGCGCTTTGATAAAGCGGCCGGTTGCACCAACAAGGCGCATAATTTCAATGGCATCGCGCCGGCTGTGAATGGTCAGTCTGATGGTATTGAAAATAAGTAGTGTTGAAATAAAAAAAATCGTCGCTCCAAGCACAGATGCCAGTATTAGCCCAAGCATATAATACTTGTTGATGAACTTGATGAGCTTGTCGTGAAATGCCACTTCATCCACCTCATCAAGGGCATCTATTTTGGCGACGGTCTCTTCTATGCGCTCTAATTCGGTGTATTGGGTATTGAGCAGAACACGAAAGGAAGGGGGCAGTGGGTTTTCGTCAAGCAGGGAAACGATGTCCTCACCGAAATTCTTTGCATAGGCTTCCCAGGCTTCATCCGGCGAAATATAATCAACAGATTGCACTGTATCATATTGGCGAATGCTTCGTCGCAATGCTTGCAGTTTTGCGCTGCTCAATGACGGATCGATGTATACTTCGAGATAAATTTGGCTGTACAATTGGTGAAACTGCTGTGAGAGATTTTGTACCAGGATGCCAAAAATACCAATCAGGCTTAGTGAGAGCATGATGGTGACAATAGCAAGGCTGGCGGAGAGACGTGCCCGTCTAAATCCGGCAAATCCTTCTTTTATCAGAAAAAGCAATTTCATGGCAGGAATCTAATTGAAGATGCAAACTTTAACATGACATTTCTTATAAAGTAGCTATTCTTTTATGATAATGGTTCTCCATCTTTAAAGGCATCGGGAAGAATTTCTTTGGTGAATTTACCATCTTCCATCATGAGCGTGCGATGCGGAAAAGATTTGATCATTTCATAATCATGAGTTGCCATTAAAATGGCAGTACCGCTACGATTGATGCTTTCCAGAAGTTCCATTATTTCCCGGGCAACTGTGGGATCCAGGTTGCCGGTTGGTTCATCGGCGAGAAGAATAAATGGATCATTCACCAGGGCACGGGCAATGGCTACGCGTTGTTTTTCTCCACCGGAAAGTGTGAGCGTATCGTGATAGCGTTTGTGGTTCAGGCCGACGCGCGCCAGCACAGCGAGCACCTTCGCTTTGATTTCTTTTTGCGGCGCACCGATGACTTGTAAGGTGAAAGCGACGTTGTCATACACATTGCGATCTGTTAGCAGTTTGAAGTCCTGGAATATAACTCCTACTTTTCTGCGCAGGTAGGCAATTTCACGTGGCCGAATGTTGGCGGAACTATACTGATCCACAATCACATTCCCGCGATCCGGTAGTACATCCATATATATAAGGCGGAGCAGTGTGGTCTTACCGGTGCCGGTTTGACCAGTCAAATAGATGAAATCACCTTTCTCAATCTTCAGGCTGATTGCATCCAGGACGGAACGGGTGCCATACCTGACTGTGACGTTGTAAATTTCAACCATTATTGTTTGCTCAGCACAAAGTGGATGCGACCGCTCATGGCGTCTGGCGCATCGAATGTAAAATCTTCAAATTGTCCAATGATATGAAAATCGGTACTGTTTTCTATGATGGATACGATTTCTTCAACTGCAAAAATTTTCTGGCAATGTTCTTCGGTATAGGTGCCATTGGGCGTATAGATGCGAATCCGGTTGTATTGCAAGCCCTTTTCCTGGTCATAATGACTACTGCGATCATATGCATAGTCCTTATTGAGCACCTCATTTTCCTGGTAGTCCTGGAAATATTGCTGACAATGAACATCGGTAACAATATCAAAAACGAAGATACCGGCATCAGGCAACAGTTGATGCGTGCGCACGAGCGATGCCTCAAGGGCTGCTTCATCCGATAAATAATTCATCGTATCATACAAGCAAGTAAAAGCTGAAAACTTTTGGGCAGTTGTATTTTGCATCTCCGGCAGTTGATCCTGGTAGAAGGGGACATCTTCGAGCCGCTTCCGGGCAACCTTCAGCATATGTAATGAGGGGTCACAACCTTGAATGCCATATTTCAGGCGTTGCAGTTCCTGGAGAAAGCGTCCGGTGCCGCAGCCGATGTCCAATATCGGTCCATCAATTGCGCCAAATTGCTTTAAAATTTTGTGGATGTATCGGGCCCACTTGCGATAGTTCACGTGCATCATTATGTGATCATAAACAATCGCAAGACTGGAATATGGGGGGTGAAGTGGTTCGGACGCTGAATTTATAGTCTCGATCAGGAAGATTCCTTGCTGCTGTTATCAGACGTTGACTTCTTCTCGGTCTTTTCTTTCTTGTCTGATTTGCTTTCGCTTTTGGTCTCGCTGCTCTTCTTGCTGTCCGAAGTACCGTTTTTTGCGCTTCCGTTCTTATCTTCATTTTTATTGGGATAATCGGTGATATAGAATCCTGAGCCTTTAAAAATCAGGCCGGTACCACCACTGATAACTCGCTGAACAGTGCCGTTGCATACCGGGCAATCTGTAAGCGGTTCCGCTGATATGCTTTGAAATTCCTCAAAAGCATGTCCACAGTCTTTACACTTATAGTCATAAGTCGGCATAGTCGATCTCCTTATTGCAGACCTAAATTTACATCATTTTTTCCATCAAACAATCTTTATTTGACGGGCATTAGCTCGTCACTTGTTAGAGTCGGCCGCAAGTGACGGGGTTACATGCTGTCAAATTTTTTCCGAATTTCGTCTTGAACCGTTTTCGGGACGAAGTAGGAAATATCCCCACCAAAGGAGGCCACCTCTTTTACTATAGAGGAATTGAGGTAAGTGTATTTCTCATGCGGCATTAGAAATACAGTGGAGACGTCCCCGTTCAGGCGGCGATTTACCAGGGCCATCTGGAATTCATATTCGAAGTCCGAGACCGCGCGAAGTCCGCGAATGATTGCTCGGGCATTACGCTCTTTCAGGAAGTCGACAATCAGGCCATCAAACATTTCCACTGTCACCGGGCTATGCAGTTTGATATCCTCTAAAGCACGTTCGATGATTTTCTTTCTTTCAGCGGGGGTAAATAAGGGCTTCTTGGAGCTGTTTTTGGCAATCGTAATAATAATCTGATCGAAAAGGCGCGAGCCTCGTTCAATGATGTCCAGGTGACCATTTGTGATGGGATCAAAACTTCCGGGATAAACGGCAATTTTCATTCGGACCCTCTTCGGCTTAGGAATGTGATATAACAGCGATCAAATTTTTTCTGGCGGTAGACAGCATATTCTTCCGTCTCCCAGTCAATTGTATGTCCCATTTCGCTTTCCAGAACAAATAAACCGTGCTCTGCCAGAGTAGGCGGGTTGAAAACCAGGGGCATCAACTGATCAAACGATTTCCACTTGTATGATGGATCTGCGAAAACAATATCGAAGGTTTTTTTATTTGTCTTGAGGAAGCGAATCGCATCCCGGCACAGCGTTGTTGTCGGTTCGGAAATATTGAGATTGTCGATGTTTTTCTTCAGGATTCGAAGAGAATTCGGTGTGTTGTCCACAAATGTCGCTTCAGCCGCACCACGGCTAAGCGCTTCCAGTCCCAGGGAGCCTGCCCCGGAGAAGAGGTCGAGCACCTGAGCGCCCTCGACCTGATCTCTCAGGATATTAAAAATGTATTCTTTGATTTTGTTGGTCGTGGGACGGATTGACTGGTTCTTGGCAGAAACCAGGCTCCGTCCACGGTACTTACCCGCAACAATGCGCATATTGGTTGATTAGCGACTACCGTCATAAAAGGTAAATTCAACTCTGGCTTCCATGCGACCGTTACCGATTGTGGACCCATCTGTAGGATAGAGAGATATTTTGTTGACCTTTGCAGCCGGCATATCCTGAACCATCTGGTCGAGGAACTGCAGTACCGAGCCTTTGGCGCCGGCGACCTTGGTGTAGACATTGTAGCGAGCGAAACGGCCGCTGGTGAGGCGATCGCCCTGCTGGAAGTAGGTCATTGAGAGGCCATTGCTGCGAGCCATCTGATTGATGTCTGCACGCACCTGGCTGATGCCGCCGCTGGTTTGACCCGCTGCGCCTGGTTGGGCATTTTGGCTGGCTATTTTTACAGATAAGTCGGCCAGGAACTTCGCCTGATTATCAACAAAGACCACTTCTGCATGTTCTGTTTTCAGGTGCAAGGTTGCCAGATCGGCGGAGTTTTTTACTTCCGTGCGATACCGTGCAATGTCGTCGCGTGTATCTCCCAGCACGCTCAGGTAGACGCGACCGGGTGTAACAACGAGTAGGGAAGGGTCTGCATGCGCTGAATTCACATCAAGAAAACGATTGGCATAATTGACGTGGTATTGATTGTCGCCGGTGTTTTGATTGAATTGACCACGCAAATCAGTTGGTACCGGACGCCTGTTGTTCAAATCGTTGCGCGAGGGCGTCGGGTTGGCGCCGGGATCGTTGCTGGTCAATGGCGGCGTTGATGTGTTCGCATTGCCGGAGCCGGGCGTGCTGCTTCCGCTGCTGCTACCGGGATTACTGGTATTGCCATTGTCGCTACCTTGATCGGTTGCTCCCGGCGGTGGCGTCGTTGCGTCATCGCCATTATCGACGGTAGCCGGTGGCGTCGTAACTGCTCCGGGCGCGGTAGTGGTTGTAGGCGCAGGCCGGCGAGCAATGCTGCCACTGTCGTCGCGATTGACCCACCACCAGCCACCAGCTGCCAATGAAAGCAGGAAAAGACCAATCAGCGAATACAGCATCCAGTTGCTGCTACCGCTGTCTTCTTCGAAAACGCCGTCTTCATATTGCGATTGAAAATCATCTTCAACTGCAAAAGGATTTTCACGAGGCGTTTCCGTAACAGTCTCGTCAAACGTAACTGGCTCCTCAAAAACCGGTTCTTCGAAAAGCGGTGGTGGCGGAGGCGGCGGCGGCGGTTCAACCGGTTCAGAAAAAACGGTTGAAGTGTCGTCATCCGGCTGAAAAAAGGAAAAATCAAAATCAGCGGTTGGTTCTTCCGCCGGAACCGGTTCCACGGCTTCAAAGCTCGCGGTATCGTCCTGTTCGTCCGGCAGATCCAGTAAATTTAACTTAACCATAACATTTTGCCTTCTTGGTCTATAATGCTATTAAAATACATTGGAGAGTGGTTCTACAAATCGAAACGCTTCCATTGCATTAAAGTGTGCGTCATTGGTAATCAGGCGCCATTCCGTTGTGTCCGTAGGATTCAGTATCCGCAGGGGGATATGACATTCATTCTGTAACTTCTCAAGCCAATGCGCTTTAAAATGGGTTCCATATAAATACACTTGAGAAATCATATAGTTGGGAATATCCAGAACCTCGGGGCGCTGAATTTCTTCAACCACTTTATTGAACAAGGCCAGGGCTTCGTCTTCATTCAGCTGATCAATGGCCTGTAAAGAGCTTGTATATGGTCTGAAGGAATAATTCAGGAAATTTACCTCATCATTTACAATTACTTCATACCCTCGCTCCGAGAAGTTCACAAGCATCGACTGTCCCATAATGTTCGGGAAGAACCGCCGGAACAATTCATCAACCGTGAAGCAGTTCAGCCCAATGTTCTCAATCGGAAAACGGGCTTCAATAGCAACGGCTTTGACGAAGCTGATGAACGCACGATTTAACGCCACTGCCAGAATTTGCTCAATGGCATTATTCGAGCGTGAATACTCAGGCTCGTAAATAACATAGTCGTCAGCATTGCTCGTAAGTATATGATTTATTTCAGATTTGGTCAGTTCGGAATAGGCGGATTTGGGGATGGCTTCATCTACCCAAATTTTTCGAACCAGGCTAAATTTCCCGGAAAGCAGAAACCGAACACTGTCAATCAGTATTTCGTTGGTTTCTGCGAGGGAATTCAAATGATTTGCGATTTGCAGCGCAGTGGTGGGTTTTTGAATGTTCTCGTAATTCAGTACAAAAGGCAACGGGCTTTCTATTACCTTTTGTACTACTAAGCTTTGTCCGCTATCGACATCCAGTTGGATCCAGGTGATACGGTTGTCTTGAAATGAAATAGTGTTGATACTCAGCCTCCCTGTTACGCAGACTTTTACTGCAGTCTATTTGGGCTCTTCCCAGCTCTTGACGCCGTTTTCGATATAGCCGTGATTCTCGTGGCGCTTGTTGAAGACGACATAGAGTTTCTCGTTTATACCGTTGATAAGAGCTGTCGTTTCGTCGTTAATCACTTTAGACGCGCTACGCAGGTCGCTTGCTTCCTGGCTTGTACCGGCATTCTTCAGATCAGCGATAACCGGCAGAACTTGCTCGAAATGCGGGAGCAACGCCGGAATTCTACTTTTTACACGCGACGGAATCTGCTTACTGTCAGCGATTATCGAGTCAAGACGGGCAACCTTACCCCCCAAATAACTCACGCGCTTTTCAATGTCCGAGAAATCCCGGCTTTCGATCCGGGTAGCCAGTGTGTCCATAGGATTAAGGACATCTTCAATCATCGGCTTTAATACAGAAAGTTTACGCTCCGTCTCAATTGCCTGTACAAATTCTTGCAAACGCTTCGCGTAACGGTAAGACAGCTGATTGTTGAAGTCTTTCATTTCCGCCATGACTTCTTTCATGTCGAGAATGACGTCATCATACTTGTTCAGCTTGTATTCCGTTTTGATACTATCCATGTACGAAATGCTGGAGTCCATGGAGGCATCAATCGCATTAACGTGTGGAAAAATAGACAAGTTTTTGATCGGGGCTGTGACAGATGTCAGCTTGTCGGCGAATTGATCCATAAGATTGGGGGACTCGACGGTCAGGCGCGGGCTGTTTTCCTGGAAGGAAACGATGTAACGCTGTTCGCCGTCCCAATTATCAGGATCGTAAAAATTGCTTTCATTGAATTTTACAAGAATGGAGTCGGTTTCATTCAACTGCAGCAGGCCATTGCTTCGTGCGACAGCCTCGTTTTCCGGCAGGCTGAATTCCGCGATGAGGTTACTGAGTGCGGATGCCTGCTGACCGAGGGCGCTGGCATCTGAACCGAGGTTTGCGCCGGCAAAGGACGTCATTGCGCCGTCAATACGATCGATGAATTTATTCAGGCGGTCACCGACACTGGTCACTTTCACGAGGTCGGAGCGAAGAATGTCGCCGGCCAGGCTGCCAATCGCCGCATATTGTTGCTTCCAGAACCCGTTCACTTTATCGCGTTCAATGTTGTTCATCATGGTGCCCAGGGTATCAACGTAGCGCTTGGCCAATTCGGCGCCTTCGGCGATCGAATATTCATTGATGCGATCGGCCAGCGTATTCAGTGAGTCTGTATAAAGCTTCACGTCGTTAAATATCGGGAAGTCCAGACTGCTGTTGAACTGGGCCAGATTCTCGGAGATCGCTTCTTTCTGGGAGATGATGTGGTCATGCTTTTGGAAATAGCGGGTGTTGAAACTCAAATCTCCGCTGATTTCATACAGGGATTGCGATACAGGTAAAATTGAATTTAATGTCGGAATCGACAAGACATTCTGAATCGCATCGTTCAGTTTGTTTGTCAGAACGCCGGCCTGCCGTCTGTTTTGCAGACCTTCTTCCTGCCGCAGGAACTCAACCAGTTGCTCCATGGAGTCAGCATGGACGTAGCGATTGTTCCTGCTATAGAAATAGCGCTGTGCCTCGTAAACAGAATTCATGTTGTCGCGACTTGTTTCAGTCAACTCGGCCTGGTCCGACCAAATTTGTCCGGGAATCGTTAGCACCTGATAGAGAACGAACGCCAGCACACCTACAAGGATTTTCAGAATAATCGATCCTTTGCCTTTCGTCGCCATGAAACTCCTCCAATAGAATGATTAAATAATTGAATATGTTTGATTTAGCATCATCTTAAATTTTAGCAAGAAAGTTTAACAAAATCTCCCGAAAATGTCAATCTGTTTTTTCAAATCGACCTGCTGTAAAGTACTGTTTTGCTGGGTTTTTGGTACATTTTTATGTTCTGCAATCATACTTTCATTCAGTTGCAGGATTGTTGGCGGTTATCCCCCCTATCAAGGTTTCCGGGTGGAAACTGTGCTTGTGTCTATAAGATTAACCACGAATAAACACAAATTTTCGCGAAATTGAGGTGGGATTTCTTTACATAGAAGGCGCTTAGGCAGACTATAGGGTTATCGGCGGGTATCCCCCCGGGTGGGAGATGGAGGGGGGATGCTTGCTCAATCACACAGAAATGCTGAATCTGTTACTCTGCTAAGTCGCTAAAATGCGATTGGCGAAGCGGTCGATATTGGCAAAAACCAATTCTTTCTCGGCATCGACGCTAAGGATGTGATAGGACTTTTCCAGTGTCAGGGTTTCCTTCAATTCCGAAGAAATAGAGCCTGCGATTCGTGCGAGGTTATCATAGGCGATGGTATGATCCTGTTTGGAATGAATCAGTAGGGCGGGACTGATAATTTGCGGTAGCTCGTCACGCACATGTTTGATCAACTCCAGAAATTGAATCAGGCTGCTAAGGGGGTAACGCGGATAAGCAGCACTGCGTTTCTTTGCCTCCGGGTCCATAATGTCCGGGCCGTTCTTCTTGTGCTGGTAGCGCCGGATGTATTGCAGGATTGGCAAAAAGCGCAGACGCCAATCCTCCAACTCCACAACACCGGCAAGCGACACAACTGCTTTCACCGGGTAATTCGCGGCCACATGCAGCGCCAACGCCCCGCCCATTGATTGCCCGCAGACAATCACCGTGCGAAAATCATTTTGCAATTCTTCGTAATAAGTTTCAGCTGCCTTTAGCCATTCCCGGTAGTGAATGTTTTCCATATCCTCCGGGCTGGTACCATGACCCGGAAGTAATGGTACCCAAACGGAATACCCTTTCTCTGAAAAGTAGTCGGCAAAGTCCCGCCCTTCATAGGTCGATCCGGTAAAACCATGAAGGAACAGAAAGGCAGTCTCGCTTTTTTCGATGCGAATGGGCTCGGCGCCAGGCATGAATGCCGGGGTCTTTTTGCTGGTGTCGGAAGTGGACATCCTACAGCGCTCCGCGGTCAATCAGGGCTTCGGCAATTTGAATGGAATTGGTTGCCGCCCCTTTGCGAAGATTGTCGCTGACAATCCACATATTGATCCCGTTTTCGATGCTGGTGTCCTGGCGAATGCGTCCGACAAATATCTCATCGCGCTCGTGCGCATCCAACGGCATCGGGTAGGTGTTATGCGATGGCTGATCCTGTATGACAACACCTGTTGCCCCCTTTAGGGCGTCGCGGATAGCTGCCGGTGTGACCGGCTTTTCGAAGGCCAGATTGACCGATTCCGAATGTCCGCCGAATACCGGGACACGGACACAGGTTGCCGTAATTTGCAAGCTGTCATCACCCATGATTTTCCGGGTTTCATTGACCATCTTATGTTCTTCTTTTGTGTAGCCATCTTCATAAAAAACATCAATATGCGGCAGGCAGTTGTAGGCGATTTGGTGCGGGTATGCCGGTTCGTCAACAGTGGCTTCCGCAATTTCCTGAACCAACTGCGTAACCGCCTGCTGACCACTGCCGGTGACCGCCTGGTAGGTTGACACAACAATGCGTTGAATACCGAATGCCTGATGAAGTGGATGCAGTACTGCGACCATTTGGATGGTGGAACAGTTGGGGTTGGCGATGATGCCATTGTGCGCCGCCAGGGCCTGCGGGTTTACTTCCGGCACAACCAGCGGCACCTTCGAATCCATGCGCCAGGCGCTGGAGTTGTCGATGGCCACTGCACCGGCCGCGGCCGCAATTGGCGCATAGGTCTCGCTAATGCTGCCACCGGCTGAAAACAGGGCGATGTCAACGCCTTCGAATACCGTCTCGTCCAGTACCGTTACCGGGATTTGCTGACCCTGCCATTCAATGGTTTTGCCCCGCGAGCGCTCGGAAGCAATGGGGACCAGCTTGCCGACCGGGAATTGCCGCTCGGCAAGAAGTTTAATCATTTTTTGGCCGACGAGTCCCGTGCTGCCGGCCACTGCGACTGTATATGACTTCGTACTCATTATTAGCCCCGACTTTAAACGAATCCCAAATTCCAACAGGAAAAATTCCAAAACTATTGAAATTTTTCCTGTTGGAATTTGGAAATTAAGGTCTTTTTTCACTTTATCCGCTTTTTTGAAAAAAAATAAATACAAAAATGCGAAATCTGTCTAAATTGCTGCTTGATTTTCGGTATATGTTGTGCATTCCCGAACCCATAATTACACGAATTCTAGCGCCTAAATCAACGACATATTTTAAAGCCCGGTAGTAATTTTATGGCGAAACAGTTCTGCTTCAGGCATCCTGAGCTCTCAACACGCAGCAAATGTTATCAGTGTAAACGATTTATATGTGTTGACTGCCGCCAGAACCTCAGCCATCACTATTTCTGTAGCCGCTGGTGTCACACCAAATATCGCCTCAGTGGCTTATCAAGCCGCTTCCGCAAAAACCGGGTGAGTTTCCTGCTAGGATGGAATTTGCTGCTGACCGCGGGATTGGTTGCTCTCTTCATGAAACCGCCGGTGCAGCCACCGCCATTGGCTGCTGCCGATTCGACTGAAGCGGCTCCGCTGCTGCCGGAAATGACCGTCCAGGAAGATCCCGGTATCAGCAACTTTGCCGATTTCCTCTATAATGCCAAGGCGATGCGCTCGCAGCCTTTCCGCGACAAACGCTACACATTTGAAGTTGATGCGGATCGCGGCTCGGTGGTAACGATCTGGCACAATGATCAGACTGTTCGCAGCGAAATGGTACGCTGGTCCGGTGTGCATCGCTATCCCGTGCGATTGACATATTCTGAAAATCGCCTGCGGATCATGGTTTGGGATCGCTTCCAGGATTTGGTTCACCATGATCACCTTACTATTGAATATCAAAATGACGGCATGGAATCCTTGCGCTATTCCTTTGACCGCGGTGATCGGAATCGGCGCCAGATTTCACTGACTTTCGACGGTGGATCCGGTCATGGCTCAGCAGAAATTATTCTTGACATCTTGAAAAAAAACAATGTGATAACCACATTTTTCATTACCGGTCAATTTGTGAAGCGGTATCCCAATGTGGTACTGCGGATGTTGCACGATGGCCATGAAATCGGCAATCACACCTATGATCATCCTCACCTGACGACCTTTGAACAAAATGGTAAACACGATATTGGCGAGACGGTTGATCGTGCTTATGTGCAGCATCAGCTTTTGTTGACGGACAGCCTGTTCTACGGTTTAACCGGACAGCATATGATGCCGTACTGGCGGGCGCCATACGGTGAATACAATCAGGAAATCCTTGACTGGGCGGCTGAGGTCGGGTTTAAGCATATCCGCTGGACGCGCGGTTTTGATACCTTCGATTGGGTTGCCGATACAACTTCGAAGCTATACCGCACGCCGGATGAGGTAAGTACGGCCATTCTCAATCGTGATAATGAGTATCAGGAGCTGAACGGCGCTGTGGTACTGATGCATCTTGGCTCCAGCCGGGAGACGGAACAGATGCACCTGATGCTGCCTGGATTAATTCCCGAATTGAAGCGCCGTGGCTTTTCGCCTGTGACGATTTCCGATTTGTTAAAGAGATGAACTTTTGTTGCGATAAGCTGTTAAAGAACCAATAGGATAAGTGCAGAATTCATTGTGTTGCGCCTAAACATGTAGTACTTTGAAAGTCTGTAGATTTTCGGGTTCAGTCGTTGAGACAAAACGATGGCAAAAAAAAGCAGCTGGCATTTTTACACATTTATTATTGCCTTTAGCGCGATTCTGGTTGTGCACGTCCTATGGACGTATACGCCAATCAAGAATGAGGTGAAGGCAACCATTATCGAGCGGCTGCAGCCCTACCTCGGCGAATCGTTTATTATTAACGATTTCGAAGTTGGTGTCAATTCGATCACCTTCTACAAAATCCGTGCTACCAACAAAGCGGCGACCTTCACGCTTGATCTCCGCAAAATCCGTATTGGCTTTAATCTGTATCAATTGCTGATTAATGGCCTCGATCCTTTCAAGACCATCACTTCGGTGACCTTTATAAATCCCCGGCTTAATCTTTATTCCGGTGGAAAGCTGCCCGAGCGTCGAAGCCCGGGATTAACGCCGGAGGAGATTATGGAAGAGATCCTCCTGAATATCGAAAAATTCCCGGAAATCGATTTTATCACCGTGGCCAATGGTGAGATCTACTGGATGTCGCCGGAAGACAATATCCCGCTGCTCAGCCGCCTCGGTGGCCGCATCAACTATGTAACCAACCGCAAAGAAGTGAACCTCGATCTGCGTGGTAAATTCCTCGGCGTTGAGCAGAGCTCGCTCAATCTCTACGGAAATCTGAATTTCGAAGATCAGAACTGGGGCGCAAAGTTGCTGCTCGATGATTGCGAAGTGACATCGGACTTGCCATTCTGGCGCTTCAATTGGTGGGAAATTGATCATGCCCGCTTATTTGGCGGTATCCTGATTGAAAACCCCAATTACTCTCTGGACAGCCTGAGGTTTTCCGGCAATGTGGAGATCGCTGATCTGACCACGCGATTCTGGAAGCAGGAGGCAGAGGCTTCGCTGGCAAATGTGCGTTTTGAAAATCGCGGCCTGATTATTGAGCCCTTTGAGGCGCGGATTGAACAGGGGCGCGGCCGCTTCGGCGGAGAAATCAAGGATTTGCTTGATCCGCATGTCGACTGGACACTGGAAATCGAAGATTACGATGCCGCTGATTTAAAGAAATCACATAATGTCTTTGAGTTTGCCTATGAAGGCAAAATTCACGGAGTTGGCAAGTTCAGTGGCCCGCTTAAGCAAATGGTGATAGATGCGGACCTTGCTGCGCCGAATTTGCTGTATTCAGTGGTGCCCTTCAACACCTGTAAAGCCCGCTTTCGTTATCACACCAAGCCGAAACAGATGGACTTCGAATATCTGCGCGCCGATTTTTACAAATGGCGCACCCAGGGGGTTGGCGACATCAACTTTAAAGACTTTTCAATCCGCCTTGATCTGAATTCTGATATTTGGGTGCCGACTGGCTATTTCAACTATTTGACCGGGCTGAATGAAGGGACAATTAAGCTGGATACCGACTTCCAGGGTGATTTTACCAGCCGCTTCTTTTACGGTGATTTTAAGTGGTCTGCCAATAGCCTGGACGAAACGCTTGCCTACGGCAGTGGGCCCTTCACCCTCGACGATCAACTTTTCAAATTCAATATCAAGTCCGATAACTTGCCGACGCCGGTACGGATGAGCGGTGTCTTCGAGCAGATTTTCAGCGAGCCGCTGATACGAATCATGAACGTCAGGGACTTTCCGGTTAAGGAATTCACCTTCAATCCGCTGATAGCCAATGCCGTCGAAGGGACCCATTTTGACTTCTATTTTGCCGGGCCCTATGAATTGCTGCAGGCGAAAGTAAAGGTTCAGTCCGAGGATCGTATAACCGACCTGGTTACCGGCACTGCCAATATTCACGACATATTCACATATGATCAGCGATACAAGGGGCGGTTCAAGGCCCATACCGCCCCGGAATCCCTCGATGGCCGTTTTGACGTCGCTTTTTCGCGCAACGGGATGAACACCGAGATTCATGTCCCGGGCGTCGTTCGCACCAATTTTTACATGGGTGCAGGATGGGACGATCCCTTTCGTGGCACAGCTACTCTCAAGCGCAATGCTGTGCAGCATTATCTCGCCAAGGCTCCGGGCCTCGAACAACTGTTTCAGCAGGGATTTTTGAGCGGCGAAATGACCTTCGCCGGCACCGTTGGTAATCCGTCCATCGACTTTAATCTCAATGCAGACGAATTCATCCTGAATTCGGTAGGCTATTACAACGGACGCTTCTCCGGGAATCTTGCCGACTATCAGTTGGATTTTGCAGATCTCAAGGTTGAGTTAAATGGCGACGATGTCCTGGTGGCTGATTTGACCATCGATCTCGAAGATGAAAAAATCGACCTGGTGATGCAGGCTGATAGTATTGAGAGCAATTTTCTGGCAGAAACCATTTTCCAGGATCGCGACATTGTGCGCGGCGAATTTGATTATTTGCTAAAGGCCAGCGGTCCGCTCTACGAACCAAAGGTGATTGCTGACATTCAGATGCGTGAAGGGGTATTCAGCGGGGTTCCTTTCGAACGTGTTGAAGGCAGTTTCAAGGATTCGCTGAAGCAGGATGGCTATTTCTGGAATATTCAGGACCATGTGATAAATATTCCCAACTTCTTATATCACAATTATCATCAATACACCCTGCGAGCTAACGGTATGCTTAGCGTGGATCCGGACGGGCCGTTGAATATGCGCTGTAATCTAGATGGCAACGTGCTTGCTGAAGTGCCGAAGCTCGATCCCTATTTCATGAATCCGGAGTCCGATGGACAGCTCTTTGTGCATGTAAAAGGAAGTCGCACTAATCCCTATTTTGAAGAGGTGCAGTTGGATATTGTCGACGGTTCACTCGAATTCGACGGGGTGATTCCGCCGCTGCACGATATTCGCGCGAAAGTCGAACTGACAGGTGCCAGCAACCTGGTAGATATTAAATGGATCGAAGGGCGTCTCGAGGATCGCTGGGTAAAGATGTATAATCGCCGTCCGGAAGAGGTGAATCCGACCGGCCTGCAGCCATGGCTGTTTTCCGAGGTAGGGCTCGATTTTGGTGTGCTGCTTTTTGAGACCGACGAGCGCGGGATTCCTTTGTCGATCCCTGATTTGATGAAAGAGGGGGAAAAGGGCTATTTTGCTGTGTATGGGCGAGAGTCCGATGAGACATTTCTGATGTCCGGCCCGCCGGAAAGCCCCTTTGCCCGCGGCAGAATCAAGATGTACGATTGCCGGATTACCTTTCCGTTCGAGGGAATGTACGAAGAAGGATATGATTACGAGACCGGGTCTTTTGACTACGACTATGACGAATATCCGGTGATGGGATTCATGGTGAATCTATATACGGAAGTGCTGATGGAGCCGGGCAATAATAATCGCTATTTTGTAGAAATACCGGCCTATGTGGGTGAAGTGGCGATGGATCTCAATATCGATAATTCATCGCCGGGACTGGAATTCCGCGGGCGTTTCATCGAGGAAAGCTGGCGGGTTATCGGCGGTATGGAATCGTCGCGCGGGCGGGTAGAATATTTGGACGTGCAGTTCAAGGTAGAGCGATTCGGTGCAGAGTTTAACCAAATGGAGATACTTCCGGAAGTCTATGGCCAGGCATTTACCACGATTAGAGATTCAACCGGTGATTTCCCGCGTGATATCTTCCTCCGGCTTTTTGTTGTTGACCCGATTACCGGCAAGGAAGTCTCCAAGGGACGCTGGGAAGATTTCCGATTTAAGCTGGTATCGAGAAATCCTGTAATTGGGGAAACTCAGGAACAAGTTCTCTCTTATTTGGGTTATAGCGTTGACAACCTCCAGTATAAGGCGCGTGAGGTAGGGCTGACGATGACGGAGAATTTCCTGATTCGGCCGCTGTTCAGACCCCTCGAACGACAACTGGAGAGACGTCTTAGGTTAGACTATGTACGGTTAAGGTCGAATTTTGCCTCAAATCTGTTCTATGCCAGCATAAAGAATCAGGCAGAGTTCTTTAACAATGCGGCTTATTTTAATCCGTCGGTGAACAATCAGCTCGATCCGACGTTGTTATTGTTGCAAAGCTCGGAGGTGACGCTCGGTAAATATCTCCTGCGGGATTTTTACCTGACCTATACCGGAGAACTGGTGACTGCCTATGAGCAGGCCGATATGGGATTGAATCACACAATTGGCCTGGAATATCGAGTTCTGTATAATCTCTTACTGGAAGTTGAATATAATGATTTTATACTTAGCCCGTTCTATACTGCGGATGAGATCCTTCAATTTGGTCCGGAAGGATATCGGGATTGGCGGATTCGTCTCCGACACTCGTTTAATTTTTGATTTGCATAAATAGGGCTATTCATTTAAGTTTTTAGGCTTGATAAAGTTAACCTGTATTAGGGCAATTTGTATGCAAACATGGTTTCGAAAATTCGTCTGGTGCATCGGTGTTTCCCTGCTTGCGAGCAGTGTGGTAACTACTGTGTTGGCCCAGGCTCCCCCGCAATACCAGATACGGGATATTCGCGTTCAAGGCAATGTCACGGCGGACAGTTCGCTGATTCTATTGAATGCCGGTTTGATTCGCGAAAGTTATCTGACAGCAGACAATGTTCAGAAAGCGATTCGCAATTTGTGGGCGCTGCGCTTGTTTTCGAATGTGGAAGTATTCGCCGAAAATGAACGTGATGAACGAATTGATATCATTATCCGCGTTGAGGAATATCCACGGTTGGCCACCTGGCAAGTTCAGGGGAACGACAAGCTCAAAAACAAGGATATCGATAAAGAAGTCGGCTTCTATCGGGGAATGGTATTTAATGAATTCAAGATTTACAATGCTCGCCGTAACCTGATTCGTAAATATAAGGAAGAAGGTTATCTGCTGGCCGAAGTGAATATTGACACAGCTGCCGCAGAAAATGGCCGCATTCAAGCGAATATTCGCATCGATGAAGGGAAGAAGGTCCAGGTTAAGCGCATCCAGGTGTTCGGCGCTGAGCTACTGGATCCCAAAGAGCTCCGAAAAGCCTTTAAGGAAATCAAGGAAGATCGGTGGTGGCGCGGCGCAGACTTTGACCCCAAGAAATACGAGATTGACAAGCAGAATATCCTCAATTTTTGCCGCAAGCATGGCCTCCGAGATGCAGAAATCGTAAAAGACTCCATTTATTATAGCGAAGACAAGCGCGACCTCTTTATAGATGTGTACGTTGAAGAAGGGCGCCAGTATTATTTCGGAGACGTGAGCTTCGAAGGCAATACCGTTTTCCCTGATGAGATATTGCGTCAGCAGCTGCTCTTCGAAAAAGGCGATGTATATAATCAGGAAAGCTTCGAAGAAAGTATCCGTGGTAATATTCAGAACCTTTACTACAACCAGGGATATCTTTTTGCCACACCGCAGCCTCTGGAAATTCCCAGCGCTGAAGACACTGTAGATGTGAAAATTCGTATCAATGAAGGTCACGTGGTGCGGATTAAGGAAATTACCATCACTGGTAATACCAAGACAAACGAAAAAGTGGTGCGTCGTGAGTTTAAGATTTATCCCGGTGATGTCTTTAATCGCAGCAAGCTGGAACGCAGCGTGCGCGACGTGTGGGTATTAAACTATTTCGCCAATGTTGTGCCGGACGTGAAATTACTGCCGGATGATGACAAGCATGTCAATCTCGAAGTAAATATCGAGGAACGTTCCACAGATACCGCCAATATGAGCGCCGGTTATAGCCAGCGTGACAAATTCATTGGTAGTATTGGATTTGCCCTCAATAACTTTTCTCTGAAGCATCCATTGGCGGGTGGAGACGGACAACGTCTCAGCTTCCAGTGGGATTTTGGGCGCTTTTACCGGAATTTGTCTCTGAGCTTTATCGAGCCTTGGACGCTCGGTACTCCAACCTTAACCGGTTTCTCGCTTTTCTCTACCCGCTATCAGGGCAGCTTTCGTCCCTGGGATGGTGAAGAACGCGGCGGCACGATACAGTTGGGACGCCGTTTGCGCTGGCCGGATAACTATTTCCGCGGTGACTGGATCTTCCGTTATTCAGATAACACCATTACGCCCAACCAGAACACAACCGATTTGATTCTTGACCGCTTTAGCGGTGCCAGAAACCTGGAATCAACCCAGATCAGTGTGACCCAGATTATTCGTCGCGACAGCCGTAACCGTCCGGAATTCCCGACCGCAGGTTCTGTTTACAATCTGCGCTCCAAGTTCGCCGGCTCTGTGTTGCAAGGGGATGAAGACTTTATCAAAAATACCCTGTCCGTTGAGTGGTATGTGCCCATGAAGTACGGCTTTATTCTCTTTGTTGAGAACAAGCTTGGCGCTATTGCCGGTCTGCGGAATGACTATTACATCAACCCGAATGAACTCTTCTTCCTTGGTGGCTCCGGTCTTGGATTCTCCGAAGCGTTGCGCGGGTATGATGACGGTCGTGCGGGCCCGACTTCCGGTGCTCGTTCCATGGCGCGCTTTACATCGGAATTGCGTTTCCAGATTGCGCCGAATCCAACCATTTTTGGTCTGTTCTTTGTCGAAGCAGGTAATGCCTGGCGTGAAGTTGGACAGACAAACTTTAACGATCTAAGGCGGTCTGCGGGTGTTGGTGCCCGTCTGTTTATGCCGCTGCTTGGAATTATTGGCCTTGACTTCGGGTACGGCTTTGATTATCCTGATGCCTTGGGAAATCGTGAGGGTCAATGGAAAGTCCACTTTAAATTTGGACAATTTTAGTGTCCGTATTGGATGCTGTTATATTTATACTTATCACCACCACGAGGAGGATGTGAAGTTGAATAAGATCTCTATCATTTCATTAGTTGCGGTACTGTTCCTGATTGCTGGCGCGACAGCTGTTAGTGCTCAGGGCAAAGTTCGCTATATCGATTCACAGCGAGTTTTGGAAGAATATCCCGCAGCTCAAGAAGTGCAAAAGAAGATTCGTGATCTCGAAAATGCTTACAAACAAGAATACAGCAAGCTTGAGCAAGAAGCTCAGCAGCTGTATGATGAAATCCAGAACCAAAGCCTCTTGTTAAGCCCTGAAAAAAAAGCTGAAAAAGAAGGAATGCTTCAGCAAAAAATGGGTGATCTGCAGCGTTATCAGGTAGAAAAGCTTGGACCGCAAGGTGAGTTTTTCAAGAAAAGCCAGGATCTGCAAAAGCCGCTCTATGAGAACATTAACCAGGTAATTAAGAAGGTTGCAGAAGACGAAGGCTATGATTACATCCTGGATAGCGTTGGCGGCGTTGTGCTTTTTGCCAAGCCGATGTTCGATATTACCAATGTCATCCTGGAAGAGCTGAATAAATCGCAGTAAATTTCAAGAAAATAAGTTTAAAAGCTGGAAGGCTCCTAAGGCTTTCCAGCTTTTTCTGTTGAGAGGAGACGCTGATGCCGGTCTTTAAACTGGGGGAGATAGCCCGGAAAATCGGTGGTGAATTGCACGGTGATGCAGATATTGAGATTTCAAGCCCGGCCGAGATTCACAAAGCCACGCCAGGGTCGATTACTTTCCTTGCCAATCCCAAATACAAAGACAGCCTTGCCACTACCGCCGCTTCCGCCATTATTGTTGATTCAAAATTAAATGTATCCCCTGAAATTCCTTATATTAAGACCGTTGATGCCTATTTTGGTTTTCTGCAGGCCTTTCTATTGTTTCATCCGCCTGCACAGCTCATCGAACCGGGCATCCATGAAACTGCTGTTGTTGCCGATAGTGTGACGCTCGGTGAAGATGTTGCCATTGGCGCAAATGTCTATCTCGGAAACAATGTGAAAATTGGCGATCGAACCCGAATTTTGCCCAATTGCGTGATTCTCGATGGCACGGTTATCGGCGACGATTGCCTGCTATATCCATTAGCAAGCGTACGCGAGAATTGCGAAATCGGCAATCGCGTCATTATTCATAATGGCGCCGTGATTGGCAGCGATGGCTTTGGCTTTGCGCCATACGAAGGCCGCTTTCATAAGATTCCGCAAGTTGGCCGGGTGGTTATTGAAGATGATGTGGAAATCGGCGCGAATGTGACCATCGATCGCGCCACGATGGGGGAAACCCGCATAAAAAGCGGAGTAAAGCTTGACAACCTGATTCAGATTGCACATAATGTGACGGTTGGAGAACATACTGTCATGGCCGCACAGGCCGGGATCTCCGGTAGTACGGAAATTGGCAGGTATTGTATGATTGGCGGACAGGTTGGTACCGTTGGTCATATCCGTATTGGCGATCAGGTCAATATCGGGGCGCAGTCCGGTGTCGCCAAAAGCATTGACGACAAACAGATCTATTTTGGATCACCAGCACGGCCCATCATGAAGACGAAGCGTATCGAGGCAGTTGTGAATAATCTGCCTGAGCTGTCGAAGCGGGTTCGAGCGCTGGAAAAAGAGCTTGAGAAACTCCGGTCCAAAGAATAATATTGAGCGTGAGAGTTGGGATAGACGTCTGATCTGGGAAAATACTGCGTCGAACGGAAGAGGATACATATGGTTGAAAATCAGCAGACAATCAAGTCGACTGTCTCGTTTACAGGCATAGGCCTGCATACCGGAAAGCGGTCGACAATTACGTTTAAGCCGGCTCCCGAAAATTACGGCATCGTATTTAGTAGAACGGATATTCCCGGAAATATAGAAGTGCCGGCGCTGGTTGATTACGTGGTTCAAGACAACTCGATCGATAGTTTACGCGGTACAAATTTGCAAAAAGACGGCGCGATGATTTATACGGTTGAGCACGTGCTCGCCGCCGTTGCCGGATTACAAATTGACAACCTGCGTGTCGAGCTTACCGCAGCAGAACCGCCCGTTGGAGATGGCAGTGCAATGCCCTACGTGGAAGCCCTGCTTGAAGCCGGCATCCTTGAACAGGAGGCAGCAAAAGATTTCCTGGTCATCGAGGATACACTCGATTTCCAGAACGAAAAGCAGGGCGTCGATATGGTGGCCCTCCCGCTGGATGATTTGCGGATTACCGTGATGATTGATTTCCAAAATCCAGCCCTCGGCAGTCAGCATTCCGGCCTCTTTGCCCTGCATAAGGAATTTGTTGATCAGTTTGCGCCGGCGCGAACGTTCTGCTTCCTGCATGAAGTGGAATTGCTGATTGAGCAAGGGCTTATCAAAGGCGGCCGCCTCGACAATGCCGTGGTGATTTGCGATAAAGAGTTGCATGAAATCAACGAGCAGCGGATCATCGATACGCTCAAGGTGGATGGCAAGGTGTTTGTCGGCGAAAACGGAATCTTGAATAATCGCGAATTGCGTTTCAAGAATGAGCCGGCACGGCACAAACTGCTGGATTTGCTTGGCGACCTGTTTCTGGTGGGTGCGCCGATCAAAGGACAGATTCTGGCGGCCCGGCCCGGGCATCAAAGCAATATCGAATTTGCACGTCATCTTCGCGATTATTACAAGAAGCAGCAGCTTACCCGGAAATACCAGGATGTATCCCGCAAGGGCGTTGTTTTCGACTATACGGCGATTCAGCGGATATTGCCGCATCGCTATCCCTTTTTGCTGGTGGATCGCATAGTGGAATTTGAGCCCGGAAAGCGCATCGTTGGTATCAAGAGCGTTACCGGGAACGAGCAGTTTTTCCAGGGCCACTTTCCTGGCCATCCGGTGATGCCGGGTGTGTTAATTGTTGAAGCGATGGCCCAAACCGGGGGCATCATGCTGCTTGATGGCGCCGACAATATGGATAATAAATTGGTGTACTTCATGTCGATGGACAAAGTGCGCTTCAGAAAACCGGTTTTTCCCGGTTGTCAGTTGGTATTTGAATTGGAGTTAACGCGTAAGCGGCCGACTTCCTGTAAAATGGTTGGTAAAGCTTATGTGGATGGTGAGGTCGTTACTGAGGCCGAAATGATGGCCGCAATTGTTGACGGAAATGGACCGGTGAGGAATCTCTAAATAGCAAGTATGTGAATCACCGGTTACATACAAAAGGAAAGATGAGCAAAAGAGAGGTCTCTAGTGCCTGATATCCATCCTACGGCCATTGTAGGGCCCGGCGCCGAACTCGGCAAAGGGGTTACAGTAGGTCCTTATACCTTAATAGAAGATGACGTGGTTGTTGGCGATGATAGTAAAATTCTGTCGCACGCCACACTGGAATCCGGTACTCGCCTTGGCAAAGGGGTGACGGTTGGTCGCGGGGCAGTGCTCGGTGGTGCACCGCAGGATCTGAAATTTGCCGGTGAGAAAACCTATCTTGAAATTGGCGATGGAACGACGATTCGCGAATATGCAACCCTGAATCGCGGTACCAGCTACGCATACAAAACCGTGGTTGGTAAGGATTGTTTCATTATGGCCTACGTCCATATTGCCCATGATTGTGTGATCGGCAACAACGTGGTTCTCGCAAATGCAGTTACTATGGGAGGACATGTTGTGATCGAGGATTTTGTAGGCGTCGGCGGCTTAACGGCCATTCATCAATTTGTTCGAATCGGCAAGCAGTGTTTTGTTGGCGGTGGCAGTAAAGTTAGTAAAGACGTGCCGCCGTTTATCCTGGCAATGGGCGAGCCCCTGCAATATGGCGGGGTCAATTTTGTCGGTATGTCCCGTCGCGGATTTAGCGAAGAAGCGCTTGCGCAAATAAAACGTGCCTACCGGATTGTTTTTCGAAGCAATCTGACGCGCAAGGAAGCACTGGCTAAAATTCGTAGCGATATGGAATTGACTGCTGATATTGAATCAATTATTGGTTTTGTAGAAGTCAGCGAACGTGGATTGATCCGCGGATAGCTATTTTCACACCACATGTATTTTTGACAAATCGTATAGTAGCATAAAATAATTGCCGATATTCAGAACTTGGAGCCGTTTGCCGCGTTTAGAGGCAAAACAGCAGTTATTGATAAAGGATTCCTGAAATGATATATATTGTTGGTGCGATTCTTGTACTGGGCCCGCTGATTTTTGTCCATGAGTTGGGGCACTTTTTGGCGGCAAAAATGTTCGGCGTGCGCGTTGAACGTTTTTCGATCGGATTCCCACCACGGTTGTTTGGTATTCAGATTGGCGAAACGGATTATTGTATTTCGGCCGTCCCGATCGGCGGTTATGTAAAAATGAGCGGGATGATCGATGAAAGCATGGATGAAAATGTGACCTTAACCGGCGCCGACTATGAATTTATGTCCAAGCCGATGTATCAAAAGGTTATCATCATTACGGCCGGTGTGATCATGAACTTCCTGCTGGCGGTAGTGATTCTTGGCGGGTTTGCATATGTACAGGGTGAAGCAATTTTGCCCACAACCACCATTGGTGCAGTGCCGGATACCAGCCTTGCTTATGAAATCGGCTTGCGTGCGCATGATGAGATTGTTGAAATCGGCGGACAGCCGGTCGAAAACTGGCAGGATATCACCGAGATCTTCCTTGATCGTCTCGGCGAAGACTTACCTTTTATTATCAATCGTGATGGAGAAATGCGCGAGCTGCATTTTCCCGGCAGCAGCATTGCCGTGGAAGATTTACAGCGTCTCAATATATTCCCGTTGCGCCCGGCGCGGGTAGGGGAAGTATTGGATGGCGCGCCGGCTGCTGAAGCCGGGTTGCAGCGTGGCGATTGGATAATGGCCATCAACGATTCTGCAGTGACAAATTGGAATGAGATGGCGGCTATTATCAGCACCCAGCCGGACGTACCACTGACATTTGATATCAAGCGCGGTGATGAACAGCTAAAGATAAATATGACCCCGGCACTGAGCGAAAGCGACAGCAGCGGCAGGATTGGTATTGGGCAGTATTTTGAATTCCGCGATATTTCCTTGCTTGGTGCGGCCGCCATTGGTTTTGAGCGGTCGATGCTGATCGTTGATGTGCATATCAAGGTTTTCCAATGGATCTTCAGTGGCCGGGCCAAAGTGCAGGAAACCCTGGGTGGACCGGTGATGATCGCGGAGATGGCTGGCCAGGCTGTTAATATCGGGCCCGAGCGTGTGATAGAGATGATCGCCCAGTTAAGTGTCGTATTGGCTTTTATCAATATTTTGCCATTTCCGGCACTTGACGGAGGCCACCTGATGATCATTCTGATTGAAGGCATTCGTCGCAAACCGTTGCCCACAAAAGGCAAACTGATGGTCCAGCAAGTCGGCATGTTTCTTTTATTATTGCTAATCGTCTTCGTATTCTATAATGATATCGCGCGGATCATCAACCGATAGACAACGCCTCCTTTTTAATTATTGTGTGCCGATTATGTTCAATAGCGCACGTGCTACTTTCAAAATATCCGTATAAACAGGTGTCGAAGTTAACCCGTGATGTGCAAGGCGTATTGCGGGACGTGTTCCGACCTGTGCAATCATGGTGATATGACTTCATTGAATTCAAAGATTGGTCATTTGACGGAGATCCTTCGTGGGTTCCCAAATGTGCTGGTAGCCTATTCCGGTGGCGTAGATTCAACGCTGCTGCTGAAGGTGGCAAGCGATGCCCTGGGTGAAAATGCCCGAGGTATTATCGGCGTATCGCCGTCGCTGCCCCAACGGGAGCTGCATGAGGCGATTCGTGTCGCCAAGGATCATAATTGGCGCTATGATACCATCGAGACCAGCGAACTGGCAGATCCGAATTATCATCTAAACCCGCACAATCGCTGCTACTTCTGCAAGAAAGAGCTCTTTTCGGAGATTTACGGTTATGCCCGCCAGCATGGATTTCAGGTGATTGCTGACGGCACCAACGCCGACGATGTTGGTGGACACCGGCCGGGGATGGTTGCAGCAGAAGAATTGGCAGTGTACAGTCCCTTAAAAGATGCCGGATTAAGCAAAGAGGATGTCCGTGCTATTTCGAAAGAGCTGGACTTGCCAACCTGGAATAAGCCGGAAATGGCTTGCCTGGCTTCCCGCTTTCCAACCGGTATCGCTATTTCGCAGGAAAAATTAAGTCAAGTGGAACAAGCGGAAGCATTTTTGAAAGCGCTCGGCTTCCAACAGGTTCGTGTTCGTCATCATGAAGATGTTGCTCGCATTGAAGTTGGAGAGATCGAAATGGAACGTCTCTTTGAGGGCAATCTTCGTCGCCAAATAGATGCCCGCTTCAAGACCCTCGGGTATAAATTTGTGGCGATGGATTTGAGCGGATACCGACGCGGGAGTTTGAGTGAAGGATTACCTGAAACATCGTTGGATGTAACAGGGAAGCATAAGGAGAAGTAAGTTGAGTGAGATCGTTAAGTCGATAATTCTGGGCGTTGTTCAGGGGCTGTCCGAGTTTCTGCCGATCAGCAGTTCCGGCCACCTTGTCCTGTTTCAGGAATTTCTGAATTTTCAGCAAAGTGGGCTCGCCTTTGAGATTTTTGTACATTTTGGAACGCTGCTGGCAGTGCTGGTGGCATTTCGTACCGACATTGTTCAGATGATTAAATATCTGCCGGGTGTGCCGTCGTTCATCATGAACGGATTTAAGATCCGCGAGCCGGAAGATGAGCATCGCGCGATGAGCACCTATATTGTTATCAGCATGTTTCCGGCGGCAATTGTCGGGCTATTCTTTAAAGATCAGGTAAGCTTGCTTTTTAATAGTCTGGTGCTGGTATTGTTTGCGCTTTTCGCAACCGGCATCATCCTTTGGAGCTCCAAATACGCAGAAGAAAGTGAGACGCATCCATTTCTTAACCTCTGGCAGGCCATCTTGATTGGTTGCGCCCAGGCATTTGCAATCATTCCCGGGATTTCCCGTTCCGGCTCTACCATTGTTACCGGACTCTGGCTGGGGGTTCAGCGAGATACCATCGCCAAATTTTCATTCCTGATGTCTGTACCGGTCATTCTGGGTGCAACGGTTATGCAAGTGCGAGAACTGATGGATGCACCGCCGGCAGCAGATGAAATGACCAATCTGATTGTGGCAACCCTTGCTGCGGCCGTGTCTGGTTATGCTGCCATCATTTGGATGCTGGAAGTGATTCGCCGCCAGCGTCTGGAGTGGTTTGGTGTTTACTGTCTTGCAGTCAGTATCCTTGGTGGGGTGTATGTTTTTCTGGGGAGTTAATGGACTGGTGGTCTTGATTTCCCGCGGCTAGTTTAGGTGACAGTCCCCCCTCCATCTCCCCCCGGGGGGAGATGGAGGGGGGACTCTTTCCAAGGGCATTTTTCCTCTCGTTGTCCTTGATTTACACGCGCTTTTAATAGAGCCACAATCGCTTCTAAATATATTAGTTCTTTCAGTTTATCTGCTGAATGCGTAATATGACAAACTGGGAATATCCGGCATATTATGCATTCAGATGATTGATGGAGTGCGCTAATCCTTCTCCGATCTATCCGCTGATATTGCCCGCCTCGGAATCTGTAGCAGAAAATCCTCTGTTGATTTCAACGAAAATAGGTGGAAAAGATGGCAAAAGAACTGTTTACCAGTCGATGGGCCTTGCTGCTTGCGACCATGGGAATGGCTGTGGGAGCCGGCAATATCTGGCGCTTTCCGCGTTTAGCGGGTCAGTATGGCGGCGCTTTCCTGATTCCCTGGGGAATCTTCCTGATACTATGGTCCATTCCGCTTCTGATGATCGAGTTCACGATGGGGAAGGAGACCCGTAAGGGGCCGATTGGTGCTTTTGCAGACTTTCTCGGGCCGAAATTTGCCTGGATGGGCGGCTACGTCGCCATCTGTACGATGGCCATCATGTTCTACTATTCCGTCGTAACCGGCTGGGCGTTGAAGTATTTGATCGCAGCGCTGAGCGGTGGATTAAACGGTGTCAACCACGATCAATTTTGGACGACCTTTACCAGTTCCGGATATGAACCGGCTATTTTCCACCTGATCGTGCTCGGGATTGCATCTGCCATAATCTACCAGGGTGTGGTTAACGGGATCGAACGTGCGAATAGAATTTTGCTGCCCTCGTTGTTCATACTGCTGGTTATCGGTGCGATCCGCTCTTTGACGCTCGACAATGCGTCTGCTGGCCTCAACTATTTTTTTGGCTTCCAGGAACAGAGTCTCTGGGATTATAAGATGTGGCTGGAAGCGGTATCACAGTCGGCCTGGTCAACCGGCGCAGGTTGGGGATTGGTATTGACTTATTCTGTCTACATGCGTAAAGAGGAGGACGTGCCGCTGAACGCCTTCATTACCGGCTTCGGCAATAATTCTGCCTCAATCCTCGCCGGTCTGGCGATCATACCGGCGGTGTTCTCTCTGTCCGCCACCCAGGCAGATGCCCTCTCGGCATTGGGCGCTGGAAATGAAGGCTTGGGCTTCATTGTCATTCCACAATTGTTTGAACAGTTGCCCGGTGCGCAGATCATGATATCGCTCTTTTTCCTCGGGCTGTTTTTTGCAGCGATGAGTTCCCTGATCGCTATGATGGAACTATCCACCCGTCTGTTCATGGATTTTGGGATGAATCGCAAAAAGGCCCTGGCGATTGTTGCCCTGTTAACGGCGGTGTTTGGCTTGCCCTCCGCCTTCTCCCTGGCCTTTTTCAAGAACCAGGATTGGGTATGGGGATTGGGCCTGATCATTAGCGGATTATTTGTTGGCTATGCCGCCATTCATAAAGGCGTCACGCAATTTCGCGAAAAGTATATCAATACGCGCTACAGCAATTTGTATGTAGGCAACTGGTTTGATTGGGTAGTCAAAGTCCTGATCCCGGTAGAGGCGCTGGCAATGATGATCTGGTGGTCATACCAGGCCATTTTTATATACGATCCGGAACAATGGTGGTCGCCAATCCGTACATTCAGCCTGGGGACTTGTTTGTTACAATGGGGACTGCTTATCGCCTTCCTGATGTTTATGAACGGGCGTATTAATCGCTGGATTAGCCGGGGAGAAATGATTAATGCTTGAGACAACAACAATTATTATGATGGTGCTGATTCTTGGCGCGATATGGGGCGGATGCGGTTATTTCCTCAGTCGCGCCTTTAGAGCTCAGAAGGCGCAGAAGTAAGCAGGTTTAAGAAATGGCTTCGAAGCAACAATCCTTGTTATACTATCGCCAGGCGATGACGCAAGCCGGAAAAGGCGGACTATATCCGGTCTGTTTTATTTTTGGTGAAGAAGATTATTTGATCGACAATCTGATTTCGGAGATTGCCAAAAAGCATCTCCCGGAAATCGAAAAAGAGATCAACTATTTTGTCCGCTATGCCAGCGAGACGCCGCTGGAGGAGATTGTCACGTTGATGGCCGGCGGCAGTCTTTTCGGTTCCCGCAAGCTGATCATTTATCGCGATTTCCAGAATTCCCGCAATCCCAACCTGAAAATTCTCGACAAATTCCTTTCACAACCGGACCCGGAAATTATGCTGGTGGTCGTTGCGCATGCGGAGACGACTTCTCAATCGAAGCTGCAGACCCTGCGCAAAAAGGTCGCCACTGTCAATGTACGGCCGCTGAATGAGCAAGAGCTTGATCAGTTTGTGCGGGACGAGTTCAAGCGCTATCAGAAGAACGTCAGTGCTGACGGTATTAAGGCGATTGTTTATCTGGTAGGTGAGAAGATTCACGACCTGAAAACAGAAATTCTGCAGGTCGCCAATTTTTTCAAGAATCAAACTGATATCTCCGCCGATGATGTTGAAAAAGTAGTTGGCATCCACGTTACTCAAAACGTGTTTGAATTAACCGGGATGATTGCCGGCAAGAATCTTGAAAAATCCCTGTTTATATTGCGTAACCTTCTGGAGAAAGGGGAGAGCCCGGCTACAATTTTGGCCTTGCTCTTGCGCCATGTTTTGATCTTATTGAAGATGCGCGGCTATTATTTGAGTGGCGAGAAGAATGAGCGAACCATCCAGGACAAACTGCGGCTGTATCCGCGGCATTTTAAGGAATACAAGGCGCAACTTTCTCGCTGGAAGTTTAATCACCTGAAAGAGGCGATTCGCCTGCTGCGGGAAAGCGATGAAATCATGAAGTCAAGCCAGGTTTCACCGCAGGTAATGCTCGATATGTTGATCGTTAAATTAATTAATTTGAATTAATTAAATATTACGGAACTTTGGTTTTTCCTACAGGTAAAAACCTCATAATTATATGAAAAAGAACAGTGATCAGGTAAGCGATGAAAAACTGATTGCACGGTTTCAACAGGGAGATGTTCAAGCTTTTGATACGCTTGTTCGCAGGTATAAGGATCAGCTGTTAAACTATGTGTACCGGTTTGTTGGAAACCGGGTTGAAGCAGAAGATGTGGTTCAGGAAACCTTCCTGCGGGTGTATAAAAACAAACATTACTATAAAGAGATAGCAAAATTTTCTACCTGGGTATATACAATTGCCGGAAACCTTGCAAAAACTGAACTGCGAAAGCGTAAGAGACGTAAACTTTTTAGTGTCAGTAATTTCGTCAACGAAGACCGGGACTATGATATTCCTGACGGGGAAAGATCGCCCGAACAGGAGGTAGATGGCGCTATTCAGGATGAAATTATCCAGAAAGCCATCGATAAACTCCCGGCGAAGTTTAAGGAAGTTATTCTATTAAGAGATGTCCAGGGATTTGCATACGAGGAGATCGGGGAAATCCTCAATATTCCACTGGGCACTGTAAAATCAAGAGTGAATCGCGGGCGACTAAAATTACAGGAAGATCTCAGATTTTTGGTCGAAGATGAGACAAGTAATGAGAGTTCGTAACGCGAATAATAATCTGCCTGATCAGCAGATGAAGAGAGATGATGGTCAAGAGAGTAACGCCCAAGCTGGGCAAAAATAGGAAAGGGTGCCTATGAACCAAAGCGACAAACTGAAGGAAAGTGTGTCAAGCTACATTGAAGGGGAGCTTTCCGGCGAGTTGCGTCGGGAGTTCGAACAACATATGGCTGATGACGCAGAGTTTAAGGAATTGGTTGGCCGCACGCGCATGGTGCGAGAACGACTTCAGCAATTGAATCCGGTCTCGACATCTGCCGACTTTGACGCGACTTTACGCAAAAGACTGAATGGCTATGGGAACGATGGAAGTCGAACCTTCTCAATGCCTCAAATGAACTGGCGTGGTCCGGCTATTGCCGTGGCTGCTACCGCTGTGATTGCTTCAACCGTGTGGTTATCATCACCGACAGAGACAAACCCGGTAGACGCGCCGGCTCCGGATAATGTTCGTTCATTTGCGCCGAATATGTCGTCTCAAAGCGTAAATGTTCCGGATAATGAAACACCGGATGCACTCGTCAATGAGAATGAGGACTCATTGCGAGTAAAAGACGGTCAGATCAAGGATAAAATCAAGCTGGTTAAGGACGGGGCTCAGGGGAATTAGGAAAGCTGCTGCTGAAGCAGAATGATCGTGCATGGTTATTCCTTCACATTTTTCCACGTTGGTATCACGCGACCTAAAGCGTGAAATACCAGAAAGTTATTCATAATAGCCCGAAAATTGCTTATATTGGTTTCGTTTAGTCGAGTGCCGGAGTACTACAGTGTATCGCGACGGGCAGATCTTGGTCTGTTCCGTCAGGATGTTAGTCGGCAAGCGGTTATTGAAATGCGACTGAAATCGCAACCAATAGCCAGATGCGGTGCGCCTGCGGCTCAGCAAGAAGAGCCATTGTAACAGTTATGGGGCGTTTCATGGAGGAAAACCGTCGATCCGGTGATAGACGAGGACCTCTGCAATGAATACCGGCCCCGGGGAATACCATCCTTAACCCCTATGAGTGGTTACTGTGAGTGACAGAAACCTGATTATCATTTTTGCTGCCTTTGCATTTGTCTCGCTTTTTGTTATTAGCCTTGTTCCGAATTCTGCTCTATATCTGGCGTTTAAACTGATTCTGATCCTGGTGATCTCGGGAGCGGCATACTATTTATTATATGATAGCGTGCTTGGGGCTCCGGATGAAGCCCATCAGGAAACCAGGGAAGTTGAGACGAGCAGCGCCGCAGTGGTTGTGCCGAAGAATGAAGTTGTCGAGGCTGAAACCGAGCAGGATGTTGAGTCCCACTTCGAAAACTATCTGAAAACCCTCTTCCCGCTTATAAAACAAACTATGGTGGCCAATACCGTCGCCCTTTTGATGGTAAACTATGCCAAGAAGAAGTTTTTCCTTCGTCATGTAACCACCGATTTTCCTGACTGTTTTTCCGATGAATCCCTGTTTGATATCAATCGCGGCTTGCCTGCGTTGATCTTCAAAAATAAAAATCCCCTTTTGGAAAATAATTTGCCGGAGAGCGATAACCTTTTGCCGTACTACTATTCGCACAAGGCATCGCCGCAGTCCTTCCTGGGGGTTCCCATTATGTTCGATGGTTATGTGGTCGGTATTCTCTGCGTTGATACCGAGGTTAACCAGGCTTTTAGCCGCGACGATCTAAAGATTCTGGAAGAATTTAGCAAGCTTCTTAGTATTCACCTGACTTGCAGCAATCGCCTTTTCGAGTATGAAAGTGAAAACCAAACCACAAAGATTCTTGGCGGGTTTAGCCGTGAGATGTTGGCGGTAAATCATGTTAGCGAATTATGGGCCTTCGTCGCTGCGTTCCTGCAGAAGAATTTCGATGCGGAAAGAATTGTTGTTGCAACGCGTGAAGGCGCCAAGAAGGGTAAGATTGTTCATCTCAATGACCCCGGAAATGATTTCGAAACCGGCCAGGTGTTCCCTGACAATGAAGGCCTGCTTGGCTGGGTGTTGCGAAAAAACCAGGTGATCATGGTGAACGACTTCTCTGAAAAAGACAATTATATTCCACGGCTGTTTCTGGATGAACCGCCGACTCGCCATTACGAAACGTTGCTGGCAGCGCCGGTTTCGCGGAATAACAAAGCAGCTGCGGTCATTTCTCTCGAAAGCCGCAATCCCGCCAGTTTCGGTGAACAGCATAAGAAGATACTGGAAGCAATGGTGCATCAACTGGCTGCGCTCTGGGAAAAGATGGAAATTATCGATTCTCTGAAAAAAGCAAATACCGTTGACCACGAAACAAGGCTGGGAAACGGGAAAGCGCTTTTGCAGGATCTTGGTAAAGAAATTGCCCGCTGTAGGGAGTTCAACAAGACGTTCTGCTTTCAGCTGATGAAGCTCAATACCGGTGATACCGGCGTAACCGGAGAACTATTTGAGCGCCTGATCGCTGAATTTGTCAGCGAGAGTGCCGTGGCTCTGAAGCCGGGTGGATTGATGTATCGTTACGATAACGATATTTTTGGCTTAATCTGGCCGGAAAAAGACCTCGAACAAGCTCGCGCAGATATTGAAAAAAACAATGGCAGACTCGTTGCCCGCCGGAATTGGGTAGATGGACATGTTGACAAAGTGTTTATCAATACCGGCCTGGTGCAATATCCCCTCAACGGCAGCAGCGCTACAGAAGTTGTGGAAAGCGCAGAGCGCGCATTGCAATCTGCAAATACACGTGGTGTCAACCAGATCCAAGTTCTGCTGCCTGCAGAGCAAGATGATGATTAAATCTTCCCCAACGGAGCTTCCAAATCCCGAATAACCCTGCAGGGATTACCAGCCGCAAAGACGCCCGCCGGAATATTGCGTGTGACGACGCTTCCCGCACCGATCACTGACCCACGTCCAATTTTTGTCCCCGGACAAATAATCGCACCACCACCAACCCACACATCAGATCCTATCTCAATTGGGGCCGCCGATTCAAGCCCGCTGCGCCGTTCTACAGCATCCAGAGGATGTGTTGCCGTGTAAATTTGCACAGCAGGGCCAAAGAGAACATGGTTACCGATTTGCACCGGTGCGGGATCCAGCACGACGCAGTTAAAGTTGAAGAAAACATTGTCGCCGACGCTGATATTGGCGCCGTAGTCGCAATAAAATGGCGGCTCTATCCAGAGCGACTCCCCGCATGCACCAAATAATTTTGCAAGCAATGTTTGCCGTTCCTCGTTACTGGCATCTGTCATGGTATTTAGTTCTTTGCATATGGCCCTGGCTTGATGACGTTCGCTGGTAAGCAACTTGTCCGTTGGGTCATACGGCTGCCCGCTGAGCATCTTTTGTTTTTCGCTGATCATAAGAGCACCTCAATTGGGACATTCGACAGTCATTACTTTTAACTGGTCGTCTTTGATATGTGGAATTTTGGGCTTTCCGGCATCTCATAGGAAAAGCCCAAATTACATAGCAAGCAAGTAAATGAATATCCCCCGCAAAAACGAAACAAACAACGCGTTTCAAGGCATTAAATATGTCCAGCCTGGTAAGGTGTTTAAAACCCATTGCATCGTCCGGCGGATGGAAATTCGTTACAAGCAGAATGGCGAGCCTTACCTGTTTCTTGAGCTTGGGGATCGCAGCGGGCGCTTGCCGGCGCGAGTCTGGGACCGGCCATTTCAGATCGCAGAATCTTTGGCTGTTGGCAAAATTGTCCTTTTTGAGGGGCTGGTTCAAGTATTTCAGCAGCGCCGGGAGCTACGGCCAAATTCAATTGCGCCCATTCCCTCAAATGCCTCGGTCATCCTTGAAGATCTCTTGCCGGTATCGAGCCGGGAACTGACCTCGTTGAAGGGAAGTTTCCGGGAGCACGGTACCAGCTTGAAAGATCCGTTCCTGCTTCGTCTTTGGGAGGGCTTAACCGGGAATACTTCACTGCTAGAAGCCTTTGAGATGGCCCCGGCCGGGAAATTATGGCACCATAATCATCTGCATGGCCTCCTGGAGCATACTGTGAATATGCTCGATGTGGCAGATGTTTTGAGTAAACAATACCCGCTGATCGATACTGATTTGCTGAAATGCGGCATCTTCTGTCGAAACCTGGGAAGGGCACATCAATATCAGCTGGAGGGCTTCGTCGATTATTCAGATGAAGGGCGTTTGTTAGGCAGTAAACCTGCAGCGCTTGAACTCGTCGAAAGTGAATTAAGGCGCATAACCGGTTTTGGCCGGGAGAGACGGTTGCAACTTCTGCATTTGATTGTCTTTGATGAAGGGAAGGCACAAGCGGGAGAGGAAAGCCTGATGGTTCTGCCGATGACTCTGGAGGCGATTCTGTTGAATCAACTGCTTATGTTGGATGCTTATGCGGACGCGCTTTGCCGCATCTCCCAAAAAGACACCCTGCCCAACTCCAATTGGACGAAATTCATAACTCTTTTGAATCGCTATATTTTTGTAGGGGGGAGGTCCTGTCGAAATTCGTTCCCGCACCAGGGTGCGGAAACGCTAAGAGGACGAAAATCGAATACTTCAATAAAGTAGCTTAGTTCACATAGAGGCTGCGGAAATTAATCCAACGCTCAACAATGTGACGGAAATTCTTGATCTTGAACGGCTCAACCAGGTAGTCAACATTCGGGTACTTTTTGACCTTGGTGCTCAATTCATTGGATGTAAAATTGGAAATAAAAATAACCGGGATGCGGGAATAACGGGAGTCTTTCTTGATCTTTTCAAGAATCTTGACTCCGGAATCCGGGCGCACGTTTGAGTTGACAATGATCAGCGAAGGCTTAACTTCACGGACATTGGATAATACTTGATCACCTTGATAGTTAACGTGGATCTTATAACGGTAATCATCAAGAAGATCACAGATTAATTTTGCTCTGTCTTTGCTTGTCTCAAATACCAAAACTTTCATTACACGTCCTCCGATTGATGTGTAGCCATACAATATGAAATTAAAAATGATTTCTGTTTATCTGCTTCCGTGCGCGTGTGCTACTCGAATCCGTGAATACCAACTTACTGACACTTTTTATATATCAACTTATGTGCCAAATGTTGTTTTGGTTTTAAGTTGTTTAAAAACAGCATTTTAAGTCAAAAAAAGTTGTAAGTATTTGTTTTTTATAGGGTTTGGCGAGTTTTTTTTGGTGGGTGATTGCAGAAAATGCAATCAATACAAAGAGCAAGTTGCACAAAGTGCAATTCATCCCTGATTGAGGCTGTTTTCAGGCCGGCATTCCCTGGGCCTGTAGATGAAGGTTCGGAGAAATCTTACCATACTTTAGCTGATCTTGTTTACGAGGGTACGATAGTTAATATTCAATAGCTTACAGGCATCTTTTTTATTGCCCTTCTTTAAGTCCAATACCATTTTCACGTAAATGCGGGATACCTCTTCCAGTGTCAATTCGTTTGCAAGAGCTTTATCAAGGAAATTGTTGGTTTCCTCCATGATATCCGGCGGGAGGTTCTCGATATCAATCAGGCGCTGATTGGTAATGATGAGGCGCTTAACGGTGTTTTCCAACTCACGGGCGTTACCCTCCCATGGCAAGTGGGACAGAAAAGCGATTACCCGATTGGTAAGCTTGGGTTTGGCAAAGCTGTTTTCCCGGCAGAATTTTTCGGCGAAGTAGTCAATCATTGCCGGTATGTCATCTGGACGTTCACGCAGGGCAGGGATGTGTAATGGAATTACGTTGATCCGGTAGAAGAGATCTTCGCGGAAGCGCTTTTCTTTGATCATTTCAGCCAGTGGCTTATTCGTTGCGGAAATCAGCCGGAAGTCGACGCTTATTTCTTTTTCGCTGCCAAGGCGATAGAAACGCTTGGTTTCGAGGATGCGTAGCAGCTTGACCTGCAATTCCATTGGCATATCGCCAATTTCATCCAGAAAGAGAGTGCCGTTATTGGCTAGCTCAAATTTACCGCGAGTCATTTTCATGGCACCGGTAAACGCACCCTTCTCATAACCAAAGAGTTCGCTTTCCAGGAGGTTGGCCGGCAATGCGCCGCAGTTAATTGCTACAAAATTGTCCGTCAGGGCAGTACTCTGCTTATAAATGTGGCGGGCGATCACTTCCTTGCCAACCCCGGATTCCCCGGTTACCAGCACCGGTTCCATGCTGTTTCTCATGTTTTCAATACTGGCCAATATTTGCTGCATTTGCTTGCTTACAGCAACGATATCATCAAAACGGATGTTCTGCTTTAGCTTTGAGCGCAACTCCTTGTTGTCGCGTTCCAGTAGCTGCATGCGCAGGCCTTGTTTCACAAGGTGCGGCAATTCTTCTTCCAGTTTCTCATCTGCCTTCGAGAAATAAGAATATGCACCGCGGCTTTGCGCCTCCAGGGCATACTCGTGTTCCTTGTATGAGGTAACAACGATGATTTGATAATCCTGCCCTTTCTTGATCAATTCGTCCAGAAGGCTAAGCCCATCTGAGATTTGTGGCAGGCCAAGATCGAGGACAATGAGATCCGGTTCAAACTCGTCGGACAGCGTCAGGCCGTCGGCCGCATTAAAGGCGACTTTTACCTCATAGAAATCGCCAATCCATTGGCGGAAGCTCTCGCTCCACATTTCGTTGTCTTCAATGATGAGAATCTTATTGTTTTGTGCACTCATGGTTCTTTCCTGTGCCCAGAGATTTAGGGCGTTCCATTGCGGTGTGGTAGTCGTATGCTAAAGATGGTTCCCTTGCCCCGTTCGCTGTTGACATCAATAAACCCGGCATGGCGATTTAAAATCTGCTTCACAATTGCCAGCCCCAAACCGTTACCGCCTTCCGTTTTATAGGTCGTGAAAAAGGGGTCAAAAATTCGCTCTACAAATTCCTCCGGGATACCGACACCTTCATCCATAATTTCGATATAGACCCAGGGGGAGCTGTTGACTTTCGTCAGCGGTTGCTGTTTTCGGGTTTTAATAACCAGTCTTGCATCACTGGTTAATCGGCAGGCCCGTATACCATTGCTGATGAGGTTCACAAACACTCGCCGCAGCTGGCTGGTATCAACCTTGATTTGCGGTAAATTCTCTTCGTACTTCCGAACAATTGTGACGTTCTCAGGTACATCCACCACATCAATAGCGGTGTCGATCAGCCGGTTGATATCAACTGCTTGCAGCTTTAGTTCCTGTGGCCGGGCATAGTTCAGAAGATCCTGCACCATCTTTTCCATATAAGATGCATGCTTGACAAGCTTCTGGTTCTCCTTGTTTTGGAGTTTCGACAGCGTGATAAAGGACTGAAAATCGTGTGCAATTTGCGAAGCGAGCATACCGACACCAGCCATCTTTTGCGATTGTATCAGGTTGTCGATCGAGTAGATATTTTCTACGGCGATGGCAACTTGTGAGCTGATCACCTTCAATAGGTGAATGTGCCGCGGGCGAATCCAGGTGTATTGGTGATCTCCGCCGAGGAAAATAAGGCCGAGCAGTTCATCCTGCCTGACGAGGGGAATACCGAGGTAAATGTCCGGTTCATCAAGAATTCTGTAGATTTCACTGGTGTTCTGATAGTCGAATTTGTTGATGATCTGGTGATCAATTTCCAGCTTTTCCAGCAGTGGCGAGCCATTGTGCGAGAGAAGATCACTGATTTTTTGTTCAGAGAATCCGCTAATGTGGGCAATCTGATAGGGCGTAACGTCGTATTTCAAAGTAATGATGGCGATGCGGGAAAACTTCAGGGTGGAAAAACAGAATGTTTGAACGGAATCCCAGAGCTGCTGCAGGTCCATAACCCGGGCGATCTCTTCCGAAAAGGTCTCAATTTTTTTGTCAAGTATCTGATAATAACCAAGCCGTGTGTTACTGGAGCGGCGCATGAACATAAGAATGATGTAGTGCCCGAGAAGGATTGCCCCGAGGAAAACCACGATATTCGGAAAAACCTTCCGCAGCGTGTCCAGCTTGAACGTGGATAAATAAAAGAAAGCCATCAGGAAGGTGACCAACGCCATTTGCGGCAAAAGAAAGCGATTGTTCTCGTTAAATTCGAAGATTTGGTAATGAAGCGCGCTGTAAAACAGCAGCAAGGTAATGAAGAAATAAATCATGAAGGACGCGTGCGTCAGATCTATCATATAAGGGACGAAATACGCGAAAAAGAAACTCAACGCTGCCACCGGCAACACGGTAGATAATAATACCCGTACCTGCGCTTTTGCGGCTTCATTGATCAGGGATTTATAGCGCCGCTTGATGGTGCGTTGAACAAGGTAGATTGATGTCAGTATCAGCAGCATCCATACCCAGGGGAATATGGCGGTGGGATCCAGTTGCACGTGGGTCTGGTGATCGACGACTGCAAATATCGGTAAAAATGGACTTATCGCGAAAAACGTGGTAATACCCAGGAAGATAAGGTTTTGCCCGGTTAATTTGGGTATGAAGCGCGAGTAGGTAAACACATGTGCGAAGTAGTTCAGGACACCAAGCGAAATACACTGTATGATGAAACGGATCTTTCCGACCAGCAGGTTGTTTTGCGGATCATTGGAGTTAAGAAAATAGAGAATACCGAGAATGTCTAGATTGAGCAAAAAGACCAGATATGCATAGATGGAGATCGCCGGTGTTCGCGAGTTTTGGCGAACCAGAAACCATATTAGAATGGCATTGAAGGTAAATGAGACAATCAGTGCAAAATTGACAATGTTCGGGAGGTTGTTCAACCGCGATTATCCTTTTTCTGCAATTTTTGCCGCTTCCCATAAGCGGTCTAGTTCTTCAGCAGAGACATCATTGACGCGTTTACCCTTCTTGGACAGTTCTGCTTCGATATACTGAAAGCGACCGACAAATTTGTCCGTTGTGCCTCGAAGGGCATCTTCCGCGTTGATTTCCTTGAAGCGGCAAAGGTTGACTAATGAAAATAACAAATCACCGAGTTCAGCCTCTGCTTCTTTTGCATCCTTTGCCTGCTCAACCTCTGCAATCTCTTCGCGGATCTTGTCCAGCACGCCGGAAATGTTCTCCCAATCAAAGCCGGAATGTGCAGCCTTGTCCTGCAGCCTCTGCGCGCGCAGCAAGGCCGGCAGTAAGCGGGGAACGCCTTCCAGAACGGATTTCCGATTTTCGGACTTAACCTTGATCTGTTCCCAGTTGTCCGCTACCTCTCCGGCATCTTTAACAGATGTATCCCCAAAAACATGCGGGTGACGCCGAATCAGTTTTTCGTTGATATGATGAATGCTGTCTGCAAGAACAAAGCGGTCGTTCTCAGCGGCAATTTCTGCCTGGAAAACGATTTGCAAGAGCAAATCGCCCAGCTCTTTTCGCAGTTCATCCCAGTTTTCTGCGTCGATGGTCTCAACAACTTCATATGCTTCTTCAAGAATGTATTGACGGAGTGTTTGCGGGGTCTGCTTGCGATCCCACGGACATTCCTTACGGAGCCGCGCCATGATATTCACCAGGCGCTCAAACTCTTCAAGGTACATGAATAGCCTTTTGCGTGAAAATGATTGGTTGGGGGCCGATTTCGGGTTAAAACCACTGTGCCGCTCCGATCGGGGAGGGCTGAAAATACATGATTGTATTTTCTACAACGGCTAATCTAGTGACAAATAGAGGGGATTTCAACTTAAAATCGGCAAAAAATTGCAAAAAATACAATTCAGGAGGCGCTTTGCCGTTGCCGACTGGATTCTGCCATAATAATTCCGGCGGCGACTGAGGCGTTGAGCGATTCGGTCTTACCACTTTGCGGAATGAGAAATAGTTCGTCGCATTTCTCCCGGAGCTTGCTGCGAATGCCTTTGTCTTCACCGCCAATGATGATAGCATGGGGGCGATCGAAGTCTACTTCATATAGCATTTTGTTGCCTTCCAGTGCTGCACCGTAAATCCACAGCCCTTTATCACGGAGCCGATCGATGGCCTGGGAGAGATTATGGGTTTCGTACAGGGGGAGATGCAGGGCAGCGCCGGCCGATGCTTTCATGACTGTATCGGTAATGGGCACACCGCCTTTCAGCGAAAATAATATGCCGTTTTGTCCCAATACCTCTGCACTGCGTACGATGGCGCCCATATTATGTGGGTCCTGGATTCGGTCGACGATGGTCAAGGCAAAAGGCTGATTGTTATCGGGAACTGCTTCGATGAGATCATTCAGGGAACGAATGTCGACCGGGGAGATAAGCGCAATCGCTCCCTGGTGGCGAACATCGCCGACTAACTGCTTGACCTTTCGCTGGTCAATATTTACCACCGGTACTCGCTGTCTTTTAGCCAGGGTATAAATTTGCCGGGTGCGACCTCCCTGACGGCCATGCTGTAGATAAATTTTCTGTATCGGCCGCTGATGCTCCAGCGCTTCAACAATGGGGTTTATTCCGTAGATGTAGGGCATGGGAGGTGTCGCCATTCTTATGTTTGTATTTCCAGCTCAAACATCCCCCTAAATCCCCCTTCGAACGGGGATTTAGGGGGATGTATCAGTGACGATACTACTAATGTATGTGAATTCGATCTCCCCGCAAAGTTCTAAAACACTATTTGTGATTACTGGCGGTCGACCTTACCTTTCCAGCTTAATCTGCCTGATTCTGAAACTGAAACGGAATTTTTGAGTTGAATGAGAAGAAGTGTGTTGGGGAATCATTCTTACTCGCGTGATCTAAAACTGTAATGAACATCTGCCGCAAAAATAGAAGCCTGAAAATATTGTTTGTCCTATTCCTGTTGTCGGCTGGTGCAGCAACAGCGCAGGACACCACTGCTGTTGCAGATCCAATTGCTGCTGCCGATACGCTCGCGGTGGATGATTCACTGAGCGTGCTGACGCCGCCTCCTTCTAGTGGTATTGATGGGCCAATCCGCTATCTTGCCGACCACATTGGTTTTTCGATTGCCCGCCAAACCACCCACCTGATGGGCGATGTGAAAATCGAATACCAGGACGTAACCCTCACTGCCGCCGACGTTACTATCGATTGGCAGGAGAATAATATGATTGCGCTGGGGGTCGCGGATTCCACGGACTCGCTTGGCAATGCAGTCTATCGAAATACGCCCGTCCTCACCGAGGGAAGTGATGAACCCATTCGTGGATTTCGCCTGGAATATAATTTCAAGAATAATCGCGGGAAGGTGCTGGAAGGGCGTACCATTATGTCTCCGGGATTTTATCGGGGGAAAAACGTCGCAAAAATTGGGCAGGAAACCCTTCTGATCCAGGACGGTTACTTTACAACTTGCGACAATGAAGACCACCCGCATTTCTATTTTCGCGCCAAGAAGATGCGAGTGCGTCTGAAGAAACAAGCAGTTGCCCAGCCAATTGTGCTATATATCGCCGATGTACCAATCATCGCCGCGCCGTTCGGTGTATTTTCACTGCAGCGAGGGCGCCGCTCCGGCATTCTTCTGCCAACTTATGGGGAAACCGGCTTCGGCGGACGTTTCCTGGAAGATTTTGGCTATTATTGGGCGCCGTCGGACTACTGGGATTTGACACTTCGCTCAACGTTCTATGAAAAAACCGGTTTTCTCTACAAGTCAGATTGGCAATACAAAAAACGCTATGATTTTTCCGGATATGTGAATGCCACCTATTCACCGAAAAATGTAACCACCGGCCAACGCGGTGAGCGCTGGGAACTGCGCTTCAAGCACAATCAGGAAATCGGGCAAACCTTGAGTATTAACGGCAACGGTACTTTCGTTAGCGATAAAGACTATTTCCGTGATTATAGTACCAACCTTGACCAGCGCTTGCAGCAGTCGCTCACTACCAATGTATCAATTCGCAAACGCCTGCCTGGTTCCAGAACGCTGTCCATGAACGTGCGGCGCAACCAGAATTTGCAAACCGATGAATCGACTTTTGAATTTCCGGATCTTAAATATACCCAACCGGCGCGAAGTATCTTCAAAGCCAAAAGCCCTTCACAAGCTCGCTGGTATAATGATATCAAATACACGTATAACAACAACCTTCGCGCCCGTCGCACCAAAGACTTTATCGCAGCCATCGATTCAACGGAAACAGATCGGTTCGAGACCGAAACCAAAGGTGGCTGGGTACATAACCTGGGGATGTCCTATAACACCAAGGTTCTGAAGTATTTCAAGCTTAATCAAAGCGTCAGTTTTCAGGAACTCTGGACGCCATACGCCCTTGATTATACATTTGATAACGAGACGAATACAGCATTATCGGATACCGTCGATGGTTTTAATGCCCGCCGTACCTTTAGCACTTCATTAAACAGCAGCACAACCTTTTACGGATTGTGGGAAATCCCTTTTTCACCGCTCAAGGTGATTCGGCATAAGGTTGATCCGCAGATTGGCTTTACGTATGCTCCGGACTTCTCAGACGAAAGCTTTGGCTACTATGAGAGCTTTATTGACACCAATGGCGTTGAGCAGCGCTTTGACCGCTTTGCCGGTAATATTTTTTCCGGCACTTCTCGCGGTGAGCGCCGCAGCCTGACGATCGGGGTAAACAATTTGTTTCAGGGGAAGGTCTTGCGGGATGAAGAGGAGAAAAAAATTGATCTCTTCCGGGTAAATATGAATACCGATTACAATTTTGCCCGCGACAGCCTGCGCTGGAATGACCTTTCGACAACCTTGACCGCCCGCCCGCATCGAAATTTTGATTTGAACTTCCGATCACGCCACACCTTCTACAAGACCAATAGCAGCAATCAGGAAATAGATGAATTTGTGTGGAACGATGGATTTCAGCTGCCTTCCCTGTTGGACTGGAATGTGCGCATTAATGCGCGCTTCAGCTTGAAACCCAAAGAAGATAAAGACGAGGACGATGGGGAAGCGGCCGACACTCTTGGTGAAACCAACCTTGATCGCGATGTGTTTTCCGGGCGTGAAAATGAAGGCACATACCAGGGTTTCCAGGAACGCGAATTTGAAGGGTTTAACGTGCCCTGGAATGTGGATATGAATTTTACCTACAGCTATACCGAATCTGAATTTTCCGGGATTACCCGGCGTTTTGACGCCAACCTCAGTGGGCGTGTGCAGTTGACGGAAAAATGGAAGGTCCGCTATTCCGCGCGCCTGGATATTGCCAAACGGCAAATTGATTCGCAGACCTTTACGATTAATCGGGATCTCCACTGCTGGCAATTGAATTTTACCTGGTCGCCCAATCCGACCTTTAGTTACTATCGCCTGGAAATTCGCGTCAATGAATCCGCGCTGCGGGATCTGAAACTCACAAAAACCGCCGGTAGCCGGCCCTTCTTCTAATCGATGAAAAAGAATCTCCTCATAGTTTTCATGAAAGCGCCGCGACTGGGCACCGTAAAGACCCGTTTGCAGCCGCAATTGACGCCTGAGCAATCGCAGCAGTTATATCAGGCAATGGGAAGCGATCTTCTGTCCCATTTTGATGACGCAGAAGAATATGACCTCATGGTGCATTTCTGGCCACCCGATGCTGGCTCTGAGATGCAGCAATGGCTGGGCACCGGGATTCAATATGCTCCTCAAAAGGGTGATGATCTTGGCGAGAAGATGCACCTTTCGTTTAGCCGGTCATTCCAGGATGGTTATGAAAAAGCAGTAATTATCGGCAGTGACTTGCCAATGATTGATCACGATACCATTCGCCAGGCGCTTCAACAGCTTGATGACAGTGATGCCGTGTTTGGCCCGACCGATGACGGCGGTTATTACCTGATTGCTATGAAATCGCCCCAACCTGTTCTGTTTACCGATGTTGAATGGAGTACTGAAACTGTTCTCGCGAAAACACGTGAGAATGCTGCAAGCGCCAATATTAGCCTGTCTTTCCTTGACCAGAAAGCGGATCTTGATACCATCAACGAAGTTAGCGCGCTCTGGCAGAAGCTATCCCAAAGCACTTCACACAACATTCCTCGTACCTTTACCGTTCTGCAGCGCATTTTCTCTCACCGTTAGCTGCGCAAACTATGCGCTGCGCTGCGCAAATCTCGTTCGCTCCTTGCGCTCTTTCTATCTTTTCTGCCTTTGTAAATTTAAGCCAATATGGTTGCATCTTATTTAAATACAGATGCTTATGTGCTGTTTTCTTTTTGCCCTGCAAAAGTGGCACGGCATTTGGTATTAGCAAGGTAACGGGGATTTTGGTTACAGACGGGAAAAGAGCTAAATACTGTATAACGACAAGGAGAACACCATGAAATTTCAAATAGAAGATGTACTGCCGGTATCCTGTGCGAACGATAGCCGCTTTGTGAAGGAGTTTGAGTCCTACACCGCTGTGCGCAATTATTCCCGTGGACATTGCCTCACACTTGAAGGCGATGACTACTTCAATTTTTACATTGTTATTTCCGGCCGCATTCGGGTCTATAAGGCCAGCGAATATGGCAAGGAGATTACCCTATACCAGGTTGGTCCCGGCGAAAGTTGTATCCTTTCGGCCTTTGGTTTGATGAGCCGTGGACAATTTATGGCCAATGCGGTCATCGATGCTGACACCTGTGTTGTGGAAATCCCCGCCGGATTATTCCGGGACTGGATGAATCGCTACCAATGCTGGCGCGAACACCTGTTCCTGCTGCTCGGCACTCACCTGTCTACCATCATTGCCAAGATTGAATCTCTGGTCTTTCAGCGCGTTGATGAACGCATTGCCAGGTATCTGGCGCGGGCGGCAGCCAAGCATCAGGACGAACTAAAAATGACCCATTCTCAGATTGCTCGCGAACTGGGCACCGCACGAGAAGTCGTCAGCCGTACTTTGCGTTCTTTTGAGAAGGCGCAAATGGTTGCGCTGTCGCGAGGAAGCATTGCAGTGATCGATCAACAGGGCTTATTGAATTTCAACAAGCTATATGGATTTGCCAGTTAGCATTTTGGGGAGTTGAGGAGGCGAGCAGGGAGCCGGCCATGGGAGAGCCGGTTCCCTGTTCATATTTTGCAAATTGCGGAGGAGGCCCTATGTCATATCGTATTGCTCTTTTTTCCATTCTGCTGGTATTCTTGAATGCCTGTGTGATTGATCCTGATTCGACTGTCGAGATTGACAGCGACAATCTGGTGCCAAACGGCAATTTCGAAATCCCCAATACGCTCGAGGAATTTTGGCTGAAAGAAGATCATTTATCACCTTTTATGCTGAAATCGGATAACGAAAAAGCCTTTGCCGGTGATTGGTCGATGCACTTGAAAACCACTATCGGATCGCCCAGCGGCGCTGTATATCGCTCATTCGATTCCATAGACCTCGAACAATACGGCATCTACAAGATTTCTTTTGTGGCCAGTGTTGAAGGGCAGCGCGGCGCATTTGCCGACTTCATCCTTGATGTCCGGGAGGGGGCAAATTGGGGAAACCAGCTGGCAGTACTGTTTGTAGAGCCAACCCCGACCTTCGTTGACAACGACTACGTCTTATCCAAAATGGAATGGCAATCGTTCTCGACGACATTTGTTGCCAGGAAAAATATGTGTGTGGATATTTACTGGTACTGCTTCAACGAAAACGTCTGGATTGATGATCTCAGGTTGGAGTTAATCGAATAGCAGGCATACTTCATTTTATCTATGATTTCAACTCAGTGGTTTCCTATATTATGTGCGAACCAGCTACTGAGAATCCCATATGCCATCCTTCAGACGATTTGTCAAATACATGCTCTTCATCGGCAGCATTTTCTTCTTTCTAAGTTCTTCCACCATCAATGCCCAGACTCGTGGTTTTGGGGTCGGTATTGTTCTTGGCGAACCGACCGGCTTTACCGCCAAAATGTGGAGCAGCCGGACCACTGCGGCCGTGGCAACCATTGCCTGGTCCACCGAAACAGACAACCACTTTCACCTGCAGGGGGACTATCTCGTCCATGCTCTGAATGCGATCCGCATTGAGTCTACCGGATTGACGCCCTTTATCGGCATAGGTGCCCTGGCGCGTTTTGGAGACGGAGACCGGGTAGCGGTGAGGGTGCCGGTCGGATTGGATTATTATATTCGCAGCTCCGGGATAGAAATATTCTTTGAGCTCACCCCGCTAATGGAAATATCACCGGATACCGAGTTTGATGTGGCCGGGGGCCTGGGATTTCGCTACTTCTTCTAGCGCAACAAACTCACCGCAAAACTCGATTTTCGCTCACTTCCTGATTATATTGCCTCAATAAGCTGAGGCAATCATGTCAAAACGAATCGCATTCTGGAATCTTCTGAAACGCACCGCGGACAAGTATACTCGCGATAACATCCCCTGGCTGGCCGCCTCCCTGGCGTATTACGCCCTGTTTTCACTCGCCCCAACTTTCATTTTTGTAAGTGCCATCGGGGCTTTCCTGTTTGGTGAGGAAGCGGTTCAGGGGCAAATCGTCAATCGCCTGCAGGAATACGTGGGTTACGATGCGGCAATGGCAATTCAGAATATGGTAGAGGCGGGCATGGAGCTGACCTTTGGCCCGGTTTCCAATATCTTGACAGCCCTGGTCGTCTTATACGTAGCTACAAACGTGTTCTCACACCTGAAACAAACTCTCGATACTATCTGGGAAGTTGAATATACAGATCGGCATTGGGTGTCCAGTTTTCTGCTGGATAGACTACTGTCACTGGCAATGATTATTGGTACCGGAGGCGTCCTGCTGACCCTGGTTGTTGCGAATGTCTTTTTGACCAGCTTTGGTGATGTGCTTGCCGAATACGTGCCGGCCTTTACCCATGTTTTTATTTGGGATTTTGGCAATTTTATAGTCTCATTTATCATTATCAGCCTGCTATTCATTATGATCAATTGGGTGATTCCGGACGCCAATATTGCATTCGAAGATGTGTGGCTGGGATCGATCCTCAGTGCTTTTATGTTTACACTGGGCAAAATGGGATTCAGCATCTACCTGGCACATAGTAGCATGATCACCTTGTTCGGCGCTGCAAGCTCGTTTGTGGTGATCCTGATTTGGGTATACTATTCAGTACAGATACTGTATCTGGGGGCAGCGTTTTGTCAGAGTTATTCAGTTGAATATGGCAGCTTCTCCCGTGGCGTCGAGCGCCAACGTCGTAGTCGCATTCGCCGTCAGCTGCGCAAAGTAAAGAAACTCAGAAGGAAAAGATGAAATTCCAAATTCCAACAGGAAAAATTCCAATGAGGTTTGCCTGAAATTGCAATGTCATTCCCGCATGTTTTTAGCGGGAATCCACCAAGCCTCAACTACATGGATACCCGATAATTGCATTCGGGTATGACAGAACAATAGGGATTTGGATTTTTTCCTGTTGGCATTTTGCTTTATGATCGCTAATTGCTACCTCAAGGGAATGGTAAGCGTCAGCTGTACCGCATCTTGATCTGCCGTGACGCGCGGTTGCGGGTAATCGCTCCAGAGGGCATCACCCACATTAACAGCCCAGAGGATGGCTGCTGCCAGGAACAAATTACGTCGCGTTTTGAACAAGGTGTTGTAGCGGTTGTAGCTATCTTCAAATTCAGTTGCCGGTCCATCTGCAGCCAGGTAGTCATCACGGGCACGTCGTTCTGCCACCAGGGCGATGCCACCTGCTGCCAGCGTTCCCCAAAAGGCCCCGCCGATGACATATCCCCGTTTTGATTGCCGTTTGTGAAACTGTCCCCACCCTGGCAATATTGCTGAGCGCCATGCTGCCGCCGGGCGGGAATCATTAACAAACACATATTGCTGGGCAACAGTTTGATCCGAGCCCTGCAGTTCTACATACGCTTCTCTACAGGTCGCAAAAAAATCAAGAATCTTTGGTGAGGTTTCGACCGGGTCCAGCTCGGTATCGGGTGCCAGCGACAAAAGGGTCAGAAAGTGATAGCGTGACGAATCGGTTTCGCCAATGTTGAACCAGGAAAGCCCGAGGTAGCGGTGCAGAAAGGCTAGTTCCTCCTTGGAATGACTGCTTCGTCCCTGCAGCAGCTTTTGCCCAACCTCGATGGCTTGTTCAAATTCCACCTTATCGTACAGAAACTTGACTTCCAGCAGGTCGATAGACGGACGCTGGCCATAGCCGACTGCCGCTAATAGCAGGGTGAGATAAATGATCAGTAGCGGATACTTACTCATAAGGCGTTATTTTTTAGCGGGTTTCCAACAACGCCATAAAATAGCCGCGATTGAGCGATAATTCAAGTAGAAAGGGGATCAGCCGAGTGATTGCCGAAATGTGCTTCGATACAGTTTGCCGATCAGCAGGCTCTTGCCATTTTTAAGCACAACCATATTCCCTTCGAGGTAGTCGATTTGATCGCGATTAATAATGAACGATTTGTGGATGCGGACAAACTGACTTTCGGGCAGCTGTTCTATGAAACTCGATAAGGTTCTGGCGGTCAGAATATGCCCGTCCTGCTGCCAGAGCTTGACGTAATTGCCAAAAGCTTCGAGGTAGTGAATGTCAGGGAGTGCCACCTGAATATGGCGCTTATCAACCTTCACGAAAATGCGTTCTGCGCGGGTTGCGCCAGGCTGCTCATCAACTGATGCCTCCGCCGCTGGTGCTTGTTGCTCCCACACATTCCTGGCTTTGTTAACAGCCTTCAGAAACCTTTCAAACTGAATTGGCTTCAGCAGATAGTCGCAAACTTCCAACTCAAATCCTTCCAAAGCGTAGTCCGGATAGGCCGAGGTAATGATCACAATTGGCCGCGTATCGAGCACTTTCAGAAAATCAGTGCCTTTCAGGCGCGGCATCTGAATATCGAGAAACATGACATCCACCGGATTGTTGCGCAGGAACTCCATGGCCTCGGTTGCCAAATAGCATTGCCCGACAATTTCCAGCGAGGGAATATCGTTCGCTAATTCCAGAAGGACATCATGTGCAAGCGGTTCATCGTCTACGATGAGTGCTCTCAAGCTTGTCATTTTTTGATCCTTAGTGATGCAGCAAAAACATTTTCTTCTAGAGACGTCTCTAACTCGTGACGGTCCGGAAAGAGCAGGTCTAGACGTCGCTGCAGGTTCTCCAATCCAATACCGCCACTCTCAGTATCGGCATTCTCGACAGAATTACGACAGTTGAAGGTCAGCAATTTGTTTGTGCTCGTTAAATCCACGTGCAGAAAGCATGCGCCTTCGGCTGGCTCAACGCCATGCTTAAAGGCGTTTTCAACGAACACAATCAGCAAAAGCGGCGGCATTTGCCACTCCGGATCATCGATGGATGTTTCGAAACGGACATCAAAGTCTTTGTGCTGCCGCAACTGCTGGAGTTGGATATAGTCCTCAATATAGGCGAGCTCTTCCCGCAGCGACACTGCCTGGTTTTGTCCCTTATAAATCGCGTAGCGCATCAGGTCCGCCAGTTGCATGATGACTTCCGGGGTTTGGCGCGATTGCTTGAGGCTAAGCGCGTAGAGGCTATTCAGGGTATTGAAAAAGAAATGCGGATTGATTTGCTGCTTCAGCATTGCCAGCTCTGCCTCCGCCCGCTGTTTTTCCAAAGTGATAATTTGGTTGTTCTGCTGGAACCATTGAATGGTGAGGATAATCGGAATGCTCACGAACATGATCCCGAACGCAACAGAGGCGTTTATCTGGTCAAATGCGTTGAAATTTTCGCTGGGAATCAGCGGAATCACGTTTTGACTAAGGGGAAGCCATAGCAACAGCTGCCCCAGAATTGGATAGCAGAAAACCGCGGTGCCGGCCAGACTGATCAAATAAATCAACAGGCCTCTTTCCTTAAGAATGTGCGGAATAAGATAGCGGTGATTCACAAGATAGAAGAAATAGCCCGCCAGAAAGGCAATGAAGAGTTGCAAGGTTATAGAAATAAATGCCGGGAGCTCCTGGACAACAGCGACGGGATCAATGTTGAAGGCAATCGGCTTTGCATCGTAAAATTGGCTCAATTGTGATGTCGCCATCAGGCTGAGAATAATTGCCCACACGCTCAGAATAAGCAGGATTGCATGCTCCAGGCTGAATTGTCTGAGCTTGCCGTAGCGTGGCCACTTCTTTTGTAGCAATTGATTCAGGCCAAGAAGCAGTTCGATGGCAATTGCGCCCAATGTCAGGAAGATGAGAATTTCCAGCATTTCGTCACCGGGCCAAACCGGACTGATATTCTGCCGGAAGAGGTTAATCACCAACACCGGCCACAGTACAAATGCCACTGCCCAAACGCTCAAATAACCGCGGGTATTGAAGCGCTTATCCAGCTCCGCCTTTTTCGTAACAAAAACCAATGCCGGACCAAGTAAAATGCCGAAAATTAGCAGATTTTGAAGATAGCCGAACCAGCCCCGCGGCTCGGCAATATTTGTTCTTACCACGGAGGCGACCACAATTGCCGTTGCAAGTATCCAGGTATCACTTTCCAGAAAAATTTTATCTGCTTTTAGCCGCCAGTTATTCATGTCTGAAAATACGACCGGATATAACGGATCTCAAATAAACTTGATAAACGGTCCATTTTCGAAGATGAACGGCCTATTGCCGCTTGTCAGTCATTGTGTTCCATTCATCAGCCGCTGGTGCGCGCTTGTCACATTTATTCGTTGGAAGGGAAGATGAGGGGCATATTTATGCTGTGGGCAACGGTCCCCCTCCATCTCCCCCGGGGGGAGATGGAGGGGGGACTTAAGAAGCAGAAATATAATTACCTCTAAAACCTCGGAGGCACTACCAACATGTTATCCATTCAACATTTGCATAAAACCTATCGTAATGGTGTACAGGCATTGGACGATGTGAATCTGGAAATTGACAAGGGTATGTTTGGCCTGCTGGGGCCAAACGGTGCCGGCAAGTCGACACTGATGCGGACTATCGCCGGTTTGCAGCCGGCCGATCGCGGCAGCATCTTTTTCCGCGGCGTTGATGTCACGCAGGGCCCGCAGAAGCTGCGTAGTCAGCTCGGTTACCTGCCCCAGGAGTTCGGTGTTTATCCGCATCTCTCTGCAGTGCAACTACTGGATCACCTTGCAGTGCTGAAGGGGATTATTGATAAGCAGAAGCGTCGGGAGCAAATTCAACAGCTGCTCGGACAAACCAATCTGCTCGAAGTGCAACATCGGGCTGTTGCCAGTTTCTCCGGCGGAATGCGCCAGCGATTCGGTATTGCACAGGCCTTGTTGGGGAATCCACGGTTGGTCATTGTCGATGAGCCGACCGCCGGGTTGGATCCCGAAGAACGAAATCGCTTGCTGGACATGCTCAGCGAAATCGGCGAAGAAGTTGTCGTGCTATTGTCAACGCATATCGTTGAAGACGTTCGCGATCTATGTAGCCAAATGGCGGTGATGCATCGCGGAAGAGTCGTGCTTCAGGGAGAGCCCGGTGCCCTGATCCAGGAATTGCAAGGCCACATCTGGCAGGCGCAAATTGAGCGCCGTGAATTCACAAACTGGCAGGAGCGTTATCAGGTGATTTCATCGCGCCTGTTCGCGGGAAAAACACTGATCCATGTTCAAGCCGATCATTCTCCCGGCTCACCTTTTGAGCCCGTTCAACCCTCACTGGCAGATGTCTATTTTAGCACCCTGCGCATGAACCAGCAGCAAGAGGAGGGCAGATTGTGATCCGGGAATTACTTGAATTTGAATGTCGTTATCATTGGCGTAGCCCGTTATTCTTGCTCGCTGCGGTCTGTTTTACATTCTTTGGATTCATGTTCACGGTGCGTGGCATTCGTATGCCCGGCGTCGATATTAATGCGCCCTACATGATTGCTTATATGAGCAGTTTACTGTCGCTGGGATCTATCTTTACAGCAACCATCTTTGCGGTTCGTGGCCTCCTGCGCGACGATACCTATCAGATGCGTGAGTTGGTGATATCGACACCATTGACAAAGATCCGGCGATTGAGTATACGCTTTGCCGGTTTATTCCTGACCTGCTTCTTCTTATACTCCTGCATGTATGCCGGCATTCTTATCGGCACAAAAGTCCCTCTAGTCGATGCCAACAGTGTCGCCGGATTTGAATTTCTTCACTATGCCTGGCCTTGGCTACTGATTGGCTTGCCCAATACGCTTTTTTGCGTCACCGTGGTGATATTATTGGCTGTAACCACTCGCAGTCGCATGGCGGTGTATCTTGGTGGGCTTTCACTGTATATCCTCTATGTCGTTGGTTCAATCTTTTCCAACGCACCGTGGATCGCCTCAGCTTCTCCCGCTACTGCTGATGCCATTTCCCGGGCAGCTTTGTTGGACCCCTTTGCCATCTCTGCATTTTTCGAACAGACAACCTATTGGACGACTCTTGAACGCAATAGCCGTCTCGTTTCGCTCGAGGGGAATTTTCTGTTCAACCGTCTCATTTGGCTGGGGATTGCTGCTTTTTTGCTATTTGCTGCCTACCGCCTGGAAGGATTGGTGCAGCCATTTCGTCGCCGTTCAAAGATGCCGGCTGTGGAACTGATGGACGGTGGAACGGGCTATGAACCGGTAGATATTGTGCAAGGCCGGGATGCCAACCGGAGTGCCTTTTGGCGCTTGCTGCGAACGGAGTGGCGAGTGGTATTTCGTGGACTGCCCTTCTGGATCATCCTTCTGTTTTGGGGGTTCCTCTTTGGTGTCGAAACCCTTTCGATGTTCGAAGGGGGCATTCGGATGGCCGGCAGCTACCCGCATACCGGACAAATTCTCTCGAACATCATCGAGATGCTCCCGATGTATGCCACCGTTGTGATGATCTTTTACAGTGGGGAACTGCTGTGGCGAGAGCGCCTGTTGAAGATGCATGAAATCAACGATGCGCTGCCGGTGCCGAATCTGGTTGTGATTGCCACAAAATTTGCTGCCCTGGTGTCCATCCCCTTCGTGCTGATTATGGTCAGTATTCTTTGCGGCGTGCTCATCCAGATCTCGCAGGGATTTAATATGTTTGAATTGGGCTTATATCTGCAGTCGTTTTACTATATCGGTTTGCCAATGATGATGATTGCAGTGCTGGCCCTGTTTTGCCAATTGCTGTTTTCAAATCGCTATCTGGGGATGGCGGTCACGGCGCTGCTGGTGCTTTTATTAGCGACTAATCTGTCAGGTTTGCTGGGATTGAACCATCCGCTGCTGCGTTTCGCTGCACCCCTTGCAGTTGAGTTTTCCGATATGAACGGATTTGGGCAATATGCATCGGCATTTAACTGGAAGATGCTCTATTGGGGGGCATTCAGTATCTTTCCGGCGATTGCTGCCGTGATGTTCTGGCGGCGCGGTACTGCGGAGCAAACCTTGCTGCGGTTTCGCGCTGGCTGGCGGAATGGGGGACGCCGTTTCATGATTCCGCTTGCCGTGTCACTCGGGCTCTGTAGCTTGAGTGGCGCATACATTTTTTGGCAGACCAATGTCGAGGGTGACTATATGACGCGCGACGAGAGGCATAATTGGGCGCAAACTTATGAAGAGACCTATCGTCGCTATCGCGATGTTGCACAGCCGACGATTCGAGCGGTTGATATCGAGGTTGACCTCTTTCCGTCGCAGCGTTATTATCGCGTCAGCGGCCGCTACGAAATCATCAACAATAGTGACGCCCCCCTTGATAGCGCCCTGGTCTATTTGAGCCCTGTATGTGAGGCTGAAAGCTTGTGGATTGCCGGTGCCAGTATGTCTAAATCTGCGGAAGCATTCGGGCATATGCATTACCTGTTCCAGCCGCCGCTGCAGGTGGACGAAACCCGTGAGATGACGTTTACGGTGACATCCGGATGGAACGGGTTTGTGCCGCATCAGCCTTTCAATGCCATCGTTGGTAATGGCACGTTTATCAGGCTTAGCCGCTATGTGCCCTACTTCGGGTATGAAGCCGGAAATGAGCTTAGCCATCCGGACCTTCGCCGGGAGCGGGGTTTGCCTGCGACCGAGACGTTCCCGCCATTGGGCGCAGAAGATTCGCTTCTAGCCGACAATCCGCATCCGGCTATCCGTTTCAGGGGGATCGTGTCTACTGAGGCTGATCAGCATGCCTTGCTGCAGGGAAATCTTTTGAGGGAATGGGAAGCAGATGACCGGCGTTATTTTGAATATCAGCTGAATCACCCAATTCCCTTTCGTTTTGCCGCTGCTTCGGCCAGGTATGACGTTGTAAAAACATCATACAAAGGTGTTGCTGTCGAGATGTTCACTCATCCTGAGCATCGTTATAATCTTGATCATATCAGGAAAACACTAAAGCAAACCCTCGACTACTGCAGTGAGCAGTTTGGACCCTATCAGTATGACCACCTGCGTTTCGTACAAGTCTCGCAGTTTACAGAGGGCTTTGCGGCGACGGCATATCCGGGAATGATGTTCTTCCGTGAAAACATGGGCTTAACTGCCGATCTGCGCGATTCAACGCAGATCAATCATCTCTTTCGCGGCATTGCGCACGAAGCGGCCCATCAATGGTGGGGCGGACAATTGACGCCCCGTTTTATCGAAGGCCGTAACATGATGACCGAGTCGTTGGCCAAATACACTGAGTATCGCCTGTACGAAGCGGCCTATGGTCCGGCAATGGCGCATGAGTCGCTTGATATGGAAATGGAGCTCTATTTGCGAAACCGGCCCTTCGAGCCGGAGGTTCCCTTGTACCGGGTAAATGATCAGGCGCATGTCAGCTATCAAAAAGGTGCATTGATCTTCCATGCAGTCGCGGATTTACTTGGCGAAGGAAGACTTAATCAGGCGCTTGCGGCATTCCGTGCAAAATATCCATATCCGCAAAGGAAGCCCCGCTCTTACGACTTGCTGAATGAACTTGCTATGGTTGCGTCACCTGAGGAATACGAATTGATTAACGCCTGGTTTAGAAGGGTGGTCATGTATGACCTTCAGGTCGCTTCCGCCAATGGTCGCGCACTGGATGATGGGACTTTTGAAATTGAGGCAAAATTATTTTGCCGGAAATATGCAGAAGATGCAGATCGGAAAGAAGTGCCTTTGGATATTGATGAAGATCTCTTTCTTGCTATATATGCAGCCGGGGATGACGCGACCTATCGTAGCAATCCAATATACATACAGCCTTTTCGGGCAATCGGTGATTCGCTCATGCTGAATTTGAAGCTTGATGAAAAGCCGGGAATGATCGTCATAGATCCGCATCTTTTACGGATTGAAAAAAATCGCATGGATAACCGCAGACTGATCAAAATGCTGAATTAAGTAATCGCTGTTGATTAAACAATACTTCATCTATCATTCCCGCATGCTTTTAGCGGCTATCCAGATATTATATAAGTGGATTCCCGCTAAAGACATGCGGGAATGACAAAGTATCGAATAAACAAGTTTAGTTACTTGGAATAACAGACGCGGGATTACTTCTTAAGAAATATAGTCTTCTGCAATGTTTGACCAGCGGTAATATCAATGGAATCGATATATGTGGCATAAGCTGGATTAATCAGCTTCAAGGCATACTTCCCAGCCTTGACTTCCAGTGGATCTGCTAGTGGTGATACACCGACTTTTTCACCATTAAGATAAATGTCGGCCCAGGGGCGGATTCGCAGCTGCAGATAGCCAAGAGCGGGCACTAATTCGACATGCAGCGTATCAGCTTGCCCGGCCGCTATGGTTACTTCGACAGTACGGGTCTCAAAATGCGGATTCTTGAAGGTCAACAGGTGTGTCCCCGCTGCCAGGGTCAATGGGGACGAGAGCGGTGTGGTATCGATTTGCTGTTCATCTATCAGGATATCGGCCCACGGATCGCAGGTAATCATTATCTGCCCGGTTCGTGCTTCACTTTCAGCTATATTCGAAACCGATGTCGGGATGGGCTTATCAGTATTTTCAAGCGGTGCTTCCGCTTGTAATCCCAGATCATCTTCATTCGTCGCAGGCGTGTCGGGATTGTTTGCTGAATCGATATCGCCCTTCGCCGCTGCGCTTTGTTCGACAGGGTCAATATGCGCATCCGTCGCGGCGATTCTCTCAGATGCCTTCTCAATGGCCGGGCTTGTGGTTTGGCGGGGTTCATCTTCAACGGGTGTGTCAGAACCGCCGCCAATAATGAAGAAAAATGCCAGTAAGAGCAAAGGGACAAGCAAGAGTAGCAAACGAGTCCGACTGGTTTTGCTTGCCGATACTGCATCTGAAGAAGGTTCCGGTGACAGCGAGAGCGGATCGCTGAGGAAGTTGATCATCATCCGCGTCTGATTTCCCTCTCCGGCAAATCGGTCATCGTCAGCGAGGGAGGCTGCTGCCGGACGCTTCTCTGCTCTTTTGTCGAGAAGTTGCTCAACTTTATTCGAAAACCATTCCGGTATATCTGCGCGCAACTCCTTAGGTGCAGGCGGATTGCTTTCCAATATTTGCTGAATGGTTGTTGCTAGATTATCGGCCTGGAAAGGGGAGGAACCGCTGCAAAGATGATACAAGGTGGCGCCAAGGTTGAAGAGATCGGATTGGGCATCGAGTTTCTTGCCCTGCGCCTGCTCCGGCGACATATAGGCCGGGGTACCGACGGTGCCGCCCTGGATGGTCAGATCTTGCGAATCCGGCATTTTTGCCAGACCAAAATCAGTTAGCTTGACGCTGCCGTCATTGCCAATCATGATATTGGCCGGTTTGATATCCCGGTGCACAACCTGTAACGAATGGGCATAGGCGAGGCCTTGCAGTACGCCGTGTGTGATATGGCGGATGACCGAGAAGGGGAGAGGGTGATGCGTCAGCAGTGACTCGAGATCCTGGCCATCGATGAATTCCTGGATCAAGTAGAGATTTTGGGGGTCCGTGCTGAAGTCGAATATTTGCACGACGTTTGGATGCTTAAGCCGCGCGCATATCAATGCTTCGCGACGAAATCTCTCGATGAGATCGGTTTCGCTATGCCATTGCTGATTGAGAACCTTTACCAGGACTGAGCGTTCCAGGGCATCTTGCTGAGCAAGGTAGACCGTGGTAATCGGGCCACGGGTTAGTTCCCTGGTAATAGAGTAGCCGTCAATCTCCATCAACGATGCCCCACTCTTTTAACCGATACTGCAGCCATCGCCGCGATACATCGAGTAATTCTGCTGCCTTGGTGCGATTGTTCTCGGTCATCTCAAGGGTCTTCATGATGACGATTCGTTCAATCTCCTTCAGCGGCTTTCCGATCAGCTCCGAATCGATCTTTCCGGTGCGATGCAGATTGAAGAGGTCTGCCGTCAACTGGCCATCGCGAACCAGAATCACCGCTCGCTCGATACTGTTCTCCAGTTCTCGAATATTCCCGGGCCAATGGTAGCTGCCCAAATATTTGATCAGGTCCTTACCGGGTTTTTCAACTGTCTTGTTGTTTTTAGCACAGTATTTTTGTAGAAAGTGATCGAGTAGGAGTGCCAGATCGCCGGTGCGTTCCCGCAATGGCGGCATCTTGATGTTGATGACGTTCAGGCGATAATAGAGATCTTCACGGAAATTGCCGTCTTCAACTTCTTTCCAGAGATCTTTATTTGTCGCAGATACGATGCGCACATCCACCTTGCGAATGGTGTTCTCACCCACCCGCTTGATCTCGCCTTCCTGCAAAACGCGTAGCAGCTTGGTTTGAATGTTCTTGCTGATATCAGCAATTTCGTCAAGGAAGAGCGTGCCCAGGTGCGCCTCTTCAAAAAGGCCGGCTTTGGAATCGATGGCACCGGTGAAGGCGCCCTTCTTATGCCCGAAGAGTTCGCTTTCGAGAATGTTCTCGGTAAGGCTGCCACAGAAGATCGGCAAAAACAGTTTGTCGCGGCGGGTAGAGTGATGATGAAGGGCGCGCGCAACCAGCTCTTTCCCGGTGCCGCTTTCACCTTCAATCAGGACCGAGGCATTGGTGTCGGCAACGCTGCGAATCAGCTCCATCGTTCGCAGAATAGCCGGGCTTTCGCCAATAATTTCCGGAAAAGCATCGTTCAATTCAGCCTTCTGGCGCAAAATCTGGTTTTCAGCCTGCAACTGCTCGAAGAGGTGGGCGTTTTCTATGGCGATCGACGTTTGCCGGGCAAAGGCTTGAAGAAATTTCAGACTTTCTTCATTGAACTTCCCGGCGTCAAGGCGATTGTCCATGTAGATGGCGCCAATCAAATTTCCTGAGTGAATAAGCGGGGTGCACATGATGGAACGAATATTCTGCAGAACAACGCTTTCAGCGCCGGCAAAGCGCTCATCCGCCTGGGCGTCGACCGTGATCACCGCTTCAATTTTCTCAATCACCTGGTTAACAACGCTGCTGGATAATTCCTGGATGGTATTGATGTTTTCCTTGCTGATATTCCGGGCTGCAACCGCTTCCAGGCTGTCTGCTGACTGGGCGCTCTTCAAAAGGATGAAGCCGCGCTCAGCGTTCAGAGTATCCATGGCAATATCGAGCACGCGTTCCAGCAAGACATCGATATCGTGCCTTGAATTGATTTCATCGCCGATTGCTAGTAGCGCCTGAAACGGATCGGAATTTGACATGGAGCTCCCTTTATTGGCCTTTTAGGAATAAACAACAAAATATATCGGGACTGGTGTCCAAAATCAACAGCAATCGGGGGGAAAAGCCAATAAAGGCGGGTTACCGCTTAAGAAACCGGCAAGGCGATATGAACGCTGGTGCCCTGTCCGGGTTCGCTATTGATGCGAATTTGTCCATTGTGTTTTTTGATGATGCGGTATGAGGTGGAAAGGCCGGAGCGCATTTTTACGCGGGACTGACTACTGCTGAAACCAAAGTTGAAGATATCTTTCAGCTGATCTTCCGGAATGCCGCGACCGGAATCGCGCACTTCGATATGGACAAATTGCTCGCCGCTACTGGTAATTACCTCTATGGTACCATCATCAATAATGGCGTCGTTTGCATTTTTCAATATGTTCAGAAAGACCTGGTTGAGCTGACTGGGATAACAATGAATTTTCGGCAAGTCACTATAAGATTTCGAAACCGAGACACCGCTTTTCCAGTCGTTGTTTAGGAGTATCAGGGTGCTGTCGATTCCCAAATGGATATCAACCTCTTGATATTCTGCTTCATCGAGACCGACAAAATTCTTAAGGCTGTTTACCAGGGTGCCGAGGCGTTGACCTGCGCTGGCGATGGTTGCGGTATTTTGCTTTAATACCTGTAGGGCCTTCTGGAAACCGGGGTTAATTGAAGCTGTCGAATTGTCATCGCCAAGGCTCTTTTCTATTTTTGCGATACAGCGATTGTTTACATCGTTGGTGCTGTTAACGACCCCGACCGGATTATTGATTTCATGGGCAACGCCGGCAACCAGGTTTCCAAGTGAGGCCATCTTCTCCGCTTCGATCAACTCCTCCTGAGTTTCACGCAATTCCGTAAGGGCAGACTCCAGCTCATGATTCGATTTACGCAATTTAACCACCAGGCGCTCAGCACGATTTTGTTCGCGCAAAAAGGCGTGGACGAAATAAGTAATGGAGATAAAAATCATGATTGAAACCATGATGATATTTGTGCCACGAAAGATCATCATGTCTTTTTGAGACAGATCTGTCGTGTTGAACGGGGCAAGAAAGTCACTGAGGAGGATGGTTGTCGCGATAACTGCCAGATAAGCAGCAAACCACCAGGTGGCCTCCCTGATGGATTTGAACATCAAGACGATCAAGGGGGCAAGTATGTTCCAGAGGATAATCAATGTCACTTCCGGGACCGCAATTCCCCCCATGCTCCACTGAAGAACAATGGGAATACAGAAGATCATCCAGAGCATGGCGTATAGCAGCAGTTTCACATGCAAAGTTTTGAAATAGGTCAGAATTGCCGCGGCCAGAACAATCGCGAATACCAATAAAATGACCACCTGGTCGGTAAAACCGGCGATAGAATAAACAATACTGCTGCCAATAAGACTTGTGAGGAAACAAAGGAGTGCGATGAGTACCAGCGTGGTTTTTCTTTGCCGCTGATCGGCATTATCCTCATCCCGGGTACTCAATGTGGCCAGAAAGCGCCACAGTTGATCAAAGAACTCTTTCATGAGGCTCTCGCGTTTACATTGAATGAAACATTCATTGTGAGGCGAAATAATTGCGCCTGTAATTCTGTTTTAAGAGGGATTTGGATATTCGAAGCTATGATAATTTTCTTAATTATCCAATAAGGAAGAGAGAAGTTCTACCGGTCTGCTACTTAATATAAATGACCTTCAGGCGTTGGATGGTTGTGCTGGATCTGAGGATAGCGATGTAGACGCCGGAGCCAATAGTCTCCTGACGATCGTTGCGGGCATCCCAGCGATAGCGATGCGTTCCTGCTATCAATTGTTGATCCAACAGGCTGCGTATATGCCGGCCGTTGATATCGTAGATGTCGAGCGAGTAGCGGGCTGTTCTGGCGATTGTTGCTTCCAGGGTCATCGCACCATTGAAGGGATTTGGATATCCATGCAATAAGTAGAAGCTTTCCGGCGGGGTTTCGCTTGGGCCGACGGAAACCGATATGCCGTTTCTTTCTACCAAGTCCAAGGGGCGATCCGGGTCGTCGATATAGCCGCCCATCAGGAAGATTTCACCCTGGAAGGTCACCGCTGCCATACCGCTGCGTGCGTCCGTGAGCACTTCTCCCTGTGCCAATTCCTTGGTTTCCAAATCAAAGATTTCAACTTCATTGGTGCTGCCACTGGTAGTGATACCGCCCATCATGTAGAGCTTGTTGTCGAGGACTGCACTGGCGCCATTACCACGGGCTGTGGCAAGCGAGGGTATCGTAAACCAGTCGAAGGTCCAGGTTGTGTCGACAGCCGCGCCGAAGCCGCTGGCGCTCGGCCAGAGATTGATTCCGCCGAAGAGATAGACGGTATCCCGATGAGCAGCAGCGAAGGGCGCTGCCCTTGGTGCAAAAATTGTGGTGCTGGATTGCTGCCAAATGCCATTCGAATACCACTCGATATCTTCCACCGATACGCCATTCTGATCAATGCCGGCCATCGAACAAATATTGTCAAAAATCGACAGCGTTACATGACCTTCGCGTCCAAATAACAAATCGCTGTTGGTGCTCCATTCGCGGGTGTTCAGGTCAAATACTTCCACGGCATCAACAACCACATTCTGTGGATTTCGGCCGCCCATGAGGAAGATTTTATTGTTGAATAGTGATGCAGTGGCATTGACGCGTGGAATATCGAAGGGGGGCACGCTAAGTGTGTCCCAGGCTGATGTAAGCGGGTCGTACACTTCGACGGTATTGAGGATTTCACCGTCGAAGGTAGCGCCCCCGAAGACATAGATGTGCTGATCGGTGGCAACCGCAGCTGATGCATAGCGGGCGGTATTCAAAGAAGGCATCGGCTGCCATTGAGCTTGGGCCGGCAGAGAGATGCATGCCAAAGCGCCCAAAATCAGGCTCAAATATGTACGTAAAACGGCTTTCACTATAGATTTCCCTCTACAGCTCTTGCTAAATGACCGTCAAAATGTAGTGAATTAATCAGCCTATTTAAGTGCAAATGGTTACAGTCCTTCATTTTATGTTAACGTCCCGTTATTGAATGACAAAGGGGTTTAGCCTTGAGCGGCTACGATTACCAAACTCATCAACAATGTATAAAAACCAGACATACGAACCGGCGCTTAGAGGACGGGTGTACACAAAAGAGGTTTGGCTGGCAGCGATATTGTCAATTTGTTCGATTTCTTCTCCAAAAGCCACCGCGACACCCAGCGAATATGTATGGGTAAATGGTAAATCCATGTCCTCCCAGGTCATTGTAAATGGGACTGAGACAGGATCTTCATCTCTTGGGAACAGGCCAATTGGCGTCTGATCTATAATCCTCGACAAAAACTGTGGTTGTGAAACCACAGTAATGCCAGGCCGGTCTTTGACAAAAAAGCGAATCTCTTTTCCAATGACTTCATTCATCATTTCGATGCCGCCTAGATCCAATTGCGAAATATTGCGTCGCGCAAAAATCCGCTCATTGGCCGTCGACGAGATTTGATCAACAATTACCGTATCGATGATATCTTCGATTTGGAAGATCATACTTTCAACATCTGTGGGATCATCCGGATCGCTGGCGGCAACTTCGAAGTCGAATTCGATTTTGTCATCCGGTGGAAAAAAGCGACTGATTCTGGTAGTAGTCAAAGAAAAGCGATTGAAGCGCGGCAGGCCGTTCAGCTTGAAGGTGTGATTGACAGTTTGCTGAACGTCCAGTGTTACCGTGTCGGTAACGAATCCGCTGGCCTCGCATATCAGTTGATACTGACCAGGACGAAGCATGCCGAATTGAAATCTACCCTCACTATCGGCTCGATCAATCAGTCCATTGGGCTCCAGGGTAAGCAAGGCGCCGTTGATAGGCATATTGGTATAGAGACGCTCAACGCGCCCGGCCACAGTCAGCCCGTTGATTGGATCAAGCGGGTTATCACGCGGGGCGTCTGCTGTACAGCCGTGAACAAACACAGCCGCAACTAGCGCCGCGAAAAACAACCTGAAGATTATTCGTCTGATGGGCATGTTTTGATGCATTTGGATACCGGTATCAACTCGCGGAAATATAGTTGAAGAACGCCTAATATGCAATTGACACGTATCATAAAACCACTACCGCACTTGCTATTCCAGCTTTTAAAAACAGTTGACAATTTGCCGGAATTCATACTATAATGATGACGGCTCCGGCAAACGCTTTCCTGTAGCCAGTGCGGGACTGCGGTCGATTTCCTACGAATCGAGCTTGCCGTTCGCATGGATTAAACTTCGAATTACCACTAGACTGCTTGCAACACTATCAGATAATTGTACCTCGATCACAATGAAGTCTCAAGCAGCCCGGTACGCTATCCGGGTGTCACCGTTGGTCGCAATTTCTAACGAACTATAATGGGGTTTGCATGTTCTTTGAACGAATTTATGAAGAAGGTCTGGCGCAGGCCAGCTATCTAATTGCATGTCAGGCGACGGGAGAAGCGATTGTTATCGATCCGCGTCGCGATATTGATGTTTATCTGGATATTGCCAAGAAAAAAAGCTTCAAAATTACCCATGTCTCGGAAACCCACATTCATGCGGATTTCCTGAGTGGTGTTCGCGAACTTGCCTATGCCACCGGCGCAGAGATCCTGCTATCGGATGAAGGCGGGCGTGACTGGCAATATGAGTTCCCGCATGTCGGCCTGAAGGCCGGTGAGTCATTTATGGTTGGGAATCTGAAGTTTGAAGTCATGCATGTGCCTGGGCATACCCCGGAACATATCGCTTTCTTATTGACAGATATCCCCGCCGGTGATTATCCAAGCATGCTGTTTACCGGCGATTTTGTTTTTGTTGGTTCCGTAGGGCGTCCTGATCTGCTGGAAAAGGCCGCCGGCATCAAAGGCACGCAGGAGCTGGGCGCGCGCCAGATGTTTGATTCGCTGAAGCAGTTTTCGAATCTGCCGGACTATATCCAGGTTTGGCCTGGGCATGGCGCCGGTTCTGCATGTGGGAAAGCGCTTGGGGCCGTACCGAATTCAACAATTGGCTATGAAAAGCTGGCAAACTGGGCTTTGACGACCGAGGATGAAGGCAATTTTGTAGAAACGCTCCTCGATGGTCAGCCTGAGCCGCCGCGTTATTTTGCAATGATGAAGAAGCTGAACAAGCAGGGACCGAGCGTTTTGAATGGGATGCCCAAGCCTCCGCAGCTTGATGTGGCTGCCTTTATGGAAGCGTATGAGTCGGGCATGACCCTGGTTGATACACGCCGTAAAGGGCCTTTTTCCGAAGGGCATATTCCCGGTAGTATCTGCATCCCGGGTGTTGGTTCTTTCTCGAACTGGGCCGGATGGTTATTGGAATACGACAAACCATTTATGGTGCTGGCATCAGAAGCAGAAATCGAGACGATTGTTCGCAAGCTAATTCGCATCGGGCTTGATAATTTGCATGGTTACATTACCGGATTGGATGTCTGGACCGGCGCCGGACGGGAGCTGGCAACGCTGCCGCAAATTGATGCGGAAGCTGCTCAACGCATGGTAGAAAAGGGAGAAGCGCATATCCTCGATGTGCGTGCAAAATCCGAATACATAGATGGACATATTCCCGGCGTTACAAATATTCATCTGGGCTATGTTCGCGAGAGCATCGATGAAATCCCGCAGGACAAAACACTGATTGTTCAGTGTCTGAGCGGCGCTCGCTCAACTATCGGGTCCAGTGTGTTGATGAATAAAGGCATTGCGGACGTATTGAATCTCGACGGTGGTATTCAGGCCTGGCGAAAAGCCGGTTTACCGACTGAGAAGTAGGAGTTTGAAAGCCGGGGAGATTTTCTTCCCGGCTTTTTTATATACCTCAAGAGGTTATTGCATCCCCCTATATGTCCCCCCGGGGGGACATATAGGGGGGATTTTGCAAATCATTCTTTTGCAACTCAAACTACTGCAACAACAACATCCTGCGCGTTTCAGAAAAGATTCCGCTTTGCAGACGATAAAAATACACCCCGCTGCTAACTGCTTCTCCTTTTGCATTCATTCCATTCCAACTTGCCTGGTGTTCACCGGCCGCTTGTACTTCCTGAACAAGGTGAATAACCTCGCGCCCTTGCTGATCAAAGATAGTTAGATCAACAGAACCGTTTTTGGCCAGCGAATAGCGAATCGTTGTGCTTGGATTAAATGGGTTCGGATAATTGGCGAAGAGGGCATAATCTGTAATTGAGTTCTGTGGTTCATCGTCGATCCCAACAGCTGCACCGACAGTAAAATTATGCGTATAGGTTTGTCCGTTGAATTCTACCTGGAAGGTATAGGTGCCTTGCGGGGCATTTGCCGGAAGCGAATAGTACCAATACCAATATGAGGCGTTATAATGCGCCGCGTCGCTGTTATGCGTCCAGTCCAAATAGGTGCTGCCGTCCGGGTAAAACACCTTGTATGTGCTGGTTTGCGTATTCAGCTGGTCACGATAATAGGTAGCATAATAGACTGTCTCACCGGGCTGGAAGTTATTCGAGGCATTGATAGTCGCTGGCGTTGGACAGGTCTGGAATTGTGGTGGGGCCGTGTGGGTAATGAGAGCATTCACGGCTGAATCATAATATGGTAATTGATCTGCCCACCAGGATTCGCTGTTCATGCTATTGCAGCTACCCTGATATGGGTCAATCAGGCTACTGAAGCCGTTATAAACTTCAAAATGCAGGTGAGGGCCGGTAGAGCTGCCGGAACTGCCGACGACGCCCAGGTATTCTCCTTCAATCACCGTCTCACCAACTGCCTTATCGGTTAACGAGTTGATCTTCATATGCCCATACCAGGCAATAGAGCCGTCGGCATGCTGAACGTAAACGGCGTTCCAGTTGCTGTTATTAAATCCACAGTTGCGATCGGCATTGCCGTCTTGTTTCAGGATGATGGTCCCCGGCGCTGCAGCGACAATCTCAACCGCATCGTCGTTCATTTTGGTCCAGCCAAAGGGCCAGCTGAAGACATCTGTCCCGCGATGATTATAACCGCTTTGCAGGTCATATGTGCGGGTGCCGCAGTTAAAATCCTGCAGCTGATTGGGGAAGTTGGCTTCCTGGTCCACAAAATTTGAAATCCCGTACACACCATAGTCATTGAAGTTCGCTGATTGTCGAACCGGCCAGCCAAATAGTGTGATGGCGTCCTGCGAGGCAGGAGCTAGTTTGCCGGCGCGTGTTAATTCGGCAACGCTCTCAGCAATCTGCGCTTGTATGGCGAGCCGGGTTTCTTCATCAAGGCAAGGGCCATCCTGTTTTGGGTCGTATGCGCCAAATCCCATATTGCCTTGGCCATACAACGATATCGTATATATGATTAAGAGACAGAATAATCGATGTATCATCAAATATCCTCCAGGTTTCGGATGATTACAGCAATATAGAGAGTCGTCATTTTCGCTTCAATATTTGAATCACATTTGCGTGAATAAAAAAAGCCGCCCCGAGCGTCGAAGGCGGCTTTGAGGAGGTAATATCCCGTTGTTACTCTGGCTGTAACGCCGGAATATTGTTCTGTGGAGAGGTATGGAGGTCAAAAGAAAAACGGGTACCGACATCCAATTCACTGCTAACGTCAATCAGGCTTTCGTGGATGTCCAGGATGCGTTTAGCGATGGCCAGACCCAGCCCGGTGCCGCCGGTGTCGCGGGTCCGGCTTTTGTCAACGCGGTAAAAACGGTCAAAAATATGCGGCAAGTCGTTTTCAGAAATCCCGCAGCCGGTATCAATCACTCGTACATGAATCTTGCCGCTCACTTCCGTAATCTCAACTTTAACGTAGCCGCCTTCAGGTGTATAACGCAGGGCGTTTTCAATGAGATTTGACAATGCACGTTCAATCATGCCGATGTCAGCGAAGACCTGCGGTAGCTTCTTGGGCATTGAGGCCGTTAAGTTAACACGCTGCTTTTCAGCAACCGGATGAAACTTCATCACCACGTCTTGAACAAGATCGGTGATGGAAAAAGGCTCAAAATTCGGCTGCGTTTGCCGGGCATCGAGCTTGGAGAGCTCAAAAAGCTGATTAACGAGCTTCTCTAGCATGTTAGCAGTATTCAAAATAATGTTGATGTATTTTTCGCGTTCATCCGGCGCCAGGTCACTGTCCTTGATCAGTATCGTTTCCAGATATCCCTTAATCGAAGCGAGGGGACTGCGCAAATCATGGGAAACGTTGGCAATCAGTTCGCGCCTCAGGGCGTCCACATCGCGAAGTTCTTCCATATTGGCAACGATGGTGTCAGCCATATTGTTAAAGGCATTGCCAAGCTGTCCAATTTCGTCTTCGCGCTTCACTTCAACGCGCTTATCGTAATCACCGGTTTCAAACTGACGGACTACCGTGGTCATGCGGCGCATCCGGCGGGTCAAAAAGGCAAAGAGGATCAGACCAATAATACCGGTGCATAAAAGGCTTAGTATCACACCGCGCGTAACGGATTCAACAATGTAGTCGTTACCCATTGCCATTACCGCCGAGTCAAAAAGCTGGCTTTCCGTTATCACATAGAGGTAACCTTGCTCGCCGGCAATATCGAGGGCTGCGGCCGAGAAGGGCTTGCGACGCCCGAAATTTCGCGGGTCATCACCGACAATAATGTGTTCGCCTTCCGGTTCACGGATAAAATCTGCGATCGGCTGCAAATCAACGCGTTCGCGGACAACCTTCATCCCTTTTTCAACGAAGTAGGCCAGTATTTTGCCGCTGTTGTCAATCAGGTAGATTTCAATTTTGGGATTCACCAGCATCATAAAGTGCATTTGGTGCATAATTGCATCTGTGTCGATGCTGTCTTTAACAACCGGCGCAATATCGGGGATGATGTCTTTCGCTAAACGCGCATTGAGCGTTTGTTCTGTTTTTGCATGGAAGTTGCGGGTGGAATCAATCGTGATCCAGATCTGCACCACCGCCAGGATCAATAGCAAGGCGAGAAAGATGATCGAGAGCTTCCAATAAAAGGAGCGAAAAAATACTTTCATGAGTGCAGTTCCTCAACATCCATAAAACGATATCCAACGCCCCAGAGCGTGCGAATATACTGGGGATTGGAAGGATCAACTTCGATCTTGTTGCGCAGGCGATTGATATGGGAATTCACGGTATGATCGTAACCGCTGAATTGGTATCCCCATACCAAATCCAGTAGTTTTTGCCGGCTATAGGTGCGACCGGGGTTCTTTGCGAAGAGCGTCAGCAGATCAAACTCTTTTGCAGTGAGTTCGATCGCCTTGCCATTCATCGAGACGCGGCGTTTGGTCAAATCGATAGCAAGGGGACCAAAAACAAGGCTTTCCTCGGAGGTATCGCTGCCATTGTTCTTTGATTTCTCGACTTCGACTCTTCGAAAGATCGCCTTTACGCGGGCAACCAATTCGCGGATGCTGAACGGCTTGGTCATATAATCATCTGCACCAAGTTCCAACCCCAGCACCTTATCCAGTTCTTCAGACTTGGCAGTCAGCATGAGAATTGGTGTGTGCTTTTTCTCTGCGCGAATTGCCTTACACACCTCGAGGCCATTCATTTTGGGCAACATGACGTCAAGAATAATCAGCGGGTAATCGCGGTTCAGCGCTTTTTGCAGGCCATCGATCCCGTCTGTCGCGCGATCAAGATCATAATTGAGATCTTTTAGGTGAATTTCGACCAGGTCTGCAATGTTGTGGTCATCTTCGATAATTAATACTTCTTCTCTTGTATTCATTGTATCAACCTTCTCTAATCTGTTGAATTCAAGATAGCGGAAGGCACGGAAAAAATCCTCACGAGATTGTCACAAAATGTTGGAGAGTTTATAGGGGGAGTGTGGGCCACGTTACTTTCGCTTGCCTAATAACAGCAGCCATAGCGAAAAATCCCCCCTCTATCTCCCCCCGGGGGGAGATAGAGGGGGGATTGCAATCGTATTTAAATCCCATACTCAGGGCTTGGGAATCGCCTTAAGAATATTGTTCTGCGGATCAGCTTTTACTAATAGTCCCGGTTTAACTTTGATGCGCGCTTGCCCTTCGGGCATCTCAATCCTTCGCGTTTCACCTTCAATAAGCACCTCAACCGGCATTGGAAATGGCCGGTTACCAGGTAGTAGCCACTTCAACGTCACGCCAGCGGCATCACGATGAAATTTCAGCTCAGGCATATCTGTCGTTCGCATGTAGACATCGAAAAACCACTTCAGGTCTTTTCCGGTGATGGTTTCGCAAAGCGCTACAAAATCATCGGTTGTCGCGAAACGGCACTGCCCGCCATCGGTAATGCCCTCCATTTCTTTGCTCGGATATGCCATCCGTCGCAATACCTGGAAGAATTCCTCATCGCCAATCAAATAGCGCAGGGTATGTAAAATCCACACGCCTTTATTCCACATGTCGCCATCGCTCTCGATATAATCTGGCGCTACAAAATAGGCTTCTTTTGTGGTTTGGGCTTTACGGGAAGCGATTGGCTTCAGATTGCGAATTTGCGGCAGCGAGGCACGAATGGATTTATAATACGCACCTTTTCCGTGAAGGTGTTCCATGTAAAGCGGGTGCATGTACCCACATAAGCCTTCATGCAGCCAGAAATCCCGCCAGTCCATCGCGGTCACCAGATTGCCCCACCACTCATGACCAAGCTCATGATGATGAAGAATGTCATAACCATGAGGCTCATTGGAATAATTTGCGCCATAGGCGATGATCGTTTGATGCTCCATACCCAGAAAGGGGGTTTCGGCAACGCCGTATTTCTCAGCTCGAAAGGGATAGGGCCCTAAATATTTCTCGAAGAAGGCCATATGCTCGCTAAATTGGGTAAAGAGTTTTTTGCCCTTCTCATAATTTTGCGGAAGTACCCAATAAGTGAGTGGAATGATTTCGCCGGTGATGCTGGTATAGGTGCCTTCTATTGTGCGATAAGGGGCGATGTTCAACGCAACGCCGTAATTGTTAATGGGCGTAGAAACGAACCAGTGATAGGTGCGATAGCCATTGGCTGCATCGCTAACGCCGCGCAGTTTGCCATTGGAAGCGGCAATCAGGGGCTTGGGTACGGTGATATTAATGGCCATCGAGTCAGGCTCGTCGGAGGGATGGTCTTTGCAGGGCCACCAAAGATCTGCGCCGTCATTCTGACAGGATGTGGCAATCCATGGCTCTCCTTCAGCCGTTTCCGCCCAGGTAAATCCGCCCACCCAGGGTGGCCTTTGAGCGACGCGAGGATGACCGCCATATTCGATGGTTGCCGAAATTTGCTCGCCCGGTTGCACCGCTCGTCCGACATGTATTCTGAGTTCGCCGTTTTGATGGATATGTGGTTGCGCCGCACTGCTGGCATTCTTGATGACGGCCGATTTGACATGTAAGGCGGAATCAAGATCCAGCACCAGCCATTCCAGCGGTTGCGTCACTGCTGCCTGCAGGGATAGTGTGCCTTCAATGCGTTTGTCGTCCGGATGGACGGCGATATCCAGTTTATAAAACGTGATATCGTATGCAGCTTGCTCAGCGGAAAGGACGCCTCCGGATTCAGTGGGAGAGACACCAAGGTGACGTTGTGCAAAAGTTGCGGAAGTAAGTAGAAGACAAATGCAGATAGCGGTGATAAAGGTTTTCATAGCGAACCGTTGGTTTTGGTTGGATTAGCAAGTTGTTCAATAGTTGGGGCGTGAAACATCCCCCCTCTATCTCCCCCCGGGGGGAGATAGAGGGGGGATGTTTCGCTGGCCTGCTAGATTTTCCCTGCAGCTTTCCTCACAGACAAAATCATCTTATCACATTCGCTTAGTTCTTCCAGAACTGCTTCGCTTTTGCGATGTCGCCAGTAGCAACCATAGGTGGCAAATACAGTCAGATCTGTCATCGCCAGGTACCAGACTCTGGCCATGAAGGGACGCTTTTTGCCGGGCATTTTGTAGCTGCCGGCGCCAAAGTGACGATGTTCCTGAGCCATTGATTTCAGATCATACGGCTTGGAAAGTTCACTACTGCCGATAAAATTGCTGGCCATTTCAAGCAGGCTGTCCGATGTGGTTGCTTCAGCAGATAGCGGGTCGGCAATCGCCATGCGCAATATTCCGACGAATGAGTCGCGCCTGGCAATAATGTATTGCTCAGTTGGCACAAACTGCCATTGAGTGTTGGTCTGAAATGTTATCCCGCAAAGGGTAATTTCCTGCATCATTCGCAATGCCCGGGTTACGAAAGTGTATGCTATTTATTTTGACGGCACCGGAATTCGGCCAAAAGCTGGCTCTTCAAGGCTACCGAGATAAAGGATACCATCGACTTCTTCAGCGCTGGCTATAGTTGCCAGTGATCTGGCCTCCGGATCCTGTAAATTATACACAACTCGCCCTTCTGAATCCAGTCCGGCAACAGCTGCATAGCGTTGAGCGGAGGGTTGCAGAAAGCTTGGCAGACGGTCGACAATTTTTCGCACGAAGGGCCATGTGGAAAGCATATCCAATAAGCTACTGCGCGGCGATACCAGCGCCAGCCAGAAAACCCCTTCACTTCCGCGTGAAATCCCATCCGGAAATGCCGGCAGGTTGTCGATGAAGACTTCAGTTGTCCCTTGCTTATCGCCGCTGAGCCAGTAACGCAGTACGCGATACTTCCAGGTCTCGTTGACAAGTACAAAAGATTCGTCGTGGCTAACGGCGATACCATTTGCGAAGTAGAGGTCGTCGAGTAGTAAAAGAGTTTCCTGGCTGGCGGGGTCATAAGCCAGAAGGCTGCCGTTGGGGCGATGCTCCAGGGCATCGCGCTTATAGGTGCCAAGCGGGAATTTATCGGAGGCATCGCTGAAATATATAATGCCATCGCTGGCGATATCGAGATCGTCGGCAACCCCGATTTTGGCGCCGTCAACTGAATTGGTTAAAGTGGTTATCTCGCCATCGGGGGCAATCGACAAAAGGCCTTTTACGCCGTCCGCAACGATTAGGTGTTGCTGCGCGTCAAAATGTAATCCAAGCGGTCTGCCACCGGTGTCGGCAAAAATATCCAGGAATGTTCCGTCGGCCGTATGTCGAATGATCTTTCCGTTTTCCAGCCCGCCATAGATGCGTCCTGATGAATCGACAGCAATGTCTTCCGGGCCATTTCCATTGCTGGTGGGGATGCGTTCAATATCAGTGAGATAGGTATTGGGACCAAATGGATGTGTGTAGCCCGGATTGTCGGGCGCATCCCAACTTGCCGGATCAACAGCTGTGGGCCAGGAAAGCAGGTAGAGGAATAGCAAAGCAGCGGCAACGGAAGTGACAACCGGTGCCTTTTTAAGGGTTACGGACATTGAATATGCTTTCTATTCTGGTGGAATGTCCTTCAATAGCCGGATTGGAAATGCCTATCCGGCGTTCGACGGATCGCCCTCTTCCTTGCGGGGTTTATGAGATTTCTTTTTGCCGGAGTTGCGCTGACGGTTCTGATTCTTATTGTTGTCGTTGCGCTGACGATCACCGGAATTCCGACGGCGTCCGCCACCGTTGCGGCTGCCGCTCCGCCCGCGCTGACCACCACCACTACCGCTGCGTCCACGCTGCGGCCGGCGGCGTTCACGAATTTCCCCGGGCTTACGCTCCGGCGCTTCGGGCATTTCCAGCCATTCATCTTCCGGGGTTGTGCAGGGTAGTTTTTGTCCGAGGAATTCTTCAATTGCCGGGATCTGGAAAGCGTCCTCTTCCGAGGCAAAACTGATCGAGGTTCCGGTTTTACCGGCGCGTCCGGTCCGGCCAATGCGATGCACATAATCTTCCGGATCATAAGGTAGAGTATAATTGATGACATGATCCAGGCCGTCCACGTGGATACCGCGACCCGCAACATCTGTTGCGACCAGAAGGCGGATCTTACCGGCTTTGAAACTGTCCAAGGTGCGGAGACGTTTCTTCTGTGGAACGTCCCCCGACAAGACTTCACAGTCGATGCCGTATTTGTCGAAAAGTTCAGCAAGTGCCCAGGTATCGTCCCGGCGGTTGGCAAATACGATTGCTCGCTGCACATCCTTCTTGGAAAGCAGGTTCAGGAGCAGGGCTTTTTTGTCTTCATAGGTGACGATATATACAATTTGTTCCACAGAATCAACCGCCACTTGCTCCGGCTCAATTTCCACCGACACCGCATCGCGTGTCCAACGGGATGCCAGATCCGTTACTTCCGGGGTCAAAGTTGCGCTGAATAGCAGGGTTTGGCGCTTCTCTTTGGGCGGCGTGCTGCGAATGATTTTCCGAACAGCCGGAATGAAGCCCATATCGAGCATCCGGTCTGCTTCATCAATCACCATAACTTCAACTTCGCGCAAATTGATGATCTTTTGACTGACAAAATCCAGCAGTCTACCCGGCGTTGCGACCATAATATCAATTCGCTGCTTGCTGAGTTTCTCTTTCTGTTTGCGGTAGTCCATACCACCAAAGATGGTAATGGTGCGAACGTGGGCATATTTCGATAATTCCCGGCAGTCTTTGGCAATCTGAATAACCAGTTCGCGTGTTGGGGCAATAATCAGGGCCCGCGGCGTGCCATTTGCCCGCTTTTTCTTAATGGGATTGCGAATTACTTTGGCAAGAATGGTAATAAGAAAGGCTGCAGTTTTTCCGGTGCCGGTTTGTGCGCGGCCGGTGATATCTTTTCCGGCTAAGGTGCCTGGCAGTGTTTCCGCTTGTATTGGGGTGCAAAATTTGAAATCGAGGTCGGCAATCGCGTGCATCAGTGATAGTGGCAAATCAAGGTCGTGAAAGCGTGTTTTGCCTTCTTCCGGCTCTACCGGAAATTGGTCCAGGCTCCAGGCTTTTTTCGGGGGGCGTTCGCGATCGCGTTGTCGCTGCTTCTCTCGGCCGCCTTTGTGCTTTTCACCATCGCGCTTCGGCCTTTGGCGATTCTCGGGGCGTTGTCGTTGTCGCCGGGGTTTTTCAACGGTTTTCTCTGCAGTTACCTGACTGCTGCCAGAACCGGACTGGCCAAAAATCCCTTTAAAAAAATCTATAATCACTTTCACTTGGTATTCCTCATTTGCGCTAATCTGCAATCAACTACTCGGTCCTACACGCTGTCGAAATTGCATAAGATCACCGCAAAATAGCACTTAAGCGGCCCAAAAGCAAAGATTTATAAAGAGAGGGAAGTATCCGGCAGGTGTTGTACACAAAAAATGCGGCCCAAGAATGGTGCCGCATACATGCTGATTGATGATTGTAACGCTCTACAGAACTGTCACATCTTGCGCTTGCAGGCCTTTATCGGTCTCTCCAACGGTGAACTCAACTTCTTGTCCTTCCTGCAGTGTGCGAAAACCTTCACCCTGAATCGCACTGTAGTGGACAAAGATATCCTGACCTTCTTCATTACTGATGAAGCCATACCCCTTTGTCGCGTTAAACCACTTGACAGTACCAGTCGCTCGTTCTGCCGACATTACATCTCCTTTCCAGAAACATGATTATGATGATTACCCGGGCAAGTACAGCTAGCCCACCATAACATACTGAAAAGCGATTGAATTTGTCAAGAAAAAGGTTGTGACACTATAAAATAAGGACTTACGCGGTTTTTAAAACCGCCAAAAACGCTCAAAAAATGTCCACTTTGAGCAGTCTGCCATCCAGTTTTGCATTAAAAAGCGGCTTCTTCCAACTGGGGCGTAACCCCAGAAAGCGGATGAATTCCCGTTCACCGAAATAGATGTAGGCGGTAGATCCCTGGCACCGTTGTTTCAAAAAGTCTCCCAATTCCTTATAGAGCTGCGGAAGCGTGGCGGCATCGCCCATGCGAATACCATATGGCGGATTGCAGATGATGGTGGTGTTTTCCAGACCAGGCAGAGAGCGGAAATCTGCTTTTTTGATACGGACTTTCCCGCTGAGGGGGAGGCTGTTGAGGTTCTTATTGGCGGCGGATACTGCTTTCATTGTCCGGTCGCTTCCGGCGATCAGTCCTTCCGGTAGAGATTGTTGTTTTGTATCAATGGATTGCCGAAGTTGCTGATAGATTTTTTTGTCGAAATCCGGCAAGTATTCAAAACCAAAGCGTTGTCGCATTGCGCCGCCGGCGATTCCGCAATAGCGCATCGCTGCTTCCGCCAAAAGGGTGCCGGATCCACACATGGGATCATAAAGCGGGCGCTCTCCCTGCCATTCGCTCAGTTCCAGGATCGCCGCAGCCAGCGTTTCCTGCATCGGCGCATCAACGCTGGCTTTGCGATAGCCGCGCTTATGCAAAGAGCCGCCGGAGGTATCGAAGGAAATAGTGGCCTGATTCTGATGTATATGAAGATTGAGCCAAATATCCGGATGTCGGCGATCAACGGACGGACGGCGTCCAACCTCTTCCGTAAAATAATCAACAATCGCGTCTTTCAGCTTCAGCGCGGCGTATTGCGAATGGCTGATCTTGCTATTGGAGACATTGGCAACGATGGCAAACGTTTGGTCTGATCCAAACAATTGCTGCCAGGGAAGCGCTTTTGCCTGCTTGTATAAAACTTCCGGGGTGTGGCATTTAAATGTGTGCAGTGGGGCAAGCACTCTGGTAAGCAGGCGCGAGCAGTAGTTGATGTTGTAGAGGGCTTCTTTGTCAGCGTCGAAGTGCAAACCGCGAAAAGCGGCAGTAATCCGTTTGCCGCCCAGGGCGGCAATCTCTTCGCTGCCCATCTGCTCCAAGCCGCCGGTAATCTGCGCAAAGAAGCGGTTTGTTTTCTGGTAGAGAAACATCCCGCAGTTTAGCGAATTTTAGAGGGATATGGAATGAAAAAGAAAAGGCACGCCATCACTGACGCGCCTCCCAGTAAATCCAGGGCAACCCTAAGCCTTGGCGTTGCATGGAGTTACCTAACACCCTATGAATAATCGGTTAGTCGATTCGGAATCTTGAGGGGATTTTTTTGCTGGGAGTAATATTTGTTTTCGCCGAGATTTGAGGCAAGTTCGTAAAGGGATGCTATCCTTTAGAAGGATGCCATCCGCCGGGAAAAAGACCGGCGGACAGCAATTACTTTAAACAACTTCCGGTGTATTAATCTTCGCGACCGCGTCGTTAACTTCTTCCTGTGTCAATTCGTGGCGCTCGAGCTTACCGGCGAAGAATGCTTCGTACGCAGACATATCAAAATTGCCATGACCACACATGTTGAAGAGGATGGTTTTTGATTCGCCCGATTCCTTGCATTTCTTCGCTTCGCGAATGGCCGTTGCTACGCCGTGATTGGCTTCCGGTGCCGGAATGATGCCTTCAGCCTGGGCAAAAGCGACACCTGCTTCGAAGCTCTCAAGCTGATCAATCGCTTCTGCTTCAATCAGTTTGTCGTTCAGCAACTGACTGACAATCGCCCCGGCGCCGTGATAGCGCAGCCCGCCCGCATGAATCTTCGCAGGTACAAAGGTGTGGCCGAGGGTGTACATTGGCAGCAAGGGGGTCATCCCGATGGTGTCGCCAAAGTCATAGCGGAAAACGCCGCGCGTTAACTTCGGACAGGAGGTCGGTTCACTGGCAATGCAGCGAATGTTTTTGCCTTCGGCAAGATTCATGCGTAAAAATGGAAAGGACAATCCGGCGAAATTAGAGCCGCCGCCGAAGGGTGCAATGACGATATCCGGCATGTCACCGGCTTTTTCCATCTGCAAAATAGCTTCCTGGCCAATAATCGTTTGGTGCATCAGGACGTGGTTCAATACGCTGCCCAGCGAATATTTGGCATCATCGTTCGTGGCGGCAACTTCTACCGCTTCAGAAATCGCAATACCGAGGCTGCCGGGAGAATCCGGATTATCGGCGAGCACTTTCTGGCCGGCCTGTGTGCGATCGGACGGTGATGCATACACAGAAGCGCCCCAGGTGTTCATCATCAGTTTGCGATAAGGCTTTTGCTCATAGCTGATCTTCACCATATACACTTCACATTCAATGTCGAAAAATTGGCAGGCGAAGCTCAATGCGCTGCCCCACTGTCCGGCGCCGGTCTCGGTGGTAATCCGCTTGACGCCTTCCATCTTATTATAGTAGGCTTGGGGCACTGCGGTATTCGGTTTATGTGAACCGGACGGGCTGACACCTTCATACTTATAGTAGATTTTCGCCGGTGTGTCGAGAGCCTTCTCGAGATTGTAAGCGCGATAAAGCGGCGTTGGCCGCCACAATTTGTAGACATCCCGGACGGCTTCCGGAATTTCAACATATTGTTCCTGGCTGACTTCCTGTTTGATCAATTCCATCGGGAAGAGCGGGGCCAGGGCTTCAGGGCCAATTGGCTCATGATTCGCCGGATTAATCGGCGGCCGCGGCTTGTTTGCCATATCAGCAACGATATTATACCAGTGAGTTGGAATCTCATTTTCCTGCAGCGTGATTTTGCGTTGTTTGCTCATGCGTTTCTCCTGGTTAGTGTCTGTGAATATCTCCTGTTACGAAACCTAAGATATCTTTACGAAAAAAAGACGACATACGCCAAAAATTGGGGGACAGTTGGTTCGTGACGACGTTAAGACGTGAAATGTCAATTCGTTAAATGGTTGATTGGTGCAAGTGGCTTTAGCAGCTTTCCATTCAACGCTTCAACGCTTCAACGCTTCAACGCTTCAACGCTTCAACGCTTCAACGCTTCAACGCTTCAACGCTTCAACGCTTCAACGCTTCACCCTCCTGACGCCGGGTCTTCAGCTGCGGCGCAGGGTGGTGTGGCGTCTTCAAGCTGATCTAGATAACCCTGCGGCAATACGACTTTTTGAGTGCCCGGACCCTTGCCGCGTGGCACTCTAAGCGTGGTGGTATCAAGCGGCATATCCAGATCGATATCGTCTACCAGCGACTTCAGTTCTGCGAGGGTATCGACGCGAACCATTGCGGAGCGAAGTGTCGGGTTCACAGCATAACTTTTCAGATACCAACTGCAGTGTTTGCGAAAAGAGCGAATGGCCAGGGACTCCGAATACCAATCGCATAGCAATTCAGCATGGCGAATCATAATCGCCATTGCCTGTTGAAGTGTGGGATGGGGAGGGAGCGCCCGCCCAGCAAAAGCTGCGGCCAATTGCCCAAATAACCAGGGACGGCCGAGGCAGCCGCGTCCCACGACAACACCATCGCAACCGGTTTCTCGCATCATGCGCAGGGCATCTTTGGCTTCCCAAATGTCGCCGTTGCCTAATACCGGAATTGTTGTTACTGCTTCTTTTAATCGCGCGATCGCTTCCCAGCGAGCATTTCCATCGTATAATTGCGCAGCCGTTCTGGCGTGCAGGGCTACTGAAGCACAGCCTTCTTCTTCGGCAATCTGTCCGCTGCTGAGATATGACTGGTAGCTGTCGTCAATACCGATCCGAAATTTTACGGTCACCGGGATGGTGCCGGCATTGCTGACTGCAGCACGTATCAAATTCCGGAATAAATTTTTCTTCAGCGGAATCGCCGCGCCACCGCCTTTGCGGGTGACCTTGCGAACCGGACAGCCAAAGTTGATGTCGATATGATCAGCGCCGTTCGTGTCGGCAATTTTGTTAACTGCACGTCCAAGAATCTCCGGATCAGTACCATATAACTGGATACTGCGCGGGGATTCATCTTCGGCGAAGCTCGCCAATTTCAAGGTGTAGGGATCATCTTCAGCATATTTGCGAGACGTGATCATTTCGCTGACGTAGAGCCCGGCGCCGAACTCACGGCAAAGACGGCGAAAAGGGGCGTTGGTAATCCCCGCCATGGGTGCAAGCACCACTGGTGGCCATACTTCGATGGGACCGATGTTCAGGGGGGCGAACTCAGTGCGGTGCGATGTTGTTGTCAGCGTTCTGTCCATTTTCCCTTTAATAGTCATTGTTGCCAAAAGATCAAACACGAATGAACGTGAATCAACACGAATTTTGAACAAAAGATGTCCGAAATAATGCCTAAGTAAATCTGTGTTTCAAATCATTCGTGTACATTCGTGAAAATTAGTGGTTATTTTTTCCCAAGTTTGAATATAATGATAAAACGCCTTTGCCTGCAATGCACGCTTCTTCATCACATTTGTGAGATCAATTACGGCAGCAGGTGTTGCGTCGATACTAAACTTGAAAGGCTGACAATTGCGAATAATTAAAGACCAGGTGCGTGATAAAGGAATGATGCGAATTGTAATGACCGTAATTTCTATTTGGGCATTGTCTGCATGTGCGGATCGCGGCGGCGTATCCGAGGTTTTTACGCCGCCACCGGACGATCGGATTTTTATTTTCGATCAGAATGACAAGGCCTGGGATGTGTCGCATGCCGTCAACGCATACGGTATGGCGGCCGAAGAATTTCAGTTGGGTGTTGGCATTGACGTGCATATGCCGATTGTCAGGGCAGAGTTTGCCAAGCCCGGCGATGGTGATTTTCCGCCCTTTAACGCACCATTTCAGGTGATCGGATTTCAAGAAGGCGGTGAGGCCCGGGCGTATTCAACAGCTGTACTTTGGTATCACGAAGTTGCCAATGATACGAAAGGGCAGCTGCGATTTGCTGCAGTTTATTCCGGTTTCTTTGAGAAAACAGCTATTTACGAACGCATTGTTGATGGAGAATCGTTGACGCTTGCATTTAGCGGCTGGGGGTACGAAGACAGCATTGTTCTTTATGATCTTGAAACCGAAAGCCTTTGGTATTCCTTTGAGGCTGATTCACATTTGACCTGTATCAGCGGTAGCTATGCAGATCGTAAATTGTCGCAATTGCCGTCAGTTTATACCAGTTGGGGCGATTGGACAGATCGTTATTCTGAAAGCCTCTTCCTGGTGAATAAGTAATATCTGCCCTGGCGATTTTTAGTGATTGAATGGAGACGGAAATGAAGCAATTAATGTTTGTCATGCTGCTCTGTGCAATGATTGCCAGCTGTACAAACAACCTGGAGGATCCGCGACTTTCAGATGATATGGTTGTCGAACCGAATGATAGCACTGTGCTTATCGTTGATCGCACCGGTAAACAATGGGACGTGACCCATGCTGTAGAGCATTATGGCTTTGTGGCTGAGGACTTTCAGTTCGGGTTGGGGCCAAATGCCATTCAACCAATTCAGAATCCCCAATTCCTGGAACCGGGCGACCCCAGTTATCCGGATACCACGGAAACGTTCCTGGTGATTGGCGTAAATATGCAAGCCGATCAGCGGGCATATCCAATAGATGTGTTGTCGAGGCATGAAATTGCAAACGAGGAAATTGGCGGAGAGATTGTCGCCGTCGGTTACTGACCGCTTGTCAATTTGGCTGCCGTGTACAGTCGCGTTATAGATGGGCAAGTGCTCAATTTAAGTGCCAGTGGATGGACATATGACTATACCTTTGTCTTATACGATTATGAAACGGAAACGATGTGGTATCATTTGCCGGGAGACAATAAGCTAACCGGGATTGCCGGACAATATGCGGATAGCACGCTTGCAGAATTGCCGTCAACATTTACCCGCTGGTTTAACTGGACCCGTCAACATCCACAAACGAGATTCTTAAAATATCCGTAATAGATAGGTGACTATTCAAACTGAAAAGTGGTCTAAAGGGGAAGAAAACACGTCTCCGAAATAATCTTGCCGAGTTGTTTCGGGAAATATATTCGCAAAACAACTCTGCTTATGCAAACACAGTTGGTTGAAGGGCAGTAACTGGCAGTAACAATAACATCCTAGCAGCAACAGGAGTCACATATGAACTTCGGCCAATTGCTTTCGCAATTCCGTCGTTTTGGTATTCCCCGAAGTATTTTTCTCATTTTTTATCGCCTCATGAATCGATTCTTGTATCTACGGATACTCGATATCATGACGCTCGATTTTGATGATCTTGCAGCGCCGCGAATGCCGAACAAACCTTTTCTGAGTGGCTTTGTTCAGCAACCGCGTCTGGTGGAAATTACCGCGGATAGCTCTTATCATATGTCTGAAGCCTTTCTGGAGCGAGCGCTGAATAAAGGCGACAAATGCTTCGGCGTATTCCGTGATGGAAGGTTGATCAGTTATGTGTGGTATTCCGGCAATGAGACCTGGATTTCACATGAGATGGCCGTCTCGTTTAGTCCCAAGTACGTATATGTTTATAAATCGCTTACACTGGATGAATATCGTGGCCAGGGTTTTAATGGTGCTACGATGTATTTAAGTCTTAAGCAATTTGCCGAGCAAGGCTTGGCAGGAACGGTCTCTTACGTCGATGCCGCCAACTTTGCTTCCTTGATATCGATCAGGCGAATGGGGTTCAGACGTTCCGGGCGAGTGATCGTTCTCAGGTGGTTCGGCAGGTATATCATTAAACCATTTGGAGACTATGAAAAATATGGCTTCGAACTCAAACCGATTGACCGCAGCCAATCATTTCGTCCGGCGATTCCAATGGCAGCTGATGAGCCTCCTCATCGTCGCCGTCGTAGTGGCTAGTTGTGATAACCCGTTTAGTAGTGGTATCGAGGTAAAACGAGAAAATGGACGCGTGTTCATCGTTGACGATACCGGTAAGGAATGGGACGTCACGCATGCAGAGGAAAATTATGGGCTGAAGGCGGAAAACTTCCAGTTTGGCCTTGGCCCCTTTGCCATTACTCCAATTCAGGATCCGCAATTCGTTTTTGAAGGTGAGCCGGGTTTTCCCGGACCTGACGAAACATTCCTGGTGATTGGGGTTGATATGAACGGCGAAAAACGCGCATATCCCATCAGCGTGTTATCCCGCCATGAGGTAACCAACGAATTTTTTGATCCGGCCCACGTGTCGGTTGCTTACTGACCGCTCGTTAATTTGGCTGCCGTGTACAGTCGCGAAATTGATGACCAGGTATTAAATCTATCCGCCAGTGGATGGACCTACAACAACACCTTCGTGCTTTATGATTATGAAACCGAAAGCATGTGGTATCATCTCGAAGGTGACGACAAATTAACCGGAATTACCGGCACTTATAGAGATCGGGAATTGCCGGAACTTACCTCCTCATTTATTCGCTGGAATAGTTGGGTTGCTCAGCACCCTACTACCGGCTTTCTTGACTATCCTTAAAAACTCGCCGGGGCTCGTTGGCAGGCGCTTAGCGCCGTCAGCAGCCTGCGGCTGTGTCAGTTGGCTTCACCAACGTTAGGCTCACTGCGTTCGCGCCGTTAAGTGTTCCTTTTTGCACATGATTGGGACTAAAGTCCTTTCGGCTTTCCTGCTACGTAGATATTTTATAATAAGAAAAATCAGGCAAGGTTTGGCGGGGAGGATCGGGTGAGACTGTGGCTGCATTGCTGTATTTCGCTGCTTTTCATTACAGGGGTATCTGCACAATCTTCATGGGATTTTGAAGAAATTGATTTGCCCAATGATAGTGCCATTTATACGCTTGAATCGGATGCATGCGGTAACATTTTTGCCGGTACCAACGGCAACGGATTATTTGAAATCGGTAATAATGGGCGGTTATGGAGGCAGCTAATGCCACCCGGTTTCGATGTTCGCTCAATAACAACCCTGAATTGTGATACGCTGTTTTCTGCAGCCAATTACCTCTTGTATCGCTCCTTCGATGCTGGTCTAAATTGGCGACGAGACGAAGCAGTACGCCACGTGACAAATGTAGTCGCTGGTATTAATGGTCAGGTCATTGCTGGTGGATCAGGGTTTTACTACTTGACTGAAAATACCGGAGCCAATTGGGAAAGAAATCATCTGAGCTGTTTTTTTCCGACACGATTTACCATAAACAACAATGGCGATATCTTTAGTGGGGGGTGTGACCAAAAGTTGACGTGTCAGGCCAACCAAGGTGTTTACAGATTATTGTCAGAGGAAGAACACTGGAATTTCCTCGGCGATTTAAACGGTATTCCAAGTATTGTCAAGATCAGCAAACAGGGGCATCTATATGTAACAATCAGTCCCTATCATATTTTTCCCAATTTCATCTATCGTTCATTGGATAATGGAAATTCCTGGCAAGATATAAGCCACGGTGTAAGTGGCTTATATCTTCGCGACATCGAATTTAATTCTCGTGGTGAAACTTATGGGAGTTCAACATCAGCTATTTACCGGTTCGATCCGGATAGTTTGTCTTGGGTGGAGATCGCAATCGGACCATCAGGGATGCGACAGATTGTTTTTAACGCTCATGATATATTATTCGCGGCTACTTCCTCCGGACGAATATATCGTTCATTGGAGCCGGTAGTTGGGATTCCTCTTGCCGCGAGACGAGATCTGCCTATGGATTTTGAATTATTCCCGGTCTATCCGAATCCATTCAATAGTAAAACGATGATCGAATTCCATTTGGCCGAAACCGAAGTGGTCACGATAAGGTTGTTCAATATTAGCGGACAATTGGTGCGTGAACTATCTCAGAAGCAATATCCGTCCGGACGGCAAATGCTTTCCTGGGACGCTACCGATGATGCCGGCAATCCGGTAAGCAGCGGCACATATTTCATTCACTTGCAAACCCCTCAATTTAACCAAACTCGTAAAATTATTTTGGCTCGCTAGATCTTTTACGCGAACGCAGTGAGCTGACGGCGAGCTTGCGAGCCTGATGCAGCGCAGGCTGCTGACGAGCCAACGGCCCTGACGCGAGTAAAACGAGCCGCTGATGAACCTAAGCGAATTTTCTTTTAGCAATTTTTCCTCCTTTTGCTGCTTTAGTCTATAGAGCGCGTCATGCGCAATTGAGTAACGAGACAAAAAAGCAGATTTGGTAAGGAGGTAGCGCCATGATGTACCGGGTAGCCTTTCAAAAACGAAACAGCATTCTTTTAACGATGGCCTTCGTTGCCGTTGGATTATTCGCCTGTCTTGACAGCACCAACGGTGCTTCGGTGAGTCATCCCGATGTTAATGGCACGTGGATCGGTACTCTTGGAGAAGGTGCATCCACTATTGGCTTGACTTTGACGATTGGTCAATCCGGAAATCACATTTCCGGTTGGGTGAGCAGCAAAATGGAAATGATTGACGGAACGACAGAGATTTTCAGCAATAGTTTCGATGGGGTCATTGTTGATAATACACAGATAAAGATAGACCTGAACATCGCCGGTTCCCGTTACGCCTTGAAGTTGTATCAACGGCGCAAAAAGTTAATGGGCACATTTGAATTGGTTACAGCAACCGGATCATCTCAGAGCGGCGAAATTAAACTCAATAAGCAGGATTCCGGAAATAGATCGGCATCCGATTTATAATACACAGATTTGATTGTAGGGATTAATGGGCATTGAGCGGCCCATAAAGAGCGCCTCGTGATATCGTTTCATGAGGCGCTTTTCTATATTATATTGTGGTTGTTGTGGCATCCCCCTATATGTCCCCCCGGGGGGGCATATAGGGGGATGTGGTCAAAGATAACAATAATTCAAAAAATCGCTTCCTGGAGATAATAGAAGCATATGTTTAGCAACGGAACAACAAATGACAGCGGCTAAGAAAAAGGCAACACATCGGATCATTCCAACGGGTGAGGCAACCGGCATCCTTGAAGCGCGTGATAGAAATGACAAGCCCATTACGGTGATTGCCACAGAGGAAATCCGCCGTGGATTTGACAACCTCTGTCTGCAGCAGGCGCTGAATTCCAAAGCGGCGCCGGGTGTTACGGATATAGTGCTCAATCCGGATGCGCATGCCGGCTATGGTGCGCCGGTCGGATGCGTTCTGGCCTCGCCAACCCACATCTACCCGGGACCGGTTGGGGTAGATATCAAATGCTCTATGAGCCTGATCCAGTTTGATTTGCCAAAGGAGGAAATTCGCGACAAGAAACTACGTCGTGAATTGATCCGCGCAATCGGCGAAAGAACGCCCACCGGTGCTGGAAAAGGACAGCGCTCAGTCAAGAAGGCGAGGCATGTAAATGCCAAACAAGGGCGCAAGGTTGCTGTTGAAGGCGCCTCCGAGCGAGTGTGTAAGTCGCTTGGCATCCCACCGGCGTGGGCACAGCGTTGCGAAGATGCTTTTCATCTGGGACATGACGGCAGCAAGGATGCATTGAGCAGGCGACTGAGCGACTTACTGGACGGCGGCCGGTTTCCGAAGTTTGAGGATAAGGTGCGTCAGCTAGGATCGTATGGCAGCGGCAACCACTTTGGTGAATGCGAAGTGGTTCAGGTGATCAATACACCCCGCGCCAAACAAATGGCAAATGCTTTTGGTCTTATGGATGGCAAGGTGGCATTCTTGTCGCACTGCGGATCACGTGGATTTGGATTTAATCTCGCTCAGGGCCAGTTCCGCAGCCTCGAGAAGCACTTTAAATCTACCAATACCCCGTTCCCATCAAATGATCGTCAATTGGTGTATGCTGAACTTGGCAGCCGGGAGGCGAATAATTATCTTGACGATATGGCAATGGGGGCCAATTTTGCAACAGTTAATCATCTCTTGATCAATGCGCTGATTCTGGAGGCTTTTCAGGAAGTGATTCCGGGTGTCAGCGGGCAACTGGTCTATTTTATCAGTCACAATATTGCTCGTGAGGAACCATATGGCGGTCAGAAAACCTGGGTTCATCGCAAGGGTGCAACCCGTGCTTTCCCGGCCGGACATCCCGGACTTGCCGGCACTCTCTTCGAGGATACCGGTCATCCAATTCTGTTGCCCGGGAATCCGCAGGCTGGATCGATGGTGATGGTTGCAGAGGCGGGCGCTGAAAAAAGCTGCTATAGCGTGAACCATGGGGCCGGGCGCACGATGGGACGACGGGCGGCCAAACGCCAGCTCAATCAACGTGAAGTCGACAAGTCTTTTGAGGATCGCGATATCCTCACAAATTGCCGCAATTATCCAATTGATGAAGCGCCGGCTGCTTATAAAGATTTCAACGAAGTGCTTCGTTCAGTGGAAGAGGCTGGCCTTGCCAGCAGCGTTGCCCGGCTCAAAGCGCGTTTCGTGATTAAAGATGCAGACAAGAGTTACGGGGGAGCGGCGTAGAGACATTGACGATTGAAGATTGAAGCATTGAAACATTTTTTGTTATTTGCGGTTTTGGGCTGTCCCCCGCGAGGCAGTGAAGATCTTCGCCAGTTCTCCAGCCTCTTGTATTAGCAGCTCCATTTCCTTGCCATTCACCAAGCCCTCATCTCGAATAAATTCCAACCAGAATTGTATTTCATCAGCTTCTTCCAATACAATGCTGATTTTGGCAACAAAAGCTGATTTGGATTGAGCAATTCTCGCAGCACGATAATTTGCAGCAGTCGAGGATGGACAACGAACCAGTTGTTTTGCTATCTCTTGATCTAGCCGATTATGCCCGAGTTTCTTAGCCATCTTGTAGCAGTAATGGGCAAACTGTTTTGTTTGTGCCTTGAGCTCCAAATATGCTGTCATACTTAACTGACGCAGGAAAAAGCAAAATTCCATAGAATCTGTGTCTATTTATGAAAAACTTCTTCAATGCTTCAATGCTTCAATGCTTCAATGCTTCAATGCTTCAATGCTTCAATGCTTCAATGCTTCAATGCTTCAATGCTTCAATGCTTCAA
>JANQRS010000057.1 GCA_028284445.1 Calditrichia bacterium
CCAAATTAGCCAATCTCAAGAAGGACATCGCCCGACCGGCGGCAGTAGCAGTACCGCAGTCCTCTCCAAAGCTATTTCCATGGATGTGATGAAAGATGGAGATCAAGAATATCTAAATGCTTTTCTCGATTTGGGTGTCCAGTCGTTATTAGAAAATTACTTTGCGAAGACATTAGAATTCAACATCAAAGAGTCCAAAACAGGAGATGACCCCGACAATCTATCAGTTGAATTTGAATTAAAAGAATCTGTTGAAGATTTAAGCTCGCAAGAAAATATAGGGAGCACATTTGTCTCTCATCTAGACGCAAGAATTTTATCGCACAATTTGGAATCAGTCAGCAGTAAGCAAATCTTCAAAATTCCAAAGAAGATAGGTCACTACCGAATTCTCAGAGAACTAGGACGTGGCAATTTTACGGTTGCATGTTTAGCTGTAGATACAACTTCATCTTTCCAGCGCCAAGTGGTATTGAAAATACCAATGATATCGTTACCAAATAAAGACGCCTGGAAAAGACGACTACATCGAGAATACGAAATTTGGCAAAGACTGTCCGAAGCCCGCCATCCAAATATTCTACAGATTGAAGATCTCAAGAAAATTGGCCAGTATACTTTTTTTGTTACAGAATATATGGATGGAGGAAACTTAGCCAATACCTTTAATGATATTAATAATTCACAGCGAGTCTCAATGGTTGTGAAAGTTGTTGAGCAAATCGTTGAGGGCTTAGCTTTCATGCATCGACAAAATAATGCGATCATTCATGGTGATATCAAGCCTCAAAACATATTGGTATCAGCTGACTTGAATGAAGTTAAGTTCGGAGATTTTGGGTTGTCATTTTTTTTGAAAAGCAACGCATTAACTTCCTCTTGTTGGCATAATGTTGCGGGAACACTGATGTTTCTAGCACCTGAATGTTTTAAGGGTGACAAAACCCCGGAAAGTGATATTTATGCATTAGGCGTCACACTTTACTACCTTTTAGTTGGACGATATCCCTTCAGCAAGAAACTTGATAGATATTGGGCTCGAAATAAAGGCAGTGTATCTGCAAATTTTAAGAGACTTTTACAAGAACGAATGATCTTCAAACCAGATATTTATAGTGTTCGTCCCAATATTCCAGAGTGGCTGGAAAACGTTGTTAAGAAATGTTTGGCTCCCCGCAAAGATGAGCGCTTTTCAGACGCAGCAGAATTGCTTCAATATATTCGTCCTTTTGTTAATCCATCAAATGCTGAACGGATTGTTTGGACGGCATGGGGAAATCCAGCAAATCAAAATATCGATTATGATCTGGATATCAAAGGGCAAAGATCACTGGAAATGTTGACAAGTCCTATCACTCAAGCTATGATAACAGGGCTTTACGAAAATTGGAATCGCCTTGGTGAATTGGCAATTGAGCGGATACATGACCTTCAGGAAGGTTTTCCTATAGAAAGCAAAGATATACAAATAAGAGACCTCCTAGCAGGGATAGCAGGCGACGGAGCCGATTTAATTTTGGGTTCAAAGGTACTTGGTGAACTACAAAATCAGCCATTTTCCAGTCTCTGGTTATTTCATGATCCAAGACTTGCAGCAATTCCTTGGGAGTTGTTCAAAATAGATGGCACCTACCTTTGCCGATGTTTTCCTTTTTCGCGGACACCGAGAATATTTCAAAATAGTGCACCTATGTTGAAACTTGAACGAAGTGAAAAAATTCGTGTTGTACTTGTTGGTAACCCCTCCGGTGATCCAAGATTAGAGTACGCACAAAAAGAATGTCAGGAGCTTTATCAGGAGTTTAAGACGTACCCGGCTTTCGAAGCGCTCGAAGTAGATATTGTAGACTCCCTATCAGATGCTTTTTCGTTGAGGAGGAAAATGCGGAGTTGCCACATTTTGCATTATTCCGGGCATGCAGTGTTCACTCAAAACGAAGGAAGCTTATCGGGAAGCGGTTGGTTATTGAAAGGTCAAATAGATGACTGGACATCCGGAGATATTTTGAGTGCAGCCGCATTAAGGAACCTGTGGAATAAAAATTCACCATTCCTGGTATTTGCCAATGCCTGTGATTCTGGGCGATCAATTCCCATTAGCCGAAATCAAAACTTGTTCACGGATCAAGCAATGGGCTTTGCCCAAAGTTGCCTCTCATTAGGCGTATCTAATTTTATCGGCACTGTCTGGGAGGCACCTGATACAGAGGCGACGATTGATTTCGCAATCACGTTTTATCGAAAGTTTTTTTCCGGGTATACCATTGGACATGCAATTCGGGAGACTCGTAACATTTGTGCAAATAGATATGGTGAGGAAGATCTAACTTGGGCGCGCTATGTTCTGTTTGGCAATCCATTTACTCACATCCCTGTCTAAGGAGAAGAACAAGTGCTTTTTCAGGATAATCAACTCGATCTCTCTGGCCTTAATGATGAACGGACAGAAGATGTATTGACGGCCGCTACCAACCGAACCATTGGGCGCTTGCGGCCCAGCGATGTGCTGGCAGCGGCCATCGAAAATGGAGATGATAAAATCCTGGCAACGCTCTCAAAAGCGCTGGAGACCGGTTCAACCCCGCAGGATATGATTGCGATTATTGACGTGTATAATCCACCCAATGATGATAAGGCTACGGGGATGTTCGACGGGAAGCGCGAATCTTTTACGGCAGAAGTTCTGAAAGCCCTTGAACAATTTGATGCAGCTCTACAAAATATTCAGGAAAAGCGCGGTGAAATTGCCCTGGAGTTGCTTCTCAGTTGTATTCTCGGCAATCCTGACGAAGAAGACCGCGATTATCTGGCTATTCTCAATTGGGACAAAGCAGCAGAGTTATTTGAGCAACACGTTGATTTTGTATCTCAATCGCTGACGCCCTTATTTGATGAAAACACTGCTCAATTGCGACGGGACGAGTTCACTGAAGATGGCTGGAGCGTGTTGGAAAGCGCTGCTGTGCATGCTAGGGCACTGGGATACGAGAATATCTTGCCGCCACATTGCTTGCTAGCTCTACTGGGGGAAACCGAAGGAGTTGCTGAACAGCTTTTGCGGCTGCAACTATCTCCGGAAGTCGGATTAAGAAAAGTTTCAGAATTGATTACACAGACATTCCGCCTGGGAGATAGGAAAGAGGATCCGCTGGCATTAAACCGTGCGGGAATCAGCGAAGCCGCCATCGAATTATTGGCCGCTGCCCAGAAGTCATCTCGCCTCTGGGGCGTGGACAAGATCAGTGATCTTCACATCTTTCAGGCGCTTCTGGAATATATACCGACCCGCCTTGCCCAGGTTTTACAGCGCGCTCCACTGAACCTCAATCTCGAAAAATTGCAAAACCACCTGGTCCAGCATCTGCGGGAAGAGAGTACCAATACAAAAAAGGACATTGCATTTCAATTGCCAGAGAGCTTACTCCCTTCAGAAGATCTTACCTGGCTGGCCCGGTCAAGCAAACTTTCCGAAGCTATCAGGACTGATCAGTATTTTGATCCGATTGCCCGGGCGCTTTATCGGCGCAACAATAATCATGTCCTGCTCACCGGGATGCGCGGAGTTGGCAAAACGACGGTTGTCAGAGAATTGGCACGGCGGGCAGCTGCCGGTGAGATTGATTTTTTAAAACGGAAACGCTTTTTGCGGGTCGATTGCCAGGACGTTGCCCCAGCCGAGAGTACTGCTAAACTTGAGGGCATTTTTGCACACATTGCCGGAAGAAATGATTTAGTAGTAATCCTGGATGGGGTGGGCGCCTTATTGCGGACAGAAACCGGTGGAGATAATAAAGCACGCCTCAAATCAGTCCTGAAAGATGGCCAAATACAAATAATCGCCATTATGTTGAATTGGGATTATGAGGAACTTTTGTCGGCAGATGAGCAGTTCCTGGAAGCATTTAGCCGCGTAACAATCGAAGAACCGGGAGAAGACGCTGCTATCGAGATGGTGAATATTGCCGCTTCGGAACTGGCAAAAGAGTATAAAACAAGCTTTGAAGCCAGGGCTGTCGAAAGAGCAGTACGGCTATCTGCAAATTTTATCATGAATGAGCGCTTACCGGTAAAAGCGATCAAAATTTTGCGGCGCGCTTGTCAGGACATTGACTATATGCGAAATCAGGCAGGGAAACTTACAAAGGAAGTGAGCGGGCAGAATAAGGAGAGGGTTAGCCGTGATGACATTATAAGAATTATTTCCGAAATCAGCGGCGTGCCGATAGGAACCATATCCGGAACTGGCGAAAAAGTCGATTTTCAAGAGGTCCTTGGTGAAGCAGTTATCGGGCAGGATGCCGCGGTAAAAGCGGTTGCCCAGGAATTGCAGCTGATTAAAGCAGGATTGTCGGATCCTGGAAAGCCGGCTTCAGTAATGCTGTTCGCTGGCCTAACAGGGGTCGGTAAATCGGAGTTGGCAAAAACAATTGCCAAATTCTATTCAGCTTCGAAGAGTCTGCATACATATACGATGGGAAATTTTAGCGAATCTCATAGCGTTTCCGGTATTATCGGGGTTCCGCCTGGATACCAGGGCCACGATCAAGGCGGACGGCTCATCAACGATATCAATTCCGATCCATATAGTGTATTCCTGCTCGACGAAGCGGAAAAAGCCAATCCGGAAGTGTGGAAACCATTCCTGAATCTTTTTGACGAGGGATGGATTGTCGACCAGCGAGGGGTAAAGGCTTTTGCTGATCGCTCAATATTTATTTTAACCTCAAATGCCGGACAAAGTATCATCTCCAGTATGATGGGATCAACTGATGCTTCGATGGATAGAATCATTGAGAAGGTCAAGACAAAGCTTTCCGAGCTTAAACACGAACGAACACAGCAGCTAATTTTTACCCCGGAATTTCTGGCAAGAATCAAGCGGATCATCATATTTAAGCCGCTGGACGAACCGGCGATGCAAGGGATTTGCCGGATATTGATCAGGCAAATGCAGAAAACCTGGAAAGATAAACGTGAAAAGACGGTCATTGTCCCCGAGAGTTTAATCAAACATATCGCCCGGGAAAGCCATCAGGAGAATGAAAAATCAGGCGGCAAAGAAGGGGGGCGAATTGTTCGCAAAAAGATATCTGAATTGATTGAAGCGTCAATTCAGGAAGAAGCCAGCAAAGATGAAAAAGCATACCAAAGCTGCAATCAGATTGAACTTCTTTTTATATCGGAAATCGACAACAAAGTCCCGGGGATGTCCATTAAACCGACAATAAGTATCAACTTTTCCGTTGTCCCTCCACCCACTCCCAAACAAAGCATCAACCAGGCTGTCGAAAGTTTATTGGAACTCCAAAGACAGCCGGAGCAGAACAATGTGACTGTGCTCGGTGCGTTGTCTGAACAAATACTGAAATTGGAAGAGATGATCAAGGCCTTGGAAAACAAAGGGCTGCCGGATGGTGCCGGCACAGATTATCAGGGGATTATGCAGCGGTTTCGCGAGACTGAAGCATCGCTGATGACGATTGCCAACGACACGAAGAATAAGACACTGGCCCTTCTCGAGCAGTTGATCAGGGAGGTAGTTGCTGATACCGGAGGCAAGGTAGATGAATAATGTCAATGATCCAAATGCCAGTTTTGACATGAGTATTTTCGTAGGGAAAACGGTGGGTGACAACTACCTCCTGGATAAGTATCTGGCCGAAGGGAATTTTGGGGCGGTTTATAAAAGCCAACAGCGCTTCCTGGGGGAGAATATCAGACGGGTCGCCGTCAAAATCAGCAAGACCATCGATGTTGATATTACTACCGCGAAGGACATCTTTGCTGATGCCTTTTTGCTGGCCCACGCGATGGATGAAATGAGTGATGCAGAAGCCCGGTCTCACCTGGTTCATATTTACGAAATGGGAATTCTGGAAGACTTCAGTCATCGTATGTTTGTGGTTATGGAGTTTATCCAGGGAACCAATCTCGCGGACCAATTTCACGCCTACAAAAAAGTCCCTGCGAATCTGCTCTTGCAATGGGGGCGGCAAATTTGCAAGGCGGTAGCGGGACTGCATACTTTGGTCCCGCCAGTGCTGCATCGCGATCTCAAACCAGATAATATTCTGCTTGGTATAGACCGGAGTGTGCGTGTCGTTGACTTCGGGTTGGCGGCCAAAATGATGTCCCATGGTTTTGTACCAGGCGTTGCCGGGACCACAGCATATATGGCGCCGGAGACCATGAAAGGCGAGAGTTTCCCGGCATCGGATGTTTATTCGATCGGTATCATTCTCTACGAAGGGCTTACCGGGGAACATCCTTTCAAAGATCTGGTTCCTCCGGTAAGTCAACCGGATGGATTGTATAGTGATTGGCTGTACAATCGAAAATCAGAGGTGCGGCCGTCTCCTCCATCAGAATTGAACAATATGGTTTCGCAGAGACTGGACGAGGTGGTTTTGCGGTGCCTTGAGTTCAATCCAGCCCGGAGATTTCCAACCGCCATGGAATTAATGAGTGCCCTGAAGACTGAAAAAAACGATGATTTACCGGGAGATCAGGCACTGAAAGAAGGGCAATTGTTAATGTCCCAAAATGATCTCCAGGAAGCGCATCGCTGTTTTGAGGAAGGATTATCAATTGCTTCCAACTCAAAAGAAATCAGGTTTGCCTTGCTCCTCGAAAATGCAAGGGCCTTGAGAAAGCTGGGTGATCACGGCCCGGCAGCAGAGAGTCTGGTCAAAGCCTGGAAACTGGCCGAAGACACGGCAATTTTGCGTACCCGAAAAGAACGTGCGGACCTTCTGCAAGAAATTGTCGATGAATGTCGGCTAAGTAATAACAACTTTCAAGCCAATAACTTTGAGCGGCTTAGAAAAAAAGAACTTAAAAAGCAAAAATAGAGAAATTCACCGTGCTGTTAAAACCAAAAACTTCGTTCTTGGGCTGGTTTACCCGCCAAGGTAGGCTCAAAAACCGCTGGGCACGGGCCCTGAACATCACCGACCCGCAACAACGCATTTCAAAACTGCGACTGATTTGGCATAGCCTCAGCAGCGATCCTCAACAATTCGGGGAGTTATGGCTGCCTTTCCTGGAAGACTATTTTGATAACGAACTTCTAGGGGAATTAACGGAAGAGGATTTCTCTGTAGTCGAAGCAGCCACGAATCAACCTGACCGGCTAAGCAACAGTGGCATTCCAGTCATTGAGCTTTGGTTGCGCCTAATTCCAGCCCTTGACGAACGGGGTGAAAAACTTAAGAGTAACGCAGTATTAAGAAAGATCTTCCATTCATCTGCCGCATCTCGACAGGAGAAGCAGGATGCCTGTTTGCGACTGATAGACCGAAAAGCCAAAGCAGATAGTGATTTTGAAACATATGTCGCATGGCTGAAATCACTTGACGACTATCGGCAGGCGCCACAAGTAATCAATTTCCTCACTGACGCCTGCGATGTCAGTTTTGAGTCTGCAAATATGAACATTAAAAGAGCTGGTATTATTGCATCAAAACTCAAGAATGCCGGGATCGATCTGTATAAAGCAGATATTGCTTTGGGATTATACAAACTGCAGGTCGAAACAAAACCTGCTGATGCAATTCCATATTTCACAACAGCATTTGAAAAAGATCCCGGGAACATGCTGCCGCTGACCGGTTTAATCACCGCCTGGGTACAAAATGGTGAGTATGAGAAAACGTCTACCATTTCTGAAGCGCATATAGAAGCTGCGACTCCATTAATTCGAAATCTGTTGACTTTTAGCCAAACAATGAGCTGGCTGAATAGCCGCAGCAATGGGGTTGCGGCGCCTATCGATGCTGATACTTTGGAAGAACTTAATCTCAGTGAGTATATCGGGGATGTATTCGAAGGCGCCAGGGGAAGGCTCTTTTTGATAGAAGGGAACGCTTCAAAAGCAGCAGAAATCCTGCTTCCCCTTGCTCAAAAACAGTCCCATCAACCGGAATGGCAATATTATGCAGCCTGGGCCGCGATCCTAACAAATCAGTCTTCGCGCGTACTGGAACAATTTAAGGGTCTGTCAAGTAAAGCGGTCCGTTGGCCTGTGGCTTGTTTGTTGCTTGACGCTGATCCGGCGACCGCAAAAAACAATCAGGTGAAAAGTATTTTGCAGCATGTAAAGGGACCATATGGCCCTGCCGGAAAAGTCCGTTTGGCCCTTGCGGAAGCTCAGTCTCTTCCCGGCATGAGTTGGCAACCCGGCGTCGGTACGATGGAAGAAGATCTGGAAGCGCTCCGGACCGTATTGGGCTTTGCGTTTGCCCGCGAGAATCGTGAATTAATGAAGAAGGCGCTTGCCTCACCACTTTTGCTTCGCCTTCCCCGTGCCGATCAACTCTTCTGGAGTGGACTGTATTTTTTGCTGGCTGGAGAAAATGCGCAAGCCCAAAAATTGTTGCAACATTCTTCCGCTAGCGGCATGCGTCGCGCATCTCTTGTATTGTCGGTTCATTTTTTGAATCTGAAACAGCTTGATAGCGCAGAAGCACATTTGAAAGTCATAAGTAACGACAAGAACATTAAGTATAGTGAACTCATTTCCGCCTATTTGAGCGCCTGTCGGGGCAAAACCGAAGAAGCCGTCGAACAACTGGAAAAACTGCGATCAAGTGGCGATTCCAGAATCTACTATGCTTTGGGAAACATATATCTTGATCGCTCCCGGGAAGCAAGTGAGAAAGGGTTGGCAGATCGTGAAAGATTGTATCTCGACCAGGCGATAGGTGCTTTCCGGGCCGCGATGACCAGCGAGACCAGCAAGGCGCCGGACGATTGTCAAATCCTGCTCACATCCACTCAATTCGTGGTAGATCCCGATGCCGGACTCAAACAAATGTCCCGGGCCTGGTCGGACATCATGAAATTGACCGGGGCTCGCCGTCAACGCTGGGTAGTATGGAATGCCATACTGGCCCAATTATGGTCAGATCATAACACGAAAACATCCGCTGCCTGCGAAGAAGCTCGCCTTTTGTTGGAGGAATTAGCGTCCATTCCAGAGGCGACAGCCAAAACTATTTCTCAGGCTGCGGCATTTGCCGGTTCGGATTTGGACGATTCGAATCTACTTGACACATTGGTTCATTTTGTTCAATACCTTGCCGGCAATAGTCCAAGCAGCGGTTCTCAGGAATATCTTCGCGTGTTGATGACAATGGCTGCCCGCCAACGGCTTCACCTAACAGATAAGGGGCAACAGCAGGGGGTTCGCAATTACATCGGTAAACTTGTCAGGATGGACCCTGCAAATATTGGTATCGGGCTTTTTCAAGTAAGTGCCTGTTTAGCAGATAACGATATGGAAAATGCGCTGGCCAGCCTGGCATCTATACAACCCGAAAACGATGCTGATCGGGAACTATGTACCTGCTTACATAAGCTGTTGTTGGGCGAAAGAGTACCGCTGGAACAGTTACCTGAAATTGAATCCGCGGCCCGGTCAAAACGCAAATTCGCCGTCAATATTTTGCAAGCGCCTGCCCTCTTCCTGAACAATTTGCCTGAGCAAGGATACAATATTTTGATAAACGCCTTAAATGAAGAGGGAGATCTTTTGGTAAAAGTAATTGATATCGAAAAATTTCTCCCCGCGCTATGCGCGCATGCAGCTTCCAATGGTTTTATACCGAAGCAGCTAGTCTTGGGCGTTCGCAAAATGATTGAGAATATCGACGGCCAACGAAGTATCCTGACTGTAGCCAGGTGTGCGGCAGCGATTGATGAGTTTAACGATGCAAATCACTTGTGGAAGAAGGTCCTCAAAAAAGATCTAGATCCTCACAGTTCCAACCGCGAAGAATTTGTAAATCACCTATGTTACCAGGCTGTCAAAGAAAGCCGGGGGGACACAGTTATAGAAACTATTACCAAACTCAGGTTCGCTGCAGAAACAGCGACTTCCGGTTAGTTTCTGGAGTAACTGCTGAAATAACCACTGAAACAGGATTAGAAATGGCGGAAATATTACCTTTTCAATTACTTGGTTTGTCGACCTCAGCGCTGAAAGACACCATTATTGCACGCGGTGAGGAATTAACGAAAGCTGCGGAATCTGAGAAGCAGAAATTACAGTACGAGCGTGCTGTAAAGGAGTTGACAGGTTCGGTGTCCGTTCGCTTCGGGCACGAATTACGTGAAATTGCCCGAAGAAAAGAATTGGCTGTAGCGACATCGAGAATGCTGAAATTTTTGTTTCCGGAAGGTGATGATGTGACGGTAAACCCGGGTCGCTATTCCTTCATTTCCGAAATAATTGAGGCACATGCCTCGCTGTTGGAGAGCCTCCTTAATAATGATAGGAAAATGGCTTTGAGAGCCTGGCCGGAGGCGATAAAATCCAAAGAGGATGATCCGCGATTTCTTCACGGATTGGCTGTTGTATACCGCGAACGGGCAATAACCTGCCAAGAAGCCGGAAATCCGAATGATGACTACTGGCTGTTCAGCACCGCTTTGTGGGCATATTTGCTTTGCAGTGATGAATTTTGGGTATACTACTCCAGGAAGCGGCTGACTGATCGGGACACTGGCGAGCGGCATGATCTGAATAACGAGGGACAGGATGAGCTAATGAGCGAGATTTTCGGAAGCCTTCTCTCTTTGCAAAGCTCTCTTGGCAATCGCGCATTTGCATCTGGCCAGTATAGCCGGACGCAGCTCCACCTCCGCTGCCTGGACATCTGCCGGCAAGGACAGGCTATGATTGAGCAAACTCTGAAGACATTCTCGCTTTCAGCAAAACTTAAGCCGCTAGCGAAGAATTACAGCCTGTTCTCAGAATTGGCTGCTGATACCGTGGATGATTTTTGCCGTGGCCGCCTCCAGGAAGCCAAGAAGCTTGTTGCTGATGCCGAAGCGATCAAAGATCTTCCGGAGGGAATCCGCAAGAATTACGCCGGCGCAATTGCTCACCTCGATATATTAATCGGTCTCAACGTTCCGGTGATCCGGATCCTTCAACAATGTCTTGATTGGTATAATGAATGGTGCTACGATCTCTACGTAACCCAACAACTCGAAGAAGTGCGCAATTTGATTCTCCCCGCCGGCAAAGTTGCTGATCAACTTATTCCCTTATGCACAAAGGGAAATGCCTTTACCCCGGAAAATCAGGCGCTTTCCCAGCATTTCTTATTTCGCGGATTTTCAAAAATAGATCCACAGGAAGGTGTTTCAGAGTATGAGGAAGCGTTAGCCTGGAACGTCGCCAATGAAAATGCGAAGCAGTTACTGGGAGATGCTCACAAAGCCGTAGTCATGAAACAAATCAATCGAGCTGTGGAATGCGTAGAACGTGAAGATTTTACAGCTGCATATGGAATTCTGGAAGCTGTTGAAGAACAGCTTGGTAATGATGAGGAAGGCCTGAGGCAGGTAACTGAAGCCCGTGGCTTTGTTTTTTTCAAACACGCAGATTTATCAGCAAAGGATGGGCAGTTCAGGGAGTCACTGAAGTTGGCCAAGAAAGCAGCAAAACTTATCCCTCATGAAGAGGCCATTCAACAATTGGTCAAAGAAATGTCAGAATTGGCCCCAGAAGAAAAAAACATCGGAAGTCTTAAAGCGGCCAGGGAAGCTTACGAACGGAAACAATACGATCAAGCTATCAGCAGCGCCTCACAAATTCCTCAAAGATCTAAGTTTCACGGAGACGCTTGCCGTTTACAATCGGCTGCATATTTCCATCGTGGGATAGAGAGCGCTAATCAGAAACAGTTCGGCAGAGCTATTTCTGATATTGAAAAAGCTCTGTCTCTTACCAAAGTCCGTGAAGACCGGAAAGTAATTTCCGAGCAGTTAGAGATTCTGCTAAGGGCCAATCTTGCCCAAAAGATTAACGCCGCTTTTGAGCAAAATAATTGGCAGAGGGGAGAAGCAATAATACGTGAGGAATTGAAGAAAGATCTCCCTCGTCAGTTCAAAAAGGAGCTCACCGAACAGCTAGCGATGGCGCTAAACGCACATGCTATTGAACTGTTGAATGCTGCGGCCGAAGCGGAAAGTTCACTTGCAGGAGCGATAAATGAGATAATGAATATTGTTCAAGAGCAAAGTGGGGTAACCAGAGCATGACCAGGCGGCTTTCACCATTATTGCATTCCGCTTCCACCTCATCCTGTCCGGTATGTGGAGATGCCAATGCAAAATATCAAGTCGTTCTCGAAATTATGTCCGTCATACAACGGACAGGAAGGTTTTCTATTGACGGTTTGGAAAATTTTTGGGGACAATTTGGATCCAATCTCTGTGCCGATTGCCGCACCAGGCTGAGATCCATCAAAACGAATCGGCAAAATGCTCATAAGCTATTAAAAGAAGCAAATAAATTGGTTCCGGGAAACAAAATGATTCAGCAGAATCTGGCTGCAGTAGAAAAAATGCTTTAATGTAATTCAAAGGTAAAGAGATGATTGAAATAGATAAACCTAACCCGTTTCAAATACTGGAATTGCCCGTTCATGCAACCAATCAGGAAGTTGTTGAATGTGGACAAGAATTGATGGATCTGGCTGAAACAGAAGAAAAAAGACGCCTGTTCCGTTGGGCCATGGAACAATTGATCACCAAGCCCCTGACTCGTTTGGAGTATGAATTGTACGAATGTCCCGGGAGTGAATACAGTGATAATGACTGGGAGCACTTCGTCAAAATGAACAAGCGAAATCCAATCGATATACATGAACTTGCGAAACAAATTTCGCCGCCTGATATTACGGATTTTGATCTGGCAGCATTAATTGAATTTTGGGTCGATGGGATGTTACAGGTTGAAAAACCTGACATTCGAATAGCTATCCAAAATACGCCATTTAAGCCGGAAATCGGTCCACCACCATTGGAGATTAAAGATGTCATCTTCGGATAAATTTGCCGATTGGAATTTGTTCACCGAGCGTGAGATTCCGGAAGAGCTGCACATATTATCACCAGCTGCTGAAATTTCCGGCGATTTACAGCGGTTCCACGAAAAACTGAACGAAGCCAAACGAGCCACAGAAATAGCTTCTGAAGAATTATTGGAACCATTGGCTCAGCAGGCTGTGTTTGTTTTCAAACTTTCCCAGGCATTGGATATGTATCAATCCGATCTAGAACAACTTGCGCGACCCAAGACTGATATCTACCGGCATTTCCGAATTATCAGGGACCAGATGCAAGAATTACTGACCGACAGCGGACTTGAGATTATCGTACCGCTTGGAGAGGCGTTCGAGGCTGTCGCCGATTTTGTAGATGTTCAACACTGGCGGCACGATGAAGCTTATTCCACTGAAACCGTCGCTGAAGTACTTGAACCAATTATCAAATATCGCGGTCGGGTCATAAAACTGGGAAGGGTGGTTATGGGGGCAAGTCCGGATCAGGAAACAGAGAGATGATCGATAAACAATTCTCAAAGGAGAAGCATAAATGACTGTGCAAATTGTTAGCAAGGCGGTAGGCATTGACCTGGGAACTACAAATAGCGCTACAGCTGTGATGAATCCGACGGATGATAAAATCATTATTCATCGGGAT
>JANQRS010000023.1 GCA_028284445.1 Calditrichia bacterium
GAGATTCGAGATTCGAGATTCGAGATTCGAGATTCGAGATTCGAGATTCGAGATTCGAGATTCGAGATTCGAGATTCGAGATTCGAGATTCGAGTTAAAAGTAACGCATCGTGTTGATGGGGTGCCAGCAGGATTTATATTTTCTGGCGTTTATAGACATTAGGCCCCTCCGGGCCGCCAACCCCTTGCCTCAAATTCCCCTTGAGAATTCCATCCTTCCACCCTTACCTTTTGCCTCACTCAAGACGAAGATAAAACTATGCCGAAAGAGATATTTCCTCAAGCACCGGTTGCAGCGGTGCGCCCGCATATTACCAGTATTCATGGTGAAACGTCCACTGACAACTATTTCTGGCTTCGTGAGCGCGAAAACCAGGAAGTTATCGATTACCTGGAGGCGGAAAACGCCTACACTGAAGCGATGACAGCGCATACCAAAGATCTGCAGGACAATCTCTTCCGGGAAATGAAGAGTCGCATCAAGGAAACCGATCTCTCCGTGCCCTGGCAGAAAGGCAACTACTATTATTACAGCCGAACGGAAGAAGGTCAGCAATATGGTATCATCTGTCGCAAGAAGAGTAGCCTGGAAGCTGACGAAGAGGTTTTGCTCGATCTCAATGAGCTTGCTGAAGGACACGACTATTTTAGTTTGGGTAACTGGACCATCAGCAGCAACGATCAGCTGCTCGCTTATTCGATCAATACAGACGGCTCAGAGACGTTCACTGTTTTTGTGAAAGATCTGCAAAGCGGTGAACTGCTCCCGGATCGCATCGAGAACACCTACTACTCGCTGGAGTGGGCAAACGATAATCAGACCCTCTTTTACAATGTGATTGATGAAGCCAGTCGACCCTGGCGCCTATATCGTCATAAGCTCGGAGATGACCCGGCAAGCGATGTGCTCGTCTATCAGGAAGATGACGATGCCTATTTCCTCGACGTCTGGAAAACACGGAGCGATGCCTACCTGATGATGCAATGCGATAGTAATATCACCAGCGAAGTGCATTATCTGGATGCCAATCACCCTGAGAATGATTTCCAGGTGATCAAAGCCCGTCAAAATGGGATCGAATATTCGGTGCGCCATCACGGCGAGCAATTTCTGATTGTTACCAACGAAAACGCGCTCAACTTCAAGCTGATGTCGGTTCCGATTGCTGACCCGCGTCCGGAAAATTGGACAGAAGCTTTACCGCATCGTCCTGACGTGCTGCTTGACGGCGTCCTGGCATTCAAAAACCACCTGGTATATCTAGAGCGACATAATGGACTAAAACAAATGCGCATCGAAAACTTGCAGAGCGGTGAGCTCCATACCGTCAAGTTCCCGGAACCTGTGTATGCCTTCGGCGTCCATGGCAACGCAGAATACGACGCGGACAGAGTGCGTTTCACCTATACCTCGCTTGTGACGCCATCGGCTGTCTTCGACTACAACATGAATACGCAGGAACGCGAATTAAAAAAGCAGACTGAGGTTTTGGGTGGTTATGATCCTGAAGATTATCAATCTGAGAGACTTTTTGCCACTGCCACGGACGGTCAAAAGATCCCCGTCTCACTTGTTTATCGCAAAGGCTTAAAACGCGACGGCAGGAATCCGGTTTTGCTCACGGGCTATGGATCCTACGGCGTCAATCGAGAGCCGACTTTTGCATCGATTCGCCTCAGCCTGCTCGACCGTGGCTTCATCTATGCACTGGCCCACGTCCGTGGCGGTTGCGAAATGGGCCGACACTGGTATCAAGACGGCAAGATGTTAAACAAGAAGAATACCTTCAGCGATTTTATTGCCTGTGCAGAACATCTGATTGCGGAGAAATTTACCCGGCCTGAAAGACTGGCGATACGTGGCGGAAGCGCCGGTGGACTGCTTATGGGTGCGGTCATTAATATGCGCCCGGACTTATTTGGTGCAGTCATTGCCAACGTCCCTTTTGTGGACGTCATCAATACCATGCTCGACGACAGCATCCCGTTAACGGTAACTGAGTATGATGAATGGGGCAATCCCAACGATTCGAAATATTATCATTATATAAAGTCTTATTCGCCCTATGACAATGTTGCAGCGACAGACTATCCTCATCTATTGATCACCGCGGGGCTTAATGATCCGCGTGTGCAATACTGGGAACCGGCCAAGTGGACGGCAAAATTGCGCGCCACTAAAACCGGCGACGAGCGCTTGTTGCTGAAAACCTTTATGGGTGCCGGGCACAGTGGTTCATCCGGACGCTACGATTTCCTGCGCGATATCGCTTTTGAGTATGCATTTTTGATAGACATACTCGCTGGAAGCTCGTAATAAGGCTCGCAAGCTCGCCGTCAGCGCCTGCGGCGCGTCAGCTCGTTTCACTCGCGTCAGGCCGTCCCGGCCGCAACAAAAACTATTCCCACGCGAACGAAGTGAGCTGACGGCCAGGGACGGTCTGACGAGAGCGCAGCGAATTGACACGAACGCAGTGAGTCCCTTGTCAGAGTCCTCGAGTTTCACTATTTTCCTCTCTCCCGGAAGAGAAATTCGTGTTTACATTTACAGGCTCGCAAAAAGTGGCGTACCTCTCACCACTTTTATTGCCGATGGTTATTATTGTGGTCTCGCAGGTATACCTCAGACATATTGGAATTTGGTTTTTTGGGATTTGGAATTTAAGTACCAGGCAACTACCCACTCTTAGCACAAATATTAAAAACAATGGACTTCAACAGAACACTTCTCATACCGATCTCACTCATCTGGTTGCTTTTTGCCGGCGTAGCTCTATGGAATTTGTCGCTGCGGCCAACTGCTGGTATCGAGTTTATGGAAAGCGATTCGACGCTTTTCTACATCGATCAGAGCGGTGATTCCATTGCCTTTTGGGAAACCAACAACGTGCCTGTGCATAAGCGCTACGAAGTCCGCTACCTGATTGACCGCAGCAGTATAGGAGATACACTAACCATAAAGAGCACCGACGACAGTATCATTCGAATGCCACTCACGGCACGCTATGATCGTTGGGCCCTGATATTGAAGGGATTTGTCGGTCTCTGCTTTTTCCTGATATCGACGATTATTCTCTACAATCGACCCCAGGAAGGTGAACGATATTTCGCTCTGTCAGGATATCTTTTTGGCTTTACCATCATGACCTGGTCATCGGAGATGCACCTGGCGCCGTGGCTCTCGCTACCGCTGATCATTGTTTACTTTCTCACCTATCCCCAGGCGGTGATCTCATTTGTCTATTTCAGCTATTATTTCCCGCGGCAAACGCTCTCGCCAAGCAAACTCAAGCGGCGCAAAGCAATTCTGCACTTCATCGGACTGGCTTTCTCCTTCTTCCTGCTGGTACTGTATTTTACCCGCCAGTTTACACCCAGCCGCGAAACGATGGCCGCATATTTTGATTTTTATCGCATCTTTCGCCTGATTGTCATTTCACTGTTTGCCTTTGCAGTCTATAATATGTATCGTAACGAAAGCAAGGGCTCCAACCCCGTATCCCAGCGAAAACTGCATTGGGTTTTTGGGGGACTATTTTGGGGCATCTTCCCCTTCATTTTCCTTTGGAATGTGCCGCGGATGTTGTCATTGCCGGCGCCATTGCCGGAGTGGAGTCTGGACATTTTTTTCGTGATGGCCCCGGCAGCCATTGCCATTTCGATACTGCGTTTCCGCTTGTTTAACATCGAAATACTGCTATCACGCAGTCTCGTGTATGGATTTGTAGTTACGATTCTGCTGGCTGTGTATGTAGCGGTAGTTGGTGGTCTTTCCATTGCCATTAATCAGAACTTTGCCCTCGATTCCCCCTATTTTTCCGCACTGGCCGCGGTCATTATCGCATTCTTGATGAATCCGGTGCGTAAAGTGGTCGGCCGCTTCGTTGATCAGAAATTTTTTCGTATTCGCTACCACCGCTTCCAGCGTATGCAGGATTATTTAAAATTGCTGGAGCAGGTGTCCAGTGAGGCGCAGTTGTTTAATATGCTTCAAGCAAACTTCAACGAGTCCGTCCCCTTGAAAGATCAATTCTTTATCGCCCGGGAAGACGGCGAGTTTCGCCTGTTAAATATTACCGGAAACACCGTCGAGCGGGTGGTTAATCCGGAGTTGGAAAAGTTGCGAATTGTAGATGGTGACACAATTGCCATCAATACACTCTTCGAAAAGAAGGTTGAGAAATCGGATCAATACCAGGATATCCTCATCGATATCCCTACGGTGTTGGTGGTACCAATCGGCAGCGACTTCCTTTGGGGCCTGGGATTAAAAGCTTCGGGTAGCCGCTTCTGGGTGGAAGATGTGGACCTTGCCAAACAAATGGCGCGCGCTGCGGCATTGCAGGCGGAACGGCTCAATTACTTTCAAATAGCGATTCGGGAATCGCTCGAAAAAGAGCAGGCTCAGCAGCTCAGCAATTGGAAAACCATGTTGATTGCTGAAGTGGCCCATGACCTGCGTGCGCCGCTGAATACCATCCTTTGGAAACTCAAGAACCTGCAAAGCGAAATTGCTTCAGACGGTCCGGCCGATCCGGAATCCATTGAGGGCGTCCGCAAACAGATTCATCGGCTGCAGGGCTTCATTCAGAATATGCTGGTGCTCTCCAAAATGGAGTCGGGCCAGTTAGATATCAAGCAGCAGCCGGTCGATGTGCAAGCGGAAGTTGATACGATTTTGCAGGACCTGCAAAGCATCATCGAGCAAAAACGTCTGAAGGTCAGCAGCAAGATTGAATCAAATTTGAGGCTGGCTGGCGATCCCATTATTTTCCAGGAGATTTTGCTAAATCTGCTGGATAACGCCACCAAATTTTCCCGCAAAAACGGCAAAATTCTCATTGCCGGGCAGCATTATACCAACGGCTCGCTTGAACGGGTTGAAATCGGCATAACCGATGAAGCCGGCGGCATTGATGAGAATGTGCTAAAGGCACTTTTTGAACCCTTCAAAGACGACGGCAGCGAAAAGGAAGGCAAGGGATTTCATCTCGGCTTATACATCGCTAATAAGTTCACAGACATCCTCAAGGGCGAATTCGTCATTGACACCACTCCCGGCAAAGGCACCACCTTCAAACTGGCCTTCCCCGCTGTATCAAATCAAAAATAATTCGCTTATTGAACTTTGTTCAATAAAGCCGTATCTTCTTGAGCCATAATAGCGTTATGGAAAATCTTCGATGCGGTAACATTCGATTTACGCATGCGATAAATAGCAGGATCTGACGAGGAAAAGAAGCAACAGATCCGCTATTCAAGTGTAGACGTATATCATTGGCCGGCCGATTTCTTTGGTTTCTCGCCCAAAAGTGTTATGTTGATTAGGCGCAGTCATTTTCTGACCCGAAAACGTTGCCGGTCCACCTCTTAACCATAAAGCTGTTCGAGTCATTTTCTGACCTTTTATGCAGGACCTGTAAATGACATCAACTCGTCAATTGTAAACGACTCATACCTGTGCAGCACACGATTCTCACTCTGAGGGGCGTTTTGGAGAACAAACAATCTGATATCGGTGCCTAACTGGTTATATCTCACTTCACTAACTTACTCATGTATTCTTAATCAGAAGGAGCAAGGCATGTTGAGTTACGCTACTCGTATAATTCTGGCGGTTTTTCTGCTAAGCCAGTTTGCCATAGCCCAAAGTGGCTCTGTTCGTGGCAAAGTGACTGATGCAGACACAGGAGAACCGCTCATAGGCGCCAATGTCACGATCGAGGGGACAAGCATGGGTGCCGCAACTGATGCTGACGGAATTTACGTTATTACCAGTGTGCCGGTTGGATCTCACAACGTGGTGGTTGCCTATATTGGCTATGATAGTAAGGTGATTTCAAACATCAGCGTTTCTGCTGATGAATCCGCCACTGCCAATGCCCGATTGACGGCAGAAGGCATCGCGATGAACCCCATTACCATTAGTGCATCCCGCCGCCCGGAAAAGACCCTGGAAGCGCCCGCTTCGGTATCCGTTCTTAGCGATGACGATGTTACAGCAGAAGTCATTACAACCTCTGCGGATGTTTTGAAGAACGTTACTGGCGTAGATATGGCGCAAACCGGCGTCGACCGTCGTGAAATCGTTTTACGTGGTTTTAACAACGCCTTCTCCGGCGCGACGTTTGTATTGACCGACTATCGTCAGTCTGCAATACCGTCGCTGGCTGTAAATATCCACTCTGTTACCCCCAATATGCCGATTGATGTTGACAAGGTCGAAGTTGTACGCGGACCTGGCTCAGCACTTTATGGTCCCGGGGTAGATGCCGGTGTGGTTCACTTCATCACAAAGGACCCATTTACACATCAAGGAACAACGGTATCCTGGTCCGTTGGTGAAAGATCTTCCGCTTATGGCTCTTTCCGCATGGCAAAAGCCTATAACGACGAAGTCGCTTTCAAGATCACCGGTGTTGCGGCTCAGTCCGATGACTGGGAACTCGACCCAAATGATCCGGTTGACGCGGTTCAATTGAATAATGCTGTTGTGGATCGCAACTATGTGCATCGCAAGCTGAACCTGAATGGTATGGTCCAGCTTCGCTTGCAGGAAAACACAACCCTGACGTTTAACGGTGGATATGCCGTTCTCGACGGTATTAACCTGAGTGGTATCGGTACTACCGGCGCAGATAATTTTTCGACTTCCTATGGGCAGCTTCGCCTGCAGGCCGGTAGCTTTTTTGTTCAGGGTTACGTGAACGGTAACAATGCCGGTGACTCCTTTGTTTACGGCACCGGTATTCCGGTTGTAGACAAGAGCCTTCAATATAATGGACAGATGCAGTATGATTTCGCGCTCGGCGCAAACACTCAGGTTATCGTTGGTGGCGACGTTGATGCAACTCTGCCGTCCACCGGTGGCACCATCTACGGCCGTAACGAGCAAGACGATACTATCGTCGAAAGTGGTGCTTATCTGCAGACGACTTCGGACATCGGCGACAAACTTGCCTTGACCCTCGCTGCCCGTGGTGATTACAACAACATCGTAGAAGATTTTCAAATCTCTCCGCGTGTTGCCCTGGTTTTTAAGGCGACACCGCTGAATACCTTCCGCGTTACCTATAACCGTGCGTTCTCTTCTCCCGGTAACAACTCACTGTTCCTGGATATTATCGGACAGCGCACAGTATTGAACCCGGCACTCGGATATAATCTTGATGTTCGCGGCCGTGGCGCACGCGATGGATTCTCCTTTAGCAACTCAGCTCTTCCCGGCGGCGGATGGCGTGCATCCAGCACCATTCCGATTCCCGGTCTTTGGGGCGCACCACTTGATTATCCCGGCGTTGGTCAGCCGGTTCAGAACATTCCATTGGCAGCAGTTTACGGTCTTGTATATGCCGGCATCGCAGCCACCCCAACTTCCCAGCTGACAGCTTTACTGAATGCCAATGGCATCCCGGTAAATGATCAGCTAACAGCCCAGGTTGTTGGCCTTCTCGACCCGAGCCTTACCCAGGTACCTGGCCTGGCAACAACAGCCTTGGGTGCTGCGCCGATTGATGTTGATCCGCTGGGTCAAACAACTACGCAAACAGTCGAAGCCGGTTACAAAGGTCTGCTCGGCGGCAAACTGCTGTTTGCCCTTGATGGCTACTGGACCCAGAAAGAGAACTTTGTAGGTCCGCTGCTGCTTGAAACCCCGCTTGCCGGCTGGGTAAACATTGATGCCGAATTGGCTGCCGGCCTGGCAGCTGGTATTGCCAACAATGCCTTATTGGCAGGCGCACTGCAGCAGCTTGGCCTCACGCCTGAACTGGTAGCTGGTTTAGTCACTTCTCTCGGTTCAGAGAACGTTAACGCATTGCCGGTTGGTGTTGTTCAGGCCAATGGCAACGCAGTTCCCGGCGAAGCGATGTTGACGTACCGGAACTTTGGTAAAGTAACCTATTACGGTCTTGACGCCAGCGCTCAGTTCCTCTTAAACGACGAGATCAGCCTGTTTGGTAACGTATCCTGGGTCAGCGATGACTTCTTTGACAACGAAGAATTGGATGAAACCAATACAGATCTCTCCCTGGCACTGAATGCCCCGACCTTAAAACTGAAAGGCGGATTCAGCTATGCACAGGCACAAGGTCTCTTCCTGAGCGCCTCCGGTCGCTTCATCAAGGGCTTCCCGGTTCAGTCCGGTCCTTACGTTGGCGGACGTCCTGGTGACGATCCGACAACTGCTCCCGGCGTAGATGACTACTTCCTGATCGACGCCTCTCTTGGATACGACCTTGAGGACCTTGCACCAGGCCTGCGCCTGAATGTTAGCGTTAGCAACCTGCTCGACAACGAACACCGCGAATTCATCGGTGCCCCCAAACTGGGTCGTCTGGCGCGTGTTGGCGTTACAATGGACTTCTAAGTCATTGAGTTAAAAGACATTTGCAAATTGAGTCCCCATTCCGTTATTATGGAATGGGGACTTTTTTATGTACATTCTTGCAACGACCATCAGGAGTTGTTGTTTAAACGTTCAGCAGGACTGAACCTGGAAGAAGGGGCAGCATGAAAACCAAGATCTTCATGGTAGATGATGACGTTGAATTGACAATTGAAGTCGGCAAGCTTCTTAAGAAGCAGGGCTACGAATTTGAATCGGTGAATTCAATAGCAGAAGCAAATGATGAGTGGCAAAATTATCAGCCCAACATCATTCTCCTGGATCTTCGTCTTCCGGACGGAGAAGGCACCGAGTTTTTGCACACCGTAAAGTCAACCCTGCCGGAGATACCGGTTGTCATGATGAGTGGTCATGGTCAGATTCATCATGCGGTTGAAGCAATGCTCAAGGGAGCGGAGAACTTCCTGACCAAGCCGGTGGAACCTGACCATTTACTTCTGGTCCTCGAGAAAATGGTTGAACGGCAGCGCCTGCTCAGCCGATCGCGGGTGTTGGAACTAGAAGTGGCCGACAAGCCCAAAATGATTATCGGCGCCAGCAAGGCCATGCAGGACTTAGTAGATGTCTGCCATCGCGCTGCCCAAAGCAATAGCACCATCCTGGTTAATGGCGACACCGGGACCGGAAAACACCTCATTGCCCACTTCATTCATCAAAATAGTCCGCGGAAAGAATTTCCCTTCGTTTATGTGAATTGCGCAACGCTATCTGAATCTCTCTTGGAAAGCGATCTTTTCGGGCATGAAAAGGGGGCCTTCACGGGCGCACATGCTGCCAAGGCAGGACGAGTAGAAGTGGCTGAGGGCGGCACCCTCTTCCTCGACGAGATTGGTGAGATACCGATTGCCCTGCAGGCGAAAATCCTGCACTTTATCGAGTATGGTGAATTCCAGCGGGTGGGCAGCACTGTCAATCGCAGTGCGGATACGCGCATCATATCCGCCACCAATCGTAATCTCGAAGCAGAGGTCAAAGAAGGCAATTTCCGCGAAGATCTCTTTTACAGGTTGAACGTTATCCAGGTGCGCATTCCCCCACTCCGCGAGCGGCGGGAAGACATTTCCCCGCTGTTGGACTACTTCATCGAAAAATATAGCCTACAACTTGGCAAGCCCTCTCAGCAGCTGGCAGACAGCACCCGCGGCAAACTGCAAAACTACAGCTGGCCCGGCAATATCCGTGAACTGGAGAACAGCATCGAGCGAGCGGTTGTGCTCAGCACGTCTCGGGTATTGGGAGATGCCGACTTTCCATTCCTGGGACGTCCGGTCGATTCTGCCGTCAGCGATCTCTTTAATCCGCGCCCGCTGCAGGAGGCAGTAAACGAGTTTAAGCGGCGTTTCATCATGGAGCTGCTGCAGCAAACCAGTGGCAATCAAACCGAAGCAGCCCGGGTGCTGGATATCCAGCGTACTTATCTGAATCGCCTGATCAAGGAATTGAACGTGAAAGACGAAGGCTAGGATGACTTTTGATATTTCATTGAGTTATCCCCCCTCTATCTCCCCCCGGGGGGAGATAGAGGGGGGATAACTACTTAAGAATAAAACGCCCAACTAACTAATCCACCAATCCACCAATGAACCAATCAGTCCTCGCCAAATGCCTTCTCCCCCTCGCCTTCAGCGGTCTGCTCCTTTGGTCCTGCGCGAGTAGCAATTCCCAGCGCGTGAGAACAGCAAAGCTTGCACAAGTAGAAGCCCCCTTTGGAAATCTTGCCAGCAACCTGCCACCACTTGATCTCTCCCGACCGCAGGCACGATCGAAGATGATTGATGATTATTTTGATTACTATAGATTAGAAGTTGAGAAGGCCAGCCACCATTTTGGGCGCATTCGTTCAAACGGCTTTACTATTGCAGTTCATGTTTTCCGTCCGGCGCAGCCGTCAGGCAGTGCCTTTGTGCTACATGGCTATAATGACCACGCCGCCCTACTGAAGCGTATGATTGATACCTTACTCGATCTGAACCTATCGGTGATTACCTTTGATTTACCGGGACATGGTCTTTCATCCGGCGAGAGATCGACTATAGAAGGTTTCCAGCAGTATATGGATGTTTTTGCAGATGTTAAGCAGCGTTTCGAGCGCTACCTGCCGAAACCACATTACCTGATGGGTCACAGCACCGGTGGTGGTATTTCTTTTGATCACATTTTGCAAAATCCGGATCATTCATTTTCGAAATTGATTCTTCTGGCCCCCTTGGTTCGCTCCGCACGCTGGAAATTAAGCAAAACCGGCCATTTCATGCTAAAGCCCTTCAAGAAAACCATAGGCCGGCGCTTTCATCCGGAAACATCAGATTCGGCATACGTCGAATTCTGGTTAAATGATCCCTTGCAGCATCCAGACATTCCGCTCCAATGGATTCAGGCGATGTTCAATTGGGAAGAGGACCTGGCAGATCGTCCCTCAGATTCGCTGGCAACCCTGATTATCCAGGGCAAAAAAGATGCGGTGGTGGAATGGAAGCACAATGTCCCCTTCCTGGAAAGCAAATTCCCAAATCATCAAACTTTGCTTTTAGAAACCGGTCGTCATCAATTAGTCAACGAAGCCGGCACATTGCGAGATTCCATCTATCAGACAATTCGTAGCTTTTTGACCACAGGTATTACTTCAAATCAGCAGAAAAATTAGGAAGGGTCCGTCCTGACGGCGGGTGTCAGCTGGCTGCGCAAGTGTCAGCTCACTGCGTTCGCGTTAGACGCGCAAGCTCTCCGTCGGCTCGTTTCACTCGCGTTTTTACGGGAGCGTAGCGACCTGACGAGGCGAAGCCTCTGACGCCGACTCCGTCGGCTACCGCATTAACATCATCTTGCGTGTTGCCCTGAAGTTGTCAGTTGTTAGCTGATAGAAATAGATACCACTGCTTGCCTCACGGCCAAAGCTGTCACGGCCATCCCAGTTTACACGATAGGTTCCCGGCGTCGCCGGTTCTTCAACCAACACCCGCACTAGCTGGCCTAAATTATTGTAGATTGCCAGTTGTACATCTGCGACGGATGCAACCTTATACTCAATCGTCGTCTGTGGATTGAAGGGGTTGGGGTAGTTATTGCCAAGCGCGAACCGGCTGGGTGCTTGATCGTTGATTTTGATGGCAGTAGATGAGCCAATGATCGTTAGAAACACGGGGATTGTCTGCTGAAGATTTGATTGGTCGCTGCTTGAAACCTCGAGATATCCCTCCAGGGTTGTATCGCTGAATATTTTGTAAAACCGAAGCCCAACACTTTCGCTTTCTCCCGGTAGAATCACGCCACTTGAGTCTCCGGTCAATACAAGCCAGTTCGATAAACTATGACTTGCATTGCTGGTGTCCGAGGTGCCAAAAAGACTGATTGACCAGGTTAGGTCATATAACGTGCTACTATTGCTCATTTCGAAGGCAATATCCGTCGAATCTTCACTTTCCAAAACGACTGTCAATGAATCAGCAGAAAAGGCGATTGTTCCACCATCCAGTACAGTAAACTCAACTGGTACAGAGACTTGCGGATGCATGGAGTCATTTGAGGCAATCATCAAACTGGTCGTGTATAGATCCGCCACCAGTCCGGATGCATCGAAACTCAGTGCAATATCCATCTTCTCCCCGGGGCTAATGTTCCCGCTATCCGAAGAGAGCGACACCCAATCAACAGTTGGTGATATATCAATTGAATATGACAAGTCAGGTTGGGACTGCAGCACGCCAACATTTCGAATTTGAATCGTGTCCGTTGCGCTTTGCTCATATAGGGCACTTGCAGATATACTGTCTGTGCCAACAGCAATGCGCGGTAATCCGGCCCCCGCAAAAAGATCCAGATAGGAACGCATAATATTTAATTGAGTATTTGAGCCATTGCCCTGCATGGATCCAAAAGGCACCACAACGCCAATAGCTCGGCCAAAGCCATAGCTTTCAGCAAAAACACCAGCAGCATTGTATGGACCCTGGCGCCAAATTTCAGTGCCGGTATTTGGCGTGAAACCATCTACGTAATGATCAACATGGGCATAGTCAAACTCAAATCCGCTCAGATCATTTTGCCCGCTGATAGCGGTCTGAGCGGGCATCGAAAATGCCGTAAGTAAGCCAAACCACGGTAGAATGTCGTGCTCGCTTGTCCCGTTCCGATCAAAGCATTGACCACATTCTATATAAAGATTACCGCCAGTGGACAAGTAATCCCCCAGTGCCAGGGCATCAGTGTCATTGTTGATAAATGTATAGGCCTGTTCATAATATCCGAGGACAACAAAGATGGCTTCATAAATACTCAAATCATCACTTGCTTCGAAAAGCTCCCGGGTCAGAGACACGCTTTTGCCGTGTGCCTGCAGCGCTACAACTATGCTATCTGCACTGGCAGCATCGACGCCAATAATCTCAGGTGGCGACCAAACTAAAATATCGGTAAGCGGTCCCACAAAACAGGAAATGGTATCGGATAGTTCGCTCAGATTTGACGGGACTTCATTGTCTTTAGCCTGCAAATAATAAGAATGTGTTGCCGTGACAGCGGTCGTGTCGTTGTATGACTCGATACCGGCTGCTAAAATGGCGATCAAATTATCATTACGAAAGACATAGATAGAATCAACATCATCCGCGGGAGTGCCATCGATTTGCGTTTGCGGATCACGCCAGCTGATCTTGGCGATATTCTCCTCCACAATGCAGACGAGAGAATCAGGTGAGGCCGGTGTCGCCGCCCCACCGGCGATCCATTGCGTCGAAACAGCATCACTTGTACTGTCAGTTGCCTCGACGACCCAGATAGTGTAGCTATAATTCTGTCCGTCCGTTAACCCTTGATCCGAATAAGATTCAATACCGGCAGCAATCGTATCCAGAAGAACATCATCCCGTTCAATAACAATCTCAAATTCCGTCAAGGAATCACCATTTGCGCGAGTTGCCGGATCGGACCAGGACAACGCTATCTCGGTCGGTGTGGTAAAATCGCTATAAGCAGTAAAATCTGTTGGTGGAAGCGGATATTCCAGAGGCGCTTCAACAACCGTTGCCGTATAAGTGACATACCTTGGTTCATGTCCGGCATTGTGGTCAAAGCGCAGCCGCATGCTATAATCTCCGGGCGCCTCGGGGCTGAATGTCATTTTATAGTCGTGGTAACCTCGGCCAACGATAAAGCTCAAAGAGGAATCCGTGGTATTCAAATTTTCAATTACCAAATCCGGGTGTTCACTGACAACAGTCCCGATCAACACATCCGTGGCATACTCGTTTCCGAAATTATTTACGGAAGGTACCTCTTCGACCTGTATGACATCGCCAACCGTCAGCATACCGAAGTCAAGGCCGATGTATGGCCCTGGCAATCCGGTCCAAAGGCCAAGGCCAGGTGGGTAATCACAGCCATGCAGCCTCAAGGTATCGGGGCTGGCACTCCCATTATGTTCAAACACCAGGAAATCGGGTGAATCCGAATCTCCAAGATGATGAAAGTAGACCGTTAGAAGACCCTCTGCTCCCGGTTTAATAGTAAAAGATGTCGCATCCACCGTAATAGAGCTATCGCTGGTAAGAATATTGCTAATAATCAGATCAGCGCTGCCGGTATTATGAAGGAGCAAAGTGTCGCTTTGATATAGTAATGCGGGGAACTGACAATCCTGCTTGATCGGCACACTGCCAAAACTGAGCACAGCTTCCGACTCCGGCACATAGCGATAGAGAGAAACGTCATTGTCATGGACAATAGCGATCAGGCTGTCCTCGACGGACATATCAAGAGGCTCGCTGCCCAGGAGATGATACCCTACCTCTAACGGTTGATTCACGTCGCGGACATCAATCACTCGAATATAATGCTCACTTCCCAAATCATCTGTTTCGGTACCCAGACTGTAGATCAAATCGCCTCGCTTCTCCATTTTATTCAATGTGCCCAAGTCAGTCGTATGGGTCAAGATCTGTGGTTGGTCACGATTGGTAACATCAACAATCACCAGGCCACTGTCACCGCTGGCTATGTAGAGATTATCATTATCATAAGCGAGGTATTGAGGAATGCCCGGCGTTGATAGGGTAATTACCTCCTGCGGAGCTTCAGGATTCTGGCTGATATCAAAAATGCGAATACCGCTGCTATCCACACCTATGCTGTCACTGCTAACGAAGAGGTAGCTGCCGTCACTGGAGACACCATTTAGCAGACCGTACCCGTCAAGAACCGCAACATTAACAAACGGCATTGAGGGATCATCTCTAATGACAGCGAGTGTTGCAGGCCAGGCCGTCCGCGAAATTGAAGAAACTGTATATACGTAACCACCGGTCTTTACAAGATCAGCGATTATGTTCTCGGCGCCAGTGACTTCAGGAGGCGAAGATATTGCAGCAGCATTGTATTTATAAATAGTGCCATTCCGGCGGTTGGTCATGTATAGTGAATTGTCGTAGCGGCGTGCAAAACCCGGCCAATCAAACACCTCCCCGATGCGATCCGTCTCATAAGCAATATTCCATGGAGCTTCCATTTTCGCCACAATCAGGCGGGTGCCTATCCCCGTCCCTTCGAATTGAATTTGCGCATTGAGATACATCCACTCTCCATCCATAGCCACGCCATAAATCCCCAGATTGTTGTTGCTGAAATCATCAAAATTGGCAACAGTCTGCTGAAAGTTGGCCACATACTGCATGTTCAGGCCCTGGCGTTGGGCAGGCATATTTAGGGAAACAATGAGAAGCGGAATGATTGTTCGAAGCAAAAAGGACATAGTACCTCCCGATAGCGTTTGGGTGCACAACAGAAGGCCCTCAATCCAGCTGTTTCCGTGCGTAAGCTTACACAACCGCTATTGTGACCGGACCTGATTTGCAAACCGGTATCCGGGCAGCATCAGTACAGTCGAATAGCAAAAAATATGACATTAAAGAAATGTTCAGATGCGTCTGCGGCAGGTGTGCCGCTTAACTCCATGTTGCCATTATCGGATGACAGCGAGCATAATATAAATAGAAAGCAGCTGAACGCGGTGCAGAAGCGCACAAACTCTCAAAATGCTCGCTTGAAGCTCGCTGTCAGAGGCTTCGCCTCGTCAGGCCAGAGATGGCCTGACGCGAACGCAGTGAGCTGACACGAGCGTAGCGTGTAAAACCCCATTTTGCTTTTATCCATCCCCGTCGTATACTCTTGGCGATTGAAATCTACCCATCAAACTGCCGAAAGGTCGCATAATGAGTCAAGCCGGACTATACTGGGCAGCCTTTATCCTCTATAGTATTTCAGTAGTAGGCATTGGCTACTACATTTGGTGGAAAAAGCGGGGGCAAGCAGCGAACAATGCTGCCTTCTGGTCAGCAGATAAAAATCTATCAGGCTGGTCCACCGGCCTCTCCATTTCCGCCAGTATGATGTCGATCAGCTGGTCTTGCGTGTACGGCGTACAGCTCTTTTACTGGTACGGCATCGGGGCTGCCTGGCTGCTTATCCTGCCCTGGCTGATCACCATGGCCGGATTCTACGGACTCGCCCCCTTATTTCGCAAACTAGATGCATTTTCCCAACCGGAATTGCTGGAAAAGCGCTTCGGCCAGCGCAGCCGGCAAATCCTCGCCCCACCATTGATCTTCGTCTTTATTGTCTGGGCCGGTGCAGAAATCTATGCGGCCGGTATCACGATTGCGCCCTTCCTGCAAATATCGGTGCCGATGACGCTTTTGCTAATTGCTATTGTTGTGGCCCTCTATAGCTTCACCGGTGGATTTGAAGCCGTAGTCAGCACCGATAAAATCCAGTTTGCGCTGGTGGCCTTCTTTATTACTACAATGGCATTCATCGGTCTTGAGGCCTTATCAGGTAAACAACAGCTCGGCAACCTGTTTGATGCCACACTTCTGGCGCCGAAATCTGTTGCCGGTGCGCCCTGGTATCTGTCACCGGGGTTTGCCCTGATCGCCATGACCTTTCTTGCCTATCTGCCTGGCTGGCTGGTGGAAACAGATGTTTGGATTCGCCTGCAGGCAGCACGAACAGACGCGGAAGCCCGCAAAGGCATTTTTATCACAGGCATCAATTCGCTCATATTTGTGGGCATTATGCCCATGCTCATCGGCCTGGCAACACTGCTGCTATATCCCCCCATCGACGGTGAAATTCCGGCACGTCTGCAGGATGGCAACCTAATCTTCAGCGTCCTGATGCAGGACTATACACCATCCTGGCTAAGCATCTTACTTGGTATTGGCCTGGTCGCCGCAGCCATGTCGACGGTAGATACCTGCAGCAACGTCGTTGCGCTCTCAACATCTTATGATTTGCTGGAACCCTTTTTGAAGAAAAGGTTGTCGGCTGCAACTTTTGCCCTGCTGCCAAGATTGGTATCAGTTGCCGCCGTGTTTACAGCATTCATTTATGCTCTTTTTACCGAATCGCTCTGGGATATTTTCTATCTCTCATCTGGCATACTCACCACCACCATTTTCATTCCGGTCCTATCTGTCTTTCAACAGAACACAAAAAAAACTGCAGCGAACCTGGCTGCGATTTTTGGCTTTCTAGGGACCTTCATTTTCTACTTTCTGGAATCACGCGGCGTGCTTGCAAATCTGGAACCGCAATGGCTGGCAGATACCCAGGTTGGTTATATTCTCCTGGGATTGATTTGTAGTGCAATCGGCTATGCTATTGGTCAGGCAATGCCCGCAACTGATGACAGGTTTTGATTGACCGCTACGTTTTCGCTCCGTACATTTCAGTGAATTTAAGGAGCCGTCTCATGAACCATCTACCATACGAAGACGATACTAACTGGCAAGCAGTATTGAAGGTCATTTCCGAAATTCGCGATGGCAATGATTATTCAACTGCAAATGTCGACTTTATTCGCGATCACCTGGAATCGCGGGATGATCGCATTCGTGGCGGAGCTGTCCTTGCCGCTGAAGGATGTCTCTTCGAGCAAGGTATTCTCGACAGGGTGATCGAAGTTGCCGAACAAGACGCTAATCCTGCGATCCGCAAAGCAGCGCTCCGTTCCCTGGCACAGGTTATCCACGAGGGGGTTCATCAAGGCCTGGAAGATGACACCGGCGCCAGCACCGCCATGGACGATGCCGAAGAGTGGGACGAAATTCAAACCGGCAATTTGCAAGAAGATTATCTTCGGGTTAAAAATTTGCTCTACGGCATTATCGAAGATGACGGCGATCTTGCCCTGCAGGAACTGGCCCTGAGCGCCCTGGCGGATCTTGGATTCAATCCCTATATTCGAGAAAAAATCACTCTTTTCCTTGAGAACGGCGTTCATACTTCAACGCTCACAGCGCTGGCAGCGATGGGCCGCTACCCTCAGTATTGGCTCGACGAGCTTGAAAGCTATATTCAACCGGTCGTAGAGGTCAGCCTCTTGAAGGAGGCAATCAGCTCGGCGTATTCCTCCAACTCAACCCGTCTTTCTGATGCCATTGAGCAAGTGCTTGGGCATGAAGATCCGGAGGTACTTCGCTTCGCCTTGTTAACGCTTGCCAATATCGGCAAGGCAGAAAATTTAAGGGAGATTTTGCAGCATTTCAGTCTGCATGAGAATGGCGTTGTGCAGGAAGCGGCTAGAGATGGAATTGAGCTCTATACGAGGAACAATTTCAGCGCGAGATTTTCGAGCGATCTGATAGATTAATCAAACTTCACCGAAACAACCTTCGATACACCGCGCTCTTCCATCGTCACCCCGTAAATGGAATTCGTTGCCTCCATGGTTTTCTTGTTGTGCGTAACAAGGATAAACTGCGTCTCGTCTGCAAACTGACTGAGGGCATGCGTAAAGCGCCCAATGTTCACGTCGTCCAGCGGTGCATCAACCTCGTCAAGGATACAAAAGGGGCTTGGCTTCACCAGATATATGGCAAAGAGCAGGGAGATAGCAGTGAGCGTCTTTTCACCGGCAGAAAGCAAGGTCAGGGTTTTCAGCTCCTTGCCCTTGTGGAAAATCGAAATATCGATATTCGCTTCCAGCGGATCACGACTTTCGATGAGGGTTAGACGTGCACGCCCGCCGGCAAAAAACTGCGCAAATACCCGTTCAAAATTAAACTGGATCTTTTCGAATACTTCCAGGAATTGTTGACGCGCAGTCTTGTTCAATTTATCGATGGTTTCCAGCAGCTGATCACGAGCCGATATCAAATCGCCATGCTGCTCATTCAGGAAATCGAGGCGTTCTTTTTCCTTGTCGTATTCTTTCACTGCCAGCGGATTTACGTCACCCAGATTGTCGAGCTTGCGACGCGTGGTTTCCAGTTCGTTCTGCAGGCTGTTAATCGACACGGAAGGATCAAGTTCTGCAATGTCAAATTTTAACGCCTCTTCCCCATACTTCTCGCGAACATTGTCAACAATGGAACCAAGGCGCACTTCCAGTTCCTTCGAGTGCAGTTCGATTTCTTGCAGGCGCTCGCGGGCCTGATTCCAGAGCCGTTGTTTCTTTTTCAGTTCTTCTTCCGCCATTTGAATAGCAGAGCGAATTTCCTGCACCCGCTTTTCAACAGTATTCTTATCCTCTTCAACTTTATCCCGGTCTTTGAAGTCACGCTCCAAATCGGCATTAATTTTGGCGATTTCGTCTTCCAGCTCTTTTACCTGCTTGTCATTCTGAACCATCCGCCGTTCGCGGTCTTCATTGAAATTCTGTGCTTCTTTGATATTGCTTTCCACGAATTCCAGGCGCTGAATCTTTTCTTTTTCCTGGGAGGTCAGGTTCAGATAGCTGATTTGCTTTTCCTGGGTGGCGCGGGTCAGTTCACGAAGTTTGTCTTCAACTTCTTGCTGCCGGGATTGCAAGTCCTGTTCGTGCTGCTTATAACGCTCGGTCTTTTCTGCCAGAGACTGTACTTCCGGCAAGAGTTCCTTTTCACGCGCTTCCAAGCCCAGAATGCGTTCACGTAAGGTCGTGGTTGAATTCTCGACTTCTTCAGCAATTTCTTCCAGACGCTTCACTTCATAGCGCTTCTGGCTTACCTGCTTGTCCAAACCAACCATTTCTTCGCGGGAATTATCCAGCAGCTCGCTGAACTCCTTCAGCTTCTGCTCTTTTTCTTCCACCTCCGTAATGTTATTCGCCAGGGCTTCTTTTTGCTCGGCAAGCGTTGCTTCCAACTTTTTCAAGCGGTCTTCAACCTTGCGAAATTCTTCTTTCCGGCCAATCAATCCCTGACCATTACTATTGCTGGTTCCCCCAGTCAGGTTCCCCCAGTGTTCAAGAATCTCGCCGCTGCTGGTGATATAGGTGACCTGCGGGTAAGATTTGCGAAGCTCAATCGCCTTTTCCAGGTCGGGCACGTAATAGACTTTATCAAAGAGGTAGCCAAAAAGCTTCTCGTATGTTTTCGGATAAGAAACAACATCGTGCAGTAGAAATACATCATTGCCGGTATCCGGCAGCTTTATGCCATTTGCAGCGCCGGCACTTTCCAGCAAGGGCAGCGGCACAAGGGTCATCCGCCCCTTTTCTTCGCTGCGAAGATTTTTGAGGATGTCTCTGGCGGTATCCACTTCTTCAACTACTATGTAGTTGGACACTTCTGAGAGGAAGCTTTCCAGCGCCGGACGATATTCCACTTCGCAGTCAACCAGGTTGGCCAGGGTATCTACCACGCCGCCAAACTTTTTCTTATTGGACATCACGTATTGCACGGACTCTGAAAATCCTTCGTAGTTGCGAATGAGGTTTTCCAGAAAATCAAAGCGGTTGCGCGCTTTTTCCAGTTTTCCTTCGTTCACGTTGATGTCATTCTTCAACCCTTCCTGGGTTTCGCGAAGGGTTTCGATCTTGCTGGTCGCTGCCGCCTGCTCTTGCTGATACATCTCCAAATCCCCTTCCAATTCTTTCAGGGATGATTCGATAGTTGCAAGATCGTCACGATGCCCTTTCAGGTCGGCGGAAAGGTTACGGCTGCGGTCGTTATTGCGGGTAATCTGCTCCTGTAGATTCTCTTTCTCCAGGCCGATTTTCTGATACTCTTCCTTGCTCTCATTTGTCTTTTGCAAGTCTTGCAAGTTCTCCGCAACAAAAGTTTGATACTCCGTGCGGATCTTTTCGTGAGAGGTTTCAATTTCCAACTGTTTATTGGCAAATTCGCGATACTGAGATTGCGCCGCTTCCATTTCTTTGCTATTGGTTGCCAGCTGCCCCTTGAGTTGTCCTTGCTCATTTTGCAGTTGAGCGATGCGCACTTTTTGGGTTTCTACTTCCTGCATGTAGCCTTTTGTTGCTTCCTTCAGGGAATTGATGCGCTGCTGGCGAAGCTGGCGGCGATTCTGCAATTCCTTGATCATCTCATCTTTTTGGAAGAGAAGCGCAGATGCATTGCGATATTCCTGCTCGGTATCAATTGAGCTGGTTTGCATTTTTTCCAGCTCCGCTTCCGCCACGCGCACTTCCTTGGACAAGGTATCGCGGGTGCGCGTCACATGCTCTGATTCATTCTTGAGCGGAGCAAGATCATTGCGATACGAATTGATTTTCAGGCAGTTGAGCAAGAGTTCATCATCATGCATTTTCTGCTTGTATTCATGATAGCGGCGAGCCTTTCCCACCTGGCGAGACAGCGAGTTCACTGTTTTCTGCACTTCCGCAATAATATCTTCCAGGCGCGTCAATTCCTGCTGCGTGGTATCCAGCTTTAACAGCGCTGAACGGCGACGGGCCTTATATTTTTTGATACCGGCAGCCTCTTCGAAGAGCCGGCGCCGTTCCTCAGCTTTATCACTGAGGATCTGCTCAACCATCTTTAATTCGATCACGGAGTAGGCGTCTGCGCCCATCCCGGTATCTGCGAAGAGGTTAACGATATCAATCAGACGAACATTTTCATTATTGATCAGGTATTCACTGTCGCCGGAGCGATGCAAACGACGCGTAAGTTTCAGCTCACTATATTCCGAAGGAAGGATGTTGCGATTGTTTTCAATGTAAAGAGACACTTCTGCCAGGCTCAGCGGCTTGCGGGTTTCGGTACCGCCAAAGATCAGATTTTCCATGCGATCACAGCGCAGGATACGCGGACGCTGCTCACCCAATACCCAACGGATTGAATCAACCACGTTGCTCTTGCCGCAACCATTCGGCCCGATAATCCCAATCAGCCCGCTATCAAATTTCAGCGTGGCCTTTTGAGCAAAAGACTTAAATCCGAAGACTTCCAGCTTTGTTAACTGCATCCAATTCCCTGTTTATTCCATAGAACTGCCGGTATTCTGCCCGCGCTTTGCGGCGAATGCGGATTGCCGAACCTCAAAAGATTTTGGCATTGGCTCACTGCAGGTAATCATAGAGGTGACGAATCAGTGTGGCATGCTCCTGCAAATTATATGTCGATACATACCAGTATCCCAGTCCTCCCAGTATGGTCAGCAATAAAATACTCACCAGTATGAAAGTCCTGGAATAAAGCCGGTCCAGCAGCACGCGAATACCATTGATCCATCTCAGATAGAACCAGGCGTGAAAATATAATAGCACGATGATCAGAATCCAATAAGATTTCATCGAGCCCAGTGATATGTAGGTTACCACGCCCGCAGGCAGCAGAAACACAAATGGCGCCGCCGCCCAGATAGTAGCAGCCATTGCCTGGGCAAAACGGATACGGGCGCTACCGAATAGCGACAGCAATTTCACAAATAAGGCCATCAACAGAAAGATGCCAACAATTGCCAGAGTAAACATCAGTAGGGCGCGCGGTTGATCCCAGATCAAATCGACAATCCAGGCCTTTTGTTCAGGCGACTGAAAGAAGAGCGTCGTAATATAGTCGAACATCAAGCTGCGGCGATAAAAGAACGCTATGGAATGGAGAACCATGGCCCCATTCAAGGAGATAGCGAAAAGTAGGAAAAAAGTCTGCTTATATGGTATAAGGATACGCTCTGCCAGATTTACGAAGAACCCATGAGGCTTCTGAATACTGTATTTCAAATTGATGCGGAAAATTCGATAGCGCTGATAGGAAATTGCAAACAAGCACAGGGTAAGAAAACCCACAAGGATATAACGAAAGGTATTGGGATTGCCACCCCCTGTAAAGTCTACCAGGCCACTCGATTCAGCGACATGATTGGCGCTGAAGGCCGATATTTTGCGCGGCTTGCGCTTTAAATCCACCAGGCCGACCTTGTTCAGTGACGGATCAGGCAAGGCACCAAGGTGCATGGCCGGCAATTCCAGGTAGAAATCACTATACACCGGCACAAAGTGCCCCTTCAATTCACCTGGTAGACGATTGAGCAGCAGCTGCCGGGACAGGCTCGCCAAATCTGCCGGTAACCCGGACGTCGCAGATGAGTCATTTGCGTAATTCTCAGCCCGAGAAAAGCCCGAGGGCATAAAGAGGGTTCCGCCAAGTGAATCCGCGAGGCGCTTATATTCGCTTGCGGCGTTCTCATGCTTCAACACCTCAACGATTTGAAAATCCGTAATCGACTGCCAGGCTTTTGACGGTAGCAAAGTCGAAATATAGCTGGGCAAATCAATCTCAATTTTCGCGAGCTGCTCTTGCAATTCGCCTCGCTGGTGAGCAGATCCAATGCCCGGATAAAATGATGCGCCTACAGCAATCAGGCTGTTGTAGCGGCTGGCATAGGCCTGCAGACGCTCTGCCGAGCGCATCAAAGCAGCAGCCTTATCAGTGGCCGTATTAAAGCTATGTTGATTTACCGGCAAATCCTGCAGGCACAGCAGGCCAATCTCATCGCAGAGTTCGTAAAAGCGCGGCGGGAGCGGACTTTGAATCACACGAATCGCTTCATACCCACGGGCATGAATATCTTCCAGGTCGCTGCGAACCAGCTTTTCATCAAATAATTCGCTGCCTTCCCGATTCTGATAAACGTAGTTGATACCTTTCGGATGAACAACCTGGCCGTTAAGCTGCAGTTCATCGTTTCTCACGGCGATGGTGCGGGTTGCCAGACGTTCACGTCTGATGTCAATCGGCGCGCCGGCGCTGTCGAGCCGCACTTCAATCCACAGCTGTTTTGGTTGCTGCGGATACCAGACCGGGATATCAGATGCTTCAAGCACCGGGAGGTCAAAAGTCGTTTGTTGAGAATCTTCCTGCGCGATGACCGCCGTTCCAAAAATCTCATCGCCGTCGCGATACGTGACGGTGAGGCGAAACGCAGGCTCATTTCCCAGCGGGCGATTGAGCGTGAAGCTACCGGCAATTTGCCGGGGAAGCACATCAGCCGTTACAAGGGGCTCGATTCTTTGTATATGCGTATCTGCTTTTTTCTCCAACCAGAGCGCATCCAGGAGGCCAAATGATGAGCGCGGTTGATTAAGAGGGTGTAAAGCCGGGGCAAGTCGGGCATGACGTGCCGGAACAATGATATCAATTTCCAGCACATTGTCCCCGACATTGACCGCTCGGCGCGGAATAGGGATCGCCAGCGGCGCATAGTAGGTATCGGCACTGTAAATCTCAACAGTATTCATCACAACGCGGATAAATCCATTTGCCAGGCCGCAATGCAAGATGAAGTTATCGCCACCGAGACCGTCGAGCACCACTCGCTTGTTCAAATGAACTTCATTTATATTCTGAAATGTAAACGGAACACGTACTTGTCCGGCAACAGATCCAGCCTCGCCGGTAATCAAATCCCACTCGCCGTTCAGCGAAATCCAACTGCCGCCGGGGTTACTCTCTGCAAGTCGAGTCTGCAATTGCTCCAGGACCAGCTTTTCAGGCATGGAATAGACGATTATTTCAGAATCCTGGGCCCACAATCCAATCCAGCTAATCAACAGTAGAACCGGAATACATAAGCTTCCGGTATATCTCATATTCGCCTCCAGTTTTGCCCAAAATACTGAAAAGAGGACCGAAAAGCAAACGCTCAGATAGCACTCTGGCAGCAATTCCTAAATTACATTTCTCTTGACATATCTGATGCCATTTCCTACTATAAATTCTGGATAATTGGTCGTTAATAGCAGAAAGGTTGGCAGTAAAAAAGGGACAGATTCAGGAGAATTACACTAACGTGAGAATGCAACTGCGTGCATTGTTTAGTGGTACCAAACGACCGAGCCAGCCTGGTATAATGAATCCAGGCTTTTTTTATTTTATGCGTTAATACGCATACGATCAGCCTGTGAAGTAGCATACAAGAGCAGTTAGACTATTGATTACTATAAATACTTTCAGAGGGGATTCTTATGTTTCCAAATGACAATTTTCCCGGCGCAACATCGTACTGGCAAAACGGCGAATTAAAACCATGGGACAGCGGCGAAGTTCATGTTATGTCACATGTCTTGCACTACGGCAGTTCCGTATTCGAAGGCATTCGCGCTTACGCAACCCATCGCGGACCGGCAATTTTTCGCCTTGAAGAGCACATTGATCGTCTGTTCAAATCCGCATCTGTTATCGGCATGACCGTGCCGTATAGCAGAGACGAACTCATTGAAGCCTGCCGGCTGGTGATGCGCGAGAATCGCCTGGCCAGCGCCTATATTCGGCCCAACCTCTACTATGGCTACGGCAATCTTGGATTAACCCCAAGTAAATGCCCGGTTGAAACGACGATTGGTTGTTGGGAATGGGGCGCCTACCTCGGGAGCAAGGGAATTAGCGAAGGCGTTCATGTGTTACTACTTCCCTGGAAGCGTATTCACCACAGCCAAATGAATGCCTCCGTAAAATTGGGCGGTTTGTACGTTCAGTCGAACATCTTTGCGACTCAAACGCGTGAGCTCGGCTATGATGAAGGTGTTTTTCTGAACCTGGAAAACCGGGTTGCCGAAGGGCCTGGCGAAAACATCATTATTGTCAAGGATGGCGTGGTCAAGACCAATGACATGTACGAATCGGTTTTAGAAGGTATTACCCGCACTTCGGTCATGGAAATTGCCAAAGACCTCGGTTACCAGACTGAAATTGCCCCAATTACGGTTGAGGACTTTTTTGAGGCTGACGAAGCATTTTTTACCGGCACTGCTGCGGAAGTAACCCCAATTACCCGCATTACCGACAGCCGTGACCGCTCCATCCCGCAAGAGCAATGGAAAACTTACACGCTTGGTAATGGAAAACCCGGTGAAGCGTCGCTAAAACTCGCCGGACAATATATGGACATTGTCCACGGAAGGAACAAGAACTACGACGGATGGCTGACCTATGTCTACGATAGCGTCGCCGATGCGAAGGCCGTATTGAACGGCTCACTAAGAAACGAGAACGAAAACGTAGAACGATAGTAAATCAGGGAGGCAACAATGCCCAATATTGCTCACCGCGCAGCAACGATGCCGGCTTCACCCATTCGCAAGCTGGTACCCTATGCTGAAGAAGCGAAACGAAAAGGCCGTAAGGTCTATCACCTGAATATCGGACAACCCGATATCAAGACACCCAAAGTCATGATGGATGCTTTTCGCAACCATGAAATCGACGTATTGGCTTATGGGCATTCCGCCGGACTTTGGGAATATCGAGAAGGCCTGGCCCGCTATTATGGCCAGCACAACATTAATGTAGACAAAGAAGAGATTCTGGTTACCACAGCCGGCAGCGAAGCCATTATTTTTGCACTGATGGCAACCATGGACCCCGGCGACGAGATTCTGATCCCAGAGCCCTTCTATACCAACTACAATGGTTTTGCTGTCGAAGCATCGGTCAACATCGTGCCGATTACCTGCAGCGCCGATACCGGCTTTGCCTTACCGGACGACGATGCAATTCGCGCCCGCATTACCGACCGCACGAAAGCCATCATGTTATGCAATCCCAACAATCCCACCGGCTATGTATACACTGCAGAGGAAATGGAGCGCATCAAGCATCTGGCGATTGAATTCGACCTTTTCTTTTTGTCGGACGAGGTCTATCGCGAATTTGTATACGACGGCAAGAAGCACACCTCGGTATTGCACCTGGAAGGCATCGATGATCGTGCTATTCTGCTGGACAGCGTTTCAAAACGCTACAGTGCCTGCGGCGCCCGCGTCGGATGTTTGGTAACTCACAATAAGGACATCCTCGACAGTGCGCTGAAATTTGGTCAGGCGCGTCTTTGTCCGCCAACCATGGAACAGCTGGCTGCACTGGCGGCAATTGACACACCGCCGGACTATTTTGAAGAAGTGCACGGCAAATACTATCGCCGTCGCGAAGCGGTCTTCGAAGGCCTGGCAAAGATTCCCGGTGTGGTTGGACAACGTCCGCCCGGTGCATTTTATGCCATCGTAAAGTTGCCGGTAGACAACGCCGACAAATTTTGCACCTGGCTGCTAAAAGATTTCCACGACAATAATGAAACTATCATGATGGCGCCGGCTGCCGGGTTTTATGCAACCGAAGGTCTTGGTGAAGATGAAGTGCGTATTGCCTTCGTACTCAACGTGGAATCGATGACGCGCAGCATGGAAATTCTCGGCAATGCCCTCGAGCAATATCCGGGGAAGAAACATTGAAAATTGACGATTGAAGCATTGAAGCATTGATGATTGACGATTGAAGCATTGAAAACCGATGACCGTTCATCGATCAACGTTGACCGAATAAACGGCCTAGCCGTTACAGAGAGCGGCCTCATGTTCGCTTCTGGCGAACGTGGGGAGGTAAGAGATATTGAAAATTGACGATTGAAGCATTGAAGCATTTCAAATGTTTCGATGCTTAAATGCTTCGATGGGTCGATGTCTTTTTAATTTTCTTTACTAAATCCCGCTATTTCCTGATTATCTTTCAGTGTTTGAAAAGGCCCTCATTTTCCATTTGAGGTAATCATATTGGGTGGTGATCTGCTACATGTTAGTCCGGTGATTAGCAAGGGGTTTGAAATAACCATTTCACCGGTTGAGGAAGAGGTCGGTCAGATTGAAGAGGCCGTGCAGGAAATTCCTTTGTTCAATGTAGTGCTACTCGATGATGATGATCATACCTACGAATATGTGATCGAAATGCTAATGAAGATTTTTGGTCACAGCCGTTCAACTGCTTTCCAAATGGCCTGTCAGGTCGATTTTTCCGGAAGAGTGATTGTATTTACCGCGCACAAGGAACGCGCCGAACATAAGCGCGATCTTATTCATGGCTATGGCGCCGACTGGCGCATCCCCAGATGCGCCGGTTCTATGTCGGCAGTTGTGGAACCAGTCGAAAACCAATAGGTCACTTTATCAGACTCATTTTTCTGGTGGCGCTGAACTTCTGTGCTTTAAAGCGATAGAAGTAGATGCCGGCCGGCAAATTTGCTGCATCAAAATATACCTCATACTCTCCGCTGTCGTGTTGCTTTTCATTGACGAGTGTGGCCACTTGCTGCCCGGCTATATTGTATACCTTTAGCGATACCTGCCCGACGTGCTTCACACTATAACGAATTGTGGTTCCAGGATTAAATGGATTTGGGTAATTCGCTTGCAGCGAAAATTTCGCTACCGCTGTTGAGGTGTCATTATCCTCCTTGCCACCAGCCCCGGCTTTAAATTGGTTCGTTGCACAATCCGGCTGCATTAAAAATACGCCTGGATAAAATCCAAGATCATTCAGCGTCCGATAAAGCCAGAATTTTGTAATCAAGGCACCTCCAGGGCGGGCAGTTGGCACCTGACCAACGCTGCCCGGTAAGGAAGCACCAAAATAATCGTACTCATCCGGATTATCAGATAATGCAAGGCCCTGGTGCCATATCCAGCCGTCAGCGGTGCTAGTAGATTTAAAAAATCCGCCTCCGGCCCCTGGTTCGGCATAGGCCATAAAAACCACGCCAGATTCTGTGGCGGCAGGCTCAGCCTCTACCCCGATTGCCCCGATAGCCAGGTCATCGACCAAATTTTCGGTGCGATCCACTGCATAGAGTGTCTGGCCGAAAAAGCTACCCGATTTTGCTGCTGCTAACCAGGCGTCAGTCGATGCATTTAGCAGTTGATCATTAAAAGAGGTTAAACCAACCCCGGGCACGCTATAAATAACATTCACACCGCCTGCCTCCGGTGCCCCCCACCAGCCATTGTCCTTTGGAACGCCAATTGCCAGATCCGGCGACTCATCGCCGTTGAAGTCTCCGCTGGCCAGCGAGAAACCAAAAAATTCCCAGTTCTCAGGGTCACCTTCAATATCAGGAAGCGCTTGATGCCAGATCTGCCGTAAATTATTAAACCTGGCATTTTCCGTACCCAAGGCAATCTCAACTCTTCCTATCTGCCCCTCTGTTTCCTCAATGTATCCTCCCGGGACACCAATAGCCAGATCATCGATACTGTCTCCATTGAAATCGGCTGCTGCCAGCGCCATACCAAATAGTTCATTTTCAACGCCAGCGGGTGCGGTCAGTGTTCCAACATTGGTGTTATTGCAAAGCTTCCAGTAATTTCCCTTTGGATTCTCAAATCCATTTCCTTCCTCGCTGAAGAAGACATGAACCTCGCCGGTTTTTGTTGCTGAATATTGCTCTCTACCCGGCGCACTGATAGCAAGATCAGGGCTTTCATCACCATTGAAATCGCCGCTCACCAATGCGGTGCCAAAACCGTCCTCCGCTTCAGAATACGGCGCTATATCCACTTCAATATAAGTCAGATAGCTGCTGCTCAATAATTGATGACGAGCAAGGTCGATGCCGTTTTCCGAACCATATACAACCCGTACATAACCGGTATTTTCGATTACATCCGGAGTCAGCTCATCGGGCAAATAAAGATCAGCAATTGGCGCGCCAACGGCCAGATCGGCAAAACCATCATTGTCGAAGTCCGCTGCGGCCAGACTATGCCCAAAACGCGCCGGATCGACGGGATAATCAAAATCGGTTTGCGTAAGACGTTGAGTGCTGTTTCCATCGGGCCCGTATTTAGCGATCAACCGTTCTTCTGAACCATACAAGATGTATACACGGCCATCCTCATCATTGGGATAGCCAGGCGCCCCAATTGCCAGGTCATCAAAGCCATCGCCGTCAAAATCAGCATGGGCAAATGAATAACCAAACTCACCATAATTCTGCGGAGATGGATTATTGATTGGCGGCAGCGCCGGATCAAGATACTGATCCGTTTCACAAGATGAACAACTACCATATGTGACGCCGCCATACAAGACGTGAACAGCCCCATCATTACAGCCTTCTCCCGGCACGCCGATAACCAGATCATTGAGTCCGTCGCCGTTGAAATCAGCCTTAGTCTGTGCAAACATCAAGCTACTAACCATTAGCAGGATCGCCCATATTTTATTATTCATAGATTTACTCCTTACCGGTCTCTAATTGGCACAATATTTTATAGGCGTATATGTTTCGGTCCGGGAAAAATCGCTCGACTAAGCCATGGGAAATAGGTTGACCGGCAAAATAACGGCACAAATATTTTGGGGGAAGGAATGCGGAGTGAAGAATTATCAGAGCGGATTAGGGCGGAAAACGGCAGTGTCTAATGTCTTATCTAAACACTGCCTGAAACGGAGGCTACATTGCCAATTCTTCTTCTACTGCAAAAATCGGACGGATATCCACCGGAATATCTTCCAGCATGCTCAGGGCCCTTTTGAGGGACGGCGCCACATGACGATATTTTGCCAGGAAGGCTTTGGCCCCATCATAATCGCCCAGCGCCTGAATCATAAGTACATCGCGAGCAAGATCTCTTACTGCACCTTCGATCTTGTCATAGTTGACAGCGAAGCGCACGTTGGTGTCGTCATAGGTAATGCCGCCTTTTTCAAGCAAATAGTTCAAGGTAATCACATTTGCGCCACCATGAGCACTGCCCACACCAAAACGCACGCTGCGGAATATGCCGCCCACAAAGCTGGCGTAGAGCTTGTCCTGAAGACTGGCATCAAACACACCCTTCTCTATCATCAACGGGAATTGATACAGCCCAACCACATCGGCTTTGGTCTCTTCCAACACCGAATACGTATCCTTCAGGGCTTTGCTAACCGTGGTTTCTTTTCCGTCAACAACGATCTTTCCGGGTCCAATACCGTGACACATCTCGTGCAATACAATGTGATTGAAAAAGGCATCGAATGAAACCTTCTTCTGATCTGCCTCGGACAACAACCGCGACATGATCGGGATGGAAACCTGCTGATATTTGGCCTCGGTGATGTTTTTCAACATCACTTTTTTGCTGCCCTTTGCTTCGCGAACACGTTCATCGTTTGGCAGATTGAAAGCGGCGGTTTGCACACCGGGTTTGGCGTCACCACCAACAAACACCTCATTGACAACAGCGAGCGGTGAGGAACTGCCGCGATTGTAATTCTTGTATTGTTCATTAATAGGAAGCGCGCGTTCGAGGTCATTCAGATAGTTACCGATTTTCTCAAGCTTTTCGCTGTCTTCCTTATCAACAATGGTGATGAACGCTTCAAAAGCCGCTTTATAACCCAGCAGTTCATCTTCGTAAACTTCGTACGGACCAATCACCACTTCAAGCGCATGATCTTTGAGATCCATCCAGTCCATGTCGCTTAACATATAGTCATTGCTCTTAAACGCTTCAGCTCGGCTGGTTAGATAAGTTTTCAAGGAGGTATTATCCGTCGCCTCCGCAGCTTCGAGCAACAGTTTCGCCGCCGGTTCAAGATATTTTGCGTACGCTTCGGAATAAGGTATGGCCACCAATTTATCGCCATCACGGCGAATAATGGTGAAATTGGAGGTAAATGCGGCTTCGTCCTCCGGGTGATCAGCAATCCATTGGGTAAATTCTTCCTGGGTCATGTCCGCCGGATAATAATTGGCGCCCGGCGGTTTATTGCCAACGCCATCGAGAAAAGGGCGATTGCTTTCAAGGCGGTCATACGGCCCAAAGTTGATTTGAAAATAGTCACGGGCTCCTGGAATCCTATCCAGCATCTCGGAATCCATGGTCAGCTCTCCATGATATGCTTGCTGCCAGAAGATCTTATCCATCAATTTGGCCGCTTCCACCAGCTTCAGCACCGCAACCTGATCACCTTCGCTCAACTGCGATTTGTCATATTCAATGACTGTCGGGGCAAATTTTGCCAGCTGCTTCTGGATTGGATTTACCGCTACCGGGGGCGTCATTTCAGTCTTAACCGTATTTGCAGGTCGACTGCTGCATCCCCAAAGCACCAGGGCAACTACCAAAGCAGATAGTACTCCAAAACGCTTATACATGTTGATCTCCCAATGACACAAGACGTATTAAGATGTAGATATTAGCGCGAGTTACCGGCAGAACAGACTTTTGGAGCAACGGTAAATCAGCGAGCGAAATTCCAAATTCCAACAGAAAAAATTCCAAGAGGTTATGAATATCAGCGACAAACCAGGCAGCTTAAGGGAATGCATTTCTTTTGAGAACTCAACAGAGCCGATTGCCCGGCCTCCTGTCATATGTATTCTCCGATTCAGAATTCCTTTTGGAGTTTTTCTTGTTGGGATTTGGAATTTAAACCTCGGAATTTAGCATTAGGTTCGAAATGCAATCCCCTAAATCCCCTCCCGGGAGGGGATTTAGGGGTGGGTTAACAAGTCGGTTTTCTGAAGTTCTATTCGAATAACTGCGTTCTAACTCACTTCAGCCGGCAGTGCGTCGATGGCATATTTGCGAACCAGGTCGCGGGCAATAACCATCCGCAGAATTTCGGAAGTGCCTTCCCCGATCGTTCCAAGCTTCGCATCGCGATAAAACTTTTCGATCGGATATTCCTTAATATAGCCATAGCCGCCATGAATCTGTAAAGCTTCATCAGCAACTCGTAAACACATTTCGCTGGCAAAGAGTTTCGCCATGCCGGATTCCAAGTTCACTTCCTGGCCCTTGTCTTTCATGGCTGCAGCGCGCATCACCAGCAAACGGGCCGCGTCGATCTCGGTCGCCATATCCGCCAGCTTAATTTTTATTGCCTGAAACTGATGGATTTTCTTACCAAAAGCGGAGCGCTCCTGCACATAACGCATCGCTTGCTCAAATGCCCCGCGGGCAATACCAACACACATTGCAGCAATACTGATGCGGCCGCCGTCGAGGATACCCAATGCGTTGAAGTAACCTTCGCCTTCTGCACCAAGCAAATTCCTTCCGGGCACCCGACAATCTTCGAAAAACAGTTCCGCTGTATCGCTGGCGCGCATACCGAGTTTGTTCATCGGCACACCGATCTTGTAACCGGGAAAGTCTTTCTCGACAATAAAAGCCGATATACCAGCTTTGCCGGCCTCTGGATTTGTTCTGGCCATTACCACACAATAATCAGCGTAATTCGGATTGGTAATAAACGTTTTCGATCCGTTAAGAATCCAATCGTCGCCGTCGCGGCGAGCCGTCGTTTTCAACCCGAAGGCATCGCTGCCGCCGCCAGGTTCAGTAAGCGCCCAGGCCGCCAGCGATTTTCCGGCAGTCAGGTGAGGTACACAACGCTGGCGCTGTTCTTCGTTCCCATATGAATAAATATGGTTTGTTCCCAGGGAATTGTGTGCTGCGACGGTTAATCCCATCGATGGATCCACTGCAGAAATTTCTTCGACTACCAGTGCGTATTCAATATACCCCATACCGGCGCCGCTATATTCTTCAGGGAAGATAACCCCCAATATTCCCAAATCGCCCATCTTCTGAATCAAATGCTCAGGAAATACTTTGCTCTCGTCTTTCTCAAGCCTATCAGGAGCAATCTCCTCTCTGGCAAACTCGCGAATGGCATCACGAATTGACAGCTGTTCTTCAGAGAATTCAAAATTCATTCAAAGCTCCTTCTTCTATATCCTTTAATGATTTACAACGGATTTCGGGCTGCTCATAATTCTTTTGAAATAGCACGAAATATCTCTATATTAGGCCTCGAATATCGGCTGACACGTGTCTTTTACACGGTCAAATGCCGGTCTTCACAGGCAACTAAATGTATGCTGAAAAATGCCCTTCGGCCATTTATTTCGAAAAAACTTCCAGCCCTTCTTTTTCCATTTTCGAGCGAAGGCGCTGAATGCTTAGCCCCAAAAATCTGGAACCAACATGGCGAAATCGAAGAAGAAGCCGGCAACAAAACCCGCACCGGCCCGACCTTCCAGCAAGAAAAAGACTATTGATGTTCTCAAGAGCCTCAACGAGAATAGAACCGGCTATATATTCCTTGGCGTTATCCTCGTTTTATTGATCATTCTGTATAAACCGTTGGTCTTTGACGGCCTGACCGTCAATGGTGTCGACGTTGTCAGCAATATTGGGAATACCAAACAAATCGGCACGTTCAAGGAAGAAACCGGGCAGCGCGCGCTTTGGAACCCCTACATTTTTGCGGGGATGCCCATCTATCACCGGCACGGGCCGATTACCTGGTCTATAGATAGCTTGCTGAACGAAACAACACTGGGTATGATACTCGATTGGCAGCTCCTCTACCTGTGGCTTGGGGCATTGGGGATGTTCCTGCTGGTCAAATATTTGGGATTAGGAGGGCCGGCAGCCTTGTTTGCTGCGGCATCATTTGTCCTCATCCCCCATATGCAGGCGCTGATCACGGTCGGGCACTTCGCCAAGCTTCGTGCATTGATGTGGATGCCGCTGGTAGCCGTGGCGTTTTTGTGGTTCCTGAACCGGCGTAACTGGTTATCCATTTTAGCCTTTGCTGCCGCTTTTGCACTGCAGCTCCGTACCCAGCATTATCAGATCGTTTTTTATACCATTATGCTGCTGTTTGCGCTGGGGATTACCCCATTGGTCAGAAGCATTATGGACAAAGATTGGCCGAAAACCGGCTCCCTCGTCGGGCGCTTTGTCGTTGGTATGGCATTGGTCGTGGCCATCGTTGCCCAGCCGCTCTTCGTCACCTACGATTATACCCCCCATTCAATCCGCGGCGGCAACTCTGTTTCGATCAGCGATAATGTAGATGCGCTTGATCAAAAAGGCGCCGGCTTTGATTATGCCACACGCTGGTCTTACACAGTTGCTGAATTCTGGAATTTGATCATCCCCAGATTTCATGGCGGCACCTCTACAGAAATATACACTGGTGATGCGGTACCACAGTTCAGGAATCAGGCAGTGCCATTATATTGGGGAGATCTGCCCTTTACGCAGTCGCTGGAATACCTGGGTGTGCTGGCAGTTTTCCTGGCACTTTGCGGCATCGTTTTTCACTGGCATCGTACCGAGGTGCGGGCGCTTCTGGCATTAACAATCCTTGCCTTGATCTTATCGCTGGGTAGCCACTTTCCTGCACCCTACCGTTTCTTCTTCAACTATGTGCCGCAGTTTGACAAATTCCGTGTGCCGATGATGATCCTGACCCTGGTCAGCTTCACCCTCACCCTGCTGGCGGCATATGGATTCAATTTTTTCCTGCGCGGCAACTGGTCGGACAGCAATATACAAAAGCGCTTTTACCTGCTTGCCGGCGGCTATGCGCTGTTGCTGCTCATCCCTATTTTCTTTGGCAGCTCTTTCTCGCTATCTACAAGTGGTGAACTGCAACGCTATACCGCGCAATACGGCAATCGGGCATCGGAAGTCGTCGGTTTATTAAAACAAGCGCGACTGGAAGTGCTTACCGACTCCGCCTGGCGCAGCGTGATATTCTTTCTGATCGGCGGGGGACTCTTGCTGGCGGTAAGTCGAGAAATGCTATCCAAGTTCGCTGTCGCGCTGCTCATCCCGGTGCTGGCAATCGCGGACGTTGGCCTGGTCTCCTGGAATTTCCTTGATGGAAAATTTGAAAACACAACAGGTCTGGAAGCCAGGCAATATCGCATGAACCGCCTGGACCAAATTGTGAAACAGGACCAGGAGATTTTTCGGGTGCTGCCACCGCTGCGCACCATGGCCAGAGACTCACGCTTTCCCTATTTCTATCAATCCATAGGCGGATATGATCCGGCCAAAACCCAGGTGATCCAGGATCTGATTGAAAACAATCTCTTTCAGCCAACCAAGCGCGGCATTGCCTTTAACACCAATATTGTAAACATGCTCAACGGCAAGTACATCTTCAGCAGTCAGCCTTATTCAGACTCTTCCCTGACCCTGCTCGGTGATGAACAGAAACAATTGTTCCTCTATCGCAATAATGATGTTTTGCCACGCGCATACTTCGTGGATGAAGTGAAGGTTTTCGAATCGCGTCCGGAGATGCTGCGATTCATGAATACGACGGAATTTGATCCATCCCGTACTGCCCTCATGGAGGCAGCTCCTGCGGGAGCAATTACACCTGCAGCCGGCAATAGCACAGTAAAAGTAAACACCTGGGAGCCCGACAAACTGGTGATTGAGACAAGCAACAGTCAGCAATCATTGCTGGTAGTATCGGAAATCTATTATCCCAACGGCTGGAGCGCAACGCTGGAAAACGGCACCGAGTTGCCGATCTACAAAACCAATCATGCTCTACGATCAGTGGTGGTTCCGGCTGGATCGCAGAAGATAACCATGGCCTTTGAGCCCGGCACCTACTCCCGCGGGGTTACTATTTCATGGATTGGCTGGTTGCTGACCTATGCCGGACTGGCCTTTTTCGGCTATATGGAATATCAGCGCCGGAATGATAAAGAAGATGAGAGCTAAGCATTTCGGAACAGCGGCAAATCGTACCGCTAAAATTCCAAATTCCAACAGGAAAAATCCCAATGTCATTTTTGGGGATTTCATTACCGGACACTTTTTCGAATATGAACCGACAACGTCGAATTGTCATGCCCGAATGCAGTTATCGGGCATCCATTTCGCTCAAATTTGATTGGATTCCCGCTACAAGCATGCGGGAATGACACTGCAAAGTCTTTTAGACCTAAAAGTGTCCGATTGTACATCTGGAATCTTTACCCTGTCCAGGCATAACAGATCATTTAAGCGAATTATGATAATTACCCACTAACCGCATCGAGCAGCTTGGCCAATTCTCCCGCCTGGGCTTTACGCTCAAACTGGCTGGTCCTTTTCATGTCCGGGGCCATATCCGTAAGCATACCCGATTTCCAGGCTTCGTAAAGTTCACGCACCCGCGCTTTCAACGCGGCCCGATCATCAAAGTCACACATCCTTCCCCCATCTACATCATGAATAATCTGTGAAGCATCTCCGTCCGACGGTCCAATCGCCAGCAGCGGTCTGCCCGAGGCAATGTACTCGAAAAGCTTACCGGTAAGCACGCCCTTGTTGTCCGGGGTATTGGGCAAGATGAACAGCAGCGCACTGCTGGTCATCATTCGCTCAACAGCAACCGGATGCGGCACGTAAGATTCATAGACCGTCAGATCTAACAGCCCCAATTGCTCAATCTGCCTCCTGGCATCTACATCAACTTTGCCGGTAAAATGCAGCTGTACATCATCACGGAATTGTTTATCCTCGCTCGCCAGTTCGGCAAGAACCTGCCAAAGGATTTCCGGATTTTGCAAAGCCATCAGGTTACCGATATAGCCAATGCGGAATTTCCCGTGAGTAATTTCCGGCCGCTCCGCAGGAATATCGCTGACATCATACCCGTTGGGAATCATTTTACAGTCGATGTCCGGAAAACGCTCGCGGAATCGCTTGGCAATCTGGTTGCTCACCGTGATAATTTTATCCGCATTTTCGATCGCCCGACGCTCAAGATATTCGTCCAGGCCTTTCGCCAGGGCATTGCGCTTCATATTCTGGTAGAAAAATATCTCCGTCCAGGGATCGCGATAATCCGCTACCCAGGGAATATTTGAGGCTTTCCTGATGCGCCAGGCTGCAACTTGCACCGACTGCGGGGGCGAAGTACTCAATAGCACATCGATATTTTCCTGCTCGATGATTTTCAGTGCCGCTTTTGTAAAAGGACGAATCCAGCTAAAACGGGCATCCGGCACCAGCACATTCACCCGTACCCATTTTGCCAGGCGCTCCATGAGTGAATCACTTTCATTTGTCACATAGGCGCCCACCGGCAGGGTTTCCTGCTTCTTCTTTCCGGTTGCTTTCCGATAGACATCATAAAACTCACGGGCGGTCACCGTTTCAACCCGGGTTCCGTCAGGTATATCCTTCACCAAAGTTTCGTCGATAGCGAGATAATCCCCATCCCTGGCCGTCAACACAATCGGCATCCAGCCATACTCAGGCAAATATTTGACGAACTTCAATATGCGTTGCACACCTGATCCACCGGATGGCGGCCAATAATATGTCATAATGAGGACCTTTTTCAACGGCGGTCACTCCTTTCAGGTTTTACGATTTTGCCAGGCTTCTTTTGCTTTTTCAATCCCTTCCCTGAGGCGCAGCAATTCAATATCTTCGTAAGTGCCAAATAGGTATAGACCAAATGGGAAGGCCAGGAATAGTGCAACCTTCAATGCAGCACCCGCATATCCCCAATCCCCAATGCCGTACTCAACACCCAGGAACAAAATAATGGAAATGGCCAGCGCCTTCAGCAGCTTTGGTGATTCATAGGGAATATGGTAAGTGCCCTGGGCGTAATACATGGTAACAACATAGAGTAAAGCATAGGCTAACACCGTTGCCCAGGCCGCGCCATGAACACCCCACTGAGGTATAAGAAGAAAATTGAGAGCAATATTAACAAGCGTTGCAACCAGAACGGTCATTGCCGCGATACGCACGCGTTTTTTCAAGAGCAAGGCGATATAAACAATGCTGCGGCCGCCAAAAAACACGTTGGCCAATAACAGGGCCGGAAGCACAGCCTCGGCGGGCCAATACGCTTCATCACGCGCAAAGATTTGAATGAAGGGTTCGCCAAAGAAAGCGAGCCCCAGGGCAAACCAGATGTTTCCCAATACCAGATAGGTTTGCATCTTACTGATGTATCGCTTGTCGCCCGGCTTACCATAAAGCTTATATGCTTGCGGCACGAAGGCCAGGGCAACAGGCTGAAGCAAGAACATGGTAATCACCCCTGAAAGCGAATAAGCGAGATCATAAATGCCCACGGCACTGGTATCTTTCAGATAGGCCAGAATGTAGCGATCCCCCATACTCAAGAGCATGCCGGCAAGAGATGACACAATCAGCGGCATGCCAAAACTCAGAAGACGTCGTGCAGCTCCCAGATCAAAAGAGAATGTCATTCGTCGTACCGTAGGTGGCAGCAACACCAGCATCAGGAAAGCGTCGCTAATCAGGAAGGCATAGAGGATGCCTTCAATGCCCATACTGAGGCTGACAATGAAGTAGATATTCAAGGAGAGATTAAGGGTCAGCGCCAGGAGGTTGGCAACGGCATAAAAAACCGACTGTTCATGGGCCCGAAGCATTGCCAGGGAGAGATTGGCCAAGAGCCGCAGGCAAACGATGAGAACAATCAATTGCAGGTAGAATGCCAGATTGGAAATGTCTTCGACGAGCGCACCAATTGGACCTGAGAGCCAATAGCCTGTCAGCACACAGAAAAGCCCACTCAGGCCCAGTAAAGCAAAAGCGGTAAAAAGCAAAGCCCCTTCACGCTTGACATATTTCTCCATCGCCTGAAAGCGCAGGTAAGCATTGGGTAAACCGGCAAGAAATACCTGGACCAGAATCAGGATCGTGATTTTACAAATACTGAGTACACCATATTCACTGACCGGAAAATAGTTGGTATAGAGCGGTAGTAAAATAATGCCGACCAGCTTATTGCCCATATTGCCCAGGGCATAAATCCCACTGTGTTTGAAAGATTTCTTCAGTTGATCAAGCATCTTCCAGAAGACCTTCCGTAGCAGCTTTCATTGTGGCCAGGGCATTCGGAGCCCAAATATCACCGACAATGCTCGTCATATCTGTCGATGCAGGTTCTTTTAACGCTTCAGCTAATTCCGCTGGCGTCTGCGCCAATTGCACATATTGATGCTCAATCAAATGTGAGAGCGTTTCGTAGCCGGGGAGCGCTGCAATGAAGGTTGGGAGATTAAATGCCAGCCCCTCATATACGGCTGTTGAGAACACACCGATCTGAAAATCGCTTTCTGCAAAATAGTCATAGAGTGATTTTTTAGAGTCTTTCCCGGGAATTTGCACATTGGACAACGCTGCAAGCTCGCTGAAATGCGTGTCCAAATCGTCGTATTCGGCCGGGTGTAATTTGTAGACAATACGATAGTCATCCGACAACAGCCCGGCCAATTCAACAACAAATTTGGCAAGTTGCTGACCGATCAGGCGTTGCGAAATTACCAGGATCTGTTTACCCGATTTTTCTGCCTGTTGTGCGCGGGACTTCAACCATTCCATGTAGGGAAATCCGCAGACCATTTTATTCGATTCCGGGATTGGCATCTGGCAAAACTGTTTCCAGTACTCACCGAAGAGAAAAATATGCGTTGGCAAGGCCGGATGGCGCACATTTGCTTCTAGATTCGGATACTGATACCCAACATGATGGGCGGACATCGTGCCGTGCTGCAGTTCCACCACATCTATGCCCGCTTCCGCTGCTGCGACATTTAGTCCCATCGATTTTGCCGAGTAGTGGCAAACCTCAAAAACCAATCGCGGTTTTAGCTGCCGTAATTTTCGGCGATAAAATTTGCGATACTGCTGGAAATTAAATACCCGATCCGTGTACAGCTGTACCGCCTGACGATCTACATCTATCTCAAATTCAAATGTCTCAGTAATTATTTCAAGGATTTCGCGGATACTTTTCAGGACCTTCGGATCGTTTCCGCCAAGCTGCTGCTTGATAGCGGCCATCAAATTGGTTTCATCGAGGTAATAATAATCCTGGCCGGCCAGGGGCTTGTAATAATGGCGGCCGCCGGTGGGAATGATGCTAAGGCTTCGCCTGTCTGCCAGCGCTTCAATCAGGAAATCACAGCAGGTATCATAATATTTGCCATCGATAAACTGGTGCCGACCGGCGCTGAGAAAGAGGAAATCATAAGACGGCTTGAGGCCTCGAAGTCGAGTTCCCATTGCCCCCTGCAGCAGGTTTGCTACGATTTTAAGCTTGCCTAAAGTGCCGCCAGCAGTGGGATCCATCGTTGAGCGCTGCAGGTTGAGCTTATGCACCACGATCAATGTCCACCAGACCTGGAAGCGCAGCAATAGCCATAGGGGAATGTCATCCGTGTCATATGACTCATGGAGATCATATGACTTCTCCATGGCAAGAAATTTTTTGCACAAGCGGCTAATATCCATTGAGTCTCTTATGTTCTGATAGACACCTGATATTCGAAATAGCTTTAAGTTTAATCATATTAGTGCCTGAAGGACAGTTGATTTTTTCATGTCGCAAGGCATTTGGAATCGCTTTTAGGCCACGTTTCCCCGGTAATCGGCAGGGCTTTTGTGACAAAACAAAAATGGTTTTGCGAATGGTTGCCGAGAATGTATTTTTACGACGCATAAAGCGACTGGAGAACCCAAGGATGCAAAATAAAATCCGGATTACCGATTCCCGGACGATCGGTGCCAATGAACCGGTCTTCATTATTGCTGAGGTAGGTCAAAACCATAATGGAGATATGGACATCGCCCGTCAATTGGTAGATGCGGCTGTTGATGCCGGTGCAGATGCCGTTAAATTTGTGAAACGCACGATAGAAGACGTTTTAACCAGGGAAGCACTGGCGCGCCCATATATTGGCCCGCAATCATTTGGTGATACTTATGGTGAGCACCGCCGCAAGCTGGAGTTTTCCCGTGAGCAGCACCAGGAACTGGCTGATTATTGCCACGAAAAGGGAATCATCTATTTCGGAACGCCAACAGATATTAAGGCGGCCAATATGTTTCATGATATTGGCGTACCGTTATATAAAATAGCCAGTCGCGATCTAATCAATGTTCCCTTGATTGAGCATGTTGCGCAGCTCGGAAGCCCGGTGCTTCTGTCAACCGGGATGAGCAGTATGCAGGATATTGAACAGGCCGTCAAACTGATCTCTGCTCACACAGACCAGCTGGTTGTATTACACTGCACCTCCGAATATCCTTGCGATTATGAGCATGTGAATCTAAACATGATCAAAACCCTTCAGAATCGCTTTGACATCCCCATCGGCTTTTCCGGACATACCATCGGTATCGTCATGCCGGTCGTGGCAGCGGCAATGGGAGCTGTGGTGATCGAAAAGCATATTACCATTGCCCGTCACATGAAGGGAACCGACCATGCCGGATCACTGGAACCCTATGGCTTCAAAAAGATGGTCCGCGACATTCGCAACCTGGAAAAAGCCATGGGAGACGGGGTCAAGCAGGTCTATGAAGCAGAATTAGCGGTAAAACATAAGCTGGGAAAAAGCCTGGTTGCCGCCACTGCCCTGGAAGCAGGTACTGTTATCAACAAGGAGATGCTGCTGGTAAAGGGACCGGGAACCGGCATTTCGCCAATGGACACTTATGAAGTGATCGGCAAAAAATTGCGGGTCGCGAAAAACGAAGATGACATTCTCGATTGGGGGGATTTTGAGTAAGACAGTGCCTGATGACATCCTTGCCCGGATGAAAAAAATTCGCCTCTTTGCATCAGATATCGACGGCGTGATGACCGATAGCGGAATGTATTATTCTGAACACGGAGACGAGCTCAAAAAATTCAATACCCGCGATGGCGGCGGCTTTATGCTAATGAAGCTGGTTGGTATTCCCTCAGCACTGATTACCTCGGAACACGTTAGGCTGGTTCAGCAACGTGCCAAAAAGCTAAAGATTGACCACCTTTTCCAGGTGAAAGGCAATAAGCTCATTGTCCTGAAGCGGCTGTTAAAAGAGTTGAACCTGGAGCTGGAAAATGTGGCGTACATCGGTGACGACATCAATGACATCACTATGATGGAAAATGTTGGTTTGGGATTTGCCGTCCGTGATGCGGTTGAAGAAATTCGCTCGCGGGCTCATTGGATCCTGGAGAAAGGCGGTGGCGAAGGTGCAGTTCGGGAAGCTGCAGAACTGATCCTCAAGAACACCGGCCAATACGATACAGCCCTGCAAAAATACCTTGATCAAAAACGATTCGAGTCCTGACATGGCCAGGACTGCTATCATCGTTCAAGCCCGTGCCGGCGCAACTCGTTTGCCAAACAAGATGTTCCTTCGTCTTGGTGATCAGACCGTTCTCGAATTCTTGCTCGCGCGCCTTAAAGGCGTTGATGACATCGACGACATTATTGTGGCCACAACCGAGCTCCCGGCAGATGAGGCAATTGCCGATATCGCAGAAAGCATGAACCTGCACGTCTTTCGCGGCGACAGTGCCGACGTCCTAAGCCGCTTTCAACAGGCAGCTGACATATATGAGAGTGAAATCGTCGTGCGAATCTGTGCGGATAACGTATTCTTACAGGGAAGTGAAATAAGGCGGTTGGTTCAGGAGTTTCGAGATGCAGGCGGCGTTTTGGATTATCTGGCAAACGCTCTACCGGATGGCACGCCCTTGATTCGCACGGGCACCGGCCTCGCCGTTGAAGTTATGAGCAAACAGGCCTTGGAGCGACTGAAGGCCTTGCCGCTAAGCACTTTTCATTGCGAACACGTGACGCCCTTTCTGTATCAGAACCCGGATCTTTTCAAATTGCGATTCAGCGTCCCCCCTTTTGAAATTCCCAAGGACCTTCGACTAACAATGGACGTCAGCGAGGATTTTGATCATATTTCAAGCATCTACCGGGATGTCGACCCACCCTATTCGATTGCAGAGATTGTCAAATATCTCGAGAAACATCCGCATATCATAAAAGCGATGGCGGAGATTAACAACCGTCATAGGAAGTAATCACCGCCATCCATAAGTCTACCTCACAACCAAAAACAATCAAGCAGATTCTTATTCGGTTGCCAGGTTCGCATCTTCAACAATCTGCGCTTCCTGTATCGCATTGACGGTGCCCGGCTCTTCCGGCACAATTGCCCAGGCAACAAAATAGGTGATGGCAATCGGGAAAAACGCCGTCAGGAAACAAGCCAGAACCACACCGATCCGCAGCAAATTCGGATCTACATTAAAGTATTGACCTACACCGGAAACAACCCCACCCAAAGTCCGGTCGTCGCGTAATCTATACAATCTTTTCATGTTTGCTCCTTTTTTGTTTTGATGAATAGCCTTTTCTCCCCCCAAAAACACACTTTTCCAACTCGCATTTATACTAACGTAAAACGGCTGGCAGAAGTTGCGAACGTACCTGAAATACGAGGTCGTGTAAGAAAATCGTGAAGCTAAAATCAGGGTATAACAGTTTCGGTAGGGCTGGAAATGGCTCTGTCGCGGGGGCGTTCTTTTTCCCAAATCGGCAAACGAACAATCATTAACATGCCATCTTCGTAGGTGGTATCAAATTCAATTGTTCCGCAGTTGGCCTCAATTGCCAGGTGGCAAAAAATCAGCGAGAGACGCCGGGCCGGCTTCATTTTATGGTCTTTTATTTCTGCCTGACCGGCCTTGGAGAAAATCGTGTATTGAAATTCCTTTGGAAGCAACTGTCCTTCGGTCTTCAGACAGAAAGTAACGAAATTTGTTTCTTCACAGCAGGTTTCAACGGTCAGTGTGGAATGACGGCGCGTATTGCTCAGGGCAAAGTGCAGAAGATTGTCAAGAATGCGCTCAAGGAAGGCATAATCGAAATACACTTGCGGCAAATCCGAAGCCAAATGTTGCACCACTTCCTTCGTTTCATGATCGGGAATTTCTTCGAAGTAATCGACCGATTTTTCCAGAAGGTCGTTCAGGCGCAGCGGCACCGGCCGCAACGATAAGGACTTCTGCTCCAGGCGGCTAATGTCCAGTAGATTCAGAATCAAGCGCAGCAGTCCCTGACTGCTGCGTTCAATACGACGGGTATATTTTCCTTCATCCTCGATTTGCCCGGATTCCTTCAACATGTGCATCATGCGCAGATTCCCCTGGATGACAGAGAGGGGATTTTTCATATCATGCACAATCAGATCGGTGAGTTCCTGCTTTAGCCGGTCTTCCTGCTCCAGCGCTTTCTTTTGGCGCTCCAGGCGTAGGTTCCGTTTGATCAATTCGTCATGAAAATACTTGATGCGCAACAGTGATTTAACACGCGCAACAAGCTCGATATTATCAAAAGGCTTGGATATGAAATCATCAGCACCGGCATCCAGTGCACGAATTTTGTCTTTTAGATCGCGCAGGGCAGTTATCATGATGATCGGAATATGGAAGGTTCGGGAATCATTCTTCAGACGTTCACACACCTGATAGCCGTCGAGCACGGGTAAAACGATATCAAGCAAAATGATATCCGGCCTATCGACAACAGCGGCATTTAAGGCCTGCTGACCATCAACGGCGGTTGTGATGATGTATCCGGTAGACCCGAGGAAGTATTTCAGTAATTCTATGCTTTCCTCATTGTCGTCAACTATCAACACACGTGCTTTTCGATCTGTATTGTCTCGCAGCATTATCGTGAGTCAACTCCTGGTATATCAGGTTCGACGCCTTTTTTGTGCCGTATTTGGCGGCATAACCAGCCGGGAAGCAGGGCATGCGCTACCGTCAATACCGGCTTAATCATCATCGGCTACTCCCCAAAAAGCTTGATCATTCCACCAAAAAAAGGTACATCACTTGCCTTCAACCGGAACAGTAATGGTCACCACGTTTCCGTTCTCTGCACTGGACTTAATTGATATCGTGCTGTTGATCGTATTCAGCATATGATAGGCTGTAGCGAGGAACATAGCCTCGTCATTAGCGGCTGTTTCTTCCAATTCCTCGATAGACAAACTCATCTGATTTCGCAATCTTTCCAGGCGCAGCACACCATGATCGCTTAAAGCGATGCGGAGACCATCACTTTCATTAAAGGCAGTTTCGAGCCGTAATTCGCCGCCATCCGCAACGCGATTGCGGCTGTCAACCAGAACATTGAGCAGGCTTTGCTGCAAGATTAGCGGTTGAGAATGAATCACAGGTGCACTGCTGTCGAGCGACAGCTTGAGGACAATAGCACGTTTGCGAAACTGGAACTGCATCAACGCAATGGTTTCTTTGATAAAATCGTTGAAGAGAATCGGCTTGAGCGTCTCGATCTCATCCTGTCGGCTAAACACAACAAATTGTTTCACCAGCCCGCCTATGCGCATCGCTTCACGCTCCATGCTCTTGAAATCATCCGCTGAGCATCCCTGTAGACGCCCTAATTGTAAACGCGCCAGCAAATACTGCAGGGGATTATTGATCTCGTGGGCAATCCCTCCGGCAACTTCTGAGAGAAGATTATGGTTGGAAAAGCGCAGTAGCCGCTGCTGCAAGGCAAAGCGCCTGGCCGAATTGCTTTCCGGCAAGGCCGGCTTATCATTTTCGTTTATAAGTACTTCCGCTTCAGTAAGACTGGCAGCCAGCTTACTTTGGCCTATACGGTCGACTTCCTGATGGTCTTTGCTTCGAAAAAACATCCCTATTTTTCCTTCCAGAATTGCGATTATCATCAACTTCCTTGTTGAACAGTGCAAATATCATTGCCTGGCAATGCCGTTTCCATCAGCACAGCCTTGAAAATGTGTTGGGATAAATAAAAAATTGGATGTGGGAATAATTCGTATGCGGATAAATGTAGTGAGTAATCATGGAAAACCTCCTTGTTTTCTCTTCGATTCTCATTTGCCAGCTGCTGAAATTGCCAATATTAGCGGCAAGCGTGGCTTCTCTGGAAATAATAACGGCGTGATCGTCGCAAATCTTTAGACAGACAGGTGTCGCAATTTTCGACACCTGCTGTCGAAATTCAAAACAATCAGGTATAAAACTCGCGGGTAATCATCCGCTGCATCCGATCAATTGTCTCCGAATGAATCTGAGAAATGCGGGACTCACTTACGTTCAGAATCTTCCCGATTTCCTTGAAGGTCAAATGCTCATAATAATATAAGGTAATGGCAAGGCGAGACTTTTCGGGCAGTTTCTTAATGACCTTTACGAGTACGGCTTTCATTTCTTCATCTTCCAGGTTTTCAAGGGGATTGGAAGTATTGGTATCTTCAATGGCTTCATACAGGTTGTGATCATCAAAATTCGGGTTGGGCTTATCGAGCGATACCATGGATGTACGATTGAGTTGTGACTGCCACTGACGGTATTCCTGTTCTGTAATACCCAGCTGACCAGCAATTTCCTGATCGTTCACTTCACCACGGTTCGCCTGCTCAAGCTCCTCGACTACCTTCTTGATTTTATTTGACTTAGAACGCAAGGAACGCGGAATCCAGTCTTGCTTACGAAGTTCGTCGATGATCGCACCGCGAATGCGGGGAATCGCGTAGGTTTCAAACTTGATTCCAAAATAGGGATTATAGCGATCCAGGGCTTCACTCAGGCCAATCACTCCGATGTTGACCAAATCTTCACGATCAACATTTCCCGGCATGGTTTTAAATAACTTGTTTACAACATAATGAACCAAACCAAGATATTTCACCATCAGTTCGTCACGCAGTTGAGCAGTCTTACTCTTATAGAACGTTTGCCAGATAGGATCAACCTGTGCCTTCATCTCTTCCCCTAAAGTTACGATGTTAAGTTTTCGCCCTCATGTCTTCCTGACCCGAATTCGCTTCCTTCTCGAGCTGGATCTTCAACATGCTATACGACCTTTGATTAAACACAAGGAAGATCAGCAAAATCAGTACCGAAAAAATCAGATAGAAAACCAGGGTCCGCCGAAAGATCAAATTCGGGGCAAGATTCATGCTGTATCCGGAACAAACCGATATTGCAAAAACCCAAAACGACATCTTGATAAACAGTTTTCTAAACATCTCAATCTCCTTTCAAAGCCCAATATTTCAAGACTTAATATGTACAATACGCTTCGCAAAATTTTATCTCAGATAATGTTTCCTTCTGTCGACTATATAAATAGTCAGCGGGGAAAGAAAACTTTCACCTGCCATTCCTCACACCAGTCAACCCTCAAAAGTGTCGGAATCTTCAACACCCAACAGTCGAATACCAAGACACTTTCAACCGTGAAGAAATGATTTTAACATGACATTAAGGTAGTGCGACTCTTGTGCCAGCTTTTGACGCTTCCTTAATCCGAGTCCCTTGTTTTTCAGTACTGAGCAGCTGAGATTGTCGATATGTTGGAAGTATTCTTGTTGGATTTGGGCCCTTGAAGCGAATATGGAAAACGCAGCCGTACCTACTACATTACAACATGATTCGTCAACGCCTTACAATGACACCCGTCAACTCGGGGTACAAAAGCTGCCGGGCGGCAGCCTATCATTCTATATTGCGTGTTTCGTTGGGGAAAAATTAGCGAACGGTTTGAATAATATAGTCGATGAAGTATACGTCGACCAATTCGCCGCGAGCAAGGTGGGGTTCAACGAGGTCAAATATCTCATTACGCAATCGTTGCTTATCAGCAGGACTATCAAGTTGGCGAACTGTCTTTGACTTGATGAGGGACGATATGCCACGCCGCAACTTCATACTCAATTTTTGAAGCGTCTTTAGATTGTCCCGTTTCTTTACTTCAAAAGCAACATTCAAAAACACATACTGCCCTTTATCGGCTCTCAACGGCTTGACAATCAAATCTTCAATCTTGAAGATATAACTAAACGAGGTATCATCGGTCATTGATGAAGCGGCATTCGCCACTCCAATGAACAATAGAAGCAATACGCCTAAATGAAAGCCGCACCACTTCCTTGTAAATAAATTCCTGAACATACATACCCTCCCTGGTTTCAAAGCAATTCCGGAAATTCTGCATGAATTTCCTATCAGCAAATCGCCTTAAACCTGCCGAAGCACTGCTTTGCTCCGTAGATAACTCTTGAATAATGATAAATGATCGATTGGTATTCAGTCGGGAGAAGCAGTCACACTTGAGTAAACTACCAATGCATTAGCCAACTTCGCCGTTGTCAGCTGTGTTATTGAAATCTTCATTCCAACCCCCTTGCATTCCGACTCCAAACACTGATAACACAATGGTCATGCCAACTTGCCAACCCACACAATCAGCGACTACCACAATATCAACAGAAACAAACACTTAAGCCAAAAACCACATCTGCTGTCGCTCACCTAAATGCCGGTTTTTTCAACAGATAGCGCCGAAAATCCCGTCACCTTGGGGCGTGAGACCTGCAGGGGATGTGGCCGGAAACGCGATCTGTGAAAACACCAAATTCCAACAGGAAAAATTCCAAAAACTAACGATGTGAGTTATTTGCTAAAAACAAGAGATCCCATTTTCCGCCATTTTGCACAAATGCAACATAGTGTCAAGGCGGTACGACATAAGTTCAAAGGATCCGGAAACCGCGATATAGCAGGCATCCTGCCCCCAGTATCCGGGACATATTTGCAAACTTCAGCTACATACCTGAAAGATTTACCAGGGTGTTTCTCCTATCTTGCTAACAGTTTGAATGCAGCAAAACTTTGAAAGCAACATCATCTAACATTTACCATTTACTTCATTCTTAAGGAGAATCATCATGTATAACAAATCCAACGACACCCAGGTTGCAAATGCAAATGTCCAAACCGTAAACGATCAACCGGTTTTCAGAGAAAAGTTCCCGGCAGTTAATGGCAGCATCACAAACGCACCGCGTCCGGTCTTGACAAAAGAGAAGAAGAAACACTCCCGTTTCAGCGAGAATGACACAGTATTGTTCGCTACAGAAATTTGCTGTGGCGAAGTGTTGGAAATTGTAAAGGAATGTATCGAAGCAAACGCAGATCTGGTTTTGACGGATATTGCTATGACCGTTGCCGAAATGTCGGAGCTCGCCAAAGATCGTCTGTGTAATATTATTGTAGCCGGCGCTGATATCTGGGGTGACTTATACGCCGCCTTAAATCAGGATGACAGAACTGCTCCCGGCATCAAGGCATTGTTAATTGAGGATGGCGAATTAAAAGAAAGCCGCTTTTATTGGGTTGCCAAATCACTGTCGCGCAATCGCAGCAATGATATCTTCGCCGCTTACCGTAAGGCTCCGGCAATCCGCAATGGCCTGGCAGAAGATGCATATGGCCGCCGGATGACAGAAACGAAGCCGTCCGCTCATCTGGATACGGATCGCGAAGTGCACTTTGTAGATGAATCGATGACAGCCGAAGCCGTTGCCGAACTTATCTCCGAGAAAGGCATTTCCGAGATCGCAACAACAGCTGAATATTGGCTCACCCTCAGCCAGGCATTGAACCGCCAACCAGGAAATACAAAATCCTTGACAGTGCACCTTTTCCTGAATGAGGAAACCAGTGAGGAACGTTTCTACTGGATACCGGCCGCCTTGTCCGCTGGCGACCTGCACGATCCCTATGCCGCCTATCAACTGGCACCGGCGGTTCGTCGTCAAAAAAACCGTCGTATGGCTTTATAAAGCAAATGGCCCGGTTTGAAGCCGGGCCATTTTCGGATTAAAGGTCCAGAAGGACGCTTAAGGCAAAACCAATAAAAAGGGGAGATGTTCAATCAACGAACATCTCCCCTTTGATTCTATCAGGAGGCCAAATTTCTACCTCATTATATGCCTGCTCAAATGGCAAAGTTCCCGCAATGGAAATATTTACGGCAGTCGAATTCTTCCACTGTCCCAACGCAGAAGCCAGGTTCCGCGGGCTGGAAAAATCCTGCAGCCAGCTATTCAATGATAGCGTACCATCTTCGTAATCATGAAGTCTGTCAAATGGAGAATCCGACCGGTGAGTATTGTCTCTCAGATATGAGACGACGCGGCCTAATACGGTTCGAGAACTTCCCTGTCTTTCAAGCATAGTGAACATCCTATTCACTTAAGTTCATCCTTGAACGCTGCTAGAGTCAACGCTCGGCGCTGCTCGACTTTTTCTTGAGGAAAATTGTCAAATTAGGATGACAGCTATCCGTTTCCTTCAAACCATCATCCTAATCTGAACCTTTAATCCTTCCCCAATCCCAAACTCCTATACCTCCAGCCCGTACTCCTTACAGGCTGTTGCGGCTCAGTCTTTTGCGTGAGAATTTGTCAAGGCAAACACCTCATCCCAATGCCGCCGTTCACAAAATGTCCTCCCGATCCAGAACGACTTACGCCTTAGCAATTCTCTTCCCCTGATGCTGATTCACGAAGTTTGAACTGCAAGGAAACTCCACAGGGGACCTGTCACCGGCTACTCCGAATAGTAACCTCCCTGTCTGCCGGTGCCGGAATCGAAAACCATCAGGTTCTCGCAAAATTCTGAGATCACTCTTTATCCACTCCCACCTCGATTATCGCAAGTGCTATGCCAAAATCGAATATTTGTTGAAAAACAGGGCAGTTGGGCTAAAAGTGGTGGATTTCAGACAAAAACAGCAAAATCAAGGGCGTAAACAGGCCCCTCAATGTTGAAAAATCAAACAGCAATGTCTAAAAACTCATCAGAAACAGCGTATAATTTCAGGATTGGATTTTCAGCAAAGCAATCCTACATTTAGTGTCTGCCCGGGTTGTTTTCAATCCGGGCATTTGGCGTCTCTGCAGTTTACTGAAATGACAACTTTGAGAACTCTCTTTTCGATACATCATGTTAAAAATAAAGCCCGTCCTCTATCAAAATCCAGATTTAGAACACTTGGCTGCAAAACTGAGCGACCAGCAGCAATTCTCCATCAAGGGGCTTTCCGGCTCCTATCTTGCCGTGATCTGCAGCTATCTGCAAGAAGCAAATAAACAAACCCAACTGGTGGTCATGCCGGATGGGGACAGTGCCGCAAAACTGGTCGATGATCTTCGCGCCTTTATGCCGGAAGGCCAGGCGGTATATTTCCCGGCTGATGAAGTCGTGCCTTTTGACAAAGGGATGTTTACGCCAGCCCTTTACAGCATGCGCATGAACGCCCTAACAACCCTCGTCGAGCGCGAAGTCACCGTTGCAGTCACTACCCCCATTTCACTGCTTCGTCGCGTGCCTTCCCCGGAGACATTTCGCAAGAACATCCTTCGCCTAAAGAAAGGGGAAGAGTTTGAGCGAGAATTGCTTGTCGAATGGCTGGTTGAGAGCGGCTATGAACGCATGCGCATCATTGAAGAAATTGGCCAGTTCAGCGTGCGCGGTGGTATTATCGATGTATTCTCCTTCGAATCCGAAATGCCCTATCGCCTGGAATTTTTTGATGACGAAATCGAATCGATTCGCGAATTCGACGTCTTGTCGCAGCTCTCTGTCGGCCAGCTTGAAGAGGTACGATTCCTTGGACAATCGGATAATGCCGAGAGCACCGCCTCTATTTTTGATTATTTCTCGCAGAAAAACCTGATTATTTGGAAAGAGGTGGAGCAGGGCCGTCAAATGATGTCCGAATGGTGGGACAATGCTCTTTCCCGCTTCGATTCGATTAAGGAAGAGTTGAAGCTGGAAAGCATGTCCAGTCACTACGTAGCGCTCGATGATGTTCATGAACGTCTTGGCAGCTTCCGCCAGATTTTTCATAGTCCACTGGCACCGGAAGCCAAAGTGGATCTCGATTTCAAAGTAACGCCACCGGCAGCCTTCCAGGGGAATATCAAATTACTTACCGAATATCTGCAGCGGCTTATCGAACAAAGCAAGCATGAAGCAATTGCCGATCTTTACGTTTTGCATGACGGCAAGCGCTCCAAAGAACGCCTGGTAGATATTCTTGAAGAAGAAATGGGACGAATGCCCCCGGTCAAGTTCATTGACGGAGAACTGCACGGCGGTTTTACCCTTGCGCATCGCAATATCCAGATCTTTACGGATCACGAAATCTTCAATCGCCTGCGCATGCGTCGCAAGAAACGCAAAATTCGCGTATCAGGCAGCTTGATTCGTAACCTGCAAACCCTGGAGCACGGCGACTTTGTTGTGCATGTTGACTACGGCGTCGGGAAGTACGTTGGCACCGAGCGCATTAAAGTGGCGGCAATGGAAAAAGAGTGCATCAAACTCATCTATGAAAACAACGACGTGCTCTATGTTACGCTCGACAAGCTCAACCGCATTCAGCGCTACGTCAGCGAAGAAGGATTTGAGCCAAAGCTTACCAAACTGGGCAGTGCCGAATGGGAAAAAGTAAAGCGCAAAACCGGCAAAGCAGTTGAAACTATTGCCAAGGAGCTTGTAGAGCTCTACGCCCGTCGCAGCAGTCAAAAGGGCTACTCATTCCCGGAAGATACGCTATGGCAGAAAGAGCTGGAAGCATCCTTCCCTTATGAAGATACGCCGGATCAGGCCAAGGCAGCTGATGCCGTGAAACGTGATATGGAAACAGACCGCACGATGGATCGCCTGATTTGCGCCGACGTCGGCTACGGAAAAACCGAAGTGGCTGTTCGTGCGGCCTTCAAGGCCGTTGAAGATGGCAAACAGGTGGCGGTCCTGGTGCCGACAACCATCCTGGCTCAACAACACCATATCACTTTTCGGGACCGCATGGCCAACTTTCCGGTACGAGTCGAGGTCATTTCGCGCTTCCGCAGTCGCAAGGAGCAAAAGCAGGTGCTCGAAGATACCGCCGCCGGCAAAGTGGACATTTTGATCGGAACACATCGCTTACTTTCAAAGGATGTTGAATTCAGCGATCTCGGCTTGCTGGTAATCGACGAAGAGCAGCGCTTCGGGGTTGGCCACAAAGAAAAGCTGCGTCAGATGAAAATCAACGTCGATACGGTAACGCTCACTGCCACCCCGATTCCGCGCACCTTGCACATGGCCCTGATGGGCGCGCGCGACCTCTCGGTTGTCGACACCGCCCCGGGCAATCGCCTGCCGATCAAAACGGAGATTACCAACTGGGATGAGGAGCTGATCTACAAGGCCATCACCTATGAAATGGATCGCGGCGGACAAATTTTCTTTGTCCATAATCGGGTGCAAACCATCGACGCCGTCGGCAATATGCTTCGGCAAATTGTTCCCAAGGCGCGCTTCGCCATTGCCCATGGCCAGATGAAAGAGCGTGAGCTGGAAGACATCATGAATGGCTTCTACAAGAAGGAATACGACGTATTGCTGGCCACAATGATCATCGAAAACGGGGTGGACATTCCCAATTGCAACACAATCATCATCAATCGCGCGGACCGCTTCGGACTGGCACAGCTATATCAATTACGCGGGCGCGTTGGCCGTTCCGATCGCCAGGCATATGCCTATCTGATCATTCCTCCGCAGGAACGTCTCAATAACACTGCCATCAAGCGTCTATACGCCATTGAAGAATTTGGCGACCTCGGTTCCGGATTGAAGATCGCCATGCGTGATCTGGAAATTCGCGGGGCCGGGAATTTGCTCGGTCATAAACAGAGCGGCTTCATCAACGCCGTTGGATATGACCTCTATCAGAAAATCCTCAAAGAAGCGGTGGAATCCATGCAGCAGGCCACGCTTCCGGATGAATTTTTCGAGGATCGCATGCCGGAAGTGGATGCAGCGGTGGATATCGACGCCGAAATGTATTTGCCGGACGACTACATCAACGCCCCCAATGAGAAAGTCGTCATATACCATCGCTTGTTAAACCTCAGTGATATGAGTTTGATTGACGAACTGGTGCGCGAATTACGTGATCGATTCGGCCCGCTGCCGGAACCGGCGCAGAAGCTCATCGAGATGGTCAAAATCAAGAAATTGGCTTCCCGTCTCTTCATTAAACATGTAAAAATCAGCCGCAATAAGCTGATTCTCATTTTTGACGAGCGGGCAACTGCAAAGGACGCATTTATCGACAAGCAGCTCCCGCGCTATATCAATCAAAAAATGACGGATCTAAAGTTCTCCCAAACTGAAAAGCTAAAAGCGATCGTTCAGTTAAAAGGCAATGACCAAATGGAAAGAATTACCTTTGCAAAATACTTCTTGCGAAATATATGACCCTCGGTGAAATTAGGCCGTGAAGAGAAGAAAAATGGCAACAGGAGAAGTTCGTTTGATGAAGTTTTTTAGTCTGGCAATACTCGCCTTCATGCTGCTTCTCAGTAGTTGCGGCAGTGATGGTACGACCATTGCGGAAATGGGCGACATTAAGATAGAAAGAGATGCGTTTGTCGAGCTCTTGAAGACCCGCTTCCGCACAGATGATTTGAGCAGTATAGAGTATGATGATAAGGTAGCAGTTTTACATCAGCTATTGGATCAACATCGCAAAGTGCTGGCGGCAAAGGAAATGGGTCTCGATCAGGACCCGGTCTACCTGAAAGAACGCAAGCAAACCACAAACCGCTTTCTGGCGATGGCTCTGTATGAAGACAAGGTTACCCGGGTGCTGGTGCCGGAAAGTGATATCCGCCAGTATTACGACTGGCAGCAAGCGCGCATTGAAGCAGTTGTAATAAAAACCGGCCATGAAAGCGCAAGGGTATTCAAGGCAGACCGTACAAAAGAAGAAGCCCTGGCACTTTCAAAGGAACATGTGGCGGCTTTGGCGTCCAGCGAAAAACCGCTGGAAACAGCCGCTGCCCTTACAGAAGATAAACGCAATAAATCTCACCTTGATCCCTATTTGCTCGGGAGATTGACAGCAGAGGTAGATGCCGCCGTATATCAGGCGAAAGTCAGCGAAACAATCGGCCCGATAGATACGGAATTTGGCTACTATGTCCTTAAAATTTTAAGCCGCCGGCCAGAACCCAACGGACAAAGCTACGAGCAGGCTCGCGAGCGCATCGAAAAGACCCTGATGGCCCGCAAGCGCGGCAAGGAAGAAAAAGGGCTTTTCAACAAGGTGACGGAAGAATTAAAGGAAGCCAATCAGGTCACTTATTTGGACGACAACATGGCGGCGTTTGCTGCCGGCCTGGTTACCTGGGGCGAGGATCCGGAAAGTGAACTGGCAGATTTCCCTGATACCCTTCGCAGTCTTGAGCTTGGCAGGGTTGGTGATGAAACGTTCACCGGCCAGGAAGTGGTAGACAATTTCGGCCCATCGCTAAAGCGTGACTACAAGAAATTCTCCTCGGCAACCCGCTTGAAGGAATTATTCGTTGAGCCACAGTTTAATCTGCTAACCTGGGCCTATGCCGCGCGGACAGCCGGCCTGGATGCCAGCAGCGCCGTTCGCATGCAGACTGATAACTTTACGCGTAATCGCCTGTCTCAGCTTTTTGAAAAAGAAGCGATCAATAGCACTTTGCAGGTCACGAATGCAATGATCGAAGAACAGTATAATGCCCATCCGGAAAAATATACGGTTGCAGATCGCATTCGTATCTGGAAGATTTCAGTGAAAGACAAAGCCATTGCTGAAGAAATTGCCGCCAAGGCAAAGTCCGGTGTAACATTTGAACAACTGGCTAAGTCTTACGAGCACCAGGGAAGCAAGAAATCAACCGAATTTAACATGGGCTACCAAACGCGTAAATCGAAGCGCAGCGAAATCGTCAATAAGGCTTTTGAAGCAGGTGCCAACAAAACCATCGGCCCCTTCTTTATCGAGGACTACTACACGGTGATCAAGACCGGTGATTATGTTGGACCGATTCTTCAGCCGCTAAAGAAAGTGAAGTCCACGATCAGGAACGAACTGGCCAACGCACAGAAAGCTGAACGCACCAAAGAGATTCTGGAAGAAATTCGCGTGAAATATGTCCATAAAATCAATGAGTCGCTTTTACGGAGTTTAAGTTGAGTTATCGAGTTTTTCTCATTAGTATGTTCACGGCGCTGGCATTATTGCAATGCCAGGGAGATCGTCCCCCGGACGCAGAAATCATCGCTCGCGTTGGTGATGCCTATTTGACCCGCAGCGTGGTTCAGAGCCTCACACCGGCAAGTGTTGAAGGTGAAAACAGAAGCTTTTACATCAAACAGATTGTCGAGCAGTGGATTGAAAATCAAATTCTGGCTCAAACAGCAGCCAAAGACGGCATTCGCTTCTCAGACACCGAGCAGTGGCAAATAGACAAATTAAAAAGCGAGATTCTGGCCAACAAATTTATCGCCACTCGCCTGCCCTATGAAATCAAGGTAACCGACAAGGAAGCCGAGACGTATTATAATGAATATCGCGATCAGTTTCGCCGAAATTACAATGAGGTTCACCTGATTCATTTGTACTTCAAAGAATTGGATCAGGCAGTCGTCAAAGAGATCAAGCAAACTTCGGCGCTGACGGATGTCATCAAAAAGAATTACCTGAACCTGCAAGTGAATCAGATCATTGAGCGCAATGGCGATCTCGGTTATTTGCCGGAACGACAGCTGCGACCGGAGTTTCAGAAAGCCATCAAGGGCGAAAAAACCGGGGCGATTTATGGCCCGATCAAAACCAGCGACGGATTTCACTTTCTGCAGGTAATGGATCGACAAGACGCCGGCACAACCCGCAAGCTCAGTCTGGTTCAGGACGAAATTATCGAACGCCTGACTGTCGTCAAACGCCTGCAAATGACCCGCGAGCTGAAGGATGAATCAAGAAAAAACATTGAAGTGGAAACATTTTACAATAATATTCTTTAAAGATGAGAAGCAATTTGTTAAACGAGATACAGAGATAGTCAATGAAACGTAACGCATTGTTAGTTTATTTTATTGTCAGCTGCCTGTCCGTCCTGTCCCTTGAGGCCCAGGAGCAGGTTGTAGACCGAATTGCCGCTATCGTCGGCAATGAAATCATCCTGGAATCGGAATTGAATACGCTACTGCTTCAATACAGCCAGCAGGCCAACATCAATCTTAATGATCAGGCTGAAATTGACCTCTATCGCGGCCGTTTTCTCAAGAACATCATCGATGAGAAGCTGCTGCTGATCAAAGCCGAGGAAGATACTATCGAGGCGGACCAGGATCGGGTAGACCAGGTGCTGGATCAGCAGGTCAATGATCTGATCCGTCGTGCTGGCAGCGTAGAACGCCTCGAGGAAGTATATCGAGCCCCTATTTCGCGCATCAAGAAAGACATCAAAAAACAAATTGAGAACCGCTTCATTATCGATATGCTCCGTCAGACACGCTTCTCAAGTGTCAAGATATCGCGACGGGAAGTGGAATCATTTTACGAGCAGTATCGTGATAGTCTGCCGCAGGCCCAGGAGTCAGTAGATATATCCCACATACTTCTGCAAATCCGTCCCAGCGATCAGAGTGCCCAGGAAGCACTAACCAAAATCAACAAGGTGAAAGAGCTGCTGGCTTCCGGCAATGACTTTGCTGAACTGGCCAAAGAATATTCTGAAGGGCCAAGCGCCCCCAAAGGTGGAGATATTGGTTGGGTAAATCGCACAGACGTCGTTAAAGAGTATAGCGAAGCGGCTTTTGCCCTCGAAAAGAACGGGATATCCGATATTGTTCAATCATCCTTCGGATTTCATATCATCCAGTTGCTCGATCGCCAGGGTGAGCGCATTCATACCCGTCACATCCTGATCCAGTTACGACCCACTCAAGATGATGAAGTTCGCGTGGCGCGCCGGCTCGCTGAACTGCGCGAGAGTATTAAGAATGGTGACATTACTTTCGAAGAAGCAGCCGTACAGAATTCAGACGATCCCAATGTCGATAGCGATAAGGGACGCCTCGGTGAGTTTACCGTTGGTTCATTCCAGGTGCAAGCATTTGAGCAACAGTCCACCAGTTTGACACCCGGCGATATTTCCGAACCGTTCAAAACTGATTTTGGCTATCACCTTTTGAAACTACATGACCGCAAAAGTGCCCGGATGCTCAGTTTGGAAAACGACTGGCAGGAGATAGAACAATTTGCGACCGAGCGCAAAGCCTTGTCGGAATTCGAAACCTGGCTCACGGAAATTCGCGCAGAAATACCGATCGACATAAAAATTGAAATTTAGTATTCATAGCGCGCCGGCCACTGCCGGTGCGCGACCAGCGGTGCCCAACCTCTATGATCCAAACCATCTCTTATCTGCTTCCATATATTTCCCGCTATAAGCGGAAGTATCTCTGGGGCGCCGTATTTGTTCTCCTTACCAATGTATTTCGCATTCTCAACCCGCGCATCATTCAAGACGCCATCGATTACCTCTCGGCTGATTTCGAGTTGGCACAATTGGCCTTCTATTCCGGCCTGATCATATTGGTGGCAATTATTGAAGGTATTTGGCTATTCCTTATGCGGAAAAGTATGATCGTTGCTTCCCGGGAAATCGAAAACGATCTGCGAAACGACCTTTTTTCCCGTCTCATCGAGCTGCCCCCGTCTTTCTATCAGAACAATCCAACCGGGGATATTATGTCGCGGGCAACCAATGATCTCACTGCTGTTCGTTCAGTTGTAGGACCGGGAATCGCCTATTCGACCAATACTATCATCGCCTTCTTCTTTGTTATCCCGATGATGCTGACCATTAGTCCCAAGCTGACGATTTTTGCCCTTCTGCCATTTCCGATTGTTGCTTTGCTGGTAAATCGCTTTGGTAAGGCAATCTACAACCGCTTCAAAAAGGTCCAGGATCAGTTTTCGGTGTTGAGTACCATTGCCCAGGAAAACCTCTCCGGCCATTCCATGATCAAATGGTTCGCGCGCGAAGACAACCAGATGGAACAGTTCGAGGTTGCAAATCGCGAATACATGGTGCGCAATATTGATCATGCCAAGGTTTTTGCGGCATTCCGCCCGGCATTGATGCTGACAATTGGCCTGTCGATTGCCATCATTCTGTTGGTCGGTGGACAGTTGATTATTGCAGAAATTATCACCCTCGGCGAATTTACCGCATTTATGCTCTACATGAATATGCTGATATTTCCATCTATCGCCCTCGGGTGGGTCATTGGCCTCTTGCAGCAAGGTGCAGCAGCATTGGGCAGGATGTATCGGGTGCTGGAATCAGAATCGGATTTGAATCGCGGGCAGCATATCGTTACTGCAGATGACTTCGAAGGTGAGATTGTTTTTCGGAATCTGACGTTTGAATATGATGAACATCAGCCGATCTTGCATGATATCAACCTCACGATTCCGGCGCGGCAGACGCTCGGCATTCTTGGACCAACCGGTAGCGGCAAAACCACGTTGATCAAATTAATTACGAATCTCTATCGTCTTGAGCCGAATAAACTTTTTGTCAGCGGCATCGATGTGACTGAATTTGATCTAAGCAATCTCCGCAAGCAAATTGGTTATGTACCACAGGAAACCTTTCTGTTTTCAGATACCATTCGTAACAATATAGCTTACGGCAACACCGATGTTGATCAGGCAACAATTGAACGGGCAGCTTCGCTGGCCGATATCCATGATCAAATCATGGAGTTCCCCGAAGGCTACGATTCGGTACTGGGTGAAAAAGGCTTAAACCTGAGCGGCGGGCAAAAACAGCGCCTGTCCATCGCGCGAGCGATTATTCGCAACCCCCGAATTCTTATTCTCGATGACGCCTTCTCAGCCCTCGATACCCAAACGGAAGCGCAAATCCTCAGCAACCTGGAAACGGTCTTGCCTGACAGAACCGTCATTCTCATTTCTCATCGCGTATCCACGCTGCAACACGCAGATAATATTATTGTTCTGGAAGACGGTCGTATCACCGAAACCGGTACGCATGAAGAACTCCTGTCGGCGAAAGGCCATTATGCCTGGATTCACGAGAAGCAGTTACTGGAAGCAGAACTGGAAAGTGTAGAATAAAATCAACCATATTCTCGAGAGCTGAACAGCCGGATGTTCTGCACCGCCGCCGCATCCCAGTCACCCCATTTTACCAAAAAACAACGTAGATAACTGCAACAATCCCGGAAACCGCTATCGCCGCATAGTTGAAAACGGCGTCCGTATCAAACAGGCCTTTTTCCACAACAATCTCCCCACCGTCATCGGTCTTATCCAAATGTGAAATAGCAGCCATTAGAATGGCAATCACCACAAAGCTGATTCCCATGCGATTAATGAACGGAATATCACCAAAATAGATTTTCAAGCCCAGCGAGAGCGGAATCGCTACCACGATCGCGGCAATAGCAGCATTGGTGGTGGTTTTCTTCCAAAAGAGCCCGAGGATAAACACCGCCAAAATACCGGGACTGATAAATCCGGTATACTCCTGGATGAACTGAAAAATTTGACCAAAACTCTCCAGTGCCGGCGTCATCAAACAACCAAGGATTAATGAAACACCAGCAGTTATTTGCCCAATGCGCACCAACTGGTTTTCGCTGCTGCCCCGGCCAAAGAGCGGTTTATGAATGTCCAGGGTATAAATTGTTGCGGTACTGTTCACAATGGAGCTCAGTGATGAACCGATGGCAGCAACCAGCGCAGCCAGGGCGATTCCGCGAATACCGGCAGGCACGTAGTTTGACAAGACCCAGGGATAGGCCTGATCGGCCTTGCTAATATCTGCACCGAGGTGAAAAGCGGCAATGCCGGGAATGACCACGATCAGCGGAATCAAGACTTTCAGGAAAGCAGCAAAAGCAATCCCCTTTTGTGATTCGCGAATATTTCTGGCGGCCAAAGCACGTTGAATAATGTACTGATTGGTGCCCCAGTAGTAGAGGTTGGCGATCCACATCCCGCCGATCAATACGCTCAGGCCGGGCAAGAGATCATATGCCGACTCCAACTTACCTGTTTCGATGTTGGTGAACATCACGTCTCTGGTGAAAATCATATCGAACTTCTCAGGCACGTTATTGATCAGGACCTGCAACCCTGCCAGGAATCCATCACCGCCGCTGACAGCGTCGACAATCAAGTAGCTTGCCAGTGCACCACCTGCAAGCAGAATAACGACCTGAATCACATCTGTCCACACAACCACTTTGAGCCCACCAAAAATCGAGAAGGTCGCGGCAAACAGCGCCAATCCAATCACACCCCACATCAGGGGAATCCCCATGATATTTTCGATCGCTAAGCCGCCCAGATATAAAACGGAAGTGATATTAACAAACACAAACAGCAACACCCAGAATATCGCCAGACCGGTTCGCACTCGCCCGTCAAAACGCTTTTCCAAGAACTGCGGCATCGTAAAAATATCATTGCGGATAAATATGGGCATAAACCACTTGGCGACAACCAGCAAAGTTGCAGCCGCCATCAATTCATAAGACGCAATTGCCAGTCCGATGGCAAAGCCGGAACCGGCCATTCCGATCATTTGCTCTGCCGAGATATTGGAAGCAATCAAAGATCCACCAACTGCCCACCACGGCAGAGATTTACCGGCCAGGAAGTAGTCCCGGGAGGTCTTGTTCTTCTCCCTTTGCGAAAACCAAATACCAAACCCCACCATCAACGCCAGGTACCCGAAAAACACTGTCAGGTCAAAGGAATTAAGTTGCATAGTTCACCCACTTTTGTTGACTCATAATCCCGCGAATTGCAAATAATAGCAACAATTACAAAAAAGATACCAGTAGCCCATATGAGCGACTAAGAACAAATTTTACAATTATTTATAGAAAAAGATTGTTGTCTCGGAATGAAAAACACTTATCGAATCGATAAACGAAAGCTATTATTTTAACAATACAAGGGGAAGGCGTAAATTCCAAATTCCAACAGGAAAAATTCCAAACGATGGATGCCCGATTGCTACATTCGGGCATGACAATTGGGAGATGCCGTAAAGTCTTGTGTTTGGAATTTTTCCTGTTGGAATTCGGAATTTGCTCTTTTAAAACAGCAAAAAATCGTCCGCTCGCGGGCTAACATCTTCTCCATCCCGTATGGGCGCAGCAAGCGCAATTCCGCGAACAGAAGCTGCACCGGCCATCTTCAGAACGGCGGCACACTCATTCAGCGTGGTTCCGGTAGTCATTACATCGTCAACCAACACGATATCCTTACCGGCCACGTTCTTCTTGACCTTTGCCGGAAGTATAAACGCATTGGCGATGTTCAACTGGCGCTCACGGCGATTCAACCGTGTCTGTGAATTGGTGTAGCGTGATCGCTGCAATAGGTTGCAGCAAAGCGGTAAGCCGGAATAGCTTGAAATGCCGGTGGCGATCAGTTCGCTTTGATTATATCCGCGCTCCCGCTGCCGCTTCGGATGCAGGGGAACCGGTACTAGCAAGGATTGGGAAGACAACTCCCAAGCGGCCCGACTAATGGCAATTTTTCCAGTTTTGATCGCCAACTTCGGCATATGACGGTATTTAACTGCATGAATCAGGGCACGAACAACTTCATTAAAGTGGAATGCAACCAGCAGTTGGTCAAGGCAGGAATCGTTCAGGCGGCTACGAATATGCTGCTCGGCAAATTGATCAGCAGCCGGTTGCAGCTCAGACAAACAGTCCCGGCACAACGCCGGGTGATAATCAAGGTCTACAGCATCGCGACAGTATAGACAGCTGGCCGGGAAAACGAGATCAATCAGACCCCGGCCGACATCCTGCAGGTACCGTCGCACAGCAACAGACATCCTAGAAACGATAACGGAAGGACAGGCGTGGTTCTACACGCTCAACCGGCTTGAAGAATCCGGGATTATTCGGGTCCTCAACCCAATACCAGCGATATATGGTTGAGAGAAGCAGGAAACTATTCAGCTGAATACCAACTTCTGCTGCCGCCACGGAGTTAATATCGAGCGTGGTAACATCATCGAAATTCTCAATATTAAGTTTATCATACCAGGCCCGCAATTCAATTGAGGGGATCAAATTCGGTGCTGAAGCCTCAAGATGGAGGATACCGCTTTTGTCTACACCATTCAATTTCTGGAAGCTACCAACCAAACGAACCCGATTTACAATATGGCCGGCCAGTTCTCCAAAATACCCTTCATTGGCGGTTGCGTTCTGCAAACTATTAATGACGCCGATTTCGCGCTGCAATTCGTAAAGCGGACCGAACAGACTGGGCACAAATTGATCGTTCAGGAAACGCTTTTCGAACTTAACAGCGACGGCCATTAGCCCAATGAATTCCGGAAAGACAAAGTTGATACCCAATGCGGTTCCACTGCCAAAATCGTTGAATTCGGCATAATCAGCATAGAGAGTGCTTTTCAACGGCGCAAGGTCCAGCCATTGCAAGTCTGCACCGATGCCAATTGCGGTAAGGGTTCTACTGGAATCTTGAGCTGAAAAGTCTGTTATATCATTGTCCCGCACCAGGTTAGCATATACCCGAAACCGGCGAAAAATCGGATTTTGATCGTCGAGAAGACGGAATGGGCGCATATAAAGATTCACCCCACGAACCGTTGAGGTACCAACAGAACTCCAAACGGTTTCAAAACCGGCAAAGCCAAAGTCGACATCAGCAGCTAGGCCAATGCGCCGCTTGTCGTAGTTAGAGCCGTTATTGTAATTCCACATCAGGAAACCATTCCCGAGAATGGCTCGATCCAGGGCGCCGACCCGTACATAATATTCTTCGAATTTTTGCCCGACGCGGATATATCGAATCACACGAAGGAAGCCGGGTCCATCTTCAAACTCATCTTTACGCAGTTTGAAGTCGCCATTGTTATCATATAATAACTGCAGATTGAGACCGACACCGACCTGGCCAAAGGAAAATTCCGGCGCCAGGGTAATAGTGGTAAAGGGCTGGCCATCAATCCAGGTCATTCCCAAACCGCCGAGGACAGTATTTTCTTGAGGATCGCGATATGGATCCGGGAAGTATTGTGCAAAAATTTGGGTTGATGATAAAATCACCAACAGATTTAGAATCAGGAAGAATTTCACCTGAAACTCCTTTCCCTATGTCAACCAAATAGAATTATGTGAAAGATTCTCTGTTGCAGCTAATTGAGCCATCAAGCACGATTACTGGCAGCGGCTTGCTTCTCTCCGTGCGAAAATTTCAATGTTGATTTTCCGCGAACTGCACTGATCGCGTTAAATTAACCGCCCAGCCGACGAATGCAATCATTTTTTGCTACTATCGGCGTATCCCTCTATGAATAAACGCAATTTATTTTGCCGCAATTACCAATTGAGATCATTCGCTTCCTGGAGAGATATAATCGGGTGGTGGTTTTTATTTAGTAGATGCCATGGAACGTACGCTTTCCACAAAACGCCCAATATGCCAAAAAGTTCATTATCTGCATAATAAAAGGTCTCTTTTTGCCGCTATGAGTGCCGGGTCACCAGATATCAGAAGCGGAAATTAAAAGGAACTCAGGTTATGCTTAGCTCTGCCCGATTTTTGTTGTATATTTCAGCAGCACTTTTCTTTACCAACAGGATGTTCTTATGAAAATCACTGATATTCTGGTTCCGGAGCTCATCCGCTATCCATTAGAAATGAATGATAAAGAATCAGCAATCAAGGAATTATTAAATTTGCTGAATAGCAAAGGCTTGATTCAAGACTACGATGCGGTGCTTGATGCAGTATTGAAGCGTGAATCAAAAATGACCACTGGTGTGGGAAATGGTGTCGCAATTCCGCATTGCAAGAGTCAGGGCGCCTCGCAGTTTGCCATTGCATTGGGAATTCACCCTGCCGGCATCGATTTTCAGTCGCTGGATAGTCGTCCGGCACATCTCATTTTCTTGTTGATTGGGCCGGAACACAAGGCCGGGTTGCATATCCGCCTGCTTAGCCGTATCTCGCGAATCGTTGCGCGGGAAGAAGTGCGGGAAGGACTACTGAATGCCCGCTCAGCTGACAATGTCTATCAACTAATGGCCAACCTTGAGTCGAGCCCATCAGAGCTCAACTTAAGCTAATTATACTTGGGAGAATATCTATGTCAGAACGCGCAGATTGGATCAAACTGGCTCCGTTATCCGGCGTTTTGTATGCTGAAATGCTTTCTGAGATTCTGAAAAGCGAAGATATTCCCAATTACATTGCCCAGGATTGGGTGTCGGGCGGATATGGCGTCAAGGCGGCTACTGCCGTCGGTAATGTTGCGCATATTTTTGTGCCGCCACAGCATGAAAAAGAAGCACTCAGAATCCAGGAACATTTCTTGAGCACGCCCTGGCAGGAATTGTCCGGCAGTTTGTCACCAAATTCATTCAAGAAGTTGGCGGCAACTCTCGATCAGCAGAATATTCCTTACTATTTCCATAGTTTTGAAGACACCGAAGGTGATGAATCAGCATTGGAAACAGAAGTATTTGTTTATGTTCCGCAGGAACATCTCGAGTCGGTTCAAAAATTAGTATCAAACCTGGACTAGTTCGTTCGGGATCACAGGAGTTCTATTCCGATAGGCGGTGTTTTATGCCGGCTTCGGCATTCGCTATTTTCTCTTTTTTTCCAAAATTTGGCTCTTTCTGGCAACTTTAATAGAGAGGCGTTGAATTCGAACGCCCAACTTAAGAGAACTTCCGGCAGGAGTGTCCGGGGGACGTATCATCTATTTCCATGGGGGTTTATCATGCGAGCTTTAGAGCGAGGCAGCTATTCATTTGCCTCAATACCACTTCTATTACTTACCCTAATCTTCTCAAGCCAATCTTTTGCTGACGAAATTCCGAAATTTGGAAAGGTATCCGAAGAAGAGCGTCAGATGACGAGCTTTGACCAGGATCCGGAAGCAGACGCGGTTGTGTTGTTCGATGTCGACGATCGAATCATCGATACCAATGGCCGCTATTTTCATCTTTTCCGTCATCGCCATACCCGCATAAAAATTTTGACCGAAGCAGGAAAAGACCGTGCTAACTACGAAATATCGTATCTGGATGAAGATAATATCGACAACTTCCAGGCCCATACGATCCTTCCAAACGGCAAGAAGATTAAAGTCGACAAGAAGCAAATTAAAGAGGAAAAGTTCGAAGGTTGGCGGCAAAAAGTATTCGCTTTCCCCGGTGTTGAAGTTGGCGCAGTTATCGAGATCAAATATGTTCACATAAGCCCATATTTACGCGAATCTTATCCATGGTATTTTCAGTCACAAGACTATACCGTACTGAGTCAGCTTAGCCTGGTTATGGAGCCTGGCTTTAATTTCAGTGCCTTCTTCAGCAATACCATCGGCGTCGAACCAATCACCGAAGATATCCGCCGTCCCGGCAAGCGCCACGCGCAAACCAAAACAATCTGGCGCATGCGTGATCTACCGGCAATCCGTGAAGAGCCATATATGAGCGCAATAGAGGATTACCTGGCTGTGATGCATTTTCAATTGGTCAGCTACAAGAATAATTATCAACTGGTTGAATATATTGGCAAGTGGGATGACCTGGTAAAGAAACAGCTGGAACGCTACAATGATTATCTGAAATCATCTGATGCTGTCAGCAAGAAAGCCAGCGAATTAACTGCCGGTATCGAATCCGAACGCAAAAAATGGGTGGCGTTATACGAGTTTGTTCGAGATGAAATTGAAAGCACTGACAAAGGCACAATCTGGGTAGAGAAAAAGCCGGAGAAAGTTCTGGAGGAAGGCAGTGGGACCGGCGCCGAGAAAAACATGCTCCTCGTTAATATGTTGCAAAGTGCCGGCTTCCAGGCAACACCAGTGCTGATCAGCACTCGCTCAAATGGCCGGGTCATCGAGAAGCATCCACGCCTGAGTCAATTCAATTACGTGCTGGCGCACATCAAAAAAGGGCGTCGGAGTTACTTCATGGATTCATTTTACGGGCACTACCCCTTTGATATTCTTCCGGTCAGCCGCCTTTCCGGCAGCGGTTTGGTTATTGCCAAAGGCCCCTCGGAATTTGTCACTATCAAGGCGCCCAAACGTCTAAACAAAGATCATTGCACAACGACGGCCACAATTGACAGCGAGGGAACACTGCATGCGGAAACCAATCTACGCTTTGAAGGCTATCGTAACATTTATAAGCGCAACGATCTCGATAGCGATGGCGCTGAGAAATTGGTCAAGGATATCCTCAGCAAGCGCTATGACAATGCCGAAGTTGATTCTTTTGAAATACAGACAGCCGACCGACCTGACCTGCCACTGAAAATTCGTGTCAAATATACGGTAGCGGAATTTGCTCAGGTGAATGGCGATATGATGTATTTGACGTCTCCGGCATTGAACATTCGTGACAGCAACCCCTTCACAAGCAAGAGCCGCCATTTTCCGGTTGAGTTCCAGATCAGCGGCGCCAATACAGATATTGTTGATATCGAAATTCCTGAAGGAATGAAAATCGCCGAGCTGCCGAAAACATTTAACAATCAGCAGCCGGGCATTCGCTTCAGCAGCAAATGGTCGCAGACCGACAACAAAATCAAGATCAGCCGCGAATATGTTCGCCAGCAGAGCACTTTCCCGCGCAGCAAATACAAGCAGCTTCGTCAATTCTTTGATACTGTGGTTCGCGCCGACCAGGGCCAGATCGTCCTCGGACCACAATCGAGCGAGTAAGCCCCATGCTCAACACAAGCAATCAACTGCAGCAAACAACCATCATGTGTATGCTTCTTGTCATGCACATGATGACGTCGATGCTTTCTGCCCAAAGCAGTAAGCTTTGGCCGGAAGCGGTAGAAGGCCTGGTCGAATACGATCGCACGGAATTTGAGATTTTTAATCAACGTAAGGCGATCCTGCGACAGCAAACACTCTACCATATTTATCATTCAGATAAGAAAGGCCGCGGTCGTGTTGTTGTAGAGGAAAGCACCTTCAAAAGCTGCCGCAAAATAAGTATCACGCTGCTGGACATGAATAATAAGGTGATTCGAAAATCCTCCTCCGACGATATAAAGAAAGCTGAAATCACACCGGGCTATGCCCTCTATTCCGACAGTAAATACCAGTATATTGAGGAGTTTTCCCAGGCAGCCTTACCGTACAAAGTGCTGATCGAAACAGAAGTGGAGTATCGGTCACTGTTCTTCTGGCCGGATTGGTACCCGCAAGATGATATTCCTGTCCTGCACGCCAGCTATAAGCTCATCCTGCACGAGGATATTGACTATTCGGTATCAGCCAGTGGCCTTTCCCCAACCCCGGAAACAGGCAGAGAGGGTGGCAAAACAGTTCACCTCTGGAAATTGAATGTACTCGAACCGCGCCTGCAAGAGGATTTTGTATCGCCGGACGATCGCTTTCAGATCAAATTAATATTCAAGCCCAACCGCTTTGAACTTGCCGGAAATACCGGATATAGCAAGAGCTGGGATGATTTTGCCCGCTGGTATGCCGGTCTCCTGGCCGGACGTCAAAGTCTGCCCGGCGACGCGATCCTTCAGATCAAACAAATGCTCAAACCGCTGAGCAGCGACCGGGAGAAAATCGCTGTTCTTTATCGCTTTTTGCAGGACTACACGCATTACGTTGCCATCCACCTTGGCATCGGCGGCTGGCAACCACATTCCGCAGAATCAGTCTTCCGCAATAAATACGGGGACTGTAAGGATCTCTCGATATTAATGGTAGCTATGCTGGAGGTAGCTGGTATTAAGGCTTATCCGGCGCTTGCGCGTTTCAAAGACAGTGGTCTGGTGGACCCTGATTTCCCATCCAATCAATTTAACCATTGTATTGCTGCGGTGCCGCTCCCCGATGACACCCTTTTTGTTGAATGCACTGCCGACTATCAGGCCGCCGAGGTTGCCGGACGCAATCTGGAAGGTACTCATGTCTTAATGATCACCGAGAATGGTGGAGAATTAGTTCGTATTCCCGAGTCACCTGCTTCAAGCAATCGCCTGGCTACCCACGTGAAGGGAAGTCTTACCTCAACAGGCATGCTGAAGCTCGATGGCAACAGCAGCGCCAGCGGAAATTGGGCGGGCTATTTGCGAGGCAACCTCGCAGAACGGAAATCTGAAGAAGCCACAGAATGGCTGGAGCGATTTGTCGGACGCTATTTTCCACGCTTAAGCTTTGATCAAGTGGCAGTGGCAAATATCAAAGACAGTCTCAGCCTGCCTGTTGATATCGAATTTACCACGGCGATATCCAACGCCGCAGCGACAAGTGGCAGACGCCTCTTTTTTAATGCGAATCTGTTCAGCCGGATAACCAGCGACAATATTCCCGATGAAGCCGTTGATGAGCGTCGGCTTCCGGTATTCTATTTCTTCGCTAATCAACGATCTGATTCCGTCACGGTCAAAATTCCTCTTGGCTATTCGCTTGAGTCATCGCCGAAGGCCCAAACGCTGGAGACTCCATTCGGACATTATCGAACGGCGTTTTCCTTTAAGGGCGGTAAGTTGACTTACTTCCGCGAACTCGAATTAACTCGGACACAGATTGACACCAGCGAATATGGTGACTATCTTGCTTTTTTAAATCAGATTAGCAAAAATGATAAGGCAAAATTCGTCTTCAAACGATAAGCCTGAGGGTGCAATATCCACCATTTTGGGTCGGGCTTATCGATTTCCTCGAATGAAAGAGTCCACATGTCCCGGATTGCCACCGTCAAGATCGATGAATTTGTAGCGCTTGCCGACGAACGTCCGGTCTTTGACGTACGATCCCCCGCTGAATTCGCAAAAGGTCATTTCCCCGGCGCCTTCAACCTGCCGCTTTTCAGTAACGAAGAGCGGGAAAGCATCGGCAAGACCTATAAACATGCGGGCAAGGAAGCAGCAATGCGTGAAGGTCTGGATTTTGTTGGACCGCGTATGCGCCAACTAATAGATGCCGTGGCGGATCAAGCCCCGGAACGTCAGGTCTTGCTTCATTGCTGGCGAGGTGGCATGCGAAGCAACAGCGTTGCCTGGCTGCTCGGCACTTTTGGATTCCAGGTTACCGTTCTCGATGGCGGTTACAAATCCTTTCGCCGCTATGTGCTTGATGCATTCACCCATGAAAAGTCGATGATTATCCTGAGCGGCCATACCGGCGCCGGCAAAACGGATATCCTCCACGAGCTGGCAGCCACAGGAGAACAAGTGATTGACCTTGAGAAGTATGCCCATCACAAGGGCTCTTCATTTGGCAGCCTTGGTGAGGCGCCTCAGCCGACTCAGCAGCAATTCGAGAACAAGCTGGCCATCGCCTGGATGAAGGTGGATGCAGAACGTCCGGTTTGGATAGAGGATGAGAGCCGAAACATCGGTTCAAAAACCCTTCCCAAACCCTTTTGGTTGCAGATGCGTGCAGCGCAGGTTGTATTCCTGAAAATGCCCGTCGCACTGCGAACCGAGCGCCTGGAAAGCGATTACGGTCACTTTCCCCTGCCGCAACTGCATGCGGCTGTTGAACGACTCAATGAAAAACTTGGCGGGCAGCGAACCCGGGACATTCGAGATGCTCTCGATAGTGGTGATTTGGCAACCAGTTGCAGAATGCTGCTAACCTTCTACTATGACAAGACCTATGAACATGGTATTTCAAAGCGCAATCCCGAAAATATTCACGTGCTTGAGAGTAATACCAAAGACCCAATGACAAACGCCCGGCAGATTCTCGATTTTTCGGCAGGTATTCAACCGTCGATATCGCGTTTCTTGTCCGCTTGACATAGACAGACCTACAAAATTTCCTACAATTTTCTTATAAAAACGTCTAAATTTCCGGCAGTGGGTGTCGATAAATAGGATAGTGACGAAAATTAAGACAAACATCCACTCGAGATAGATAGCTTTATACGATGATCGCGGCGCTTCTTCCAGCGTATTTTGCGATCAAATAAGCCCCTGGTTGAAGCCATGAGTAAATCGCCCATTCTTATCATCGACGGTAATCAATCCCGCCGCAGCCGGCTCAGAGAGCTTCTGGAAGGACTTGATCATACCGTTCTCGAAGCAACAAGCCTGCAACAATTGGGTAAAAACATTAATCATCATCAAATGGTGCCACTCATTGTCCACGGTACTCTGCTCGATGAAGCCGGCAAAGCACTGATTGACCAATTGCGCCAGCAGCATTCAACAATGTCTGTCATCGTCGTCAGTCCCCGCAAGGCAACCCGATCCTGGGAACCCGCTATCGGCAAAATCATTGATGGCTGGGTACCTGAGTCTCCAACAGCAACGGAGCTGTCCTTGGTTTTGAACCAGTTGATGCGCTTAAGCCAGTTCAAGGAGCAAACTTTCTATCAAAAACAGAAAGCAACCCAGGGGCAACAATTCTACGACAGCCTTTTGAACAGCTCGTCGGAAGCGATTGTGGTCATCAATCAGGATTTCGAGATCCAATACGCCAATCGGCGTTTTGGTGAATTTACCGGGAAGAAGCCGGAGGATATTCTTGGTAAGCACTTGCACGAATATCTCGAGGATGGCTTCAAGCTGCTAAATCATATCTATCAGCAGTTAACAATTGGGAAGGTGCCCGGCAGCTATCGTGTGAACATCAAATCGAATCAAAATCGCATTTTTGATGTCAATTTGCGAGCCGACTTTAGGACTACCTCACGCGGCTATATCGAAGGCCTGATTGTGACCATGGAGAATCGCACCTTACAGGAAGAGGCCTGCCGCCAATTACTGCGTAAAGAACGCATCGACCTGATTCAAAAATTGGCGAATGCCTTTGCGCATGAGATTCAAAATCCAACCCATATTTTGTCGGGCAGAATTCAGTTGCTTCATAAAGAGCTGGAAGATGAGCGACACTCACATTCATTTGAAGTGATCAACCGGCAAATCAGTCGCATATCAAGCCTCGTATCGAAGATGCAAAAGTTCAACTATAATCGTGAAGATACCATTCCGGAAGTTTTTGCCCTGATTGAATTCCTGGAAGACTATCTGGTTGCGTTTGAAAAGAAAAACGCGGTTGAATTTCAACTTCAATATCAACCGAAGGAAAAACATATATTAATTCAAGCAAACCGGTTTTTCCTCGAAGATGCATTTGAGTATCTCTTTCAGATTATTGCCAATTTGGTACAGGTGCAGCCGATATCTATTCATTGTCACTTGATCAGGTCGCATTCAGCCCAGGCAAGTTTGGAGGTCCAGGTTGATCTTGGTGACATTGATATACAGGAAAATATTTTCGAGCCATTCGAGAACCTTATTTCAAACGACAGTTTTTCAATGCTTGATCTGGCTCTCATACATGCAATACTTTCCAATTATGATGGAAAAATCTTTATCGATACCCATGCCGCTGGCAGAAAACTATTGAAGATTCATTTCCTGGTTGCTGGCATGAAAAACATAGACCAGGGAACGCTCAACAATATGATTTCAGAAGAAGAGCAGAAATAGGTTATGCAAATGCGGCAAACGCCTGTATCGATGTAGATAGTATTTTGGAGGATTTATTATATGAAAACCCGGATTTTGATCGTCGATGACGAAGTCGATGCTCTGGGGCTTATGGACGAGTTATTTAAGCGAAATGGTTACGAGACGTTTATTGCGCATAACGGCCTCGAAGCCCTCGCCCAAATTCGCGAAATTGAACCGGATATTATGATTTCAGATATGATAATGCCGGAAATGGACGGTATGGAGTTATTGGAAATTGTGCGCAAAAAATATCCTTCCATTGCTGTTATCATGAATACGGCGCACGGAACAATAGAAACCGCCGTTGAAGCGATGAAGAAAGGAGCGAAGGACTACATTCTTAAACCAATTCGCCTCGATGAGATTCTCTCCAAGGTAGCAAATTTTGCGCATATGAGTTCGCTAATGCGCGAAAATGACTATCTTCGGGAACAGCTCAACGACAAATACAATTTTGATAATATCATTGGCCGTACTCCGAAAATGCTGGAGTTGTTCGAATTGATTAAGGCAATTGCCCCGATCAATTCAACCATTCTCATTCGTGGCGAAAATGGTACCGGAAAGGAACTGATTGCCAAGGCCATTCACTTCAGCTCCAAGCGCGTCAAAAAACAGTTGGTCGATTTAAACTGTGGGGTGCTGGCGGAAAATCTTCTGGAAAGCGAATTGTTCGGACACGTCAAAGGCGCGTTCACCGGTGCAATTAAAGATAAAATTGGCAAATTTGAGCTGGCCGATGGTGGTACCATTTTCCTGGATGAAATTGGAGAAATATCGCCCAATATCCAGGTAAAGCTCTTACGAGTTTTACAAGAGCGCGAATTTGAACGGCTTGGCGGAACCGACAAGATCAAGGTCGACGTTAGAATTATTGCTGCAACCAATAAAGATCTGGAAAAGGCAATAAAAGAGCAGGCGTTCCGGCAAGATCTTTTCTATCGATTAAATGTTATTCCAATCGAAGTGCCGCCGCTTCGCGATCGCGCAGACGACATTCCTATCCTGGTTGCGCATTTTGTCAAGAAATACAGCCAGGCATTTGAAAAGAAGATTGTGCAAATTGATGATGACATGATAGACGTTCTACAGGCGCACGATTGGCCCGGCAATATCCGTGAATTGGAAAACGTTATTGAACGGGCAATCGTTCTGTCAAAGTCAGACAGATTGTCAGTCGAGGATCTGCCGCAGAATATAGTCTACTCCAATATGATAGCCGTGCCTGAGTTGCAGGCGGAGGAAGACAGCTCCCTGACCAATCAGGTCGATATTTTTGAAAAGACGCTGATTACCAGGGCCCTCAAGGAATGTAACAACAACCGGGTACGGGCAGCAAAGAAGCTGGGAATACATCGCAGCACCTTCATGTCGAAGCTCAAAAAGCATCAAATAGGTGGAGACAATAAAAGCTGAGATTTCGCTTGACTTTATTTTCAAGTCAACCTTATATTGGCGCTCCACTTTACGGAATCAGGGATCGTAGTTCAGTTTGGTTAGAACGCCGGCCTGTCACGCCGGAGGTCGCGAGTTCGAGTCTCGTCGGTCCCGCAAGATTTAGGGGAGCTTAATGCTCCCCTTTTTTGTTTATTTACTTCATTTTACAAAACTCCTCATTTTTTCTCCTACAAAACCGCTCAAAACCCGATAATTCCTGGCAAATGTGACAATATTTATAGAAATTTTGACAGGAGTGATCGACTGGCTTTGTGGATTTTTGTATGTTTCACTCGAGCATTTAAAATTTCTACTGGTTCTTTGTCACCTATTTGATCTGCTTCACCTGTTGGTTTTTTCGTATCGGGAGATACAAAACAGCCGCTAGACATCACCTGTCAAATATTTCATTTTACGGAGAGGATCTTTCTACCATAACGGGACCCCTGCAGAGTAGATAGACATGAACTGTCTATCCGGAGGAAAAAAGGAGTTGGAAGGGGGCATTTTATGGGAGGGAGGTTGGAGTTAGGAGGGAAATGTTTTCAGGAGATTGGGCTGAGGGAGTATCAACACGTTCGGTGTATCCGAACAACAAAAGGGATTTGACCCCGGTTTTGGCTGCTGCGTATTGGCAGCAGGTATAATTTGGGATAAGTCCCTTTTTGTTTGGCCGGATCAATTTTCTGATCAATAGGATTGACAAACCATGATACACTGCAAAAAAGTCCTGCCTCTCAATTATTCAGACCAACCATTGCTTTGCACAAACAAAATACCTATTCTATTTGTTGTGCCCTGCTTATCAAAAAAATAGTGAAAAATCACTATTTTGACCAAATATTGTCTCATCAGCACCGGTTTTACTAATTTTTAAAATGATTTAACGGCGAATAAGAAAGTGCTTTCTTATGATAAAGTCCGTGGTCGCTTTTTTCCATTGTTTGAAGCAAAACGCTCCATACTCGGCGCTAAATGAAATACCAAGGCGCTCTGTCTCAAGACGTCCCGCCCTAACCAAACTCTTCACCTGCCTCTCCCTGCTCTGCTGTCTTGCTTACCCGGATACACCAGACATCTATTTTCAACATATTAACGAAAACAACGGACTGGCTTTCAATTTTGTCACTTCCATAGCAGAAGATTCGAGTGGATTTCTTTGGATTGGCACACTCAATGGCCTCGATAGATACGATGGTTATTCTTTCAAACACTATCGATATGATGCGTGGGACAGCACTTCCATAGGCAGCAGCCGTATTGCCTCTCTACTCATGGATAGCAAAGAGCGCCTCTGGATTGGCACCAACTATAGTGGTCTGGAGCGCTATATCGTCGAAAAAGACAGCTTTGTCCACTATTTTGATCCGAACGGCCAGACCGCGCTTGCAACCAGCAACTTCATTTATACAATATATGAAGACCCAAAACACCTTGATTCTGACAGCACAATTTTGCTTCTGGGAAGTCGTGGTGCGTTACTAAGATTCAATGTCGAATCGGGAGCGGTATCTGAACTTGCCAGGAAATCAGCTCCCGAAATCCGCAATGAAAACTTCTCCATCCACTCAGTCATTCGAGATCATTCCGGGCGACTATGGATCGCAACTGCCGGGGGGATATTCTATTCGAATGATGATGGCTTGACCTTCTTACCGGTTTCCTTCGAGGAAGGCAGGTATCTAAACCCTGAAATTGTGGGCAACAGCATCATCGAGGATCATGTCAATCGAATCTGGATCGGAACAGATCACGGGGTATTTTACAAAGATCCGGCTCAAATGGAATTCAAACTATATCTGGCTGACATAAAAGCACAGCATTTATACGAAGATGAAGATAGTACACTGTGGATTGCCTGCGATACATCAGGGCTGTACAGGGTAGATGTGGAGCGGGGCGATCCCCAACATTTTGTCCATAAAGTAGACGATCTTTCCAGCCTCAATACAAACGCATTGCGGTATATCTACAAGGACCGCTCCGGGGTTATGTGGATAGGCAGCAAAGATAATGGCCTTAACAGATTCAGCAGTAAAACGAATAAATTTTATCACCTGAACAAGAAGAATCGACTGGAAGGTGCAGCACCACTTTGTGGCGTATACACAGGCGAAGGCGATATTTGGCTCGGAACGCTTGGAAAAGGATTGTTTCATTTCAATCCGGTGACAATTGAGATTGAAAGAATTCAATCGCCAGCACTGCTTAACGATCTAATTGTCGTTTCGATAGATATTGAACGCGAGGGCGATAATTATCATCTCTTGCTCGGGACACAGAAGGGCTTGGTAAGGTTCAGTCCCCATCTACAATCAGCCGAACTAATTTTGAGTAAGGAAACGCTCCAACCGGTCGAACCGGATGAATACATCCTGAATATATTCAACTACGGCAGCGAAGAATCAGAGCTCTGGTTAGGCACATCGAGAATCGGATTAATCAAATTTTCAAAGACGACCGGTGAGACTCGCGAATACCGGGCCCCGGTTATATACCCTGACGGGCAACCCCAAAATATACTGGTAACCAACTTCTGCAGCGATCGCCGAGGCCGGCTATGGATAGCCAGCAGAAACGGGCTATTCTACATGGAACCTGGTTCAGATAGAGTACGGCGTTTCGTATCTGCAAATGAAAGGACTATAGATAATAGGAACGAGCTATGGTCAATAAGAGAAGACACAGCAGGCAATCTGCTGGTTGGAACCGGCAGCGGCCTTATTGTAATTGATGCAGAGAACAATATTACGGAGACCTATTCAATAGCGAATGGACTGGTGAGTGAACAGGTTTATAATATTCATATAGATGCGGACGAAAAATTGTGGCTCGGCACCGGTAATGGTATCGCGATAATTGATCGGCAAGGAAACGAAATTTCAACATTGACCCGGCGAGATGGCCTGCCAATGACCTTAACGAGCGGCACATTTTCGGGCCGGGATGGCACGCTCTACTACACCAGCCGGGAAGGCCTAACCTGGTTTCATCCGAAAGACATTAAGAAACGAGCATACCAGCCGCCAATTGTTATATCCGAGTTTCTATTGCATAATCAGCCGGTCCCCATTTCCGCAAGCAATTCTGCAGATGCCATTCTCCGTAAGCCCATTCACCTGACTGATCGGATCACCCTCGATCATGATGAGAATTATCTCGGCTTTACCGTCTCAGCACTCGATTTTGCTGCCCCCAGTAAAAATCGCTATCGTTACAAGTTGATTGGCCGCGACGATGAATGGCAGGATATTGGCGAGCGCCATTATATTGAATTGAATAAGCTTGACCACGGAGACTATACCCTTGTGGTCGAGGGAACCAATAACGACGGTATTTGGAATCCCAAAGCACGTAAACTGGATATTGAGATTCTTCCTCCCCCATATAAGTCCAAATCTGCTTACCTCTTCTATATTCTCGCCACCGCGCTTATTGCCTGGGCCAGCTTTCGCGCCTGGCGAAGGCGTAGCAGATTGCGCAAGGAAATTGCCAACGAGAAAAGGCTCATGGAAAAAGAAGCGGAGATGAATGAACTGAAATCACAGTTCTTCACAAACGTATCCCATGACTTCCGTACGCCCCTGACCCTGATTTCAGCGCCGGTCGAGAAATTGCTGAGAAAGCATAAAGATCCGGATACTTTGAAAGACCTCCGACGCATTAAAGACAGCGCCGAGCGCCTGGAATCACTAATAGATGCTTTAATGCATATCGATAAGCTGGAAAAGGGCAATGTACCGTTGAAAACGCGCCGGCTCAATATTGTTGACCTAGTGATGAACACCACCTTCTATATGGAAGACGCTGCTGGCCGCAAGCAGCAGACTATTTCATGCCGTAGCGAGAAACCGGACATTGCGGTCTATATTGATCGTGCAAAAGTTGAACGAATATTGGTTAACCTGATTGGCAATGCCTGCAAGTATACCCCAAATGGCGGTGAGATTACGGTAACAATCAGTAATCAATCTCCCTCAACCAAGAAGAATGGTAAAATAACCACCGGCGATCTTGAATTTATCAATATTGCCGTCAAAGATAATGGCCCGGGCCTGACTCCCGAGGAAGCCGCCAGAATTTTTGACCGTTTCTACCAGGGAAGTAACAACAAGGATCAGGTAGAAATTGGCAGTGGTATTGGTCTCTCGCTCGCGCAAGGGTTGGCCGAATTGCATCATGGGAAAATCACCCTCGAAACGGAACCGGGAAAGGGCTCTGAGTTCACCCTGAGCTTGCCGCTCGGTAAAGCGCATCTAAGTGTAGAAGAAATTCTAGAGGACCCGGAGCCCGATCAAGAGTTTCCAGGTAAACCATCGACAAACGGACCGGAGGAAGCATTCCAGCTCATACCTAATGGACACACCGCGGAGATTTCCTCAAATGGCAAGGCAGCAAATCCGGACCGGCCGCTGGTGCTCATCGTCGAAGATTTTGAAGATCTGCGTCATTTTATGCAGGACAATTTCTCTACAGAATTCCAGGTCGATGTTGCTGCTGATGGGCTGGAGGGCTTGACCAAAGCCCAGGAGACTGTGCCCGATTTGATTATTAGCGATGTAATGATGCCTAAAATGAGCGGCCTGCAAATGTGTCGTGAACTTAAACAAGATCAAAAAACCAGGCATGTGCCGCTAATCCTACTGACTGCCCGAACAACGAATGACGAAAAATTACAAGGCCTATCGGTTGGCGCGGATGCCTATATCCCCAAACCGTTTGACTTGCAGGAGCTGCGTGCCCAGGCGGCAAATCTTATTAAGACCCGCCGAGCCATGGTTGAATATATTCGTAAAGACCATCTACTTTTTCCGGACAATGGCAACATTTCATCACATGAGCAAGAGTTTATGGACAGAGTAGTCGATATCATTATTGGCAATTTATCAAATGGCAACTTCCAGAACAGCGACCTTGCTGAAGCAGTCGGCTATACACGTCAAAATCTAAGCCTGAAAATCAAGAAATTAACGGGTGTTCCCACCAACGAGTTTATCTCAGAAATCCGCCTGAAGCGAGCAACCCAGTTATTAAAGAAAAAATCGATGAATATTTCTGAAATCGCCCTCGAAGTCGGCTATAACTCACCGGCCTATTTTGCCAAACGCTTCCGAGAACGCTACGGTATGTCCCCCCGCGAATACATGAAAAATGGGGAAGCAACTGATCCATCAGACGCGCCGGAACTCAATGATGATCCGGATGATAGTGATTCATGAGCTAGTCGCATATTATCCCCCTCTAATTTTTGTTGATTTTTATTTGAAACCTTTATATACTACAGGCGTAGAACTACACATGTAATACTAAACCATGTGATGCATGAGGAGTGATATGTCCAAAGATAAAAGCCTTAGTGACTTGCAGGCAGCAATTATGCGAATTCTCTGGGAATCCGGAGAGGCCACTGTTAGTGAAGTTCATCAGTCTTTGAGTAGCGACAAGAGCTTGGCAACAACCACTGTGGCAACCATGTTATCTCGCCTGGAAAAGCGCGGCCTTATTCATCATCTCACGGAAGGACGTCAATATCTTTATTATCCGCTAGTCTCCGAAGAAGAAGTTCGCACATCAATGGTTGGCGATTTGGTAAAGCGGATCTTCAAGGGAAATTTCAGCGCCCTGGCCAGCCATTTGCTAAAGGAATCGGATATGTCAGCGCAGGAGCTCGAACAGCTCAAAAAGATGATTGCCGACAAGGAAGAAGAGGAGGGCAAACAGGATGTTTAATGTAACCGCATTGCTCGAGCAACTAAATCCATTGATTCCCCAGATCATCACTTGGCTACTAACCTACTCCCTGCATAGCAGCTTGATTCTGATCGCAGTTTGGTTAATCAGCCAAATCAGGAAATCTCGCGATCCACATGTTCAGGATACGCTTTGGAAAATTGCCATCATGGGCGGCATCCTGACGACCTCCCTTCAGTTAGCCAGCGGCCTGGAACCGATTGCCGGACATCACCAACTAGGCAATGAACCGGAATCACACCAATCCTTTCGAACGCAACTTGAATCAAAAGATATAGATCCTGCGGAGTTGCTTATCGACTTTCCGGTGGAAAGCGCCGTCGTAAGTAAAGAAGTCACCAGCACCTTTCTGGTTATTAGCAGCGAAGACAAATCCGCCTCCCCATTCACAGATATGCACCAGAACTTGTTCAGCGAATTGCAACCCAGGCAAATGGAAGTAACCGTCGAAACTGATTACGACAGTGGCTTTGTTTGGGCCGGTGATACCTGGAATGCGCAGTTGGAAGACCTTTCCGCAACATTTCCAGCAATGAAGCAAATGTTGGAAAACTCTGCCGAGAACCATCCCACATTGATCGCCGGATCGTTGGCAAAATGGATTTTCTGGATCTGGCTCGGTATCTCCTTTCTGCTGATTCTGCGCTTTTTCATTTCTTACTATCAACTCCGCCGGAGCATCGGGGAACGAATCGGCATTTACGATGGGCCATTGCGCGAAAATCTCGACCGTCTCCTCGTGCAGACAGGCAGCCGCCGGAAAGTAAAGCTGACCTGTTCAACCAATATCGTCAGCCCCATCGCTTTTGGCCTTCGGGAAATTTGCTTGCCCGTACGAGCAATGCATGAGCTCAGTGAAGAAGAGCAGCGAACGATGCTTGCCCATGAATTGGCTCATTTGCTCCGTCACGATCCCCTGTGGCTGGTAACCACCCTCTTATTAAATAGCATTCTCTTTTTCCAACCGTTGAATCATTTGGCACGTCGCCGGATGGAAGAAACAGCTGAATACCTCTGTGACGATTGGGCATTGCTGCATACCAGCAAAAAGATTGACTTTGCCAAATGCTTGACGCAAGTGGCGGAATGGGTCGGCAATCGTCCCCAACCCGGTTTTATTGCCGCCATGGGTGGACGCCCGTCGATGTTGGTTCGTCGCGTAAGCAGAATCCTGAACGACACACCACAAAAGTGTGCACCCTGGCGACGTGTCAAGACTGTGATGCCTATCGTCGTTCTCATGTTGACGGTAACCTGGGCTGCCCCTACCTTAGCCCCGCCCTCTCCGCAAAAAGCAATTTTCGTCTACAGTGTGGAGAGCGATGTGATAAGCGACTCCTTACGCATGGCTTTCCCGGATGCAGCTACTTTGCAACCTGGCTCATACCGCTATTTTTTTAAGAGTAACGAAGGTGCGCCCGTTCGCAGAGCGAAAATGCAGATTAGGCGAATGCGAACAGAACCCTAAATAATCCCCACTACAGTTTATACAGCCTGAGCGCTTCCTGAAAGAAGCGCACAGGCTTTCTATGCCCAAAATGGCAACAAATCCATCAATTTTAGCAGTTTGAAAAGGAGGAACTGATGAAAACCAAACAACTGATACTGGCTAGCTTCGTGACATGCTTTCTGCTTAGCTCCATTTCTGCACAGGAATTCTCACGGCGGGTTGAATTGGAAGTTGATGGCGAAACCCATCAACTGGTAGAATTTGGCGCGCTGATCGGCGAGGTTGATGGCGAACTCAAATTCTTGCTTACCATGCCGTCAGACCATCTCCAAAAGGCCTATAAAGGCGTCGATATCAAAGAAGAAGACAAAATCCTGATGATGAACGGAAAGCGAATCCGCACCGTGGCGGAATTCAAAGAGCTGTATGACGTTGTAGAAATTGGCGCAGATGTAAAATTGGGCCTGCGCCGCGGAGAAGAGATGTTTATTCGCAGCTTCCCCAAGATCGATCCCGAAGATGCTCCTCAGATGGTTATGCGTGTCAGCCGTGATGATGGTGAAGGCGGCAATGAAGATATAACGCTTGCTGCCGAGCTCAGCATGCTCTTGCGCGGCAAGGGAGACAGGCTCGAAGTGGAAACGATCGAAGGCCTCGGTGAAGTCGACGGATTGGACATTGCTACCGGTGACATCATTAGTAAGCTGAACGGGAAACCTCTATCCAGCACCGAAGAGTGGGACAAGCAATATGCCGGCATTGCAGTGGGTGAAGAGCTGACGATCGAAGTCTTGCGCAACGGAAAGACCATTCGTTCAACGCTAAAGAAGCCGGCTTCACGAGGCCGGGTAATGATGCGCAGCAACTAACAAACTAAAACTGGAACAATCATGCATATCTACAGAATTCTCTGCGCAATTTTGACAATTGCTATTTTTCTACCCTGCGGATTGGGAGCCCAGGTGGGAGTACCGTTTAATCAAAGAGATGATGAATATCGATTGCTTGGCTTAAAGCGGGCCAAGAGCGCCTACGAAGCTGCCAAGGCGGATCTGGAACGCAGTCGTGAATTGGCCGAAAAGGAGCTGATCTCATCGCGCGAATTGGAAAGTACCCGGCGTACTTTTGCCGATGCGGAGGTGAATTATCAACAGTCCCTGCTCGCCGTACTTTTTGAGATGCAATACGTTACCGTTGCCGGCGCTGTGAAATACCAGGCGACGGATGGACGCAAACATGTAAAACTCACTTTGGCCAATGCCTCTGGTGGCAGCGCTGAATACCGCAAGCTATTGAACATTGATGATGCGCTGTTTCGTTCACTGCAGCCTGATATCGTCAACAATGTCTATATATCGCTGCTAAATGATGAAGGCGCCATTATCAGCCAGCCGTACGAAGCAAAGATCAGTCAGTTGACGGCAGGAAAGCCAAAAACACTGGATTTCGCACTGCTTCAAGACCTGGATGCGGTAACCGTTAATCTGGTTTACGGCAGTGGCACAACCCGCAGTCCCAAGATCTACCTGCAAAAAGACGCCAGCGTTAACAAGGTCATTGTTCAGTCGGAACAGTTCTCACAGGAAGTTGAGCTGGGCGGCTCCGCCTCCTTTGAAATGACCCTGGAGCTTTTCAGTGGTCTGAATACAAATTACAAACTGGAAGTGGTTAACCTTCCGCAGCAGATTAATCGCTATTTCACTGATCGTAGCGGACAGACACGCCTCAGTCAGTTCAAATTTACTGAGTCAGCCAACACCCGCTACGCTGCACTGCAGATCTTCATGCCCGATCGCCCGACAGATGCCGTTCAAATGGATAAAGCCATCCCCTTTTACATGCTGGTTATTCCTCGCGAGCAGCGGGCTGCACTCGGCAATCTACAGGATAAAATCTGGAATGAAACTGACATACAGAAGCTGAATGTCGGTTACGTAAAGCTGGAAGTTGTGCCTCGCGGGATTGGTCGCCTGCTGGTAAAGGCACCGCAGCTTTATCACGGCATCCACACAGATGAATCCGTAATCGCCAGTATCCATGTGAAGAATGAAGGCAGCCGCCGTCTGGACAATGTTGAACTCGAAGCAGATGTGCCTCTCAATTGGGACAAGGAGATCATTCCACCGGTTATCGAAAGCCTGGACATTGCGGAAGAGAAGAAATTTCAGCTAAAACTGACGCCGCCGCCCGGCGTCGCGGTAGGCAAATATGAAGCGCGTGTTCGCACGACATCTTTTTCCGAAAACCAGCCTATCAACGGTGAAGATAAAACCGTGACGGTCGAGATCCTGGCCGAAGCAAATGTATTGTTGACAGCAGTTATTGTTCTTACGATCCTCGGACTAATCATAGGGCTGGTGGTCTTCGGCATCCGCCTGTCACGGAAATAAGGGCGAGAGGGGCTTGACGCCGAAGCCACCACGTAGATCTCTGGCTGTACATCCTCTTCCGGTAAGACAGGGGGGTGCAAAACGGAAAATGATCAACGCGAATGTCCGCGAATTGACACAAATGTATCTAGTGACTCGAAAATCGACCTGAATCCAAAGGATCATTCGCGAAAATTCGTGTTCATTCGCGGCAAGTTTTTAAGCTGCAATTGCCTGAGGGGATTTAAGGGATGAGGGGCCTTAAAAAAGAAATCAGATCACTAAGGAGAAACCATGAACGAAACTTTATCACAAATTGATGGCTCGGGCCGCCAGGAAAGCATGCTGGTTGCCGCTCACCTTTCAAAACGATATGAAGACGGGGTGCTGGCGCTTGACGATCTCTCTCTGGCTGTTGCCCCGGGAGAAATCTATGCCATGCTAGGGGGCAATGGTGCCGGTAAAACCACCACCATCAATCTCTTCCTGAATTTCATTGATCCGACTTCAGGACAGGCAATAGTCGACGGCATCGTTACCCATGAAGAGCCTTTGACTGCCCGTCAAAAAATTGCCTACGTGTCTGAAAACGTGATGCTCTATACCAACTTTACCGCATTGCAAAACCTCGACTATTTTGCCCGCCTGGGTGGTCAAAATGATTATAGCAAAGAGGAGTACCGCACGGCCCTGTTGAGAGTCGGCCTGCAAGAAGAAGCGCATGGCAAACGCCTGCGTGATTTTTCGAAAGGGATGCGCCAAAAATGCGGTATTGCCATTGCGATTCTAAAAGACGCGCCGGCAATCCTGCTCGACGAACCAACCAGTGGTCTTGATCCCAAAGCTGGCCTGGAGTTTATCAGCCTCCTCGATGATCTGCGCTCCGAAGGAAAAGCGATTCTTATGTCAACTCACGATATCTTCCGCGCCAAGCAAATCGCCAATACCATTGGCATCATGAACGAAGGTAAGCTGGTGATGCAAAAAACCACTGAAGAGCTTCGCGGAGAGAACCTTGAAGAACTGTACGTCAACTATATGGTAAGTGGCATGGCCGTCGCCAGTTAAGCAGCTCCGAGGTAAGGTTCGAGTGATGGATGATATTTTATTTTGTTGTTCGAGTCTTGCCAGATCGTCCCCCCTGGGGGAAGTAGAGGGAGAAACGCTACAACCGACATCCTAGTTATAAGAGGGTCTATACAATGTTCAAAACACTGATTGAGAAAGAACTCAAAGAAATCATTGGCTCAACTCGCTTCGCGGTAACTTTTGGTGTTTGTGCCTGCCTGATTGTCCTGGCATTTTACGTCGGCGCTCGCAATTACCAGATAAGTCAAACGCGTTACGAAGCGGCAATCGCCGAGAACTTCCGTCAGATGGAGGGCATTACAGAATGGCTAAATGTAAATCATCACATTTACCTACCGCCGAATCCGGTTTCAAGCCTGGTAACCGGCATTTCCAATGATATTGGCCGTAACATTCAGGTTCAAGGCCTCGGAGAGCTTCGCGCAGAAGATAGTCGCTTCAACAATGACCCGCTTTTTGCGGTATTTCGCTTCCTCGACCTGGATTTTATTTTCCAGATCATTCTCTCGCTATTTGCGATTCTCTTTGCATACAACGCCATCTGCGGGGAGAAGGAACAAGGGACATTGCGTTTAACATTTGCCAACGGTATTCCCAAGGACAAATACATTCTCGGAAAAATTAGCGGCTCCTTCTTGGCCCTGGCCTTACCGCTCCTGATTCCAATCTTGATCGGCTGCTTGCTTTTGCCAATTATGGGCATTCCCATGAGCAGTCAGGACTGGGGCAAGCTGGCGTTGGTAATTCTTGCCGGTTACCTCTATTTCGGCATCTTTCTCTCCCTGTCAGTCTGGGTTTCGGGATTGACACATCGTTCATCAAACGCCTTCCTGCTCCTGCTGGTCATATGGATCTTCTCGGTTTTGATTCTACCACGCAGCGCGGTACTGATTGCCGGACGTGCCGTGGACGTGATTTCCGTTGATGAAATCTCTGCCCAGAAAAGCGTTCTGAATGCGCAAATCTGGCGTGAAGATCGCGACAAGATGAATGAATTCAAGCCGTCAGAAGACACAGAGATTGACCAGATCATGCAGGATTTTCAAAAAATGATGCAAGATCTCAGCGCTGAGCGCGACCAGCGAATGCGTGAACTGGGCGGGAGGCTTGCAGAACAACGCAGGAATGAACAAAGCGTGCAGGAACGCCTCGCGTTTTCACTGGCTCGCCTCAGTCCGTCGGCCGCGTTCTCGCTGGCGGTGATGAACCTCGCCGGAACCTCCATCGATCTGAAACAGCATTTCCTGGATGCCGCCTCAGCCTATCAGCAAAGCTATGCATCCTTTATGAGAGAGAAAACCGGTGGAACGCTGAAGGGCGGTGGCATGGTCATGGTTTTCCGCCGCGACGGGGATGATGTGACACCGAAAGAAATTGATCCGCAGGAGATCCCGGTATTTCAATATCAGCCGCCTTCGGTAGCAACCGTATTTAATGCCTCGTTTCTCGATTTTGGATTGCTTGCGCTATTTAACATCCTGTTTTTTGCCGGGGCATATACGACCTTCCTGCGCTATGATGTGCGCTAGGCCAGAGGAAACCTTTCGACACAGATAAAGACAAGAAATATTAGACAGGATTAAGAGGATAAATTCTTTCCACACAAATTGACACGAACAAACACAGATGATAATTAATGTAAAGTAATTAAGAACAGAATATTACAAGAACGGTATGGCCTGGGTTTTGTTTTCCCCCTGCTTCTCAATCTGTGTAAATCTGTGAAAATCCGTGTGTATCTGTGGCGAAGGGTTTTAGAAAATCCTGTAGATCCGGTTAACCTGTCTAAAAAGATCAGTCAACATTTTTGAAAAGCACAAGAGGAAATCATGCTCAAATTGATGATACTAAAAGAGCTCAAATCCATTATCAGCAGTCCGAAGTTTGCTGCCACATTTGGCGCATGCTCCATTCTGATCTTGCTGAGTATTTTCATCGGCATCAATGAATATCAGGAAAATGTGAAAGCCTATGACACTGCAAGTCAGCTTAATAATCAACGCCTGGCTGAGAGTTTGTCCTGGCATGGCATGTCAAACCAAATTTTTCGCAAACCACAGGTCATGCAAATTTTAGTATCTGGCGTACAAAATGATATTGGCCGCCTGTCCAGCGTGGGCCGCTATGAGGGAATCAAATTGCGCCGCAGTAGCTATTCCGATGACCCAATATTTGCGGTATTTCGCTTTATCGACTTTGCTTTCATCACTCAAGTTGCGCTATCACTCCTGGCAATTCTATTCACCTACGACGCAATTAACGGGGAACGCGAGCGAGGCACTTTGAAATTAACCTTCGCCAATGCAGTGCCACGGGCCAAATATATTCTCGCCAAGTTTCTCGGCTCGACACTTGGCCTGGTGATCCCATTGCTAATCCCCATCCTCATTGGCATTTTGCTAATGCTTCTTTATCGGGTACCGATCACCGGCGAAGACTGGATAAAGATATCGGTGCTACTACTGACCTCGATCCTCTTCTTCGTCTTTTTCATTGCTGCCGGATTGATGGTATCGGCTATGACCAGGCGTTCTTCGACATCATTTATGATTCTGCTGGTGGCCTGGGTAACCATGGTTCTGATCGTTCCTCGTGCCGGCGTTATGCTGGCTGGTCAATTGGTCACAATTCCCAGCGTTGCCGAGATCGAGAGTCAACAGGCAGCGTATGAACAATCGGCCTGGGATGCTCATTACGACAAAATGGAAGAGGCAAGAATTGCACGCCGTCAACAAATGGCCAATATGACACCTGCAGAGAAAGAAGCCTTTGAAGAAGATAATATGTGGGGGTGGATGGAAGAAGAAGAGGCATCTCGCAAAAAGATTCAGGGAGAAATTTCGGATCATAACAAGAAACTGAATGAGGATCATCGAAACCGCCGTAGTGAGCAGGAACGACTGGGCTTCTCACTGTCGCGCTTTTCGCCGGCCTCTGCCTATCAACTTGCCTGCATGACCCTGGCAAATACCAACATAATGCTTAAGAACAGCTATGAGGATGCCCTGAACCAATATCGTGACGGTTTCCTGGCGTTTACGTCCCGCAAGCAGGAAGAGAATGAAGGTACCAGCGGTATCCGCATTTCGATTGACAGTGAGACCGGATTCAGCTTTTCCGGAAGCAGGGGTATCGAAAGCCTGGACCTCAGTGAAATACCGCGCTTTGACGTACCGCGGCAAACCCTCTCAACAATCGCCAATAGCACAATCTTAGACGTTGGTATATTGCTTTTTTATACCATCGCGGCATTTGCACTTGGCTTTTTTGCGTTTTTGAGATATGATGTGAGATAGGCTCGACTCCCAAACATTTTTTACGGTTGATTTCCGGACAAATATGTCGTTAGTATAGTGGCGAGGGGATGCGCGAGTGATAATCATCTATCAGCCACGATGACGGGAGAACAGCTTTGTCCCTGGATAGAAAAGACTTCATTAAAGGTATGGGAAGTGGACTCATTCTGGCTTTGGCAAATGCCACACCTGCCGAAGCCAGAGAACTGCAAGACCTCACGCCCATTAACGTAATTATCCCCCGCAGCTACCAACCGCCATCCGGACAAGCATCAAAGCAGTATAGCGAGCGTCTTGTAAAAGCTACGGTTGGCTTCCTTAAAGACCACTACCCGAATAAAGTTCCGGTATGGAATGAACCCTTTACAGCTATCGATTTTGACAAGCGGCTCAAAAATATCGTTTACTGGTTGATGGTTGGCGTAAATCGCCACAAGAACATCTATCCTGTTGATCCGGTCTGGGCAATTGCCCAAATGATGAAGGAATCTTACTTCTACGAATTTGCCGTATCTACAGCACTCGCAGTTGGCATATGCCAGTTTATCCAACCCACAGCCCTCTCGTACGATATGCTCTGTGCCGGGATCAGTCCAAATCATAAACACCCCCCCTATGTCCGGACAGAACTGGCCAATAAAGCTGCAGAATACTATAGAATTCGCGATGATCGCCGCCGCTATCGCCGGCAAAACAAGCCCAAGCGACGCTTCTCGCTAACAGAGGCACTTGAAATTATCCAGAGCGGGAAGGTCGGCAAGCATCGCCAGGCGGCCGCAAAACATCTCGAATACTTGCGCCGGGTAGACGAATACGATACGGCGCGCAGCAAGGCACGGGACGATTTTCGTACCTATCTGAGAGCAAATGTCGAAGGGAAGGATATCTTCAATCCCAAAGACCTCGCCTACATCGTCAACTTCGATGAACGCTTCACCTATAAGAAGCCAGTCCTCTCGATGGTTAAGATGCTCGCTGAGGGACTTCGAGCCCGTAATGGCAATATCCTGGCGGCAACCATTGCCTACAATGCTGGGCTAAACAGCACGCTTGGCGTGGGCCGTTATAAACGCTTTGGACGTATTCCTGCAATTGAGCAATCGACAACGTACCTCAGTCATATTCTTGTGAACCATTACGAGTTGCTGGAAAGAATGGGGTAGCTGCAAACAGAAATCTTCGACCTTTAAGAAGTTCGTTTTTCAACTCTTGGTCACAAGGCCATGCTAATCACGCACTGCTATTGACGCGCCACCAGGCATTTGCGCAATTGGATTTGGGAATCCTTCAAAAATTCAGAATAGATCGACAATTTTATATATCAAGGCTGACTCGCATCAGAGCGCTGGTGTTAGCAAGAATTTGCTATAAAAATCTTGCCCTTTGCCTTACTTGAGTTTATATTTTGATGTATAAACTTGACGAGGTGCAAATGAAGGCTACGGCAAAAGATCTGCGTTTCTACTCTAAAGAATTGCTTGAAGCTGTTGCAAGGGGAGAAGAGGTGGTCATTACCTATCGTGGAAAACCATTGGCGAAGCTCGTTCCTTTAGCGAAGGCTGAAAACAGGGATGATAGAGGCATAGAGCTGTTCGGAATATGGCGCGACTACGAGGCTGCAACGGAAGTGGATGCATTCGTGCGAAATCTGCGACAGAGGCGCTTTTGATGCTCGTAGATACAGATGTTTTGATTTGGTATATGCGAGGCAATCGAAAAGCTCGAATGGCTGTTGAAGGAGCCAATGGCTTTTCTATGTCTGTTATCACCTATATGGAGTTAGTGCAAGGGATGAGGAATAAACTTGAGTTGACTGCTTTGAGAAAAGCTATTCGCGATTGGCCTGCCGAAATCATTTACCTGAATGAAGAGATTTCGGCGAAGGCAATGTTTTATGTTGAGCAGCATTATTTGAGTGATTCAATTCAACTTGCCGACGCCCTAATTGGAGCTACTGCTGTTGCAATTGGTCAGGAATTGCTGACAGCCAATGACAAGCACTACCGCCCTATGAAAGAAATCCAGATTAAGAAATTCAAGCCGTAATTCCATGGCCCAAATTTACAATTCAAGCAGCTGATTTTCGCTCATGCTAACCACGTGCTGCTACTGACACACCACGCAGCATGCGGAGGATTGAATTCAAAATAGACTAAGACCGTTAGTAATATGAATTAAAGATAGATCCGGCGCGCATCAAAGCGCTGGTGTTGGCAAAACATGTAACCCATCCAATTGCACACAAAGATTGCCGATCAATAGTAAATATCATCTTCTGGCATCTGAAGCCAGGCACGAGGACCGTTCCCCTCACCTCTCTCTCCTATTCGACCGAGAAGAGCTGCTTTTCCAGGATTTCGAAAGCCTTTTCTAGAACCGAATCCTGCCCATCGTACAAATCTTGCTGTGTTAAGCTGGCCGGGACATCAGGCTGAAAGCCTTCACCTACAAAAGGGCTACCATTCGGTGCCAGAGATCGGCGGCTACACACAGCGCCAATACCACCTGTGGAAAGCCTGAAGACCAACGGCTGGCCGGTTGAGCCTGCCGTCGGTTCTCCTACCAGGATAGTCATGGGGCGGTTTTTGATAACCGAGAGAAAACCGCCTTCGGTTGCGCTGTGGGTCTGCTCGCCGATCAGCACCACAAGCCACCCGGTGAAGCGGCTACCCGTGGCCGGTGTAATAGGACCGCCCGATGTTCTTATGTCTTCCTGTTTGTATTTTATTGCACGCCGATCGGCCCGATACGCGGTAACTTCATAGACCGGCCCGGGCAATGGCTGGTCGATGAGGCGGCTAATAAGATCGAAGGAAATCAGGTCGGAACCGCCGCCATTATACCTCAAGTCGATCACAAGTCCTCTCAAGTCGCCCGCCTTCTCCAGGTATTCGGCAAACGCATCATTGACTGGCGCTCGCATAACATTCGCCCGGAAATATCCAATGCCCTTTTGCGCTTCGCGAGTCGAAAACGGCTGCGGTGGGGTCAGGTTCGTGTCGCCGAAATACTTCTCGGAGCGCTTCAGGTGCAGCGTGCGGGTATGACCGCCGGGCTCCTTCACGACAAGCTGCACCACGCTGTTACGCGGCCCGGTTAATATTCTGAAATAGGCAAGACGGTCGCGAGCCTGTTCGGTCGATGCGCACATCAGTTCACGCCAATAGGCGATCTGCTCGGCGACCGGCTTACCGTCTACCTGAAGGATTTCAAGGCCCGGCCGAACGCCATGACGTGAGAGCTCGTCTGTGTCATGCAGACAACGGAATATAACGGCACGCCCTTCAATTTTACGGATCTCTAATGGTGGATATCCGAGCACCTCGTTAAAGGAACGCGGCCAGAATACGCCCGAATGACCATCGCGGAGATGTGCTCCGAAACGCATGAGCTCAAGGTAGTATGCGTAATCATTCTCCGCTGCCAATACCCGAGGAATGAAATGTTGGAACAGCGAATCCCAGTCTGCAGCGATTGTGTTGTAGTAAGCGAAACTGAACCTTCCTTCACTCCAAACTTTTGCGAGATCCAGCAGGCGCTGTTCCGCAGTGAATGTGGATCGCTCGAGGACATGATGGACGGTTGACGATTGCTGGACACCGGCAAGGTCAACCGATAAGAAAAGCAGAATACCCGCGAGAAAGGTCTTCATATTAAACCCCTTGATCTATTGCTCAATAAATTTTTTGTCATATCCGCTCTTTTCGAGAAATAGATCGTAGTCGGTGGTCGATAAAATTTCTTTGACCGCTATTTCCAGATCCATCGCTGATTTATAGTATGACTCGGTAATCAATGCCCCAAACACATAGGCAAGGTCTCGCGGCTGTTCGGGATTTGCTGGTGCTGTCCACATCCACTGGCCAGTCTCTTTACCATGCATTTCATTTTTAAATTCCTGCCATAATCGCCGCTCATGTGCTCTCGCATAAAAATAGGCCTGCTGCTGGGTGTACTGTCCGGTAATAAGTTCGCAAAAGAATTCCGCAATGCCTTCGCGAATAGTGATAGCGAGAAGGCTCTTTTCGTCACGATAAATGGCAAGATATTTTTCCAGCGATCCAATAGCGTGCAATTGATTTAGGTGAACCAATTCATGTATGATGTGCGACTTTAAACCCGGGTCGACAATTTTTTTGGCTTCCTTTTCGATGGTGATCAATTGGCCTTCCGTAGAGCCAGAGCCGATTCCTCTACGAATATCAACCAGGTAGTAAGTAGGTGGAAAGACCGCCCCGGGTATAAATTGCCTGAATTTGCCAAAGTATTGCCGAATCGAATCTTCCTGTGATTTGATCCACTGCATCTTCGTTTGAACAGCGTGATAATCGAGTGGATATTTCACAATGGCCTTGCTCAAACGCTCAGCGGTAAAAGGATATTTCTCAAGGAATATCTTCAGACCCGGGGTACCCCGGTCAATATAGTGCTTCTGTAGAATAGCAGCGCTGTCAGACCCGGGCTTAAGGCGCTCCAGCGCCTCGACGAAATTTTCAAGATCCTGGTAAACCAACTTTGCCGCTGCCGGATCTTTCGGGCTATCAACTATTTGCGCAGAAAGTAGTCCACAAAAGAACATCATACCGATGATAACTTGAATGCCGAAGATACGGATCTTCATTACCACACCTCCTCAGAATTGTGACCGATCGATTTTCAAATGTTAGACAAGGTCTCAGAAGAGAAAGTTGGCAGCAAAGAAAAATGTAGGGGAAGAAGCGTGGGATACTGTTTTGCAAGTACACGGTTTTGAAACAAATAGAAATACACCGCGTATAGTTATTTGTTTCAATTTATAGGGATCGAAATACCATGCGCCTACTAACACGAACTGAAGAATTTGTCTTATTGGCCGTTTGGCGGTTACAGGGAGAAGCATACTCTATTCCGCTCCGCCAAACATTGAGCGAGTTGACAGACCGGAATTGGTCACTTGGGGCTGTATATATGCCATTGGAGCGACTCGTAAAGAAAGGAATGCTCGCTTCGTACCTCTCCGACTCGACACCGGAGCGAGGCGGACGCCACAAGCGGATCTATCATCTGACGGAGGCGGGCAAACGTGCCCTGATCGAAACACGCGAACTGGAGCGCAAAATGTGGTCCGGTATCCCCAAATTGGTATTGGACGATGCATGAACAATATCATAAGCCGCCTCAGTGGGCCTCATGGCTGCTCAATCGCCTGTTGCCCGACGGACAGTGGCAGACTCCGCTGGGTGACTTCGAGGAATATTATAACCACCTGGCCTGCGCTCATGGGCCAGCGCGAGCAAAGCTTTGGTATTGGACTCAAGTGTTCGGTTTAATCCCTCGTCGAATAGGAAATGATTTATATTGGAGGATTGTCATGCTGCGCAACTATCTGAAGATCACTTTTCGTAATCTGGTCCGCTTCAAAGCTTACGCCACCATCAACCTTACAGGACTTACACTTGGCATAGCCTGTTTTCTTCTCATCTACCTCTATGTTCAGGACGAGCGAAGCTACGATCGCTTCCATGAAAAGGCCAACCGCATTTACAGGCTTGTGGTCGACTGGGAGAAACCGGAACAAACCTTTGCCAATGCACTAACTTCCGCTCCAATGGGGCTACAGCTTCAGGCCGACTTCCCGGCTGTTGAGGCCATTGTTCGTTTTCTGCCTCAACAACCAGATATACTAATTCGGTTCGGAGACCGGCGCTATTTTGAGGGTGGTGGCTTTTATGTTGATTCAACTATTTTCGAAGTGTTTTCCTTCCCGTTGATTCGGGGCGATTCTGAAACGGCTCTGGCTGAACCCAATACCGTTGTCTTAACAGAAACGATGGCGCGAAAATATTTTGGCGAAGCAGATCCTGTTGGTCAGCTGCTTCGCGTGGATAATACAAGCGAGTATAAGGTGACAGGCATTGTCGCAGATGTACCGCAGAATGCGCATTTCCGATTCGACTTTCTCATATCGTTTGCGACCTTGCGAGGTGGTTGGCTTGAGAACTGGTTTGCAAATCCCTTCTATACCTATGTGCTGCTACAAGATGGTGTTGCCGCGTCGTCATTGGAGGCACAATTGCCTGATCTGGTAACAACACACGTCGGAAATCGGCTGGAGCGGGCAAATCTATCATGGCAACTACGGCTCCAACCGATGTTGGACATTCATTTACACCCTCTGGTCAATGAAATCGGAGACGGGAAGGGCATCCAGCACTTGTACATCCTCTCGGCAGTTGCTTTGTTCATCTTGTTGCTGGCGTGCGTCAACTTTATAAATCTCGCTACAGCCAGCACCTCGACACGTGCTAAGGAGGTCGGTATGCGTAAAGTCGTTGGCGCCCACCGAGGTCAACTTTTCGCGCAGTTTTTGGGCGAATCGACGTTGCTGATAATCGGGGCCATGGGGCTGGCCATTTCTTTGGTCTACGGCCTGCTACCGGCGTTTAGCGACCTTGTCGGGCGAGAGATTGTTCTAAATTGGACTGGAAATTTAGTCTTGGGATTAATCACTCTTGTTGCTCTGGTAAGCCTGCTGGCCGGAGGATATCCCGCAGTCTATCTTTCAGGCTTGCGACCACTACGTATTTTGAAAGGGGTGTTTGGTCGGCATAAGCCGGGGCGAGCACGCGCTCGAGGTGCGCTTGTGGTATTCCAATTTGCCATTTCGGTAATTCTGATCATCGCAACGATCACAGTGTATAAGCAACTGAACTATATGAAGTCCAAAAAGCTGGGATTGACGCCCGAACAGGTAGCGGTCATTCCCGTTCAGGACTCGCAACTTGAGCAGGCCTCGGCGCTCAAGCGGCAAATGGGTCTCATGCCTGGTGTACAGCAGGTTGCCTATGCCAGTCGCAAGCCGGGTACAGGAGCGTTCGGCACCAGCGTGCAGCGCGAAAGCGCTCAGTCCGACGCGCTGCTTTCAATGAAATATCTCTTTGTAGATTATGATTTTATCGAAGTTCTGGATATTGAATTGGCAGCAGGGCGTTTTTTCTCTCCTGACTTTGCCACTGACGCGGAGGCGGCATTTGTGCTCAATGAGAAAGCCGTCCAGGATCTGGGATGGCAGACTGCAGAGCAATCGCTTGGACAGCGCATTATCTGGAGAGGAATATCCGGTGAGATTGTAGGTGTCGTGCGAAATTTTCATTTTCAACCGCTGAGCCTCTTCATGCAACCGTTGGTGTTGCGCCTGGCTCCTGATGGCTCAAACTACATGATAGTTAAAGTGAATTCAACGACGATCGGTAGGACGCTGGAAGAAATGGAGCACGCCTGGAATGAGCTGGCTCCCGATTGGCCGTTTAGATATTCATTTCTCGATGATGATTTCCAGAATCTGTACCAGAACGAGGAACAATTCGGAAAGATCTTTAGTGTATTTACATTTCTGGCACTTTTTATTGCCTGTCTGGGTTTGTTCGGACTTGCTACATTTGCTGTCGAGCGACGCACAAAAGAGATGGGCATCAGAAAGGTACTCGGTGCGTCTATTGGCAACATTATTATGCTACTCTCCAAAGACTTTGCCTGGCTGGTTTGCCTTGCCAATCTAATCGCCTGGCCTATCGCATATCTTGCCCTGGATGCATGGTTGCAAAATTATGCCTTCCGGACTGAGGTCGCCTGGTGGGTTTTCGGGGTGGCTGCCGGAGCGGCCTTACTCATCGCCTGTTTCGCTATCAGCACCCAGGCGTTTCGGGGATCACGAACCAATCCGGTTGAGGCTTTTCGGTACGAGTAGTCCGTGCAAATTCTCATTCTCGGGTTTGAGACGGGGTAAATAGTTCGGGAGTAACAGTGCTATCGCGTTCGGAAAATAGAAAATGCCATTCAACACTGAAGTAATGGTTTCTCTACAATGAGGAATTGAAAATGGGAATGCTTGCCAGAATCAAAAAAAAATTGCTTGGTGGATGGACTGGAATTAAGATAAAGGATCCTGTCTTGGGTGAGCTTTATTTTTATGATTTTGAGGACCCGAAGCGTAATTATTGGGAAGGAGCAGGCACGTATGTGAATGCTCACTTAACTGTTGGTCTTGCGGTTCACGCGGATTTCAATGGCCCTTCTGAGCAGCATCGCCAATTCTTTTTGAACCTCGTCTCGGATCTTGACCATCTATTTCGACGATGTCAGAAGAAACTCGTTCCAGAGTGGGAAGCCTGGTGCGACGCAACTTTTCCGACGGTTTGGCAAAGTGAATTCACACTGGTGCACATTATGATACCGACTAATGGCGACTCCCAAAATGCCTGGGAAGTTACTTTCGAGGCAAAGTCTGAACTTAATCATTTGTTTTCTGTATATTTTCAGGACAATGAAGCTATATATGTGACGGTTGATGGGTAATAGAGCTATCCATTACTTCAACGAAGTATGTAAAGCGATTTCTGCCAATTCTACCCAAATAGAAGGATTAAATGATAAGAATACAGAAAGCGGTGCGTTTGTCCCAAATTGCTAACTTGAAAGGTAGTAAGAAATTGGTGCTTGAGCCATTGGCATATCCGGTAGGAGCTTTACAAACGATGAAAAACATTTTCGAATATTTTAGAAGAGCTTTTAACCTAATATATAATATCTTGTCAGTGTTTGACTTTATGGCTTTGGTGTTTATTATTGTAACAATAATAGTCGGGGTGTATTTCTTTTTGATGCAACTGGTACTATAAGCCCGCCAATCTGTCGCTGCTAACCTCTGTTTAGACAGCAGTCACACAACGCACTACACACTTATGACAATTTTGGTAATCTTATCAGTGCCACACTTCCGAACAATACAACGCTATCATATGTATTAGCTGGAACGGCATGTGACCGCCACCACTGCAATCACCCATCATCCATATTTATCTTCTTTTCAGGATGGCACTCCTTCAAGAACCCTATAGACGGGATTCACTTCACATGAAATTGCAATATCTACTATCAGCCCTCATTTTATTGAGCAGCATTCTGCTTGCCCAAAATACAAACTCACATACCTGGCAAGATGGCGTTGCTGCCGACAAGGCCAAATGGGAACAGTATAAGCAATCTGCCAAGCAGCAATGGCAAGACTACATCGTTCGCGAATCGAAAGAATGGCAAGGACACCTGGAAGAGATTCAGGGTAAGTGGAATGACCCGCGCGTTTCAACGGTACATACCTGGGTCGGTTATGGACCCCGCAAAGACAGTCGCTTTGCAGCCGACTTTCAACGCGGCGAATTAAAGATAGAAATCCTTGGTCCGGACCACTTTACGCAGGACAGATTGCAGCAGGAAGCAATTGCAATGTTGACGGCGCTCCTCGAACAGCGCCTCTATCCGGACCGCAAACCGCTACTGAAACCGCAGGTTGATTGGGACAGCAAGGCTGATCCGCGCAACCTTATCGGTCCGCATTCGACATTCCAACCTTATAGCAATCCGCAGGGCAATAGTCAACAACAATTGATCGTGACGCTCCCCTTTCGAAACAGCCATGTTCGCGAGCGGGCGCAACGCATTTTGCCCTACGCCGAAAGATACGGCAAGAAGCATAACATCGATCCGAAGCTAATTATGTCCGTGATTCACGGCGAGTCGACCTTCAATCCACGCGCAGTATCAACTTTTCCGATGTCAGGTGGCCGTGTTGGTCACGCCTATGGTTTGATGCAACTGGTTCCCTTTTACGGCGGTCAGGAAGGCTATGAATGGATTGGCGGAAAGGGACAACCGACAACTGATATGCTCTTTGATCCGGAAAAGAATATTGAAATCGGGGTCGCATACTTAGCAAAATTAAAGAGTCACTACTTTGCACAGGTGCGTGACGAGCAGAGCCAGGAGTTTGTGATGATCGCCGCCTACAATACTGGTCCCGGCAACGTAGCAAGGGCCTTTCTGGATCGCCGCGACCTGACAACCGCAATTGGACACATCAATGAATACACCCCCGGCGGACTCTACAATCACTTGCTGATACATCTCCCTTACCGGGAAACGCGCGACTATCTCAAACGGGTAGTGGAGTTGATGCAGTTGTATTAGTTGCTCTTCCCTACATTAGTTTGCTCATTTTTCAGAATTTTGTCGAGGATTTCTAATAGTTTAGTATGAAGCGACTATCCATATACTTTGTTCTCTGGTTGCTAAGCTACAACGTTTTTGCTGACACAGTCTATTTAAGAAATGGAATGGCCTGGTTTAATGTCAACATTTTAGAAGCGGAAGAAACGGCTGCAACCATAATCATCTGGACCTCAAAGCGAAAAAAAGAAACCATTTCAAAGACAGAAATAGCCGGAACGACATTCAACGAATATGAACCTTCACGTCCCTCACAATATCGAAAAGTGGATCAAGAGGAACTTCCGGAAGGGATCGAAATTGACGAGGCCCTTGCAGCACGCACTGCTCTAGAGACGGAAGTTGTTTCCGAAGAGGAAGCCCTTAAGAGACAAAAGCATCAAATTCGTGATTCTCTTTTATATGCGCTACCATCTTTCCGCATGAGTCTTGAAGGCGGGTATTCTTGGCTAAACACCAATATACCAAGAGGACTTACATCTTCAGCACAAGGCTTCTTTCAGGATATCGAGACAGGCTATAATTTTGGTATCACACTCCACCAGTTTTTCTCCCCGCGCTTCGGGTTGAATCTGATATCCAATCGTTTCAACTCATCTGCCCGATTGACAGATCAGGAACTTCGGGATGTCAATCAAGGCCCGGTTATTGGTGATATAAAAAATGAGCTGACCATTGCCTTTCTCGGTATTGGTTTTACCGAAAGATACCGCTTCGGCAATAGCGGTACACTCCGGATTGCTTCAATTGCTATTGGTATGAACCGCTACGAAGGGACAGTTACGGAAATCATAAATGAGCAACGGGCATCGGCAAGCGTTTCAAGTAGAGGACTTGGGCTCTACGGTTCATTAGGATTTGAACATTTAGTGCATACAAACATCGCATTTGGTGGTTCAGTGTCCTATATACTGGCTAGACAAAAATCGTTCACCATAAATGGTGAAAAATTTGACCTTTTTGAGGCGCGATATCTTCCTCACCTGGATTTCAATTTAGGATTTGTCACTCACTTTTGACAAGGATAGCAAACAGTCCCTCCTTTAGAGGGATTGCGAGGTAACAGCTTCAGAATCTCCAGTCTCTAATCTCCAATCTCAAAGCGTCAGCAGATTCTCAACCGGCCGTCCAACCACTGCCTTATTGCCTTTCACACCAATTGGGCGTTGAATGAGGCCGGGATTTTCGGCCATGAGGGGAATGAGGACATCATCAGACTCGTCGCCAGTGAGATTGTTGGCAGCGGCAGCTTTATCGCGTTTGCGGAGGATATGCGCAGCACGTAAACCTAGCTTTTTCAAAACATTGCGCAATTCAGCTTCGTCGAGGGGTTCTTCGAAGTATTCGCGGTAGCGGTAGGCAATATTCTTTTCGTCGAGCAAGGCGACCGCCTTGCGACAGGTGGTTCATTTTTTGTGGCAAATCAGTTCTATCATCCTAGCTCTCCTGATTTTCAAGAATCATTCCGCCACCCAGACATACTTGATCGTCATAGAATACAGCAAACTGTCCGGGGGCAATGCCGGCACGATCCACATTTTCCAGCTTGACGTGCGCTCGCTGCTCATCATAAAATCTTAGCTGACAGTTATGAATCAAGGCGCCGTGGCGAACCTTTACCTGCAAGTTCTCTTTCTTAGGCGGCTTACAATTCCAGTTAAAGCCACCAACTTCAAACTCGTCCTGGTATTTATCTTCCATCGCATGACGGTTCGAAATATATATACGGTTGTTAGGAATGTCCTTCTTTACCACATACCAGGGTCCACCGGATAATCCAAGCCCCTGACGCTGACCGATGGTATAGTAATAGTAACCGTTATGCTCGCCCAGCTTTTCTCCGCTATCTATTTCTATAATATCGCCCTTAAGAATACCGACATGCTCTTTGATAAAGTCAGAAAACTTGATTTGTCCAAGAAAGCAAAGTCCCTGACTGTCGCGACGGCTCTGGGTTGGCAGGTCATATTTCTTGGCTAAATCACGCACCTGGGCCTTGGTATGGCTTCCCAGCGGAAAAAGTGCACGGCTCAGCTGGGCTTGACTTAAATATGCCAGGAAATAGGTCTGATCCTTGATTGGGTCCGGCGTACGAATCAAGCGTGTACAATCGTCCCTATCCTCGACCCAGGCATAGTGTCCAGAAGCCACTTTCTCATAACTGTCATCAATCTTATCATAAAACTGGCCGAATTTAATGAGGTTATTGCAGAACATATCCGGATTGGGTGTACGCCCGGCCTTGATCTCATCTATGGTATATGAAATAACTGCTGCCCAGTACTCGTCCTGCAGCGGCATAATTTCTAATGGAATCCCGGCTTGCTCGCAAACAGCACGAGCATATTGCAGGTCTTCTTCCCAAGGGCAGTCTCCCAGGAAGGAGAATTCTTCCTGAAGCCAAATCTTCAGATAAAAGGCGGTAATGTCATGTCCCTGCTCCTGGAGAAGTCGCATGGCAACGGAACTGTCCACGCCTCCGGAGAGTAGCATTGCGATCTTCATTTCTTTCCTGCTTACTTTCTTAGCATGGGGATTTTAACCCCTTTTTCCCGGGCACAATCCATGGCTTCCTGGTAACCGGCATCAACATGCCGAATGACGCCCATACCCGGGTCGTTGGTCAAGACACGTTCTATACGCTTTGCGGTGTCCTCAGTTCCATCTGCAACCATCACTACGCCGGAATGCTGAGAATACCCAATCCCTACGCCGCCACCATGGTGCATGGAGACCCAGGATGCCCCTGAGGCAATATTGACCATACCGTTGAGAAGCGGCCAATCAGCTACGGCATCACTGCCGTCCTTCATCGCTTCAGTTTCGCGATTAGGAGAAGCAACAGAGCCACAATCAAGATGATCCCGGCCGATTACGATTGGTGCATCCACTTCACCATCCGCAACCAGCTGATTGATCGCTAAGCCGAGTCGGGCACGTTCTCCGTAGCCTAGCCAACAGATTCGAGACGGCAGTCCCTGGAATGCCACTTGTTCACGAGCCATATCAATCCAGCGCATCAAGGCTTTATCTTCCGGGAACATCTCTTTCACCAATTCATCGGTACGATAGATGTCTGATGGATTTCCGGAAAGTGCTGCCCAGCGAAATGGTCCCTTGCCCAAACAGAAGAGTGGACGTATATATGCCGGAACAAAGCCGGGATAATCGAAAGCATTTTTGAGACCATTGGCCAGGGCTTGCCCACGGAGGTTATTCCCGTAGTCAAAAGTCTCAGCCCCCTGCGCTTGAAGGTCAATCATCGCCTTACAATGGCGAGTCATCGAGTCCATTGCCAGCTTGCGATAGCGATCGGGATTACTCTTCCGTAAATCCAGTGCTTCTTCGTAGCTGACCTGATGCGGCACGTATCCTTGCAATTCATCATGAGCTGAAGTCTGATCCGTTACAATATCCGGGATGATATTTCGCTCCAAGAATTCAGGAAAGATGTCTGCGGCATTACCGAGAAGGCCAATAGATAGCGGTTGCCTGGCTGCCATTGCCTTTCTAGCCATTTGAATAGCGGTATCAAAGCTACTCGTCTTCTCGTGCAAGTAGCGGGTTTCCAGGCGGCGGTCAATTCGATGCTCATCAACATCAACGGCGATAACGACGCCATTGTTCATGGTTACCGCCAACGGTTGAGCGCCGCCCATCCCGCCAAGTCCGCCAGTAAGGGTTAGTGTACCAGCCAAATCCCCGTTAAAACGTTTGCGGGCAATTTCAGCAAAGGTCTCATAGGTGCCTTGCAGGATACCCTGGGTACCAATATAAATCCAGCTACCGGCAGTCATCTGACCATACATCATCAAACCCTGCCGTTCCAACTCACGGAAGTATTCCCAGTTGGACCAGCGCCCAACGAGGTTGGAATTGGCAATAATCACCCGCGGCGACCAGGGATGGGTTCGAAAAATACCCACCGGTTTTCCGCTTTGTACGAGCAGCGTTTCATCATTGTCCAGTGAGCGGAGGCTGGCAACAATTGCATCGAAGGCTTCCCAGTTTCTTGCCGCCCGCCCGGAACCGCCATACACAATCAACTTATCCGGTTCTTCCGCAACCTCGGGGTCCAGATTATTCATTAGCATGCGCAAAGCGGCTTCCTGGTGCCAGCCTTTGCAAGTCATTTCCTTCCCTCTCGGCGCTCGGATTACTCGAGTCATCATCACCTCACTGAATGAATAACGTTGTCATAATACAATGATCGAAATCGTTCGTTTTCCAATATAGTATCGAAGGAAAACAAAACAAATCCCCGCAAAGAAAGTTCCTTTGCAATCAACACCTTTTGCACAGCGGCATTGGGCGACTGATTATAGAGACCAACTCCCATCCAGATTTTATCAAGATCTATTGCTGGAATCATCCCGCGGATCCGATTAATAAACAACTTTCGGTCGGGTGTGTAATTCATGGGAATAGCGATATCCAGCCATCCTTCGTTCAACCAACGATCCCATTCCTGGTAAAACTGCCAGTGTGCTTTACCGAGGTCTGGCTTCACGGCTGCGGAAATGACAACCCCAGGATGCCGGCTGCGAGTTTGCTGGCTTAGTTGTTTGATAAAATCGGATAAACCATCCCGGAGGAAGCCTCCCCACTTGGAAATAAAGACTTCATAACCTGTTGGGCCAAAGCGCGCCACAAAGTCTTCCGGTACTTTGCTGAATTCGTAAGGATCAACGAAAAAACTATCCTGAAAAGCAGCGCGGGTTTCCGGATGGAAATCAAACTCACGGCCGGGATAGCGTACATAATCGAGGTGCAGGCCATCAACCGGATAGTTACTTAAAATGTCGTCAAATACATTAAGGAGAAAGAGATTCAGCGAATCACGCATCGGCGAGGTATAGAGCCCTTCAATGCCGCGAAGGCCTTTCAGTGTGGTATCGCTGCTATCCGGTTGATAATCCAGTGGTTGGACGAGCCAATCCGGTTGCTGATACACCAGATGGTCTTTCGCCAATGGCAGTCGACCTTTGCTCCAAAGATAATGGACATTTACCCACGCGTGCAGCGTGAAATTCTGTCCCTCACTGCGCCGAATCAGGTAAGCCAATGGATCGAAGTCAGCGGGAAGGCCTTCTGCTCGAGGCTCAAAGTTGCTGTTATAATAGGCGTCACCACGTCCTCGCACCTGGACAAAGAGATCGGTAAACTTGTAAGCGGAAGCCATTGCGATCAGCCGATCAATGGCGACGCTATCCTTGAGTTGGTGACGAACAATCCAGACGCCCCTGCGTTGCTCCGGCGCTTGTTCAGCTATAGAGACACCGGCGAAAATCGCCAGCAGCATAAGAATGGTACAGATTCGCATACACACATCCATATAAAAAAAGCGATATTTGCAGTTGCAAATATCGCTTTAAAACTTCTATACCGAAAATGAAAAGAAAATATCTTTCGGCTCAGACAGCGGAGATAAAATAAGAATTACTTCTTATCTTTCTCGTCGTCTTTATCTTCTTCCTTTTTGTCTTCGCCAGCAGCGTCCTTGGCGGCCTTTTCGGCTTCTTCTTTAACTTCTTCAGCCGTCTCAGCTACCTCTTCCGCAACTTCTTTAGCCGCTTCTTTGGCTTCCTCAACAACCTCTTCGGCAGCATCTTTTGCTTCTTCCACCGCATCAGTTGCTGCATCTTTCACATCTTCAGCAACATCGGCTGCAGTATCAGCGGCATCTTCAACTGCTTCTTCCACTGCATCCGCTGCTTCAGCCACAGTTGCAGCAGCGGCCGCTGCTGCACCAGCTTTGCTCGACTTTTTCTTCTTACGCTTCGGCTTGGCAGGCTGCTCGTCAATGATCAAACGTTCAAATCCAACCAATTGCAAAATCGCCAGTTGCGCAGAATCGCCACGGCGTTGCCCCAACTTGATCACGCGGGTGTATCCACCATTGCGGGTATCAAATGTCGGTGCAATCTCATCAAAAAGCGTCTTTACCAAGCTACGGTTCTGAAGCAGCTTGAATGCCAGGCGCCGGGAGTGCACACTATCCGACTTACCATAGCCGATTAGTTTTTCGACATATCCCTGAGCAGCTTTGGCTTTAGTAAATGTCGTGCGAATTTGTTTATGTTCAATGAGTGCAGAAGCAAGGTTACGCAATAGCGCCTTACGATGGCTGGCTGTCCGTCCAAGCTTCTTAACGGTCTTACGATGCCGCATTACTTAGCTCCAATCTTTAGTCTTCACCCTTAAGGTATTTATCTACGTCCATACCAAAGTAAAGGCCTTTACGCTCCAGGATTTCCTGAATTTCCTGCAGAGACTTCCGGCCAAAGTTTCTAAACTTCAACAGTTCAGCTTCATCAAGACGGACGAGATCGCCGATGGTCTTGATATTGGCATTACGCAGACAGTTGTGAGAACGGACAGACAGTTCCAGTTCGTCAACATTCATTTTCAACAGCTTCTTGATACGCAATACTTCTTCGTCGATTTCCTGCGTTTCTTCTTCTTCAGGTTCGAAATCGAAGTTAATAAATAGCTGCACATGATCCTTGATGATTTTACCGGCAAATGTCAGTGCATCATCCGGAGTGATACTGCCATCGGTTTCGATTTCCAGCAGCAGTTTTTCGTAGTCAGTGCGCTGACCAACACGAACATTCTCAACATCGAAGCGAACATTCAGAATTGGTGAAAAAATTGAGTCAATCGGGATCAGGCCAATCGATGCTTCCAGCGGCTTGTTTTCTTCCGCCGGCACATAGCCGCGGCCCTTGCCAACCCGGATTTCCATATCGAGTTCAGTACCCTTGTCCAGAGTAGCGATGTGCAGCTCGGGATTTAATACTTCAAAATCAGTCGTATATTTTTCCAGATCGCCTGCAGTAAATTTTGCAGGTCCGCTCAGCGTCAGGTTTACCTTGTCAGGACGTTTGTTCAGCAACTTGATGCGAACTTCCTTCAGGTTCAGGATAATATCGGTCAGATCTTCTTTGACGCCGTCGATTGTGGCGAATTCATGATGAACACCATCTACGCGAATGGCAGTGATGGCCGCACCTTGTATAGAGGACAACAGTACGCGACGAAAGAGGTTACCGAGGGTAACACCAAATCCTCTTTCCAAAGGTTGTACTGCAAAACGTCCAAAATTAGTTGAGTAGGTTGAATCGTCGAGTTCAACCTTTTCCGGCATTAATAAATTTACCCAGTTCATATTTCTCCCAACGAGAATTAAGTCTTAATGATGGTTTCGATCATTTCTCTAGTCATTGCAACTTTAGCTGCAATGCGACAACCTCACCTCGTTATACACGCCGCTTTTTCGGGGGGCGACATCCATTATGAGGAATGGGAGTTACATCCTTGATCGACATAATCTCCAGTCCGGAAGCCTGCAGCGAACGAATTGCAGCTTCGCGTCCGGCACCAGGGCCTTTAACTTCAACGTCTACTTTACGCAGACCCACTTCCATCGCCTCTTTGGCAGCAGTTTCAGCTGCCATCTGAGCAGCATAGGGCGTATTCTTACGCGAGCCCTTGAAACCCACGCGACCACCACTTGCCCAGGAAATCGTATTTCCTTTAGAATCTGACAAGGTAATCTTCGTGTTGTTAAAGGTGGCCTTAATATGGGCCATTCCCTGCGGATCTACTTGTTCTTTTTTCTTACGAACACCGCGTGCTCTTCTTGCCACGTGAGATCCTCCTTTTATTCAGTAATTATCAACTATTTTTTCTTCTTCATTACTGCCCGGCGACGTCCCTTACGAGTACGCGCATTTGTGCTTGTCCGCTGACCACGTGACGGCAATCCCATCTTATGACGGGTGCCACGATAGCAGCCGATATCAATCAAGCGCTTGATATTCATGTTAATCTCGGACCTCAGAGCACCTTCGACCTTGTGATTCTGCAAAATCGTTTCACGAATTTTACGAATTTCGTCATCGGTCAGCTTGTTCACCCGTTTTTGCGGGTCAACACCGGCTCCGGAGCAAATTTTCAAAGCAGAAGTCCGGCCGATACCAAAGATATAGGTCAGTCCAATGCCTACGGGCTTTGTTTTAGGTAAATCTACACCAACAAGACGCGCCAAAACGTCCTCCTTTTATACCTTAACTTTTGAAATCTCTCTCTGGAAACAAAGGAGATATTAACCTTGTCTCTGCTTGTGTTTCGGGTCTCTGCTACAAATTACCCGAACAACGCCTTTACGACGAATAATTTTACAGTACTCACAACGCTTTTTTACAGAGGCCTGTACTTTCATGACAGTATCCTTTTACTTATAGCGATAGGTAATACGCCCCCGGGTCAAATCGTAAGGTGAAAGCTCAAGCTTTACCTTATCTCCAGGTAATATCTTAATAAAGTGCATTCTCATTTTGCCGGAAACATGTGCTAATACTTCATGTCCACTTTCAAGGGCAACCTTAAAAGTTGCATTGGGAAGTGTTTCCTTAATTATGCCGTCTACGGCGATCGGTTGTTCTTTTGCCACGTGCTATCCTAACGGTGTCAATTGATGTTGAGTTAAAATTTCTGGCTCCCCATCACGAATATGAACGGTGTGTTCATAGTGAGCTGAGGGTTTTTGATCCTGGGTGACGATTGTGAAACCGTCTGATGCTTCCGTTACAGTTTCCGTGCCGATATTGATCATCGGTTCAATTGCCAGGGTAAAGCCTGACTTTAACAGCGGGCCTTTTCCCATTTTACCATAATTGGGCACCTGCGGTTCTTCATGGAGCGCTTTACCAATACCATGTCCGACCAGAGTGCGGACAACGCTATAGCCACGCGATTCCGCGTGCGCCTGGATACTGGCTCCAATATCACTCAGGCGATTTCCAGCCCGGGCTTTATCAATCCCTTTCATCAGGGATTCCCAGGTGGTTCGCATCAGCTCTTTCTTTTCACTGCTCACATTACCAATTGGAAAGGTATAGGCAGCATCGCCGTAATACCCTTCATACAAAACGCCAATATCGACGCTTACGATTTCCCCTTCTTCCAGCACACGCTTCTTGGACGGTACTCCGTGTACAACTTCTTCATCCACGGAGATGCAGGCACTGGCAGGAAATCCGTATAGACCTTTGAAGGCCGGTATTGCTCCCTTGGAGCGAATAAACTTCTCGACCTTCTTATCTATTTCCCGGGTAGTAATCCCAGGTTTTAAGAATTCACTAATATACTCAAAACATTGGCCGACGATTTTTGCGCTATAGCGCATCAAATCTAATTCTTTTGCTGTTTTAATATTTATCATCAGCGAGCCTGCTTATCTTCGGCCTTTTATCTTGCCGCCACGACTAAAGCCTTCGTAGTGACGCATATATAGGTGCGATTCAATTTGCTGGATAAAATCCAGCGCAACCCCCACGATAATCAACAGCCCGGTGCCGCCAAAAAAGGAGGCATAACCGAAGGATATATTGAAGCCTATTACAAGGAAGTAGGGAATTACAGCAACCAGGGCCAATGCAATCGAACCGGGTAGCGTAATACGGGTTAAGATGTTATCAAGATATTCTGCCGTTTTCTTACCGGGCCTTACACCGGGGATAAACCCACCCTGTTTTTTCAGGTTGTCGGCAACTTCTACCGGATTTAGAATAATCGCCGTGTAGAAGTACGTGAAGAAAACGATCATAACTCCATAAACAGTCCAGTAAAACCAATGATCAAACGCGAAGAGATCACCAAGCCACAACGCAGCCTCATTTTCCGGAAACAAGGAGAGAACCGTGCTGGGCACAAACATGATCGCCTGGGCGAAAATAATCGGCATCACACCAGCGGTATTGATACGTAACGGAAAGTGCGAATTTACGCCACCATATACCTTTCGACCAACAACGCGCTTGGCATACTGAACCGGAATCTTGCGCTGTGCCTGCGTTAACCACACTACGAAGTAAATGATACCGAAGGCAATTCCAATCAGCAGCAACTCAACCAGAATAGTACGATTATCATTCATGAACTCTTGCCATTCCTGTCCGAGAGCAGCTGGCAGCTGGGCAATAATTCCGGTAAAGATAATTAACGATATCCCGTTTCCAATCCCTCGTTCGGTAATCTGCTCGCCCATCCACATAATGAGCATTACGCCTGTCGCCATCGAAAGCATCGTCAAAAGCTTAAATCCCCATCCGGGATTTAAAGCCAGCCCTTGAGATTCAAGGAAGATGGCCACACCGAATGCTTGCATTGCAGAAATAGCGAATGTCGAATAACGCGTATATTGCGTTATCTTCTTACGCCCTTCTTCGCCAGATTGCTGCAAACGCTGAATGGACGGCATAATAGCACCAAGTAACTGAAAGATAATCGAGGCACTGATATATGGCATAATTCCCAAGCTAAACACAGCGGCCTTACTAAAGGCACCACCGGCGAAAAGATCGTAAAAACCAAACAAGCTGCCGGCAATACTTGCCTTAAACTCAGCCAATTTGGTCACATCAATACCGGGTGTAACAATCTGCGCCCCGACTCTTTCAAGTCCAAGAAGCAGAATTGTGAAGGTTAGTCGGGACCTGAGATCCGGAATTTTGAAGATATTCTTAAACGTTTCTATCATAGCAGCGTTACCGCTCCTCCTGATTTTTCGATCTTCTCCTGGGCTGATTTGCTAATCGCATGCACTTTGATCTTCAACTTCTTCGAAACATCTCCATTTCCCAACACTTTCACCGGTACGCGCAACTTCTTAATCAATCCATTCTCACGAAGTACTTCCGGTGTAATTTCCGAACGAGCATCCAGTCCGTCCAAATCGCCAACGTTGACTACCTGGAAAGCAACTTTACCAACACGGTGAAAGCCGTACTTGGGCAGACGACGCTGGATAGGCATCTGTCCACCTTCAAACCAGGCGCGACGCTTGGAACCGGAGCGAGAACGCTGTCCCTTATGTCCGCGTCCGGCAGTACATCCGGTACCAGATGCCTGACCACGGCCAATGCGCTTATCGCTATGTGTTGAACCGGGCGCTTTCTTAAGTGACCCTAAATCCATGTATTACTCCTCTTGAAACTTTATGCTTCTTCAACTTTCACTAAATGAATCACTTTCTGGACCATCCCACGAATTTGCGGGTTGTCTTCTTTCACAACGCTCTGATTCATTCTTCTCAAACCCAAGGCATCCATAGTGAGCTTTTGTGGCTTCTTGGCGCCAATAATGCTCTTGACCTGGGTTATCTTGATTGATTTTGTTTTTTTCTTAGCCATAACGCCTTCCCGGAACGATTACATTGTATAGAGTTCTTTAACCGTCAACCCGCGCTTGCGAGCGATAGTAGAGGCATCTTCAAGTCTTTTGAGAGCAACCAGGGTGGCTTTCACAACATTATGAGGATTTGCCGAACCCAGAATTTTTGTAAGAATATTGCGAACACCAACCATCTCACAGATCGCACGAACCGGACCACCGGCGATGACACCAGTACCCGGAGAAGCAGGCTTCAGCACAACTTTACCAGCACCATACTTACCATATACTTCGTACGGAATAGTGCCGTCAACCAGAGCAACACGCACAATGCTCTTTTTGGCATTTTCAGTTGCCTTGGAAATTGCACTTACAACTTCATTGGCTTTACCAAGACCAATGCCAACGTGCCCATTGCCGTCACCAACAACAACGATCGCGCTAAAGCTGAAACGACGACCACCTTTAACTACTTTGGCAACGCGGTTAATGTATACAACCTTTTCTTTCAGCTCTAATTCATGCGGATTAACTTTATCGCTCACAATAATCCTCTTTTCTCTCGGGTAATCATTAGCTACCCTTATCAACGATTTCTAACTATTCACACCTTCATTGACCGGCGGATAGATTTCCACCCATCTTGTTCAACAGCTATTTAGAACTTCAAGCCGCCTTCGCGAGCACCTTCAGCCAGAGCCTTGACCCGGCCGTGATACTTATAACCATTCCGGTCAAAAACAACTTTCTCGATTTTGCTCTTCTTAGCCATTGCCGCAACATGTTCGCCAACCAAACGACTAACTTCCACTTTAGTCTTGGCCTTTTTCAGCTTGGATGCGAGATCTTTGCTCAAATTGGATGCCCCAACAATTGTCTTGTTTGAGGAATCATCAATAATCTGTGCGTAGATGTTCTTTAAACTTCTATATACCACCAGACGCGGTCTGTCGGTATCACCAGTAATTCTTCTTTTACGACGGGCATATGTTTTCTTTGCCATTGCTCCAACGTCCCTTCATTATTTCGCAGTTTTACCGGCTTTGCGGCGTACAGTCTCTCCTTCGTACCGAATTCCTTTGCCTTTATATGGCTCCGGCGGACGGAACGAGCGTATTTTTGCAGCAACCTGACCAACCAATACCTTGTCGATACCGGCAACTACAATCCTGGTCTGCTGCGGCACGTCGACTGTAATACCGTCCGGCGGCACAAAATAGATCGGGTGAGAGTAGCCAAGCGCCAGTTGAACCGCTTTGCCTTTCTTCTCCGCACGGTATCCAACGCCCTCAATCTGCAGAGTCTTGGCATATCCCTGAGTTACACCAACCACCATATTATTGATCAGTGTACGGGTCAGACCATGTAATGACCGCCATTTGCGTTCATCGGAGGGGCGCTCGACGGTAATAGTGCCGTCTTTTACTGTAACCTTGATACCGGGATCAAGACTCTGGGCCAATTGTCCCTTCGGTCCCTTTACGGTCATTTCACCGCTTGAAGACTTTATCTCAACGCCTTGCGGGATTTCTATCGGTAATTTTCCAATACGTGACACTTCACACCTCTTTAGGTTCTAAAATTTCTTACCAAACGTAACAGAGCACTTCTCCACCGACGCGCTGCCGGCGTGCTTCTCTTTCGGTAATAATACCCTTGGACGTACTGAGGATTGCAATCCCCATATTATTCTTCACACGCGGTAATTCATCGACACCAACGTAGAGACGACGTCCTGGCTTGCTCACTCTTTTCAGCTCGTGAATAACGGACTCCCCGCTTTGCGGCACATACTTCAGGAAGATACGAATGGACCCCTGAAGTCCGTCATCTATCACGATGTAGTTCTGAATAAACTTCTGATCATACAGAATTTTTGTCATACTCTTCTTCAAACGCGAAGCCGGAATATCAACGATCCGATGATTGGCTTGAATCGCATTGCGGATCCGTGTCAAAAAATCTGCAATAGGATCTGTCATGGACATAACTAAACTCTCCTAATGTTTACCAACTGGCCTTGGTTACGCCAGGGATCTCGCCGTTATTTGCCAACTCTCTGAAACAGATACGGCAGATGCCGAATTTGCGGTAGTATGCTCTCGGGCGTCCGCAACGCCGGCAGCGATTATATTCTCTTACTTTAAATTTTTGCTTCCGCTTCGCTTTTGCGATAAGTGCTTTCTTAGCCAAGGTATATATCTCCCGTTAGTCTTTCTTCTTGAATGGCATACCAAAGTTCTTCAGAAGCTCAAATGCTTCTTCATCGCTGCTGGCGCTGGTTACGAATGTAATATTCAATCCGCGAATATGATCAACTTTATCAACGTTGATTTCAGGAAAGATAATTTGTTCGCGCGCCCCAACCGAGTAGTTACCGCGACCATCAAATGACTTGTCGGGCAGACCACGGAAGTCACGAATTCTCGGCACGGCCAGATTAATAAACCGTTCAAGGAACTCATACATCAGGTCGCCGCGCAGCGTTACCCGACAGCCAATTTTCATACCTTCACGAAGCTTGAAATTCGAGATGGACTTCTTGGCTGCTGTAATTTCTGCTTTCTGGCCAGTAATCATAGCCAACTCTTCTGCTGCACGTTCCAGTAATTTCGGATCAGCGATCGCATCACCCACGCCCATGTTTACGCAGATCTTCTGCAAGCGGGGAATTTGCATAGGATTCTTATAGCCGAAGCGTTTCATCATTGCCGGCATAATATCGCTGCTAAATTGCTCTTTCAGTCTCGGTGTATAGTTTTTCATTTTCCGAATAACCTTCTTTAAATAATTTCCTCACCGGCGCATTCCGGGTTCTTGGCAACTCGCACCTTGCTGCCATCTTTCAGCACTTTAAATCCAACCCGGGTCGGCAATCCGCTCTTCGGAGCAATCAACATCAGATTGGACATATGGATCGGCCCTTCGGCCTCCAGGATGCCGCCTTGCGGCAGCTGCTGGGTAGGACGCGTATGACGCTTGGTCATGTTCACGCCTTCAACAATCACCTGATTGGTATTGGGGAATACTTTCAGCACTTTGCCCTTGGCTCCCCGGTCATCACCACTGATAACCACTACCATATCATCTTTTTTAATCTTCTTCATCTCTCGAACATCCTCTCTTATAACACTTCAGGTGCGAGTGATACAATCTTCATAAAGTCTTTTTCTCTTAATTCTCTGGCGACAGGACCGAAAATACGGGTACCCCGTGGCTCACCGTTCCCATCGAGCAAGACTGCCGCGTTCTCATCAAAGCGGATATAAGATCCGTCTCTGCGGCGAACTTCTTTCTTGGTCCGCACGATAACTGCCCGGGACACATCACCTTTCTTTACCGGGGCATTCGGGATCGCGCTCTTGACAGAGACTACAATGATATCACCGATCGAACCGTATTTTTTACCCGAACCGCCTAACACCCGAATACACATAATTTTCTTGGCGCCAGAGTTATCGGCGACGCTCAACCGGGTCAATTCCTGGATCATGACTTAACCTCAACGGCTTAATATATTATTTCACTTTCTCAATAATTTCTATGATGCGCCAGCGCTTGGTCTTGCTGTATGGCCGTGTTTCCATAATCTTGACCTTATCGCCAATATCGCAGGTATTTTCTGCATCGTGCGCTTTAAACTTGGTGGTTTGTTTCAGGAACTTCTTGTAAAGCTTATGCCTTACCGACCGTTCAACGGCAACCACAACAGTCTTGTCCATTTTATTGCTGACAACAAGACCAACACGCGTTTTTCGAATACCTCGTTCCATATCTTAACAGTACCTATAGGTTATGATTCAACAGTTGGCTCGGAAATACCCAAATCATACTCGCGAAGGAGGGTCTTGATGCGGGCGATATCCTTCCGCACGATCCCGATTCTGCTGGGACTGACCATCTGATGGGTTGCCTTCTGAATCCGCAGATTTGCCATTTCATCAAGCAAATCTTCAAGCTTTTCTTTTAACTCTTCCGCAGGAAGCGTTCTATATTCCGAAGCTTTCATTCGATCTATTCTCCAACTACTTTACGGGTCACAAACTTGGTCTTGATCGGGAGCTTATGAGCAGCAAGACGCATCGCTTCTTTGGCGATGTCTTCCGATACACCGGAGAGTTCAAACATAATTCGTCCCGGTTTCACAACAGCTACCCAATACTCCGGCGACCCTTTACCTTTACCCATACGGGTTTCCGCAGGCTTCTTGGTTACAGGCTTGTCCGGGAAAATCCGAATCCAGACCTTACCACCACGCTTGATGTAACGGGTCATGGCGATACGAGCTGCTTCGATCTGACGGCTGGTAATCCAATGGGCTTCCATTGCTTTCAAGCCGTACTGTCCAAAGGTCACCTGGCTGCCGCGCTGGGCTTTGCCCCGCTTGCGACCGCGCTGATGTTTTCTATACTTAATTCTTTTGGGCATTAACATGGGTCAATTCTCCTCACGCTTTCTCGCCAATAACTTCACCGTGATAAATCCATACTTTTACGCCGATACAACCATAGGTTGTAATCGCAGTGGCAGTCGCATAGTCAATATCCGCGCGCAGGGTATGCAGCGGGATGCGGCCTTCCTTGTAGCTTTCGGTACGGGCCATTTCTGCACCGCCCAATCGTCCGGAGGTCGTAATCTTGATCCCTTCGGCACCAAGACGGATCGACGACGTAATCGCACGCTTCATCGCACGGCGGAAAGACACTTTGCCTTCCAACTGACGAGCGATATTCTGGGCAACCAGGTACGCGTCCACTTCCGGATGCTTGATCTCGCTGATGTTAATCTGGATCTCTTTGTTGACGAGCTTCTTCAGCTCTTCCTTCAACTTATCGACCTCAGCACCTTTCTTGCCGATTACCACACCCGGACGCGCCGTGTGAATCGTAATCAGAATGCGACGGGCGGTACGCTCGATCTCAACTCGCGAAATGGCGCCGTCAGACATACGCTGACGAACATACCGGCGAATCAACAAGTCTTCATTGAGCTTGTCGGCAAAATTCTTCTCATCAAACCACTGTGAGTTCCAGGTCTTGATGAAGCCAAGTCGATATCCAATCGGATTACTTTTCTGACCCAAACTATTATCCTCCGAAATACAATCTTTATCGCACGGATTGCCGAGTGAGCAAATCCGGCTTTATTCAACAACTGTTTTGTCATTCAACTGACGGCGCCGGGCACAGTCAGATTATCAGCCTTTGTCTTCGATAGTGATCGAGATATGGCTTGTCTTGCGGCGAATCCGGCCTACACGTCCCATGGACATCGGACGAAAGCGGCGCAGGGTTGGTCCCTGATCTACGGATGCGCTCTTGACGAAAATATCGGATGTAGAAATGGTGCCGGATTCGTCGCGGTCGTAGAAATTCGACACCGCGGAACGCAAGGTCTTTTCGATTGCGCCGGCAGCCCGCTTCGGGGTAAAGTGAAGAATATTCAATGCTTCTTCAACATTCTTCCCCTTGATCATGTTGAGCACACGTCTCACCTTAAGGGGCGACATCCTAACATATTTTTGTTTTGCTACAGCTTTCATTTTCTTCCCAAACGTTTTGTATGGCATCTTTCGGCCAATAGCCGCTTACCAGCAAGCAGGTTTAGCGAACTCTTGAGCCCCGCTCAGATTTCCCGGCATGACCGCGGTAAGTGCGGGTCAATGCAAATTCACCGAGTTTATGTCCAACCATGTTTTCAGTTATGTATACCGGGATGAACTTGATCCCGTTATGCACAGCGATGGTATGACCGATATATTCCGGCGGAATTGTGCTTCTACGTGCCCAGGTTTTGATGACCTTTTTTTGCCCCTGGTCATTCAGATTCTGAATTTTCTTGTAGAGCTTTGGCTCGATGTAAGGACCTTTTTTTAAAGATCTGGACATATTCTCAACTTCCTTACTTGCGACGTTTAACGATCAACTTAGATGACTGCTTACTTTTCTTACGTGTCTTCAGCCCTTTGGAGAGCTGCCCCCAGGGTGAACAAGGATGGCGTCCACCGGAGGACCGGCCTTCGCCACCACCCATCGGGTGATCTACCGGGTTCATCGCAACGCCACGCACATTCGGGCGGCGACCTTTCCAGCGGGAGCGACCGGCTTTACCAAGCGACATATTGAAGTGGTCGGAATTACCAACACTACCGAGTGTCGCAAAGCAGTTCAGGCGAAACTTGCGAATTTCACCGGAAGGCATCTTCAGCAAGGCATACCCACCTTCTTTTGCCATCAGCTGTACGCTTGCGCCAGCGCTTCTGGCAACCTGACCACCTTTACCGGGCACCATTTCGATATTGTGAACAGTCATACCCAGCGGAATCTTTTCCAGCGGCAAGGCATTTCCCGGGCTGATTGCAGCGTTTTCACCTGCAACAACGGTATCACCAACATTCAGCTTATCCGGTGCAAGGATGTAGCGCTTTTCGCCGTCAGCATAGAACAGCAGAGCTATCCGCGCACTGCGATTCGGATCGTATTCGATGGCAGCAACTTTGGCCGGCACATCGTGCTTATTACGCTTGAAATCAACAATCCGATATTTTCTTTTGTGTCCACCGCCACGCTGCCATGACGTAATACGTCCTTTATTATTACGACCGCCGCTTCTGCTCTTAGATTGAACCAGCGCGCGCTCCGGCTTTTGCTTCGTAATGTCTTCTCTGGAGACATCAATGCGAAAGCGCAGGTCGGGTGTGGTCGGTTTATATTTCTTTAAAGCCATAATCCTTCTCCGGGACTCAGAACATTAGGTTATGTTGTTTCAATAAAATCAAGCTTACTATCTTCATCGAGCGTTACAAACGCCTTTTTGTAGCTGGAGGTAAAACCGGATACCCGGCCACCTTTTGTGAAACGCTGCCGGGGCTTGCCCTTCACGTTTACAATGCGTACGCTCTTAACACCCACGTTGAAACGCTTCGCAATCGCATACTTTACTTCAATCTTATTGGCGTTCTTATGCACCTTGAAGATATACTGATTGCTTTCTTCCTGAATCCGGAGGGCTTTTTCCGTCAGGATGGGCTCAATGACAACTTCTCTGGGATCTCTCATTTCGCGAGCACCTCATTGATAATGTCTACCGCTCCTTTTTGCAGCACCACAACCTCGGCATTCAGTATGTCGTAGGCAGAAAACTCCGGCGCCTTGAGAACTGATTTATAAGGAATATTGCGAGCGGACTTATACAGGTTTTGATCATAATCAGCAGTGAGAAACAGCACTTTGCGGGCATCAATCTTGAGACTATCAAGAAGATCAACAAAGTTACGGGTCTTCGGCGCTTCAAAGTTAAAGTCTTCAACAATCATCAGCTTTTCGTCTTTCGCCTTGTATGACAGGGCAGAGCGACGGGCCAGCTTTTTAATCTTCTTGGGAAGATCCTGGCGATAGCTGCGTGGTTGCGGACCAAATGCGCGGCCACCGCCTACCATATGCGGAGCGCGAATTGTTCCCTGGCGCGCACGCCCGGTTCCTTTTTGACGAAAAGGCTTCCGGCCACCACCTCGAACTGCAGAGCGGTTTTTTACGCTGTGGGTCCCTTGCCGCTGATTAGCAAGATAGGCCTTTACGGCCAGATAGAGCACGTGGTCGTTCGGCTCGATGCCAAATACATCGGCGGACAGCTCCACTTTCTCTTTGCTCATTTTACCATTTGTCTTTAAAACACCAAGTTGCATGTTCAAACTCACTATTATGCGATCTGTTATGATTTGTGAATTTCTACAAAACTGTTTCTGGAGCCCGGAATCGAACCCTTTACAAAAAGCAGGTTGTTTTCAACATCTACTTTAACAATGCTCAATCCATCGATGGTCTTGCGCTTGCCGCCCATGCGACCAGCCATACGGGTTCCTTTTAGTACTTTAGACGGATAAGAGCTCTGTCCGATCGAACCCGGATGACGCAAACGATCGGACTGTCCGTGAGTCTTCCGGCCACCACCAAAATTGTAACGCTTAACAACACCGGCAAAACCACGCCCCTTACTCAACCCGGACACTTTCACAACATCACCTTCTTCGAAGATCGATGCATTGACAACATCACCGGGCTGCGGCTCGTCATCGCCATACAGGGAAAACTCCCTGACAAAACGCAATGCCGGCGCCTTGGCCTTCTTGAAATGCCCTATCAAAGGCTTGGTGGTATTCTTTTCTTTCTTCTCATCAAAGCCGAGTTGAACGGCACGATAACCGTCATGCTCTGCACTCTTCACCTGCAACACATAGCACGGACCAGCTTCGACAACTGTCACTGGAACCATGTTGCCCGTCTCATCAAAGATGCGTGTCATGCCGATTTTCTTACCCAGCAAACCGTTCATTGTTTTCTCCAAGATCTATTCTTTTGTCTTTTCTAAATCATCAAGTCTTAATTTCGATATCCACACCAGCCGGCAGTTCCAGCTTCATTAACTGATCGATAGTCTTGTTGGTTGCGTTATGAATATCAATCAGGCGCTTGTGGATGCGAATCTCGAACTGTTCACGAGACTTCTTATCTACGTGAGGTGACCGCAAGACCGTAAATACGCTGCGACGAGTCGGCAACGGAATCGGGCCGGAAATCAAGGCGCCGGTTGTCTTGGCGGTAGTAATAATTTTTTCAGAAGACTTGTCGATCAAATGATGATCATAAGCCTTGAGTTTGATGCGAATACTTTGACCAGGCACGGGAACTCCCTTTTCTCTTACTTACCTTTGATAGTTTCTACGATCTTTTCGGCAATGTCTCGCGGCAGTTTTTCGTAATGATCAAACTGCATCGAGTATACCGCACGTCCTTGTGTAACTGAACGCAATGATGTTGCGTACCCAAACATTTCACCAAGCGGAACAAAGGAGGAAATCACCTGAGCATCTTTACGGGGCAAGATGCCGGCAACCCGACCGCGACGCGAGTTCAGGTCACCAATCACATCGCCCATATACTCTTCAGGCACAACAACTTCCACATCCATAATCGGCTCAAGCAATACAGAGCGGCCTTTGTTCATCGCTTCTTTCATCCCCATCGAGCCGGCAATTTTAAAGGCCATCTCGCTTGAATCAACGTCGTGATAAGACCCGTCAACCAGACGCACTTTAACGTCAACAACCGGATAACCGGCCAATTGGCCATTATTCAGGGCTTCAACCACGCCGTTCTTCACAGCAGGGATATATTCACGCGGGACAACCCCGCCAACAATCTTATCTTCAAACTCAAAGCCCTTACCCTTTTCATTGGGCTCAACTTCAAGCTCTACATGTCCATACTGACCACGGCCACCACTCTGGCGGACAAACTTGCCTTCGACGGAGACGGCTTTGGTAATGGTTTCCTTGTAAGCAACTTGCGGCTTACCAACTCGCGCATCGACCTTAAACTCTCGCAAGAGACGGTCGACAATAATCTCCAAATGCAATTCGCCCATACCGCTAATCAGGGTCTGACCGGTATCATCATCTGTCTTCACGCGAAAGGTCGGATCTTCATCAGCCAGCTTCACCAGCGATTCAGTGAGTTTATCTGCATCAGCTTTGGACTTCGGCTCAATAGCAACGGAAATAACCGGCTCCGGAAAATTCATCGATTCCAGCAACAGCGGCTTGTCAGCTGCACAAAGAGAGTGACCGGTACGGGTCACCTTCAAACCGACGGCAGCGGCGATATCGCCGGCGCATACTTCATCAATATCTTCACGGGTATTGGCGTGCATCTGCAGAATACGTCCCAGACGCTCTTTCTTTTCCGCACTTGCATTGTAGATATAGCTTCCTGCCTTCGCAGTCCCGCTATACACCCGAAAATAGGTCAGCTTCCCAACATAGGGATCCGTCATAATTTTGAATGCCAGAGCTGTAAACGGCTCGTCATTGCTGGCACTGCGGGCAACCACTTCTTCCGAGCGCGGACGCACGCCTTCAATCGGCGGCACATCCAGCGGAGACGGGAGATAATCGATGATCGCATCCAACAAACGCTGCACCCCTTTGTTCTTAAAAGCAGAGCCGAGCATAACCGGAATGAAAGAATTATCAAGCACAGCTTGACGAACTGCCGCTTTGACATCTTCCGTGGAAAGCTCTTCACCTTCGAGATATTTTTCGAGGAGGGTATCATCCGATTCAGCCACTGCTTCCAGCAACTTTGTGCGGTATTCTTCAGCCTTATCAGCGAGGTCGCGCGGAATTTCTTCTTCGAAGATCTGCATACCAAGCGAATTCTCGTCGAAGACAACAGCTTTCATCTTCACCAAGTCAACCAGACCGGTAAACATCTCGCCATCACCCATCGGAATCTGCAGCGGCACCGGGTTGGCACCAAGACGCAGGCGAATCATTTCCAGCACATTATAGAAATCGGCGCCCACGCGATCCATCTTATTAACAAAAGCGATGCGCGGTACGCCGTATTTATCAGCCTGACGCCAGACGGTTTCCGACTGTGGCTCGACGCCCCCTACAGCACAGAAGAGTGCAACAGCACCATCCAATACTCTTAGAGATCGTTCTACCTCAGCAGTAAAATCTACGTGACCAGGTGTATCAATTATATTTATCTGATGACCATCCCACATGGCAGTCGTTGCAGCAGAAGTAATGGTAATACCACGTTCTTTCTCCTGCTCCATCCAGTCCATTGTTGCAGAACCTTCATGAACTTCACCCATGCGATGTAAACGTCCAGTATAAAAAAGGATTCGTTCGGTGGTGGTCGTCTTACCAGCATCAATATGAGCCATGATGCCTATATTTCTAATCTTGTCTAGAGGAACTCTTTTTGTCGCCATTTTACAAAGATCTACTGTCCTTTACAGCTTTACCACCTAAAGTGGGCAAAGGCCTTATTTGCTTCAGCCATTTTGTGAGTATCTTCGCGCTTCTTAACAGAAGCACCTTCATTTTTAAATGCTGCCATAAATTCATTGGCCAGACGCTCGGCCATCGTCGCTTCGGAGCGCTTCCGGGCAAAACCAACCAGCCAGCGAATCGCCAGGGAACGGCGACGCTTTTCGCGTACTTCGACCGGCACCTGATAGGTAGCACCACCAACGCGTCGGGAACGAACTTCCAGCATGGGGGCTACATTGTCCATCGCCTTGCGAAAGACTTCCACAGGATCTTTTTTCAGTTTACCCTCTACGATATCCATCGCACCATAAAAAATCTTTTCCGCAGTACTTTTCTTGCCATCCAGCATCAAGCCATTGATGAATTTGCTCACCAATTCACTATGATATTTGGGGTCCGGCAATACTTGTCTGACTGGTGCTTTTCTGCGTCTCATATCTAATCCTCAAATCAATTTCGTTACTTGGGGCGTTTAGCGCCATACTTCGAACGACCCTGACGGCGATCGTCCACACCACTTGCATCGAGCGTACCACGAATAATGTGATAGCGCACACCGGGTAAATCTTTCACACGACCACCGCGAATCATAACAATAGAGTGCTCTTGCAGGTTGTGACCTTCACCAGGAATGTAGGCAGTTACCTCCATACCGTTGGTCAAACGCACCCTGGCAACCTTGCGCAAAGCCGAGTTCGGCTTCTTCGGCGTTGTGGTGTAAACCCTCGTACAAACACCGCGGCGCTGCGGACAACTACCAAGTGCAGGGGCCTTGTTTTTCTTCAAAATTTTCTTTCGCCCTGACCGAACTAACTGATTAATCGTTGGCAAAGTATTCTCCTTACTATTCTGAAAAAGTCACAGACTCTCAAAGTAATACACTAAGCTCTACTTGTCAACCTGATTTTTAAATCCTTTTAAAGATTTATTTAACATTCTAAATCTTCATACAGGCAGACAACAAGCCAGGTTGATGTCCTTAACATAGACGTGTTCCACGCTCTTTCGAGGTGGAACACGTCCTGTTATTTCTAATTTATTTTAGGCTTACTTTTGGTAGGGTGGTTTTAGGGGTCTAGCCTATCACAACACACAACCAACAAAGTTAAGAGAATAGCGAAAGAGTCTTATTCAATATCAGACTCAACAACTTCGTCGGCATCCTGCACAACTGGTTCTTCGTCTTCTACTTCAGCCTTCACTTCGACCTGCAAGGACTTGAACTTGTTCAAGCCAGTACCGGCCGGTATCAGGTTACCGACGATAACATTCTCTTTTAGCCCGTAGAGAAAATCCGTTTTCCCGGCAACCGCAGCATCGGTGAGCACTCTCGTCGTTTCCTGGAAGGAAGCGGCGGAGATAAAACTATCGGTAGTCAGCGCGGCCTGAGTAATACCCAGGAGAATCGGCTCGGAAGTAGCTGCATCTGCAGGACGTGCTTCAGCAACAGCTTTCTCCGCTTTTTCAAGCTGCCGATTGGTGTATTCAAACTTCACGCGGTCTACCGCCTGACGCTCCTTGAAACGGGAATCGCCAGGTTCAGTGATAATCACTTTGTTGCGGACTTTTTCGTTTTCTTCTTTAAAGATGAACTTGTTCACAGTGTCACCTTCCAGGAAGCGAGTGTCACCCGGATCGATAACTCGAACGCGCTGCATCATCTGACGCACAATAATTTCAATGTGCTTGTCGTTGATGCCCACACCCTGGAGACGATACACTTCCTGAATCTCATTCACCAGATATTCCTGAACCTTATTCGGTCCAAGAATCTTGAGAATATCCTGCGGTGAAATAGCACCGTCTGTCAACATCTCGCCGGCGCGAACATAATCGCCATTGTGAACAAGAACGTGCTTACTATATGGTACTTTATATGCTTTCTTTTCGAGCGTGCCTTCGACGGTGATTTCGCGAATACCACGCTTAATGGGACCGAACTTAACCACACCGTCGATTTCGCTAACGGCCGCTTGCTCTTTCGGCTTGCGTGCTTCAAAAAGCTCAGCCACACGCGGCAGACCACCGGTAATGTCACGGGTCTTGCCAATTTCACGCGGAATCTTAGCCAGGATACGTCCGGCATCCGCTTTCGTGCCATCCGGCACAAGAATATGCGCCTTGACCGGCAGGATATAATTGGCCAATTCGTTATCATCTGCGTCGACAACGGCAATATGAGGACTGAGGTTTTTGTTACGCGATTCGATAACCACACGCTGCTTCTGCAGGGTTTGCTCATCGAGTTCTTCATGCGTCGTAACATTGTCCACCAAATCCACATACTTGACTGTACCGGCTTTTTCGGTAAGAATAACAGATGAGTAGGGATCCCATTCGAAAAGCAGGCTGCCCCGCTCAACTTTCTCACCGTCTTTCACCAGCAGGGTGGCACCATAAGGCACGGTAAAGTTTGCCAGTGAACGCTCACCATCCATAATATGAATCTTGCCATTACGGCCGATACAAATGGTGCTCTTCACTTTCTTGCCGTCATCGTCAAGGCCTTTCGCTTCCAAGGTCCGAAGCTCATCGAACTTGATTTGACCCGGAAAACGGGCAATCACTTCAGACTGGGCAGCGATACGACCGGCGGTTCCACCGATGTGGAAGGTACGCAAGGTCAGCTGGGTGCCCGGCTCACCAATACTTTGAGCAGACATGACACCAACGGCCTCGCCACTATCAGCCATGCGGCCGGTAGCAAGGTTGCGTCCATAACAGAGAGAACAAACACCGCGAACCGTCTCGCAGGTTAACACCGAACGAATCCGAATGGTTTCGACGGCTGCCTTATCAATGTTTTCAGCAATTTCTTCATCGATCAATCCACCAGCCGGGACCAAGAGGTCACCACTCAGAGGATCATAGACATCGTCCACCGTTACACGTCCAAGGACGCGATCGGACAGTGGTTCGATAATTTTCTCCCCTTCCTTAATCGGGGACGTATCAATACCGAGGATGGTACCACAATCATACTCATTGATCATTACATCCTGGGCAACATCCACCAAACGACGGGTAAGGTAACCAGCATCCGCAGTTTTCAAGGCGGTATCAGCCAAACCTTTACGGGCGCCGTGAGTAGAGATAAAATATTCCTGTACTGACAGACCTTCGAAGAAGTTTGCCGTAATCGGGTTTTCAATAATTTCACCGGTTTGACCTGTCAGGCTCTTCTGCGGCTTCGCCATCAAACCACGCATACCAGCGAGCTGACGAATCTGCTCGCGGCTACCACGCGCACCTGAATGGGACATCATATATAATGAGTTGAAGCCACTCTTGTGCTGCTCAAGCAGTCCGAAGAGCTTCGAGGATACCTGATCGGTTACACGCGTCCAGATATCGATAACCTTGTTATAACGCTCGCCGTCGGTTATAAAACCCATGCGATATTGCTCTTCCAGAAGCTGAACTTCTTCGTAGGCTTTATCGATATGCTCAGGCTTATCATCCGGGATAACGATATCATCAAGTCCGATACTGGCGCCGGCCAGAGTTGCAAAGCGGAAACCAAGCTCTTTCAGGTTATCCAGGAACTCTACCGTGCGCAGGTTTCCGATGGTCAGGAAAATCCGGTTGATGAGATTTTCAATGGCCTTCTTGGTCAGCAGCTCGTTTACAAAACCGACCTCATCCGGAACGATTTCGTTAAAGAGCACGCGCCCCACTGCTGTTTCAATCAACTCGCCCTTGTAGCGAACCTTGATCTTGGCATGCAGGTGAACCTTGCCATCGTTATATGCAATAATGACTTCACGTGGAGAAGAGAAGATTTTTCCTTCGCCGTGAACATCGTCTCGCTCTTTCGTAATGAAATATGTTCCCAATACCATATCCTGAGAAGGAATTGCAAGGGGACGGCCGCTGGCCGGGGACAATACATTGTGTGAAGCAAGCATCAGCATGCGCGCTTCAAATTGCGCTTCGAAACTCAGTGGAACGTGAACCGCCATCTGGTCACCGTCAAAGTCTGCATTAAACGCAGAACATACCAGCGGATGGATTTCCAGCGCCTTGCCTTCGATTAAGACCGGCTGGAACGCCTGAATACCGAGACGGTGCAAAGTCGGTGCGCGGTTGAGCATCACCGGATGTTCGTTGACAATGTCTTCCAGAATTTCGAATACGACTGCATCACGCTTGTCTACAAAGCGCTTTGCGCTCTTCACAGTCTTCACAATTTTACGGTCCTGCAACTTACGAATAATAAAGGGCTTAAAGAGCTCTACAGCCATCTCTTTCGGCAGACCGCACTCATACAGTTTCAACTTAGGACCAACAACAACAACTGAACGTCCGGAGTAATCAACACGCTTTCCAAGCAGGTTCAAACGAAAACGTCCCTGCTTACCACGCAACATATCAGACAGCGATTTGAGCGGGCGATTTCCGTCGCTACGAACTGCTGTTGTGCGTTTGGTGTTATCAAAGAGAGCATCGACTGCTTCCTGCAGCATGCGCTTTTCATTCCGCAGAATCACTTCCGGCGCTTTAATGTCCATCAGCTTCTTCAGGCGGTTGTTGCGAATAATCACCCGGCGATAAAGATCGTTCAAATCACTGGTCGCGAAGCGGCCACCTTCAAGCGGCACCAAAGGACGCAGCTCCGGTGGAATTACCGGAATAACATCCAGAATCATCCACTCAGGCTTGTTCTTGTATTCACCGTTTTCCTGATTACGAAAAGCTTCAACAACCTTCAGGCGCTTCAATGCATCGGCTTTCTTCTGCTGGGAACGCTCAGTCTTGAGGGTTTCCCGCAACTGCTGCGACAGTTCTTCAATTTGAATACGCTTCAGCATTTCACGGATTGCTTCACCACCCATGCGAGCGACGAACTTATCCGGGTGATCATCCGGCAATTCATGCTCTTCAGAGGTCATGCTATCCATGATGGTCATGTATTCATCATCCAGCAGGCGATCACCGACTTTCTTACCGGTATTACCAGGCTGAATAACGACGTATGCTTCATAATAGATGATCTTTTCCAGGTCTTTCGGCGAAATATTCAGCAGATACCCGATTTTGGTCGGGGTTGACCGGAAATACCAAATATGAACAATCGGCACCGCAAGGCTGATATGGCCCATTCGCTCGCGCCGCACACTCTTGGTTGTGACCTCAACTCCGCAACGGTCACAAATAATACCTTTATAACGAATTCGCTTATATTTACCGCAATGACATTCCCAATCTTTGACGGGGCCAAAGATTTTCTCGCAAAACAGTCCATCACGTTCTGGTTTAAAGGATCTATAATTTATGGTTTCAGGCTTGGTTACCTCACCATAGCTCATTTCGAGAATGGTGTTAGGAGATGCTAAGCCTACCGAAATTTTTGAAATTTGGCCTTTGTTGGGATATGAATCCAAATTTGCACTCCTTTAACAGTGAATTCTTGTTTCATACAAAATCAACAAGAGTGAAGCCCCCGTTGTTCGGGGACTTCAAAAAGGTTCTACCCGACCTTTATATCCAGGCCGAGTCCCTGTAGTTCCTTCACTAGCACGTTGAAGGATTCCGGACGTCCGGGTTCAGGTAAATTATCACCTTTCACGATTGACTCATAGACCTTGGTTCGGCCATGAACATCATCGCTCTTATAGGTGAGAATTTCCTGCAAGGTATGCGCCGCGCCGTATGCTTCCAGCGCCCACACTTCCATTTCTCCGAAACGCTGACCACCGAATTGCGCCTTACCACCCAGCGGCTGCTGCGTAATAAGTGAATAGGGGCCAATAGACCGGGCGTGAATTTTATCATCGACCATGTGCGACAGCTTCATCATATAAATGTAGCCAACTGTCACTTCCTGATCGAATTGCTTACCGGTCTGTCCATCGAAAAGGGTCATTTTACCCGTCAGCGGGATATTCGCTTCACGAAGTTCGTCGAGAACCTCATCATAATCGGCACCGTCGAACACCGGGGTAGCATAATATTTATCGAGAATCCGGCCGGCCCATCCGAGGGTCGTTTCAAAAATCTGACCGAGGTTCATACGTGATGGCACACCCAGCGGATTCAGAACGATATCTACAGAACTACCATCCGGCAAGAAGGGCATATCCTCAACCGGAACCACCTTGGCGATTACCCCTTTGTTACCGTGGCGACCAGCCATTTTGTCACCCACCTTCAGCTTACGCTTCTGGGCAACATAGACCTTGGCCAACTGAACAATACCAGGCGGTAATTCATCACCAATGGTTATTTTATGCTTTTCGGTCCGCAAGTCATCTTCGATTTCTTTCTGAAGCATTTCGAAATCGCGGAACAGATGGCGAACACGATCATTGCTTGCTTTTTTCTCAAACCATTCTGTCGACCAGTCAACCAGCTCCAATTCGACCTTATCAAAAGTCTTGGCAGTGATTTTAGCACCGGCCTTAACCAATGTTTTACCGGAACGAGTTTCAATCGCAGCAACGGTTTTCAGATCCGCAAAGTTCTCAGCAAGATGATTGCGCAAGCGCTCAGCAACTGCCTGGCGGTCTTCCAGGGCCTGCTGCTCCAGCATTTCCAGCTTTTTCTTGTCTTCTTTCTTTGTCTTCGGATCTTTTTTCTTACGGGAGAAGAGCTTGGTATCAATAACAACCCCGCTGGCACCCGCCGGCATCTTCAGAGAGGCATCCTTAACATCCCCTGCCTTGCTACCAAAAATTGCCTTCAGCAGCTTTTCTTCCGGTGTCGGTTCGGTTTCCCCCTTGGGCGTTACCTTACCAACCAGGATGTCACCGGATTTCACCTCAGCACCCGTACGAATGATACCGTTTTCGTCGAGGTTCTTGGTCGCTTCTTCACTCACATTGGGAATTTCACGGGTGAGTTCTTCTTCACCGCGCTTGGTATCCCGAACCTGTATTTCATGTTCTTCAATATGAATCGAAGTATAATAATCGTCACGTACCAGGCGTTCGGAAATCAGGATTGCATCCTCGAAGTTATACCCGTTCCAGGGCATAAAGGCAACAAGGACATTCCGTCCAAGGGCAAGATGTCCACGGTCAGTCGATGGGCCATCTGCCAGAACCTGTCCTTTAACCACCTTTTGTCCAACTTCAACAACAGGACGCTGGTTAACGCAGGTATTTTGATTGGTACGAACGAATTTCATCAGGTCATATTCGATCACCCGGGCTTCACCGGTCAACACCTGACGCGGGTGGGGGGTGCTACCTTCCTTGATTTCCAGGGAAATGCAATTGGAATCAACCTGAGTAATCACACCATCTTCATCAGCGATAATCATAGCACCGGAGTCATGGGCAATCTTCTCTTCCATCCCGGTACCAACTATCGGCGTTTCCGGACGAATCAGCGGCACGGCCTGACGTTGCATGTTCGAGCCCATCAGGGCGCGGTTCGCATCATCGTGCTCAACAAAAGGAATAATTGATGCTGATGCAGACAGAATCTGGTTCGAGGCGACATCGATATACTGCACTTCTTCCGGACGAACCAGAAGGAAGTCGCCACGCTTACGCACCTTCACCAATTCATTCACAAACTTGCCGGTACCTTCTTCAAGCGGCGCGTTGAACTGGGCAATGACCGCACGCTCTTCATCGTCAGCGGAGAGGTATTCAATCTTGTTGGTAACAAGACCTTTTTCCACTTTACGATACGGCGTTTCGATAAAGCCGAAATCGTTGACCATCGCCAATACGCTCAAGGAAGAGATCAGACCAATGTTCGGTCCTTCCGGCGTTTCGATCGGGCAAAGGCGTCCGTAGTGTGTATAATGGATATCACGCACTTCGAAACCGGCGCGTTCACGCGTCAAACCACCAGGTCCCAGGGCACTCATTCTACGCTTGTGGGTCAATTCCGACAATGGATTGGTTTGATCCATAAACTGTGAGAGCTGCGAGGTACCAAAGAAAGTATTGATAACAGATGTTACCGCACGGGCATTTACCAGCTCCTGAGGCGTAATCTGCTCGGCATCACCAAGGTTCATGCGTTCCTTGATTGTCCGGGCCATACGGGTCAGACCAAGGTTAAACTGGGCTGCCAGCTGCTCGCCAACGGTTTTCACGCGGCGATTGCCAAGGTGATCAATATCATCTGTACTGCGCTGACCATCACGAAGATCGATCAGATAGCGAACGATTTCCACAAAGTCAGACTGTGTCAGCACTGTGGTCTCGTAATCAACTTCCAGGCCAAGTTTCTTATTCAAACGATAACGACCAACATCACCAAGCTCATAGCGCTTGGGATTGAAGAACATTTTTTTCAACAAGTCGCGGGCCGTATCGAGATCCGGCGGCTCACCGGAGCGCAGCAATTCGTAGATCAAGCGCAACGCCTGCTCTTCATTCTTCGCAGGATCCTTGCCGAGCGTATTCAAGATCAAGTTCGGCATGGAAGGATCGTTGCTGACGTTGACCGTTAAATTCGTCACCTTGGCCGCCTTCAGGGCTTCAATCGATTCTTCTTCCAGAATCATACCAGTTTCAGCCAGCACTTCACCGGTTTTCGGGTGCACAACTTCACCAACTACCCGACGCCCCACCAGGGTAAGGGTATCGGCCTTCTTTAGTTTGATTTCTTCCGTCAAGCCAAAAAGACCAAGCAGTTCGTTGTCGCTGGTAAATCCCAGCGCCCGAAGGAAAGAGGTCACATAAAATTTCTTCTTACGATCGATATAAACGTGCAAACAATCGTTTACATCGGTCATAAACTCCACCCAGCTACCGCGGAAAGGAATGATCCGTGCAGAAAAAATCCGCGTGCCGTTGGGGTGAATACTCTCATCAAAGAACACACCCGGTGCCCGGTGAAGCTGGTTCACAATAACGCGTTCAGCACCATTAATAATAAAGGTGCCGCGATCGGTCATATAAGGCATATTGCCAAGATAGACATCTTGCTCGATCGTATCGGTATAATCGTCCGTATCGCCGGACGGATCCTTGATCGACAAGCGTAACTTGGCTTTCAGCGGCGCGGCATACGTCAACCCGCGCTCACGACATTCTTTGACGCTATATTTAGGTTTGTCCAGATAGTATTCAACAAAATCAAGAATAAAGTTTTCCCGGCTATCAACAATCGGGAAAATACTCTGAAAAACTGCCTGGAGGCCTTTTTCCTGACGCTCCTGAGGCAGCTTACCCTCTTGCAAAAACTCCTTAAACGACCGCACCTGCACATCGAGCAGGTCGGGGTACTGGGCGATCGATGAAATTTTCGAGAAGGAATGGCGCTCTAGTAAGCTTCCGTTTTTCAAAAAAGCACCTCTTCATTTTTTACGATCAAAAACAGATTTAAGCCGGTAAAGCTTTACCGGCAGAATTACAACAAACCGAAATCAGACTTAGCTAACTTCGGCTGTTGCGCCAACTTCTTCAAGCTGCTTCTTGAGATCTTCAGCTTCAGCCTGGGAGACGCCTTCTTTGATCGCTTTCGGTGCGCTTTCAACCAACTCCTTGGCTTCTTTCAAGCCGAGGCTGGTGATACCGCGAACTACCTTGATCACCTGAATCTTCTGCGAACCGATTTCTTTCAGAACTACGTCAAATTCAGTTTTTTCTTCAGCAGCACCTGCATCGCCACCAGCTCCGGCAGCCATTACCGGCATTGCCATCGGTGCAGCAGCAGTAACACCGAATTTATCTTCAACCTCTTTAACCAATTCCGAGATCTCCAACATCGTGGCTTTCTCCAGATAACTCAATACATCTGCACGGGTAATTTCAGCCATTTTTAAAGATCCTCCGTTATCATAACGTTTACATTAATGTGAAGTTATTTTTTAGTCTCTTCAAGCGATTTGAGTACGCCAACAAACTGCGACATTGCGCCGCTGAGCGTACCGGCAAGTTTCGTCATCGGCGAATTGATCATACCGACGAACTGTCCAAGCAATTCAGTTTTGCTTGGCAGCTTGGCCAGATCCGCTACACGGTCAGAGCCAACCACTTCGCCTTCAAACAAGGCAGCTTTTACCGACAGCTTGCCTTCTAATTCTTTCTTAAACTTTTCCAGCACCTTGATTGGCTGGGTCGGATCGTCGTAGCTAATCGCGTAAGCGTTCACCCCGGTCAAATACTCCTCGAGTCCTTCAATACCGGCTTCTTTCATCGAACGCAGCGCCAGGGTATTCTTAACAACCCGGTATTCGACATCCGCATCATAAAAACCTTTGCGGACCTCATTAATCAGGTTCACGTCGATCCCTGTAAAATCCGCCATAAAAATGCTTTTGGCATCGGCGAACTTCTTTGTCATTTCAGCTACAACTGCTTCTTTTTGCGGGGTAGGCATGACCCATCACCTCAATCTTTTTTTGACACTTTAATCTGCGAACTCGGATGAACTGGCAACGATTCGAATGCCAGGCCCCATAGTGTTTGACACCGATACACTTTTCAAATAGGTTCCCTTTGCAGCAGCCGGCTTTAAACGAATAATGGTCTGCATGAGGGTATTAATATTGTCTTTCAGCTTATCCGCTTCAAAAGAGGCTTTACCGACACCGGTGTGGATAATACCAGTCTTATCGACACGAAAATCAATCTTACCAGCTTTAATCTCTTTTACGGTGTTTTCAATATCCATGGTAACCGTGCCACTCTTGGGATTGGGCATCAAACCACGAGGCCCGAGTGCACGACCGAGCTTGCCGAGGTCACGCATGGAGTCCGGGGTGGCTACCAATACATCAAAATCGAACCAGCCTTTTTGAATCTTCTCGATATACTCTTCATACCCAACGTGATCAGCACCGGCAGCTTCCGCTTCGCTGGCTTTCTCACCCTTGGCGACAACCAGAACCCGCACTTCCTTACCCAAGCCATGCGGCAAGGAAACCGTGCCACGCACAACCTGATCAGCATGACGGGGATCGACCCCAAGACGAACCGACATTTCGACGGTTTCATCAAATTTCGCGGAGGCGGTTTTCTTGATCAAATCACAGGCTTCCGCAACGCTATATTCGCGCTGCTCTACCAGCTCTGCCTTCTCACGATATCTTTTGCTACGTTTCATCAAGGATCTCCTCAACACATATTAATCTTCGACATCGATTCCCATACTACGGGCCGTTCCCGCGATGATATTCATCGCCGCTTCAACATCCATCGCATTCAGATCCGGCATCTTCGCTTCCGCAATCTCTTTCAGCTGATCGCGGGTCACCTTGGCGACCTTGTTGCGATTCGGCTCCGAAGATCCCTTCGGAATGCCAAGCGTCTTGAGCAGCAGTGTCGAAGCCGGCGGCGTCTTGGTGATAAAACTAAACGACCGGTCTGCGTATACGGTAATGACCACAGGAATCACATACCCCATCTTGTCCTGGGTACGGGCATTGAAGGCCTTGCAAAATTCCATAATATTCACACCATGCTGACCGAGTGCCGGACCAACCGGAGGTGACGGATTTGCTTGCCCCGCCTGAATTTGAAGTTTGATCATACCAGCTACTTTTTTAGCCATATCTCAAATCCTGAACGTTATTGTTCCAAATGCACTTGCAAGAAGTCCAGCTCTACAGGGGTCGGACGACCAAAAATACTCACCGACACCTTCACTTTTTTCTTCTCTTCATTTATCTCTTCAACAACACCGGTAAAGTCGGCGAATGGTCCATCAACCACGCGGATCACATCTCCAACTCTGAACGGCACTTCCACCTTTTCAACTTCGGTTTCCTGCCGCTCAACTCTGCGCAAGATCGCTTCAACTTCTTCTTTGCGGACAACTTCCGGGTTGTTTTTTGGCCCGATAAACCCCAGCACGCCAGGTGTTTCCTGAACCAGGTATGCGCTTTTGGTATTGTAATTCATCTCTATAAGGATGTATCCGGGAAAAAAGACCTTGTTTTTCAGCCTTTTTTTGCCATTACGCATCTCCAGGACCGGCTCGGAAGGCACGACAACACGAGCAATCGCCTTGTCTTCATCTTTGAACTGAATTTCGTTCTCCAGATGCGCCTTAACTTTGCTCTCCTGTCCGGAGTAAACCCTGAGTGTGTACCACTTCATTTCCAAAATAAGCCACCCTTCGATCAGTAGAGCAGATCAACTGCATGTCGCAGTACATAATCTGCCGCAAAAATAAACAATGTAAAGAGCGCCGAAATCACACACACCACCCACGATGAGTTCATTAACTGCTCGTGCTCTGGCCAGGTCACCTTACGAAATTCAATCTTCACATTTTCAAGAAAATCTTTGAGCTTCTGAATCATTTAAGCACTCTCTTAATCGTTAGACCCTCTCGCTTAACGCGGCATGTCCAGGTGGACTTCAGTGCATTAAAATAGGCGCTCCAAACGCCCTTGTTTTCCCTACACACTTATTCCACTCTATTTACGGACACCCTGCCCCAGAATCATGCTAAAAACAGGGCTTCACCAGTGCAGATCGGCTCCGCCTGAGCGGAGCCGCGGTGCACTTACTTTTTGCAGGCTCGGAGGGACTCGAACCCCCAACCCCCGGTTTTGGAGACCGGTGCACTAGCCAATTGTGCTACGAGCCTAACCGAAAACTACCTTGTTTCCTTATGTCCAGTATGCTTATTGCAACGTGAACAAAATTTCTTGAACTCTACCCGCTGGGGGTGCAACCGTTTATTCTTGGTCGTATTATAGTTACGCTCCTTACAAACAGTGCACTCAAGCGTTATTTTATCTCGCATAATTAAAGCCCCCGCGAAAACAGGTTCTTGTTTTAAATCAACTACTCAATAATTTCAGTTACAACACCGGCACCAACCGTACGGCCACCTTCACGAATCGCGAAACGCAATTCTTTTTCAATAGCTACCGGCTTGCCAAGCTCCACTGTCATCACAGTGTTGTCGCCAGGCATAATCATCTCGGTGCCTTCCGGCAGATGAATTGCGCCAGTTACGTCGGTTGTACGCAGGTAGAACTGCGGGCGATAGTTGGAGAAGAACGGGGTATGACGACCACCTTCTTCTTTCTTCAGCACGTATACATTGGCTTTGAACTTGGTGTGCGGAGTAATGGAACCCGGCTTGGCGCAAACCTGACCACGCTCCAGCTCTTCCTTATCAACGCCACGCAGCAAGAGACCAACATTGTCACCGGCCATACCCTGATCCAGCAACTTACGGAACATCTCAACACCAGTACAAACTGTTTTGCGCTGTGCACCCATACCGATAATTTCAATCTCTTCACCAACATTTACAACACCACGCTCAATACGACCGGTACCAACAGTTCCACGACCGGTAATACTGAAAACGTCTTCCACCGGCATCAGGAACGGCTTGTCAACATCACGCTCCGGCGTCGGGATATAGCTATCAATCGCCGCAACCAGCTCCTTAATACATTCATTGGCTGCCTCGTCGCCCTGATTGCTAAGCGCATTCAATGCACTACCGCGAATTACCGGGATATCGTCACCCGGGAAATCGTAGCTGCTCAACAGCTCACGAACTTCCAGCTCAACCAGATCAAGCAATTCTTCGTCGTCTACCTGATCAACCTTATTCAGGAATACCACGATATTCGGCACGTTTACCTGACGAGCAAGCAGAATGTGCTCGCGGGTCTGCGGCATCGGACCATCAGCAGCGCTAACAACAAGGATAGCACCATCCATCTGAGCAGCACCGGTAATCATATTTTTAATGTAGTCAGCGTGACCAGGACAGTCTACGTGAGCATAGTGACGATTTTCCGACTCATACTCAACGTGCGCCGTTGCAATTGTAATACCACGCTCACGCTCTTCAGGGGCGTTATCAATACTATCGAAATCACGCTTTTCAGCCAATCCGGCATTTGCCAGATAGGATGTGATTGCCGCAGTAAGAGTTGTCTTACCGTGGTCAACGTGCCCGATTGTTCCAACGTTCACGTGGGGTTTGTTTCTTTCAAATTTCGCTTTAGCCATTCAATGGTCCTCCAGAATATTTAATCGAAATATAGATCCCTAACATTTTATTTGAAGAACTGTCTTCCAAATAGATTTAACTCACATATTTTTGAGCATAAAAAAGAGCCCACGAGCGGACTTGAACCGCTGACCTCGTCCTTACCAAGGACGTGCTCTACCTCCTGAGCTACGTGGGCTGTCGTGGGCTACAACGCAACGGGAAGCAGTCAGAAGGCAAGCGCCTTCCGCAACTCCCCTATGAGCGGGAGACGGGACTCGAACCCGCGACCAACAGCTTGGAAGGCTGTGACTCTACCAGCTGAGTTACTCCCGCTTTTAAATATGTTTCCCTTTTCCCAATTCCTCGCCCGAATGCCTAGTAGCAAATCGTAAAAACCACACCGAGCTGATGTGTGTGTGGGGAGGGGCGGATTCGAACCACCGAAGGCATGAGCCGGCAGATTTACAGTCTGCTGCGTTTGGCCGCTTCGCTACCTCCCCAGGAGATAGACTTCTTACTGCTTGTGAGCTGGTGATGGGACTCGAACCCGCAACCTGCTGATTACAAATCAGCTGCTCTGCCAATTGAGCTACACCAGCCAACATAGAAAACAGACCCATAATATAAGGCCTTATTGAGCCAAAACAACAAGAATTTAACTTTTTTCTATTTTTTTTCCAGCCTGGCAAAATCGCCACTAAACAAGTAGTTAGAGCGACAATTTCCGATCACTTACCGAAAAAGTTTTTGTTTTTCCGTACAAAAATCGAGCCAATTCAGAGACCGGCAGACAGTACATTCCACTCATTGAAGACGAATGCGAGGGTCTACCCGCGAATAGACAATATCAACAATCAAATTGACCAGAATGTAAATCAGAGCTATCACCAGAATGGTTCCTTGCACCAGTGGATAATCCCGAAGCTTGATACCCGAAATTAGCAGACGTCCCACACCGGGATAAGAGAACACCACCTCGGTAATAATCGCTCCGCCGAACAAGGCACCAAGCTGTAAACCAACAATAGTGATCACTGGAATCAGCACGTTCTTTAAAGCGTGACGCCAGATAACCTGTCGCTGCGGCAAGCCCTTGGCGCGGGCAGTGCGAATGTAATCCTGATTCATCACCTCGATCATCGAAGAGCGCACCATTCTGGTGGTAATGGCCGACAGACCGAATCCCATTGTAACTGCCGGCAGCACCAAATGTTTCCAACTGTCCAACCCGGCCACCGGGAACCAGCTAAGATGATATGCAAAAACCAAAATCAGTAAGGGGCCAAGCCAGAATACCGGCATGCTAATGCCAAGCACTGAAAATCCCAGCGAGAAGAAATCGAGAAAGCGCCGCTGATGCAAGGCGGAGAATACCCCAAGCGGCAGGGCGATGAGCAATGACACCACCATTGCACAAGTGGCCAGCAACATGGTATTCGGCAGGCGGCTGCCAATCAGTTCTGCTACCGGACGACGATTTGTAATCGACTCACCAAGGTCTCCTTTTAGCAAGCCGCCCCAAAATTCGAGATATTGCGCCCACAAAGGCTGGTCAAGCCCCAGCTGAGTGCGCATGGCAGCAACGTCACCAGGCCGGGCGTTTTCACCCAGCATCAACTCTACCGGATCTCCCGGCACCAGATGGATAATCAGGAATACAAGGGTAGTGACACCAAGGATGACCGGGATGAGAGTTAAGAGGCGGCGTTTGAGATATGCTTGCATCGTGGCAAAATAATACAATTTTGCAATGGGTGATATCAATAATTCAACATCATGCTTGGATTTTGGCAATTTGCCGATTAGGATATAAACAACACCTCACAACCAAATCGAAGGCAATCGCATGCAAAAAGGCTTTATCAAGATGTATGATACGATTAAGGAGTTCGGCTTCATCGTCAATGAAGAGGAAGATGAATTCTTTTTTACCAAACAGGACATTCACCCTAAGTCGCGCAATATGCCTATACGCGAGGGATTATCCGTTGGCTTCGACATGAAGCGGGAGATGCGGGGCGATCGCGCTATCAACGTACGGATTTTTCGCTAGAGCGCCGGCATGCAAAAAACGAATCGCGCTACCCCCTGCTTTGATGTCCCGGGAACTGTTCAATGAGCCAGAAAGATTTAACGCTTGAAACAATTAATCGCCGGGTTGTTGACTGCCGCCTTTGTCCACGTCTGGTGGAATGGCGGGAACAGGTTGCCAGGGAGAAGGTCAAGCGCTTTGCAGATTTTGATTATTGGGGAAAGCCGGTACCCTCATTCGGCGTCAAGAATCCTCAGTTGTTGATTGTTGGTTTAGCACCTGCAGCGCATGGCGCGAATCGCACCGGCCGCATGTTTACCGGCGATCGAAGCGGCCTTTGGCTCTATCGCGCACTGCATAGAGCGGGCTTTGCCAATCAGGCCGAATCCATTGATCGTCAGGACGGCCTAACGCTCGACAATTGCTATATCACTGCAGCCTGCCGCTGCGCCCCGCCGGCAAACAAACCCACTCGCGAAGAATTCGAAAATTGTGCCCCATATCTGAAAGAGGAGATTGGCATCGCTCTTCGGCAATGGCAATCGCAAAATCACCCGGGCGTTATTCTCTGCCTTGGACAATTGGCTTTCCGCCATACCCTTACCGCACTAACGGCACATCAATTTGGGCCCTTCCGACCTCGTCCAAAATTTTCCCACGGCGGAGAGATTCGCCTGGATGAAAACAGCTACCTGATTAACTCCTATCACCCCAGCCAGCAAAACACTTTTACCAAGCGCCTCACCGAAGACATGTTTGATACGGTTTTCCGGAGAGTTCAGGAGATTATTGGGTAAGGAGGACAACCCGCGGCAGAGCCTCAGGACGAGAGGTCATTGGGTCCAATCGCAAAATCTTTCCAAATTTTGGTGATTTCGGCCAAGAATATGTAAGACAAAAATGAATATCAATCGACACCGATGATATTGGAAAGGTACTTACGTCGATTTTAACAGCGGAGCGCGGCGATGTTTAAACAATGCCATACTATAACTCTATCATTATTGTTCATTTTCTCCAGCTTGGGAACAGCACAAGTAGCCAACAGCTGGCCGGCTGGCATGAGAGCGTCCCACCAGGCGTATTTTTCCAGCGATACAGCCAAACAGCAGCAATCACGCTCCTTCTACTCATTTGGCAATACCGCGAAGAGGGAGGTTCACATTGATGATATCAAGCTCTATGCGGTACGCGGTATAGAAGCAATTGCCGCGCTGCAGGCAGGCACAATTGGTGAATCAAACAACCTGCACCTGTTTGGCAGTCACACCAACGAAGTCGGCTTCTTCCTGAATGGTAGCAACATCACCCATTTAGGAACGGCGGGCAGCGGTATCTACATTATCCCCGAAGCAATAGAAACGATGACTGTTGGCACTATGCCGTTTCGCAGTTCGTTTGGCGGTGTCACCGGTGGCATTATCAACAGCAATTTGCGAACCGCAGGCAAAGAATGGATTGCAAGCGTACGACAGCGAGCCAGTCACTTCCCCGGCGAAAATGAAAAATTACTGGGCACTTACTCATACGGTTACTATAGCACGGTAGGAATGATCGGTGGTCCTTTGACGCCAGATAAGAACATCCGCCTGTTTTTGGCAAGCGAATACAATCCGGTTCGCGATAACGCGATGAGATTCGTAGAAGGAATTAGAATTGATCAACTCGTCGAGTTTGCACCGTTTAACCAGGATCCCCCACTAACGATCAACAATTTTGAATATCAGAGTGGCAATCGCAGTCATACCGAGGCAGATCGCTTTGCGATTAACAGCAATCTGCTCTTCGACTATGACCAGCTAGACCTCCGCCTGGATTTTGCCTATCTAAACGATCGCCAACAATTCAATGATCGCCCATTCACGTCCATCTTAAACGACCGTCGCGCATACGATGCCCGTCAAAGTTATTTTGCCGGAGCGGATCTCAATGTTCCGATCGGAGACAAAGTAAGGCTCTATTCCAGACTGAATGTTCTCAATGATTTTATTGAACGTGAGGACGAATTCTTTGATGGTAATTATCAATTATGGTATGACAGCACTGCCAATGCGCCACACAGCGACGCCTTTATCAGTCGGTGGCAAGTAGCACCTGGACACAACTTCGCTGGATTTCCATTTCAACGAAACGGCACGCCTTATCAAAACCTGTACTTTAAGGCAAAACTGTGCACATGGCAGGCCGACCTTGAGATTGCCTGGCAAGCGAATGATCATCACCGGTTATCAGCCGGATTCGATTTACGACAACACCAGCAGCGATTTTATGCGGCACAACCAGGAGCCATCAATCTGCTGGGTTCACTACCTGCCGGATCAAACTTCGATGATATTTCCGATACGTTGTGGCGAAACCGGGCGAGAGTAGTCAACATTGGCTATGACCCCTTTGGAGAAGAATTCGATTTGGAAGAAAAAACCCTGGTAAGCGATCCGACCGGTAAACCGCATACCCGCGCTGTCTATCTTCAGGACAAAATGCACTATGGTAAGTTTGAACTGCTGGTTGGTTGGCGCCTTCAGCAAATAGATGAAGATCGCTACATCTTGCGCGACCCGGCCAATCCCCCGATCGATCTGGAAACAGGCCTGATTCTGCCAGGTGGCTTCATTAAAACGGATGCTGCAAGCGACCATTTGTTTCGCCTAAAGGCATTGCTAAACCTTCCCAGTGGCATGACAGCTTACGGGGGATTTGCCCAATTCAGCCAGTTGACAAACTACCGGCTGTTCGGCTATTCGACCTGGCCGGTAAATTTTACCCCACCGGATTTTTTCGATTTGTCGAGACCAACCCCGTTTCCTGTCCGCGTACAGGGGGCGGATAACAACTATCGCAGCAACCTGCTCGAGGCTGGCCTCGACCTGGTGCACACAAGCGGCATCTACCGGACAGCTTTGCTATGGAAGCAGACCGAAGACGGCGATCAAGAGGAATTTGGTGTTAGCGGGCAGCGTTTAACCCTGACTTTGTCATATGATAGCAAACGGCATAGAGGCATTCGCACATCACTGCATGCACAATTCATGAATGCCGAAACAGATTATGAACGCTCTTCCCTTTTCAATAACGATATCAACAATTTCACAGTCCCTGAAAATTATCTGCGAAGATTCAGCAGCGGATTGATGATGGATTATTATTATGATGAGCAGCAATCGATTTCCTGGCTGCGACGTTTTGGCAGCAGCTTGGTATTGACAGGACGTAGTGGCATCGTCTTTCAAAGTTTATCAGACAATATATCTACTGGTCAATCCGCTGCCTATGAAGGTGGCGTAGATTATATTCTCAATCCATTTACAACACCACCGGCCCAGTTTGAAACCGGCCCGGCAATTTTCCAGGCAGACTTAAACATTTACAAGAGTTGGCGATTACAATCCCAGCTGGATTTAACATTCAATATTAGTGTCATTAATCTGTTCAACCGCCGCAACGTGCTAAATGTTTACCATACTACCGGGAATGCAGACAGTGATGCCTTCGTTACAAGTGAACAATTCGGTAGAATTGTGGACATAATCGGTGAAGAATATCAGGAGCTATACCATAACATCAACACTCTGAACGGTGAATCATATCTCTATTATCGCGGGCGTGAGTTGTGGGGGAATCCGCGGCAGATTCTGTTGACGCTCGGGGTAAATTTTCGCTGAGTGGTCGGAGTAAAGAATATGACGCAGCGGGGCTGCGTCATGAGAAATCACGCATTAACCGCGGTGCGCACTTTGTCCCAGCGTTTGACTTGCCAATTCACGCGATTGGTCATCAAATGATTTCCATCTGTGTCATGCACTTCTATTTCGGGCGATACAATAATCGCATCTTCACTTTCCAGCGGCTTTATCACCTGTTCCTGCACCCAATCATCAGGGAGCGTGAAGGTAGCAATTCCATCCATTTTACCCTGGTAATAGAATTCTACATTCATTGACTGCATAATCAGGCGGTAGCGGGCCGGATCAATCCGCGAAATCAACAGCAGACCGGACGCATATTCTGCGACCGCTGCCAATCCGCAGGCGTGCAGGCCCTTTAAGTGATTGAGGTTCTTTCGCTGGTAAGGCATGCGTATGACAATCTGGTCATCACTAATCTTGAGAATTTTGAAGCGATGCGGCCCGTTGAAAGGAATAACCCGCAGCATAATGGTATTCAACAGCCACAAATAAAAGCCACTGCTCTTCGCTTTTTGCAGTATAGGCAACAGTCTATTCATCATCTCTCCAGATTGTCAGACATTTAATGTTGCAAAATTAGCCATCCAAAAATGCCTTGATGCCGCCGAGCATCATCTGCACACTGATGGTAATCAGAATCATTCCCATCAGCCGTTCAATAGCAACCAATCCGCGCTTACCCAGGAAGCGACTCAAGGCGTTTGCCAGCAGCAGAATCACACCACTCACAAACCAGGCAACGGTCAGGGCAATCAACCAATCTTGCCAGCGGCTGGGATCCTGGCTCATCATCAACATCACGGTTGCCATCGCTGAGGGTCCAGCCACCAAAGGAATCGCCAGCGGAACAATCAGCGGTTCCCCATCCATTTCCTCTTCACCGCCCCCGCGAAAGCCGGGGAAAATCATGCGCAGGGCAATCAGGAAGAGAATAATGCCCCCTGCGATGGTCAGCGACGGATCAGAAATCTGCAATGCCTGCAGGACGTAACGACCACCAAAGAGGAAGCCGATCAGCACAAGTAGCGCAATGATCAACTCGCGCAAGATGATGAACTTGCGGCGCTTTTTCTCAACATTTTTAAGTGTCGACAGAAACACCGGTATATTGCCAACCGGATCCATTACCAGGAAGAGCAGGAGCGCTGCTGAGAAAAGCGTCATAGCTACCCCTTTCCGACATTTGCTAAAATCGCCAATAAGAAGTCCCAGAATTTAGCAACAGCTGAGACCTGAACGCGTTCGTCAGGCGAATGCGCGCCGAGGATGGTGGGACCAAAAGAAATCATATCCATTCCGGGGAATTTATCCCCGATAATGCCGCATTCAAGACCAGCGTGAATGGCTTTCACGTCCGGCTCGACCTTAAACAAATCAACGTGAATTTTCTTTGCCAGGCGCAGTAATTCGGAATCCGGATTCGGGCTCCATGCAGGATACCCATTATGGTACTCAACTTCTGCAGCAGCCTGCTGCCCTACAGCACTCACCATTTGAGTCACCGCATCCAGGGCGGTCTGCACAGAACTGCGCTGGCTGGTCAGTAAGGCAATTTTATCAGCACGGGTTTTAATAACCGCCATGTTGGTCGATGTTTCAACCAGGCCAGGAACGGCGTGGCTCATCGACATTACCCCGTGCGGCATACCAACAAGGAGATTCAACAAGCGATCCTGAACATTCTTGCGCAAAACTGCAGACGGTTCATCAAAACCGGATTCATCCAGTCGTACAAAAACGCCGGCATCAATCAGCGCATATTCCTTCTGAAAGACAGAAGCAATCTCATCAACAGCCGCTTTCAGCGCCGCCATTTTTTCAAGCGGAACGGAAACGATCACATCGCATTCGCGGGGAATGGCGTTGTGCTTGCTACCGCCGTCAATAGCCGACATGCGCAGCCCCAATTCCGGGGCAGCTTTCCAAAGAAAGCGAGCCATCAGCTTGATCGCATTGCCGAGGCCTTGAATAATTTGTAGTCCGGAGTGTCCGCCCTGCAAACCGCCAACACGAATGCGCACAGCACGGCTTCCGGCAGGAATTGACTCCGTATCTTTTGGTACAAAGATTTCGGTGTCGCGGCCACCGGCGCAGCCAATGTAGATGGCGCCATCTTCCTCCGAATCCATGTTCAGAAGGATGCGTCCTTCGAGCATATCATCGCCCAACTGCAGGGCACCGGTCAGGCCGGTTTCTTCATCTATCGTAAAGAGGAACTCCATTGGTCCGTGTGCAATATCCTTGCTCTCCATAACCGCTAAAGCGGCAGCAACACCAATGCCATTATCAGCTCCCAAAGTGGTGCCGTCCGCTTTCACCCAATCTCCGTCATGCATCATTTTGATCGGGTCTTTACTAAAGTCGTGAACGGTATCCTTATTCTTTTCACAAACCATATCCAGGTGGCTTTGCAACACAACAATCGGTGCGCCTTCCATACCGGGAGTTGCCGGCTTTTGCACCACCACACTTTCCACAGCATCCAGCTTGTACGACAGCCCGTTTCGCTCCGCTACCTGAATGACATAGGCGCGAACCCTTTCTTCATCCTTCGAACAACGGGGAATTTGATTAATTTGATAAAAGTGCTCCCAGAGGAGTTTCGGGTCGATGTTACGAATCGGATCTGCCATGGTTATTCTCCTGTTTGTGAAACCGGTACAAATAAGCGGCCCTGACGCTAATATGCAAGCGCCTTTTCACAAATGGACAGTGTCCTTTGGTGGAACACGACGGGCACCAAAAAATGCCTTGATATTCGCAAAAATCTCACGTTATTTAGAAGCATAGATGGCAGCTATGATTGCCGTACAAGGGGCATGCAACCAGCCGGGATTTGAATGAAATATTCTCTCCGCATTTTACTGATCGGCGCCGATCCGGACACCACCTCCCTCCTCAGCGAAGAAATACGTCAGGTATTGCCGACTGTCAAGGTGGACAGGATCAGCAGCTTTGGTCGCTCCCATCAGCGATTGCGGAAGAAAAGTTATCATTTGCTAATAGTTCGCGGGTCGACGATCCAACGGAAGAACACGGAGTATCTACGAGAATTGCTCGGTATGCCGGGCATTATTCCAATCATATTCCTCGCGCATCCGGCCGGCGTTGATCAAATTGTTGACATTCGCCACCTCGGGGTAAGCAATGTTGTAGAAATTCGCCCCGGTTTCGCAAAAACGGTTGCCGCTGTTGCTTATCGCCTACTGCAGGAACAGCGTCGTTACCTGCTGTTTCGCGACGAGAAACCGATACTGCCGTCGCAAGTGCTCTTCATCCGTAATGGCCTGGACAACGCCTATGATTTTGCAGATTTTCTGTCCGGCGCCTCTCCACAATTTGAATTGCTATCATCTACGGATGCCTCTGCAGTTATCGAGCAAACACCGGAATCAGAGCCCCCGGAAATGATCATTATTGGCAGTCAGGCACCGGCCGACGTTGTTCCGCTATTGCTTTCCCTGTCACAACAACACCTGCGAATCCCGGTTTTGGTTCTGGCAGCCAATCCCGAAAAAGATGACATTATTCAGTATTTGAAGCTCGGGGCGGCGGAGGTGTTTGATGCTTCTAAAAGCAGCGCGGAAGAAATTGCCTATCGGGTTGAAAATGATGTGCGAAAAATTCGCTATCAATCCGTGAAGCAACGACTCGACCAAAAGCTGGCCCTGGCAAACGACACGCTGGACGCCCAGTTTCAAACACTTGCAGAAGAGCTCCAGCAGAGCCAGCGACGCTTAAAACTATTTGCCGAACATACCCGCGATTTAATTGCAGTGCTTGATGGCGAAGGCACTATCAACTATGCCAGCCCATCGTTTTATTACCATATGGGTCACCTGCAAGCAGATCTCAAGGGGCAATTGATCTTCGAACTGATTCATCCTGACGTCGTACCGGAACTGAGGAAAAGCGTGCGTCAACTGGTACGCAACGGCAAACCCCTCACCCATATTTTCCAGATCACCAACAAGAGCGGTGATTGGCTGTTATTTGAGTCACGCTTTACCCGGCTGCAACGCTCCGGCAATCAACAGGTAAGCGTGGTCATGCTATCACGCGACATCACCATTCGCCGACGTGCAGAGACCGCGCTGCAAGCCAGCAAAAGCCGATATCATAAATTGACGCAGCTATCCCCGGTGGGTATTTTTGAATGTGATATCAATCGGTATTGCTTATACGTAAATGATCACTGGGTGAAAACTGCCGGGATTGATGCCTCGCAGGCATTGGGGGAGGGATGGGTCAGCGCCGTGCATCCTGATGACCGCCTGGCCGTTCTTGATACCTGGAATAATGCCACCCGTAAGGGCATTCCCTTTAAACTCGAATACCGCTTCCAGCACCCTGACGGCACCACAACCTGGGTACACGGTGAGGCAGCAATAGTTAGCAGCGATAGCGGTGAAGTATCAGGCTATATTGAACTGCTGCTGGACATAACCGAACGAAAGAAAACTGAAGAAGCGCTCAGGCAGAGTCAGGCACAATACAAGCAACTGATTGAGCAATCCCCCTACGCCGTCCTTGTCCACAGCGAAGGACGGATTGTGTTCGTGAACCGCTCCAGCTTACGCCTGCTGGGTGGCAAACGCAGAAACGACTTTCTCGACAAACCGCTGCTCCCCTTTATCCATCCGCATCATCGCGACCATATTGTTCAGACCATTGAATCTTACGATAAAGGATTCGGACCGCTTGAGACCCGCTTCCTGCGATTAGATGATAAAGAAGTTGACGTGGAGCTCTCCGGCCTGCCGATCTATTTTCAGGGAAAGGCAGCCGGCCTGATGGTCATGCACAATATCAGTCAGCGCAAAAGCACTGAGAACGAAATTCGCACGCTGGCACACGCCATCCGCAGCATCACCCAGGGCGTATTTATCGCCGACCTCGACGGCAATCTGAAATTCGTCAATCAGGCATTCATAAACATGTATCAGTTCTCGGAAGACGAATTGCTTGGTCAACCCTTTACGATGATCCAGGTGGAAGAAGAGCTGGTTACCGTCAACCTGATCGCTGAGACCTTAAGCGGCGGCTGGCAGGGCAATGTAGTCCATCGCCGAAAGGACGGATCAAACTTCCCGGTTCAACTGGCGACATCTCTTCTGCGAGACGACAACAACGCATCAATCGCACTTATCGGCGTGGCAACTGACATCAGCGAAAAAATATCGCGGGAAGAAACCCTGCGCAATGCAGAGGAGCAGTTGCAACAGATTCAGAAGATGGAGGCGCTGGGACGAATGGCCGGCGGTGTTGCTCACGAGTTCAATAATATTCTGACAATCATCAAGGGCTACGGCCAGATTTTGCATGAGAACCTGGAAGACAACCCCACCTTGCGAAACGATATAGACTCAATTTTACGCGCCGGGGAACAAGGCGCAATTCTTACGCAGCAATTGCTTGCCGTAAGCCGCCGGCAGCCGGCGGAGCCGGAACAGACGAACATCAATACCATTGTCAGCGAAGTGGAGCCAATGCTGCAACGTTTGATTGGCAAAGACATCGATATGCGCTGTATTCTTGCCGGGGAGCTGGCTACTGTTCGAGTGGATCGTACGCAGATAGAGCAAATCCTGATCAACCTCTGCCTCTTTGCCAGGGACAGCATCGAAGGGCGTGGAAAGATCACGGTTGAGACAGCCAATAAAGCCCTGGGAGAAACCTATCCCGGCAGCGAAACACAAGTGCGTCCGGGCAAATATATTCTCCTGAGCGTCAGTGATGATGGAGCGGGTATGGATGAAGAGACTCAACAGCATATTTTTGAGCCGTTCTATTATCGCAAAGATGCAAAAAAGGGCAGCGGACTGGGTTTATCAACCGTTTATGGTATGACCAAGCAGAATGACGGCTACATCTGGGCATATAGTGAGCAAGACAAAGGCACATCATTTAACATTTATTTGCCGCGCGATACTGAGCAGGCAGATACGGCACCGGAAACATCTGCAGATGCCACCGATTTATCCGGCACAGAAACCATCTTGCTAATCGAAAGTAAAGATCCGGTGCGGATGCTTGCTGATAAGATCCTGCGTAGTTATGGCTATGATGTGATTCTTGCTGCCGATGTTGAAGAGGCAAAGCGGCTGCAGAAAAAAAGTCCGCAGGCAGTTGACTTGCTGATTACCAATGTGCCGCTAAACACCCCAGCCGGCATTAATTTGGTACGATCTTTAAAGTCGCGGAATTCAGCAGTGCGTAAATTATATATTTCCGGGTTCCCTGACCAAACCATCGTGCACCACGGTATCCTGAAACCGGGGATGTCCTTTTTGCAGAAGCCGTTTACACCGGAAGGCCTCGGTCGTAAGGTGCGCGAGGTACTGGAACGTCCACGCCTGGGCACGCCGGAAATAACAAAGTAACGGAGACTTTGAAACCATTTTGGGTTTAATTTGACTTTGCAGTGTCATTCCCGAATGTTTCTATCGGGATTCCACCCGAATTTGAGCTGAATGGATGCCCGATAACAGCATTCGGGCATGACAGGACAGGCATCTTCGTATTTTTTGAATATTTCCGCCAACAAAACTATATCATATGCAAGATATCGGAGAAATCATGTTAAAGGTCGGCTATTTTCAGTTTCGTCCACTATTTGGACAGGTACGGAAAAATCTGGTGAAGGTCCTGAAGGCCCTGGAGCAAGTAGATGCGGATTTACTGGTACTGCCGGAATTGGCTTTTACGGGGTACTACTTCAGCGGTAGAGAAGAAACTGCGGCCTTGAGCGAAGATCCTGAACGCTCCGATACCGTCGACAGCCTTGTTGGCCTTTGCAAGGCGCGTGACATGCACATCGTTACCGGCTTTGCGGAAAAGAAACGCGATAAGCTTTTTAACAGCTCGATTTTAATCGGCCCGGAAGGGCTCGTTCACACTTACAGAAAACTCCACCTTTTCAGCGAAGAAAAGAACTGCTTTGATCCCGGTGACCTGCCACTGCAGGTGGACGAGGTTCGCGGAGCGAAAGTCGGAATGATGATTTGCTTCGACTGGATTTTTCCGGAAACCGTGCGCAGCCTCTCGGTGCTGGGCGCCGATATCGTCTGTCATCCGTCCAACCTGGTTTTGAGTTACTGTCAACAAACGATGCTCTCTCGCACCTTGGAAAATGGTGTTTACGCAATCACCGCCAATCGCTTTGGAATGGACAAGCGTCCGCATGGAGAATTGAAGTTCACCGGCAAGAGTCAGGTGGTTGCACCGAAGGGGGTATTGTTGAATCGCGCCCCATCGCAGCGAACGCAGCTATTCGTATGTGAGATCGATGTGGCAGCGGCTCGCGACAAGAGCATTACAGCGCTCAATGACATCATGGGAGATCGCCGTCCGGAATTTTATGACGCCCTGGGGAAATAAAGAGTAGAGCTATTCAGAAAGTTTGCTTGAACAAGAAAGCGGTTATTGATTCTTCTTCATGGAAAAGGGGACAATCTCCTCAATCGGCAAATGATCGCCTTCATCCTTGCCGTAGTAAGCTGTTTGAATCACACCATTTTCATCCACCAGAAAATCTGCCGGCATCGTCAGCAGGTTCCCCTTAAACCTCAACGGGATAAATCCCTTCACCAACATTGAATACATCAAGGTTGGCATGCGAAAAGTCATGCCTTTCAGCATTCCCGCGATGGAACGTTCAATCCCATATTTGCGATAATAGACGTTCTCGCCATCAGCAAGAATTGGGAACCTGGCTTCATGACGGGCAGCGTTACGCTGCAGGTGGTCCAGCGGAGAATCAAAAATAGCAATCATCTGAAAATCGCCGCCGAATTCAGAGGATCGGGAAATCAGTTCATGTAAGCGCAGGTTGCAAAATGGGCAGGTCGCAAAGCGATAGAAGGAGAGCATATAACGTTTGCCGGCCCAGGAGGCGGAGTTAAAGCGGCTGCCGTCAATGGCCGGTAGCTCAACAGGAATCACTGGATCGCCGGGTTTCAGACGCATTCGGACCTCCAAAGGTTGGGATGGCATCCCTTGAGAGCAAGCTATATCGTCAACACAATTTTACCAAATTGCTTGCCGTCGATCATGCGCTGATAGGCAGTGCGATGATCAGACATCGGAAAGGGGCCGTCGATAATGGGTTGAATACGATGTGTCTCGAAGAGGCGAACCATGTCTGCAAAATCGCGTGGGGTACCCATTGTGGTACCCTGGATGGTAATCTGCTTCCAGAAGATACGGCGCAGGTCGATGCCGGATGGGTTGCCTGCGGTGGCGCCGAAGAAGACGATGCGGCCACCGGGATTCACGATGCCCGGCAGGTCAAGGAATCCCTCTCCCCCGGCACTATCGACAATCAAGCTAATGCCCTCTTTTCCGGCGGCTTTCTTGATTGTTTTCGCCCAGCCTTCCTGGCGATAGTTGGCGCCACCCATCGCGCCGGCAGCAATTGCTTTTTCAATTTTCGCGTCACCACCTGATGTCACTAACACGTTTGCCCCGGCTGCACGGGCCATCTTAAACATGAGCGCCGCAACGCCACCACCTATACCGGTCAACAATACCGTTTCGCCAGCCTTCAGGCCGCCCTGCGAAAACAGCGCGCGATATCCGGTTAATCCGCCCAACGGAATCGCAGCCGCTTCTTCAAAACTGAGGTAGGCCGGTTTCTTCACCAGGTTAACGGCCGGTACCTTAACGTATTCCGCCTGCGTCCCGTGGTCCGGTAGCCCAAGGATGCGAAATGCGGACTGTTGCGCGCGCGGATCAATTCCCCAATCCAGGGCCGGATTGATGATGACCTCTTCTCCGATCCAATCTTCGGAAATCCCGCTACCAACTTCTTCAACGATACCGCTGCCATCAGATCCGAGAATAATTGGTACCTTAATACCAGCATACAATCCCTGCAAGATCCACACGTCACGGTGATTCAAGGCCGACGCCTTTACGCGAACCACCACTTCACCCAAGCCTGCTTGCGGGCGTTCAAAATCGATCCATTCCAGGGAATCGGCGTTCTCTAATTCCTGGAATACAAGTGCTTTCATGGTCGCCATATTGTGCCTCTTTTGTCATCTGGAAGGTGACTGATAATGCGAATTGCCTATCAATGCCAATTACATGCTAAATCATCCACAACGATGTCACGCAAAGAGAGACATTTTGCCCCTACGGGGCATCGATAATTTGGAGCCGCATATAGCCAGAGATATTTCGCTCCTGCGGAGCGGCTGCAAACTTTCTGTGGTGAACCAGCGTGGTTTTTTGTCGCTTAGCGACATGATATTTTTAAAAGATGCACTTCATAAGTGAACCTTGCCCCGTAGGGGCAAAACAGCGTGCTATGAATGGCTACGCAACTTCAACGCTGTAGCGAACAACCCAGAACATTCGATCATATGCTTTTTTAGCATGTAATTGGCATTTATAATCTAATCACTGATCAATGATAAACAAAACCTTCTTGCTGGTAGCGAAGATCAAATTCTTCGATAAATGGTGGTTTCAACGACCGCAGCCTAAATATAATGGCAGCGGCCAATAGGCTGTCAAGCGCATCGCCCCCGGCATCGTTGATCAATACATCCTGTAAATCAGGCACTGCGAGTTGAAGACCGTTTTCTTGCAGAAAGCGCAGAATCACCGAGCGCTGGTGCCGATGTTCCGTAGATTTCCCCTTATAGGGCAGGTATTTTCCAACTCGCTTCAGATACGATGCCGGACAGGCTTCCAGCAACCAGGGAACACCATTTTGTGCCTGTTGAAAGGGCAAGGCAAGCGCCTGCCCGTTATTGATAAGTGGTGAAAGCAAATCTACCAGGCCATAATATGTCTGGCGGTAAATTCGAAGATTGTAGGGAGAAAAGGGAACGCGGCTGACGACATCCGCACGACGCTTCATCTCCTGACCGGTAGCAAATGCCCGGCAAGCATCGCGAAATGCATCTGCGTTGGGATGCAGCTGTGGAAATTCGGCAAGCCAGGCAGTCCAACCGGCGTCGCCCATCATGGACTGCGGCAGCGAGAACGGAAAATCCAGGCCCCAAAGCGAAGAAGCTGATTGGCGGATAAATGTCCGTAACGCCGCTAAACAACGATCTCGCTCGACGCCACTTTCCGGAAGATCCCGTCCGGGGTAACAGCGCTTAACGAACAATTGTTCTGTTTGAATCTCACATTCTGAAATCCAGATGGCATTGCCAGCCCCTTTGGCGCCACTGAAATCGACGCCAAAGATTCGCTCCGGGAAGAAAAAAGGCTTTTTCATCCCGGAAACTGCGAAAAAAAATCCTGAGAAACAAGCAGCGGACGGCGCTTTATTTCAGGAAAACCATGCGGCGGGTTGCAACAATTGCGTTGTTGATTTTCAAGCGGTAGAAATAGATACCTGCGGCCTGAACATCCCCGTTGCCGCTACTCCCGTTCCACTGACGTTCGTAACTACCGGCAGCCAATTCTTCATCCACCAGGGTGGTAATTTTGCTACCCAGCAGGTCAAAGACTTCCAGCGTGACGCGAGCGCGTTTGGTCAGAGTAAAGGGAATATTGGTTGAGGGGTTAAACGGATTCGGATAATTCTGCGCAAGCTGAAATTCATCAATATGCGCCTCATCTTCTTCCAGGCCGGTCAACAGCGCCCGCCGGGTATACTTAACCGCACCGGTCAAGGGCGACTTTGTGGCAACTTCCCAATAGGCAATATGCGGATTTTCATTGCTATCCAGTCCCAGTGAGGTCATTTGCCCGAAGATAACCGAGGTGGCGGTTTCATCGAGGATCGTTTCGATATCCCAATTGGCACCATTCTGAATCGCCAGCTTGAGAATTTTCTCGTCGCTGTAGCTGATATGCGGCTGATTGGCGCTATTCAGCTTAATCGAGGTCATATTACGCGCACCGTCAAATCCACGATACACATAGTGAAGGCTATCAACCAGAGACAATGTCCAGGCGCTGCCGTCATGAAAGGCGTATTTCACGATGCCGGTGCTATCCTGGATATTCTGGTAATAACTGATATGAAGATTATCAGAGCCATCAATTGCCAGCGATGAAAACTGACCGGCTTCCATGGAGTCGACGGTCTCAATGGTCCATACCCCGCCACTTCGCGTGGCATGTTTCAATGTGCGGCCAACATGATCAAAATAGGTGATATGCGGATCTCCTTGACTATCAAGAGCCAATGAAGTCGCGTTTGCATATTCAATCGAACCGGAGGGTATCAGCTCAACTGTCCAGGTATTGCCGTCATATACAGCATATTCGATACCGGGACCGGCGAACTGGGCCGGATCGACGCTGCTGGTATGGATATTCCCATTGTCATCAACGAGGATGCTGTTATCCCAACCATCGTGACCGGTGCTGACAATTCTATCTACTTGCCAGTCACCATTTATTTGATAGACGCGCATCTGATCTTCGTTGTCGTGATCGTGATAGTTGATATGCGGAACATCTTGCCCATCAAGCGCCACAGACAGCGGGCCGTAGAAATAGCCGGTGGTTGCCGTATCGACATCAAAGACGGTTCCTGACGACGGTAAAGTACCGTGAGTAATCCAGCCTTCGAGGGACTCCAGCATATAACTAATGTGAACGGTATTATCAGTTGCGATGGCCATGGAGGGCTTTACCCCATCGCCAAGTGTGATGTGCTCCCAGGTTTGCGCTGAAAGCATTGTTGAACAGATCACAGCCGTGATCAGAACATTCATCCGGAAAATTCGCATTGCGATCCCTTTCCCTAAGATTATACGAGGTATAATTTATGTGCCCGGACCTCCGAATTATGTTGATAAAACAGCGGGTTTCATCAACATACTTCCGGCACATAAGTTAGGAGATCACCTCACAGATGCTGTGACCGGATCGATCAATCGGCAGCAGGAGATTATTTCAAAAGCATCATTTTGCGGGTCTCGATTCGACCCTCGACTTCAAGAATGTAGAGATAAACGCCTGAGGCTACCTGATTGCCGCTATCATTGCGCCCTTCCCAGCGCACCAGGCGATGCCCGGCACTTTGCCGTTCATTCACGAGAGTCTTTACGGTTTGTCCCAGCGTATTGACGATTGTCAGCTTGACATTCGTTGCGCTCGCCAGCGAATACTCAATCGTGGTAGCGGGATTAAAAGGATTCGGATAGTTCTGGAAAAGGCGGAAATCAACCGGCGTGCGAGCCCGATCATCAATACCGGTAGCATCATCAAGATTATACGAATACATCGAACGCCCGTACGTCGCTGCCACAAGCTTACGAGTCGGCTGATGGAGGGTCAGGTCCGTTACCGGCACCAGCGGAAAATCCGCACCAAGCAGCTGCCAGTTAATACCTGCATCTGCGGTATAAAAGACCCCGGCATCACTGGCCACATAAAGATTGGCGTTTACGGTATCTATAATGACATCGTTCAAAGGTAGTTCCGGCAGATTCCCGGAAATATCTTCCCAGCTTGCACCGGCATTGTTTGTGCGGAAAATATGCGGCAAGTATTCATCATAACGGTAGCCGGAAAGTGTGACATAGGCAGTCATTTCATCATGCGGATCAACCGCCAGGCGCGTTACCCAGCGCTCTGGCAAGTCCGCCGATATCTGCGTCCAATCGCTGCCACCGTTCAAGGTGACCCATACATTGCTGTCGTCGGTTCCGGCATAAATGACCTGATCGTTGGTTCGGGCAACGGCTATTGTTGTTACCGTGCCAAAAGGCAAGTTACCATTCCCGGGGCCATTACTGAGATCTTCGCTAATCGCGGTCCATGACGTGGCCCGGTTCTCCGTCCGATACACTTTATCTGTGCCGAAGTAGAGCACTGCCGGATTGTTCGGATCCATTACCAGCGGCGAATTCCAATTGCTGCGATCACTAAAATCAACACCGTTTAAAGCCGAAACGAAGCTGTTACCGCCGTTGGTTGAGCGCACCAGATTGCCCCACTGGCTTTCCGCATACACAAAATTGTTATCGGTTGGATCAACCAGTACGTAGAAGCCATCGCCGCCCCAAATGAACTGCCAGTCGTTTAATCCGCCTGTCAGGGTGCGATTGGTGCCGTTGTCCTGAGTGCCGCCATAAAGGCGTTCGGGAAATTGGTAGTCTATTTCGGAAGTATAAAATTGGGTAATTGGCAAGTTTGGTGATTTAGTGTAAGAGCTTCCGCCATTCTCGGAAACATAAATCCCGCCATCGTTGCCGGCAACGACGTAGTCTGAATTTGTCGGGTGGATATAAAGTCCGTGCTGATCGACATGGATACCGCCGGAGCTGTAAAACCAACTATCTCCGCCATTGGTGGTTTTGTAGATCTCCAGGCCCATGGCATAAGCAATATCCGGATTTGCCGGATCGACGCGAATATTGCCGAACCACCAGCCAAAGGAGCTGTAGATATTCGACAATGAGCCGTCGTTGGTGCGTGTCCAGGTGTCGCCATTGTCTGTGGTTTTATAGATGCCATCGAAAAAGCCGGGCACATCTGCGTAAATTGTGTAAAGGATATTCGGATTCGATTGAGATATGGAAATCCCAATTCGGCCAACATCCGGGGCATTGTTGGGCAGATTGTCAGTTAATTCCTGCCAGGTATCGCCGCCGTCGTAGCTACGATAGAGGCCGCTGGTAACCCCGCCATAGGCGCGGCCATTCGGATAGCGAATACGCTCCCACATGGCGGCATAAAGCGTATCGGGATTGTCGGGATGGATGACCACATCAATACAGCCGGTCGAGTCTGAGAGAAATAAAACCTGCTCCCAGTTGTTACCGCCATCGGTCGTGCGATAGAGGCCGCGTTGACTGCTGGTATTGTATAATTTGCCCATCGCGGCAACGAAAATGCGCTGCGAATCCTGCGGATCCACCGCCACCCGGCCGATATAACAGGTTTCCTCCAGGCCAAGATGCTCCCAGGTATCACCGGAATCCGTCGATTTGTAAACGCCATAGCCAAGATAGGTTTGGGATCCACCACCACCGTTCGCTTCTCCGGTGCCGACATAAATCGTTTTGCTATCTGATGGATCAAGCACCAGGTCACCAATCGACTGACTGAGCGGTTCATCAAAAATAGCGGTCCAGCTCTGACCCGCATCTGCAGAGCGCCAGAGTCCACCGGAGGCGGCGCCGGCATAAATGGTATCGGTATTGGTGGGACTCAGCTCAACATCGGTGATGCGGCCGCCAATATTGCTCGGCCCGGCCAACTCCCAGGTATCGAGTTTGCGATTCCGTTCGGCCTTCATGGCTTTTGTGCGCTGCAATCCATCGAAATAGACTTTTTCATTGATTTCACCGTACGGGAAGGCACGCTGAGAAAAGAACCAGTCATTTGGTTGAGACTTAAATGATTTCATCTCTTCCGGTTGCATCCAAACCAATATGGCTATTACAGCCAAAGCTGAAAAGCCAATCATTGCCCATAAACGCTTCATCCAATCCTCCGAATATATGATGCTTTTGTGAGATCAGGTTAAACGTGCGCGGCAGAGCCGCAGCACGAGGTGGTAGCTTGATACTGGATACTGGAAATGAACTTCAAGACAAGCATCAAGCATCTCAAATATAACAATCATGATGATGTATATACGCTTACTTCAGAAATACCAACTGCCTGGTCCCGACAACGTTGCCATTTGCCTTCATGCGATAGAAGTAGATACCGGCTGCTTGTATATTGCCGTTGCGATCAATACCAGGCCAGTCGCGGCGATGCTCACCGGCACCAAGCATATCATCAACCAGCGTCAACACTTCACGGCCGAGATGGTCAAAAATAGTGATTTCGACATGTGCCGGCTCCGAGAGCTGGAAGGGAATGCGTGTTACCGGATTAAAGGGGTTCGGGAAATTCTGCAATAATTCAAACCGGTCCGGGATGGTTTCCTCGGTATTGCCGGTATCGGTTGGATTGGTTGGAACAAAGCGATGAATGCGTCCATCAAAAGCAGCGATGTACAATTCTCTTGCTTCATCCTGTCCAAAAGATGCAATAGAGAGGTTAGTATCGTCGACCTGGGTATTTACGGTTGGATTGACACCATCATATTCCAGTGACCAAATGGTTCCGAAGACGTAGTCTGCATAAATATATTTGCCGACCAGATCCGGCACGGTGCTGCCGCGATAGACATAGCCGCCGGTGACAGACAATCCCAGGCTGTGACTGTATTCCCAAACCGGCGGTGTATGCTCGATGCCGCCGCAGTTGTTGGAGTTGAAGGTATGGTTGCCTTCGAAACAGCGCCAGCCATAGTTCTTGCCACTTTCAATAATGTCAATTTCTTCCCAATCGCCCTGACCAACGTCTGCCAGCCACAACCAACCGGTATCTTCATCGAAGCTAAAGCGCCAGGGGTTGCGAATACCAAATGCGTAGATTTCGTCAAGTGCAGTTGTATCGCTAACAAAAGGATTGTCTGCAGGAATCGTATACGGGATCTGCGCAGTGGCGTTGTTGACATCAATGCGCAGCATTTTGCCAAGCAGCGTATTCATGCGCTGGCCGGCGTTCAGCGGATCGCCGCCAAGCCCGCCGTCCCCAGTACCGATATAGAGATAGCCATCTTCCGGTCCAAACGCAATTTGTCCGGCATTGTGATTGGAATACGGTTTGTGAATTGCGATGATGCGCAATTCGCTTTCCGGATCAGCCACATCCGGATCGCTTGCCGATACTGAAAAACGGCTGATATGAGTGCTGTCTGTTTGATTCGAGGTATAGTTGACGAAAAAATAGCCGTTATTGACATAATCGGGGTGAAATGCCAGGCCCAGCAACCCTTCTTCATTTGCGGAGTCATCTACGATATTAGAAATATCCAGGAAGTGGGTGGTATCGGTAGCATTGGAGTCATTTTGGAACACAGCGATGATGCCGGACTGCTGAGCAACAAACAGGCGATCGGATCCATCGCCGGCATTTTGAATATCGATCGGGCGCGAGAAGTTCAAATTGGGAAAAGCGACCTCGATTTCGTATTGAGCCCACAGCGGCATCAAGAGCGACAGGCTCAATGCCAGGAAAATGATTCGATGAAATTGCATATCTAAACCCCTTTATTTTTTCGGAGGTGTGATTTTTTTCAGGAAAATGCCTCAGGTAATATAATGTTATTCAAGCGGGTCCCTTATTCCATTATCACAGAGTGGATGTCTACCACCATTTCAAATGGAGAAAAGAACCTTTGCCCTGCGAAAATATTATACAGGTAAGTCGAGGGTTTCCCTGTTTATGAAAAATACCAGCGACCTCAATTTGATGAGGATCATAGCCAATTTTGTGGAAAAATTCTAGCTTTTAGCGAGCTACCAGAATCATAACTCGCAATATCAGGACAATATGTGCACATTTGCCGCGGAAATTCACCGGAATTGCCCGTTGCAAATCAGTAGATATTATCACCGGACAGCCGTGGAAACTATGGAGATTCTGGGTGCCGCTGCCGGTGTCAGGAACAGAGGCTAAAATCGTACCAAGCGACAACTGAGCAGGTTTTCGTGGTACACGAAGGCCGTTAGAATTAAGCATTTCTGAATGAATTTTCAATTTGTGTGAAGCAAAAATATGTGACGCGCTCTACAAATGCCATCTATGAAAATGCTTATTCTCTAATTGCTATTTAGCTGCAAAACGGTTAATTTTATAGCGGATATGGATAGCTTACCTAGTAATGAGGGTCAAATGCCTGTAAAATTTATTGTGACAAAAGAATCTGATGCTGAATGGCGTCATGAATGTCAATTTGAAGATGAGATCATAACAATCGGTCGCAACAACTCGAATAATCTTGTGTTAGACGACCCGAATAAGGTTGTTTCGCGAAAACACGCAACGATTAAACGCGAAGGCCCGAATTTTGTTCTTGTCGATTTAGGCAGCCGTAATTCGACCACGCTGAATGAGAACAAAATCGACTCCAAAAAACCATATCCCCTTGAAAGCGGTGACCAAATAAAAATTGGCGATTTCATCGTTCACTATTTTGACACACCGCCGCAAGATGATGATGTTGTGCCGGATCACGGTGACGATCCATCCAGTGAACGTACTGTCCTTTGGCATAATCCCTTTACAGAAGAAGTCTTCGAATTGAAAGCGGCTTTCAAAAAGCTGCAGGATAAATATCAGCAGGAAGACAAAATCTTGCGCAAGTCAGCGCTAGAGCAGGCAATTACCGAAATGTTGATCGAAACCGATAAAGATGATGTTGGCCGGATCATGGTTAAGGAAATGGCCGGACATTTTGATGTCGCCCTGCCGGCAGCCGAAGCACCGGCAGCTCTCCCGTCGCCGGATGGTCAGGCAGCGGAACCGATCGTCTCCAGCGCCCCGCCTGTGATCAATTCCGAGCCGGCTGTTGTGGACGTTATCGATTTCAGCGACAAACAGGTAAACAATTCCGTTGAGATGTTTATCAACGCCACTATTTCGATGGTCAAGGAAGCCTGGAAATTCCGCAGTGAGTTTATTGGAATTGCCACTATCGAATCGCAAGGGTCGCTTCATTCAGCAACCACGCAGCAGCTGAAAGATTTCCTCTTCGATCCCGATCTCTCTGCCTCTGAAGCAAAGCGTCGCCTGGTTATGATCAAGATGCAAATTGATGAACTACAGTTGCACTATCAGGCATTGCAGAGTGGCTACAAGGCAGCATTGAAAGAAGGTCCGCAGAAACTATTACAGATGCTGGATCCGGTTGCCCTGGAAAAGCACTTCGGTAAAAAAGCCAATGGTATGCTGCCCTTCTATGCAAAAGTAAAAGTCTATGAAAGCCTTAAGCAGAAGATCAACGAAATTCAGGAAGAAGGCACTGCCGGTTTTGAGCACAATATCCTGAGACCTGCCTTCATCGAAAGATATATGCGCACGATGTCCGGCGTTCATCGACAAACAACATCCGACTCGCGGCTCTTCTAATATTCTGCATAGCATCCGGACAGCTCAGTCCGGTCATTGTTTCCAATCTTAGATTGCCGGTTCGTCGCTAGACGAATCCAACTTATGCTGTACGCCCTTTCCTTTTTCTCATCTTTAGACACTATGTCCTTTCCTTAACAAAAAATACGTGCCTGTTATGTAGCGGTACATTAACTTGTAAGGGCTGCAAGATATGGAATGAAATTTCGTTCATATGTATTGAGCCGTAAAAATCCCCCCTATATGTCCCCCCAGGGGGACATATAGGGGGGATTCTACAACCACCATTCAGAGGAAACGCAAAAGGTCTGCTTATGAATATCTACGGAATGATTGTCCTTGCTACGCTGCTGGTGAGCTTTGTCGTTGACCTGATGACGGAGATTCTCAATCTGCGCGCCCTGAAAGCAGAGCTGCCGAAAGAATTTGAAGATGTATATGATGCTGAGAAGTATCAGAAATCGCAGGAATACACCCGCGAACGAACCAAGTTTGGTTTCATCACCGGCATCTTCGGCATTGTAGTTACACTGACTTTCTGGTTCGCCGGTGGCTTCAATATTGTGGATCAGTGGGTACGAGATCTCGGGTATGGCTCAATCGTCAATGGGCTGATCTACATGGGCATCCTGATGTTTGGCCGCTCACTTATTTCCCTGCCCTTCAGCATTTACTCAACATTCGTCATTGAAGAGAAATATGGCTTTAATAAAACCACCCCGAAGACATTTGTCCTGGATATGATTAAGGGAATTGCGCTGGGTATCATCATCGGCGGCGCGCTGTTGGCAGGCATCCTGGCCTTTTTTGACAAAGCCGGTCCCAATGCCTGGCTCTACTGCTGGGTTGCCACAACCGTCTTCACCCTCTTTATGCAGTTCATTGCCCCAACCTGGATTATGCCGCTCTTCAATAAATTTACGCCGCTTGAGGATGGTGAGCTGAGAACGGCAATCATGTCATATGCGCAATCTGTCAATTTCCCGCTCACAAACCTATTCGTTATGGATGGCTCGAAGCGCTCAACGAAGTCTAACGCCTTTTTTACCGGCTTCGGAAAGAACAAGCGCATCGCCCTGTTCGATACCCTGATCGAAAATCAAACCGTCGGTGAACTGGTTGCCGTGCTGGCGCACGAAATCGGCCACTACAAGAAGAAGCACATCATTCAAAGTATGGTCATCAGCATTGCACACATGGGCGTCATGTTTTACCTGCTCTCGATTTTCCTGAATCACAAGGGGCTGTTTGACGCCTTTTACATGGAATCGATGTCTACTTATGCAGGTTTGATCTTCTTCGGCATGCTTTTTTCTCCGATCGAACAAATTCTCTCCGTTTTCATGCAGATATTCTCGCGGAAGAACGAATTCGAAGCAGATCGCTATGCGACGGAAACCACCAGTCAGCCGGAGAATATGATCAACGCATTGAAAAAACTATCCGCCCACAACCTCTCGAACCTGACGCCGCATCCGTGGTATGTGTTCCTGAACTATTCGCATCCGCCGGTCCTTGAACGCATTCAAGCGATTCGGAAAATTCCTGTTGAAACCAGTTGAGGTAATCCGATGATGCATCCGCCCAGCCTGGTAGAAATTCGCCAGGCAGCTGAACGAATCAAGCCCTATGCCCATCGCACGCCGGTATTGACCTGCCAGGCAATCGACGAAATGGTTGGCAACCAACTGTTCTTCAAGTGTGAGAATCTGCAAAAGGTGGGCGCATTTAAGTTTCGTGGCGCCTGCAATACCGTTTTATCGCTCAGTGAAGCAGAAGCTGCGAAAGGTGTCGCTACCCATTCTTCCGGGAATCACGCCCAGGCAATTGCCCTCGCAGCACGTATGCGAAATATTCCGGCTTACATTGTTATGCCGGAGAATTCACCGGAAGTGAAAAAACGTGCGGTCGCTGGCTATGGTGCGGAAATCACCTTTTGCAAACCAACACTTCAGGCCCGTGAAACCACTCTCGCTGCAATTGTCGAAAAAACCGGGGCGACATTCATTCATCCATATAACGACTACCGGGTTATTTGCGGTCAGGCAACAGCGGTGCTGGAACTGATCAATGAAGTGGGCAATCCGGACATCGTAATGACGCCGGTTGGCGGTGGTGGCTTATTGAGCGGGACGGCCCTATCGATGCATTACACAGCGCCGCAAGTGCGGGTCATTGCTGCGGAGCCCGCCGGCGCTGATGATGCTTTTCGTTCTTTCCAGGCCGGGCATCTGATTCCGTCGGAAAATCCACAAACCATCGCTGATGGTTTGCTCACCAGTCTGGGAGACAAAACCTTCGACATCATTTCCCGGCACGTGGAAATGATCCTCACCTGTAGTGAAGACGGTATTCGTCAGGCAATGCGCACCATCTGGGAGCGCATGAAAATTATTGTCGAGCCATCCTGTGCGGTTCCGCTGGCCTGCATTATGGAGCATAACGAGCAATTCAAAGACCAGCGCATCGGCATAATCCTAACCGGCGGCAATGTGGATCTTGAGAGATTACCATGGGGATAATAAAAGCATTGAAGATTGAAACATTGAAGGATTGAAGCATTGATACACTGTCAATAACAAACGGCGGAGCCGTTACAAAGCGCAGGCAGATGTTCGCTTCTGGCGAACTTGTGCAGTAGGGCAACCATGAATGTTAATGACCAACAGCCAGCGCGAGCCTGACGTGAATGCAGTGAGCCTGACGTGGCGCAGCCACTGACGGCCGAGGATGGCCTGACACGAACGCAGAGAGGTTTTTTTTCAGAATTTCGGGGGAATCGTTTAAGTACTTTTAGACCCATGTTTTATGTATCAAAAAGGACCTTCGAAATGACAAATCCCCGACGCCCCTGGCGCCCATTACTACTTGTTTTTTTCTCCCTCCTCTTCTTTTTCGCCTGTGCAGACAGAACGTCCGTCATGTCCGACAATATGGAAGATCCGGATAACGATCCTGATCCGACGGATTTTCGCTGGGTGTTTGATGCCCGGCCAACAACCAGTGAGATCACAGAGATCATCGTCGACTCCGACAATACCATTTATGCCGGCACCAGTGCCGACGGCATCTTCGTTAAGGGAGAAAGTGATAGCGTCTGGACGGAAATGAATGATGGGCTGTTCGACACCAGCATAATTTCCATGACCCTCGCTCAGAACAATACACTCTACGCAGGCACGCCGACCCAGGGTCTCTATCGCTACGACCGGGTTGCTCAAGTCTGGCGCAACCTGATTGTACCGGACCCCGCTATTTGGGATGTCGCCGTAAATAGCAGCGGGCATATTTTTGCCACAACCTTCTCAGGCGCTTTCCGCTCTCTTGATAGCGGCGAAAACTGGACAAAAATGGAAGGGGTTCTTGATTCCCTGATTGTCTTCTCGATGGCAATTGATAGCGAAGGCAATCTTTTTGCGGGAACCAATCGCGGTGGAATTTACCGCTCACTCGACAACGGCACTAGCTGGTTGGCGACCTCTATCAATGAGTTGGCAATTCGCGATATTATTGTTGATAGCGCCAATCGCCTTTTCGCCGCCACATTTGCCACGGGCATTCTCATTAGTGAGGATACCGGTCAGACCTGGGAAGCGCCTTCCGGCAACAGTGGCAGCACCGCCATCAATCAGCTGGCGGTAAACAGCCTTGACTATATTTTCATGGGCGGACAAGGATCCGGTGTCTTTCGTTCGCAGGATAATGGCAATAACTGGCGCATAGAAAACAGCGGCCTCGATGATCGCGATGTCAACGCCCTGGCGTTCGATGCAGATCATCACCTCATCGCCGGCACCAGCAGCGGAAATATATTCATCACAAATTACCGTACTAATATGTCGCAGCAATAAGATTGGCCGGCACCTGATTTTCCAAAACCAAGCTTTACGGGAATATAAAAATCGTTGTCTTGTCTAACTGGTATTGTTTTTAAATCCAAGACCAGGAGAGGCGCAATGAGTATTATATCTCGTATTCCTTCATGGCAAGGTATTTTCAGCCCACCAAAACTGAAGTGGGATTTGAAGACGCCTTGCCTTCTTTTTTTTCTGATTTTTTGCGTAACGCCCGGCGTTACTCAGGAAAGGCAGGTCAATAATATCAAGGGATTTGTTTCCGATCGGGAAAGTGGCGAGTACTTACCGTATGCCAATGTCTATATTTCCGGCAAAAATATTGGGACAACGACCAACACGGATGGTTACTTTGTGCTGGTCAACGTAAAGACCGGCATCTGCACCCTGACTGTCGAATATCTCGGCTATTCAACCCGCCAAATTATCATCAATAATCGACGACAGAACGCGGAAGTCGTGAAGGTTCTTACCGAGCAGATTGCCCCAATACCAATTGAAGACGAAATTGACAAGCACAGCAAAAAACTTCGTGATATCGAAAATGATATTCTTGAGCAAGAGGGCATGGCCTCGACAGGAAGAACGTTTAGTGCCGAATCACAGGTCAGTAAAATCGCAGAGTACCGCTCAAGTTTCCTGCACATCCGCCTGGAAGCCCAACTTCTCGAAGCCGAGGGTGTCACCGTCATCGCTGAAGACTATCAGATGTGGAAAACAGCCGATGAAGTCGGGCAAATCACCTTTTCTCCTCAACAGATTTCTGTTCTGCCAAGCATCGGAGAAGCCGATATTTTTCGCTCATTACAACTTCTGCCCGGCATTAGCGGAGTGAACGATGCATCAGCCGGGCTATACGTTCGCGGTGGAACGCCTGATCAAAACCTGGTAATGCTTGATGGAATGACGGTATACCATGTGGATCATTTTTTCGGCTTCTTCAGCGCCTTTAATACAGATGCAATTAAAGATGTACAGGTATTCAAGGGCGGCTACCCTGCCAAGTATGGCGGGCGTCTCTCCAGTGTCGTTGAACTGACCGGCAAAACGGGCGATATTAATCGTAAGCGCCTTGGTGTCAATGCCAATTTGCTCAGTGCCGGAGCGGTGTTTGAGATGCCGTTCCTTAACGGGAAAGGCAGCTGGATTATCTCCGGGCGCCGCTCCTATAGTGACATTATTGGGAGTAGTCTCTATAACAAGCTATTTGACTTTATCACAGATGGTCAGGCAACCACGACTGGTCCTGGCCCCGGCGGCGGACCGGGTGGCGGCTTCGGCCAATTCCAGCAGGAAACCACCCGCCCGGATTTTTATTTCTACGACTTGAACAGCAAATTATCCTATGCACCCACCGAACAGGATGTGTTTGCCCTGAGTATATATAACGGCCAGGACAATATGCACGACTTTCAGGAAATCGGTGGATTGCGTTTTGGTCAGGATGATGCAAGCGGTACGCGCGGCCGCGATGAAACGACGGATTGGGGCAATACCGGCATCAGTTTGAAGTGGGCCCGGCGATGGGCAGATCGCTTTAACAGTACAGTAATTGTCGCGCGCTCCGACTACTTCAGCGGCCACGAAACTGATCTCAGCTTCAATATTGAGAGTGAGGACACCTCGCAGGTTTTTCGAGGCGGTCGCGGTTTTGCCTCTCAGGAAGACAATCAGATCACCGACCTCACCTTTCGCTGGGATAATGAATTACACCTCAGTAGCGCTCATCGAATCGGCTTCGGTGCCTGGGTGTCCAGCACCACCACCGACTATCTGGCTACGGTTAACGATTCAACCGAAGTGCTGAACCAGGAAACTGAATCATTGCTGGGCACTTTTTATCTGCAGGACAAGCTACAGGCCTTTGACCGGCTGGAAATGACCTTCGGGCTAAGAGGGTCTTTTTATAACCAAACGGAGCAGCTTTATCTTGAGCCGCGCGCATCCATGCAATATGCGCTACCAGCCGGCTTCAAACTGAAAGGCGCATGGGGACAGTATAACCAGTTTATTCATCGTATAGAAAATGAAGACGTGTTGGAAGGTAGCCGCGATTTCTGGCTGGTAGCAGATGAAAACCTGGAACCTGGTTCTTCGGAACACTATATCATGGGCCTGTCGTACGAGACTGGAAAATATTTGTTCGAAGTTGAAAGTTATTACAAAGACATGACGAACCTGGTAGAATTCTCCCGCCGTTTCCGCAATGAAGCAGATTTCGGCAATCTCTTTTTCTTCGGCGAAGGTATTTCTCGCGGCATTGAATTTCTTGCCCAGCGTAAATCCGGGAAGCTCAATGGATGGCTAAGCTATACCCTCGGAGAAGTTGAACATACATTTGCCGGTTTGAATGATGGTGATCCATTTCCTGCCAGTCACGATCGCACCCACGAACTTAAGTTTGTCGGAACCTATTCGTTCGGCCGCTGGAGTTTCGGCAGCACCTGGGTATTTGCATCCGGCCAGCCATACACCTCGCCTTCCGGACAATACGAGATCGAATTGCTCGACGGAACCGTGCAGAGCTATATCAATGTCGGGGATAAAAACGCCAATTACCTGCCGGATTATCATCGCATGGATATCAGCGCATCCTACAAGATCGCTCTAAAGAACACTCATAACTGGAATGGCGAGGTTGGGCTTTCTGTCTTCAACTTATATGACCATAGCAATATCTGGTATCGTAAATACGACCTGGAAGTATCGCCAATCGTTGTTACTGATGTGACAATGCTGGGTTTCACTCCAACGCTCTACTTCAAAGCCAATTTTTAAAACCAGTGAATCAAAAAGAAAGATGGGGTCTGCTATGCACAAATATATACTGCTGTTAATTTCGATATTACTATTCCTGATATCCGCTTGTCGCGATTCCAGCGTCATCCTCGAATCACAGGAGCGTATCGTCGTAGAGGCATTTATATATGCCAATGAACCGGTGGAAGATATCCGCCTAACACTTTCTCAACCTCTGGATGTGGAAGAAGATGTTGCAGCTCCCCCGGTCAACGATGCGATCGTTGCGCTTATTCGGGACGGTCAACGCTATTCTTTGGTCTCCTCCGCTGGAGACAGCGGCTACTATCATTACTCCGGCACCGATTTGGAAATATCAGCAGGCGATGTCTGGCATCTGGAAATTGACTACCAGGGCCAATCTATCACTGCTGAAACAATAGTTCCTGAAGCCCCAACCGGCGTCAGTAGCTCGGGTTCTTCGATATCTATCCCATCCTTCGAAGATATTCGCAATGGCGGTGGCACAGTGCCTAACCTTGAAGATCTCACTGTCACAGTTAGTTGGGAAAATGTCAATGAGGAGCTTTTTTACGTGGTATTTGAAAACCTTGAAAGCGATCCGGATCCGATCAACAGTGACCTACCCTTTCTGCAACGGCGGATCCGCTTCCCACCCACTCGCCGCAACGAATTCCGGATTGGCGCTTTTTCAATGACCCACCTGGGCACTCACCTGATCAAGGTCTACCGGGTCAATCAGGAATATGCAGATCTCTACGAAACACAGGAACAAGATAGTCGCGACTTGAACGAACCGCTTAGCAACATCAATAATGGATTGGGTGTCTTTAGTGCCTTTCATAGCGATAATGCCAACCTGCTCCTGGAAGTAGAAGATTTTTAAAGAAGCCAACAGCCTACAGAATTACTTCTTTTGATTCATCGTGATTTCCAGTAACTTGCCCGGGCGTTGTGGGAACCCCCAACGCCCGATGATCATTAAACAGGACGTAGAGGCTATGGCAATCTGGAAAAACACCACCTCGGTTGAGAATCTGAATTCACATATGCCCGGCACTCTCGGTGAAGCTTTGGGAATTGAAGTGACCGAAATCGGTGAGGACTTTCTCTGCGCTCGAATGCCGGTTGACCATAGAACGCATCAGCCCTATGGGCTTTTACATGGCGGCGCATCTGTCGCCCTCGCTGAAACACTTGGCAGCATTGGCTCCGGGTTGTGCATCGACATGAACCGAAAGATTTGCGTCGGTATGGAAATCAATGCCAACCATGTGCGACCGGTGCGCAGCGGCTACGTTAGCGCGAAAGCCCGCCCGCTGCATCTTGGGGCCAGCACGCATATCTGGGAAATTCGCATCGTCGATGAGAAAGATAAACTGGTTTGCATCAGTCGCCTGACGGTAGCAGTTTTGGATAAAAAAGATGCTTGATGCTTGATGCTTGATGCTTGATGCTTGATGCTTGATGCTTGATGCTTGATGCTTGATGCTTGATGCTTGATGCTTGATGCTTGAT
>JANQRS010000024.1 GCA_028284445.1 Calditrichia bacterium
ATCAAGCATCAAGCATCAAGCATCAAGCATCAAGCATCAAGCATCAAGCATCAAGCATCAAGCATCAAGCATCAAGCATCAAGCATCAAGCATCTTATAGAACTCCTCTCGATACTTGGCGCCGATCGGGATTCGTTTTCCAGGCAAGTGAACATGGTTATCTTCAATTTTTTCGATCCATTGAAGTGCAACGATGAACGAGCGGTGAATTTGTACAAACTGCTGTGGCGAGAGCAGCTTCAGGGTGTCTTTAACGGAAGAGCGCACCAAAACTGTGCCGGATGACATTGCATAATTCACATAATTGCCTTCGCCTTCAACATACATAATATCGGCGTAGGCGATCCGGCGCTTCTGATTCCCGGTATTCACAAAGAAGAAATTCGCCTCCGGCTTATTACTGGCCAGGCGATCATTAACGCGGGTCACCGCAAGATGAAAGCGAGCAAAATCGAAGGGCTTCAGCAGGTAATCGACCGCCTCAACCTCATAACTTTGAATAGCGTATTCGCTGTGGGCAGTTGTAAAAATGATCAATGGCCGTCGCAGCAAATTTTTCAGCAGAGTGAGTCCGTCGATGTCCGGCATGTTAATGTCGAGAAAAACCAAGTCAACTTCATTTTCATTGACGTAGGCAACCCCTTCGAAGGGATCGGTAAATGTCGCAGCAAGACTCAGGAAATCAATCCTGGCGACATGATTTTCAATCACCTGCAAAGCGCGAGGCTCGTCATCTATGGCTACACAATTTATCATGCTTCCAGCTCCACACTGAGATGTACGCTATATTCATTTTCTTTAATATCAGCCGCCAATTTGTGGCGGTTGGGATAAAGCAACTGCAGGCGGTTGCGGGCGTTCTTCAGGCCAATCCCGTGCCCGCTTGTTAAGCCACTACCGGCAACCACGCTGTTTCGTACCTCAAACTGCAGGGTCTCCTCCCCTGCCCTTAGCTGAATATCAACATAGGACTTTTCACTCGGGCTCACCCCATACTTGAAGGCATTTTCGATGAAAGGGATTAAGAGCAACGGAGCGATCTTCGCATCCTGCCCCGCCTGGATATCGGCCTTGAAGGTCACAGTGTTTTTGTCGGTCAAACGCAGCTCCTGAAGCGCAATGTATTTCTCGAGGAAATCAACCTCTTTAACCAAGGGAATACGCTCAACCTGTGAATCATGGAGGCTATAGCGCATCAGCGTGCCGAGACGGGATATCGCATCGGCTGTTTTTGGACTTTGCTCTTCCAATGCCAGGGCATATATCGTATTGAGGGTATTGAAAAGGAAGTGCGGATCAACCTGAGATTTCAGGAATGCCAGTTCCATGGTCGCTTTTTCTGCCTTTAAGCGCTCAATTACGCTTAAATTGACAATCCAGTCACGGGTAAAGCGATAGGCAAATGATACCGCAAGCGCCACCATCATCGGCGCCATCGGGAAATTAAAGTCTCTGCCGCGCAAGGCCACCTGCGATACCGCCGCAAAAGCAGCCCATATAAAGAAGAGCCCCAGCAAGTAGCGCAACCATTTTCGCTGTTCCAAATAACGAGGGATCAGGAAGAAGGCATTGGCGCTCAAAGTTGCAGCAAAAACCAGCATCAATAAAATAATCGGCACGCGTGATACACCATCCAGACTGCGGCCAAAGGGATTATCGCCAGTGGCAATACTGACGAGCAGCGTCAGAATATACAGCCAGATGATCCCGTGAATAATCACTTCGCCGTTCAGGGAAAGGAATCTCGGTATTGTACGAATTTTCATCTTACTGAACCTGCAAGAGATTGTCTTTCGGTTGCGCGTCTATCAGCTTAAAATAGGGATCGATGCCGATTTCGTGCGGCTTTTCATCAACAATGATGGAAAGTCGGTTATCAATTTCTGTAAAACGATGTTTCTTCAGATAGATCGGTTCGCCAAGTCCGTCTCCGTCCGGATCTTCCGCAAACAAACCGATTTCAATGTAATCAGCCAGTGGCAGAGATAAAACCGGCTTTTCGGTGCCGGCTATTGCAGTACGCAATGAGTCTCCGGTATCATTTCCCCAGCTGCGATTACCGCTGCCATCGCTGCGAAATTTGCTGACAGTAACATCGATAGTGACATAGTATTTGCCATTTTCCAGTGTTTCCACATCAACCTGCCGTGCACGATTATCGTATAAGGTAATATGCTCAAAAGCATCTTCGATGAAATACTGCAGCGAATCCGGCGTTGCTGCTCGCACATATGACAACAGTTCGAGCGAGGTTGTATACGGTGCTTCCTGAAATTTCACCTTTTCCAGATACTTTCGCAGGGCACGATTCAAATTTTCCTCGCCGATATAGTCGCTCAGCGCGTAGAAAACCAGGGCGCCCTTTGCATAAGAAATGTGTTCCTGCATGGTTTCCACCCGCACCAGCGGATTCTCCGGATTGCTGCCACCACGGCTGCGCAGGTATGCCTCCAGATCAAAACGCAGGAATTTGCGCATTTTATGATCACCATATTCACGCCGCAACACTTGTAAGGCGGAATATTCAGCCAGGCTCTCCGTTACCATTCTTGCACCCAGGCTGTGTGCAGGCACTACCTGGTTTCCCCACCATTGATGCGCCAGTTCATGTGCCGCCACATAGAACGGTACATCCGGCATCCCGCGCCTGCTGTCCTCCACATCTGCGAGGAAACGGTATTCGGAGAAGGGAATGGAGTTGGCAAATGTGGTGGCATAAGACCCTTCCGACAGCGGGAATTCAATAATGCGCGCCTGACGGTGCTGATAGGGACTGAAATATTTTGTTTGATATTCCAGGGCCCCCTTTAACCCCTTCATCATGCGTTCAAGATTATAATCATGCTCCGGGTGATAGTAGATTTCCAACTCGACATCCTGCCACATATCGCGCTTCACCGCGAAACGTCCGCTATTAAAGCCAAAATTATACTTGATCGGCTGGTCCATCTTATAATGATAATACTTCCTGCCATTCTCCCGCCATTCCCGCTGAAGATACCCGGGGGCAATAGCAAGCTGATCCGCTGATGTGCTGACAACCGTTTCAAGATTGACATAATCGGAGTCAAACGACTGATAGGTAAATTGATGTGCGCTGCTATCTGCCGGATCCGGCTCCTCACGCAGCGTGCGGTAGAAAAAGCGCGGGAATACGTCATCTCCAATAAAGGTACCATTGCCGATGACGTTCGAATTTCGTCGGAAAAATGTGTTGGGCATATTTTGCACCTCAAAAGTGAAGCGCAAACTATCACCTGCCGCAAGAGGTGTTGTTAGCTTCCATACATCAAATTTGATCACGCTATCAAGGCTGATCGGCTCTGCAGGGTATTTGATATCATATGTGGTGTATTCCTCAAATCCGGGACTAACAATTAAGGTATCGATATTTCCACCGGACTTATTTACCAACCAATATTCACCACTCGCCTCAAAGCGGCACGCCTCGGGGAATAAATGCATATCAATTTTCACATCGGCAATACGCGGTTGAACCGTATTCACATAGCGCTTATACCTGGCATCAGACTCGGTCAGGAACTGCTTTTCCTTGCGGGCTGTGACAACTCCGTGACTACTGGCCTGATCCGCATAATAGATTCCGGTACCGGATGCCACAAACGCAAAGAGGAGTAATGCACCAATCCCCCCTGTGCGGCTAAGAAAAACCGGGAGAGCAGCAGACAGTCTTTCACGAATGTTCACCGATACACCTCGGCGCCAGAACACCAGTGTCAGGGTCAGCAGGGCGCTGCCGAGCAATGCCCAATATCCTTTGAAAAGGTAGAAAATCGGCAAATAGCTGCCATAGCCATTCATATCGGAATAGTTGAAAAATGGGCTGATATTGAAGTGGAAAACCTGATGTTCCAGGCCGATGTCCTTTAAGCCACCAATGCCCATGCCGCCAAACACCAGGATGAATACACCGAGATATGGATTGGTTAAGAGCGTTTGTACAAATACCGCCGCCATTGCCCAAATGACATGGCCAAGCAAATTCATGCAGTAAAGTTCGAAGAGATAGTGCCCAATTTCAAAGCGGGTGTAGCCGTTGACTGCCTGAACGGTAATACCGCCGATCATGATGAGAGACAGCAGCAGTATCTGCATTTTAACCAGGGCCAAAAACTTCGAGAACAGCAAGGTCCAATTCGGTACCGGAGTGGAATCGACCAGTTGATCGGAGCGGCTGATCCTTGCTCTTTGAATCAGTATGCCGGCATAGAGAAAAGTAAGCAAGTTGATGACGCCCGAAAAGAAGAGCGTTGGCACTTCAAGCATTTTCCAAGTGGTTGGTAGAATCTTAAAACCATGCTGCAAAGGCTGCTGAGCCTGCTGCAGGAATACCGCCAGGATACCGCCCAATAAAATACTGATAAACATCCAGCTTTTCAGGATGAAGCGCAGATCGATATTGGATAAACGCCAGGTTGTGCGGACCCACGAGGCGAAAGAAAAATCAAATGCAACTTTCGGCAGCGCCACGCGAATAATGCTGCCAAAATTCTGCTTGACAATTCTGCGACCTGCTGCCTTTCGCAATCCCGGTATAGATGCCTGCTGACTAAAGGTGAAATGGCGATAGGTTGCTAAAAAAATAACGATAGCTGCTGCCAACCATATCAGGCGATTTGTCAGGACCAGACTGGACAGAGGCAGCATCAATTCATTTTTTTCCGCTAATGTCCAGTATTGTGTCTCATAGTTTGCGGCCATTTTTCCCAGCGGATCAAACAATGCGGCTGCGTAGCCGCTTTCGAGCCCTGAAAAAACAGCACCGGTAATACCTTGCAAAAAGTAGAGCAACACCAGGGTAATAAATCCGGTATAGATATTTCGTGTCAGGGCGACGACTGCAAAAATCAGGGCTGAAAAAAGAACCAAATTTGGCATTACGTAAATGAAATAGGCCTGGACATAAGCTGCGAAATTAAAATCCGCAAGTACTCGAGGATTCACGCCCGGTAGCTGCGTCCCGATAACCATGCCGATTGGAATCGTTGCGGATACAGCGATCACGGTCGTCAGCCCACTGCACAATTTTGCCAACAAATAATCAGCCTTTTCAAAAGGATACGAATAAAGAACCGTGTGCATCCGGCTTTTGAAGTCACGATAAATGGAAGTCCCAACCACCGCTGGAATGACCAGCAACATTAACTGCATAAAGAAATTCATCATCCAGTTTATTTTGAGTGGAGAATTGGTAATGGTAACTGCCGCTGTCTCTGCCGGTACCGGATCCCACCCTCCGGACATCCCGTGCATCAGCATGGTCGAATAAATCAAAATAATGACGGCATAGACATAAACTGACGGCTGGCGCATCCAATATTTCATTTCGTAGGTGTATATTTTCGTAAACATGGGGTCCTCTTCTCGTCTGCGGCTCTGCAGCGGATTGTCGTTTTTCAACAAGCAGTGTTTGGTGATCGACATATCCCTGCGTCCCCCTTCGAAGGGGATTCAGGGGGATGTCCTGGCTTAATTCTTCATTGTCCCTTCGTCTTTATTCAGGGCGACAAAATAGACGTCTTCCAATTGCGGCGTTGCCGGTTGGAACTGGGATCCGGGTGAGGTTTGCGAATAGACACGGATGTTGATAGAGTTATCGCGGTTGTAGCTGGACGACAGCACTGTGAATCGCGCTTCAAAATCATCCAAATCTTTTCGTGCAATTTTTCGGCTCCACAGCAGCCCCTCCATCTCGGCAGCCGCAACCTCCGGTGAGGCCTGTTTCAGAATGCGGCCACCGTTCATTATTGCCAACTCATGACAGAGTTCTTTAACATCATCCACAATATGGGTTGAGAAGATCACGGTGTTCCTGGTGCCTACTTCACGCAGAATATTGAGAAAGCGTTGACGCTCAGCGGGATCGAGGCCGGCGGTGGGCTCATCGACGATGATCAACTTGGGATCGTTCAGCAAAAGTTGGGCAATGCCAAAGCGCTGCTTCATGCCGCCGGAGTAGCCGTCCACGTGTTTTTTGCGCACTTCTTCTAGATTCGTAATTCGCAACGCTTCGTCGACAAGGTGTTTTCGATCGGCCCAGGAAGAAACACCTTTCAAAATAGCAAAGTAGTCCAGCAGGTCTTCAGCAGAAACGCGCGGATATACGCCAAACTCCTGCGGGAGGTAACCAAGAATACGACGCAAACCCATCTTGTCATTCAGCACGTTGATATCACCAAAACGAATGTTGCCGCTGTCCGGGTCCTGCAGCGTGGCAATCGTTCGCATCAGGGTAGATTTTCCAGCACCATTTGGCCCCAGCAAACCAAACATGCCGGGCCGAATTTCCAAATCCAGGTTATCAACCGCCTTTACCCCGTTTGGATATACTTTTGTCAGATTTGAGATTGTCAGGTTCATTTTCGTTGTCCTCGCCTTCGTTTTTGTTTCGCCGTCATTATAAAACGACAGCAAAGCGCATCAAAATTCAAGGGATGAACTGAACGGTCAGTGTTACAAATGGGGATTTTGGTGGGATGAAAATAGCTGCATAAAAAACGGCTGCATACTGAAGCGCATGCAGCCGCTGGATGTGGTTGCTTACCACGGGGATTATATAGAGATCGTCAGCGCATGAGTACCATGCGCCGTGTCTGCTGAAATTTTCCGGCCTGCAGGCGATATAGGTAAACACCACTGGCAACCATTTGACCATGCTTATTGCGGCCATCCCAGATCACCTCATATTGACCAGGAGTCATCTTACGATCAAGCAAAGTGGCAACTGTTTGACCGAGCAGATTATAGATGATCAAGCTGGTATTGTGGCTGCTTTCGATGCTGAAGCGAATATGGGTCGCCGGGTTGAAGGGATTTGGGTAGTTCGCCTGAAGCTCAAATGAGGCCGCCGGACCTTCCAGAACCGGTTCATCAATCGATACGGTCTCAGCGATTCGATGAAAAATGAAGCCCTGGCCGGTACACACCCATCCCTTGTTGCGATCAGTAAATGCCAGGTCACTAACCAGTGAATTCAACGGCAGAGCTTCTTCGAACCAGGTAACCCCGCCATCAACTGAGTAGAGCACTTGATTATCCAGTCCGGATATGGCAGATGCCCATATCACACTATTCTCCGCAATCTCAAAGCGAACAAAATTAGGCTGACCAAATGGATTGAGGTTGGTCCAGCTTGCCCCACCGTTGCTCGTCTTTAGAAGGTGCCTACCGGCAATTGCCCAGCCGCGATTGGCGTCTTCAAAATAGATTTGGGTGACATCTTCTGTTACCCCAACGTTATGCTCAGTCCAGTTGTCACCACCATCTGTGGTACTCAAAACCACACCATCAATCCCGCCAAGCCAGCCGGTATCCTCATCGATAAAGAATACATCCCTGAAAAAGGCGGCAGACGCGCCGGGATCAATCGCTGTCCAGGAAACTCCGCCATCAACTGTTTTTACGAGTGGGGTTCCCCCGTAGGTACCGGTGACATACCCGACAGAAACCGAGGGAAAGGACATGTAAGGCGTTGTCCCGCTGACCTCTCCCACTTCCAGTGTATCCCAGGAAATTCCGCCGTTGTCTGTAAAGAAAAGTTCCTTTTGCCAGGAGAGAAGATAGGCAGTCTCATTATCCAGTGTTTCAATATCATCAACACCCCAGCGCATCTGCAGCACTTTTTCCCAATTTTCCCCACCATCTGTTGTTCGCAGAACGCCGCCCTCAATACCGCCAGCCCAGCCGTTACTCTCATCGGTGAATTCAATTTTTGTCAACCAGTAATCTGCAACCCTGGTGCCGTAGGGCTGCCAGTTTTCTCCACCATCAGTTGAAATCAGAATTGTTCCACTTTGCCCGGAGACAGCAATCGTTGACTCATCCAGATACGAGACGCCATCAAGCATGTCCTCGCCAAATGCACCGGTTTGCGTCCAGCTTGCGCCGCCATCTACTGATTTCAAAATGACGCCCTGACCAACGGCAAGACCGGTAAAAGCGTCGAAGAATTCCACATCATTAAGCAAGGCGTTGGTATTTGTGGTCTGCGCAACCCAGGTGCCGCCGGCATTGATTGTTTTTAGCAGAGTCCCGGAAGCGCCAACCGCCCAGCCGGTATCAGCATCGAAGAAATCGAGCCTTTTCAAGGTGGCTGTTGTTCCACTCACTTGCTCATTCCAGGTCAAGCCGCCGTCGCTGGAATAATACAGCACACCCAGATTTGCAACTGCCCAGCCGGAGTTCTCGTCTGCAAAATGGATATCGGTGATAAAGTTCGATTGGGTAACCGGCGCGCTGTTCCAGGTATCGCCACCGTTTTCGGTATAGTAAATGACCCGGCCGCTACCCCCAGCCCAGCCCCGCAGTTCGTCGAGAAAATAGACTGCCTGAACGTTGGCGAAGTAGTCAACCTCCTGATGGACCCAGGTGTTACCACCGTCGCTTGTCTTCAGCAGGTTGGGACCGCCCCCGGCCGTCCAGCCGGTTGTTGCGTTTACGAAACAGACCGATTCCATATCATCGGCCTTGCCATCCCTGGCATCGTGAATCACCGACCAGGTCGCGCCGCTATCGGTGCTCTTCAAAACGCCTGCATCCGATCCACAGGCAACAAGCGTTGTCGCGTCCAGACGCTGAACATCATAGAAATAATTACCAACCGGCGTTGGTTCCTGCCAAACCCATTCATACTGCGCAGATAGGGTCATACTGCATATCAAAAATATTTGAAAGATCCTGTTTGCAATACTCATAGCATTTCTCCTGTTACAAGTGTTACTGTGCCGCCTAAATTCAAGCTAACAGGAAACACCAAAGAGCGTTAACAAGCATGGGACAGGATGTAACAGGGGTGGGACAATAGAATGACGAATAACAACCATCATCCATTATTTGCGGCTCCCAAGCCCCATCAATGAATCAAGCCATTAGCATCAAGTATCAAGTATCAAGCATCTAGTTTCCAACATCAGACTTCAATCAACATGCAGTAACATATCCGAGACGTAATCCTCCCCCAGCTCGACGATATACAGATTGCCGTTATTATTGTGTTCGATGTCCGGATATTTGTCCTGGCCGATCAACTGATTGACGAAACCAGGAATGGTATTGCTGTGGCCAACAATCAATACCGTTTTGCCACGGGTATCGGCTTTGAATTGGGCATAGTCGATTTCAGTTGGATGATAACTCGTAATTTCCAGGCCCTGGCTTTCGGCGGCTGGCTGGGCAGTGGCCATCGTACGTTTGTAGTTGGTGGAATAGACGGCATCAAGCTTGACGCTCTTGAGCACCTCTGCCCATTTCTCCGCGCGCAGTGCTCCCCTTACTTTCAGCGCCGGATCACGATCCTTGCTGACAACCTTTTCGGCGTGGCGGATGAGAAAGTATTTAGCCGGGTTGCTATTGGAGTACTCCTGGGGGTAAATACCAAAAACAAGTAGAATGACAATACCGATAGCCAAAGATCGTTTCATGTTCTCTCCTTTAGTTCAAGACCAATGGATTATCTTGCAGTTCGTAAATCGTACTCTGGACAGCACCTTCGAAGGCCACCCCGTCAGTATTCTTCAAATCATATAGAATTTCCATCACCCAGGTCGGTTTGATGTCCTTCATATAAAGCACCACGGTCTTGCCATCTTTTTCGAGCTCAATATTCTCGATGGTCATCTCTTTAAGATTGTAACGATCCGATCCATATTGCCGGCTTCGCTTCAAATCCCAGGTATTGATGGTATAGTTTTCGTGATTTTCTGCACTGCTTTTGTCAAGCTTGGAAGCAAAGACCAGCTTCATGCCTTCGGATAGTGCTGCCATTTTTATGGGCAGATTAAGAGCCTTGCCGGTATACCGAACACGATAGATACCGCCGATTTGCAACATCTGGCTGGTAGCCCAGGCAGACATGCCAACAGCATAGAGCTGGCCGTCTTTTGGATTGAAACGGCCGCGCATAACCCCGGTTGGGAAACGTGGTATAGGCAGTTCCACCATACCGCCTTGCTTGATATTGCCAATTCGCTGAGGCATCACGACAAAGAGCCGTCCATATCCATAGGAGAGATTTAGCAAGGCGCCATTCAACGGTCCCCAACGATCACTCCTTGCCCACAACAGCTCTGCAGGTGAACGATCATATTTGCTATCAATCCAGCAAAGCGGTTGCAGCATTGCGTTATCGGATGAATCATCCGGTGCGCCATACCCATACATATTGCCATAAAACCCGCCGGGCTCCACCCAATTGATGCGGTTCATAGGATTCCAATGTCCTTCCTGATCGGTGACGATAAAGGTGCCGTCATCATTGATGCACACCCCGTTGGCTGCCCGGAAACCATGTGCGACAATTTCTGTCTTAGTGCCATCGGCGCTCACCTTCAATAGAGTGCCGTGCTGTGGCACCAGCGCGTCACGGGCATGACGGGCACTTTTTGCATAATAGAAATTACCCGCTTTGTCAACTTGCAGCCCCATGGCAAATTCATGGAAATGCTCGGTCACCTGATGATCGCTATTGAAGCTCTCATAAAAATCGGTTTCACCATCACCATTTAGGTCATGAAGACGTACCAGTTGATCGCGGCAAATGACATAGATCTCTCCTCGATGATACTTTATTCCAAGCGGTTGAAAAAGTCCGGTGGCAATGCGTTCCCATTGAATCTCGCCGCTTAATTGTGTCATGCCACTCAGCCGCCAGACCTCGCCATCAATGGTGCTGACAAGCGCTTGATCACCATCCTCAATGAAATCAATGCCTGTCGGCCGCATGCGGCTTTTCCAGGGATTATCCGTCGGCAATACAAATACATCCACAGCATAGGCATCGCTTTCGTTGCCGGACAACAGCGGACTTGTCAATACCTGCGCATCATGCTTTGGACCACCGCGTGTATACTTGCTTAAATCTTCAGGTAGCGCGGTTATTGCTTCTAATTCATCCGGCAGATCCTGAGCGCTTGCAGCCATCAGCAATTTTACTTTTGCGGAATTCCCGGCCGCTATTTTCATCACGTGAAAGCCATTTTCTTTTGCCAAAACCGCGTTGTCACCAATCAATGCTACGGCATTGTCCTCAGGCGCAATACGCATGGTTAACGACTTCGAGGACGGCGTCATATTCAGAGTGCGGCTCAGAACGGCCTGTGATTCTGCTTCTTCCAGCTCAAAGGATTCAAGAATCACTGCATCACTCACCGTATATGTGATGATCACCCGATCACCATGATAATACAGACCTTTGTAATGTGCCCATTCCCTCGGTAGCGGGCCAAATGGGCGCCCGTCTACTGCCACAATGCGGGGATCTTTAAACTCGCTCGTTGAAGGATTGGCCCAACCGGGCATGATCGGATTTTCAATCTGGATCTGCCCGACTGTGCGCGGGTAAATATTATGCCGGTCATTGAGCAAGATCCCTTCGTAGTCGATGAATCCTTCGCCGGTCCAAAAACCGGTCAGGCGCATCAGGTCATGGTCAAACAACACAAATGCCTTGCCGGCGGCGATGCCCCCTGCGCCTTTATCCAGACGAATGGCAATGCCTTTGTACGCAAAATTTGCATCGCGCAGATCTTCGTTGGGAATTGGGCGGCCGCGATGATTCGTTGGCCGGGGCGCATCACCGCTGTTGGACAACTCATAGGTATTGATTAGAAAATTGCCATAGTCCATTTCCGCCCAGGGCTTGTAAGGCTTTGGCGCCGGGCCTTTGCTGAACCCTTTGGGCAGGCCATTCAGGTATGTATCGGTCACCGGGAAATAGTTGTCGGGGTTTTCCTTTCGCATAAAGGCTTCGCGAACAAAATGAATGACCTCATATTTTTCTCGAGGCGTCAGGTTGACCTGCGGTGGCATCAAGCCAAATCCACGAGTCATCGTTTTATACATCGCCAGCGGATCGTTGCCATTCTTTAAGGAATCCTGCCAAAATTTTGTTGAATGTGGAATTGAACCCGGCGTGTCCGCATCGCCGTGACAATTAAAGCAGGTATTACGATAGGTTATCATGCCTTTATGGTAGAATTCATCGCTCCATTCTTCCATCAATCCGGCATGATCAAGATCTCGTTCATAATCCAGCAGGTCTGACTCGGCAAGAATTAGTTCGGGTGGTGGTATTATGTTTTCATTTGTTTCATCGCCGCAAGACAGGAAGATAAACTGCAAGCAGAGCACGAAAATCAAACAACCTCGCATGGCTAACAAGTTCATAGTATCATCTTTCAGCTTCATACGAATTTGGTCGTCTCTTATATTGTCAATGAATTATGGTTGAAAACCTTCTGAAGATGATTATACCCAATTGGCATGTTTTGACAAAGATTTTGCAACCTAAAACGAATATATAGATGCAGACTTTCATCTAACAGAACTGTTTCAGCGAATTTTAATGATTAGGATGGCCGATGCGTTTTCTTAGATTGCTTCCACTTCTTTGCCTTCTAACGTTCAATGTTGCAGGTCAAAGCCACTTTGAAAAATGTCTGTTATTAGACGGCAATCGACAATACTTCGAAATACCGGACACGACCTTTCTAAATCCCAGCAACGAGCGTGATTTGACCATAGAATTCATGTTCAGGTTTTCAGATGACAGCACTTCCAACATACTTAATAAATGGCGGAATGAAGAGGGTTTGCTTTTCGACGCACGCAAGAGCGTGAACAGAATGGAGGGGCACAGCCTGCTCGTATCTTACCTTGACCTTCGGGACGGATTTGAAACACCCGATGTCCTGCGTCAGATTGTTGCGACTTCTACTGTAGTAGATCAGTCAATCTCCAACCTGGCTCTGGCAACAGATACCTGGTATTATTGGGCGATTGTTTTTGAGAAAGACGGCCGCGTTCTGCGGTATAGAAACGGCCAATTATTGGGTTGGACATTTTCTTCAAACTGGAACCTGAACACTGAGGGACCCCCAATGACCTTTGGCGGCTTTGAATGGGTGGTTGATTCTTTGTTGGACGCAAACAGCTATCTGAATGGCTGCATAGATGAAATCAGGTTTTGGAACCGCCCACGCTCAGAAAGCGAGCTTGTTGCCACGATGAATGACACACTTGGACCGGCCTATTTCACCGGCAACAGCAATCTGGTTGCCTACTATCGCTTCGATGACATTGAGGATCATGGTGTTTACGGCGATGGTGCAAATGACATCCGGGATCTTACCGCAAATGGCCATCATGGCCAACTTGTTGGCGGCCCGGGATTAATGCCGCACCAAACCGTTGGGATTGACTGCGATTACCAACGAGCGAATTTGTTGAATTGCTAATCTTCGATATTCTTGGTCGTAAAATTGACGCCCTGGTAGAATCTAAACTCAATGCCGGCAGTCATCAATTCACATGGCAGCCGCAGAATCTGCCGAGTGGTCTTTATTTTGCCCGCATCAAAGCAGGTGGAAATATTCGAACAATCAAAATGCTATTGGCACGCTAATGTCCAAAACACTGCGCCTGATCCTTGGCGATCAATTGAATATTAAACACAGCTGGTTTCGTGAAGCACGGACGGACGTCGTTTTCGTGTTAATGGAAATTTTACCGGAAACAGCCTATACTACCCATCACATCCAAAAAGTGGCGGGCTTCTTCGCTGCCATGCGTCAGTTCGCACAGGACTGCCGCGAGCATGGGCATGAAATTGTCTATCTGTATTTGGATGATGAAAACAATCAGCAATCTTTTGAAGCAAATCTGCAACATTTGATTTCCGAGCATCAAATTGAGCGCTTTGAATATATGTTGCCGGACGAGTATCGCCTTGATCAACAGTTGGCCACGTTTTGCCAGGCGCTGACAATCCCTTCCACAATTGTTGACAGTGAGCATTTCATGACGAGCCGTTATGCGATCCGAGATCTTTTCGCCAACAAGAAGACCTACATCATGGAGACCTTCTATCGCGATATTCGCCGCAAAACCGGTATCCTGATGGAAGGGAAGGATCCCTACAGCGGGCGTTGGAATTACGATGCCGAGAATCGCAAGGCACTGCCCAGGATGGAATACCCACCGGCACCGATCAGCTTTAAGCATGACGTAAGTGATATCGTCGATATGCTCCGTAAAATGGATGTTCAAACCATCGGCAATATCGATGCAGAAGATTTCCCCTGGCCGATTTCTCGCGGCGAAGCTTTACAGACGCTGGATTTCTTTCTTGAATATTGCCTGGCGAAATTCGGGCTCTACCAGGACGCGATGTCGACGCGATCAGCATTCGTCTATCATAGTCGCCTCTCTTTCGCCATGAATATTAAGCTGATTCATCCGCGCGAGATTGTCGATGCAACGATCAGCTATTGGCGAGACCATCAGGATGAGATTGATATCGCCCAGGTGGAAGGATTTATTCGTCAGATTATCGGCTGGCGGGAATTTATGCGCGGTGTTTATTGGGCGAAGATGCCGCAATATGAATCACTCAACGCACTCAACCACCAGGCAAAACTCCCGGCATTCTACTGGACCGGTGAAACCGGCATGAATTGCCTGCATCATGCCATCACCCAGTCGCTAGATGAAGCCTACGCGCATCATATTCAGCGCCTGATGGTCACCGGCAATTTTGCGACCCTGCTCGGTGTGCACCCGGATCAGGTCGATGACTGGTATTTGGGCATCTATATCGATGCGATTCAGTGGGTGGAGATCACTAACACCCGCGGGATGAGCCAATATGCCGATGGGGGCATTGTGGCAACCAAGCCTTACGTTTCTTCCGCTAACTACATTAACAAGATGAGTGACTATTGCAAATCCTGTCGCTACGATCGTAAACAGCGATACGGTGAAGATGCCTGCCCATTCAACAGCCTCTATTGGGATTTCTTCGATCGCCATCGCGAGACTTTTGCCAACAACATGCGCGTGGCTATGGCCTATCGGCATCTAAATAAGATGGATCATGATGAGTTGCATAAGATGCGCGAGCAAGCGGCTACGTATAAGAAGAATTCTGATAGCTTGTAGTAAAACATCGCCCTGAATCCCCCTTCAAACGGGATAAAGGAGGATGTCCGACAGGATGAACAGGATCGACAGGATGAAGACTACAACACTGGTTTTATCTTGTTAATCTTGTAAATCCTGTCAAAAAAGGGTTGTTTCTTAATGAAAAAGAACCCCGGCATCGATTTTCCGTTTCACGATACCAGGCCCACGCATAAAGACCTCCAGGCCTTGCCCACCTGTTCCCTGAAAGAAGGTAACGGTGATGTTATGATATCCGGCCTCCAAAGCAATGTCGCCGCGCTTTTCCAGCATGCCATGATTGTAGTCGTTATCCACCACTTCAATATCATCGATGTAAAGCTTGCTGCCATCATCGCTATTGGTGTAGAAAGAATATACGCCATCAGCCGGCGCCTGAAGATATCCTGAGAATACCAGGCCATACATTTCAGTCCGTTTTGCAAAGGAAAGATCGATGTTTTTCACAATACCCGTGGCATATGGCTCCAGCATTGCAAAATCCGGCAGTTTTTCCCAGCGCTCGCCTTCTTTTTGAAAGTAGTGACACTCAAGGCCGGGCAGCGGAGAATCTAGTCTCAGTGCAGGTTGCTTTTCGACTTGCTCGAAGCGCCTGCTGGCTGACTGGCTCCAGCTACCATCCAGCCAGCGTGTGCGAGCCGTGACAGTGGTCGACTGCCCAATTCCGAGTACATCCGTATACCGCAGCGAACGTTCTGTCGGTTCACTGCCATCCAGAGTATAAAAGATATCTCCCTTTTGAATCGAATTTAGCAGCTTGATCTCTGCCTCATCAATGAAGATATTATAGTCCGCCTGAACAATCGGCGGCAGAAAACCAGCGTTAATTCGGCGTACCTTTTCCGCTGGCATTTTGATGACAGCGCGATCGTAGGTCATCAGACCATTTACTTCGATTTCCACATCAGTAGTTTGGGTATACACTGCAGCAGCAAGACCGTCTCCTCGTAGATGATAGAGCCGTCGCAAGAGCTCACGATAAGCGACGGTAAGATCTTCAACCGTTTCATATTGCCGGTAGCCCCAATTATCAGCGCTTTGCCAGGTATGTCCTTCAAGCGGCAAACCCAGACCACCAAATTCGCCCAGCACGGCCGCCCGATTGTCTTCCAATGGCGGCATTGCTGGTCCCGGATAAGCGTGAATATCGTGAACATCGCCAACACTGCGATCCGCCCAACCACTGACATTGTTAATCAGGCGCGAGGGGTCCAGCTTGCGAATCAAATCGACAATGCTCGGTGTATCAAACTGTCCCCATCCCTCGTTAAATGGCACCCACATGACGATGCTGGGATGATTCCCAAAATTTTTGATCATCTGCCGCAGCTCGTAGCGGAACTGGCGGGCTGACTGACCGGAACGGACAATGTCCGGTTCGTTTGGCCCGATATGCGTATCACCGTTGGGCATGTCCTGCCAGACCATCACCCCAAGTTTATCACACCAATAATACCAGCGGTCAGGTTCAATCTTTACGTGCTTGCGAATCATATTGAAGCCAAGTTGGCGCGTCACTTCAATATCATATTTCAGTGCTTCGTCGGTCGGAGCCGTGTAAAGACCATCCGGCCACCATCCCTGATCAAGCGGACCATAGTGAAACAATTCCTCATTGTTCAGGAAGAGCTTCTGAGCACCATTTTCGTCTTTGCCAAGGGAGGTTTTGCGCATTCCGAAGTAGCTGTTTACTTCATCCAGCACCTTTCCTTTTTTATCAAAGAGGGTTAGTTTAAGATCATAAAGGAAGGGAGAGTCAGGCGACCAGAGCTGCGCATCGGCAATCGGAATGGCCTGTTCCTGATGAGCATCCCACCGCTCAGAGGCAATGATTTTATCCTTCACTAAAACCCGTGCTTCAATTTCCATTCCGGATTCAACGCCGTCGCCGACCCCCTCAATGCGCACAGCGCCGGCATCAATATCGGGGACGATTTTCGCCGATCTCAAGTAAACCTCATGCACCGGTTCCAGCCACACCGTTTGCCAAATGCCGGTCACCGACGTATACCAAATGGCATGCGGTTTGGCGACCTGTTTCCCACGCGCCTGCATGCCGGCATCAACCGGATCCCATACCGCTACTACAATCTCCTGCTTGCCCGATTTCTGCAAAGCATGAGTGATATTGAATGAAAATGCATTGTAGCCACCACGATGCTCGCCAACCAACTGATCATTTATCCACACCTGGCATTCCCAATCCACCGCACCAAAATTGAGGCGAATCTGCTTGTCTTTCCATTCTTCCGGTATCTCGAATGTACGGCGATACCACAGCTGATTCTCCTCGCCGACCGGTTTCATCACCCCGGAAAGCGCCGATTCAACAGGAAAAGGAACGAGAATTTTGCCATCAAATACCGAGGGCTTATCACCAAACTGCGGACGGATGGCATACTCCCAGAGACCATTCAAATTTTGCCATGCCTTCCGCACAAATTGCGGACGCGGGTATTCGCCATGAACATTATCCGGATTAACCGCTTCCGCCCAGCGCGTTTGCAGTGGACCATCCGCAATCTTCCACATGGAATTCTCCTCGGCTGTTTGTGATGGGCTCGCAGCTGTTAGCACAAGCAGTAGAGTCAATACGATCGCACGTCTTTCAACTTTACTGAAATACTTTTGCATGCTTGCTCCTCAACAAATTATGCCTAAAAACAAACCACGAATCTACACGAATACTGATTCAAAAACGGCCTGTTTTTCAGTCCTTCGTGTTCATTCGCGAATATTCGCGGTTGATTTTTGAAGCTGGAAGGGCTTAGTCGCTCTATTTATTGTCAGGCATAGCATGGTCTGCCGGGAAAATGCCACGCTTGTGGGTACCGAAGCCATACATTGTCGGCTTAAATTCCCCGACGATGTCCACGTTGGCTCTGCCGGGCACATCCATTTCCAATCCCCAAAAAACAGCGTTCACCAAAATGCGCCGCAGCCCCTCACTGAGCATATCGACGGAAGCTCCCATAGTGGTAGTAAAAACGCGAGAGCTATTGCCGGTTTCTCCTTTATAATGTTTCACCCAGGCCAGAGGCATCAGTGGCTTACCGGGTTTCGGCACGTCCCAGGGATTCATCCCGACCAATACCTGGCCGTGCAAGAGCACCTCGCTATCACCAGTCAGGCTATTGATACCGTATACATCGGTGGGCCCGAATACATCAACCACACTATTGAGCACCGGATGCTTGTGATTTAAGCCGTCAATCAAACCGCGGGTTGCTTCGCGGCCGTGATGGCCATGATGATTCACCCAGGTTTCACCCAGAACCTGTCGCCCCCAGCCACCTTCAAATGCTTTATCGTTATAACTGTGTTTTGCATATTTGCTATCTTTGTTACGGCTGTAACTGAAGGCATGCGTAGATGTGCGAAGTCCAATAATCGGCTTACCGGAATTGGTATAATCAATGATATGCTTCATATCGGCATCCGGTAATTCACGAAAGCGCGTAAAGATAATCATGCAATCTGCATCTTTTAGCACTTCCAGGCCGGTAATATTGGTCTGATTTTCCGGATCAATTTCACCGGTCTTGGGATCGAGGGAGAACAGAACTGTACACTTAAACCCATGACGGGCAGCAAGAATCTTTCCGAGCATTGGTAGCGCTTCTTCCGAGCGGTATTCCTCATCGCCACTAACCAGAACCACATGTTTTCCCTTGCCAGGTCCCTCAAAACCATCGTAAACCACCCATTTTGCCTGTTCTTGCCCCATAAGCACCCCTGCCAGAATTAGATTCAATAAGATACCGTAAATCCAGCCATTAAAATTAGCACCTGTCTTCATTATTCTCCTCCGGAATCATCACTGCTTTTAAAGAAACTCAGTCCTATCTGGGCGCCGAAATAGGCTGCAACCAGGTACATAATATTGAATGCCACCTCATTGACGGCAGGCATAGACTTTGAATAGAGTACCACAATTTCGAAAATCACAAAAATAAGTCCGAATACCAATGCCAGCGCCATTTCACCGGATATAGCAACGACAACCACAATCAAACCGCCAATAAATGCCGCGAGGCCACGCGAGGCAATCGCCGCTATATCTCCGCTCGACTCCGGTGGCCAGATAAGACCGCCTGCCCACTCAAATACAACCACAGCAATAACTGCAACAATAAATGCCACAGCCAATGCAACCAGATTCTTAAACAAAATCATTCAATCACCCCTCTTGAAACTGTGTATGCCATGCAACAAATCGATGAACGCCCTTTGGAGCACCTTTTCTCAATGTAAGGGAACGCAAAATATTCGGCAAATTTCAGATTGAATTAGCCTTGCAGATATTGCATGCGGCGGGAAAGCGGGTATGAAGTGATGTGAAAAAATACTTCTTAGACAGGATGAACAGGATTGACAGGATAAAGACAAGAAGTGCCTTATCCTGTCAATCCTGTCTAAATCAAAATCTCTACATTCGCAAGCGAATCGTCGCTACGGCAGACCGGCCCTGGGCTGGATATACAAAAACCACATCCTCACCGGTAAAGGGATCGGCAAAGGTATAGCCCGAGCTATTGTAGCGATTGTCCAATAGATTTTGCACTGTTAACTGCAGTTGATAATTGGACCAGTCGAGCTGCAAGCGAGCATCGAGCAGATTAAAACCCGGCAAGGTTGTGGTATTCAAGTCATCAAGATATACTTCGCCAAAGAAGCGTTGCGATAGCGAGGCATTGATATTCTCACTTAACTGCATATTTAAAGCATGGGTAGCGGTATGTTTGGGGATATGCTTTAGCATATTGCCTTTGGTATCGCCAGCCTCAGATGTGACGTCGCTATAATTATAGGTATGATGCGTACGAATGCGATTACCAAAATATAGCGTCAAGGCGCTTTCGATTCCCTGGTGACGACTTTCAAGTATATTGCCATATTTGAAGGTGGTGAGATCGAGATCAATCTCATTGGTAATATCCAGCAGATAAGCAGAAAGTGTCAGTTCGCCAAAAATTCGATCTTCCGCCAGCGGTAAGCGTTGATAAATACCGAGGTCGTAATTCCAGGATGTTTGCGGCTCCAAATCACCATTGGCAAAATTAAAGACCCCAAATCCGACACCGCTTAAATCAAGTACCCGCTGATCATACAGCTGATCCAAGGTCGGCGCTTTGAATGCCCGCGACCAATTGGCGTATAAGTGGCCATTCGCATTGCCGGCTAAATATTGGTAGTTCAGGCCAACTCGTGGCGAAAATTGACTAAAATCGACATCATTAAGGGTTTCGCTACGGTTTTGTAAGGCGTCAAAGCGAACACCGGTAGTGGCGCGTAGTCGCTCAGTTAAGCGGAACTTGCCTTCCAGATATAGGCCGGCCTTAATCCTATTGCCGCTACCGCCGGTGGTCTCCGTCACCTGATCTGCCTCAAAATATTGACTGTCATAGCTACCGGCATCCAAATCGATTCCAGCAATTAACAACTGCTCTCCTGTCCTGCGCTGATACTGAAACTGCGCCCAACCGAGCAAATTTGTTTCATCTTCAAACTGTGTATCGCCGAATTCGGGTGTCACCTGAATGGTTCGGGTTTGCTCCTGTTGAAAATTGCGAAATCCGGCATCGAGAGACAGTCGACTTGCGGCGTCGGGATTGCTGCGGAAGCCAGCGCTTAGCTCAACAATTCTACGATCGCGGGCGTCCGCCGCAAACAATTCAGAACTCTGCTGATCATCAGCCTCAGCAACGTCAAGCACAAGAGGGCCGGGCTCATTCTTGTCAAGGAATGTCGTGCGCACCTGCCCAAATATCTGCCCTTTATTGCTCAATGCTTTATTCACCCGGGCCGTGGCGGTATAGTTTTCCCACTCGGAATGATCGCGATAGCCATCAACTTGATTGGCAGAGGCGCCCAGGCTATAGGTATAGTTATCTTGCTGACGTTGCAGAAAAAGATCGCCCCCGCGGGTGCCAAAACTGCCGCCTTCCAATCCAAGAGACATGGCGTCGCCCAATTGCTGATTGCGCGTCTGAATATTAATCACCGCGCCGAGCGCCAGGTCGCCATAAACGGCAGAACCGCCGCCACGCGTTACCTCAATACGCTGGATCTCGTTGATCGGAATTTGACTCCAGTTGATCAAACCGGAATTTAGATCGTTTAGTGGTACACCGTCCACGATCAGGAGAATATTTTCAGCCTCTCCCCCACCGAAGAATCCGCGCACCACGGCCATTGGGAGGTGGTTGCTGGCATCCTGCTGCACAAAGGTCAAGCCGGGTAAATGCTCCAATACATCAACCAGATTCTGGGCGGGAATTTGCCGCAGCTCCACTTCCGTGAGAATATGCGACGCGGTAGTTGACTCCCGCAGCAGGCTTTCCGAGCGATCGCCGACAACAATCACTTCTTCCAGGGCAAATTGTGGTTTGTCTTCGTCGGATTGGGCAAGGAGCGACACACCTCCAATTATCAAATATATCATTAACATATAAAGCAGCGTAAATCGGTTCGTTTTCAACATGAATACAGTTCCTCTTCAATACGTCAATTTTAGGCAAATACCGATCCCATTTGGCTCCGTGGCATCTTGTGCTATGGGCAATAATATACTTAAGAAAAATCACGATTGCTGCGTCAAATACGAAGACTGTTCACACCGGTCATTTTTCCCGGCCAAACCGGCGTAAGCATCCAAATTTTTGCATATTAAATATTTTTGCAGCCAAAATTCTTCGATAAACCGCGAATAATTAGTAGAGAATATTTTCCAGAAGCATCTATGATAATATCCGGCGAGGGAGGAATACATATGGCAAGGCAAAAGTGCTTAACTTTACTGAGTTTGGCAACACTCTTCTGTTTTAACCTATACGCTCAGGATACCTGGACCTGGCTCAACCCGCATCCGCAAGGGAATTATTTAACCGATCTTGTAGCATTTAATGAAAGTTCCATGCTTGCTGTCGGATTTGACGGGACGGTATTGCGCACAAATAATGCCGGGGAAGATTGGGAGATCCAGCAAATCGACATGGAAGGCATTCAGCATATTACAGCTGTTTATTTTCTGAACGAGACACTCGGCTGGGCCATATCCTTTCCCAATGTGCTTAAAACGGTAGACGGAGGAATAACCTGGGAAATTTACGAAACAGAAGCAGAGGAATTTTTCACAGATATTTTCTTCGTCGATGCAAAAATCGGTTATATCAGTGGCAACGATGGACAGATCTTGAAATCCATCAATGGTGGCAGAGATTGGCAAGTACTGGGGAGTGTCACGGACAATTCACTTCTTGCTCTCCATTTCGTGACCGGGCTTCGCGGCTGGGCAGTTGGCGTGAACGGCACTATGATAGAAACAAGTGACGGCGGTTTAAGTTGGGCCGTCCACGACTTCATGACCTCTCGCATTCTGCATAGCGTCACTTTTAGTTCCACTTCGACAGGTTGGATAGTCGGCGATCAGGGCATGGTCTATAAAACGATAGATGCAGGAGAATCATGGCATCTTCAAACCGCCTTCACACAGGTAGATCTAGTGGATGCCAGTTTCGCAAACGCGTCCGTAGGTTCGATGTCAGCCAGAGACAATCAGGCAAATATTATATTCAAAACTGAGGATGGCGGGGCGACCTGGGCACAGCAAGCATTGCCTGAAATTGGCGGTATTTCTACTATCGTTTTTAGCGACAGCCAATTTGGTTGGGGTCTTGGCGGCGGTAGTGGCAGAATAATCCGGACGGTAAATGGTGGCGCACAGTGGGGGGAGCTAACTCAAGGCTCACATCATGCGATTGTCGATATTCAGCCATTTGGTTCCGGCAATGCTCTTGCTATTTCAGGATGGGAGGGTAGCCTTTTACAAACCAATAATTCCTGGCAAACTCACCAAGTAATGACAGATCTCGGCGAAAACAATTTTCTGGCCTTTGATTTTATTAATGACCACATCGGATGGGCAATCAAGAGGAGTGGCCTCATATATAAAACGGAGGACGCCGCAGCCGGGTGGACACATCAGCCGGCAAGTCAGAACGAATACTTGAGAGACATCGATTTTGTTGATACCCAACACGGCTGGGCGGTTGGAGACGCCGGTACGGTGCTGGCCACAAAAGATGGTGGTGTGAATTGGGATAATCAGGACAGCCAAACGGAAGATGGTCTACAGAGCGTTTTCTTTCTCGATGAAAATAATGGCTGGACTTGTGGACGAAAATGGACCGTCCGAAGAACAACGGACGGGGGAGCTACATGGCAAGTTTCAGCAACAAAATCACCTCTAGCAAAAGTCCAGGATGTATTTTTTTCGATTCACTTCGTGGACGCACAAACTGGCTGGGTCGTTGGGGATCGTGGGCGCATTCATAAAACAACGGATGGGGGGACAACCTGGACGGAGCAAAGCATCCCGGTCACGGAAACCCTACTTTTCGTACGATTTCAGGATAGAAATAATGGCTGGGTCAGCGGAAGTCGCGGCGTGCTGCTACACACTCAAGACGGAGGAACTACCTGGTCGCAAATACCAACCCCAACCTCTAAAGCGCTTTCCGCGTTCTATTTTGACGAATTTGGACTCGGATATTTCTACGGTGCGAACGGAACCATTCTTCGCCTAAATTCGGATGAATTAACAAGTGCTACCAGCGTAAACCCGTCTGGGCTTCCACAGTCGATTCATCTCCAGCAAAACTATCCAAATCCATTCAACCCGACAACCACCATTGCATACGAACTGAATGCATCAACTCCTGTGAAATTATACATTCACAACATGCTTGGTCAGGCAATCACAACGCTGGTTAACGAATTTCAAACCGCAGGAAGTCATTTCGTTGAATGGAACGGACGGAATAGTTATGGGCAGGAGGTTCCGACCGGCATTTACTTTTATAGCATCGAAACGACGGATGCCCAATTCACGCGGAAGATGTTGCTGCTACGTTAGTGAGAAGAACTGGGTATTTCGGCTAACACCATATTTCCTGGGTTCAAATATCCGGCCCCACCTGTCCATATTTGAACGCAGTCTGTGCGAAGAGCGAACACCTCGATCTGCCAATCATCCATCCTCTTTGCTTTAAATGCGGTCGTTGCCCTTCTGGCATGATAATTGGTCTATGGTACGGCAAGAGACCGCACCCTGCGGCCTCAAATGACTAAGTCCCGTTGCCTTATCGTTCCAGATGGAGGAACCGCACAATGATGCTTCATAACTACCTAAAGATCGCCCTGCGAAATTTCCTTAAACAAAAATCATATTCGGTCATCAATATTCTCGGTCTGGCAATCGGCATTGCCTGTTGTATCCTGATCTTGCTGCATATTCAGGACGAACTCAACTTCGACAGAATGCACAACAAGGCGGATCAAATCTATCGGGTAGTTGAAGAACGAACCCGTTCGAATGGCGACAACATGAAAGTTGCCTTCACCAAAGCACCGCTCGGACCAGCGCTGGTAGAGGACTATCCCGATGTTTTACAAAGCGTGCGATTTTTTAGCGGATGGCGACTAACCGTCAAAAAGGATGAAAGCGGAATAATTGTTCGGGACTATCATTTCACCGACCCCGGCTTCTTTAAGGTTTTCGACTATGAACTGCTCGCCGGCAATGCCGAAACGGCCCTGGCCGAGCCGCAATCGGTGGTCATCACGCAATCATTTGCCGAATCACTGTTTGGCGAGACAGCTGCAATTGGCCAGACACTAAAGATTGAGGCGGAAGATTTTGAAGAGTTCGGCGAAGTTGATTATCGAATCACCGGGGTCATGGCCGATATTCCCAGCAATTCACATCTGGACTTCAAGTTCCTGATCTCCATGCCAACCTTGAATCGCTTCGAGTATGTATGGGAATCGATGAGCAGCTGGCGATCCAGTTTCGTTTCAACCTACGTCCTGCTGGATGAAACCGCGTCCGCAAATTCTCTTTTGGCATCATTCGAGGCATTCAGTGCAAAGTACATGGGCGAAGAGGAATGGGCGAAGCGCCAATTTTTCCTACAGCCGCTGACAGATATTCACTTTTATTCCGAAGATATTCGCTTCGAGCAAAACGAGCGCGAGGGCCAAATTTTCTACGTTTATGTATTCTCGATGATCGCTATCTTCATTGTATTAATTGCCTGTATCAATTACATGAATCTCGCTACTGCCCGCTCGATCAATCGCGCCCGTGAGGTCGGCATGCGCAAAGTTGTCGGTGCAGCCCGGGGACAATTGATTCGCCAATTCCTGGGCGAGTCTCTCTTGACGACGCTTTTTGCGGCCATTGTTGCCCTGGTGCTGGTCGAGGCGGCACTGCCCTTCTTTAATGATATAGCCGACAAAAATCTGAACCTGAATTTGTCCAAAAATACAACTATTTTTGCAGCGCTTTTTATCCTGGCAACAATTTTAGGTGTATTGGCAGGCATGTATCCGGCCTTCATTCTATCAGGCTTCAAACCGATTAGCGTGCTTAGCGGGTCGGGTAGCAGCAAGGCATATAACAAATCTCGCTTGCGGCAATTCCTGGTAACCCTGCAGTTTTCCCTGTCAAGCATTATGATCGTAGCGACCTTGATCATTTATTCGCAACTGGACTATATGCAGAACAAGGAACTTGGGTTTGATGAGGATCGCCTGCTACTATTCGACATCAATCATGACGGTATTCAAAGTAATTTTGGCGCTGTCAAAGAGGCCTTGTTACAACAGGCCTCGATTCAGCAGGTAACAGTCTCCTCGCGAGTGCCCGGCGACTGGAAAAATTTTCGCCGCATTGGCGTAAAAACACCGGAAGCAGCGGATGAAGAAACGTCGACGATGTTCTTCAATGGCATCGACGAAGACTTTCTTTCCACCTATCAGATTGAACTCCTGGCGGGACGCAATTTCAATCGTGAACTGGCCTCCGATTCCACCGCGCTGATTCTCAACAAAACCGCCGCTTCCGCTCTTTTTGGTAATGAAGCTCTCGGTAAGGAGATTGAAGTGCCATCAAGAGAATTTTCAGGGCAGATCATCGGCATCGTGGAGGACTTCCACTTTCATTCGCTGCATGAAGATATCAGTCCGATGGTGATGGGATTTATGCCGGAGTCCGGCCGCCATGTCATCCACGGCATCGACTACTTTACGATGCGCATTCAAGGTCAGGATGTTACTGAGACGATTGCTGCTGTCCGCGACATTCACAATAGATTTGATCCCATCAATCCGCTGGAATTTGCCTTCCTCGACGATTGGCTGCTGAATCAGTATAGCGAAGATAGTCAGGTCGGACAGCTGTTTGGGGTATCGGCAGCATTGGCGATCCTGGTGGCCTGTATTGGTCTCTTTGGCCTGGCAACTTTTAGTGCGGAACAGCGCACCAAAGAAATTGGCGTGCGGAAAGTGCTTGGCGCAACCATTGCCAATATCGTTCAACTGCTCTATCGCGATTTTAGCCGCCCGGTACTCTTCGGCCTGATTGTGGCATTTCCAATTGTCTATTGGGCGATGCATTCCTGGCTGCAACAGTTTGCCTATCGCATAACGATTGGTTTCTGGCCGTTCCTGCTCGGAGGTGCAATTGCCCTGTTCATTGCCCTTGCGACAGTGAGCTATCAGGCAATCAAAGCTGCTATTCGCAATCCGGTGGAAGCTTTGCGGTATGAATAGATGAAGTCAATCATGCATCGGTTCATAGAGGCGCTCAACAATCCACATATGGGGTAAAGTTACCAGTGAGGTGAGGACAAAGAAAATCCCCAAATATGGGACATCCAATGAAAATTGCTCCAGGGCAAAAAACAGAAGAAGCATGCCGAGGATCGCGACGGCTGTAAAGGGCAATGCCTTTACGATGAGATCTTTCGCTTCAAGCCGGCTATCCAATGCGCGTAGTTGAGTGAGCTCTTCGGAAAAAGAGTGAAGCGAATGCCAGATCGCAAAATATACTGTAAAGCTGATAATTAGCGAGGTATTAAAGAATAGCAAGGAAAGCACAGCAACATTTACTATTTCCAGCGAGATCACGGACAGATCCGACAGGTGAGATAAATAAAGACTCAAATAGCAGATCCCCAGCAATAAATAAAGACCGTATATCAATAGCGCAGATTGCTCCTGTAGAAGAAGGAGAAATGTTTCATATTCCCCAATAATATCTCGAATAATTGGGGTCGCCTCATCTGTATGACAAAGAATAGGCATTAGTGCAACGAATGCACCCCAAATGCAGTATACCGTTCTTTTCAGGAACAGCTGCTCGCGAAAATCAACGTATGTAAAATTGGATTGCCCAAAATGATAGAAAGAGGCAATCAAGAATACAACCAGAGCGAGCGGTGGCAACAGCAACCATACCAGGGCGTAGCCACCCATCATACTACCGTAAAGAATATAGAACTGCCGCCTCGCCGCATTAATATGCTCTTGACGGGTATGGCGGAAAACCAACCAATCCGTTGCGCCATGAGGTATACCGACCAGCACCATCAATGCTGCAAAAAACCATAATTCATATTCCCGGACCACCTCCGGCACCAACAGAAAACAGAATGTCACGCAAATTGTAAGAATATTTGCTATCCAAGGCATCCTTCATTACCTCGTGTATTGCTCATACATTGGAATGATAGAGACCTTCGATCACAACATTATCACCGTCAGTTTTCAACCGGGCAATTGCATAAATAAGAACACCGTAGCCGCATTTTGCCATAATATCAGAAATACAGTACCCAACTTGCAAAATTATGAGCGTATTTGCTGGAGAGGTGTCCAGGAAAGGGGCCATGTAGGCAATTGGGTAAAAACCCCAAGCGCCAATAGTAAGCAATCGCAAATTGCGGAACAGTAATTTAATCCGCTCGGCCTGCCGTACAATCGCGTCATTGAGTTCAAACCAGAGCACGTAAATAATGTATAAGAAAGGAATCGTAGCGATAATCCCCCAAATCGCCCTAACGGCATTGGATTCGGCCACTTCCCCCGGGTATCCAAAGGCAATCATCAAAATCGCGGCTACTGCCAGACGAGTTGTAATTGAGCGACTTTGTGCCTTTGGCAGCGCAAAGACTGCGACAAGTTCTACCAGAAGCAGTGGTACCGTCAAAATCCAATCCGCATACCGATAGATGTGTATTAACGGGATATTATTCTTCACATATTCGCCATTCACTGATTCGAAGGCCATTTCCCAATTGGTTAAGATCATGTAATAAAAGAAACCAGCCACTCCTACAACCAGGGCCGAGATAATCAGAGCGAATTGGTAGCGATTCCCAAGCGTGCCTTTCGCCAGGGCAAAAAACAGGAATGAAGCCAACATGCAAGCCTGGGTGAATACCATCATTGTATGTACTGCAATATATTGTTCTTGAGAAAGAATAGTGGGTTCCATTGATTCTCCGGATTTTGTTCGGTCGAAAGATTTGAGGTATGCCTGAGGCAATGATATTGTATGCGACTGCCATAAATGGTCTTTTGAGGCGAAACACATTTAGGAATAGTGAAAATTTGATATTGATCAAGTTTTGCCGGTCAGCATCTTGTACTTTTGATTGCATCTGTATATGTTTGGGGTTTCGTCGGAAATAAATTCTCAATGTCCAACGCTTACCTTTAACGATATATCAGTACTTCTAACAAAATTTTCAAGGATCTATAATGGGTTTCAGAGACAAGTTGCGGGGACTGGTAACCAGGGGTACATCGCAATCGTCACAGGAAATCACCTCAATAGAACTAGGAGATCTTACCAATAATTCCCTGACCGATATTCTTGCTGATTGCGAACAACGGCATCTTACAGGCAAAGTCATTCTGAAAAGGGGTTCAGAGACGGGCGCCTTTGTTTATCGGAGAGGGAAGATTATTCGCATTTTGATGACCGGATTTACAGACGATGAAGCTTTTTCTCATATGCTGTCCTGGCAATCCGGACAATACGCTATTCGGCCCAGCATGTTGAAGAGTAAGGAAGTTCATGGCCGGGATGTCATTCAACACACCAATGCGCAGTACCGGGTGCTAATTGTAAGCCTCAACAAGCTACTATGTAAGCTTTTTGAGGTTAAACTTGGTGAAAGAGGTCATAAAATCATCGTCACGGAAAGCGGTGTCCAGGCACTGGAGCTTATCCAAAATTGGCGGCCACATTTGATCGTTTCAGATGTAGAATTGCCGGACGCTTCTTGCGAACCTCTTATTCGCCAAATCCGCGCACTCGGTAACGTGCCCGTCATTTTGCTTACGAGTGCTGCCAATCAGAAATATTATCGCGATTTTGCCCGGAACACTCCGAATATCTTTCTGACAGAAAGCGACAGCAGCGAAAACGCACTCGAGAAAACCAACATCGTGTTTGATCATTTTGAGCGTGCTCGATCAAGTTGACACAAGTCAACGCGCGCACGTTAGATGTCGCCCGCCATCCACGCTGAGGGTTTCTCCCGTAATCCATCCGGATTTTGATGAAGCGAGGAAAAGAATGGCATTGGCAATTTCGTGCGGCATGCCGACCCGCCCCAATGGATGTGTCGACTTACTGTGCATCAGAAAGGCGGTGTATTTTTCGTCGTCCATGCCGCTGCGACGATGTAATTCTGTGATCACAACGCCGGGATTGACGGCATTGACGCGAACACCTTTCGGGGCCAATTCCAGGGCTGCACAGCGCGTCAGCTGATCTACCGCAGATTTGCTTACGCAATAAGCCAGCACATTCGGGAAGGAACGTACACCGGTCACGCTGGATACGTTCACGATGTTGCCACGGGTCTTTTGCAGATGCGGCACCGCCCGGTTCATCAGGTAAAATACCGAATCGAGATTTACTGCCATCATTTCCCGCCAGTCTTCAAGGCTTGTGTCTTCGATACTGCCGGTAGCGATGACACCGGCAGCATTCACCAGCACATCGATTTTACCAAATTGCTCAAGGGCAGCATCAATAATTTTCTGACAATCTTCTGGGACAGCGACATCGGCAGCAAGGTACGCAGCCTTTCCACCGTCGGCAGCGATGTCTCGTTGTGTTTGCTGCAGCGCATGATTTTTGCGGCCCGTCAGAAAAACGCTTGCGCCTTCGTTGGCGAATTTAAGCGCCGTATCGCGGCCAATTCCGCTGGTCGCTCCGGTAATAATGGCTACTTTACCTTCCAACAGCATAAGAACTCCTATTTGGTTTTGAATTTGTAGATTGTGCTGGTTTTATAAACTTCGCCAGGACGCAAGGTCGTGCTGGGGAAATTGCGCTGATTCGGCGAATCCGGATAGTGCTGGGTTTCCAGACAGAGAGCGCCGCGTCGCTGATATTTAGCACCCCCTTTACCGATGACGCTGCCATTGAGGGAATTTCCACAGTAAAATTGCACGCCAGGTTCCTTCGTCCAGACTTCCATAAGGCGTCCACTGCCTGCTTCGTAAAGCGTCGCCGCCAGTGCCAGTTCTTCATCTGCTTCATGACGAATCACCCAATTATGATCATATCCGTGGCCATATTTGAGTTGCGGATGCTCAACGTCAATTCGATCACTAATTTTTGTCGGTGTCAGAAAATCAAAAGGCGTTCCGGCAACATTTTCCAATTCTGCGGTTGGAATAAGGCTGTCATTAACCGGTGTATAATAATCGGCATTCAGCATCAATTCATGGTCAATTACGGTTCCGGCGGCATGGCCGGCCAGATTGAAATAACTGTGCTGCGTCAGATTACAGATGGTTTTTTTGTCAGTGGTTGCCTCATAATCAATGCGCAAGGAATTGTCATCTCCCAGGAAATAGGTGACTTTGCAGTCGAGGTTGCCGGGATACCCTTCCTCGCCATGCTCACTCAGATATGTTAATACCAGTCCTACGCCGTTTTTGGTTTCAAATGGCGTGGCCTTCCAGACAACCTTATCAAAACCGAAGTCTCCACCATGAATGTGATTGGTATTGTTATTTGTGACCAGCTTGTATTCCCGGCCATCAAGGGAAAATCGTCCCCCGGCAATGCGATTGCCGTATCGTCCAATGATGGCGCCAAAATATGGCGTTCCAGCCAAATAATCATCCAGTTTGTCGCAACCAAGCACAATATCTGCGAAGTGACCGTTTCGATCAGGTGCCGTTAGTTCGGTGATGATCCCACCATAGGTGATGGCCTTCATTTCCATTCCATTAGCATTGCGCAGTGTGTACACATCGACCGTTGTGCCATCCGGCATATTGCCATACACTTCTTCTATCAAATTGGCTCCTTCCTTCAATCCTTCAATCCTTCAATCCTTCAATCCTTCAATCCTTCAATCCTTCAATCCTTCAATCCTTCAATCCTTCAATCCTTCAATCTCTAATGTTCTTCAAACTGAGCGGTTTCTGTCAAGCCCTTTCTTCCAGTCGCGGATGGCATCCCTCTAAAGGATGGCATCCGCTGTGAGCGTTTTGAGCGTTTTATTTTTATTTTTTGTTGACATTATATGTCTATACAGATATCTTTTGGTCAGAAAACGCTCAAAACGCTCATTCATGGACGAATGTCAAAGCATTACAAGGTCCCCGGAAAGCCGGGCAAATGAATTCTTAATCCCATAACCCAACTCTTTTATGAAGGAGTTTATAATGTATAAAGTAAATTATTTTCGCATCCTTATGGTCAGCCTGCTGGCCCTCGCAATTGTCGCCTGTAGTGATGACAGTGATAACCCAATCGATCCGGCACCCGGTACTGCCAGCGTACGTGTGATTCACACCAGCTATGACGCACCGGCTGTGGATATTCTGGTTGATGACAATATCGCATTTAGCAACCTCGATTATGGCGCAGCTTCTGTATACGCTGATGTGGAAGCCGGAACCCGCAACATCAAAGTAGTTCCAACCGGCGAAACCGCTCCGATCGTTATAGAAGCTGATCTTGACCTTCAAGATGGCCAGGAGTATACCGTGTATGCAGTAGATCAACTCTCAGCTATCAATGCTATTGTTAGCGCTGACGATCGCACACCGAATAACAATAAAGCGCGTGTTCGCCTGATCCATACTGCACCGGACGCACCGTCTGTCGATATCAAATTAGACAGTGGCAGCGGCCCGGCAGTGTTTTCTGACATTCCGTTCAAGACTGCTTCCGACTATATCGAAGTTGATGCGGGAACCTACACTTTCGTTGTTACGCCGACCGGCGCAAATGACGAAGTGGTTGTATTTGATCCAATCGCAGTAGAAAATGGTGTATCTTATACCGTTGTTGCACATGGTACCCTGGATGCAACTGATGCATTCCCGTTTGCCGTTCGCGTCTTCATTGACAACGACACTGGCAACGCCTTTGCTGACCTGACCACAGATGCCCGCGCAAACGTGCTGGTTGTTCACGCTTCTCCTGACGCGCCTGGCGTTGATCTGCTCGTCGACGACACCGTAATCAACACGGCTCCGCTTGAGTTCCCGAACAACACCGGATACCTCGAAGTGAATCCTGGAACCCGCAACATTAAGGTGAATGCTGCCGGAACCAGCACCTCCGTTATCGATGCAGATGTTATTTTTGCAGCAAACAAGAACTACTCGGTTTTCGCAGCAGACTTGCTCAACAACATTACGCCGCTGGTTTTCGAAGATGATTTGACAGCACCCGCAGCAGGAAATGCACATGTGCGTTTCATTCACCTGTCTCCTGATGCACCGGCTGTTGACATCACATTGACCGACGGTACTATTGTATTTGGTAACTATGAATTCAAGCAAGCAACAGCGTTTACGCCTTTGGCTGCCGGCACCTATGATCTGCAGGTTCGCGTTGCAGGCACCACCACAGTTGCCCTCGATCTTCCGGGAATCGCTTTGGAAGAAGGTAAGATCTACACGGTGTTTGCCAAGGGCACGCTCAGCGGCACCGGTGATGCAGCATTGAATGCAGAAATCATTTTGAAAAACTAAGGGTTGCAACCCTCCTGAAACTTCAGGGAAATTGCCACAACACAGGATGCGCATAGCCGGCCCGCCCGGCTATGTGCTATTTTTACAGATATGGCGATTTAGACAGAAATGCCATGTCCATATAAATAGCATATCCCGACTTTTCGGGGAGCGATATCATTTGGATCCAATAGTGCAATATTCGAACCTGCGTTCATATTGCCGGTCAAGTTCCCTTTATGATACTACTTTTACAGTTCATTTTTTTGATGGGAGCGTTTTTTAGCTTACCATTTGTCCCACTACTAGTGAGCCTGGGAAGAAAGGTCCGCAAAACGGTGCCTCGGCTTCCGGAAGCTGGTGGACCGACGGAAGGACTCGTCGGTGAAGGCGAAGCATCGATTCGAATTTTGACGATGGGCGAGTCCACGATTGCCGGCGTTGGCGTCGACAACCACCAGGAGGGTATGACCGGGCAATTAGCAGAATCGCTTCATGATCAGATTGCCGAGACAATTCGCTGGCAGGTGCTGGCCAAATCGGGATATAGGGTTGAACAGGTAACCCGCCACCTGGTGCCAAAAATTCCTGTTGAACCAATTGATCTGATCGTTATAGGATTAGGCGGAAATGACGCCTTTGCGATTCGCGGTCCCCTGCGATGGAAAAATGATCTGAACCGCCTTATCAACCACATTCGCCTCCACCAGCCCACAGCCGAAATCGTTTTTGCCAACATGCCGCCGATCTACCACTTTCCGGCCTTCCCGCGTCTGCTTCAATTGACAATTGGTAACCTTGTAAGATTGTTGGGACGTACAACCCACTATGCTATCGAGTACGAACCGAATGTACATTACATCAATCAGCCGATTCGCTTACATGAGTGGGTAAAGCGAGTTCCCGGCACAACTGTCGAAGATTTTTTTAGCGACGGCGTCCACCCGTCGCCGCTGACATATAAGCTCTGGGGACAAGAGATTGCGAAATTTATTGTTGAAAATCAGCTTATCGAAAGGGAGAATGACGATGTTAACTAAACGAATGGGTTTTGCGGCAATCTTAGTTGCCGCTCTTATTTTCACTGTCTATTCCGCGAAAAACAGTTGGGCAAATGAGGAAGGGAAAGACACCATGCAAATCGACTTTCGTAACCATAGCGATGAACCAATCTGGCAGATTATAAACGATGGGGTCATGGGCGGACTTTCGCAAAGCACTTTCCGGGTTGATAAGGATACCGGCATCGCGAATTTCAGTGGCTATGTATCTTTCGAAAACAACGGCGGATTTGCATCTGTTCGAACCAGGCCCTTCGCCCCGACACTGGATACCGCCAAGGGCATCTCGCTGCGAATCAAAGGTGACGGCAAACGTTACAGTTTCCGCATACGCATCGATAATAACTTCGACGGTATTTCTTATCAGGCAAAATTTGACACGAAGAAAGATCAATGGCAGGAGATCGAGTTTTCCTTCAGCGATTTTCTACCAACCTTTCGTGGCTATACCGTGCGCAACGCCCCGGCATTAAATCCAGAGCAGATTCGTCAGCTCGGTTTCCTGATTTCCGATAAGCAAGAAGGGAAATTCGAATTGGAAATTGACTGGATAAAGGGGTTTTAAGTGGTTGAAAACTACTCATCTGGGGATGATTGAGCAGCACTCCTATAATTGCATAATCGGAGAAGACTATCCTGCTCCCATTGTAGATTACCAGGAAAGCGCCCGCCATGCTCGCCACGAACTGTGGCGAGTGGCAGGTACGCCCCTGGCTCGGGAGGAGAAAACGCGCATTCTTGCGAAACACGTGAAGCCGCGTAAGGAGCCCGAGCGGCGATAACCGGCGTCTGCTACAGAGATATCGCAGCACAAATCTCAAATATTGCCCGGATGCCTCTAAAGGATGCCATCCGCCTCATTTCATGACATTTTTTTACAATTTATACCGCAACAAAATGAGCGTTTTGAGCGTTTCAATAATCAAATCGTCTCAATAATCATTCTAAGCAGGGGATCCTGACATGAAGAATTTTTCATATAAATTGATCGTTTTGGCAATGTTGCTATTAACAGCGGGCCTATTTGCAGATTCGCATAAGCATAAGCAAAAGGCCGATATTGTAGATACCGCTGTGCAGGCCGGTTCATTTAACACGCTGGTTGCAGCAGTGAAAGCGGCTGGTCTTGTGGAGACACTCAAGGGCAACGGCCCACTGACAGTTTTTGCTCCTACCGATGAGGCCTTCGCGAAACTGCCGGACGGCGTTGTTGCCGACTTGCTAAAACCGGAAAATCGGGAAAAGCTGGTCGCCATTCTCACCTATCACGTGGTTGCGGGAAAAGTAACTGCTGATGAAGTAGTTAATCTTGATCGCGCCAATACGGTTGAAGGCAGTGCCATCAAGATTCGCCTGGACGACGGGAACGTCTTTGTCAATAACTCACGGGTAGTCAAGACGGACATCTTTACCAGCAATGGCGTTATTCACGTGATCGATGAAGTGTTGTTACCGGGAATGGACATAGAAGGCGATGCCAGTGCAGCGATGGACCTGATTGAAACGGCCATCAAACGCGGAGTGCCTCTATATAATAATGGACAGCCGGCTGCATGTGCCGCCATATATGAGATTACCACACAGGCACTGTTGGGTCTCGACGCAAATCTCCCCCGCTCAGCAGAGAAGTCGCTTCGCAAGGCCCTGCGCAATAGTCGCCATAGCGATAGCAACGCCGACAGAGCCTGGGCCCTGCGTCATGGACTGGACGAAGCTTATGCGTCAATGAAGCAAATGATGATGAGTTCACTATAATCAGACCAGGTATGCCGTTTCAATGGTGGCTATCAAATTATTCAAAGCATGCATCAGGATACATGGCCATATGGATCCGGTGCGTGACCGCAGCAATCCAAGCACCACTCCCATGACAAAGATGATACTGATAGCATATAAATCATATTGAAGATGAATCGCCGCCCAGAACAGGGCGGTGATTACAATAGTCCCATTCTCTTCCAAAGCGGAATAACGCAATCCTTCAAACAGGAATCCCCGGAAAAAAATCTCTTCGAAGAAGGGTGCCGCAACCACCAGGGCAAACCAAAAAAGCGGAGAAAACCCCTGGGTTTTCCAGGCATTTCTCATAAAATCATTAATGATGTCTTTGCCGAGCAGGGTGGTCAGGCTATCGGACACCAGGATAAACAATAAGGTGATGCCGATGGTTAGCCAGATTGTCTTATTGGCAACCGGTGTGAATGCCAAATAGTCTTTAATCGTCGCTCCATTGCGCATGCGAATAAGCCAGGCGATGAGCGCACTGCAGACGAGCGCCGAGGCGATGGTTGCCAAAGCAATATAGGCACCGTTGCTGGCCATTGACTGCATGAACTCCTGGGATTCAATATCGATTCCCTGCGTGGCTTCGATACCCATCCAAATAACGAGCACCCCGATCTGGACTGCCGTGAATACGATGAAGATCAGGCAACCAAAGCCGCCGGTCGCCGCAGGGCTCCAAACAGCAGGGGTAGCAGAAGATGATGATGGAAATCCCTGCGGATCATTTTCATTGGGAAGCGGCGGTAGGTTGTCGGACATGGCTGACCTCGAGATTTAGCATGGAAAATTGAGACTCTTGAGAAGCGTTCTTTCGCGTCAATCTATGAAAAAATTGGAAACAAAGAAATCTCAACAACAATGTCCGGCGTTGAAGGAGCGTCCCGACATTTGCCGGGACGCAGAAATCGCTACACCCAGGCGTTCCGATAGTCCTTTGCATATTGTTCAAAAGAAATCGGGGCTCGCCCGAGGATATTTCCCACGTGAGGGGTGATACCAGCCATAAATCCCTGTTTGAAAGCCTCCAAAATCCCGAGCAGCATATTGGTATAATCCTGCGGAAGCCCTGCAGAAATCAGCTGTTTTTCCATCACCTGCGGCGTGATGTCTTCATATACAATTTTCTTTCCGGTAATTTCAGATATAATTGCAGCAACTTCATCATGGTTGAGCGACTCTGATCCGGTCAGGTCGAAGGCTTGGTTGTCACGAGACGAGTCAAGCAATAGTTTGGCTGCAACTGCAGCAATGTCCCGAGCGTCGATAAAGCTTCCTTTGGCATCTCCCGTTGGCAGAAAGATTGTCTGATGCTCCAGTATCCCGGCTATCCAAAAACTATTGAAGTTTTGCATAAACCAGTTTGGGCGAATAATGTTATAGGGCACTCCCGATTCCTCGAGGATAATTTCTGCGCGACGCAGGGGTAGATCCAGATCAGGCTGGGCATCAACGCCCATTGCCGTCATCAGAACAACTTTCTTTAGATCATTTGCCTTTGCTGCTTTAACAAGGGGAGCAATCAATTCGTGCTGGTTGGTATATCCGGGGGGCGCCAGAAAGAATGCCCGGTCAACACCATCGAATGCTGCAGTAATTCCCTCACCTGTTACCAGATCCAGATGAACTTGATCAGCAGACAACTCTTTCTTGCTGGTCGCTAAAGCAACAGCGTGTCCATCCCCCGTCAATATTTGTGCTAATTCTTTACCCACATTTCCGCTCGATCCGATGATCAACGTTTTCGATTGCATTGTATGACTCCTTAGTTTTTGTTTTCGCTTTACATTGTTAATATGCATCCCTAAATTTGGACTTTGAATAGCGCAAGCAACAAAAAACATGTCAATTCCTCTAAAATTTCACACCATAGCATTATGGTTAGACATCTATGGATCTCCTGACAGACGTACTAAACACCGCCGGCCTGAAGACCAACTTGCTACATCGTCGAATTCTTTATGAGCCATGGGCCGTTCAATTTCCCTGCCCGGTAAGCATCGGCTTTCATGTTGTTACCCAGGGTGAGGCATACTTATGGCGGGCAAATGCCAAAACGCCCGACAAACTGGAACGCGGCGATATTGCTTTCATGGCGAGAGGCACCTATCATCATATCAGCACCCATCCGGATAAGGCGATGTTAAAAGACGCACCTGCAGTTTTCGATGCACGCTATTTACAGGAAGAGCAACCCGGCCGGTCAGGTCTTCTGACCCTTGTAAGCGGCGCCTATCAATTGTGGCATGAGCCGCTTCACCCGATTTTTATGGAATTACCGGAGTGGTATATCATTCGGGCTCATGAAATTGATATGGCTGATTCTCTCTATGGCTGTATGCAAGTGTTGGCAGGAGAGTTGCGTAAGCCAGACCTTGGCTCCAAAGCAATAGTCTCTTCTTTGCTGGATGTGATGTTTCATCTCATTTTTCGGCGGGTATTGACCTTGCAAGAGCGCGGCGAAGCCTGGGGGAAAGCAGCGCGTGATCCCATTATTGGCAACGCACTGGCTTTAATGCACCAGCGGCATGCAGATAATTGGACAGTTGAACGACTGGCAAGAGAGGTAGGGATATCACGCTCCGGTTTTGCAGCGCGATTCAAAAAGGCCCTGGGAAGCGCCCCGCTTCAATACTTGATGACAATCCGTATGCTTAAAGCAATGAAAATGCTTAGTGATACCCAGGAAACAATTGAGTCGATTGCCTACTCGATTGGCTACAAAGACGCTTTCAGCTTTTCAAAAACGTTTAAGAAGACTGTGGGATTGTCCCCGAAACATTTTCGACAGAAAGACCAGGCGGAAAAAGAATTAACCTGGCGCTTTAGTTGAGCGGGCAATTGAGAGCAGTATCTCTTGATTTATTTCATCAACACCATTTTCCGGGCCTGCGACTGTCCATCTGCTTGAAGAAGCAAAATATACACCCCGCTGGACGCCACTTGTTGGCGGTTATCAAGCCCGTTCCAAACTAACTGATGGCGACCGGGAGCCTGTTTGCCGTTGAACAGATCAACAACCTTTTGACCAGTAAGGTCATAGATGCTGAGATTGATTTCCGTAGCCGTATCAATGTCGTAAACGATGGTTGTCGAGGGGTTAAACGGATTGGGGAAATTGCCAACCAGTGCAAAGCTGCCGGGAAGCAGCGCTTCAGGTTCTTCCTCGACGGAGAGAACAACATCCTCTGAAAAAATAATTCGTCCAAATTTTTCCGGGACATGAAAGCCGCGACTATCGGTCTGGTTCCAGGCGGAAATTTCTACATATTCTTCTCCGCCCCGCTCATAGTCATAACGAGTAACCAATATCCGCCAGGATTCTCCGTCAATCGGCGGGAAATTTAACGTTGGTCCGGCAAAGGCAATTTCATCAAAGGGGATGGCCACTTCGCAAGTCCAGGATGTATCGGTATCACTGCTGTCATTCAATGTGCCTGCTACATGCACACCGGCAAAGAGGCTATCAACCGTCCAGCTGAAGTCCGCAGTGCCACCCTGGTAATAGGGTTTATCGAGGGTGAGATCCAACAGGGTCTCCAGTGGATTCACCTGAATCTCAAAATAGTTAAGGTCGTTACCATCGGGATCGCATAGGATTTCCACCACTTCTTCATTCCACAGGAAATCGTCGCGATTCATAAAAGTGGCCCATACATCCGGATCTTCGCAAATAAACCCGATGTAAAGGTAGCTGTCATCCCATAAGAACTTGGCCTGAGTGGAAAGATTGGTCACAGCGCCATCATAATAGCGCACGAACTCTTCTGAGAGCGCAGCAGCTTGCCATGAGGCTTCATCGAGCCGCCCGTCGATTTCGATCGCATCACCGACGCGCTTGACTGTATACTCGCGAATTTCCTGGGCAAATAGGGAAAAGCTCAAACACATCAAAACGAGTAAATAGCGATAGCTAGCAAACATTGCACCCTCATCTTTTTTGGTCTGATCAATATTACGCAACTTTTTTCTGCGAACAAAGAGAGGATATCTGCTAAATGCCTGCCACGCAGGGTCCGATTGCCCTATTGCAGAATGACGTCCAGTCGGTGCATTTCCGAACCGTCGGATGACGTCTATTCGGTGCATTTCCAAATCGTCGGATTACGTCTATTCGGTGCATTTCCAAACCGTCGGATGACGTCCATTCGATGCATTTCCAAATCGGCGGATTACGTCCATTCGGTGCATTTCCGAACCGTCGGATGACGTCCGTTCGATGCATTTCCAAATCGTCGGATTACGTCCGTTCGATGCATTTCCAAATCGTCGGATTACGTCCCGTCATATTATTGCTCTTATGTATTCATTGCCGGGACTAATCCGACCTACTACTACTACGATGGGCATTCATCGGCTCAATTTCCAAAACGCTTTGCGACTCTTCACGCTTCCTGGTCTCCTTCGCGGTGATCTTCTCTGACTTCGTATCGAGGAACATCGGCATCAAATACCCGCCGAAGCTGATAATTGTCGCATACACATTAATGGCAAACAAATCTGCATATTTGCCGCTGCTGAGGTAGAGCGATTCCGGCAGCCAGCCAAAAGTCAGCGTAAGGCCTGCGACAATCCCGGTCCACATGGAAAGGTGAAAGGAAATACGCGGCGCCGGTAGATTCCAAAACAGAAAGACCGGAGCAAAACCAAGCACCATAGTGCCGCTAATGGTGGTGGCGGAGATAATTTCCGGAGCAAAAATCAGTGGAATCAGCCCACCAGCGGCGGTGAGAATCATTACCCAGCGACCACGACTCAGTGAGCCGCCGCCTTCGGGCCTCAGATCGCTCTCAGCGAGCTTCGACACCGCAGAGAAGGTAGAGTCCAGTGTCGATGCCGCTGAGGTGATCATAATGAAGTTGGTCAGCAGCATCATCCCTACCCCAAAAGTCTTGGCGACTTCAACCGCCGCCTGCCCTTCAGCCCCAATCATCTGTCCGTAAATCCCTACGAAGCTGAACAGCAAAATACAGAGAAAACCGATTCCTGTTGCGGCGATATAGCTCTTTAAAGTTGTTTGTGGATCGGAGATGAAGCCGCGATCGGTTAACACCGGATCATGAAAGGGATAGCTGAACACTTGTATCAGCGCTACAAAGAAAAGATTTAGCCCGGTAGACATCGCCCACTCCCCGCTTGTGACAAAAGGCGTCAGCGAACCCTTTTCCGGTAGAATGATACCGAGAATTGCAAAGAGCAACACGCCAAAAAGCACCATCTGAATCAGATCGGTAATCAACGAGCTTCGCAGGCCGCCCTTTAGCGAATAAGCGAGCGTAAGTGCTGTGAACACCAACACCGCAAGGATGTATTGCCCGGAGCCGACGGGACCGAAGTAGCTGCCGATGACGGCAGAATTTGACCAAACTTCGTTCAGTAACCGGAAACTGATGAGGATAGAAAACAGGATAATGGCGCCGCGACCAAATTTGCCCCCGAGGAACTCGTGCAGACTATTGAAGCCGCCGCGGGTTCGCATTTGGTAAATGATGATACCGGCAACCAGAAATGAGAAATAATACATGGCATAACTGACCCCACCGACAAAACCAAAACTCAACCCAAGATTAGCGGCATTGGTAATCGACTTGGCGAAAAGCCAGCTAATCACCAGGCTAAAGGTCAGTATCCAGAATCCCGGCTGATCGGCAGCTTGCGATGCCCCCTGGAAGAAGGTCTCTTTACTCTTCGCGCGAGGCGATATCGCATAGAGAATCAGCGATGAGATGATCAGCAACGCCCACTGTAGGCTCAAGACATCACTCATTGGGCATCCCACCAAACCCGGGCATTTATGCTATTGCCGTTTTCGGCTGTGGCCGTGGCATAGTTGGCGGCATTAAGCGCTGCTTCATCGGTCGGATACGGCATGCGCACCGGAATAAATCCGCCATTCAGGCTGGCCTGTACCGATTTGAGTTCCGGAAAGCCCGTACGCCGCCACTCAATCCAGCCTTCGTAGCCATTGATGGAATTGGCAATCCACTTCTGGGTAATGATTTGTTGAAGCGGATCTGCGCCATTGCTGCCATAGGCCGCTGCACCGCTAATGAGGTAATCAGCAGGTAATTCAGTATGCCAATAGTCGAAAGCCAGCTGCACGCCGGTTTCATAGAGCGCCGCTGCATCTGCCGCAATCAACCCCTTTTCTGCGGCTTCCGCCAGGAAGAAATGCGTTTCCCAGGCGGTCAGGAAATTGGCATCGAGATCGCCGGTATGTTCGCGAAAAATGGTGCCGGTCAACGAAAAATCTGCTACCGAAATCGTTGTCTGCGAGGCATCCGGGCCGTTCAGCAAGCCTTTAAATTCAGTCTGCGTGGGATCATTACCAATCGGGCGGTAAAGGACTTCGATACGCGGATCGTTCAAGCCCTTCAGGATTTCTTCCGCCGTAAGTGATTGGATAAACAGGTTAAAGTCACCGGCACGCAAACGGGCCATGCGGAAATTATTTGGCAGGCCATCGCTAAAATCATAGACAGCATTATCGGCATTGCTCCGCATATAGTTTCCGCTGCTGAAAACCGCCTGTACATCAGCAGCGATATCGACTCGATCGGAAATACGCATCAGGCACTTGATTTTCAGGGAATTGGCGAAAGTCACCCACTGGTCTAAATTACCGTTGAAGAGGATGTCGCCTTCCAATTGCTGGTTGCCACTGTAGTTATTGATGGCGGCAATCGCCTTATCCAGATTATCAAGGATGCCATTTGCAGCAGTGTAAATGTCTTCCTGGCTGTCGTAAACCGGGGTTACCACGCCGCTCAAACCTTGCAAAGCTTCAGTATAGGGTACATCACCAAAAATATCGGTCAGAGCTGCAGTCATGTAAGCCTTCAGGATCAGCGCCGGGCCTTCATATACCGCATTCGTCGCATTGCTGCGTGCTGCTTGCAGAATGATCTCGTTATCACGTAGATTGGTATAGAACACCGGCCAGGGATTACCACCTACCTGCGGATCGCTCAGGCTATGGCGATCAAAGAGGTTAAAATCGATCGCCGTAAAATATTGGCCCAGCAGATTGCCGGCGACAAATCCTTCATACGACATCTCTTCGCCGTAATCATAAATCACCTGGCGCAGGAGCAGCCCCGGCTGCACGTCCGTTGGCGCATTCGGGTTGGTATTCAGCGCCTCGAAGTTATCTGTGCAAGAAACTGCCAATAGCAGAAGCAGTGGCAGTAGCAGCTTGCCGGATAGGTATGTTTTTAATTGGTTCATTTTATTCCTTTTGAGCCGATGGACTTCAAATTTATTTCTTTTATAGTTGGGCCCACATCCCCCTGAATCCCACTTCGAAGGGGACACAGGGGGATGTGAACATGTGATCAATATTTAAAACTCAAATCCGAGCTTGAAACCAACGCTGCGACTGGTAGAGTAAGACATGTCTTCTACGCCGCTAACGAATCGCGAGCCTTGAACCGCTAATTGTTCGGGATCGAAGTGCGGAATGTCGCTAAAAGCAAAGAGATTGCGACCAACCAGCGACACCCGCAGACTGCGCCAGCTTCGCAGAAAGCCGCCAATGCTGGAATTATTGAAGGTGTAACCAACGGAGAACTCGCGCAATTTGAGATAGCTGGCATCGTAGACATTGTTTTCTTCATGATTACGATCATAGAATTGGCGATAGTAGCTCTCAGCTGAAATCGCAGTGGTATTCCGCTCCCAGACCGGGTTCTCGGCTGTTCCAACGTTTACCACGCCATCAGCAATAATGCCTTCTTCCGGGCGATTCTCCGTTTCAATCAGCTGCCCGCCGACAGCGGCCAGCGAAAGGGTTCGCGATACCAGCTCTCCGCCCTGACGCCAGTCAAACACAAACCCCCAGTCAAGGTTCTTATATTTAAAGCGGCTGTTAAAACCGAGCATAAAATCGGGATTGTAGTTGCCAAGCTTGATGAGATTATTGTCGGCAATGAAACGGCCGTTGCCATCGATGACAAAATCACCATTTTCATTTTTCAGATATCCGGTGCCATACATGTCACCAATGCGATCTCCTTCTTTCACCTGAAACCACACCGTTTGATTGACATTGTCGTACACCCGCGAATATGCCAGTGTTAGTGTTCCCGCGTCATCCGGCAGTGATTCAACAGTTGAAACATTGCGGCTAAAATTCAATTGTGAACTCCATTGAAAGCCGGATTTGTTAACCTGCACCACATCGGCAATAATCTCAATACCCCTGGAGCGCACACCACCGCCATTTACAACTTGCTGGGTAAATCCGGATGAAATGGCAACCGGCAGAGCGATGATCTGATTCTCCGTCAAGGCATTGTAATAGGTGATGTCCAAACCAAGGCGGTCGGAGAAGAAGCGCAAATCGCCACCGATCTCGAAGGAAGCGGTTTGTTCCGGCAGCAGATCCTGGTTGGCGATGAAGTTTTGCGCGGTAAAGGTCGGTTGCGAATTGAAAGGCGTCTGTGCCACAAAAGCAATAGTGTTTTGATAGGGATCTGTATCGTTCCCTACTTCGGCCCAACTGGCGCGCAGCTTGGCGAAGGAAATCGGTGCCGGCATACGCATCAGGTTCGAAAGGATGAAGCTTCCCGAAAAAGACGGATAAAAGAAGGAGGTATTGTCAGTCGATGTTGGAGTGGCCAGCGCACTCGACCAGTCATTGCGGCCGGTGATATCCGCATAGAGATAGTCCTTATACCCCAACTTGGCAATACCGTAGAGGCTGTTGATGCGTTTTCGCGATTCAAATTCAAATACCTCCAGCGGTGAAGCAGCATTGGAGAGCTTGAAAACACCCGGCTGTGCTAGTGAGGTCGCCTGGGTTTGCACGGTGCTGGCCCGTTGATCCATACGGTTTCCGCCAAAGGATACATCAAAAGAAAAGTCCTTACGGCGATCGCGGTAATTTAGCAGAAAATCGGTATTATTTTCGCGAAAGAATACGTCGTGCTCCGCATAAGCGCCGTTGATAAAACGATTGGTGCTGAATGCCCGGCGAAATGCTCGAAGCTCGTCGGAATAATCCATCCCGGTTCGAAAATCGAGACGCAGCTTGGCATTGATTTCGTAAGATGCCGAGAGATTGCCGAAGAGGCGATCGCGCCCAAAGGAATTGCGATTTTCCAGGAGAATAAAATAGGGATTATCAAAGAAGGTATAGTTGAAGGAGAATTGCTGCCGGCCGTCCAGCCCAGGTTGCCAATAGTTCTTGAGATTATCAATATTCAGCGAGCGCGGTCCCCAGGCAACCAGTGAATAGTTGACGTTTTCCGAGCCATAGCCATTGGACGGGCGATTATCGCTTTGCGAATTCATGTAGTTAAAGCTCGAGGCAATCCGCAAACGGCTGGTTGGTTTGAACACCAGGTGTCCGGCCACGGTGCGGCGATCCAAATTTACCCCGGGAATGATCGATTCGCTCTGCAAATCGGTAAACGACAGGCGATAATTGCCCTTGTCGAAGCCGGAAGTCAAGGCAATGTTAGTGATGTTGGTGAAGCCGGTCTCATAAAAATTCGAGAGGTTATCCGGGTTGGAGGTCAAGGGTGTTGGGGTAATCGGTAATCCACCGTGCACCGAAACATCTCCACCGCGCACCACCTCACCGCTTGTCAGTGTAACCGGACTGTCAAACTGGGGTATCAATATGCCTTCATCAAGGCGAGGCCCCCAACTATAGGTGATATTGTCATTCACTCCACCGCCAAGGCCGTCCACAAATTCAAACTGGCCGGAATTGCCCTGACCAAAGGTGTTTTGGAACTCCGGCAGCTGAAAGGCACTTTCCAGGAAGCTGGAGGAATTAATACTCAGCCCCAGGCCCTTGCTGTCAGAGCCGTCCTTGGTGGTAATGGCGATAACCCCGTTAGATGCCCGCGCGCCATACAATGCCGCTGCACTGGGCCCTTTCAAAACCGACACACTGGCAATGTCATCGGAATTTACTTCCATCGCCCCGTTACCAAAATCGACTTCCTGGAATCCGGCCGCTGCGTCGTTGGTAAAATTAACAATAGAGTTGTTGTTGATCGGAATACCATCTACGACAAATAGCGGATTATTGGTGGTAAAAGATGCTTCACCGCGGATGGTGATTTTCGAGGTTGATCCGATGCCTGTTGCGCCCTGGCTGATGGTCACGCCAGCGATTTTACCAGCGAGGTTGTCAACAAAATTCGCTGACTTCACCTCGGCAATGTCCGGGGCATCAAGGCTCTGCACGGTATAGCCAAGTTCTTTGCTGTTCCGCTCAAGGCCCAGGGCCGTCACCACCACATCATCCAATTCCAAAACCGTTGATGCCAATGCTACATCAACGGTGCTGCGATTACCAACGCTTTCGCGGCGAATTTCGTAGCCGAGATAGTTGAAGATGAGCACCGGCGCTTCACTGCTTAATGTAATTACATAACGGCCTTCAACGTCAGTTGTGGTTCCATTTTGCGTCCCTGCTTCAGTAATATTTACACCGGTCAGCGGTTCACCGGTGAGGGCATCCTTCACCAAACCACTAACGCTCACTTCCTGTGCAACAGCAAGCCCTGCTCCCAAACAAAGGAGGAGCAAAATAATGTATGTTTTCACGGTTCTTTCCTGTTGTTTTATCCTATCAAGCTGCAAGGTCCGCACATCCCCCTGCATCCCCCTTCGAAGGGGCAGGGGTGTTAAGTTCTAAGGAATTTGAGTAAGATATCCACTTTGTTAGTGAAATATGTTGTTGCTGTTTTGATAGACTGATGGCCGTTTACCCGATATAGATTTATGGCCATTGTTTGTAGTAGCGACAAGTTTTGAGCCGGGTTTTGTGACTTGATGAGTGACTTATCCTCATTAAAGTTGACGTCTTTGACCCAATGTAATCTGTTCTCAATGTGCCAGTGTTTGCGGATAATGTCCGCGAATTGCCTGGCAGTAAATGTTCGGCTGCTAATATAGCAACCATCGTTGTCGTAAGTTGCTTTGGCCCTGATACCGTGTCTTCTGATAAAGATGACGCTCTTGATGCTATGCCACTCCCGATCAATTGATGTGGGTTGGCCATATACAGATACATTGCGACACTCAAAACGCCCGCGATTATTTTCTTGAAAGCAGGCAGTATCTAATGGCATACAATGATCAAGCATGTCATAAATGCGTCTGTGAAGGCGCCCTTGGTTCTTCTTAATCTTGATGAGATAATGGTTGCCACTTTCGATTATGAGCTGGACTGTTTTTTTTGACAATGAAGGGCATCCAAAGTAAATGTAACATCCTGTAATTGAAGCACTTCAGTAAGTGTCTTGATCAACTCACGGCTGACGGTGATTTCACTATCGCCCTTGTTTTGATAGGATCTGAGCGCAACGACCGCGCCATTTTGCTGTGCATATGCGCTTACAAAGCACACAAAATCCTGGGCGGCATTATCATACTCTGTCACGGTTGAGCGAAGCGCTTTTGCATCAATCGCAATCGTATCAAGCGACGCAAAATGATCACAATCAGTTACCCAATTACGAAAGGCGGTATTCAAAGCATCGAAATCCAGATTCATCATGACTGTCCGGATGGTAACATGCGAAGGCATTGCATCGCGTTCCAATTTCAAATGCTCTATCAGCGCATCCTTATTACCTCTCATAAAACGGGCCATCTCCCGATAGCCATAGCTTCGACTCATGATGGACATAATCATCATTACCAACAACACCGGTAACGGATATCTCATACCTTGGCCCCTGCGAAAGTCAGGAACCGTCGCAAGGTGATCATAAAGTGTTCTTGATGAACCGGATTCACTATTCATTCAAGCCTCCTTTCATCAAGAAGATAACAATAAATTGCAGAACTTAACACCCCTGCCTTCGAAGGGGGATAAAGGGGGATGTACCTGCGTACAGCGCAAGCATCACCGGGTCGAACAAGAATTTGACGGGTTCAAGTTTAAAGATGATTCGACATGTCAGGAAAAAATGGGTGGAGGGAGTTGCCGAAGGGTTCTTTCGATATGTCGTTTACTTAGAAAAGGTTGTTGAAAAATTGTATATCGATGTTGAAAGCGATTCAGTATGGAAAAGAGGATTTTGGCAAGCGGGGAGGTAGAGTCCAGCGCGGCTTGAATCCAACGCCTTAATTCATCTCCGGAGTCAATATCATCTCGACATGGTAGAGCATGAACACCGCTAGCAAGGGTTGATGCATTCTTGCAAATCTGTTCATACACCGAGCGAGAACACCACTCAACGCCCTCAAAGATCTCAGCTGAATAATTGCGCATGCCCAGCAAATAAAAACCGCCGTCCGTCGCCGGGCCAATTGTAATATCATTATCCTTCAGACCAAGAAATGCTTCTGCAAAAATATCGCTGGTGAGATCGAGGCAATCATTGCCAATGACGGCGATATTCTCATAGCCAAGCTTGCGCGTTTCGTTCAGGGCGTGAGTCAACTTAGCGGCAAAATGATCGCCACTATGTGCTACAAAAGAATAATTGACCGGTTTTTCTAAATGAGCGAAGACATAATCGAGATTGGGCAGATCTTCTATTTCGGAGGCGACGACAAAATCAAAGTCGACAGATTGATGTGCACCCAGTGCCTGAGCAACGATATGCCCAAGGCTGAGCCGATACATGCGCTGACCACGCTGCAAATCCGGATAGAGATTTTTGCGGCGCGCTTCTTTCGCCGGATGGCTGGTGAAGAGCAGCAATGCATTTTGAGATCGGTGACTCATGCGGTGTTGTTAATCCCGAAATTTAACGAACGTCGTTTTACGATTTTTCAGGCTTCATCCCCCCTCTATTTCCCCCCTGGGGGAGATAGAGGGGGGAATTCGACAATGAAACGAAACTTGACGAGAGTTACTATTAAAGCATCTCGGAGCAATTCCCTGCCACAAATCTGCCTTATGATGGTAACACTTGTTTCAAAAACGCCCTAGCAAATTATTAATTTCGGGAAATCAAAAAGTAATGGAGATGACAGAACATGAAAAGCGGGAAGCGAGTAGCAATTTCGGGCTTCCACATTAAATTGAACAATTGAGTATTTAGGTATGTCGAACTCCGGATACTTATGTGAGAAAAAGTTGACCTTTTCTTTAGGATCGTGTTACAAATAGCGCCCCCTGCCTGCTTTAATTACCACCACAACTGTTCATACTTTGGTGCGAGTGGAGAACCAATGAACCTCAAGGACTCACTAGACTACGGCAGGTGGAATCATGAATTCCCTTATCCACTATCTACACCGGACGCGACCCATTCCTGTTTCATTCCCCATTTTTTTACTCATTTTGCTCTTTGTTCCAGGCTTTCCCGATTCCCGGGACGTCACGAACGGCTACCCCTTGGCCAAGAATTACACACCTCCCTCGCTTAGTGCGATAAGCAGCCACAGCGCGGTCATTCAGGACCGGCGCGGATTCATTTATGTCACTACCGAAGCAGGGCTCATGGAATTCGACGGGCTTTCCTGGCGCCTGGTGACAATTGCAAACCTATCCCCAACCGCCCTGGCAATAACTGATGATGGCCGCATATATGTAGGCGCCCGATCAGAATTCGGATACCTTACCCATAATGCATCAGGACAAATGCATTACAAATCACTTATCGCTGAGCTACAGGAAGCCAATCCCGATTTCGACCCAATCGGTGAAGTATTCTCACTTTATGCCAATGGCCAGGATGTCTATATACACATGATTAACAGGCTCTACAAGGTTAGCGGCAAGAAGATTCAAACCTGGATGCCGGGAGGATCATTAAGCGCCTCATTTCAAGTAGAGGACGATTTATATTTCGCCAGCGATCGCCACGGGTTAATGAAGCTGAAGAATGATGCACTTCAACAAATCCCCGGCGCGCGAGCCTTCCTTAAACTTGGAAAATTTTTTATCCTGCCTGACAAGGCCCACCAGGCTGATAGCACAAACCAGCGTTTAGTGGTGCTTTCTGACGAGGGCATATATCGATATGACGCCGGGGAATTAATTCGCCTGGAAAGGGCTTTTGCCCATTCGCTGAATGATGACGAAATCAGTACCGCTATTTCTCTCCCAGATAAAGGCATCGCTATTGGTACCGTCTCGGGCGCTATTCTTATACTCGACAAGCAAAATCATCTGATTCATACACTGAATGTATCATCCGGCCTTCCGGATAGCCGCATCCAAAAACTTCATATCGATCCCAATAATGGCTTGTGGATCTTTTCCAAGAACGAAGTGATGCGAACCGAAATCCTATCTCCCTATATGATGTATGGGCAGGAGCACGGATTGGACGCTGATATTATTTCAATTACCAGATTCGACGGCAAATTATATGCAGCGACAAATGAAGCGCTTTATGAGATTTCCGGACCACGCGTTGAGGCAATTGAAGGGCCATACTCATGCTTTCAAATGCGAGTATGCGATGGCAAGCTATACGTCACCTCAAGCACCGGCCTGTTCGAAATAAGAAAGGGCCGGGCAATTCCACTGCTGCCTCGCTTTACCTCATCCTGGATCCACGCAGTATATAATCCCGGCCAGGTATATGTCGGATTCTACGACAGCATCGTAAAAACCACCTCTAAGGAAATGCGAAATATTCTACAAAAGCATCCACAAAGCGTGGGAAGTGCCATTTCAACTATGCTGGAAGGTCCGGACGGCAGCATCTGGATTTGCACGACCAGCGGCTACGTTCTGCGAATGGACGCCACTGAAACGATTCACCGCTATTCAAGAGAGCACGGCTTACCGGGTGGCGAATTAACTGCAAAAATTGTCGCCGGGTTTTTGACATTCGAAACCCGGGATGGCCTCTACAGCTTTGATGAAGAATCCCAGCGCTTTGAGAAGGACAGAATCGTCGGTGCCCGCCTTGGCTATACGGCCGGCCCGATTTACCGCACAATTCCGGACAGCGCCGGCCATATTTGGGCGGAAGTAGACGGTACCATTGGCCGGGAATGGCGTGTAGCGAGAAAGCAGGCCGACGGCAGCTATATATGGAAGCAGACGCCGCTTCATCGCTTCAACGATCTTGCTATTACGGCAGTCTATCAAGATAGCGACAACGTTCTTTGGTTTGGCGTGGCGGGGAAGAAATTGATTCGCTATGCCAGCGACCTGCCGCTTCCCCCGATTGCGAAATCACCGCCGGCTATCCGCCGAGTGTTGGTCAACCAGGATTCCTTAATCTACGGTGGAACCTGGTCCGGTCGCATGGTACCGTCCGGGCTGGATTACACGAACAATTCCATTCGACTTGATTTTGCAGTTCCCTACTACGATCAGTATACCTCGCCGTATTTACAGTGGAAGCTCGACGGCTACGATGATCGCTGGACATCCTGGCGACAGGAAAATCATGTTACCTATACAAATCTGCAGGAAGGCAGCTATCTATTCAGGGTTCGGACACGCCATGCTGATGGTCAGGTGAGCCCAGAGAGCATGTTCGCTTTTAATATATCCCCACCCTGGTATCGAATTTGGTGGATGTATCTGCTCTATATTCTTGGCACAGTCCTTCTGATTTACGGCATCGTCAAATGGCGTTCTCGTCGCCTGGAGCAGGACAAACTGGCTTTGGAGCGCACAGTTGCAGCCAGAACAGCAGAAGTCGCTGCTCAAAACAAGCAGTTACAGATCCAGGCTGAGCGGCTTCAGGAAATGGATCAGATTAAGTCACGCTTTTTTGCGAATATTTCACATGATTTACGCACCCCACTCACCTTGATTCTCGGTCCGCTGGAAACGATGCTCGAAAAAAAGCGACAATCTGAAGACAGCATCCTGCTCAATATGATATTCCGAAATGCCAATCGCCTGATACTCCTAATTAATGAGCTATTGGAATTATCGCGGATTGAGAACAGAATGGTCCAATTGCGGGCCGTTCCTTTGGACCTGGTATCGTTCCTGGACGATATTATCCATTCTTTTGGCCCGCTGATCAAAAGTCAGGGAGTAACGCTAACCTTTAATTCTCATGTGGATGAGTTGATCTGTCATTATGACCGCAATAAAATGGACAAAATCATCTGCAACCTGCTATCTAATGCTTTTAAGTTCACGCCTCAGGGCGGTGTCATTGAGGTCGAACTTTCCCAGGCCGCTGCTGCTCAACCGATGAGTAAATTCCCGGGGAATCGGCCAGCAGTAGATATGGCGGTCATCCGAGTCAAAGACAGTGGCAATGGTATTCCCGCCAGCGACATTCCCTATATTTTCGATCGCTTTTACCAGGTAACCCATGAAGCCAAAGGTGCGGATCGCTATAAGCAGCATCAAAGTACCGGTACAGGCATCGGCCTGGCCCTGGTTAAGGAACTGGTTCAACTGCATCATGGAAGAATTGATGTTGAAAGCACTATTGGCGAGGGCACCGTTTTCAGTCTGCAAATTCCCGTAAACAGATGGCAGGCAGCTAAAACAAAACATGCGAAAGCCCCGAACAGCAAAGATACGCGGCCAGACAATAACACCCGGCGTCTCGTTGTGAATTCCCTTGCAACGGCACAGACTGTCACTCCTGCACCTGCTGGAGGTCCAGAACCGGAGCAAATAGATGGAACGAGCTCAGGAGCCAAAGTAGTCGTCGTGGAAGACAACCCGGACGTACGCCGGTTTATTCGACAGCAGATCGGTTCAAAATACGAAATTAGTGAAGCAGCAAACGGTAGCGAAGGCCTAAAGTTGATTCGGAAGCTCATACCGGATTTGGTTATCAGCGATGTGATGATGCCGCAGATGGATGGTTATCAGCTCTGCTCCGAATTGAAGAGCGATATGAACACAAGTCACATACCGGTTATTTTATTGACTGCCAAAGCCTCTCAGAAGAGTAAAATTGAAGGTCTGGGAACCGGAGCAGAAGCCTATCTAACCAAGCCCTTTAGCACGACAGAATTGATGCTTCAGATTCGCAACTTGATTGCTGCCAGAAAGCAGCTACAGGAAAAATTGAGGCGCGATCTCCTGATTGAGCCTTCCAAAATAGATATGCCCTCGATGGACCAACAGTTCCTGACAAGGTCCCGGGAAATTATCGAGGAATATATTTCAGACCCGGATTTCAAGGTAAATCAACTGTACCGGGCGATGGGAATGAGCCGTTCTACGTACCATCGCAAGATTCAGGCGCTAACCGGGCTCTCCCCGAATGAGTTCATACGATCGGTGCGTTTGAAGAGAGCGGCACAATTACTTACGCAAAAAAGCGGTAATATTACCGACATCGCCTTCGAAGTTGGGTTTAATAATTCTGCCTATTTTACCAAATGTTTTAAGAATCAGTTTGGACATCCCCCTTCAGCATATGCCGCCAAGGCTATTGGCGTTTAAAGATTCACCACGAATCAACGCGAATGGACACGAAATTATGAATGGTTTCTATGTCTAGCTCCCGCTTATTTTGACCATTCACGCTCGTTCGCGTTGATTCGTGGTAATCCCTTTCCGTTTTCCTACTCACGCACTAAGAGCTCACCACAGACCAGAACAGATTTCATCAAATATTCACGGGCGATATTCTCGCCCTAGATGCCCTTCCTCATGCGAAAAACCGCCTTCAAACACCCTAAAAATGGGCATTTGAGCAATATTGACAACGATTTGAGCAATCTGTTATAGAGACGGAAGGGGTCTCTCAGCTATCATGTTCGTGCATCCGAAATGGACGCTTAATCATTGTTCATCATAACCGGAAAGGAACCGACATGAACGCCGAGAGCAGTAAAAAATCGCAATCAACAATTGCCAATCGCCCAACACGGCGCAGAAGAAGACGCTCGCGCAAGTATCATTTTAATCGCGCAGCTCTTGCCAATCTCTCTCCAGGCGACATTGAACGCTTCGAGCAATTTGGGCAGGGACCGATAAAAGAGCTACCCTTTTCTCTTATCCATGAAGCATTTGAATATCACGTACGCGCAATGCCAGAGGCAATTGCGGTGCAGCATCGGTCAGATTCAATTACATACCAGCAGCTCGATCATCAGGCAAATCAACTGGCGGCAATTCTGGCTGCAAACGGCATCGGCCGCGGTGATTTTGTAGGCCTGTTTCTGCAGCGCTCAATTCCGATGATTGTTGGAATAGTTGCAACCCTGAAAGCCGGCGCAGCATATGTGCCTCAACACCTGGGCGTAGCGCCGGAGTCGCAGTTGCGGCAGGTCATGAGCGATATTTCCGCAAAAGTAGTGCTGACCATTTCCGAATTGCAGCATCTGCTGCCACAGGAAGATGGTGTCAAATATATTGCCATTGACGAGATTCTGACAAAAGCAGAAGAAACCGGCAAAGCACCATTTGTCTTCGAAACACCAGGCAATCAGAAAAGTAGCGATCCCTGCTTTGTTATTTTCACATCGGGTACGACCGGCAAGCCCAATGGGGTTCAGGTTACCCACCAAAATGTCTGCAATATTCTGCTTACCGCGCCGGGTAATTTGGGCATTCGCCCGGGGATGAAAGTCGGGCAAATTCTGAGCATCGCTTTTGATATGGCTGCCTGGGAGATACTTGGTAGTTTGGGCAACGGCGCCACTCTGGTCATTCGCGGCAAAGACTTCATGGAGACCGCCCGCCAGGTTGACGTGCTTATTGCCACGCCGAGCGTCCTTGGCACCCTCGATGCCGACGGGTGCCATAATGTCCGTGTCGTTGCAGTTGCCGGTGAACCTTGCCCGCGACCGCTTGCTGACAAATGGTCTGCCTTCTGTACCTTCTACAATTCCTGCGGACCAACCGAAACCACGATTATCAACACCGCTCAAAATTACAACGCCTGGTCAAACGGCCTGACGATCGGGAAACCGACACCAAACAACACTGTCTACGTTCTCGATGAAAATAGAAATCCGCTCCCCATTGGAGAAGTCGGGGAAATGTGGGCTGGCGGCGATTGCGTCTCCGCCGGTTATCTCAAAAATCCGGCATTAACAGCAGAGCGCTATGCGCCGGATCCTTTTCTTGGAAATGGCCGCATGATGTTTCGCACCCGTGATCTTGGGCGCTGGACGCCGGATGGAGAATTAGAACACTTTGGTCGAACGGATGATCAGGTAAAGATTCGCGGTTTTCGCGTGGAACTCGATTCCGTATCGGGCGCATTGGAATCTACACCATCCTGCGACAAAGCAGTCACGTTGAAGCTGGACAATCGCAGCCTGGTGGCATTTGTTTCACCGCAGACAACCAATCTGACAGCTGCAAAGAATGCGGTTTCTGCCTCGCTCCCCTATTACTGTATCCCGTCAGTCATCATTCCGCTAGATGATTTCCCGATGACCAGTCGCGGCAAGGTCGACAAACGGGCTCTGATGGAACTGGCGCGTAGCCAATCTGCCGCAGAAAAATTGACACACAACAATCAACACCCAACAAAAGACGCGAAACAGCCTGCGATGCGGGCGGAGGTATGACATGCAGGACTCTAACATCAAAACCAAACAGCTGCGGCGCCGCTCAAGAAAGCGGTCCATCCGCAGGCAAACACGGCATCCAAAACCCATTAATCTCGAAGCGATATCTCTACCTACGCAGCAAGGCTTCCTGCGCCGTATGATGAAGGGCGAGCAATTGATGCACTATAACCGGCTCATCATGGTTGTATTGCTAAGCAACATCGCACTTGCCTTTTTTGGCATCAGTAATGGGTGGTGGTGGATTGGCAATGCACCGGCTCTGTCGGCCTTGTCGAATATGGTATTGGCGAACCTGACAATTGCCATCATCGTCCGCCAGCACTACGTCATCAACTTCCTTTTCTGGATGGCTACCAGCGCCCCAACCAGTTGGCCGCTGGGCATTCGCCGGATATTGGGAAAAGTGTATCACTTCGGCGGCATCCATGTTGGCGGAGCCATCGCCGGGACCACCTGGTTTGCCTTGCTGGTTGCAGCAATGGTTCATCAATACGTTACCGGCACTGCCGGCATCTCAATGACAACCATGATCATCAGCGGACTGCTGCTGGTAACATTGCTGATCATTATCTTGATGGCATTGCCCTCACAACGCGCCAAACATCATGATCGATTTGAGATGTCGCATCGCTTCGGCGGATGGACAGCACTTGCCCTGTTCTGGGCTCAGAACATCATGTTCACTATAGATCAGCACCCGGACACTCCATTGAGCGAAGCTCTATTTGCATCTCCCGGGTTCTGGTTATTGCTGCTGGTTACCTTCAGCATTGCTCTGCCCTGGCTGCGCTTGCGCAAAGTGCCGGTCTCGGTTGAGCGCCCGTCCGGCCACGTTGCCTTGGCAAAATTCGGACATGTCACACCATTCGCCGGCTCATCGACAGCCTTAAGCCGAAGCCCTCTAACAGAATGGCATTCCTTCGCGAACGTTCCGGCTCCCGGAGAACAGGGCTTTCGCCTGACCATCAGCCGCGCCGGCGACTGGACAGGAGACTTCATTGACGAACTGCCCGCCTATATCTGGGTGAAGGGAATCCCAACTGCAGGCGTCGGCAATATCGATCAACTGTTTAAAAAAGTCGTTTGGGTTGCCACCGGCAGCGGCATTGGACCATGCTTGCCTCATCTCTTATCTCGGGAAGTCCCTGCTAAGTTGATTTGGTCAACCCGAAGCCCGCGAAAGACCTACGGTGACGAATTTGTCGACGAGATCCTCAGCGTTCAACCGGACGCCATCATTTGGGATACTGACAAAAAGGGCCGACCCGACCTTGTCAAACTGGCCTGGATGGCAATGAAGGAATTTGAAGCCGAAGCGGTCATTTGCATCTCCAACAAGAAGCTAACCTGGCAGGTGGTTTACGGTATGGAAAGCCGCGGTCTTCCCGCCTATGGCGCCATTTGGGATTCTTAATCAACAACGAAAGGAAATATCATGAACATTTTACTGGAAAGTAAAAAGCGGGTTGCCATTATCCGCCTGAACCGGCCGGAGGTTCTCAATGCCCTCAACTCGGAGGTGATGTATGAGATGGTCGAGAAAATGCAGGAACTGGATCGCAACACAGAAATCGGATGCTTTGTCATCACCGGATCCGAAAAAGTTTTCGCTGCCGGCGCTGATATTAAGGAATTGGCGGGCAAGTCATACATCGACATGGTTCGCGAAGACTTCTTCTCCGCCTGGGAAAGCTTTGCTGCCTTGAGGACACCAAAGGTTGCAGCGGTGTCCGGCTACGCGCTTGGCGGTGGTTGCGAACTCGCCATGATGTGCGACATCATTTATGCTGCTGAGAACGCCAGATTCGGGCAGCCCGAAATCAAACTCGGCTTGATTCCCGGCATCGGCGGATCACAGCGGCTGACAAAGCTGATCGGTAAAGCCAAAGCGATGGACATGCTGCTTACCGGACGGATGATGTCTGCCCGCGAGGCAGAAAAAGCCGGTCTGGTGTCGCGGGTGTTTTCTTCGGAGGCGCTAATGGAGGAAACACTATCAGCGGCTCGAACCATCGCATCCTATAGCAAACCGGCTGCGATGGCTGCAAGAGAAGTTGTAGATCAGGCTCTAAACATGAGCCTGCGCGAAGGCATTCTCTTCGAACGACGAAACTATCACGCCTTATGGGCAACGGAAGATGCGCGGGAAGGCATGAACGCCTTCATCGAAAAACGTGAGCCGGTTTTCAGAGGGCAATAAAACAGGAAACAAATCAGCACTCCGCGCGAGGAGTGAATGAAACCAACTAAATAGGCAGCAACACTCAATCAATCAAATCATTTAACAGACAAGTCAGGAGACTAGTATGAAAACCACAGCAAAACTTCAATCCATTTTATTTGTTCTATTACTTACTGCAGCCAGCCTCGCACAAATTGAAGCCGACATCAAGCATATTTCAAGCGACTTCTTTCCAATAACAGAGAACCGCTTCGACGGTTTGGAAATCGCACCGGAATATCTGTATGGTATCAACAGTCCGCTGGGTAGCATTGTCGGATTTGGATTCGTAGAATGGCGTTATTTTAACGAACTCAGCTACATTACCGAGCATTCTACCGCTTACCGCTTGCCCTTCGGATCACCGATCGAACAGCTGCCGCTACCGGGCATAGAGCTGGAATTGTTTTATCCTGGATCGGACCTTGGCACGAAGGTGGGTCTGGTATTCAACGCCAAGCTACCGCTTTTCCGCTATTTCGGCGTTACCTACTTTGGCTGGACCAATAGCAATGTCCCGTTTGATGAAAGCTACAAAATTGTCTGGAACAGCAAGCCGTTCATGATTGGAGATTTCGCGATCAACACCGAAGGGTTTTTCCGGGTTCGTCCTGATTTTGTGAACTACGGTCAGCCCCAAATCTGGTTAGCCAAGGGCGAATCCAACGTTAAGTTTGGCGTCGAATTGGAACTCACAGACAGAGATGTGTTCCCACTTTTCGGCTTCCGCTATACCCTCTAGTCCATATGGACCTGCACGGGCTCAGGACAGGGAATAGCTGATCTCAGACGAATGCGCCTGGTGTGCGACAGAGCCACGCACCAGGCGCATAATATTGCTAGCGGCAGGGCCTTTGCAGTGGAACCCTTTCCAGTAGCCTTTCAACCGGTCGGCCATCGAGCAGATGTCCCTGGATAATTTCATCGACATCTTCAACGTCAACCCCGAGATACCAGGTATTTTCAGGATAGACGACAATTGTCGTTCCTCGCCCGCAGACACCCAGGCAACTTGTTGAAGAGACCATCACCTGTCCCCACATTTGATTATCATTCACTGCGCGTGTCAGCTTCATATAGACAGCCCGGGCTTCTTCGCCGTCCGCAGCGCAACGGGTTTCTATTGCAGCCGGTCGCTGAGAAACACAGACCAACACATGATATTTGAATTGAAAGTTGCTTCGCATGGCATTCCTCCCTGTTAAATAGTAAAACCTCCCCGCCCGCGGAGCCGGAAAGACGGATCCGCAGCGCAGGGTGTTGCCCCAACTCCGCCGGGGAATACTTAAACCGGCATCTTAGTCCGCTGCCCTTGCAGACTAAACTATCAGGAGATACGGTGATAGTCGTATATAGTCAGGTCTTTACAGAACGTGTGAAAATAAATCGCACTTGAATAAGAGGCTTGAATTCGTGACCTTTTGAAAGCTACCGGAGTTCAATCATCAAACACGTTTTTCAAGCTGGCTCTTTCGATTCCTGCTGTGAGTAGGCAATATGACGACGAGTAAACGCACACCACTTTCCCGGCAGATTCAGGCCGACATTGTTGCCGGCATCATCAATGACGACGACGACGCAATCCGTGGATTTGTCGATCATTTTGCGAAAACAATATCTTCGATTTGTCACGTTCGCATTAGCGACAAGCTGGATGCGGAGGAACTTGCAAAGACCATTTTGCACGACCTGATTATCAACATACGCGGCGGCAAATATGACCCGGCACTCTCGCAACTCCAGACCTATGTAGCAAATATGACCCGCTATGCAATTATGACCTATCATCGGAATTTGAAAAAATCCACAGAGCGGCACACACTTTTTGACGAAACGACTATAATGGTTATAGAAACAGTGCAAAGTGATCATCAGGCAGAGCGCAATGATCAACTCAGCCTCCTGGAACGCGCGCTGAATCTATTAACTGAAAACTGTAAGAAGATTTTGCGATTAAAATACCTTCATGAAAAATCTTATGCGGAGATTACCAGCGAGATGGAGCTAAACTCAGAAGCAAGTGCCCGCGGACGTATCCGTGACTGCCTTAAGCAGGCCCGTAAACGCGCTAATAAAGGCGGTCTGTCAGCAGAGCATCTGTTGTTCATCCCACTCTTTTTCGACAATTCGCTAAGAGGCGGTAATTATGAGTGACAACTCCACCCATAGTGCTGATTTTCGCAAGCTCTTTCCGTTGAGCGATGATTACGAATGCAAGATTGCGGATGCCGACAGCGTCATTGATGATTATCGCGACGGCTTGTTAGCTGATGAGACTCGCGATGCGTTCGAAGAACATCTCATGTACTGCCAGAGCTGCGGCGAAGGACTTGAATTGAGGCAGAATGTGGCTACCATTCTTTACCGGCAAGCTACAAAGGGCAAGAGCAAATACCTGTATTGGGCAGTTGCAGCAGTTCTTTTCCTTGCATTCAGCCTGCCATTTCTTCTTAGAGATTCCTTTGAGAATAACTTAAATCAGTATGAAACCGCGCGTGCAGAGACCGGACGCATCGAGCTGGCAGATGGATCTATTATTGACGTAAATTATGATAGCAAGGTCGGCTACATCGCAGATTTTGGGGTTGACGAACGACTTGTGACGCTCGAAGGCGAGGCCTATTTTCAAATAGCAGCATCTCCCATACCGTTTGTCATTAAAACAGGAAATTCCAGAATTCAGGTTACCGGCACCCAATTCAACGTGTGGTCGCGCACTGGTGAAACCCGGGTAACGGTCGCGGAAGGCTCTGTATCGTTTACCGCAGGCGAAGGCAGCGCGGTATCGCTGCAGGCAAATGAGATGAGCATTTCTATTGGCGGGAAGGCCCCGAATTCACCACAGGCGGTTAATGCTCAATACCTGATCGGCTGGCTGGACAATAAATTGGTATTCCAGAATGCCTCACTAGCAGATATTCTCACTGAACTGGAACGTGCCTATGATGTTGCCGTTACTGCCGACGCGAGTATTAACACTCAGGAAACCCGATTAAGTTTTGATACAATAAAAGGCCCCATTGAGAACGTGCTTGAGACGGTTTGTTTTCAGTTGGGCTTGCGATTTGAGATAGACGGACGGCAAGTGAAAATTGAGGCATTGTAAAACCGTTGACCGTATTAACATCCCCCTATGTCCCCCTTCGAAGGGCGATTTAGGGGGATGTAAACACTCAGCTAACAACCAACACTATCGTTATGAGACCAACAAGGCACTACATCTTCCCCCTTCTGCTACTGGGCTTCGTGTTTCAGCCCGGCTTTTCGCAGGAGGTAGCCGAGAAGCGCTCACTGCTGTTGCCTGACGTGCTGGAAATCTATCGCGCCAATGGTGAAGACCTTGTCTACACATATAACGACCTTGAACAGTACGTAGTGAAGCTCGCGGACGATAACCTGCCTTCTCTGGAACAATTGCTTGCACATACGCCTTTCCGATTGATAGAACGACATGGTAAAAAGCACGTCATTCGACCGGCAAGATATGTGATCAGCGGCCGCGTATCAGATATCGACAATATGGGCCTGCCGGATGCAAACATTACCATCCGCGGCACCTCGCTTGGAACAGCAACCGACAGCAGCGGGTATTTTTCGCTGGTCCACGATCTGCCGAGACCGGTGCGCGTGGATATCGAATATGTCGGTTATCGCGATACCAGCTTCGTGCTGGTTCACCGCAATGCAGTGAGCGATTCTTTATGGCTGGCAAATATTCCTCTTGAAACCGAGGTGTTTGAAGCCGGGCCGATCGTCACCGAAGCGCTGACAACCAGGGGCCGCAAAGGTGGCGACACTTTCGAAGATATTCCCGATTGGGGTGATGTCAGTCCGGCGCTGTTGGCACTGACCAGCATGAAGCATGATACGAAGGCGGATGCCTTTCACGTCTTCAAAATTGGGACCATCCGCTTCACAGAAGATTTACATGTTGTTCAGGAAGTGCGAATTCGCAGCAAAATTTTTAACCTGACCGGCGCTAAATTGGCTAAAGTTGAGATCCCCTACTGGCATGAGGATGACATTCGGGGGCTCCGTGGCATCACCGTGCTACCGGATGGCAGCAAGATCGATCTGGCAAAAAAGGCCATCAAAACCCGCAGCGATGGCATTATCCACAAAGCCTCCTTTGAGTTACCGGCTGTGCAGGCAGGGGCAGTCGTCGAATATGAATATGAACTACATTCGCGATATCTCATGGACATCGAACCATGGCGATTTAGCGAAGACTATTTTGTGCAATTGAGTCGCCTGACAGCGAGACTTGATAAGGGGTTTCGCTATGCCGTGCGATATCAAAACTTTGAATATTTGCCACCCAGCCTGATCGATAAATTGAAATATCGCGAGACGTCTTCTGCGACAACCTGGCAGCTTAAAGATCTGCATCCGGAAGCAACGGTTCGTTGGCTGAATCGCCCGCAGCACTACGCCCCGGCGCTACAATTCGACTTCCAGCAGTTTACCGGCGGCATCATCCTGGGTTCCTGGGCCGATATAATTGAAAGCAAGAATCCCAATAGTGATTTCAGTGAACTTGTTGACCCCAGCAATTCTTCAAGAGCAGCAACCAATTTCCCAACCCAGGCAGGCAAGCCAATGGTTGTTGACCGATCCAACCAGGGCACCCTGTGGCGAACCCGGCAAAACCAATTGCTGAATCAGGATTTGCAGCAGCGTACCCAAATCGACTTGACGCCCATTGCCAAGACCAGTGATAAGTTCCATCTGCCGGTTAAAGGGCAAAGCGGCTTTTACTACCAATATTCCGCGCGCCTGCGGGAAGGTGTCATACAAGATGCGGGAACATCGATCTTGCTGGATCAGCAAAAGAATGGTGAGTACGGCTTGTTGACCAGTTCACCGCTACTCGATCAGACGCTCGGCGCCGGCCTCGACAAGCTCAGAGTCAATCACCGCTCAACAGAATCGGGTAACAGCGGCGGGAATTTGACAACCTATCGCGGCGATTTCTTCTATGAAACCCCGCGCTTGATTTTCGACAGCCAAAGCAAGCTCTATCAAGCCCTGCAAAAACCGATGAGAGATGCCAGGCGAGTTTTGCGGCGCTTGCTGAACAAGACTGATTCGCAGGAAGAAAAACTGGCAAAAACTTACGATTTCGTGAGAGACAATTTCGAGACAACCGGTCGCGGTTTACCGGTCGCTGATCGTTCGCTTAGTGATGTCTTGCGATATCGCAAGGGCTCGGAGATCGAAAAAAACCTGGTCTTGATCAGCCTGCTCCGTTCGGCTGGGATGACTGCGGAGCCGGTCTTGATCAACACCGGCATGCCGGCTGCAACGACACAATTGTCGGATCATATCACCCAGTTCAATTTCATCATAGCCAGAGTGCAATTGGCCGGGCAGTCATATTTTATCGATACCAATGATCACTCCCTTCCCTGGTTTATGTTATCGGAGGACAAATGGAGCAGTCAGGGTTTGGTCGTCAATAAAGACAACGCCGAATTGATTACCATGAAGCAACCGGAAGAACTAAATGTTACCCATTCTGCAACCGTCATGGAAGTTGATAGCAGCGGACAAATCCTGGCCAAAAGCCGGTTGGATTTCGGTGGCTATCCGGCGCTCCGCTGGCAAAAACGTCTCGCGGGTCTGGACGATTTCCTTCGTGAACGGCGAATTGCCGCCTGGATACAGACCAATCTTGAAGAATGGGATTGCCGAATTACGGACTTGCAATCCAATCAGTCTTCGTTAGAAACCCTGCACTTTTCAACACTGTATCAGGCAACGAATTACGCTGATCATCATGGTGATACACTGGCACTTGACCTTCCGCTTCCGTCATTTTTCGACGAGAACCCTTTTGCTGCATCTTCTCGCCATATGCCCATCGAATTCCCCTTTCCCAAGGTTAACAGTCAGGTAGTTGACGTTCTTATTCCTGCTGGCTACCAATTGACGGAGCTACCGGAAAATCAGATCCGGCGACATGCCGGTTTCGAATTCAGCTTGAGCGTCGTCAGAATTGCTGGTGGTGTGCGATTGACGCGCAGCTATCGCCTTAAAGAACCGCATTTTGAACGGTCATCATTTCGGCGAATGCGGCAAATTATTGAGGCAGTGATGCAGAGCGACGAGCTAAAATTCTATTTGATCCCGAGTTAAGTCGCCGCAATCGTCCATTCGCCAAATTGTTAGTCCCGCATGCTAAGCGGGAATCCACTTCTACAGAGAATTGATTTCCTCACCTCTGTTAACCTCCCACCCTCCCCGGTCGTCTTAGCTGGTAGAAAGACCAAATGATTCATTGAAACCAGAGAGGATGACATGAAATATTCATTGATTTACCTGTTTTTGTTTTTGGCAGGCACTTGCCTTGTTGCTCAATCTCAAATGGACTTCCCGAAAGATGATTGGAAGGCCTACAAGAATGTGGCTGATGCCGGATACTCGGCGGCGAAACTCGACGCTGCGAAGACACTATTTGAAAATAGTCAGGCGGCTGGCTTACTTATCGTTCACCGCGGACGAGTGCTCGCTTCCTGGGGTGAAACAACGCGCCGCTTCATGTGCGCTTCTATCCGCAAGAGTTTTATGAATGCCTTGATCGGTATCGCCGCTGAAAAGGGCAAAATGGATCTGGACAAGAGTCTGGCCCAACTTAATATTGATGATATCGGACAACTGACGGCAATCGAAAAAGGCGCAACCGTTAAACAACTGCTGGCGGCCCGCTCAGGTGTCTATCACGCCGCAGCCTTCTCGCCACGAAATATGGCGCGCAATCTGCCGGCACGCGGCAGCCACAAACCGGGCGACTTCTGGTTCTACAACAATTGGGATTTCAACACCCTGGTCACAATTTTCGAGCAGGAAACCGGGCAGCGAGTTTTTCCGACTTTTCAAAAGTGGATTGCCGAACCGCTAAGACTCTCAGATTTTTCTCTGGATCACACATATTATTGTCATGAACCGGATAAGTCAGCGCATCCGGCTTACCTATTTCGTATGTCAGCTCGGGATATGGCTCGCTTCGGGCACCTTTTCCTGAACAATGGTCGCTGGGAAGACCAACAAATCGTTCCGGAAAATTGGATCAAGCGTAGCACCAGCCCAATTTCCAAAGATCTTGGTCATTTTGCACCTCGCGGTGCCTATGGCTATCTATGGTGGGTATCGAGGCCAATTGCCGGAACCAATATGTATTTCGCCAGCGGTAGCGGCGGGCAACGCGTGGCAGTCTTACCGGAGGCGGATCTGGTGCTTGTCCATGTCGTCAATTCTTATCAATTTCGAAATGTAGACCACCAGGCCTTTGTCAAGCTGGTAGAAACGATTCTCGCGGCAAGGGAAGGCACGGCCAAGGGCAAGCCGCAACTTCAGGCAATGAACTGGCCGGAAATAACAAAACCGGCAACGACGCATCTTGCTCCGGAGGTTTTGCGTAGGTATGAAGGCGACTACCAGCATCGCCGACTCGGTCGCTTCCGCGTATCTGCTGCAGAAAACAAGCTGAAGCTGGAATTACGTGTAGGCATTTACGATATGCTCCCAACCGGACCGGATACGTTTTACATCCCTGACATAGACGTCCCGGCTACGTTCCGCGAAACGTCTGAGCCGTCGAGGAAAGGGCAGGTGGATTCCATTGTAGATGATAATCGTATCGTCACCCAAATTTTCCTGAACTACTAGGAGCCTTTCATGACAATCATTACGGCAGCAATTCTGGGCATTTTCATTCTCGTTGGCTGGCTTAGCTACATCCGCTATCTGAGATATCAATTCAATGTCAATAATGCCAATGCACGTTTTAATTCACTGCTCGATAAACTTGGAAATAACGATGAGTTTCTCGCATTCCTGCAAAGTGCAAAGGGGCGTGAATTGGTAAAGGCGCTCACCTCAGCCGCAACCAGTACAAAGGTGCCTATTCTGGTTATGATCAGCAGCGGCATTATTTTTCTGGCGGTGGGACTTGGCGGTTTTTTTATCACCGCATTTTTTGAGGATGACTTCATCTACGGCGCTGTGATGATGTCAGCTATCGGCGCCGGTTTCTTATCCGCTTCTCTGATCACGTTGCGCTTATCACGTAAATGGGGGATTTTCGAAACAGATGAGAATGGATTGCAAAGTGACTACTTGACGACATCGAGCCCGGATAAAGCGGATACGAATTCATGACCGAACGCGCATTTGAGACATTTTATGCGCAAACATCACAGCAATTGTGGGCTTATTTGACAGGCATCTGCGGCAATCGCGACATCGCCAGGGACATTCTTCAAGAAAGTTATATTCGTTTTCTGGAAAAACCACCGGACAGCGACGAATTTCCGCAGATGAAGAGCTACATATATACGATTGCAACGCGCCTGAATCTGGACAGGGCGAAGCAAACCAAGCGCCGCAGATTAAAACTGAGTGCCTGGTTTGCGGCCGATCAGGAGAGTCTGGCCCCATCCGGTAATCCGGATTTGCGAATTGACATGCTTGCTGTTTTTCGCCACCTGAAGCCACAAGAGCGCTCGCTCTTGTGGCTGGCCTATGTTGAAGAACAGCCGCATGCGGCAATTGCAACCATCTTGGGAATGCGCGAAAAGAGCATTAAGGTTGTGCTTTATCGGGCACGTCAGAGATTGACAAAACTACTAAGACAATTTGATATCGACGGGGGATGATTTGATGAATAAGTCAACTTGCAAACGTCAGGAAGCAATGAGACAGGCAATGCGGGCCGGTGAACTCGACAACGACTGGCGAGCGCATATCGCCTCCTGCCCCGAATGCAGTGACGAATTCCAGCTGCAGCGCTTTTTTCAGCAGGTAAAGGAAACCTCGACGGCAACCGCGGTTCCGGTTACGGCAAAGATGATTTTGATCAAAGCTCGCCTTCAAGCTGAACAAGAAGCGCAGCGCAAGGCATTGCGGCCGCTGTTCATTCTTCAAACAACCCTTCAAATACTCACAGCAATTGTGTTGATTGGTGCGATTCTGTTATGGCCGGCGGGCTCCCATACGCTGGAAAGCGTTCTGGGGCAAACCGATATTTTACAGTCATTTGCCGCTCAGGCAACACTGGTCGTTTGCACCATTGCATTCATGCTTTCCGCCGGCCTTTTTGCGACATTTAATTCATTATCCTACCGGCGATAGAACGCCTGCCCACACAGCTGCTTCATCGGTGCTGGATGAATTCACTTTCAGATTCTTTCGTCACCAATCTACTTTTTTAATCCTCACTAACCCTTCCGACTTCGTATATTGGAAAGTACGTTAGATTTGCCGATAATGGGCGTATAACTCTCAGCAATACACGCATATCGTAAAGCTTCTGAGCAACCAGGAGATGCGCGCGAACGTTGTATTTACTGAGTGATATTGATTGTAGTTCGAGGATAAAAATGAACAATCCTGATAGATTTCTGGACGAACTGTTCCAAATAGACGATGAGGTGACCCTCATTTGCCACGTATTTGATTGGCTGCGTCCGGACGTGCCTACGGACACTGACAGCGTCGCTGCAAAAGTGAATACTCTTGAGCAACTGCTTGCCTCAAATTCGGAAGAGGCAAGCGTGATTCGCAACAGGGTCTCGGAGTTTGCAGGGAAACTGCGCTTTCTCCCCTTGTATAGTGACATCGGAATTCTGCCACGCCGCAGCTTTGCGACCGAATTCCGGCAGCGAATGTTCAACAAAATTCTGCCTGAACCGGAAATCGTATTCAGCGCCAAAAACCTCATGGAAAGAGTGTTCAGCCATCCGGAAGATGCGAAGTGGGTTGCTGCGCTGTCCGATACGACCTGGCTTCAAATTTACCGGATTTTCATCCCGGAAAACAGTTATCCAGCCGTCGAGAACCACCTGGCAAATGAAGCGCTCTATGCCCTGGAGATGCTCTCGATATGGGTGGCTGCTGAGGAGATGGAGGATGAATTGCTGCGGCTGGATCCGACCATCGTTGAATATGATTCAAACTTCATTGCCCTGGAGCGCGAAGTCAAACAATTTGTTGCCGCTTGCCGCTCACAAATCACACCTACGATGGAGGCTCAACCGGCAGACGGTGCGCATGCCTGGATTATGCTCAGGCAGTGCGAAGAACAAATCCAACGCTTTCGGGAATTGGCGCTGAGCAAAGGCAGCGATCTGAAGTTAACCTATCTCCTGGAGCGGCTGGAGCAGACGCTTACACGCATCAGTCACCTGCTGGGAATCTTTGAAGCGCAGGATGGTATTGAGTTTAGAAAACGCTACTTAACGATGTTTCGGGAACTGGTGGCGAAGCTTTGCCAGGAGCGCAGCGTTACCAGGCTGATCAAACAGACCACCTACTTGCTGGCCAAGAGCGTTACCAATCAGGCGAGCAAGACCGGCGAACACTACGTCACTGAAAGCCGTCGCGAGTATATCACGATGTTGATCCAGGGCCTTGGTGCGGGGGTATTTATCGCCATTATGGCATTTCTCAAGCTATTCATTGTTAATTTGCACCTCTCGGAAGGCTGGATGACATTTTGGGTCAGCATGAATTATGGCCTGGGCTTTGTGATTATTCACATGTTCCATTTTACGGTAGCGACCAAGCAGCCGGCTATGACGGCGGCTTACATCGCCAGAAAGCTGGAACATGCAAACAACGGCCGCGTTGACCGCAAAGAGCTGGCTCAACTGGTCATTAACGTCGGCCGCTCACAATTTGCGGCCATTGCCGGCAATGTTGCGGCGGCGCTGCCGGTCGCAGTGCTCATCAGCTTCACAGTTTCAACTATTACAGGCACCGCGGTGCTCAAACCGAGTAAGGCAATGACGCTCATGCAACAGCAGGATCCTGTTAATAGCCTGGCTTTGTTTTATGCAGCCATCGCCGGTATCTGGCTCTTCGTTTCCGGCCTCGTAGCCGGATATTTCGATAATCGCAGTCTCTATCTGGACTTACCGGGGCGAATCCGGCACCATCCGCTCTTGGTCCGAATTATCCCTTCGAGGCTTTTGAATGGGCTTGCGAACTATATCGATGGACATTTCGGCGCATTATGGGGCAATATGTTTTTTGGGGTAATGCTTGGCGTAACGGCGTATATCGGTTATTTGCTGGGCTTGCCACTTGATATCCGCCACGTGGCGTTTTCTGTCGCCAATGTTGGTTATTCCGCCACTGAAATCTGGCCGGGCATAGCCGTTTTTGCCAAGTTCATTCTCTTTGCACTATTGATTGGGGTAGTCAATCTGCTGGTCAGCTTCACACTAGCCCTCAACATTGCGATGAGATCTCGAGGCAGCCGTTTGTGTAATCTTGGAGACATCGCCAGGGCTTATTGGCAGGAAGCCCGCCAGCGGCCATGGGAATTAATCGTCCCACCGGCAGAGGTTGCGGAAAGCAAAAGCTCTGCTTGAGTCTACTCGAAGATAACGCTATAGCGACAATGGGTTTGCCGGCTTTAAGCATTTGAATTTCCGCTCGGCATGGGTTGTGCCTTCAGTACAAGTAGTGGCTTTAATTATGCCTATGAACAAAAGCTTCACGATCCGATCGACGGGTCTCACCATGATAGATTATCGGCACGAAAGTTACATGGACCGGATGACCGGGATCGGTCTTTAGCCATCCTGTGAACTGGGAAATCAAGAGCATTTTTCTTGTAATATCGAAAGCACTAGTACTCAGGATTGAGAAAGCAGTAATAGGAAATCGAGCATCTAAACTATTCAAGGCTTTATGGAACAACCACGCCGTAGCCACTGACCCAAGAGCATTGCTTTTGCGGTTCATTCAAACGATATCTTGATTTTATGGATGAATAGGTTTTATTCATTTTCAAAAAAACAAGGCCTCCGGATAAACATATTATATACCCCATTGTCATCCATTTATCCTTAGGAGCTCGATCTTATGCAGATCAGCACGTTTAATAGAATTGTCGGCCTGTTTTTTGTTGGTAGTATAATAAGCATGTTAATAGTGGTTGGCGTAATATATTCACTGGATATTGACCTAACGAATCAATTTTCAAACGGTGGAATCAACTATACCATTATCTTAGTCACACTCATGCTGCCAGTGTCTATTTTCTTTGGATCTTTGAATGACTCATTTACCAGCATTTTTAGAGATTGGCTAGAGCAGTTCCTGGCTCGCTCCATAGTCTCTGATAGTTTAGCTTCAAGATTTTTTATCAATATTTTTGGTCTGCCTGGCTACTTGGATTCGGTCCGGATCGCTCGAAAGAAGTTTATAGGAACCATGGAGGATCTGGTAAATCATACATCGGATGATGAGGATCGCACGTATCGACTCCTTGCGGTGGCGACATTTTTCAAGACGGCTGATGCTGAAACCGTTCAGTGGCTAACAAGAATTTTTTCAATGTATCTACTTTTTACTAACTATGTCGTTCTCATTATCTCAACTCTATTTCTACTCTCAATGTGGAGTGACTATTCACGGTCACTATTTCAGTTTTTCATCTGGCAAGATTTTCGAGTCGTATTATCCATTCTGGTCGTCATGTACACTATGTTTAGATCAATTGCAACCCGATACTTTTATAGTTACGAAATAGTTTACCGGCAAGCCTCATTAGCGAGAGACAAATTGGACAGTATAAAGTGGTAAGGAGCCAAAATTTCAAGCTTAGTGGCTTAAGTCATATACTGATCCGCTTCATACCAACGCGAGTACTTCATCTCGGCTTTCAATTCTTTGATACGAGAGCGAACTTTACCGGAATTAATCCAGTAGCGCTCAAGCGCTGCCGTAAAATGGTATAAGTTGTCATTGAAGTCATCATTCAAATAATACATGTTTTCCAGAAACTCACGATAGGCCTGTCCTTCATCATGAACTTCGATAGAACTCCAATAGTGCTTGAGAGCCATTTCAGTACAGTATCGATTGGTGTAGATCCGTGCCTCTTCACGTCCGATTTGTTGCTCTAAGCGCTGTTCCAGAAGCTTTTTCTGTTTTGGGGTGGCAATATTTTTTAGCCCCTGCAAGCGGCGGCTCCAGGTCGCCATATTACGATACAAAGATCCAAGCACATTATGCGTGGTCATATACGAAGCACTGTATATGCGACTGGCATTGAGAGCAAAATAAATCGTAGTAATCGCATCAATGATTAAATTTTCGATAAATGTCTCTCTTGACGCCCAGACTTTTTTGACGTCCTTTCGATTTTTGACATCGTCCAGGTTCGTGACATCGTCAGGATAGCAAATATTCATGAAGCCTGAAGGATAAAGCTCCTGTACCTGGCCCCAGTCCACTCTATTTTGTTCGATATCCTGAAGCTGCTGTTGAAAAACCTGGTAATAAAATTTTGAGACAAAATTCCGATCATCCTTACTTTCTTCATCTAGACCAATGCTAATCTGTTCAGCCTTTTTTCCACCAGTTCCCGACATTTCTATTAAGAATCTTTCCATTTTCTCCTTGTAAGATTCCGTATCAACTTTGACCTGGCTATCGTTTCTTTTGTCAATCTCTTTCAATACTTTTTTAATCTTCTCTATTTGAGTTTCAAGCTGCGTTTGGTGTTCCTGGATTTCTGCCTGAATTCTTTCCGCTTCAATTAGCACCTTGTTCTGTTTTAACTCTGTAATTTTCTCATTGGCTTCATTGAAAAGCTGCATAGATTCCTTGAGCTCTCCCCTTTTACAAGCAAGCCATTGTTTATTATCGTTCTGTTGCTCCTCATTAACTTGCTTCTCATCAAGGCTCTCGCCATCTTGAGGTAAGGAATCAATTTCCGCGCATGCCCTGGCAATTAAGAATCCCAACTCTATTTCATCTGCAATCCCCTCTAAACTGTGCATGAGCGTTGGCCCTGAAAGTTCTCCTTTTTCGAAAGCGACCATTTTGTAGACATTTAGCATCGGATTCAGGCTATCGCTGATATTTATGACCTCTCTCGACAACGGTGTCTTTAATTCCGGGTGATATTTTGACAATCGTGAAAGAAATTTCTGGGTATGTACCTTAATACTACTTCCGCCGCCAGGGTCGCCAGGCTTACGAAAGAAATAGAAGGTCCGGTAAACGTTCTCCAGGTAATCACCACATACCTCATTGTACATCTTTTCATATAGCCGCACCTTGTAACGCAAAACCCTAATCCTTGAAAAAATATTATTAACGCTGGTATAGGATGATAGCAAACGATCTTTCATCGTCAGCTGACAATTTTGTAAACCCAATAACTTGAGTCTGATGCCATGATATACAAGCAGTTGGTTATTTATCTCAGCAGTTAGCGATATCGGATATGATATGGCCTTCTTGGTGCCTTTGAAGATGAACTCGTAGTCACGAATTTCCAGGCGATGTACATTATTGTGAGCACGATAGAGGCCGCGCAGAGCTCTTTTCAAGATTAGATTATGTATCTTTTCAATAAAGGCGGTCTTACTATCTATATCTTCCTCTATTAGTTTCGCAACACCACGTTTTGAGCTCCACAAATACTCTCGAATGACCTGAAGGATTTTTCGCAGTTGCAAGGTATAGTTTTTATGGTCACCGGCACGAACAAAATAGGCAGAAGCGAGGTAGTAATAAACAAGCACCTCTTCAAGCTTTCCTAATTCCCAATAATCCGGCTCTTCAGCATTATTTGAAGTCGTTTCTGCTCCCTCAGAATTGTTTGAGCGGGCTTTTGTTCCTCTGTTGGAGAGAAAATCAATCAAAATAACATCTCGAGCCTTATGTCGTTCCTTGATAGGGCCTGCCTCTTTGTCATCCCCTGAAGCAAATAGCTTGAACAGTAGATCTTCAAGGAAATTTAGAGACAGCTCTTCCTGCGGAGCTGCACAGCTTAGGAATGTATCGCCAATATCCGATAGGGAATTTGCGATGGCCAGCGCGGTTGCATGATTACGACTCGACGGCTTATCATGATGAAAGTCGTGGCGGAGAGAAGATAGTAAATTAATTAGAATGATATTATTTCGACGGCGTTTGTTTTTATCGTTCAAAACGAGGTTTTTCAGCACTTCTCTTTCAGGGGCTTCAGCAATGTCGTCTTTTTCATAACGCACTACTATTTCGTCAATTACTGTTCCGACAACATCCCATTCAATTGGCGTATTTTCTTCATCAAGCTTCTTCGTGGTCAAATACTTCTCATTAATTTCGTTCAGACTCTGCATGTAATATCCGCACGCTCGGCAAGGAGCCTTGAGGCGATTACGGCGTAATTTTGAAATATGCCTATTTTTGGTACACAAGGCTTCCGAGCGATTACAATAAATAATTGGTTTATCTACATCATCCAAATCTTGATGGGCCGCATCTGAATGAGGTATTTTATGAGCAGGCGTAAATGTTGTCTGTAATGCTGTTTCCGACTCATCAGATACGCGGCGCCCTATCGGGCCATTCTTAAAGAATAGCACGTCACCTATCTTATTCATAAGTTCAGCATAAACAAGATACTTTGCAGGGTCTTTAATCAGGTTGCGCAAATATCGAGCGCGCTTGCGCAATCGAATAATATCCTGGCCGGTGATACCACCAAGACCGAGTTTTTCAATAATTACAAAATCAGCGAGCAGGGATTGATAAATCAGGCGAAAACCTTCAATAATATGCTGTCGATACGATTCACCCAATTGCTGGAACATGACACCTTCAGCCTTTAATTGAGGTTTATACGGGATCTCGCTTTCACCTGACTCTTGCCAAATCTCAAGATATGTATCATCCGACAAAAGGCGGCAAAACTCGAATACCAAGCGCGTCACCTCATTGTAAATACTGGCTGCCTGGTCGTAACTTTTTTTGCGCTCAAATGTCAGACCAATTTTTAGCTTATTACGAATCAAGATTATAAAACGAGGAATATCATCGACAATATTTGCTGCACCCAAAAGCGGCTCAGTCGCTTCCCGATATTCTATAATTGCATTGTTAAAATCTTCATCGTAATAATACAGATCTCCCAGGATCCGATGCATAAAACAAAGTGCATGAATCACCTGCGGTATTTGACTGCTGTCTTTCTTTCGGTAGCGTCGTTCCAAATCTTTTATGACAAGTGCATAATGCCTCTTCAATGCCTGCGATTCATCCAAAGTAAAATTGAAAGCGGCCGATTCAGATTCCGACACCTTACTAAGAAATTGAATTTCTTCGACTATATTTTTGCTAAACTTAAAGTCATAGAATCCATTAATAATTTGCTCAATATGAGTATTCTGTAAAAAGTTGAGAATTTGATTGATCAATTCACGGAGTTGCGGCGCTTTGTGTACATCGATGACCTCCGGCATCAATTCGAGATTATCCCAGGAAAAGCCAGCACCGTTATATTTATACAAATGATCTATCAGAAAAGCGGCAGAGACCATCAGCTTATCGCCATAATCCCGAATTCCACGTATCACATAATAGATAAACGGATTGACCAAATAGGCGATCATACCAAATTTATATTGTGTATAGAAGTCGAATACCAAGTACAAAGCTTCGGCTTGGTTACCGACGGTAATAAAGTCCTGGTCGGCATTCTCAAATCTCTTTTGAGTAATTTGCGTCACGTGGTTTTCAAAAAGTTGAGTGATTTTCTTCGGCGCACCATTGCTTCGATAAGTAACATATACGATGAACTCCTTAAGAGTATAGATCAGTTTGTTACGACACCATTCGTTGACTTTATTTTGGGTAGGACTATCTTCATGGATTGGAAATACTTCATCCAGCAAATAGGCGTGATAAGTTTGTAAGTTGAGTTCCGCTTTTGTTCGGAATTGAGAGGGTGGCAAAATGAATTGACAAACATAAGCCTCTGTCATGGCTGTGATATCAGCAGTAATGCCTTCTGCTTGATCCTTTAGAAAGCTTTCAACATAGATGATATCATGGAATATGCTACCGATAAAATAGTGTCGGTCCGAAACATCAGCGAGAGCGGCATCATACATTTCACGTTCGGCGATAAAAATGAACTTGGCTTTCGCTGTATTCAAGAAATGCTTGAGGTTAGCCAAGATATTCAATATTGTTAGCTGACGGCCTTTACGGTTCTCAAACCTTTCGCTAGCCGAATCTGCGTGGTTGTCTATCCTCGCCAGAGTGTCAATATCACTCTCCATTAAGCTTCGCGGCTCTATTTTGTCCAGCTCATCAAATACGATAATAAACTCAGGCCGAAGAAAGATCGTAGGGATATTGCTAATGTCTTCCAGGATGCGAATGAGTTGCTTCTCAATTTCTCGTTCGTCTGCAATTTTTAAAGTCTTGCGTTTGCCGAAGACCGCGCCAAAACCAGGCAGCTTAATAGCCGTCAAACCAGGAATACCAACCGCAGCCTGCTGCGAGGTTGAAATTTGCGCCTCAATCCTATCATTTAATGCCTTCAATTGTTTCAAGACATATCGATTGGATACAATTCCGGCAATTCTAAAACGAAAGATCAAGTTAAAAGCGCATAATGCGACCAGCAAAGTTGCAACGAATATCCAGTTTATCCGAGGAGGAATCAACCGGAGGCTACGATTAGTAGAGAGCTTTATGTGAATAGGCAGATTATTCAGCGCTTTCATAGCTGAGGAAACCAATGGAACTTGATTGTTTTTTCCAACTAGAGCTTCCCATATCTTGTTGTATATCAGCACAGAAAAAATATCTATATGAATAAGGGATTTTTGCCAAAACGCTGCAGAATCTGGCGCAGTAAGAACGGAGTTTAGATCAGCAACTGCCTGCTGCGGTAGATCGGTACCAAAAAGGCTCGAAAGGTTCGATATTCCCTGTACATAGTTTGGTATCAATATTAACGAATCTAGATTGTCTTCTAAGAAACCATCGGGATTCTCTCGCAGCCTCTCGTCGAGGTAGGCGAACGCTCTTGCAAGTTGCGAAGGCAGCCGAAGCGAATCCCAGGTTGTATCATTTGACAACTTGGTTTGTAATAGCTCTAAGGCAATTACGTTTAACGAGTCATAACTCGCCTGGTCTTCTATATTAAATTCCTTGAAGCTTCTTAGACTTTCACTATCAGTTGGTTGACACAGCCATTCAAGTACTTCTATATCGACCTTCTGATACTGGATATTTGAGGATGTATCGACAAGATTAAGAACTTGCGACGGGAAATAGCGAATCAGGCCACTTTCCAACAAGATGCTCTTGCTCAAATCATGAAATCCATGACTAAAAAAAAGAGCGGAAACAAAAATATATAGTGCGAAATATTTCAAGACAGAAAGAATGGCGAGTTTACTTCGAAGAAGTTTATATTGGTCCTGAATACCATGGGCAACTAAACGGAGGATGTCAATTTCCTGCAAATCGTCATAACCAAGATTGACCCGAATTGGTATACGTCGTACACCATTAAAATATTTCTTGATCTTTTCTTTAAGATAAAAAATCGACCCTGGTATATTCGCGATAAATGGGCCAAAATCTTTGAAAAATTGGAAAAAATGCGTCTTACTTTTTGGCCAATTTCGGCCCAATGTTTCCCCGGTATCTTTTAACTTGGCACTATGTCGCTTTTGAAACGTGAGTAGCAATCGACTCATCGCCAGCAAGAACAAGAGTTGGAAAAGTGAATAACCCAGCGTGCTAGCCGTAGTCAACTCCTCGGGAACGTGGGCCAGGTGTTCATTGACTCCGGAAAGAATATCAGCGATGAATTGGAGGACAAGGATCTGGCTTTCAGCGCAATAATCAAGCAAGAATTTTGACAATTTGGTTATGCTGGTAGAAAATTCTCGATCTGCTATTGCCACAAATATCTGCACCAGAAAAATCGTTATCACCCAAAGAAGATGGCTTATACTATTGTGGAAATGTAAAGTATCCTTTCGGCGAAAGAATAAAGGAAGAAACCATGCCAGGAACGTCAAAGACAGCATTGTTGCCGGAAACGCGATATTGCAGGCGATGAACATGCTAAGATAAATATCCTGGAAGAAATTGAAGGTTCGTGAGCCTGGGCTACGACGGGTCGAAAGGAAAACGCTTTCAAAATAGAAGTAGCAAATATCAACAAAGGTCAGAAAAATATGCCGTATATACTCCTGAAAGCCGTTACTTCTGGAACGTAATTTTAGGGCAGTCAAATAATGACTATTTCGCTCTGACCAATTCCAGAACAGAAAGCCAAATAAGCCACTTGCCAGAACCGCAATAATGTATTGAAAGTGAAAGGCGCATAAGATAACGCTAAATAGCGCTATCTTTACATAACGAGCAATCTGAAAGCTTTTCCAGTTTTGGGGCATTACTTCATCAATCACGTGATTTACGAAACTGGACTTACCCATGCCCCGATACCCGGTAATCAAATAAGCCCCGGACCGTGTTTCACTTTCCATCAAAATGGCTTTTAGCTTGCGGATGATTTTCTCGCGCCCGAGGAAGCGGAAGTCTGTATTGTGGATCTCGGAAGGACTGTGATAGAATGTATAGCCGTAGAGTTGAACAGCTATTTTTTTGATGCGGGAAGAAAGGTGGTGAAAATGGGACCGTTCGGACATAGCTCCCCCAATAGCTTTGTCGGACTGCGACCAATAAGCATATCAATACAAGTAGTCCGGCAAGAGAATTTTCAATCGTATTTGGTGAGAATTAGCCTCGCACTTGCTAAGGGTCAAGAATACGGCATTTTCTTATATAAACCAAATTCGCTCAATTGGTAGGGTGATACAGGGGCACCGTCCGGCAAGCCTCCTCACGACGAAACTTCAGATACTGTCAATCGGCTCTTCCTCCCAGAGCGCAATATACGCTTCCGACATCTCCGCAAGGGTAAACTCGTCTCGTTTTGATTCAGCCATAATACAGTAGGATTATTTCTAACGCCTAAGCTGCATTATTGAATATTTGCCGAAGGTCCCACCTGTATCACTCCAATTATTCTTGACATTTTTACCCGCTCAAAGAGCGAGCAACCCTAACCACCTGCATGCTTGCCACACTTTCCTGACTGTTGTATTCCACTAGCTCATTTAGTTGACAAGCTTATGTCGCAGAACATAGCGGATGAGCTCGATATTGTTAGCGCAGCCCAGCTTGCGCAGAATCCTCATTCGATGGGTACTAACCGTCTTTACGCTGATACCAAGAATTGCTGAGATCTCCTTATTCGTCTTCCCAGAGGTCATCTGGTAGAGCACTTCAAATTCACGTCGCGATAACCGGTTGTGTAATTTCCCCGGTATGTGCTCTCCCACATAAAAGAGTTCTTCCTGAACTCTTGCTGGTATCACCATATTGCCCTGGCCAATCAAACGTAGCGCATTCAGCAACTCAGAAACCCCATCCGTTTTGGTAAAGTAGCCATGGGCACCGGCTTTGATCATTCTGGCAGCCTGATAGGCGGCCATTTTATCCTCAATAAGCAGGATGCGTACTTGCGGATAGCAGTCTCGTATAGTAGCCAGAACAGTGAACGGATCCCGTTCCTGCAAAGCAGGATTATATAAAACGATATCATGCTGATCTCCTTCCAGTGATGTGAAAAGATCGCGAGTATTAGAAACCGTACCGGAAATGGTTATACCGGTTTCATTCCGGAACTGGCGCTGTAGCGTGTCGCACAAGAGTTTCTGGGGGTCAGCAAGTAAGACTTCTAACATGTTATGTCCTCCGCTGTTGGTCAATTGACTGTAGAGTTTCGCTCCCTGGGAGTAGAGCAGCGAATCCTCAATTATCTCTGACAAGCGAATAAGACAAGGATAGTGCCAAAAATTTGGAGTAGACTAAGAAGGCAGGATAAAGTCAAGTTTACAATACACTTAGACAGAAAATTCTATTGGACAAAGGGGGTTAAATTGCCTCATAAAAATCCGAAATTCCGGACAAAAATCCGAAATTCCGGATTTTTACCTGAGATGATCCTTCGGATTGATGCCTCGTTTTTTGAGTAAATCATACAACGTCGTTCTCGGCACCTCCAAAGCTTCAGCAAGTTTCTCGACACTGTCGGCAATTTTTAGAGCTCGAATGTAAAAATCGTCTTGCTCTTGCTGATGTTTGGCCTTCAGATATTGTAATCCCAGGGACAAATCTTCAAGGGATTCGAATCGGGTGACATTTGTCGATACGTCTTTTGCGGACGACTGTAGCTTTTCGATTTGATGTGGCCACAAGCGGAATTCCCCCCCAGGATTCATTATGACGATTGTATGAATAATGTTACGTAGTTCGCGAATATTGCCTTGCCAATCATACTTCATTAAAAGGTCAATTGCGGCTTTGGGAATATCTCCCACAGGTTTTCCCTCGGCTCTGCAAAACTGGCGATAGAAACTCTTGACGAGGGGTAGGATATCTTCTTTCCTTGTGCGCAGTGGCGGCACACGAATAATGATGGTATTAAGTCGAAAATACAAGTCTTCCCGAAATTCCTTTGCCGCTATCGCTTTTTCCAGATCTTTGTTTGTGGCGGCAATGATCCGGACATTGCTTTTGTATTTTTTGCGGCGATCTCCCATTCGAGTAAATTCACCGTCCTCAAGCACACGCAAAAGCATCGTTTGTACGGGAAGCGGCATGTCAGCAATTTCATCGAGGAAGAGCGTACCACCATCCAATACTTCAAACAAGCCTTCACGGTCCCGATCGGCACCGGTAAAAGCACCTTTAATGCAGCCAAACAGTTCTGCTTTCATCATATCAGCACTTTGAAAGTCACCACAATTGACCGGATGAAAGTCCTTTTTTCGGCGCCTGCTAAACTTATGGAACGCACGTGCAACAAGCTCTTTTCCCGTCCCCGTTTCGCCAAGAACCAAAACCGGTGCATCCGATCCGGCGCTGGTATGAATTTGTTGTATCATTTCTCTAACCGGCTTGCTATCTCCAACAATGCCTGCTCGCTCACTATTATTGGTTTCAGAATCAGGCCCGGATAGCGTTATTCGGTTAATCAAAGTTTCCTTGACCTCTTCTAACTCCAGTAATGCTTCATCCCGTTGATCAAGTGCCTGTTTCAAATCATCGCGTTCGTTTTCGAGAGCAACTGTGAGTTGCTCATTTTTAATTAGCGCTTCGTTCTTCTCATTTACCAATACCTCCAGTTCCTCACTCCTTTTGCGCAATTGGCTGGTTCGCACTTGATCTAGTTTCAGAAGCAAGTGAATGCTAAATGGTAGCATTAGAATACCTAACACCCACCAGGAAGTCCCCCATTGAAACCACATACTAAAAATGGGTGAATGAATCATGCGAAAATAGTTGTCTTCTGCAAACCAGAGATTGCCGTTTTCGTCGACAGCGATCTCCTGTCCGTGTCCCACGTCAGGAAGTTGATATTGCTCCCAATACTTTTTCCCGTCGCGACGAATCCAATGCCAAATACGTCCGGGTGTTAGGCGCTGCATACGGCAGCGCCATGAAGCGATTGCCGGAAATATATCAACGTGAGCACACGGTATAAAATGAATCATCCCGGTACGATCGGAAACAAAAAGCCAGGCATGCTCGTTATCGTTGATGGCTGCTCCCTCCAGATAACTTGGCTCACCATCCTTGTCTAATAGCACCTCGCGCAGGTATGGGTGATCGTCAGTAAAATCAGGAATCGTTCCAACCTCACTGAGAAAAACTCGCAACTCTCCATGAAATGCCTCCGTCAAAAACCATGCTGTTTGTTCTTTTCCTGAAGCATCTTTGAAGTTTCGGACAGCAGCCCCCTCATGCCAGCGAGCGTTTTCCGGGGGAGAAAGCAGTGGAAAGGGCACCGTATCGATGGAACTCGCATTTTTCATCGCGTCGATCGTCCATTCTTCAGCATGCTCCCGCAAGGTATACATTCGGCCGGATTTTGCATTGACAACGGCATAGCGATCCTGCTCTCCGGGCAGGCGATCAATCCCTTGCCACCCCCATGAAACAGTAGGATTGATATGCTCCATAAGAGGTAAGAGTCTTTCAGCGACTTCCAGGTCTGTCGTCTGATGCCAGATTTCCGGGCTGTCCTGCGCCCGGAAGCTACTGTCGACATGCTTAGTGTATAGATCCCCATCAAATCCCAGCAGCAGTAAAGTCGAGTCAACAATTTCAATACCATTCAAGCTAACACTCTTGCGAAATTCGATGTCGCCGACTTCAGTTGCCGGTATCCTTTCAAGCGTATCTGAACTAGAAAAACGGTAGAGGGAAAATTGGCCTTTTTCGATATGAAATGCATCGCTGGCCGGACGTAATTTCCCCTTTGGAAAATATTGAATCGTCCATAGCTCAAGACCCAGTGCTCCATTGTCCACCTTGAATTCCATTTTACGGATATCACGAACATCAAGTAATTGACTGGAATCTACAGCGGTCTTGCCTGAACGTTTTTGTACTCGAATTTGCCGCGGGTTTGTCTTGTCATGGATCACCAGGGCTCCCTGGTTGCTAACACGTCGATCGTTTCTACGTTCTTCAAATTTCACGTAATAGCCATCATCAATTGCAACCCCGTCTTGATCTTTTATGATCAATGAATCACTGTAAGCAGCAAACACGACGGCTGGCCCAAAACTATTGTTTTCCTTATACCATGCAGAGGAAAATACTGTCGCACCAGCGACAAAAAGTAGCAGTTGCAGAGGTAAGCTACGACGATACCATTTTTTTTGCAGGATGCGCCCAATACGGCCTTTATAGAAAGCGGTTACATCTTCAACGCGAAAGCGATTCAGCAATAGTATCTCCCCCAGATCAACACAACAAGGCTATACCTATTAATTTGTGAAGAATATAGCTAACTATCGGATAAGCGCCAACAATTTCAACAAGGTAAGCGCGTAGACCGGTTAAAAAAAGATTATCAGGTTGTTATAGAACGGCGTAATACACGAAAGCCGAGATCATGACCGCGCAGTCCAGGATGCCGGTCAATACGAACAGAACAACGCAGATTGCCACTGCTGTACATCCATGATCCGCCACGCAAGGAACGAGAGCTCTTTTCTCGATCGAACCAATTGCCCTGCCACTCCCAAACATTACCAGCCATGTCCATTAAACCCTCAGGCGTCGCCCCTTGCGGATAACTATCTACGGAAGTTGTCGCGTCTATCATTTCACCATAATTAGCAAGTTGATCAGTAGGCGGTCCTAATTCTGCTGCCCATGGATATTGCCTTGTACCACCACTAGAACCCCATTCCCACTCTTCTTCCTCAGGTAGCCGATATGGCATATTGTTCACAGGCGGCAAATCAACGCCATTGCCAACTGCATCGAAGGCCGATAACCAAATGCAGTATGCCGTGGCTGCAAACCAGTCAACACCAACAACAGGTTGCTGCTCGCTGTTGAAGCGCTGATCGTCATCGTATTTTCCCGGCAGTGGTGTAATTCCACCAGTTTCAACAGCTCGCTCGCCAACAAAAAGCGCAATTTGGTTTTGTAAATGTGCTACGAATACGCTGATTGGCAATATTTCCTGCAATTCTACTAAACCGCCTTGCATATATTCAATGAATTTCCGGTAACGACGATTGGTAACTGGATATTTAGCAAACCAGAGATCAGGAATTGTTTTCTCTACGCTTCCTTGATAGCGATAAGTGCCACCCGGTATCAGAATATATTCCGCAAAATCTTCAATAATATTGCGAAAGACCCTACCACTTGCAGCAACTTCCAAACCATTCTGAACGACAGCGAACCTCTGCCGCCACGCCTCCGGTAGTAGCCGGCCATGACCGATATCAAGCATCCAATTTGCCAGTGATACGGACTCATCTGCAGAAAGTGCATCCTCCGCCAGTAAATGTGATAGCAACTCAAAATCCTGTTTTCGATTTAATGCCTGCATAATTCCGCGAAGCAATGCTCCTTGCGCCGATTCAGTTCCAACTGTTATCAATTTTGAAACGAGATGCTCTCCATCAACAAAGCGCACTTCCTCCAGCATCCCGAAGAAAATCTGTAGTTGACGCTTGTCCCAAGCCTTCCAACAGCCGTCCTGAAGCAAATAGTCCAAGAACTCACGGAATGGTTGATCTTCGATTTGGCTAAAGAAAAATCGCAAAACCGTTTCCCAACGATCATCAGCCAAATAGGTCATCATACGCATTCGATCTGCCTCACTTCGGCAAAGACGAATTAATTCACGGGCGGCTAAATACTCCATGAAAGTTCGGTGTCGAAACATATAGGTCAAGCGCGCTTCATCCGGACACTCAAGTAAATGGGCTCGCTCCACCAAGAAACGACAATAGACGGCCGGGGTTACCTGGTTCCTCAATGGCTGCATATACTCACCGAGTCGCCCATAAATCCATTGAGCTGTAGCAAAATCCTGCTTTTCGTTCTTTTGCATATCCAGCGCTAATGGTTCCAATACCCGGCACGAATCCTGAAAAGTCAAGGGTGGTCTTAGCTGCCCCCCTTTTACCAATTCACGGTTATAAAGGATGTAACTGAGAAAACTACTATACATTTCGCCACGATTTGGAAAGCTGTAGCCCTGATTATGCCAAAGCAGGATAAGGATATTGAGCAACAGTGGAGAGCCCAAGAGAGTGGACATTTGCCGTCGTTGAACAATCGTTTGCTCATCGTATTGGATATCAGGATTCAAATAGTTTAGCAATTGTTTCTTACGTTCTTCTATCTCTGTTACTTCCGCAAGATCCGCACGGACTAGTATGTTGTACCAGGTATCCAAAAATTCCTTCTGCTGCGCATAGTTTAAGGATTGAATATCTGCTTCAACTTTGGGAAGATCAATTCGAATATCTGCCTCAACCCCGTCAACCGTGCGGTTCTTCCCATATCCTTCGTAACGGGTCGTAACAATGAGACAAGCTAGTGGATAGCCATCGTGGAAGGCAGCAAGGGCCTGACAAAAAGCCGCTCGTTGATTGACGTCGGGGATCTCGTCAAGTCCATCAAAAACGATAATGCAACTGTCACGAAGTAAAGATTGTATTAAATCCGGATGAAAATCGGCTCGCGCCGCATTTGCCCAAGCTTGCAATGCCGCAATCAATGCATTGGCATCAGCAGGTATATCCTCCAGTTCACGAAGCCGCATAAAGATCGGTTGATAACGCCGACGCGTGCGTCGATACAGGACCTGCATGACGATAAATTTCATCAGTGTACTTTTGCCGGAACCAGGGTGCCCTTTTATCAAGAGCATACGGTTTTGACCATCAAACACCTTATTGATCAAACTAAGAGGGTCCTGTTCTTCTCCAATTAACGAGTCACGCCTTAGCTCTTTACCAAGCGACGTCTCGTCTGTCGAATGCACCTCATATGAAAGTCGAAGATTGATGAAGGCCCGTTCTAACTCTACCTGACGATTAATTTGATCCCGATGCCCCATCAGTCCAATTTTACCCAGACGGTTCTGTAGTAATTTTCGATATTCGCGCTTCGATTTTCGTAAGCTCACCGGTTTCAGGCGACTCCTGCCCGAGACCTCCATCTGTTGCTTAACTTTTTCTGCAATCCAGGTTCTCACAGGCGTAATCAGGATAGCCATTGTCAGAGCCGTAATTAGAGCCATATAGAATTCGGCCCACCCCAGCGACGGCCAAACGCCGGTACCATCAGGCGGGGCAGCACGATCGGTGACCGGGCTACTGCTACTACTTGCCTCACGAGATGAATCGTTAGCGTTCTCGACAATTTCGTTCACTATAGAACTTGAATCTACGTCAGTGGTTTGATATGTCGGTTTTTTTGTGGCTGCTGAATCAGGGCTAAGGCTTTGACCGCTGAAACTTGCCGTCAGAACCAACAGGAAAAATACTCCAAAGTATCTGTAGTTCACGGATTATGGCCTTTACGTTCGACAACAATAGGCAATTTGCGAATCAACCAAAGAACTCTATTGACATTCCAATGAATGATATTACGAATCAATTGTACTTGTGCAATGCGTTTTAGTTGTGGAGAGACACTATAGTACAGATATACAAGCAAATAGCCAAATGGATTGGGCAAGAGATATTGATCACGAAACAAACGCAGTTCCTGAACTTCCTGTGAGTGCTCACCATAGATTTGGCTTGCCAAATAACAACTTTCCTGATTTTGCAAACCGCCGCATCCACAACGTTCATTTTCACGAGCATTCTTATTGCCACACTTAATACAGATCCAGCGATAAAAGAAGGTTTTCCCTTCTTGCTTTTTGAACTCTTCATCATCTGCACCAAACCAATTGCCACAGTCGTTACAGCGTTTCGCTTCGATTCGGCCGTCTTTCTTACACTTCAAGCAAGTTTTTACATACTTGGGTTTTGCCATAAAAATTGCCTATGAAAAGTTGGATTGCATCTCAATATCCTTGTGGCAATTTCGTCACCCAATAAACAGTCGGATTCGACTGCTTATTGAGCAAGACCTAATAGTCTTCGCGGTGCATGGTTATTCTGCGCACAATACGCACAAGGTCTTCCGTATGCCGTTGATTGAGTGACTTCAACTCAGCAGCCAGACGCTCGGCAGAGTCAGCATTTTTGATCATCATTCCCCGCAGGAGCCTTTGCTGAGCCTTTAGCGTGTCAACAAGTGCTTTGTTCATTGTTAACAGACTATCGCGGATATAGTTGAAACGCATACCGACCTCTTCACCAAATTCAACAAAGCCGGATTGCTGCCCACGCAGCAATTGACGTCTCATCGACGATACCTCGCGTACGATTTCTGCTTCGGAAGCCGGTTCGTAAATGATCTTATTATGAAGTTCGGTTATTTTGATAGAGTCACGCTCAAACAAAGGAAATATCTCTGCTGCTGAGATATTGATCTTCTGAAAAAGGTCTACCAATTCAGCCGCATCCACTTCTTCGTTCACATTCATCGAATCGATTGCGTTATTGATCTTTTCAATATGTTGCCCGATTTCATCAAGCTCATGCTTCTTCCCCAATTCATCAACCGTTTTTACAATCGAAACAGAACATATCAGCAATGCCAGAATGACACCACCGATAGCATATTGCCGGTTTTTGGTTTCCCGGTAGAAATAACCAACCAGGGTCGCCATTAGCGTCAACAGCGGGATGATTATATTTGCATATTCAATAGTAAATAATTCAAGAATCTTCATAGCATTTTACTTACAATTTTTTAGTCATTAATAGTCATTTTCAAACGCGATCCGGCACCATTTCGTGGATCGATCATAAGAGACACCATTTTACTTGCTGGCCTGCGGCTGTCCGGTTTCTTCACGTTTAGTGATAACCAACCTGGATTCAGGAATTTCGCTGTAGAGATTTTTTAGTAACGCCCAGACTTCACCATCCGGCGGACGCAACAATGCTCGCAGGCGCAAGCAATCCTGGCTTTGGTCAAGATTTCCATTTTGTAACAATTTGGCGAGACATTTACCTTTCTCACGATAGCGCCAGTTAATCAGCTTAATGGTACTATCAAGTGCCGCAACCTGCTGATACTTATCATCGCCGAGTTCTGCCGCCCGCACTTTCAATATTTCCAGATCTGAAACCAGGACATTGTACATATCCTGAACACCGACAGTATCCAATTCTGCTTCCGTGATTGTTAGGAAATAAAATGTTAGATGTCGCATAGTACGGTGCAGGCTATTTTCAAAATATTCTTCAGCTATACGTACGTCGCTTCCACCAGCACAACTGAATAGTCCACCGGCGCTTGACAAAAACAGGACACTGACCAGGAATACCTTTATTCCAGGATCCAACATCCCGAAGCTGCTTTTCAAAATCAACTTCATTAATCCTCTCCTCATTATCAACGTAGCCGCATGTATTTATGTGGCCAAGAAATCACAATAGATCTCATATGCAGGCAACTGATTTTCTGTATCGTAAAGCCAAAAAGACTCGCGATACCGCTACACTCATATTTCACCTTAAGCAGGCTATATATTGAGAAATCATTTTTATTTGCAATCTCCGGCCTCTATCGTTCGGCCTACCTATCGCCTAACAGGCAACAGCAACCATCCCCTACAGCATACTATTAAACACCATAGCAAATAGTTTCACAATCAGATTAGTCTGACATCTGTAAGGAATATAAAAGGAAGAGTCTAACAGCTGAGGATTGAGTACTGTTAGTAAAAGAAGACCTTAGCGTATCGCTTTACGACGAATCACTCGAAAACCGAAGGTCTCGAAGCGGGAATTTGGGGAATTGCTCAGGCGCTTCGTGCAACGTAACGCATCACCGCTTGTGCTCCATGAAGCCCCTCTTAAAGAACGATTCACGCCATCTTGCCGATATGTATTATTTTGCCATTCCCAGACATTGCCAGCCATATCCGCTAATCCCTGTAAAGTCGCCCCTTTCGGGTAAATGCCCACTTCAGTTGTAGCACCGACATTCCTGGCGTAATTGGCAAGTTTCTCAAATGGCTCTGCGATTTCTTTTGACCAGGGATATTCCCTGTCTCCTCCGCCAGCGGCCCATTCCCACTCCAGTTCGTTCGGCAGATCATAATACCAGGTATTGTCTTCACGACCGTAGCCGATTGTTTCCAGGGTACTTAACCAGAAACAGTAGAGTTTGGCTGCAAACCAGGTAATGCCTACTACCGGCTGACCATCACCATTAAATCGACGGTTGTCTGCTTCTCCGGAGACAAGTAAGGCAGGCCATTTGCTAATTGAAGTCATAAAATGCTGGCGAAGCTCTTCCATTGCACTTGCCTGCAATTGCTCGGCAAAGCGTTCCCGGTCCAAGATGCCCGCTAATTCTTGCTCCTCTCCAAGCACGTATCTTATGAATCGTTTGTAGCGCTTAAAAGTTAGGGGGTATTTAGCAAAATATGTATCCGTCACTGTTTCTGTTCTTTCAGATACAGAATAAGTATAGCTTCCACCAGGAATCAGGATATACTCAGCATTATATTCGAGGGGACTACGAAAAGTGTTAGGCTCGGTAGTTCCCGGCAACAGCGGTCCCAACTCGACACGTGGGCTAATATTCTCGCCGTCCCACTCGGCTACAATTTCCCGGGCAATGGGTGATTGTGGATGACCCTGGAGATATTGTCGCACTACATCACGAGCTGATTTTGAATCTATTTGCTTGAGCGCTCCCAGAAGATATCGTTCGCAGTAGCTGGTAACATCGGTAGTCTCAAGTATTTCTGCCAATGCAGTTACCGGTTTTTCAGAGGCATCGCCTATCATGAGCCGCAACGTTCGCTGCTGCTTTTCTGACATTTCACTCGTTGCCGGCCCTGTAAAGATTGCGCTCATCATCAGATTAAAAATGTTTTCATCCGCTTCACTCATCATGAAGCGCAGTGGTTCAAGCCACCAATCATTCCCAACTCTTTTTGCCAGGGATTTGCACCTTGTGGCGTCTTTCTGACAATCCTTGACCAACTGTCGACCAACCAAATATTCCCTGAAGCTCTTGTGGCGGAATAGGTAATTCCCGCCATATTCAACGAGAATTCCAGCTCGATCACGTAGATTGTGACAAAGATCGATTGCCGTTGGCGCTCCACTTAAATTATCGAGCTGCACTTGCATACGCTCATGAAATTCGTGGCAAGGCATCTCATCCCCACTCCCATCGGCCTTGTCACCACTGGCCTGCATCCATAATGCAAGTGGTTGCAAGACCAGCATGCTCTTACGCGCAGGTAAAAGCGGTTCTAATCCGCGAGCGCTGTCACGAAACTCCAACATGTATTCCAGTGCTGCTTCAAATAAACTTCTCCGAGTCTCAGGCAAGATATCTCGCTCTTTCCAGAGCGTAGCCATGATTTGGAGGAGCATTGGCGTCCCGGCTAGATCGCGGGTGGAATGATTTTCTTCTTTTGCAAGAAACGCAGTGATTTTTTCTGCATCCGCTAGTCCTTTTCGGCGCTGTTCACCTTCCCATTTATCATAATCAGGATGTCGAGCTGCATCGTGCCCCGTACTTATGTAAGCTGCCGATAGCCAGCTTTGTAAAAATTGCTTCTGCTGCTCAGGTGTAAAATCGGTTATATCAGCTCGTAAATGCGGAAACCCCAACTCAACATTATCAACTTTACGATAGCCTGTTTCCCGGGAAGTCACCACAAAGTAGGCCTTGTGCAGTCCTTGTACAGTCTGATCAATCCAGCTGCACACCCGGATGCGTTTATGCAAGTCACTAATTTCATCAAGACCGTCCAACAAGATCAGGGTTCGCGTTTTGTGGAGCCAATCGTAAAATATATCCGGATCAATTTCACGTTCGCGTTGACTGGCCCAGGCATTAAGCTGTTGGTGAAGAGGCCAAATTTTGCGCTGGCCCTGGTCATCGACATCTTCCTTTACCTCACGCAGCGGGAAATAGATAACCAATCGCGGATCTTGTAAACCGAACTCTCGAACCGCTTGATAGCGATTGTTAAGACAATGAGTGGCATAAAACTTTAGTAGAGTCGTTTTTCCGGATCCCGGATCGCCGATAATCAACAGCAATCGCTCTGCCTGAAAAGCTCGGGTAATTACCTCTTCGGGACTAAGATACTTTTGAGTCTCTGCCAGAGCAACGCCGCCAGCCTCGGAACTCCCGGAAGAGGCGGTGAGGTTTAACGAAACAAATGTATCAAGTAATTCAACTTTTATTATATCGAGACGCTGATGTCGGAGTAGGTGAACGACACCCAATTCATCTTTCAGGGTGCGCCGATACCAATTTTCATCCGATTCCTTTTCTGCAGCCCTTTTATTCGCCTCGAATTGGTCTTTTACTTGAAGTTCAACGTTAACGTCATCCTTCTTATCCTGAAGGCGTTTTTGTCTTTGATATAGCCCATAGATCAAACCAGCAATCGCCACAGCAACCGCTGCCCAGCGATCCCAGGCAACTGACTGCTCAGAGAGCAAAACCATTCCCAAAAAGAGATTCCACATAACTAGAAGTGAGTTAGCTTAAAAGATGAGACCAAGGACACTGGCAATGTGTTATCAACGCTATTTAGAATATATTATGAAAATAAAGGGAACTCCACGCTCTTCCAAGACAAATACCAGATCGCACAAGCAATTAACCAGCCATGGCGAAGCAAGACTACAACGCTCAAATGAGTCCTGAAAGGCAAAGTCCATCTTCAGGTAAGGTCCCCCTTAATCGCCCGCCTCAACAAATGATACTCAGATATGCCTCGAATAATAAAAAACAGAAAGCCGCAAAAAGGAATAACAGAAGCTATGCGACAAATGTATTCAAACATATAGCTCCCGTCTTTATTGGCTACCAACTCCGGCATGAACAGCAGGATGAGTCCAAGCAGTAAAGATATGGTGCTAAGTGAGCCAATCGCTGGCAGCCAATCGAAACGCAGAAATTGCCGCCGCTCCGGTTCAGTCAATTTCCTATCCGGAATCTGCCCGGACAATATTTTGTCCCGAACTTCGTTAACCAGTTTTATACCGGCAAAAATCACATTAGTGCCGGCCCAATAGGTAGCTAGCAGCACAAGAGTGAGTTGGATATCGGGCATTGGTATTCCTTAACTGAATTAATCTCCAGAGAAAACAACTTGAGATGATAGGGTAGAAAGCTCAATAGGAAGGCGCTTACTCTGCACTTATCCTCAAGGGTAAAGTCAAAAGTACACAAGTGCCGCCAACGAGAACTTTATATCAATATAGACATTCATCCCAAGAACAACAATTCATTGAGACAAACATCGGAATAGGAGGCGATATGGAGAGACGTTAGTACACAAAAGTGTCTAAAGCTTATTGGTGGACCGCACAATATGATTTCAATACCGCAATCATTCCGGGAATGGAGCTTTGGCCTGTGGGGCCTAAAGAAACTTACTGCCTAGATCAATTGTTTGAAGGCGGGATCTTTCAATGTGTCCAGTACAGCCGACAATTCCAACCCATCTTCCCCCTATTACTGCCAGCTGAATGTCTACTTTTTGTTTTTAATCCCAAGACTATTTGAAATTGCTTCTTTGGCCTCAATCTTCTACGGCATTTCGCAAATAGTAGCCCTTTTCTTTCAAAGACATGTCCCAAAACGACATGGTTAAGGCACATCGATACTTAAAATAGTCTCGCCTTGTTTGATAATTATCTATATATATTCCACCTAGCGGATCGAACATCAATCGGGCATCTTCTGCTTGATGGTGATGCTTGCCGTCTTTGGTGCGTGTCAAGACCAGGTTCTTTCCTTCCGAGTAACCTGATTCCTCCTTGAGTAACATTAGATAGGAATAAACCAGCGCCTGTGAATACTTAAATGCAGACGATTTATCTTCTCGGATGTATGAAGACAAGCTAATCCCATTGTGAAGATCATTGCCATATTTTTGCGCTCTATCTTTTATAAGCAATATTATCTCCGAGATCTGGCCTTGCTTTCCATAACTGGTCCTGAATTTCTGTTCGACAAACTCAATTATTGAAGCTATCCATCTTCGATAAAGACCGGTCGAAAAGAAGGTGTCCAGGAAATCATTCGTTTCCCGCATATATTTGCGCGACATTTCCCGCAAAAGAGGGCTATAAGGTACTTCTGCTTGTTCTAGAGACCATTCATCGTTGTCCTGCTCGAGACAAAATTTTTCTACGCATAGCAACCTGAGTAAATAATGAATGAAACAGTTTTTCTTCAGCTGAACCGGTGAATGATAACAAGCGGAAGTCGATGCAAAATTGCCCCAATACCAAAATTTGAATAATTCCTTGTTTCTCAGAAAAGTAAAGTAATAGGTAACAATGTCCGAAAAAATATGATCGAAGAATTGAGGTGATCGTATTTGTCTGAGGAAATACTTATATTGATCGAATTTGGGTTCTGAATTGCCGACTATCTTCTTGATGCCAATATTTATCTCGTGTTTATATTTGGGATTGAGTGAGGTGAATTTGCCAATTTCAAAATCTTCCCCGTCCCTGATAGCCTGATCATATGAATCAAAGAGCAAATAATATGCAATTTCATGAACTGCGGCGGTTAAGAGACTTTCAGGCTGAAATATATGAAAATAGTTTAATCGCAAAGCCCACCTGACGGTGGAAATTTGAGGGTTGCCTTCTACATAAACAAAATTGGCATGATTCCCAAATTGTTCTGCCATGCTCTTCGAAAACCCGTCATAAGCGGATACCAATTGCTGGATACCGCCTTTGAAATAAAGGTTATGATCTGTTATTTCTTCAGTGGGAAGACTTGCGTGGAAGCGATTACTATATGCATATTCGAAGGATTGTAGCATCCTGTATAGTCGATTACTGAGTTGTGTCCCTGATGAACTGCCTTCGGTGCCATTCTTCATCGCCTCTTTGACGGTTTCGATGACCAAATTTACAAATGGCCGGAGCTCAATAAATTTTGAGTATAAAATTGGGTCGCTAATCCCCTGATTATACATTGCAATCATGTTCAACATACTTTCGTATACAATCTTGGGAATGCAAAGGCTTTTCAATGCAGTATGAATGAACTTGACATCGCTAATGCTAATTTCCAGTCTCTTGATCTTTTCCCGGTATTTTTTTACGTCTTGATCAAATTCAGCTTCGTCATCTTTGGATTTTATCAGAGCTGAGTTCAAGTTTGAAAGCCTGTCCAGGAAATCAACCTCAGAATAATCCAGTCCTTTGTTGACCTGCCTGAATGCCTCATAATTGGTTTCGACAAATGACTCTGCGCCCAATTGGTGACGTTTCTGCTGCATTGTCATAACAGTATAAATCGAACTCACATCCGCTTTTCGGGTGGCTTCCAACAAATTGGAAAATTTATCGATAAATTCTTTGGATGATATCCCATCAACAATATCGGCAAAAGGATAATAGAAGTCTCCTGTTCCCATACTAATCTGTAATGATTTCTGCTCGTCTACCAAGAATTCCCGCAGAGGATCATCAATACTTCCCGGTTGTAATCGCCAGCGTGATAGTGGTATGACTTTATCTTCACGATCCATATTTATTCTATTCAGGGCCTCTTCCCGCGCCGCCGTATCGATCAGTAATAAATCAAAATCAAATCCAAGAGAAGTACTGGAATTAATGATCACAGGATATAGCTTATTAATTTGCGATTTTCTGCTATTGCCCAAAATCTGTGAAAATATTGGCGATCTTTTGAGTAGGCTACCTTCCAATGCCTCATAACAATTCAGGATTGAACACATCGACTCGAAATTAACTCTTCTCAAAAGAGGCATGATTTCAAAAATTTTGTCATAGCTATCTGCAAATGTAATCAGCGTAATTTCATGCCAGGCATAAGATTCCAGCAGCAGAAAATCGAAACCGCCTTTCCATTGGTCGCGCTTATGCCGCAGAATAAAATAGATTGCCTTAATAACACTGCGCAAAAAAGTGCTTCCATAACTAATTTGCAACGCATTGCTTAGTTTAAGCTGAGTTATGCTAATCAGCGGGAGCGATTTTCGATTTAAGAAGGTTTTCTTTGCCAGGTCAACAATATCATGTTGGTCTTGAAATTTTGGTGTGGGCCCCGTGAAGACCTTGTGATCAAATGCGAACAACCAATCATAGTTTCCCGACGCATTTACAGTTCCGGGGTTATCTTTTACTATAACCGGATCAAAAGGGGTAAATGTGCGGGTGCTAAACACAAAATCTTCCACTAATGACAGAACTGCGAGGTCGAAGTGCCCAAATACATAATATGCTTTGGGAACGTAAAAGTAGTCTGAAAATTCGTCTGCATATTTATAAAATCCGGGATCCAGCCGATTAGATTCCTCATCTAATTTTCTTCGCCTATCCAGATTTTTTTCCAACGCATCCTTGTAATTTTCAAAGAGCTGTTTGATCTCATTCTCAAAAAACTCCCTTTGCTTTCCAAATGGAAGCGAAGAAAATCCAATAAAAACACTTCCATCATGTAATAGGCAGTTATCTCGAATCATAGGCGCCACAAGAAGTTAAAGTGTTGAACAACAGTAAATGGTTAGGAGTCTTCAATAATTCGTTGTTACTCAGAAGGCATTGCGCGTCGACAGTTTTGCAGATAGCTTTTCCGAGATGTGGTATATGGTACAGGGATGATAGCATGCACATTCCGAAGAATATTCGTTGATCAACCCTCTCAATTTCCAAGCGAGATAAAGGTGAGAGAATCGTCCGATGGATATGCTTTGGCAATAAATATAGCCGGAGGGCGGGTTAATGCCTGTCCATAGAAAATTGAGAAAAACGCCAGCATGCCGGTATTTTCCTACAAGCTTTAAGTCCCCTGAAGGGCCAGCACTTTAAGACCGGCATTATTCTTCTGAATCTATGTCTGGCTCTTCTTCCCCGAGAATTTCATTCCGCAACCGTTCCTCAGATGGTAATTTAATCTTAGGAACGATACTCCGTTCACCAAAAACCAAATCCAGTGGAATTGTCCGCGAGGCGGATACGGAGAACGTAGGGGTAGACTGATTTTCCACAGCCGATCCCGCTGACATAAAGATCTTTACACAATGGGCCAAAAAGCCGACTATTCCTAATCCAATAACTAAAGGGAAAGCATCAAAATGTAATTTCTCAAAATTCAGTACGATCGAGATCAGAAACAGAATAACCAGGAGTAATCCTGAGATAAATTTCAAAATCATTCTTGTTCCTCATTTTTTGCGGCGATCGATCTTAGTATGCTCATCATTACCTTAGACAATTGTCATAGAAACTCGACGCGCCAATTGATTTACTCTCGAAACATCAATTAGTTTCTTATTTGGCAAAAAACACATTAAACTTACTGATCTGCAAAAGTGTTAAGAAAAGCACTAAACCCTAAACCGGCGATGATTGCCTGCTGAATATTTGTCGGTTGGGCAAATGCAGTAGCCAGAAATGCCCCGACCACAACATACAACATAACATCAATGAGTTTCAACCAGGCTCCTGGTGAATGGTTATCAGGCAAGAATTTCTTAATATAGCTTATAACAGGCTTATCATTTGTCACTAACCAGGAGTACAATGCAAATACTGCAACACAATTTGTCAAGTAAAAATCAATTGAAATCCCCAATATGTCCATTGAGTACCATTCCCGCACGTTCAATTCGGATTCAAAACCTTGAAGAGATTCATTTCCACGAACAAAAATTTATTCAGTAAAGAATATGAAATTGTGTCGAACATGATTAGAAACATGCAAGACGAATAAGCCAAGGATGGCTAGCAATTGAGAAAGAAATTCATGAAATCTGTCAATATTATGACGTCATTTTCTTTCATATTATTGATATTTTATGCTTTTATGTCCACTGTCTACAGACTTGCAATTGATCTGCACACTGAGGTTCTGGGCGGAGATATTACATTGATTGGCCTTGGCTGGAGAATCACACTCATGGCCATTCTTCTACTAGGATTATATGTTATAACGAAATCCTCAAATATCATTAAGTAGTCAAAAGATCCGCAACTAAAAGCACTCAGAAATTGTTAGGGTTAAAAATAAGTGTGAAATCCAATTGGATGTACGTTAAAATAACAAAATGAATACGAATTATACAAGAATATATTACTACATTATATATTATCTTCGAACTGTATATTTTTTAAAAACAACTAACGCTTTTTGACCTTCCAGATATTCCAGTAATTCGCTTTAAAACGCCAATCGTCATCTCTTGATTCGTCGGTTGTCGCCGTCGAGAACACCATAATAATAGTGTCTTCCGTCAAATTCATGATTCCATTTGCATATGCCGGGGGGATATATAAGATTTGTGGCCTCTGATAAGACAGGACAAAACGCTCCGGTTTCAATTCTTTTGAAGGGTTTTTCCAATTGTCGATTTTGACAGCACCGATGACAGCTGCGCCATTTAATACTGTGATGTATTTGGCCTCTTTTTTGTGCCCATGCCAAGCCCGCACAAAATTTGTTCGGTGATTGCTCAAATAGTAAAAGCGTTTGACACCCTTAAAATCAAAAGCATTGCAAAAAGAAACAATACCCCGATCATCAACAGCGATTCCGCCGTCAATTATTTCAGGCTTCTTGTGTAGTGAATTCATAAATGCGCCCCTCACCAAATATTCTATATTAGACTAGCGCCGGTATCGGCATTACTTATCTAAGTAATGTCCGAATTACTCGAGAATACATGTTCAATATCACTCCATTCCACTTTTCGGGTAATAATTAAAGTTCTCAAGGTTGAAAACAAAGCCTCGAGTGACCATTTGTCTCTATTAAGCTTTATATCTTCCAGCAACGTCAGACAATCGCTTTTATCCTTTACGCTTACGAAATTGATATTCTTGTTCTCATGGCGGTCTTCAGCTTCTAACCATTGTCTCTCAATCTGACTTCTCGAAAGATCTGAAATGACATAGCCAAAAAACATGTAATCCAATAATCGCTTATCCCATACAAAAGAGTGCAGGCAGATATCATACTTCTCAATTTCAGCATTTTTAAATCCCATTTCTTCTTTTAAGCCACGGGCAGCGGTTTTCCACGGCGAAAAACGATCTTTGCCTCGATAGGTGCCTACTTTATCCTGCTCATTCATGTTTTCGCCAACTGCATTGAAAATGGCGCCTGGTTCCCAAATACCACTGCTGGATTCTTTTTCCGTCCTGCAGGTTAACACCAGTGTCATGCCATCTTCACAGAATAATGCAAGACCGACGCTCAGGGGATTTGCGAATTCCGGAATGGGATGAAGCGGTGCCTTCTTAGCCACATATTTTTGAATTAACTCATTGTGCTCTGAATTCCCGTCGCAAAAAATGCGGTTGGTGCTTAGAAATTGAAAATACTTGTATCTATGTGCGCGCAGCCTTAGCCGATGGGCTTCGCTGGAACTGTCTTCAGAAATCCGGAATGGATCGATATCATAGAGACCGATCAATAAATTATTGCGAAGTCCTAAATCAAACCATGTAGATGCCTCCTTGTCTAAAACATGCTTTCCGATTTCCAATGGAAAGTCCATTTTCTTCTTTTCTACAGTTAGGACAATATGTTTTTCGCTAAATAATCCTTCGCTCCATCCGGGTTGAATTAATTCGAAGCCAGAAAGTATCGCTTGGTAGCTTTTCCAAGTAGAATCCGCCTGCTTCCACTGTCGCCACAATAGTCTTTTTTTGAATTTTTCTATAAAAAACGGTTGTATCGTATGGAGTATGTAACCCAAGACCACGCCAAATAAAAAGTTATGCAAATTCTTTCCTCACAAAAAATTAGTGGCTGTGTTTGCATAAGATTTCCTCAAACAAGTATAAAGACATCTACAGGATTCACGTTATTGGATCCAGAATTCTAATAATGCATAAAAATATCACCAGGTACGATGAGGGTCGGTTCGAAACTCCCTGCTTTTGAATTTACCAGCTATATGCAATAACGTTAAAAGCAGCATGACAATCAAAGCTGGCGCCCACCAAAAACGTATTCCGGTAGTTTGCTTAAATTGAAAGCAAGCAAAATATATAGATAGAATGAATTGGCTACCGTAAACTAGTAACGGAACAGAAAATGTGAAATTTATCCACCAGCCTTTACGCCAACGATAAAAGCCACTATCTCCAAAAGTCTTTCGACCATTAAGATCAAAAACCGGAAACGACAACTTATTTGCCTTCAAGCACTTGGAAAAGGATAAGCATTGTTTTGTAGATTGTACAAGATATTCATCATCATTCAGGAAATTCTGGATGGCTGATTCTCTTGCTGCAAAGACTCTGCGCCAACGAGCATAAACCGAATCGATTATGAAAAACCAAACGGGAATTATTATGCTGATGATCAACATGGTCAAGCTTGGTTCGCTATTCTGGTGAATTACTCCGATGCCAGCACTAACAGAAGCTATCCACAGAGCTAGCCCAATTTGCCTAATCTTCCATGCTCTGTCGATCACTTTGTTAATTCTATCATTAAGAATTGAAATTTCTAGCTTTATTATGTCGAGTTGGACACTTAGTTTCTCGCTTTTTGTCAAAACGCTTCCTCCATTATGTGCTCGGCATAGGTCGCAAGAAAACTCCCTTGTCGTCTAACAAATTCCCCCATTGTAAGTCTTTAAGCTTTAGCCAATCCAGTAGTTTATACTAAAAATCTCCAAAGAAGCCAAATATACTCAAAATAAATGGGTTTGCGAAGATTGTTCAGTATCGTTCTCTGAAGCATAATAGCTTTAGAGAACGATACTCGCAATTATTTGCGCCGGACTCAAAGCAGTAATCGCGAGAAGCGCATGTATTTTAGAATGACAACAATATTGATGCTCGATCAGGGCTTTACGCCGGCTATAAATGCTGAGGTGCTCGGTATTGGCGCAAGCACAGTATACCGTCATCAGAAAGAATTCCGGAATAAGGTGTTTTTTTGAAACCTTCTCAGCCTTACCGCCAATTAACGAGCAATATATCGAGTCGCCGACGAGCCCGCCTATGTGCCATCCACTTACGCAGATTCAGTTGGCATTGGTTCATCCGGAAATTATACCCGGTCAGTGAGAAGCGTAAATGACATCACTTTTGAGTTAATCACTAAAGACGGGATATTTCAATGGACTGTTACAAAGCAATAATTGTTCTGTTAGTTTCCAATAGCCTGCTTGCCCAATCAACAGAATATACCGGCTATACTCAATATGCCCAGGCTTCTGGGGCGATTCCCTGCCTAAGACCAACCTGGTGTTTCATATCGACGCCGGGCAGGGGGTAACGAGGGAATAAAGTCACATATACTCCTACAAATAACCGAATCAGCGGCTTCACTTATTCCACCCTGGCCGGCTGGGACAACAACTTTATTTTGAATTTCGAAGGCTATATCGCGGAAATTGCCATTTATGACGTGGTATTCTCCGCTGCAGACCGGCAGGCAATCCAAAATGCACTGATCGCTAAATGCGGATTATAGAAAGGCAAACTCGTGGCCGACAACAAAACCACTCTCCTACTCAAGGAGATTCTGCGCAACATCCAGGACTTGCAGAACAAGGTCAACGACCTGGAACGCGACAGCGAAACAACTCGCGACGAAGTGCGTCAGGTCCGGCGTGAAGTCTCCAAGCTGCAGCAACCGCTGGCCAACGGCGACCGTTTTACCAAACGGGAGAAGTATGCAATTATGATTGGGGTTTGTGGGTTGTTCTTGGGGAATTTAGGGGCATTGTCCAATACTGCCAAGTGGATTAGTGCGATTTTGGCTGCGTTGGCGGGGTGAATCCTGAGGATGCCCCAGCCCGAGCGTTATATGATTTTCAAATAATATATACTTGGACACCCAACTCAAAAAGATCAATCGCCTACACTATCAATATCCTTATCACCCGTACTACCCAATAAATTCTGCACTTCTTGCTGCGCCGTTAGCAATTGTTTCTTTAGTTTAGCATTACTCAGTTCCAATTTCAGGATCTTTTCTGAAGTTCTAAGGGCCATTTCATCTTTGCTGGCATTTTCCTCAATTAATGATTTTTCTAAACGCAATTTCAACAGCTTTGTCTCTTGTTCAAGAGTCGCTTTTCTTTTTTCGCTGGCTAATTTTTGCTCAAACTCCAACCTCTGTATGGAAATATTCAATTCGTTTCGATTCTCTAAACTCTTTAGTTTCTTCTCCAACAATAATGCCTCGAAGTCTTCCTCGATCTCAGAATCAGCTTCCCCCAACCGTTCATAGGGGTATTTCAAAGTGGTTGTCTGCCCCCAAAAGCCCAACCAAAAGTTGTAATTGAATAAAATTATGACAACCATAGCAAAGGAAATTATGGGCGTTAAATGATAATACTCACTTATTATGGAGGCTCGAAGACTCTCGTTACTATACAGAAACAGGCCCAAGAAACAAAAAATGATAACTGGCAAGAATAGAGCTAGTAGCGGCCTACCTATTTTCCAAAGACGCTGAGGAATAGACCATCTAGAACTCGGTGCCGGAATGTAATCAGGGGACGTCATTGTTTCATCTCCCAATATTAAAAATATCACTTAGCGATTTGCCAGCTTCAAAAGCATGGCGACCATATACCTCAAACAAAGCTGTTCCATACCCTATGGCACCTAATGTAGCTGCCCCTGTTGCTGCGGCTAAATTAATCGAGGGGATAAGAGGAATGAGAATGAAAACCGTAGAGATGAGTAGCATGTTCTTTTTTAATCGATCTTTATTTCGAATCGCCTCATTTTTTGCTTTCTGCGCCTCTATCTCTACTTGCGTTTTTACCAGGACTCTTGTGGCTTCGACCAATTCCTCATTCTGTAGCCCCATAGTTTTTAAAGTCTCTAGATATCTTGCAGTTGCATCAGTATGAACCCGAGAATCATGGCGTTTCTCAAGCTTATTCTTCCACATATTCAACTCCTTCGACCTAGGCGCTTTAGTTCACTTTTTCAAATCAAGATTATAGCATCTAAGAGGCCAAGAAATTGTCCATTTTCAGACCTTTTCCCAGTTCGGTAAAATATAAGGCTTTCTGCAAAAATTGACAACCGGGAAACGCCTGAGCTTTACCTGGCAGATAGATTTCTTGCGAATAATTTGAATGAATAAACCTTAATGTATCCGCCGATACGCAACATTCGCACAAGCTCCGCAGCCTCATCCATCAACTGTTACGTGAGTTCCTTGCGTGCAAGCTGTCCGCTTTGTGCAAAGTCCTCCACCGGGGGAGTGGTTTGGGGCATGTGTCCATCACAACGACTCTTCAATATGCACATCTCTCGCCGGATTCACGTTTTGCGGCGGCTAAGGCGTTTGACGAATTTGTTGGTTACAAGCCGCCGTCCAATGAGAATCCAAGTAGGATGAAAGAAGTCATTCGGAGTCGATTTTATGGTAATTTTTTATCGGCGTAAGGATGAAAGCGAAAAATGTGCTATCCGGCAGATAGGTATGGTAAAGCGCTATAGTCAGCGGGTGGACCACCCCGCCGACTATCACTTTGGAACCAAACGCGCGACATAGTTGTCCCTGAAAAAAATGAATTCCGCACCTTCAGGGCAGAATGTACTTGAGTACGACCGTCTGCTTCTATTCAAGTTGAGCCATTCCAGGGCTGAATCTGCGTAGGCCGCTCTATAATGTATCTCATACATATTGACGATTCCCTGCCATTTTAGGCGGCAGAAAGCCCTTAGACGCTTTCTCAAGTTATAACCACAGCCGGTCAGGAATCGGATTCATCTGGTCGCTTAACAGGCCATTTAGATCATTCCTAGCCATCCCGTATCTATGCTTTGAATGACTGATCATCGGCTCAATAACGGAACGGCTTTAAGCCATTTTTTCATTCTGTAGATCATGTGCCAGATCTTGCGGCTTCGAAAATTGACGATTGTGACGATGCTCTTCTCCATATAGTTATGTCCCTGATATCCCTGATCAACGATGACCAGATCCGCTTCACGCCTGGCATGCCGACTGCTTTGCTCAAGTGCCCCGTTGACGGTATGTCCGCCATAGAATTACCAGGGAAGGTCTTAACCCCGATGATCCAACTATCGAGGTCGGATGAATCGAAAACTCACGCGGAAGTATGCGATATCGCAGAAATACTGCAATTAGGGATTCTCTACAAAACGGGCAATCGCGCTCTCATCACTCTCATCGGAGGCCAATTTGATGTAATGAAGTCCCATCATTAGTCAAGTAGGCTTGCCTGGCGCACCCCGTTCCTCTGTATAAAACTTGCCAAATCGACAACCTAAAACAGACAAGTCACACTGAGAGGTGGCCTCAAACTGCGGATGCTTATTGTTCAAAATCTGCGACAAGCGCGATTGAAATGAGTTCACGCCTCTTACGATATCAAAAAACTGTTTTTGTAGGGCTTATAACATAATTCAGGGACGACGCTTTGCCCACCACTTTTTCCAGTCACTTTCTTTCAAGCCTGTGATTTTTCTAAGTGCTTTTTTTATTTGATAGTTATCTGATGAATAGGAATAATAAGTTTTCAACATTCCGATAAGCGGTTCAATCGCCCTCTTATCACCAATTTTTCCCAAGGCTTCAATAATTTTTTCTTTTTCCTTTCTCCCAATCTCTTTACCTGACAGAGATGTAAGAAGTTGAACAGTTGCAATAGGATCACCAATATCACCTAATATGTCGATTGAACGTTCTCTGATCCACCAGTCTTTGTCTTTTATGAGTGGTACAAGGGATTCTGCCACAGGAGATCCAATTGCCACAAGAATTTTGCCGGCAAGCCTGTGAATTGTTTCGTCCCAGTTACGAAGTGCCTTCACTAGTCCATCTGTATTGAGATCATTTCCCCAGATTCTCCATTGTGAGTCCGGTATTTCTCTCAACGCGAACACAATTGCATCCTTAACTACTCCAGAACATTTTGGTAAATGATCAAACAAGGGTTGGTACGCTTCCTTATTTCTCAGCCTGTGAAGTTCCTCGACAATAATTCTTTTAACGATATCAAAATTCTGCTCGCTGTTCAGTACTTTGTTCAGAACATTAACCTTATCTTCGCTGCCAATTTTAGTAACCGCTTTGATGGCAAGTTTTTTTTCAATTAATTCTTCATAGTCCAAACGTAAATACACAACGGGAGGCCAAGTTGTGGTTAAGAATTTTTGTAGCGAGGGTAAAGCGGCTTTTCCGATATCAGCGCACCGACTCCACCATTTCTTATTCGCATAAAAATCTGAACCTGCTTCATTGTTAAACGGCTGCCACCCTAAATTCTGCAAGACATCTGCTGCAACGAAATATCCATCCATTAAGATTTTGACGAGATCCTCAATTGCAGTTGAACCGCCAATTTTTCCCAGAGCGAGAGCACAAACATTTCGCATATCCTTGATTTTCAGCGCTTGACACAACGGATCGATTGCTCTAGGATCGCCGGTCTCACCGAGTGCTTCGGCTGCCGATTTACGGATTTCAAGTTGATCATCTTCTAAAAGTGAAATCAGGCGTTTAAGCGGTTTTGATGTTCCATTTTTCCCCAGCGATTTTATGATGGCTACCCTTACAGAATCATCAGGCTCTTCATCAAGACGAGCAAGTAAATAGTTTACTGCTTCAGCGCTGCCTTCTTTTCCCAATATTCGCACAGCAGTGATTCGTACTTCTGGCTCTTTATCACCCAAACACTCTAGTATGGCGGTGACATCAAGTGTTCCATCTATTTTCAAAAGTGCCTTTAATGCGTTTAGACGAATTGTTGAATCATTTGAAGTCAACAAATTCACTATTGGATTTAAAGAAGCCGGGTCTTTTAATTCCCCCAGCACCTTCAATACTTCCTTTTGCATTCGACTATCATGTAAAACAGAAAACAGTGGCTCCGTATACTGAGTGCTGCCAGATTCACTGATTGCTTTACAAGCGCCCAATCGGACTGGTAAATCTTCAGATTTTAGTGCATTAACAATTGGGTCGAATATGTCAGAACAACCAATTCTGGATAACGCAAACAGAGAATCAACCATTACACCCTTATAGCTATCATTCAAAGCAGTATGCAATGCATGGCAAGCGTCTTCGTCCCCGGCATCAGCGAGAGCTTGCGCAGCAGCTCTACGAACTTCTGGCGCATCGTTCCTTAGCAACTCGATCAGAGATGGGACAACTTTGGGATCATTAACTTCTCCGAGTTTTCTTACGATGTGCGCTCGAATATTTTGAGAACTGGATTGTATTAATTGTTTTAGCAAATCTGAAGAGGGCTGTCCCAAGTGATTCAGAAGTGCTGTAATTTTTGCCCCTTCATTGCCTTTTTCCGAAAGGGAATCTATTACTTTAATCATCTTTTTACCGCCATGAAGGCCAATTTCCCAGAGCACATCCACGATGCCCCAGAAGAGATAAGCATCCGAAAGCATTGCCTGCTTTTTATCTACTTCATGTTCAATTTTTTTTAGCTGCCTCTTATTTTCAGATGTCGAAGCTCTGCCGCCAAGCCAACTAGCACTCAAAGTTAAGTCGGATATTTCCCTTTGTACGAGACTTAATTGTATTCTCCGGGTTCCTGCATCTATCGGATTAAGATAGTTAAAAAGCGGAGGAACAGCATAAAAGTTCTCAATTCGTCCAACCATGTTACGAAAGGATTCTATTATCCTGTCAACTACAATATCCTCATTGTTAACAAGTGCTTCTGAAGCGGCTTTCCGAACGGCTTCAGAACCGCTTTCTAGCAATCCAATAAGCAATTCGATACATTGTGTTGTTACGAGCTGTCTTATTGCATAGATAGCTGCTAGCCTTTCTGTCTCATACTTACCTTCTAGGTGAGGGATTATGATATCGATTGCACGATGGTCACCAAGATCACCAAACGCCCGCAAAAGAGGAATTGGATCGTAAGTTGATTCTTTTTTGAATTCTCTTATTAATTGCTTCCATATGTCAGCATCAGGAATTTTCGCAAGAGCTGAAAAAACAAGACTTCTATTACCATACTTCTTTTTAGCCAAAAATGATTTAAGCGCGGGAACGGCCTGGGGAGCGCCAATGTCCCCAAGGGCAATTACGGCATTTTCCCGTTGATCAGTCGATAGTTCGATGTCTTTTGCTGTTAGGGCGCCACATAAATACTCGACAACCTCGGGACCCCCTATTTGAGCTAATGCTTGAGCATACGAGGCACATCTATATCGATGCCGCATAAAACAATCAAACAGTGGCTTTGCAGCTTCGGTATCACCAATTTCACCAAGCGCCCATGCTACGACCGCCTGACTATGGTTATTTTCTTTTAGAAGTTTGAGCAACGGAGCGATTGCGGAACGAGCCTGCATCTTACCGAGGGCTTTCACCGCTGCTCTTTGTGCATGTGCATCTTTTAGTTTATCGATGAGACGGTCTACCGCCTTATTATCATTAAGTTCTCCCAGCACATTGATAGCAGCATTCACGACTTTTAAATTCTGATCGTCCAGCAGTGAAACAAGCGGTTGCCTGGAAAAATCCCCTCGTACATTTCCCAAGGCAATTATGGCCGCTACTCGAATTTGAGGATCGCTATCCTCAAGTAACATCAGTAGATTGTCCATGGAGCGTTCATCACCGATTAAACCCAAGCTTGAAGCGGCTTCTTTCCTTACATTTGCGTTTTCATCCTTGAGTAAATTTATCAATGGCAATGTTGCCCGAAAATCGCTTATTTTACCTAAAGTATCAGCGGCCGCCTGGCGTACAGAAAAATCTGTATCTTCAAGTGCACGTATTAGTGATTTGGTAGAATCGCGACTTGAAATCTCACCTAGAGTATGCGCTGCATGTTTTCTAATCTCACAATCGTCCTCGATAAGCATTGATTGCACAAAATCCCTTATTCTCGATGTACTATAAGGGCTGCATGTAACCTTCCCTAACAATTGGATCGTTTGGAGACGCAGTTTTTGATCAATTGTGGGTGACTGAATAAGAGAAATCAAAAAATCAATAGAACGTTTATCGAATTCCACTTCATTATTTGCTAATCCTAGAAGTGAGTTTAAAGCGCACTCTCTATAATCTGTATCCGGTTCCTTTAAAAACCTCACTATTGGTTTCAATACATCTTTATTGCCTATTCGCCCCAAAGATGTTAATGCCGCAATTTGAACTTCTTTTTCCTGGTCACCAAGCGTGAATAAGAGTGGAATGATGCATTCCACACTACCATTGTTACCGAGTTGTTCCGCACTGATTTTCCTCAACTCTTTGTTCGAATCTTCCAAAGCCCGGATAAAGGGTTTTTCCCAATCGCGATCTTTGATATCGCTCAAAGCCATAACGGCATTTTTCCACGCAGATCCATCTGACTCTGCAAGAAGTCCGCTTGCAGATGGGATTGCTTTGCGATTGAGGCGACATACGATATCTTTAACTTCTTCATTGTACTCAATTCGCAGTAAGGTCTTAAGCAATGTCACATCCAAACCTTTGCCGTCATCAAAACTATATAGATTTATTAGCCCAATTATTGGACGTACTGCACGCTTATCACCGATCTTTCCCAATGCACCCAAGGCATTGATAATTGTTTCCTGTTTTTGATTCGATTTCGTTATTACTTTGATCAGAGGATCAACAGCTTCTTTGCCAATCATAACCAAAGCCTCGCTGGCCACATGCGATGAAGCCGCGGACAACAATGAGATCAACTTTGGAATAGCCCGCTCATCACCTATTTCGCCGAGGGTAACTAGCACTGTTTGATGAATTCCACCGTTTACATTTTTTTTCCACTTATCAAGAATAGAAATTAACGGCTCGACTGCAGTTCTATCACCAATTTCTCGTAGCGCCTGAACAGCATCACGAACAATCATGTGAGCTTTTGTTCTCTTACTATCTTTATTATATGTTAGCGCTTTAATCAGCCGTTTCGTTTTTCGTTTTTCTCTTAGTTTTTGAATATTTGGTGGACCCAATAATGGCATGGACATCTCCCCTTCTATAATATAGGACTACAACCCGCTATATAGAGTTTCGATTCAAATCGGGACAATGAAACACACTAAATTGTGACTCCTCATAAGGATCTGTGCCTCGATTCGCCGCACAATTAATTTGCGGGGCCTAAAAGGGATTAGAAACCGAATTCCAGAGAAAAGACGTTTCCTACTTCTTTGTGCTTGGAGGATGATGAAATATGATATTTTAACTTGTCACGTTCCGGTTCTTTGAGGTCTGATTGTAATTCGATGATCGAACCTATTTTCGGATCAATATATAATCCTGACATAATTTCTCTTTTTGAATATCCGGAGCTTTCAAAAGAATTGAATAAATTCTTCCATATGCTATTACAATACACAACGGAATCCTACGTCACGATAGCGAATTTCGGGATCTCTGGGGCACCGGACAGCAGGAATTGCGAGAAAGGGAGAAGACTGCCATGAACCGCCCACGACTAAACGCCAATTATATGAATCATTACCAATAAAGACAGGAGATGACGATGCAGTCCATTCAAAAACATTCCCGCATAAATCCTCTATAGCGTGAAAGTTTTTTCCGTCTTTTCGGCTGAAAACAGATTCCGGACCGTCTGTCCGGCTGCCAATAGAAGAGCATAAAACCGGGTCAAATTCATCTCCCCAGGGAAAAATACGGGTTCCGTCTTCATAACACCGAGCGGCGGCTTCCCATTCTTCCGCCTGTGGCAATCGCCCTCCGACCCAACGGCAGTATAACTCTGCTTCTTCAAATGTAATTCCTACTACTGGAGCACTGGGATTAAGGTTATTTAAATGAATTCGGCCGTCGGCCAACTTGTCAAATCCTGGAGGCCGCTCAATATCTGGCGGGCCATTATTAAGGAAAAAAAGATATTGATGATTGGTAACCGGCCAACGGCCAATATGAAATTCCGCAGTGCGGATTTTCTGGTGCGGGAACCGATTTAGATACTCCTTAATATAGTGGGGCAGACCTCCGATATTACTGAATTGTTTATCCAGTAAGTTTAAATCATTCTCCGCCAAACCAATATCAAATTCACCGGATGCAATGTGGCAAAAACTGCTTTGGCTATTAGGATTTTTTGCATAAATCATTGGAATTGCCCAGTAGGGCCAACCAGTGACCCGCCATGGAAAATCGCCGGTTCCATCCCCCCTACGCCTTAACGCCTCTTGTATCTGAATTCTTCCCCTGATAAAATATTCATGGATTGAATGCGAGGCCGCCAATCCACTGATAATTGCCTTGTCAAATTCTAATGCTGTAAACATCGGCATGTCCATTTGCATGCCAATAACCGCATCAAGACGCGGCAATTTAGAGAGCAAAGTGACGGTCTTAAACGAATTACACGCTGTCAGCACGACAATTCGCACTGTGGAGGTTTTAAGCAATTCCTGTAATTCCTTGGCACTCATCAGGATACCGCTGCGGTCTTCCGTCCCATCCTCCAATATTATTGCAGTTTGCTCATCAGTCGTTTCGCGATGATGGCCAACGAAATAGAAAACATCATGATTTCCCTGAGCGATTTCTTTTTCAAGTTTCTCACGGGTTGCATCCGACCCAACAAGTGAAGTGCATACTACAAGATCTTTGCCACATTCATTTCTAATATCTTCAAAATATTCCACATATTTTTGGGTATTTATCGGATTAAACCAATTATACCCATTTCTATCAAGATGATAAATTGATGCTGGGGATGCTATGACTATTAAGATATTTAATGGAGGCCGGTACTCAGAAATGGTCGGTGTTATAATGCCCTGATAATGGGATATATGATCTGGAACTCGTAAAATGCATACATAATTCCACATACTGAGGAATGACTTTTCTTTTACATCAAATACCAACTCCCAGGGCAATGATTGCCATTCTGGTGAATTACAACTTATCCAAACGCTTAGAGTTGCTGAATTGTTTCCCATTTGCCGGGCGCTAATGACTTGATCCAATTTTTCCCGATATAATTGCTCAACAAGCTTATTTTTCATTAATATCTTGAATAGTTGCTGTCCGAGGCTTATAGCTAGATCATGGACATCTTCGCCGTTATCAATTTTAGTAACAAGCCGGTGATGTTCCTCTTTCAGGCTATCAATTGTTGTTGTGGAAGGCGCAATGAAATATGATTCGCTGCACTGTGTTCCCGGAGGACTTTCTACACGGCATCGCGCCCGATTACGGAGCTGTTCAATGACAAAATGAATGACCGGCATAATTCTAGTTTTTTTCCTGATCATCCTGATTGTATTGAGTATTTAATCCTAACATCGTCCGATACGTCTGATTTTCTTCGGTTAAATCTTCCATTTTTTGCCATAGGTCAGGTATTTGCAGCATATCGATTAAAGGTCCTGTTCTACTATTTACCTTATCTATCTGTTCGACTATTTCTTTCGTGAGGTTATTGTTTGATCGGTCTTGGTTAAACTGTTTTAAAATTTGATTTATATGCTTCCAGTGGTTTTCCTCAACCCTTTCGATAAATGTTCCGAGGGTGAAAAGCAATGCAGTATTATAGACAGCGACCGGAATAGATTTATACAACTTTTCCTTTTTAGACATATTTATTAGTTTTTCTATTCTTTTTGCTAAGTTGCTTTGAGGGTTTATAAGTAGTGTGGCGTTTTTAAACCATCCATAGCCAAGTTTTTCAGTAATATCCGGGGATTTAGAAGGAATCAATGCGGCGGGCATGTTACCGGAATATTTTGAAGAAAGAATACCGACGCGCACTTGCTGGTGAAATGGAGACTTATTGAGCCCTCTTTCAAACCATTCTTTCAGTTTGTGTTGTACCGCATTTAATACATCCTCCCTCATTTCATATTCAAGTAAATCTTCCTCCACAAGCTTTAATTTTATATAATCTGATTCTGATTTTAAATTTTTGTTTTTAAATACTTTACCAAAGAAAAACTGATCTCGTTCTTCGCGCAAATCGACTATTCGTTTATTTGATTTAATAAGGAAATGATGCGGGGCAACGCTTCTGGTTATCTGAAGAATTGAGCGATCTACCGCATTAAACCCCAATTTGAGTTCATGTGCTGTCTTTTCTCCTTCATTCGTGGGAAATTTGAGATATTGATACATGAGTTGTATATATCGCGAACCTTGATTCTCTGCGAACAGGTTGCGTAATCGAGGAGAATCATTCAAAATCGGCAGAAGAACTTTGTTGAAGTCCACCTCGTATATCTGACCAAGCCAGTCATTGAATATTGTATTAATCCTGATCGAGACTTTTCTTTTTACCAGATCCTCCATTTCTTTTGCTCGGCGGGACCGCTTCAAATTTCTTAAAATGCAACTCACAAATCCAGAGAGTTCAAAAGCATTTTCCGGAAGCAATTCATCCTTGCTTGTAGAAATTCTTTGCTCATTATATATTAAAATTATTGTTCTCTGATTCTTCTCAAAGAAGGCTGCCGGGACAAACCAGCCATAAATCCAAAGGCTTCCAATTCCGGGCAAATCGAACTTGAACGGCGCATCCGGATTCCTTTCCGCATGAATATGCCATATTATCGGGAGGCCCTTTGGGGGATCAGGAACTCCAAATTCGCCGATTGGTGGCGTTCGATCGAAGCTAGGGAATTTCATAGCAGTCTCCTGAGTACGGATTACGCCTATTTCTTTTTCCGTCTTTTCTTCCTGGTTTTATGTTTTCGCGTGCGATTACGGTGCAACTTTGCATTTTCCGCAGACTTTCGCCGGTCTTGAAGGATGGCTAGGCCTCTTGCTGATAGGTCATCCGCCGGCAAGGTTTGCTGAATCTTTTCCCAGTTGAAATGTGCCAGTTGCCAATCTTTTAATTCAAAACAGGCCATTGCCAGGGCATTGCGAGCTTCAATATCATTTGGACACCAGTTAACAACGGCTGCAAAACAATCACGGGCTTTGGTCATATCCCCGCGTCTGGCAGCCAACAAGCCTCGATTAAACAGAATCGCGGAATGTTGCGAAAGCCGGGCATAACTTCTTACCGGCGCGCCACAGTTCTGGCAGTCGACAAGCTGGACATTCAAGTCCAGCGGATTCTTACATATCGGACATACTAATTTCATGATTATTTGTCCCGTCTATGAAATGTTAGCGGTTCTCAAAAAAATCATCTTTGGTCCCAAGATCAGGCCTATGTTTCTTGGCATCCAACTTTAACAACCCACTTAATTCCTGGCTGCGCTTATTTTCTGGGATAATCTGCTTGTACACCCGTTGACATTCTACCATAATTACCTGACTGCGATTCAATGCAGAAACCGGTTCCTCATTTGCCTGCTTGTCGAGCTGATCCAGTTCTTCCATATACTCACGCAAACCTTCAACAAATTCAGTCCGCTTCATAAACAGGCAATTTATAAGTAAAAACTGCACAAACTGACGGCATTCGTCCAATTGCATTAATGCCTGCATTGAGGCGTCTATGCCGACACTCTCCTGAACCCGAACTTTTGTTAAGTTCCTTAGAAATTGCAGCGACGTGGTTATCAATTGCGTCGATTCCATATAGCTTTCACGGTCGCGCTGTTGATAAGCGTACTGCCCTTTCTTCAGCGCTTTTTCCAAGTCGTCCTGCAAGGAAGAATTTGCCAGATCCGGTTTCTTTGCAGAGGCCTTAGGCAATAGTTTCAGACAAGTTTCATATTTTCCGATGAGTTCTTCCAGTGGCGGACGCAGTGGTTCCGACATACGGGCATCCCGAACTAATGCTTCGAGATCCTTGGCGCGTTGAATAACTTTAGGATAATCACCGCCGGCACGAGCCTCTTTTAGGTCGTGCCGGGTTTGCTTATAAGTGTTTGTCAAGCGAACCGCATCATGTTCATCAAGCGACTGCAGGGCAGCATGAAAGCGCTGATCAATCTTTTGAATTTCAAATTCTGTCGGCACGGTATCCGGCGGCGGCGGCGCTATGTGGCCGCCGAAGTCACGATCTCCGATTGAAAAATTGACTTGAATATTGATCTGTTCGTCGCATTGTATTTCAATATTGACGGGAGTACCTATAGTCGCTTCGCCTATTTCGGCCTGTAATTCCTTAATAATGCGATTTTGCTGGAAGATGGGCAAACGGATATGCCCGTGTGGATCGTTTACGGTAAAAGTGAATCGGGCGGTTGCCGGTAAAGATGTTCCTTCGCCCAGTAATTCCTGGCGAATCAGCCGTTCACCATCGGTCCCCTCCAAAATGATAGGCTTGGCCAAAACCGAGGTCGAAAGTGCGCTGCCGACCGCTTCTTTTTGATCAGCTGTTTGCACAATGGAACGTTCGATATATGCTATTTGCTGATCGGAAGCAGTCCTGACTTCCACGCGAAAGTTATTAATTGATTCCTTTTGGAGCTCCAATCCGGGAAAAGCAAAGGTGAGACCGGACTTTAATTGAACCTCTCCCAGCAAGTTGCCTTGACCATCTGATAAGCGAATTATGCCGTCCTGTAATGATATGTTTTCCCGGACTGAATCAATATGCCCGCTAATTGTCGTCCGTTCCCGTTTGGTTGCAGCATTCCCTCGAAACCAAACCTGAATATTGCGATTGGCGTCAGATACTCCCAATCCCGTTGCCGCAGCCCGAAGCGCGGCGCCTAGGGCAACAGCATTTTCCGGTTCGTCCCTTACAGGTGCACGGCCGACTGTCGCCAGATCGTTCTCCGGACCAGCGGAAAACGCATTGTTGACCGTTTCAATGACTGCCGGCACATAAGTTGAGCCCCCGACAAGTAAGATATGATCAACATTTTCGAGTGTTGTATCACTCTTGACTCTCGCTTTTTCCAGCGCCTCTTTACAGCAGACAATTGTTCGATTTAGGAGATCCGCTATTAATTCTTCGAAATCGGCACGGGTAATAACTGCCTCCATCACTATTGCCGCTCCCGATTTATCCCGAATAGATCCCTGATCGCGCAAGACAATCTCATCTTTTGTTGAAAGTTCCTTCTTGGCACGTTCAGCCAATGCCATCAATTGGTTAAATCGCAGCAGATCTTCAGGATCTGAATTGGGATCGAGATCCATTTCATAGCCGTCAGCTACCAGGAGGCCCCTCAGGTGCTCTGCCAGGCGCCGATCTAAGTCGTCTCCGCCCAGAAAATTGTCGCCGGAGACACCAAGAACCAGAAATTCGCCCGCTGTCCGTCTCAATACAGAAACGTCGAACGTCCCTCCTCCCAAATCGTAGACCATATATACACCATCGCCGAGGTCATACTTCCAGCTGTAATAAATTGCCGCCGCTGTTGGTTCATGAAGTAATTCCACTACCTCCAATCCGGCAATTTGGCCGGCTTCCCGTGTGGCATCGATTGCCGATAACGAAAAATATGCCGGAATGGTAATAACGGCCCGCTTGACCTCATACTCCACCCCGTCCACAGATCTGGATTGCAATTCATTGCTAATCTGCCGCTTGAGTTCCTGCAATATTAGCGCAGAAATCTGGGATGGTGTGTATTTATCGTCTCCCAAATTAACGGTAATTTGCGTGCCCATACTGCGCTTAATCGATGTAACTGGTTCCGGGATGCTGCCTCTCCGGACATAGGCACGATGCCCCACCTGAATTTCTCCGTTGCGAGGATTAAACCATACACATGAAGGTGTGGTGCTACGGGACTGCTCATCCCGGCATAATAACAGGTCCTGCTCATTAAGCTCCAGCAACGCGACAGCGCTGTTTGTCGTGCCAAGATCTATTCCTATCGTACGTGTAATGATCATTAACAGACCCTTTCACATTATCTGTCTTCAACAAGCTCGCCATCGTCGCTGCTGCTGCGCTTGCCCAACAAGACATTCTTGATTTGCTCGAGGCGAGCACGTAGCTTACCAACAGCCTCTTGTACCGCTTTGGGATTTTTTTGAGCTTCGCGGCCTAATGAATTAAGTTTTTTCTTGATTTGCTCAACTTCCTTTTGAAAGTCTGCCCGCCCCTGAGCGGCCGCCATTTGCCCAACCTGACTGGCTTCTCCGCCAGCATGACTGGCATGAGCAGTCGCTTTTTCAGCCTCCGTCCGAGTGTCCTTCGGTTGATCTATTTTTTGATAAAGGGCAGTGACATGATTGCGAATATTAGCCAGCATTGCGATGCAATCTGCCAGCGCCTTTTGATCGCTATTTACGTAGGCTTTTTCCCCCTGAACGCGTTGGGCATCGATTCCCTTGGCAATTTCTCGATGATCGTGGGGATGGCCTGCCTCAGCAGCGGCGCGAGCAGTATACTGATTGATCTCATGACACTCTTCGACCAATTGATCAAAGACCTCTTTGGGGGGTTGCAATGGACCATCTGCGCTCGAAATACTGGCTACAATCTCTTCCATTTCCTCGAAATCATGCACGGCCTGATCAACATCATTTCGCTTGACAGCTGCGTCAAAGCTTTTTTGTGCCTTTTTGTAGCGCGCTTTGGCCAACCCCTTTTTCCCGGCAGGAAGGTATTCTACAGTTTCCTGAAAGGATTTTTCCAGCGAACGTACTTCTTCATCGCCAGGCATTTGCCGGGGTGGGGGCGGTTCGAGGTTTGCGTCAAACGAAGTCTCACCGATTTTGCCTTTAACTGTGATAAATGAGTGCTCATCAATGTTGAGGTTGAGTTCGACCGGCGTTCCTTTTGGAAGGCTGCTATCCACCGGAACGGTGATTTCCTTTATTTTTCGTTTTTGTTGATAAATCGGTAATCGGAGTAATTCCGTCCGGCCTGGGTGATAAAAAACAAAATCTTTTTTGGCCGGTAAAGTCTCCATTGCTTCGATGAGATCTTTACGCGATTCCTGCCCATCTTTCATCACATCCATGGAAATAGCTTTGGAGAGGACTGCGGTACTGCTACTGCCGCCGGTCGGGCGATGTCCTTCTTGAGATTGGCTAATTTGG
>JANQRS010000025.1 GCA_028284445.1 Calditrichia bacterium
GCATATCCGACGCTCATTGCCAGTTCGCTCTTACCGGTCGGCATCAAAGGGCTGGTTCTCGCTGCTGTCCTGGCCGCGATTATGTCTACGCTTTCAGCCTGTCTGAACAGTGCCGCCACCTTGTTCACCATGGACTTCTATCGCTATTTCAAACCGGATGCGTCGGAACGCAAGCAGATCCTTGTCGGCCGGCTTGCCACAACCATCATGGTGCTCATAGGCATTCTTTGGATCCCCTTAACAAAGTTCCTATCGTCAAGCCTCTACGTTTACTTGCAGAGCATCCAGTCGTTTATCAGCCCGCCCATTACGGCTGTTTTTCTGATCGGATTGTTCTGGAAACGGGCCACCGCAAGGGCGGCAATCTGGACACTACTTGTCGGAGGCGCGATTGGGCTCAGTCGGATTTTCTTTGTGCTATTCGACATCGAACTGGTCGATTCGTCATCGATCATCGGTCAGCTTATAGATATGAACTTTTTACATTTTGCCGTATTTCTTTTCCTTGTTTCCAGTGCAATGATGATTGCAATCAGCTTACTGGAAGCAGCGCCGCATCGCGGCAAGGACAATGATGCCTACACGATTTCATTCGGCAACCTGATCACCGGTACCGCCAGAAATGATATCTCAGCTAGCCGTGCAATACTACCCGATTCCACATGGCTGCTGACTGCTGCCTTGTTGGTCTTGTTGGTTGGTATCTGGAGCAGTTTTGCCTAATAGGGTCAACTCAATTCTCTATATGAAATCTAGTTCATTTTAATTCATTTATCAGGAGGTCGTTATATGACACGTTCATTACTGCTTTGTGTGATGCTGTTCTTGTGGACCGGCTTAGCTTACAGCCAATACGTCGTCTCCAATTTCGACGAACACCCGGATTCGGTTTTTACCGGCAATTATGCCCAGGTGTCGGACAACAGCGAAGTGATTGTTAGTTTGGAAACCAGCATTGTCCAGGAAGGCATTGGCTCAATGCGCTATGACTATGTCGTTGAAGCTGCTGAGACCTGGGGCGGATTTGCCAAATACGAATTCTGGAATCCGGATCCGGACGCCGTTTGGGACTTTTCCGGTTACGAAAATATTAGCTTTTGGTACTACAACGACGCATCGACAAGCGGGACAGCAGAGTTTCGCCTGCAGTTCTTCGATGTAAGCGATGTCAGCAACAACACCTACGATGCCGGACAAACCGAGTTGTGGTATTCTTTTCACTACATCCTCGACGGCGCACCGGGCTGGAATAAGGTGACCATGCCGATGCAGAACGTCGGCGATCAGGCCACTGCGGGCGGTAATGGCTTCTGGCGCACAGGCTGGGCCGGTATTGCCGGAAATGATCAGCTGGACCTTGAATATATCAAAGGAATCGGAATGGAAATTTCCATCCCTGGTCCCCAGGACTTCCGTATTATCGATGGCATTATACTGATAGACGACATGCGTCTCGAAGGCCTTGCCCCGGTTGATTTAGTATTCTTTAACGGCCGGATTATCCCGGCAGACAAGACGCCTTTTGCCTGGAATGGCGCGATCGCGGTAGAGGACAATGCCGGCGCAACTGCAGGTACCCCGGCGCTGCGCTGGGACCAGGATGCCGGACAGCCCTGGACTGGTTTCGGTTTCGACTTTGATGCCACGGCACTGAATCTGCGTTGGGACCTCGACACATTAAAATTCAAGCTCAAAGCCCCCAGCGGCGCATCTACCTTGCGCGTTCAGTTCGCAGACACTTCCGGTAACGCCATTAAGGCTTTCGTCGACGAACCGACTGCTGGCTATAATGATCAGTGGCTCGATCAAGCCATCGCCCTAAAGGATATTACCGAATTTGAAACCGGCACCACCTTCGACACCAGTGCCGTAACCAAATTCGAAATCATGGCAGAAGGCACCGGTAATGGATACACCATTTACTTTGATGACCTTTGGACAGGTTCACCGGAAATTGATATTATCCCACCTGATGCACCCACTTCGCTATTCGTTTCTCCGGAAACCACCAGCAATGCCATCACCTGGGCTGATGTGGACACCGAAGATGGCGAAACCTATAATGTTTATTATAGCGAAGCACCGATCACTGATGTCAGCGCCGATGGCGTCTACGCGGTTGAGCAAGGCACCGGCATCGGTGAAAACCTTGGGCTCGTTGATCACCTGCTGTTCTATCCTTTCATGGACACGGATGTTTCTTACTACTATGCAGTCGTTGCTGTAGACGCTGCCGGTAACTTGTCTGATCCGCTTGCTTCAGACTCACCGATAAGCAATACAGCCCGAGGCATCGGGACGATGTCTTTGACCATCCCCACGGCCTTCGCAGCAGACAGTGATATCGGCGACTGGAGCGGAATTGCGCCAATCGTCATCAAACCCTCGGAAGGCGCCAATATTGCTACCGGATTTGTTGTGAGCGATGACAGCGACCTATCCGTCGATGCATATATGGCAGGCGACGCAACCCATTTCTATTTCGCCTTTGACGTCACCGACAATGTCGTTGACAATAGCGCTGTAAACACCTATGAGCAAGATGCACCTGACCTTTTCATCGGCTTTTACGATGGCAGCAAGGGACAACATCAAGCCTACCAGCGCGGCGCTGAGCCGGACTATCAATTCCGCTTTCTCAACAACCGGGTAATCATTGCCAATATCGGTGATTTGGAAGTGCTAACCGACGCATCAGCTGACTATAGCTGGTCAACCAGCACAAATGGTTACATTATTGAAGGTCGCATTGCCTGGGCCGATCTCGCTTCCCTTACCGGCGATACGCAGTTCGTGCCGGAAAACGGCATGCGTATTCCATTTGATATGTCCATCAACGACGCTGACGGCGGTGGCGTCCGCACCGGCCTAATGACCTGGTCACCTTATAATGACGATACTTCCTGGCAATCACCTTCCTTCTGGCTATTCACCTGGGTTGGTGAAGCGGTAACCGGTATTGACGATGAGCCGAACGCCTTCTTCAGTTTCGATCTTGCTCAGAACTACCCGAATCCGTTTAACCCGTCAACGACGATTCGCTATCAACTGGCGCGTCAATCTGCTGTTACCCTGGTTGTTTACAATACGCTTGGACAAAAAGTCGCAACGCTTGTGAATGACTTTCAGCCGGCAGGCAACCATGTTATCAATTTTGATGCCCGCGACCTGTCATCGGGTATCTACTTTTATCGCATCGAAGCCGGTGATTTTATATCGGTGAAGAAAATGATTCTTATGAAGTAAAACTGTCCAAAATGCCGGCATCCTGCGTAGTCCAGGATGCCGGACTTATATTGTCATCTATCTACGACAAGATCTGTTTCAACCCTCTTGAATCAGGAGCTTTTCAAATGAGCAACCCGCCTTTCCCCCTTCTCAAGATACTTTTCTTGTTGACGACGCTTTTCGTCGCTGTTCATGGCAATGAAGACGGAAGAAATATCGACGAGAAAATCGCCGCCCTTCTTGCAAAAATGACAGTTGAGGAAAAAGTCGGACAGATGACCCAGGTGACGATTCAGGCTGTTGCAAAAACCGAAGGCACAGCCACCCAGGCATTTGAATTGGATCAGAAGAAGCTCGAAGAGGCTATTTCCAGATACCAAGTTGGCTCGCTGTTAAACGTTTGGAACGTTGCTATGACCGTTGATGAATGGCAAGACATGATCAAGACCATTCACAAAACCACCCGAAAGAAAAGCCGCCTGAAGATCCCAATCATTTACGGCATTGATGCGATTCATGGAAACAATTATACCCGCGATGCAACGATATTTCCGCAAAGTTTCGGCATTGCAGCGACCTGGAATCTTGACCTTGCTCGTATCGAAGGAGAAATCACAGCGCTGGAGGCTCGCGCCAGCGGCATTCCCTGGAATTTTAACCCGGTATTGGGCCTTGGACGTAATCCGCTATGGCCGCGATTCTGGGAAACCTTTGGTGAAGATCCCTACGTTGCCGGTATGTTTGGCGCTGCCTATGTCGAAGGCATGCAGGGACATGACGTGTCCGCGGCTGATAAAGTCGCCGGTTGCATGAAGCATTATATCGGCTATAGCCTTCCTCTTAGCGGAAAGGATCGCACACCAGCCTGGATTCCGGAAAGGATCCTCCGTGACATGCTACTACCGCCTTTTCAGCGAGCTGTTGATGCGGGCGTGAAGACGGTTATGATCAATTCCGGCGAAGTAAATGGCATTCCAGCACACGCCGACGAATTTCTTCTGAAAACGTTGCTTCGTGAAGAGCTGGGCTTTGAAGGCTTTGTGGTAACGGATTGGGAAGATATAGAACGTCTCTATACGCGCGACAAAGTAGCCGGCAGCTATAAGGAAGCTGTAAAGATGGCCATCAATGCCGGCATTGATATGAGCATGGTTCCCTTTAATTTCGAGTTTTATACACACCTCGTCGAGCTGGTCAATGAAGGCGAGGTCCCAATGGAGCGCATTGACGATGCAGTTAGCCGCATTCTGCGCGTCAAGTACGAGCTGGGACTCTTTGATGATCCGAATCCATACAAGAAAGTTGTCGAGAAATTCGGCAGCGAGACCTCTCGCCAGGCAGCATTGCGCGCAGCCAGAGAATCCATGACGCTTTTAAAAAACGCAGACAGGCGCCTGCCCCTGGCTAAATCGTCCAGGGTATTGGTCACTGGCCCAACCGCCAATTTGATGTCCGCACTGAACGGTGGATGGACAATGTCCTGGCAGGGCAATTGGGAAGAGCTATATCCCAAAGAGAAGCATACAGTGTTGGAAGCCATACAGGAGAAAATCGGCAGCAAGCAGGTCAGCTATGTTGACGCTGCCGGATTTCAGGACGTAAAGGATCTGCAGGCAGCAGTGACAGCTGCGCAAAACGTCGATGCGATTATCCTTTGCCTCGGCGAACCGGCCTATTGTGAGACACCGGGGAATATTGGCGACCTCGATCTACCGGCGGCTCAAATCGAACTGGCCCAGGCGCTACAGGCAACCGGGAAACCGGTGATACTTGTTTTGCTTGAAGGCAGGCCGCGGGTAATTCGTCCGATTGTTGACCAATCCGATGCGATTTTGATGGCCTATCTGCCTGGCATGGAAGGTGGTATCGCCATTGCGGATGTCTTGTTCGGCGATTACAATCCCGGCGGGAAATTGCCCTTTACTTATCCGCGCTATTCGAACGACCTGACCCTCTATGACCATAAATTCACCGATGTCCTCGAGGGCAACTCTTTCCACCCGCAATGGGAATTTGGACACGGCCTCAGCTATACCACTTATGAATATGGCGATATTATCATGGATCGCGCTGCAATCACGGAAGAGCAGGAAATCACCATTCGGATACCAATTACCAATACCGGTGATCGCAGCGGCCGGGAAAACGTGCTACTCTTTATCCGCGATAAGGTGCGTTCAATAACGCCCCCTGTTAAGCAACTGAAGCGCTTTGCCTCTCTCGAAATCCAGCCCGGAGAATCCAGAACCGTTGAATTCACCATTGATAGTGCCGCACTTTCCTTTGTTGGCCGCGACAATGCGCGAATTCTCGAAGCCGGTGAATTTGAAATCATCATCGGCCCCAAAACAGCGACCTTCTCCCTGGTTAAGAGTGAAGACACCTCAGAACAGTGATCAAATCTGCAAACATGCAAATCTGCAAATCAACAAACCTGCCTATTTGCCTATTTGCAACCTTGCCCGTTGTCTGTTTTTTCCACATATTAGAGATAAGGCAACAAAATCGGATGCTTCTATGCAACACATAATCACCCTGCTCAGCACTGTTTTTCTCTCCCTCACCCTGCTTGCACAAACACCGCGTATCAATGAGCTTATGGCCGTCAACCTGGCCACAGTCCAGGACGAGGACGGCGAGTTTGAAGACTGGCTGGAATTATACAATCCGTCCTCTATCGCCGCATCGCTTTCCGGCCACTGGCTTTCTGATGATCGCGACAATCTACAAATGTGGCAACTTCCTTCGATACTTCTATCATCCAACGATCACTTGCTAATTTTCGCCTCCGGCAAAAATCGTCGGACTGCGGCTGCGCATTGGGAGACAATTATTGACTGGGGCGATACCTGGCGCTATCGCATTGGTGATTCTGAGCCACCCGCAGACTGGCAAATCGCCGGCTTTGATGACAGCAGCTGGCTGGAAGGCCCTACCGGTATCGGATATGGGGACGATGACGATGCGACAATTATTGCCCCTACCCTTTCTTTTTACATGCGCTACAGCTTCACTATCGATGATCTGGAAGCCATTCGGGCAGTCCTTTTCCACGTCGATTATGATGATGCCTATGTGGCATATCTGAACGGCATCGAGTTTTCAAGAGCAAATATTGGCACTCCCGGTGATGGTCCGCCTGCCTTTGATGATATCCCGCATATGTATACCGAGCCCCTAATTGCCAGCGGCGGAGAACCGCTCAGTATCACAGTGGATGATTTTCCGGCCCTCTTAAGCGAGGGAGAAAACGTGCTGGCAATCCAGGTGCACAACTTTTTACTGACCTCCTCGGATATGACCATCATCCCCTTCCTGACGCTGGGATTTGATGCGCCGCCGGCGAATGCAAACGGCCTGTCTGCCGACCTGACCGGCCTAATCCCGGCGATCCACACAAACTTCAGTATCTCGTCCAGCGGAGAGACCATTTATCTCAGCAACTCGGCCGGCGAAGTTGTTGATTCAATCACCGCTCCTCCTATCAGCACGGATATTTCTTATGGGCGTCAACCGGATGGAAGTGACCAATTGGCCTATTTCGATATGCCTACCCCCGGCGACATCAATAGCAGCAGCGGCTACAGCACCCTTGCGGCCGCACCGGTATTCTCGCAGGAGGCCGGTTTTTACAGTAGCACGATCTCTCTGGATCTGACCAGCAGTCAGGCAGATGCAAGCATTTACTACACGCTCGACGGCTCAGCGCCGGATGAGATTTCGAATCTCTATTCCGCTCCGCTGAACATTGCCGCGACCTCTATCGTAAGGGCCAGGGCGTATCTCCCCCAGGCCTTGCCAAGCCCTATCGAAACACGCACTTTCTTCATGAATGAGCCGCGCAATCTCACCACCATTTCCATTGTGAGTACACCAGGCAATTTTTTTGATCATGACAGCGGGATCTACGCTAGCGGCCCCAATGCCAGCAGCAATTTCCCCTTCTTTGGCGCGAATTTCTGGGAAGACTGGGAGCGCCCGATCCATCTTGAACTCTTCGAAACAGATGGAAGCCTCGGATTTGAAATGAATGCCGGGACAAAAATATTTGGCGGATGGAGCCGGGGTTTCGCCCAGAAGTCACTGTCTGTTTTTGCTCGCGGAGAATACGGCACATCAGAAATAGACTATCGCCTCTTTGCCGGCAAAGGCATTGACAGCTTTCAGGCTTTCATCCTGCGCAATTCAGGTAATGACTGGAACGGAACCATGTATCGCGATGCAATGCTCCAAACGCTGACAAAAAACATGGATATTGACAGGCAGGCCTATCGCCCGGCAGTTGTTTTTCTGAACGGAGAATACTGGGGTATTCAAAATATTCGCGAGAAACTGAACGAACACTACCTGGCATCTAACCATGACGTCGAAGCAACCGCAGTGGATTTGCTCGAGTTTGATGCGCAGGTTATACAGGGCAGCGCCACACATTACAACAATATGCTCGATTATATCACCAATAATGATCTCGCTGATCCTGTCCACTTCGACTATGTGCTTTCTCAAATGGATTTAAGCAACTTCCTCGACTATCAGATAGCGAATATTTACTTCGACAACACCGACTGGCCCGGCAACAATATCAAATACTGGCGGCCGCGAACGGAAAGCGGCAAATGGCGCTGGATAATGTTCGATACGGATTTTGGTTTCGGTCTGTGGACGCTCGATAGCTACCTGCACAATACGCTTTGGTTTGCAACGGAAGCCAACGGACCGGCATGGCCGAATCCGCCCTGGTCCACCTTGCTGCTGCGCGAGATGCTCAATAGCGAGGCCTTTGAAGTCGCTTTCATTAATCGCTTCGCAGACCGAATGAACGTTGATTTCGAAGACGTACGGGTTATTAGCGTCATAGATTCCATTGAAAACCTTTTGGAAAACGACATTCAAAGGCATCTCGTTCGCTGGGGCGGCGGCAATTTACCGGACTGGAATAATAGGGTTCAGCGAATGCGAGATTTTGCGGAGCTACGCCCGGCCAAAATGCGTGAATTTATTGTCGATTATTTCGCTTTGGGCGGAGAAGTTGATGTAACACTTGATGCATCAAGCGAAGGTGGCAGTATTAAGCTGAACGTCATTCATCATCGGCAATTCCCCTGGACCGGTATCTATTTCCGGGACGTGCCTATATCTCTTGTTGCCATTCCCGATCCCGGTTATCAATTCATACGTTGGGAAGGTGACATTAGCAGCACATCACCCGGACAAACAATCCTTCTTAACGGTGACCTATCCGTGACCGCCGTTTTCGAAGAAACCCCAAATTCCGGCGAAGTTGTTATCAACGAAATTAACTACAATTCCAGCAACAATTTTAATCCCGAAGATTGGATCGAGCTCTTAAATGATACCGGCGCTCTGATTGATCTGTCCGGCTGGCAGTTCAAGGATGAAGATGATACTCATGTATTTACAATTCCGGCAGGTACCGAAATAGCAGCGGATCAGTTCCTGGTCTTATGCCGGGACTCTACCCTGTTTTCTGCTGCGTTTCCTGAGGTCAGCAACTACCTCGGCAACTTCACATTTGGCCTGGACGGGGGCGGTGAGCTTCTGCGCCTCTATGATGCCCAGGAGAACCTGATAGACAGCCTCTCATACGATGACGAAATGCCGTGGCCGCTGGAACCCGACGGCAACGGTCCAACTCTGGCGCTTACCAACGCCACCCTCGATAATGCGCTGGGCGGCAGTTGGGCAACTTCTGAAGGGTTTGGTTCCCCCGGCACTGCAAATCGTATTCGTGTTGGCATCGATGATGAATCAGCGGATACAATTATTCCCGGCGCCTTCCACCTATATCAGAACATGCCCAATCCCTTTAACCCGGCAACAACGATTCGCTTTGACATCAGCCGGAAAACAAAGGTGCAATTGGATGTCTACACAATCCTCGGTCAACGGGTGGCCTCGCTCATAGATGACGATGTAGATGCCGGCAGCCATTCCATAATCTGGCAACCCGGTCAGCATATCTCGTCGGGGATTTATATCTACCGATTGCAGACTGGCACTGGTTTCGTGCAAAGTCGCAAACTGATTTACATGAAATAGGGTTAAAAGGGTGCGGTCGCCCGGAAAAGGCAACCGGGCGACCGCTCTTCTCATCATGCGGGGTGATTGGAGGCATGAGGAAGTGTTTGAAACTTCCGATGCTTTCGCATCTGCCTCTTTACTATTCAATCTTAATGCCAAGTTTTTCACGACCTTGCACACCAACCCCATAACCCAAATATAAACAGAATCTTATAGGCAGCAAAAAATCTCCAGCGAAGCTGCACCGAAATAATTGGCTGCCGGGCACTGCAAATTTTGCAGTGCCATTCTAAAATTTTGCAGGGTAAGGGAATGGAGATGCTTGATGCTTGATGCTTGATGCTTGATGCTTGATGCTTGATGCTTGATGCTTGATGCTTGATGCTTGATGCTTGATGCTTGATGCTTGAT
>JANQRS010000056.1 GCA_028284445.1 Calditrichia bacterium
GTTGAATCGTTGAATCGTTGAATCGTTGAATCGTTGAATCGTTGAATCGTTGAATCGTTGAATCGTTGAATCGTTGAATCGTTGAATCGTTGAACGCGAAAGCTTCTCAAAACATCGGAGCAAGTCAACGCCTTAACGCATCACGTTTTGACGCTTTAACGCTTCAACATTTTAACGTCTTAACGCTTCAGCGCATCAACCTCTTTGCCAATCAAGCGGGACCTAATTGGCAAAAACCAAACAAACCGGGTTGGGTACGTTGACAGAAATCCCGGTTTCTGTCAGTTTTCCAGTGGTTTGATCTATTTCAAATACCACAATATTGCTGCTTTTTTGATTTGCTACCAGCAGATACCTACCGCTGGGATCAATCGTGAAGTTCCTTGGCCAGTCGCCGCCCACGGACTGATGCTGAATTGCCGACAAGGCGCCATCGTCTGCAACAGCAAAAACGGCAATGCTGTTATGCCCGCGATTGGATCCATAGAGGAATTTGCCGGATGGATGCACATGAATATCCGCGCAATAGCTTCGGCCGCTGAAATCCGCCGGCAAGGTCGACGTTGTTGTCAACGCTCGTAAGGCGCCGCTTTGGGCATCATAACGCATCGCCGTAATGTGATTATCCAGTTCCTGAATCACGTAGGCAAACTTACCACTGGGATGAAAAGCGAGATGGCGCGGTCCGGCACCTGCTGTAACTTCTGCGAAAGGATTCGCGGCAGGCGATAATTGACTGTTGTTCATATCCACCGAATAGACCATTACCTTATCGATACCGAGATCGGTAGCAAAGGCAAACTTCTCAGCCGGGTCAAAAATGATATTATGGGCATGCGGAGCTTCCTGTCGCCGCTCGTTGGGTCCGCTCCCCTCATGCGGTATGACTTGACTGGCGGCCGCCAGGCGACCGTCACTTTCAACCGGAAAGACAGCAATATTGCCACCAACATAATTGGCGACCAGAACCATTTTGCCGGTGCGGTCAATACTAATATGACAAGGCGCGCCGCCCGCGGTCGCTTGTTGATTGAGAAGCATCAGTGTACCACTTTCAGCATTTATGGAAAAAGCACTGACCGCACCACTCGGTTTGCCTTCAAATTCTACCATTTCATTGACAGCATAGAGAAATTTTCCATCTGCGGAAACCGTCAGAAAAGAGGGATCAGCGACACCTGGTGTAACACCGGTTTGCGATAGTCCCCCTCCCTCTATATCGAATTCATATTGATAAATCCCTTCACTGTCGCCTGACGTGTACGTACCGACGTAAAGCCGGTATTTTTTAGGCATCTCGGGCATGGGCTCCGGATCTCCGTTCTTTTGAGCAGAGCAAGCGGCAAGCAGTGCCGCAGCGATGATTGCATAGTAGATTTTTTTCATATGGATTGTGCGTTATTTGTTGATGGTTTTTCGTAAACTCGCTACGCTCGTGTCAGAGGCTGTACCTCGTCAGGCGCTTCGCGCCTTCAGCACGCGACGCTTGCGCGCAACAAATCGGTTTTTTTAATATTTCAATGCTTCGATGCTTTAATCTTCCGATGCTCTTTAACTCCAAAACTGCCACCAGGGACGATTTGGTGCTCTTTTGGCAGCCAAAGCTGCCTCCGTTCTATTTTGCCATACTTCATCGACCAGGCCACTATCGACAAGCTTTTGCGGCCAGTTGGCATCGTTCAATTCAGAGTGTATCAACAGATCCCGCCAATCGGACGATGCCACATTGAGCTCTTGCTCAAACTTTTCCTTGTCGCCATTTGCGATCAAAAGCAACGCCAATTGCACCCGTTCGTTGATCAAATCGTCTTTTGAAAATGGCGTAATACGTTCAATCGAACGCAGCACGGCCTCACGGGCCGGGCCTTTGAATTGTTTATCAATAGCTGAGAGAAATGAGGGAAAAATTTTCATGGTTGTCCGTTTTGGCCTGCATAAGTATCGGGATGGCATCCCTTAGAAGGATGGCATCCTAATAAAAGAGGGTACCAAATACGGACTGTAAGTGCAAGCTATCGCAGCAAAATCATTTTTCGGGTGTAAGTGAAGTCGGCAGCCTGCAGCTGATAGAAGTATATGCCGGAAGCAACAGATCTTCCACTATCGTCTGTACCGCGCCATTCGTAGCGATAAGCACCGGCAGAGAGTTCTTCTGAAACAAGCGTGGTGACCTTCTGTCCGATTAGATTGTAAACAGACAATTCCGTTTTTGCTGCCTGCGGCAGGTCAAATTTAATATTGGTAGATGGGTTGAAGGGATTGGGATAGTTCTGGTGCAAGGCGAAACCTCGCGGAATAGCATTATCATTACGGGAGATGCTGGACTCGATATCCAGTTCGTAGCGATATACTCGGCTGGGCATTAGGATGTCGTTCCAATCTTCGCGCTGAGCAAGCACCACATCAATAATACCATTATTGTCAAAGTCTCCTACTGCCGAGTAGCCGGCATAGAGGTTCAAGTCGGTGCCCAGCCCTGTTGACTGATTTGGCGCTTCCAAAATCGCAGCGGGCAATCCACCATTTTCAGTACCGCCCCAATACAATACAGCATTGGTGCCATCAGAATAGATCCTCCCACGCCGGGACTGCGTAGCAACCATAATTTCATCTTTTCCATCGCCATTGATATCGGGGATAAATGTTAACTCTCCCAATGTGCCGAGATACTCGGGATTATTGCCAAAAGCATTGGCAGGCAGCACCAAATGATGATCCACCGTATTGTCAAATAGCGGTCCACCAAAATAGATTTGAATTTTGGGTGCAGCACCGTCATTGTCTCTCCAGGGCCTGGAAGCAATATCAGGGTAGCCATCTCCATTGAAATCGCCGGCGTCGATACCGATAGCAAAAACATAATGATTGCCAAGTGTTGAATCCGGATCGAGATACAAATCCGGTTCATGATTTAGAGTATCTCCATTCGCGCCATCAAAGCCATAGTGAATGGCGATTCTGCCCACACCACCCGGATTCGTCGCAAATATCCGGCTGACCGCCAGATCATCAATTCCGTCGTTGTTGATATCGCCAATACCGGCCAGGTTACGACCGTCATTCAGCACGCGCGGCTGATAGTCCCAATGAATATCGGGTTCACTGGAGATCGAGGGTCCTCCAAAGAAGAGCATAACATCACCCGGATCTGTCAGAATGGCGTTTACAACTATATCCTGATAGCCGTCATTGTTAATATCGCCAGCATTTGCTATCGAAAAAAGCTCGTAGCCGACCGAAAAGATCGCCCATTCATCTGTGCGAATCGTATGATCGCTATTGCCATCGACAATGGGACCGCCCCAGTAGATTTCAATAAGGCTAATACGGTCACCATTTGACAAGAAATCCGTATCAAAAAGCACCGCAATATCTGAATATTGATCACCATTGAAGTCACCGGCAACCACGTCACGAGTATTTGCCGCCAGTTCAATGGTACTGGTCAATTTGAGATCCGGCTCCAGCTTATCCACATCCCCGCCCCAATACAGCCACACCTCAGGAGCGTCCAGGCGAATAATTGCGAGATCATCCAGACTATCATTGTTGAAATCAGCGACATTGGCACTTTTTCCTACTCGGCCAAACATATCACTCTTGCTGTACAATGCGGAAACAGACTGCAGGTTTGCTGTAGTATCGCCGAACAAAAAACGCCTGCCAACTGAGTCAGCTCCAATTTCCTCAAGCACCAGATCATTGACTCCATCTCCATTTAGATCCCCATATCCCTTTCCCAATGTTTCAGTGATTCCAAATTGCAAGGATGGGCCAATCAACAAATCGTACTGCGGAGCATTGCCAAAAGAGATAATGGCAGTTTGCTCGTTTTCCTCCATGAAGAAGTCCTGTATTTTATCACCGGTCAGATCTCCGACAGGGATTGTATAGGCATTTGCAAGGACTTGCGCTGTTGCTGAGAAGAGACTTGTACCAGTATTTGAAAGCTCGTAGTAGAAATCGGTATCCGGATTCCACCAGGCAGGAAAAAACGGATTAATTGTTACTGCCAGCACGTGTCCAACATTGTTGATCTCGCCGTAATTCAAGGACACCTCGTCAGCCAAAGGACTATTCGGTAAGGACAAAGTCTGAAGCAAAAGAGGTTGACGATCGTTGCCGAATTGAAAAATATCAATATGACTAAAAACAGGGCCATTGAACGTGCTGCGCACCAGCAATAACTCTGCGCCCGGGACAGAATCGATTTCCATCATAAAGAAACGCAGTCTGTGCTCTGCACCTAAGGTATAATCTATGGTATCAATATCAACAGGTTCCGGAGCGCCCCAAATAATACGATATTGATCGTCATTGCCGTAATGCAGGATGGCATCTTCAAAGCCATCTGAGTCCAAATCATCAAAGCTCGTTAACTCCGAACGCAATTGACTCAAGCTATGCCCCGAACTTAGATATCCCTGGGGCGACCCGTTGAATAATTCACCTGCACGTGAAACGGCATCGGCAAAGGTATCGCCATTCAGATCACCGAGAGGGATCAATGCATCATAGACAATTTGGTCATATTCATATTTGCTGGTATTTCCGCCATAGAAAACCAGGGTCTTATTGACATAATCGCTCAAATCCTCCGTTCGCACATCGCCATAAAGTTTGTTATCGCTAAAAACCAAATCATTGATACCATCTCCGTTGATATCGCCGGCGAAGGTTCCCTGAGTCAAAAGCGGTTCAATCATCTCCGGATTGGGATTAACAGAAAATTCCCAGAAATAAACCGGTTGAAGGATGCTGTAATTTGGAGTTGAAAAAGCAGGGCTAACTTGTTGCGACAAGGTGAGTATTCTCTGTTCATCAATTGCAACTCTCTCTTCAATTGCCTGGGCGAATAGAATCGAAGTTAAGATCAGTAAGTATCCTGGAATAATCATCCAGAATGGACGGAATCGCATACACCTGCCTCCACAGTCGGTTTTTAGTAATATTCGAAATTTGGCAGGTTTTTTGGAGAAAAATTGAAAAAGAACCAAAAATATTGACGCGAAGCGACCAGAAGATCAGCGAAGTTGCGCGAAGACAGGGTGACAAGGAAATGCCTTTCCGGCCGACCGCCGTCGGCTTAGGCCGTAGTTACATCTGTGACAAGGTCAATAATTTGTGGCGGCTAATCCGACCTACCTCCCTCACCCTTCATGTCCTGCATACGACGCCAAAGGGTGGTGCGGCTAATGCCCAGCAAGGCCGCAGCTTTTTCGCGATTGCCTTTGACCAGGTTCAGGGCCATGCGCAGGCGTTCAGAATCGTCCTTGATGCCGGTTAGTTTGCCACTGAGTTCATTTCCGGACTTCGCCGGTAATGAAGGCGACGGTTCCTGTGGCTTCGCCGGCGCCTGATACAATGAGACTACCTTATCAGGTAAATGCTGCAAGGTAATTTCAGGACCGTCAGCAAGAATCACCGCCCGCTCCAGGGCATGGCGCAATTCACGCACGTTTCCCGGCCAGGAATAGCGCATCAGTGCCCGCTGGGCCTCGCTGCTGATGCCGTGCACTTCCGGACGTGAAAACTTCTCGATAAAACGGGAGACAAAATCATTGGCAAGCAGCAAGACGTCTCCCCCACGATCGCGTAAGGGCGGCAGGTTAATCGAAATGACGTTCAAGCGATAATACAAATCGGCACGAAAACTTTTTTCCTGGATCATCTTCTCGAGGTCTTTGTTGGTTGCCGCAATAATGCGCACATCTACGCTGCGGGTTTTTGCTTCACCGATGCGACGAATTTCCCCTTCCTGAAGAGTGCGCAAAATTTTGGTTTGAGCGCTGAGGGTGAGATCGCCAATCTCATCAAGAAAAAGTGTACCGCCACCGGCACTCTCGAACAACCCGGCCCGGTCTTCATTTGCCCCGGTAAAGGCGCCCTTGCGATAGCCAAAAAATTCCGATTCCTGCAATTGTTCCGGTAATGCGCTGCAATTGACAGCGATAAACGGTTTTTCGGCCCTTAAGGAATTGTAATGTATGGCGTGAGCGAGCAGTTCTTTACCAGTGCCGCTCTCGCCAAGCAGCAATACTGTACTATCCACAGGGGCCGCCAATCGTACAACCGCCAGCGCCTTACGCAGCGCTTCACTTTCGCCGCGAATGCCCGGAAATTCTGCCAATTCTTTCTCGCTCAGCTGCTGCTGCAGGTTATGGATTTCTTGCTGCTTTTCCAAAAGCGATTGTTGCTGCTGCTTAATGGTTTCATGTAAATCATCAAATAGATCTGCGCGGAAATTGGGACGCACATGCCATAATTGGTCCTGGATTTCGGCAGGCATTTGCTGCTCAAAATCAACTTCAAAAATACAGTGGGGATCGCCAAGTGCAGCACAGGCTTTTTCAACGGCCAGGATTTTCCGGCCGACAATGCCGCTTAATATTCCGCTCAAATATCCCTGGGTGATCCAGCAGGCCGGGCCATCAATGCTGCTGAAGGCCGTTTGATGCTCCAGGGCCTCAAGGGAGTGAAATCCATTTAGCACAATATTCAGTGCCGATGCCTGCTCAGCAAGCTCAGCAGGACAATGAACAGGCACCAGGTTAATCATCCCATTTTCAGAAAGTATTTGAAAACAGTGCTCAATTCTTTCATGTAGATTCAGCGCAGTTAGGCGATTTCTCAACGACAAAGCGTCGGTAAACCCGCCGGAATAGCCGAATCGTTTCCAAAAGAAGCGTGCCCGATCCTTACCCAGTTCCTCCGCGAGATCCTTACGCAACAAACCAAGTGCGGTGGCCGAGAACAGGACCGTTCTTTGGCCGCCAACAGCAATCTGACCTTTTTTATCGTGTGAGGGAAGGGACCCGGGAGGATCTTTGCGAGGGTTTTGCTCTGCCATGTTTCCCCTGTGAAACGTTTCATTGAAACAGTTTTGAAACAAATGAAACAATTACTCCAAGATCGAAACAGATGCTGGAATTGTCAAGCCCAATCATTGTCAAACTGCAGAATATTGTAGAATAACGAGTTAGCGTTTTGAGCAACAGCCCTGGCCGCAAACGTTTTCAATCTGGCACATTTAATGCATTTAAGGTTGCCGTGCGCAGCTCACGAAAAGCGCCGATCTCTCAACATGCGATACCATCACTTCCTTCCCGGTCACCAAAAGCCTGTTGAGGCAAGCTTCAAAAATAGATCTCCAGAACCATACGGTCAGCAGTAACCTATCTGCATCATTATCATTTTCTTCAACACAGTTTAATCAGTACTAGAAGTCAGAGTAATTGCCAACATCAAACCCCTAACCACGGAGGTAACGGCATGATACCGGAATCTTTTGAGTATCTGGCGCCCAAAACCTTGCCGGAGGCGATTTCATACCTACAACAGTATGGGGATGACGCCAAAATCCTGTCCGGCGGACACAGCCTTATTCCCATGATGAAACTGCGATTAACCGCCTTGAGTCATATTGTTGACATCAACGGTATTCCCGGTCTGGAGTATATTGAAGAAAGCGATGGGTTTTTGAAAATCGGCGGATTGACGCGTGAAGTCGCCCTGGAGGATTCAGCACTCATTCGCGACAAATACCCCATCCTGCTCGATACGGCCAAGATGATAGCCGACCCACAAGTACGCAATATCGCTACGATTGGTGGCAACCTGGCGCATGGCGACCCGGCAAATGATCATCCGGCAACCATGATTTCCCTGGATGCCCGCATTGTGGCCACGGGGCCAAACGGGACCCGCACTATTGGTATCAGCGACTTCTTCATATCCCTCTTCGAAACGGCCCTTGCCCCCGATGAAATTCTTACGGAGATCCGGATTCCGATCCCCCCTGCCGGAAGCGGCGGTGCCTATTTCAAACTGGAAAGAAAAGTGGGCGATTTTGCAACAGCCGGCGTCGCAGCACAGGTGGTCATGAATGGCGATCGCTGCACGTCTGCGCGAATCGGTCTCACCAATGCCGGTGATGTGCCGATAAACGCCTCCGGGGCTGCCTATTCCCTGGTCAATCACTCGCCGGACGAAGCAATGATCAGCGCAGCAGCAAAAATGGCGGCAGACGAGTCCGAACCGACGGAAGATTTGCGCGGACCGGTTGATTATAAGCAGGCAATGGTGAAAGAACTGACGAAACGGGCATTGCGACGGGCGATTGAGCGCGCGAAAGGAGGGCAATAATCATGGCCAATCATGACATTAAAGTAAAGATTAACGGTGAAGAACATAGCGCCTCAGTGGAACCACGCTTGCTGCTGGTTCACCTGATCCGTGATGAGTTGAATCTGACGGGAACGCACATCGGTTGTGACACTTCAAACTGCGGCGCCTGCACCGTGCTGGTTGACGGTAAGTCGGCCAAGTCCTGCACCATGTTTGCGGTACAAGCCAATGGAAAAGAGATTACAACCATTGAAGGTGTCGCCAGCAACGGCACCATGCATCCGCTTCAGGAAGGCTTCAAAGAAGAGCATGGTCTGCAATGCGGCTACTGCACACCAGGTATGATTATGCGCGCAATGGAATTACTTGAAAAAAATCCAGATCCAAGCGAGGAAGACATTCGTTGGGGCATCTCCGGGAACCTTTGCCGCTGCACCGGATACGTAAACATTGTAAAATCAATACAATACGCTGCTGAAAAAATGAAAGGAGAGGCATAATGGGTTGCAAAACACCTCCCGAAATAGGCGGAATGGGACATAGTCTGAAGCGTAAAGAAGACGCTCGCTTTCTGAATGGAAAGGGCAATTACGTAGATGATATCAAGCTCCCGGGCATGCTCTATATGGACATTGTTCGCAGTCCCTATGCCCACGCAAAGATCGTCGATATCAACATAGACGAAGCGATGAAGGTGCCGGGTGTTCTCGCCGTCATTACCGGTAAAACGCTCGAAGAATACAATCTGCACTGGATGCCGACCCTTATGTCTGACACCCAAATGGTTTTGCCGGTTGAAAAGGTCATGTATCAGGCGCAGGAAGTAGCGGCCGTGATTGCGACCGATCGTTATGCTGCAGCCGACGGCGTCGAGGCAGTCGAGGTTGAATATGATCCGATGGAAGTAGTGGTTGATCCGCATAAAGCACTGGATAAAGACGCGCCGGTTCTGCGCACCGACAAGGAAGGCAAAACCGACAATCACGCCTGGCATTGGGAAGTCGGTGATCGCCAGGCAACAGATGATGTCTTTAAGAGCGCAGACGTGACGGTTCGTGAGAAGATCTATATCCCGCGCATCCACGTGGCTTCGATAGAGACCTGCGGCTGCATCGCAGATTTCGACAGCATCAACGGCAAGTTGACAGTTTATATGACCACCCAGGCACCGCATGCGATTCGCACGGTTTTCGCCCTGGTTGCCGGCCATGTTGGCCTGTCGGAAGAAAAAATACGGGTCATTTCGCCGGATATTGGCGGTGGCTTTGGCGGCAAGGTGCCGGTTTATCCGGGTTATGTGATTGCCGTTGCCGCTTCAGTTGTGATCGGTAAGCCGGTGAAGTGGATCGAGGACCGCATGGAAAACCTACAGGCCGATTCATTTGCCCGCGATTATCATATGGATTGCGAACTGGCAGCGGACAAAGACGGCAAGATTCAGGCATTGCGCATCAAGACTGTTGCGGACTATGGCTATACCGATGCGGCTGCAAATCCTGCCAAGTTTCCCGCTGGCCTTTTCTCCGTTTGTACCGGTTCTTACGACTATCAAACCGCCTTTACGGAAATGGATGCCGTCTATACCAACAAACCGCCCGGCGGCGTGGCATATCGCTGCTCGTTCCGGGTAACGGAAGCGGTTCACGCCATCGAACGCATGGTTGACGTGCTTGCCCTGAAAGTGGAGAAAGACCCGGCGCAATTGCGCATGGAAAATTTCATCAAGAAAGAGCAATTCCCATATCACTCGGCGCTTGGCTGGGAATATGATAGCGGCGACTATCACGGTGCATTGAAGAAGGCAATGGACATTGTCGGCTATGATGAGCTTCGCAAGGAGCAAGCGGAGAAGCGCAAAAATGGCGAATTGATGGGAATCGGTATCTGCAGCTTTACAGAAATCGTTGGCGCAGGCCCATCGAAGCACTTTGACATCCTCGGTCTGAAGATGTTTGACAGTGCTGAAATTCGCGTACACCCTACCGGCAAAGCCATCGCTCGCTTCGGCACCAAATCGCAGGGACAGGGACATGAAACCACCTACGCGCAGATCATCGCCGAAGAGCTTGGTATCCCGGCGGATCACATTGCTGTTGAAGAAGGCGACACCGATACCGCTCCGTATGGTTTGGGCACCTACGCCAGCCGCAGCACGCCCACGGCCGGGGCAGCAGCAGCGAAGGCCGCCCGCAAGCTGCGCGACAAGGCGCGCACTATTGCCGCCTACCTGCTGGAAGTCAGTGAAGATGATCTGGAATGGGAACCGGGCAAATTTTTCGTAAAGGGTGCTCCGGAAAAAGCAAAAACTATCCAGGAATGCGTTTTTGCCGCTTATACAAATCATCCCGAAGGCATGGAAGCCGGCTTTGAAGCGACATCATACTACGATCCGCCAAACCTGACCTTCCCGTTTGGTTCCTACATCTGCGTTGTCGATATTGATAAAGGGACCGGCGAAGTCAAGGTGCGTCGCTTCGTGGCGGTGGATGATTGCGGAAATATCATCAACCCAATGATTGTTGAAGGGCAGATTCACGGTGGCCTGACGATGGGTCTGGCACCGGCACTCTATGAAGAAATCCAGTATGACGAAGATGGTAATTGCATCTCCGGTTCCTTCATGGATTACCTCTTGCCGACAGCTGTAGAGACCCCGCATTGGGAAACCGACAAAACCATTACACCGTCGCCGCATCATCCGATTGGTGCCAAAGGCGTTGGTGAGTCAGCAACGGTTGGTGCGCCGCCGGCAATTGCTAACGCGGTTGTAGATGCCCTGGCACATCTCGGGGTCACCCATGTCGACATTCCCATTACCCCGCCGAAAGTCTGGCGCATCCTGAAGGAAAAAGGCCTGGTCGATTAGGCTATTATGATCTTAACCTCCCCACATACCGGCGCTGGTTCAATCAGCGCCGGTATGGGATATCAGTCAATGAATTGAAAGCAGCTGCATATGGCAAAAGACCTCTTCGACATTGACAGCATCGAAAACCTGGCAAAAGGGTTCGAAGCACAGCAGTATATTACGGACCCGGATCTGGCAACCGTGCTCTTCCTGATGGCCCGCCTGAAACGCCCCCTTTTGCTTGAAGGCAATGCCGGTGTCGGCAAAACTGAAATAGCCAATGTTCTCGCCCAATTTCTCGATACGGAACTGATTCGCCTGCAATGTTATGAAGGTTTGGATGTCAACGCTGCCGTCTACGAATGGAACTATCGCAAACAGCTTCTCGCCATTAAAATCCAGGAACAATCTGAGCGCAGTGAAGGTGAAAAAGAGGCGCATATTTTTGGACCCGATTTTCTGTTGGAACGGCCACTCCTGAAGTCAATTCGGGCAAAAGATCGGTCACCGGTCCTGCTCATTGACGAAGTTGATCGCGCAGATGAGGAATTTGAGGCATTCTTGCTGGAGCTATTGTCGGCATTCCAGATCAGTATACCGGAGCTGGGCACCATGACAGCGGCGCATCGTCCGATTGTTATTCTGACCTCAAATCGAACCCGCGAACTTAGTGATGCCTTGAAACGCCGCTGTCTTTATCATTGGATAGACTACCCGTCCCGCGAAAAAGAATTAAAGATCGTTGAAGCGCGCATACCGGGAATCAACAAAAAGCTGGCATCACAAGTCGTTGATTTTATTCAGCATATTCGTGAACTTGAATTATCAAAAGCACCTGGGGTGGCGGAATCGATTGACTGGGCAATGGCCCTTCTTGCAATGGATAAAACCCGGGTTGATACCTCGACTGTAGAGCGTACCCTCGGCTGTATTCTAAAATCAACCGAAGATATGATGGTTGTGAAGGAAGCAGGGATTGGGAGATTATTGAAGATTGAAAATTGACGAATCACATCCCCCTGTGTCCCTCTTCGAAGGGGGATTTAGGGGGATGTGAAAACAATTCAACGTTTTAACGACTCAACGGATATATGAAAACACTACGGAAGATATTCGATAAAATAACGGAATTGGAATCAAGTGGCCGCTCTTATGCACTTGCCACGGTGGTCCGGGTTTCCGGTTCAACATATCGCGGTCACGGTGCACGCATGCTAATTTGCGACGATGGCGAAATGATCGGCACAATCAGCGGCGGTTGCCTGGAAGGTGATGTCTACACACGCGCTCAGGAGGCAATGAAAACCGGCCAGCCACAGTTTATCAGCTATGACACGACCTCGGAGGACGACATTTACTGGGGCACCGGGATGGGCTGTGGCGGGGTCACAGAAGTATTCATCAGTGCGCCAAAATCGGGCAGCGCAGAAAGCGACACTTTCTTAAAAATTGGCCAACATTTGCAATATGCTAAACCGATTGTCGTCGGCACTATCTTCTCTGCACCTTCATTGCACCAAAGCTATCTCGGCACTTCGATAGTATTTAGCGGGCAGAATGAAGAAAATTCGCTCCCGCCCAAGGGTATTCACCTGGCCTTGCTTAACGAAGCAATGACAGTAATGAAAGAGAAGAAATCGCGCACTTTGAACCATGCCTTGCCCGGAGGTGATCTCCAGGTATTGCTCGAATACATTGCCCCTCCCCTGCCGCTGGTCATTTTTGGCGGCGACCACGACGTCTTCCCGATGATCACAGCTGGACGGCGCCTGGGATGGGATGTAACTGTCGTCGAACGGCGCGAGGCTTTGGCAACCGTAGAGCGGTTCCCGGAAGCACATCGGGTGGTTTTTTGGCAAGATGGCGAAATGCCCGAGACTTTGCGGATCAACGAATCAACAATAAGCGTGATTATGACTCATCATTATCTAACCGACAAAATGATTCTGCGGCGGCTTCTGAAAAGCGATTGCCGCTATCTCGGCTTTCTAGGACCGAAGAAGCGCGCCAACCAGGTACTCAACGAACTACGTGATGAAGGGATGAAAATCGGTGAAGCGGAATTATCGCGCTTATATCATCCGGTTGGTCTGGACATCGGTGCCGAAACGGCCGAGGAAGTTGCGCTGGCCATTGTCGCCGAAATCCTCGCCGTCATAAACGGCCGCAACGGCGGCCTTCTGCGTGAACGCAAGGGGCATATTCATGATCGAAAGATTGATGAAGTGACGCGGTAATGACGGTTCACATCCCCCTGAATCCCCCTTCGAAGGGGCAGGGGTGTTAAGTTCTGCAATTTATTGTTATCTTCTTGATGAAAGGAGGCTTGAATGAATAGTGAATCCGGTTCATCAAGAACACTTTATGATCA
>JANQRS010000007.1 GCA_028284445.1 Calditrichia bacterium
GCATCCAGCATCCAGCATCCAGCATCCAGCATCCAGCATCCAGCATCCAGCATCCAGCATCCAGCATCCAGCATCCAGCATCCAGCATCCAGCACACTTTAATTGTCAAACTGTATTTTAATGCATTTTGTCATGACGCCCATCGAATATCTGCCGTTCATTACAGTATGCATGAATCCAAAGATCTGATAGAACTGATCAAGTCTCGCACACCAATTGTTGTTCTGGAAACCAATGAAGAGACACGGGCGCTGAAGCTGTTTCAGAAGGCGTCGGAGGAGTCCGGCATTCCGGCATATTCATGGACCATTACCCAGGGTGTTCAACGCCTGGATAATAATCAACATCGTGGCGATAGCTATACCGAACCGGCCGAGATCCTGCTCTATATTTGGAATCTCAGCTACTCCGGAATCTACATCCTTCTCGATTTTCATCACTACCTGGATAATCCGCGTCTTATTCGCATGGTGAAGGATATTGCTCTAAAGGCGGCTGATCGCGGGCAGACCCTGGTTTTTCTCAGCCATGAATTTGAGTTCCCCGCGGAATTGAATCACTATAGCGCGCGCTTTGAGCTGCAGCTACCGGACGAGGAAGCTTGCCAGAAACTTATTATTGACGAAGCCCGGAATTGGGCAGATGAACACAAGGGCATCCGCATACAGGTAAATCGCCGGGCCATCGAGCAAATGGCGCGAAATATGACCGGCTTGTCGGTCTTTGAAATAAAGCGCCTGGCTCGACATGCGATGCGAGATCATGTTCTTGACGAAAGCGATGTGGGTGAAGTGACCCAGGCAAAATACGAGTTGCTCAACAAGGAAGACGTGATCTACTATGAACCGGCCACCGAACGGTTCTCCGAGGTTGGTGGACTATTACATTTGAAAAATTGGTTGGAAAAGCGCCGGGAAATATTCTGCGGCAAGGAGCCTATCGCAGGTGTCGACGCACCGAAGGGGATTTTGCTGCTTGGTGTTCAGGGAAGTGGGAAGAGTCTGGCAGCCAAGGCGGTTGCCGGTAGTTGGGGGTTGCCGTTGCTGCGCCTCGACTTTGGTACACTTTTCAACAAATTCTATGGTGAGACAGAGCGCAAAACCCGCGAAGCCTTGAAGATGGCAGAAGTGATGGCGCCGTGTATTTTATGGCTGGACGAAATTGAGAAGGGATTGTCCACTCAGGACAATGACGGCGGCACTAGTCGTCGATTGCTCGGTACTTTGTTGACCTGGATGGCGGAACGTGCTGCACCGGTATTTATGGTAGCTACAGCCAATGATATTTCCTCACTTCCGCCGGAATTATTGCGCAAGGGACGCGTAGATGAAATCTTTTTTGTTGACTTGCCGGATCGCGCAGCTCGAGCTGAGATTTTTAAAATTCACCTAAAAAAACGTAGCATCTACAGCCCCGATTTCGATGTTGAAGCGCTGTTGGATGCCAGCAATGGCTTTTCGGGCGCAGAAATAGAACAGGCGATCATTTCCGGTATTTATGCCGTGACCGGTAAGAGCGGCTTTCTTAACCAGCAGGTATTGTTGAAGGAACTGCGTGGAACGCGGCCATTGTCGGTAGTGATGGCAGAAAGCATTTCGCAGATGCGCAGCTGGGCAGAAGAACGAACGATCAAAGCGTAGTTCGCTACGCTCACGTCAGGGCCTTCGGCCCGTCAGCGGCTGCGCCGCGTCAGGTCGCTTCGCTGCCGTAAAGCTTGCGAGCCTGACGCACCGGAGGTGCTGATGACCAGAGATGGCCTCACACGACCGCAGTGAGTTATTTAAGCAGTTCACTTACCGACAGCTTGGTATTGATGTTATAAATCACCCGGGCAAAAAGCGGCGCGACGCTAATTTCAGTATACCACGGCGTTGAATCAACAAAATCTTTCCCGTGAAATACCGCGTCTGTGCCAATAACCATATCCAGCAGCCCATCCTGATACGCCTTGTCAAGTCGCTCCTTACAGGGACCGTTAAAGAATGGCAGGCTAATAAGCACCAGGGTCTTTTCCGCGCCCTGTTCCTTTAGCAAACGCAAGGCATTTACCAGCGTCCCGCCTGTGGCAATCATGTCATCGACCAAAATGACTTGCTTACCTTTCACATCACCCACCAGGCGCATGCTTTCAATCTTGCTGGTTGTGGAATAGTCCCGTGCTTTATCTGCAATAGCGAGGTCACACCCAAGGACTTTTGAATATCGACGCGCTTTCTCAGCACTACCTACATCCGGGCTGGTGACCACAACCTGTGTTGGGTCAATCCGCAGATATTCCTGGAGGTGGTTAATAAACAGTCGCGACGCGTGCAGGTCTTCCAGCTTGCCGCGATTGAAGAAGCCCTGGATTGCCTCGGCATGAATATCCAGGGTGATCACCCGGCGAGCACCGGCCATTTCCAGCATACTGGCAACCAGTTTGGCAGTGATCGCTTCACGCGTCTTTTTGCGTTCCTGACGGGAATAGGGATATTGGGGAAGTACGGCCGTAATGGAATCGGCGTCTGACTGATGCCCGGCGTGAATGGCGGTCATCAACGCCATCAGGTTGTCGTTGATAGATTTGGGCGAGAGTGGATCATCCATGCACTGCACAATATAGAGGTCATTGCCACGGATGTTTTCTTCGATGACGACCTTTACTTCACTATTGGCAAAATGAACCTCATTTGTGTAGCGAAGGCGGTGATGAATACCCTGATCATTTTCGCGAGAGATGGCGTTGAGTTCAGAGATAATTCTTTCTGCGAACGCGTGCCCGGAATCGCAAGCGATGACGGACAGCGAACCGCGGTTGGCGGGGATGACGCTATTCATTGGTGGCAGTTCCCGAAAAATGGTTCGACAATTTATTTATTATGAAGGGGTGAAGAAGCGAAGTACCGGCAACGATGTTGCCGTTTTCAAGATGATCAGGTTTTCCAGAAAAATCCGTAACAATGCCGCCGGCTTCTTCGACAATCAAGGCGCCGGCTGCAATATCCCAAATGCTTAAACCCATTTCCCAATAGCCGTCAAATCGTCCACAGGCTGTATAGCAGAGATCGATAGCCGCGGAGCCGAGCCGGCGAATGTCTGATACGTTCATAAAGATATCGTTGAAGGCGTAGAGTTGGGCAGGAGTGTTATGTTTAGACTTGTGTTGAAAGGCAGTGCCGAGGATGGCGGTGGCAATTTGTGAATCAGGTCTTACCTGAATAGGGCTGTCATTTAGCCAGGCCCCCTTTCCGCGCATTGCGCTAAACATCTCTTCACGTAGGGGGTCATGGACGACGCCGGCAAGTGTTCCGCGCGCGTCACGAATGGCAATCGAAACACTGAAGCCGGGAATCTTGCGGATGTAGTTTGTGGTCCCGTCCAGGGGGTCGATGATCCACTCGAAATCAGATTGCCCGCTACGCTTACTGCCTTCTTCTCCCAGGATGGCATGTTCCGGAAAGCGGGATTGAATGGTTTCGACAATCAGTGTTTCAGCTGTTCGATCGACGCGGGTTACAAAATCATTGCGACTCTTGGATTCAACATCCGTACCGGTGAGCTTTTGCCGTTCGGCCACAGCATACTCTCCGGCACGATGTGCCGCAGCTTTTGCGGTCGTAAGAATATCCGGTGCTGCCGAAGTCATGTAACTACCTCAGGGGTCCTGCTATTAGTGCGCGCCGAAGCGTAGCTTGCCAAAGGATGCCAGTTTAGTGACTACCTCTTCCTGTATTTCGGCAAGGCGTTCTTCTGTATTTGCCTCGAAACGAAGTACAATGACCGGTTGGGTGTTCGATGCTCGAACCAGTGCCCAGCCATCTTCAAATTTAATTCTTACGCCATCTACATCTATTACGTCGTAATTGGCTTTAAAGTAATCGGCCGCTTCCTTCGCAATGCGAAATTTCTCTGCGTCTGATTCGGCTTCAGCGCGAATTTCCGGTGTTGATGGATAGTTCGGTATGCCGTCAAGATGTTCACTCATTTTGCGATCGCTGCGTGAGACAATGTCGAGCAGTCTGGCAGCAACATAAATGGCGTCATCGTAGCCCCAGAAGTTGTCGCTGATGAAAATATGGCCGCTCATTTCACCGCCGAGCGGTGCGCCGGTTTCCTTCATCTTGATTTTGGCAAGTGAATGCCCGGTTTTCCACATCAAGGGTTTGCCGCCGTCAGCCTTTATCACTTCCTCCAATGCCTGAGAGCATTTTACATCGAAAATTATTTGACTGCCCGGTTTCCGTTGTAGCACTTCCCGAGCAAGGATAAGCGTTAGCTTGTCGCCGAAAATCACATTGCCGTTTTCATCAACGACTCCAACGCGATCAGCATCGCCGTCGAAACCGATGCCCAGTTCTGCACCGGTTTCCCGGACTTTTGCGATCAGGTCCTGGATGAACTCCAATACCGTTGGGTCAGGGTGGTGATTCGGAAATGTGCCGTCTGGCTCGCAAAAAAGGTATGTGGCTTCAGCGCCAATTCTATCAAATAGCTCACAAGCAACCAGTGAACCTGCGCCGTTCCCGCAGTCAATCACTACTTTTACCGGGCGCTTGAGATCAACGCGATCAGCGATGTCCTTTAGATAAGCCTCACGAATATTTTCTTTCGTAACATCACCATCACCGCTCGCAAAATCACCGCTTTCAATGATGCGATAAATGTCCTGAATCATTTCGCCATACACTGGTCCTGAATCAAGAGAGATTTTGAAACCGTTGAATTCCGGAGGATTGTGGCTACCTGTAATCATAATACCACCATCGACCTCCAGGTGATATAGTGAGAAATATTGAGCGCCGGTTGGCACTGCACCAATATCCACAATGTCGACGCCGGTTGAATTTATCCCTTCGGCAAGCCATTGCTTGAGGTCTTCTGTTGAAAGGCGTACATCACCGCCAATACTAATCTTCCTTTTGCCCTGACGGACAAAATAGGTGCCGATCCCTTTGCCCAGCATGGTTACGGAATCTTGGGTCAAATCTTTCCCTACCACGCCGCGGATATCATACTCGCGAAAAATAAATGAATTCATAAACTTCTCTTGTTTGTTGGAAATTTCACGTATTATTCTTTATTCGCCAGTGACATAAGAGTCGGATCAATTTGACCGCTCTTCAATACAATTTGGCGTCATTGCCCGCCAGGATGCGCCAATTTAGGGCAAGCGGGTCTATATATCAAGATGGAATGTTTAGAGATTGGGGGGAGGAATGGTGGATGCTTGATACTAGATGCTGGATACTGGACATTCGAAAATGAAATAATGGAATGATGGAATGATGGAATGATGGAATGATGGAATGATGGAATGATGGAATGATGGAATGATGGAATGATGGAATGATGGAATGATGGAA
>JANQRS010000020.1 GCA_028284445.1 Calditrichia bacterium
TGATGCTTGATGCTTGATGCTTGATGCTTGATGCTTGATGCTTGATGCTTGATGCTTGATGCTTGATGCTTGATGCTTGATGCTTGATGCTTGAATTTGGTTTGCTTTTGAGTCTTGTCAACATTTTTTTCAGTATCCAGTATCCAGTATCCAGTATCCAGTATCCAGTATCCAGTTATTTTATTTCCATCTGGCCTTAAACGAAACAGCTGGGCATATTAGGTCGTATTAAGGATTGTTCACATGTGGAGGACCCTCATATGCCGGAATGGTTACGGAATACCGGTATAATCCTTATTCTGGGCGTGGTTGTTTTCTGTGTATTTAAACTAACGACGCATGCCAGGAAGCTGGATTTTGACGACCATGTTCATAGAATTGGTCAGAAAATAGCCACACTGCTGCCCGACGGGGAAGCAAAACCAGTGTTGGATGAATACTTTGCCAACCTTCAAGAGCGTGCTAAAAATCAGGAAGTCGAGCCGGAAGAAGTCGAGCGGGTGATTGCCAGCCTGTTGAATGCCCAGCAGAGTGGAAAAACGCTCACCTCGGAGCAAACCAGAGCGCTGCTGAACCTGGCGAAAATACCGAAAGCACCAAAACCACCGGCATTTCCCAATGCGTTCAGATCCGAAAAACCGGCCAAACCTGAAGATTGGGTAGCGCTCGAAGAGCGCATGGACAATGTCATTGCCTTTAATGATTTAATGGATGAAAAAGGGAAAATGCTGGCGCCAAAGGCGGAAACACCAAAAGGGTTGCGCTATTTTCGCTATGACGATGGTCTGAACATCACTATCGATGATACGCTGAAGAACGTGCTTGGAAAGCTCGAGTTTAAGGACCTGGCCATCGAGGTGAAAAGACTTGATGATGCTCATATGTTGAAGTGGAAAGATGATCTAAAGGCGGAGATGGAGGCCAATAAAGAGAAAGCGAAAGCGGAATTGGAACGCCTCAAAACCGAATATCACTGGGAGCAGCATATTGAGGCGGAAGATCATGATCATGCATTGCGCATTGTCGATGCGATCAAGGTGCTGGATTCACTGCAAATTGTGGTGCCTGTTCCCTTCGATTCCGTTTTTAAAGTTGTCGAAAAAGAACTTGTTGAGCATCTGAAGTCTGAGCAGAAGAATAAGAACAAGAATAAAAACAAGTAAAATAGGAAGTGCTAATTGCACTGTGAGGTCCCCCCTCCATCTCCCCCGGGGGAGATGGAGGGGGGATTTCCTTTATATACAATTACACCGTAGCTACCCCCAGATACTGATACGTCGCAAATTTTGGCCGGTCGAAATAACTGCACTCAAGATGGTCTATCACAAATCCACTCTCCTCAATTATTCCTGAAATATCGATATTCAGGTGACACCCACCCGCGAGCCTTTTCCAAAGCGGTGTCATCCAATTTTGCAATCGTTCTACACGGGGTTCCGGGGACAAACCATGTTCACAAAACAATAGTTTCCCGCCCGGTTTCAGGACGCGCTGCATTTCCGCCAGGGCCTCCATGCGGGCAGGTATGGTGCAGAGCGTATATGTTATCAGTATGGTATCGGCAATGTCGGATTCCAGTGGCATATCTTCTCCACCCGCTTCAACCCATTCCACCGGAAATGGGGCTTTATAGAGACGGGCTGCCGCTAAATGTTGCATTCGTTTTTCCGGCTCCACGCCAAACACTCGCTCAATTTTTGTTGCATCATAATGCGGCAGGTTCAGGCCGGGGCCCATGCCAACTTCGACAACTACCCCCTCAGCCAATCCCACAATCTTTTCCCTTTGCCGGCGAATGGCGCTGCTGGCGCAGGTCCAATTTGTCAAATAGGGCAAACAGCAGGAATTATAGAAACCCATTGCGCGTCCTCATGGATTGAAGCGTTCACGTGCCTGCAACCTAGTAAATCACATGTATATATGCAACATCTGCGGATTCGCATTTGAGTTATGGATCACAACGCCGATGGTTCGACAATATACCTTGCGAGTATCGATTGGTTGCCACGTCTTTGTTGTTGCCACGTCTTTGTTGTTGGCACGTGATTGAAATGACTTTCCTTCTACGACTACTCGTTATCTGACATAAAAGCATTCAGGAAATCTTAAAACTCAACAGGAGGAGTTCTCTTGAAGAAACGCTATTGTATATCGTTTATCTTTATTGCCGGTCTATTGACCAGCCTCTTCGCGCAACAAATTCCGGGTGGCGCACCGGGTATGACAGAGATTGTTGAAAACCCTACAAAAATTGGCGGCTTTCAACTGCCGAGGATTACGGCATCGGCGGATTCCTTCATTTATTCGACAACCACTTATACCTTCGGTGATCTCGTTGTCTTCAGCTATTTTGATGGAACGGTTTTCAATCTGATCGATGAAATGGGCGTGATCACAGAAAGCGTTTCTTTAAACAGGGATGAATTTCATACCTTCTCCGCTGGTGAGGGAATTTCACGAATTGAGGGCAGTAATTCATTTACGCTGCTTACCGGTGATCCCGTTTCCGCTTCTGTAATGGGATATTTCGCCGTTGATGAAGGTGGCAGGGCCCTGTCCACTCGTCTCAACACCTATATGCCGGGATGGGTGTGGGGAGGAGAAACATTTGTTGTCTTTGCATATGAAGACGATACCCAGTTTGTTATCACTGATCTCACCACCCAAACCGTTGTTGGCTCTGGTATCCTGAACGCCGGTGAACACTTCCAGCTGGATGGTGTAACCAATGCTTTCTTGAGCGTCACTGGTTCCAAGCCGGTATCTGCCCTAAGTTATGCGGATCAGGGGTATTATATACCTGCTGCCAATGGCACATTTGCTGGTCAGTTATTTTACGGCTACTCAGGGCGCATTGAAACTTGGACAAACGGTGTGATTATCACAGCTTATTATGATAATACAAATTACGACATTATCGACTCGAGTACAGGAGACACTCTCAGCACAGGGACCGTGAACAAGGGAGAGACGGGACTACTTTCAGTGCTGGTGCCCACGTACTATAAGGTAGTTTCCAGCCAGCCCGTAACAGTTAGCAATACGCCATTTGCAGCATGGGCTAACAGCTATTTTTATTTGACCCGCGTTATTGATGAAAGCGGTTCAGGTATCGGCACCAACTTTTATGCGCCGGCTATCCCTGGTGATATCGATGTTTTCTCCTATGAAGACAACAATATTATATCAGTTTATGATATGTCGCTGGGCCAAACTGTTTATACCGATACTTTGAGTAGTGGTGGTGGATTTCGCTATAGCAATTCCGCCAAGAGTGTTTTCCATATCACTGGCAACGAGAATCTCTCAGTCCTTACTTCCTGGGGAGGTTCCAACGGCGCCGATTTTGTGCCATTGAGCTTCGCGGATGCACTTCCAGATTTAGCCATTTCCGGTGGAGATATTGTTTTTGATCCTGATAGCGCAGTTCGCAATGTTGGTGATCCGATCAACATCAAAGCCACTATCTATAATTACAGCACTGAAAGTGCCCAGAATGTATCAGTTCAAATGTTCGATGGTGATCCGGATGGCGGTATCCCGATTTCCGCTCCTATCTATATCACTGAAATCCTCGGTGGCAGTTCGGCAACGGTAGAAGTTGACTGGACAGTTCCGGATTTCCCTGAGTATCACGCAATTCACGTTGCGGTAGATCGTGAAGACGCGATTATTGAATCAAATAGCTCGAACAACGAAGCATTCCGCTTTATCATTGCCAATGATGACTTGCTGCCGCCATTATCGACCACTATTGATGCACCTTCGACAGTTGAATATATTGGCGGTGTATTTGGCGATTCGGCCATCACAGTCACTGCAAATATTTTCAACAATGGGACGGTAGAAGCGACCAATCCGACCGCCAGCCTTTATCTACCTCACGGCCTGTCCCTTGCTGATTCAACGGACAGACTGGTCGTTTTACCCAATATTCCCGGGAATGGCAGCACCTCACATAGCTGGACAGTGTATATTGATGAGCTTCCCGGTGATACCCTGGCATACTTCTATAGTGTAACGGTAGGTGCTGATAGCGTTGAAGAGAAAACCCTTGAGCGCATGCTGCTGGTAAATGATGGTGTTGCGATTGAAGACACCGAGCCGATTGCACATGTACCCTCCGGCATCTTCCTGGAGCAGAACTATCCAAACCCCTTCAACCCAACGACGTCTATCAGCTACACGCTGGCGGAAGGCGGTAAGGTCGATCTGATGATCTTCAACATGCTGGGTGAGCGCGTTCGCACCCTGGTTGCTGAAGATCAGGGCATAGGCACTTACAACGTGAATTGGGATGCCACCAGCGATACTGGCGAATCGGTTGCCTCTGGCACTTATGTCTATCGTCTGCGGCTTGGTGATGCCGTCATGGTACGCAAGATGCTGCTGCTGCGCTGATTGTTAGTTGATTGTTCACATCCCCCTGTGTCCCCCTTCGAAGGGGGAAGCAGGGGGATGTCGACCGGGTTCATTATTTGCCATTTGATTTTTCGCATGATCTTGGAATGGAAGAGAGGGGATTTCATACGATTATTCGGAATTGGAAGGAGAAAACCTATGAAGGCAGTTTTGTTTATTTGTTTGGCAGTCATTTGTGGTCTAGCAAGCGCCTCATTTGCACAGGTGATACCAGGGGCAGCACCGCATCAGACTGATTTGCGTCAGGCGCCAAAGGCGTCACCGACATTTAAGGCATCGAATGAGAAGGCTGGATTCGGTGAAGGCGTATATGTAACAACCACTAAGACTTTTGAAGACCTGGTAGTTTTCAGCTATTTTGATCAATCCAGTTTTTCGATTTTTACTGCGGATAGTTCGCTGGTGGATTCATTTACACTGGATCGTGGTGAATACTATGCAACAACTCCCGGCAACGGCATCTATCAAATCGAGTCCAATCATCCCCATACATTATTGGGCGGCGACCCAATAACGAATTCCGTGATGGGTTTTTATGCTGTCGGAGAAGGCGGTAGACCGCTTTCCACCCGAATTCTGACCTATATGCCTGGTGATTTCTGGGGAGGGGAAGTTTTCATCGTTTTCGGATATAAAGACAATACAGAATTCGTGATTAAAGATCTCGATACCAGAGAAGTGATTGCCGCCGGTGTTCTGAATCGCGGGGAACATTTTGAACTATCGGGACACACAGATGTGTTTCTCGGCGTAAAGGCATCAAAGCCGGTATCTGCATTGAGCTATGCAGATCAGGGATATCACATTCCTGCCGCAAATGGGACCTTTGCCGGAAAGCGCTTTTATGGCTATTCGGCATACATTGGTAATTGGGAAAATGGTATTATTGTCACGGCCTATGAAAACGATACCGAATATCAAATTATCAATTCCGAAACCGGTCTGGAAATTGCTTCTGGTATTCTCGCCGAGGGCGAAGCGACGCAAATTATTATTAGTGAACCAACCTACTATAGCGTGAAAACCAATAAGAATGTAACAGTGAGCAATGCGCCATTTGCAGCATGGATTGGCGACTATTTTCATCTTGTGCGTCATAGCGATGGGTTGGGTAGCGGTATGGGAAAACTTTTCTATGCGCCGACCTCTCGCGGTGATCTTAATGTATTCTCCCATGCTCCGAATAATCACGTTGTCATTCATGATCTTTGGAGCGATTCGTTATTGTGGGAGGACACGCTGGGGATAGGAGAAGAAATTCATCTACATATTCCTGAAAAGACCATCCATAAAGTATCAGGCAGCGAAGAACTTTCGGTCTTTACCTCATTTGGTGCAGCCTATGCGGCAGATTTTATTCCTTTATCCTATTCTCGAAATTTGCCCGATCTTGCTATTTCAGCAGATGGAATACACTTCGTCTCCGAGGATTCCATTTTCAATGAGGGTGATCCCTTGCAGATAAGCGCCACGATTTTCAATTATGGCGGCGGGACTGCTGAAGGCGTCACTATTCAATTCTACGATGGCGAGCCACAGGGAAGCAATCCCATCTCAAGTGAATTTGTGGTTGACGAAATCCTGGCTGGGGATAGTGCGACGGTATCTGTGGATTGGACGATTCCGGAATTAGCGGAATATCGCTCGGTTTATGTGGTTGTTGATACTGAAGGTCAAATTCAGGAAGCGAACAATTCGAACAACACAGCGTTTCGTTTTGTGATCGCAAATGATGATTTTCAGCCGCCGCTGTCCACGTTCATCGAAAATTTGGCCGAATCGGAATTCAAAACAGGCCCTGAAGGTGATACAAAGGTTGATCTTGCCGTGGCTGTTTATAATGGCTCCGACAGCTTGTTGCAAAATCCTTATTTGACAATCCACCTCTCGGATGGACTCTCGTTGACAGATGGCTCCGACTCCACAGTCGCACTCGCCGACTTACCGGTAGCAGACGCCTTTACCCAAACCTGGAGTGTAAACATCGATGCACCCTCGGCAACTGGCAATACCTATTTTTATTCGGTGACCGTAGAAGCCGACAATGCCGAACCCAAAGTCTTGGAGCGAATGCTCGTGACTGACAGCCCCGTTATCGTTGAGCAACAGCCAGCTGTCAATCTGCCAAGCATCATATACCTGGAGCAGAACTATCCGAACCCCTTCAACCCAACGACGTCTATCAGCTACACCCTGGCGGAAGGCGGTAAGGTGGATCTGATGATCTTCAACATGCTGGGTGAGCGTGTTCGCACGTTGGTTGCTGAAGATCAGGGTATTGGCACCTATAATGTGACCTGGGATGCGAACAGCGATACCGGTGAATCGGTTGCCTCAGGCACCTATGTGTATCGCCTGCGGCTTGGCGATGCCGTCATGGTACGTAAGATGCTGCTGCTGCGCTGATGTTGGTTGATTGTTCACATCCCCCTGTGTCCCCTTCGAAGGGGGAAGCAGGGGGGTGTCGAACAGGTTCATTATTTGTCATTTGATCTTTCGCATGATCTTGGAATGGAAGAGAGGGGATTTCATACGATTATTCGGGATTGGAAGGAGAAAGCTATGAAGGCATTTTTGTTTCTTTGTTTGGCGGTCATTTGCAGTTTAGCGAGCGCCTCATTTGCGCAGGTAATACCGGGCGCAGCGCCACATCAGACAGATATTAGTCAGACGCCGCAATCATCGTCCGCATTTATGGCCTCAAAGTTGGCGGCAGGATTCAGTGATGGTGCATATGTAGCGACCACCAAGACTTTCAATGACCTGGCTGTCTTCAGCTATTTTGATCACTCCAGTTTCTCGATATTTGCTGCAGATGGCTCATTGGTGGATTCATTTACGCTGGATCGCGGCAAATACTATGCAACAACTACCGGAAACGGTGTATTTCACATCGAATCCAATCACCCTTTTACATTATTGGCCGGTGACCCGTTTACGAATCCTGTGATCGGGTATTTTGCTGTTGGAGAAGGTGGAAGACCGCTTTCGACGCGAATTTTGACGTATGTACCCGCCCTGAAGTGGGGGGGCGAATTGTTTATTGTTTTCGGCTACAAAGACAATACGGAATTCGTGATTAAAGACCTTGATACCGGAGAAGTAATTGCCTCTGGTATATTGAACCGGGGAGAACATTTTGAGCTTGAGGGACTGTCAGATGTTTTTCTCGGTGTCAAGGCTTCCAAACCGGTTTCTACATTAACCTATGCAGATATGGGCTATTATATTCCTGCAACCAACGGGACCTTTGCCGGAAAGCAATTCTACGGCTATGCAGGGTTTACTGGTTACTGGCCAAATGGGATTATTGTGACAAGCTATGAGGATGGAACAGAATACCAGGTTATCAATTCCGATAGCGAAGTCGAGATAGCCTCAGGAATCCTTGCGGAAGGAGAAGCAACACAAATCGTTATCCTGGAGCCAACTTACTTTACTGTGAAAACCAACAAGAACGCAACGGTGAGCAATACCCCTTTTGCCGGATATAAAACGGCCTTTTTTTACATGGTAAGACATATAGACGAGCTCGGGACTGGCATGGGCACCCATTTTTATGCGCCTACTCCTGTAGGCGATCTTGATGTTTTCTCCCATGGCGATAATAACCATATTCAGATTTACGACATGTGGGCTGATTCGCTCGTTTGGGATGATACCCTGGCGATAGGAGAAGATATTCATCTTTATACCGACAACCGAACGGTATTCAAATTGACCGGCAGTGAAGACATCTCCGTCTATTCCTCGTTCGGAGCTCTATTCGCGGCAGATTTCGTCCCTTTGTCATATGCCAGAGGCATGCCGGATCTTGCTATTTCTGCGGCTGATTTAAATTTTGTTATTGATGATTCGACAGGAAGTCCGGGTGAGCCAATGACGATTAGCGCGACAGTTTTTAATTATGGCTGGGAGACCGCTGAAAATGTAACGGTACAATTCTATGACGGCGAACCGCAAGGAAACCAGCCAATTTCAGCAGAAATTCTGGTAGATCAGATCGCTGCCGGTGATAGCGCCATTGTCTCAATTGATTGGACTGTGCCGGAATCCCCGGAATATCATACTGTTTATGCGGCTGTCGATCTTGCGGATCAAATCCAGGAAGCGAATAACTCGAACAACACAGCGTTTCGTTTTGTAATCGCAAATGATGATTTTCAACCACCAATGTCCACTTTCATCGAAAATCTGGCAGAATCGGAGTTCAAAACGGACAGTGAGACTGATTCACAAGTAGATATTGCCGTGGCTGTCTATAATGGTTCCGACAGTTTATTGCAAAATCCTTCGTTCACAATCCACCTTCCTGACGAACTCTCTTTGACAGATGAATCCGACTCTACTGTGACCCTGGCCGATTTGCCGGCAGCAGAAGCCGTGACGCAAACCTGGACTGTCAACATCGATGCGCCCTCGGCAACTGGCAATACCTATTTTTATTCAGTGACTGTAGCGGCCGAAAATGCCGAACCCAAAATTTTGGAACGGATGCTGGTGGCCGACAGTCCCGTTACAATTCAGCAACAGCCAACGGTCAATCTGCCAACCAGCATATACCTGGAGCAGAATTATCCGAACCCCTTCAACCCAACGACGTCTATCAGCTACACCCTGGCGGAAAGCGGTACGGTCGACCTGATGATTTTCAATATGCTCGGTGAGCATGTGCGTACCCTTGTTAGCGAAGACCAGGGCATTGGCACCTATAATGTGACCTGGGATGCCAGCAGTGATACTGGCGAATCGGTTGCCTCCGGCACTTATGTCTATCGTCTGCGGCTTGGCGATGCCGTCATGGTGCGTAAGATGCTGCTGTTGCGTTGAGTTAGTTGATTGTTCACATTCCCCTGAATCCCCTTCGAAGGGGACACAGGGGGATGTCAACCAAATTCTCTTCCTCACCGACATGTCCCCCTAGCAACAAAGCACGTCCCACACATATTAACGGCCTCTCCCCAAAATCATTAGCTTATTACTGCAGGCTATCAGGAGCACTGCGGAGATATAATGATGCCTCGGAGGGCAGCTATGAGAATGATACCGACTTTGTTGTTAATACTTGTGTTATCAACAAATTTCATATACAGCCAGCAACTTTGGTTTAGCGTACCGGACACTTTGAATTTTACCAGCATTGAGGTCGATGATTCGCTGACAAGATCAATGCGCATTCGGAATATAGACACAACTGCTCTGGATCTCACATTTTCGATTGTGGGGGCAGATACGTCCGAGTTTGTCGTCCTGGAAGGCGGCGGGCAAATCAATTTGCCACGCTCGGTCAGTCATTGGATGCGTATTGATTTTCGACCGATATTGCCTGGCAAGAAAGAACTCTTTATCAAAATAGAAAGTTCGGATACTAGCCATACTACCATATTCTTCCCAATCGCAGCTGAGGCAATTGATACCAGACAACCCCAATTACACGTTGCAGCCGATTCCATGCAATTTGGCGTCATCAAGGTGGGTGATACTACCGGCGCGACGCTTCGCGTGAGCAATTTCGGGAGTGCCGCGCTCGATGTCAGTGATATTTCTGTAATAGGATTGGATGCTGAAGAATTTGACATCGTCGGTGGAGGAGAGCCTGTTATTATGGTACCTGGTAGGCACATCACTGTATTTGTCGAATTTATCCCAACGTCGATCAGCGTAAAGGATGCTTTTCTGCGTTTCACCAGCAATGATACTGCCAAACCGGTTCTCGACCTGCCACTGATTGCTGAAGGCATTTTTGCCGGGGAGCCGGAGGTGCGAATCGAAATGGACTCTCTTATTTTTCCGGAAACATCGATTGGAGATACTGCAAAGCAGACGATGAAGGTCTACAATGAGGGCACTGCCAATCTTTTTATCCCGGGCCTGGATATTCTTGGCGATGCCGCGGGGGATTTTATCATTACCACCAGCGATAGCGGTTTTTATGTGGTGCTTGGCCAGGATCGTCTGATTCAGGTGGCATTTATTCCGACGGAAATCGATTGGCGAAATGCGACCATGGCGATTTTCACGGATGATCCAAACGTAGATAGCCTCATTGTGGTGCTCGCCGGCATTGGGCTTCCGGGTGAAGAAGATACTGAGCCGGAAGAAGAGGAGCAACCGGCATTACCCTTGTCTTTTGAGCTATTTCAGAATTATCCAAACCCCTTTAATCCAAGTACGACGATCAAATTCAGCCTGGCCGAAACCAGTTCGATTTCCCTCATTATATATGATCTTCTTGGGCGGAATGTAGAAACGCTTGCTGTAGGGCAGTTTGATGCTGGTCTGCATGAACTGATCTGGTTGCCAAATAGTAATGTCAGTGCCGGGATCTATTTCTATCGCATAACTGCCACCGCTTCCGCCGGGCAGTCATTTACCGCCACCCGCCGAATGATCCTAATCAAGTAAGGCTCGCAAACTCGCCGTCAGCTGGCTTTGCCAGCGTCAGAGGCTTCGCCTCGTCAGGCCATCCCTGGCCGTAAGAAATTCTTTTCGCAAACGAAGTGAGTTGACGGCGCGAAGCGCCTGGCGATGGCGTAGCCAACTGACGGGCCACAGGCCCTGACACGAGCGCAGCGAGTCCTGTTACAATTTTTAACAATTCAGACATTATTGGTTTACAAGTGCTCCGTAAGATAGAAGTGCAGTAAAGATAACTGACACTTTGAAAGGAGCAAAAAATGGTATTTAAATCAATTCTTCTAATCACAATTGGATCATTGTTCATCGTTGCCGGCTGTAAACGTCTGGGCCATCGCGGCGCATCTGCTGAGAAGCGAGCCGAATGGGCGGTCAAGAAAATCTCATCTGAATTGGATCTGAATGAGGACCAAAAGGTCTTGCTGAACAATATCAAGGACGAGCTTTTGACCAAGCGTAAAGAGTTGAAGTCAATGGGCGACGACCTGTCCGATTCACTGCTTGCCCAGGTAAATGAAGAAAGCATCGATCCGGCGGAGCTGAATAGCCTTTTCGAAAGCAAGGAAAGTCAATTCACCGAAATGCGCAGCTTGATGGTTGAGAAATTCACGGAGTTTCATGCTGCATTGACCCCCGAGCAACGTACGAAAATGGCGGAGAAGCTGTCCAAGATCAAGAAGCACAAGCGCCGGCATCGCCGGGGATAGGTAGTGCTTTTCTGAGTCAACGGATATCGCTACATTGAATCAGCCCCATGGTTGCCACCACGTGACCATGGGGTCTGTATTGGCGGACCTTAGCTTTTAGATAGGGATTTTCCATGAATGAAAAAATCCTCGTAATTGATGACGATGCCAAGCTGATTGACTTGCTTAGCGAATACCTGGCAACGTTTAATTTCAAGGTGAGCGCTTCAATGACGCCGGAAGACGGCCTGCGAATGATTCGCGAAACGCCGCCGGATCTGGTTGTGCTCGACGTGATGCTACCTGGAATGGATGGCTTCACTGTTTGTAGGGAGATACGCAAAGAATCAGATGTGCCGATTATCATGCTCACCGCCAGGGGAGAGGTGACTGATCGAATTGTCGGACTGGAAATTGGCGCCGATGATTACCTGGCTAAACCCTTCGAGCCGCGCGAGTTAGTGGCGCGAATACAAACCATTTTGCGCCGGGTAGCCGATCGCCGGCCTGCGAAGGTCGCAAAATTTGCCGATTTGCATATTGATTATCACAAACGCGCCGCTACCCTTAACGGGGAAGCGCTACAGCTGACTACAGCAGAGTTTGAAATCCTGGTTTTGTTTACCGAAAACCCCGGGCGCGTGCTGGATCGCGATCAGATTCTGGAGCATACCCGTGGCATCGAATGGGCTGCTGCAGATCGCTCCGTGGATGTATTGGTCAGTCGACTTCGCAGCAAACTGAAAGATGATCCAAAGAATCCTCGCTATTTCCGCACTGTCTGGGGTGCCGGTTACGTCTTTATTGGGAATGAAGATGATGCTCACTAAATGGTTTCGGAAATTTCGACGCTCAATTTTTGCCAAGCTCTTGCTGATCCTGGCTCTTACCTGGGGGGCTATCAATCTGCTCGCCGGCGGTTTCTACAATGTGATTTTTATTGGTGAATCCGACAAGCGTTCGATAGTCCATCTGGATCAATATGTCGATTATTTAATTGCCGATATTGGCAGTCCGATTGATACGACGCGAGTCCGTAATTTGGCCCATGAACTGGCGATTGATATTGGCTTGGTTGGACCGCAAATAAGCTGGTCAACGGCAGATGTCAATCCGAAAAAATACTATCGCGGTTTTCGTCCGAATAAAAACAAACGTTTTGGCAGGCAGCGAGGGCAGTTTTACGTGGCGCGAGAGCGCGACGGTATTCGCTATATTTTTCACGGCAATATGATGCAATATGCCAATATTCGCGAGTGGTTGATCCCGCTGTTCATTGGTCTACTGGCATTGATTTTATTCATTTCGTGGATGTCCATGCGACGAGTACTTCGACCGATTCGCTTGCTAAGAAAAGGCGCCGAGAAGATCGGTCAGGGAGACCTGAATCATCAGATCCGGGTGTGCAGCAAAGATGAATTGGGTGAGCTGTCCACTGCTTTTAATAGAATGACAACTCAAATTCGTCAGATGATTCAATCGCGAGACCAGTTGCTGCTGGACGTTAGCCATGAGCTGCGGTCGCCTATTACGCGGATGAAACTTGCCCTGGCGCTCCTGGAGGAGAATCCCAAAACAGCATCGATTTCCGATGACCTGGTAGAAATGGAAACGATGATTGCCGAAATTTTGGAAAATGAGCGTTTGGATAGTGTCCATGGGGGATTGACATTATCCACAACGGATGTCGGCAACTTGCTGGCAGACGTAGTTGACGATTTTCAGGATCGTCAACCGGGTATTGCCTTCTCGAAACCGGCACAGCCGATTTTTGCCAGTATCGATGAAGGACGTATTGCCATTGTCGCCAAGAATTTGCTCGAAAATGCCTTGAAATATTCGCCCCGGGATACAAACCCGGTTGAGCTATCACTCACACCAGATGTTGATCGCCTGGAAATTCGCATACGGGATTATGGCGAAGGCATCGCCGCTGAAGATCTACCCCATATTTTTGAACCCTTTTACCGGGTTGATAAATCCCGCTCCCGGGAAACCGGCGGATATGGCCTCGGCCTCAGTCTTTGCAAAAAGATTGTTGAGGCGCATGCGGGGCAACTGGATATTGAGAGTGAGCATGGAAAAGGAACAACGGTGCGTGTTCTGTTACCAGCTAAGCGGACTTAGCCAGTGTGTCCACCAGTTTTACTTGCCCATCTCTCTAGTCTGCTGTAGTAAAATTCCTAATCGCACAACTACAAACTCGCCGTAGTTTGTACGACAATCTTCCACAAAATCCCGCTAGTTTCCTATCCGCCCGGACGACAACCCACTGCAAGAGCTGTGAAAACACTTTGAAATATCGCACTACAGACATTTTTCATGGCTGGGGTTATGTTACCTGTGCAATTAACGAAAAGCCTTCTAGGCGAAACCGAGTGTAGAAAACGAAAAATCATGAACCCTTACTTTCATTCATATAAATTATCCCGCTTCGGCGGAATTTCCCGGGAGGTAAAACAGATGTCTCTAGAATTCACATCCGTAACCCGATTCAATTATCGCTTTTATATTTTTATCAGCCTCATTGTGTTTCTTGCTGCCTCGATGAGTAGCTATGCACAACGATTAAACGTACAATCTCTTGGCGCCTATCAATCTTCAGAGCCCTGTGGCAGTGCAGCGAAGATTGTTGATTATAATCCGGCCAATGGGCATCTGGTCTTAGTCAATGATGCAGTTGCCCGCATTGAGGTCGTTGATATCAGCAATCCCGCAGTGCCGCTACAGGTCCTGGACATTGATTATGTGCAATTTGGTAGCTATGTGCAGAGCATCGCCGTTTCCGAAGAGCTGATCGCCGCTGCTATAGAATCAAGTGTTGACGATACCAGTGGCGTGATTGTTTTCTTCGATGCACAAGGGCAGTTCCTAAACAAGATCTACACGGAAACGACGCCTGATTTGATGAGCTTCACTGCTGACGGGCAGGCAGTTGTCACTGCCCATCGCCATCAGAACAGTCGTGGCGAGAGCGGATCAGTGACAGTAGTAAACATCGAAGATGGTGTTGTGCAGCTTGAACAGAAGGACATTCGCCGGGCTGATTTCGCAGAATTCAAGACATCTACGGATGAGGCTGTGGTGTCCGGTATGGAAGGCGAAGCGGGCATGTCGATTCAAAGTACGCCGGATTACCTGGCTGTTGATAAGGATTCCCGCACTGGCTATGTCACTTTACGGGATGCTGACAAGACTGAAGTTATTGATATAAACCTCGATACGGTCGCCGAGCTACTTGGCGGACCGGACTCCGAAACTGAAGCGGGCGGTGTCGAGCATGGACTCGAAGATTTCCTCTCCAGCCTGAGCGCTGAGAGCGAAGAGAGGGAAGCCTCGGTTTATGACGACGTTCACCGCTTGGATGAAGCACCCGGATATTTCGAGCAGGAGGCAGAAATGTTATCAGAAGCCGGTCTTGCGATGATTCCTGTGGAAGAGCAACTAAATGCGGTTGGCCGCTATCGCAGCGGTGGTGTAGAGTATTTGGTGACCGCCAATCGTGGCGAAGCAGCTAGCGGCACTTTCTCGATTTGGGATCTGCAGGGTAATCTGGTATTTGATAGCAGTGTGGGTCCCTATCTGATCGACGAGGTTATGGCCTCTGAAGCAGACTTGCTGACTGAATCAGCTGAGGTGCGCCGTAGCACCATGAAGCTGCCGATGACCACCGGGCGTATCGGTAATCGAACCTATCTCTTTACCGGACTAACTGCCGAAAGCGGGGTACTGGTTTACGATATCACCGAACCCGCTACGACCAGTTTTCTCGATTATTTGCCGCTTTATAAGGATTTGGAAGTTAACGAAACAGCTGAGGAAGCAGAAGTGTTCGCTGAAGGTCTCTTCTTTATTCGCAAATCGATGAGTCCGACGCATCAGCCGATGCTGGTTGTGGCGTCTGCGGATGGCGGAACGACCAGTTTCTTCGAGATTCGCGAAAACACCGTTGCCGAACTCGACGATGTGGAATTGCCCTTCGATATCAGTAGTCTCCTCCAATGACAGCGGATACGGGATATCCGGCTGCCAGTCTGCGTTTTGGACAAGGATATGGCAGCAACAATAAATAGTGGGTGAAATACAAAAGGATATGAACCCGTATCCCCACAAAAAAGCCGGCCTGCATAGTGAAGTGCAGGCCGGCTTTTTTTACTTCAGCAAATGTGTGCTGTCTTACTTCAGAAGCATCATCTTGCGTTGATCAACGAATCCATCTGCCTGCATGCGATAGAAATACATACCGCTGGATACCTGAACACCGGCATCATTACGGCCATCCCATTGCAAGGTATGAGTTCCAGCTTCACGACGCTCATCTACAAGCGTGCGAACTTTCTGTCCGAGAACGTTATAGACCTTGATGGAAATATCCGATGTCTTAGGCATCCGGAAATTAATCGTGGTCGTTGGGTTAAACGGATTCGGATAGTTTTGATCCAGGCTAAAGACTTCCGGCAACAATTCGTCGGATTTTGCCAATGAACCGGCATCTTCCTGAATGCTGATGTTGTCAATTGCCCAGCCCCAGCCAACTACAAAGCCGTCTGCAAATAGACGGAAGCGCAGAATGACTTCGTCGCCTGCGGCAAAGTGGCTGAGAAGATCAACGGTTTGGGTGCGATAGTGACTTTCGTCTCCCGCGGTGCCGGCATTGTATGCCGCTTCCCAATCAGCGTCCTGACGGGCATCATAGCCGTCGGCGAGAGCCGTCCAGGTCGAGCCATTGTCATTACTACCTTCCAGAATTACATAATCCCAGAAGTTGGCGTCGCCAAATACGGATCCCGGATCACCCGGTTCAATAATGGCAACATCATCGTAAGACACCGTTGCATTGCTGCTGGCAACAGTAATCGGAACCGTCAGAATGGCGGTCAGGTTCGAGTTGTTGGCGTAATTATGCGCAGTATGAAGTGCACCATTGCTAAACCCGGTAACTTCCTGGGCTGTGATACCACTGCCGATAAAATCACTTGTCAAATCGTCGAAGTCAGCAGCATAGCTGTCCACCGGATCGCCCAGCGGAAATACTTCGATAGATTCAGTTGGTGATTTATATTCACGGCCACCAACATAAGAAACCAGCGAAACGGTTACCGTTTTCAGCTCTGTGGTTTCGATATGTAAGGCCAGTGTGGAATCTGTGTCGCCACTGTTTGCACCAATTGTCAGTGCGACAGCGCCGTCAACCAGCACCTCGGTGCTGTCATAAGCAGATGCCAGGCGTACGTTAGCAGTAACGAATCCACCTGCACCGCCTGCCAGGCTCTTGAAGCGCGGCGCCAAAGTGGCCACCGGTGGCTTGTAGCCTTTCAGGCCGGGATAGGTGTAAGTCCAAACACCGCGACCATGCGTAGCGGCAACTACTTCATCGTCTACGATGGTCATTTCAAAAACAGCCGTTGCCGGCAATCCACTCTCATCAACCTGCCAGGTAGCGCCATTGTCAACGGAGAAGAACAAGCCGATCTCGGTACCTACGAAGAGATTCTCTGTTTTGTCAGGCTGAACAACCAGGCTGTAAACAGCTACATCCGGGAAACCGTTGGTGCTAACAGTGCCAGTACCAAAACCGGAGATATCTTCCCAGGTTTGTCCAAGGTCCGTCGTGCGAAGAATCTTGGCGGTTTCTGCAAACGAGAAGAGAACGTAAGCTGTATGCGGCTCAGTCGGGTGGGTAGCGATACCGCTGATTCGGCCAAGCGGCACGTCCGGGAATACCGGGGTTGCTTCAAAACTCAACCCGCCATCATCCGATACAAAAACCGGGCTGAAAGCAGTCATGCTTTGAGCGGTCCATACGATTTGCGGATCAGCCACAGAAATCTCAACATGTGAGAAACTGCTGGTGCCGTTATAGCCGGCTGGCATGCTGGTTAGGGTCCAGGAGTCCGCAAAATTGTCGGAACGCCAAACACCCGAAGGACCGAGAACAAAGATGAGGTCCGGGTCTTGCTTGGAGTTGGCAATCTTGGTGTAGAAAGGTCCGTTACCTGCATCGCCAAAGTTGCCGATGAAGTTCCAGGTCAATCCACCATCAAGAGAGCGGAAGAAATTGTTGAACTGTGATGATTCAATAATTTTATTGACATCGCCATAGTTCCAGGCTGCCTGGAAGCCGTCACCGGACGGTGCGCGCACCCAGGTGCTTTCTTCATCAGGATCTTCCGGGGAAACCCAGCTACTATTGTCCTGGGTACCGCCGACGTAACGGCTGATGCCCGGGGCTTTATCAACGCCATAGAATTGACTGCTGTTAAAGCTGCCCAATCCACCGCCGGAGAAGCCACCACTGCCTGTTTGCAGGAAAGTGTCTGCTGCATCATCAGATACCGCTACACCACCGTCATTGGCATTCAGAAAGCGATATTTGCCGGTAGAGGGATCGGTCGGGATCAGGATAATATTGTGATGATCCGGATGAACATTCTTGGTAAGGCCACCAAATTGACCGTAAGCATCGGTTACATTCGTGGTGGTAATGAGCTTGGTAACAATGACACCGTAGTTGATGCGCACAGTTGCATCGTCGGTCAAAGTAGACGGGTCGATGGTGCCGGTACCGAAAGGCGCTTCCGGCCACAAGAAGTATGTGTTCTTGTAAACCTGGCCACCGGTAACTGCAACGCTGGCGTCTGCATCGGTATCATTGTAAGGAATAGCATGAACGAAGATGTATTCACGATCGATTCCGAGAGGATCTGTCGCACGATCTTCAAGATCAAAAACGCCATTGTCTTCATGGTCGCGATAAGAGACCATCAATTGCTGATTGTTATCAATGTCCCAAACTTCAAACGGAACGTCGGTATAATCTTGATAGGCATACTGCCAGCCACCGCCAAACAGGAAGCGATGCGCTTTCTGCGATTTGCCGGGGCCAAAGCGAATTTCAATGGACGTGTATTCATCGTCTGTCAGTTCTGTCGGCTGTCCATGGACGTTGCCGCCCAGGTCAATGCCGCCACCGCCGAAGCCGCCGCCAAAGTTAACGAAAGCCAGGAATGAACTGGTGTTTTCAAGATCAACACCGGTTACTGTAGACGTGCTGTCTTCTCCACCGGTTAACTCGAGATCCCAAAGGTTGATACCACCTACAAATACGCGGGACTTATTATAAGGATGTACCGCGATGGTATTATCATACCAACCCTGGCCTCCTAACCAGTGAACATCAGCGCCGTTAACATCGGCACAGGCATTCCAGGTTGCACCCCCATTGGATGTTACATAGAGAATGGAGCCGCTGCTACCACCCTGGCAGGAAATAAACAGGCGATTCGGCGCTTTCGGGGACTGTGCGATTTCCACACGGCCAACCCCGCTGATACCGTTTGAAGCGTCTTGCCAGCTATAACCAGCGTCATATGATTTGATAACGCCCACCCCATTGACCGTAGCGTACATAACGTCCGGGTTACTGTGGTCCATAATGACCTGTTGTACCGGCGCAGCTGACGTGTAGGTTTTTGTCCAGCTACGGCCTGCATCTTCAGTAACATAAATGCCGGAAGTCTGGCCAAATGCAGCATTAAAACCGGGAGCAACTGCAACAACCAGATAGTTACGGCTTTTCGGATGAACAACCATCCGCATTACGTTCTCAAATTCCGGGTTGTTAGCAGTGCCGGGAATTTGCTTCCAGTGATAACCGCCGTCCTTGGAGCGCCAGATACCACTGCCATCAATTTGGTCAACATTACCAAATCCTTCACCCGTTCCAACATAGATATAATCCGGGTCAGACGGTGCCATTGCCAGGGCACTGGTTGCCAGATTCGGTAGATGTTTGGTTAGATTTTCCCAGGTCTGACCAGCATCTGTTGTTTTCCAGACGCCGCCGCCAACCGTACCGGCATACCAGGTGTCATGATTGGGATCCCAAGGGGCAACCAGCAATCCGCGGGTTCTTCCGGTGACATTACCGGGACCACGTTCTGTCCAGCCCTTGTTTTCTGTTTTCATCGCCTTGTCGGCCAGTTCTTCCGTCGTCTTGACGTTGTGAGCCTTGAGCAAAGCCTTGAACTTGTAGTTCGGATCATAGTTGGGGCCTTCATCGCCGTCTTTTGTTCGAATACCGCGATGATATTCGTCGAAAAGATTCGGATTGTCCATCTTATTATGTCCTTTTACTTTCTTTTTCTTCTCGGACATCGGACGATCGGCTGTTTTGGAAGCGTGGACTGCTTTCGTCTCCTTTTCCACAACTTCTTTCAGATCTTCCATTTCCTGGCTTAGCGGCGCGATTGTAGAATCGACCCGCAAGCTGGGCAATGTGATCAAGGCAATAACCCCAATTCCCATGATCATTGTCAATAATCCGTAAATTGCTTTTTTGCTCATCAGCAACTCCTTCTGTTACGCGTTAGAATATGAATAGAATTAAGCGTGTCCGTTCGACATACCTCCCCCAGTAGCAAAATACATGGTATATCACGGATACTTTATAATTACCACTGCTCCCGGCAGTGGTGAATTTTTTAAGTTGCTCAATCAAATAGGTAGGCAGGCCCCTCACCTGCACAGTCTCAAAACGATCCTTGTGGTGTCTCCGGCTAATAAAACAAGAACAGGAGCCTTTACCCTACGCAGTATTTAGATTTTCACCAGCGATGTCAATAGATCTCAAGTCAGTGCTGCGAGGTCAATCCCAATTGATTCTCTGAAATTGATAATTTCGCATTTCCGAAAATATGAAAGAGATAATCGGCATCCGGACGAAAATCGAAAGCATCTGTCTTACTATTATGGATGTGTTTAGTGACCCGGATGTGTGAATCATCCAGCCAACTGACGCTCCCGCTCTTTATGCTGTCCTCAAAAATGACTTTTTTTGAAAAAATATCATAAATAAGAAAAGTAACTGTCGCTCGATTTTGTTGATCCTGCAAGCCCGAAACAGTATCAAGAATACACAATACGTGGGTTTGCGAATCGTTTTTGAAATAGCGGATGTGGTCGCTTTGTAAACGCGCTCGGGCTATTCTGTGATAATCTTTTTGTTGGGGGTTGTAAGGGTGTGATAGATGAGATGTTTGAAGAAGCTTGCTTTTTGCAGTATTGCTGGACAGGCAGGCAAACATAAAACTGCAAATGAATAACACAAAAAGTAGTCTCAACTTCAACTTAAATACCTCAGTAGAATCTTCGCAGTAACGTTTTCTATACGGCATGACGTGATCTTTGTTGCAAGGGGAAGCCGGCAAGCCAATGTACCGGGGCCTATGCGCATGCAGATAGAATCCGTGAACGATTCTCGTTCAGGCGAATCTTACAAAAATGTTTTGGATAAGGTAACTCGCAGTAGAATAACTGCAATGTAAGCCAAGGCGTGTCTGAAAACAAGTACCAAAATTAGAATGAAAATTCCCGCTTGACTCTCGTGTAACACGAAGGTCTATATTGGAAACCATGAATTGATAATATGATAATGGATCATAAAGTGTCCTTGACTCTCGTGTAACACGAAGATTTAGATTGTAGTCCAGGAAAACAAGACGCCAGGAAGAAATAGGGGAAATTATGTTTAAAATTGGCCAATTTGCCCAGATTGCTCAAGTCTCAGATAACCTTTTGCGCCATTATGATGCAATTGATCTGCTCAAGCCTATTCATGTCGATGAGTGGACCGGTTACAGATATTATAGTGCATCGCAATTGCCTCAGCTCAATCGAATTTTGGCACTTAAGGATTTGGGCCTGTCGCTTGACGAGGCGCGACAGGTTTTGGAGAGTGATATCTCTAGCGGAGAAATTCGGCAGATACTGGCGAATCAAAAACAGCAGATCGAATACACCCTTCAGGCTGAAAAAATGCGACTACTTCGTGTTGAAGCGAGACTGCAGCAAATAGAAGCGGAGGGTAGCCTCGACGGCCTGGAAATCATCGTCAAACAGGTTCCGGCACAGCCATTTCTGGCGATGGATTACAGGCTTCGTTTGCTTGATGATGGACCCGATTTTGTGCGTGCCGTATCGCAAAGCGTCGAAAAAGTCTTGGGCAAAAAGCAGCTGAAGCATTTCGCGGCACTTTTCCACTATGACGGCTTCAAGGATGAAAATGTGGATATAGAAGCTGGTATGATTCTTAACCAGTCAAATGATGCGGAAATACCATTTGATGAAAATGCCATGCTCACGCTCCGTGAACTACCGGAACTTGGGCACGTGGCCACATTAGTGCAGCATGAAAAAAATCATATCCTGTTTCATGCGTACGCAGCGCTTGGCCGCTGGCTCGAACTAAATAGCTACCAGCTCTTCGGGGCTGTACGCAAACTATATCTAACATCTCCCAACCCGGAAGATGAAAATAAAGCACTTGTAGAAATTCAATTTCCCATTCAACCGTCTTCCGGAAAGTCGGCAGAATCGTAGCATAAGCAACAAGACCGGTCGTTATTCGTTCCAATCACATTTAGCTCTTTAAATCCCGATAGCTATGCCGCACAGGTGGTGAAGAGATATTCGCTCGCTCTGATGTGTATTGTCACCTCATGCCAAAGCTATTCCATTAACCCAAATGTGTAACGGTGTGTTGCACTTATATGCAAAGCAAGGAGAATAACATGAAACAATCCAGCTATATTGCTCTATCTCCAGTCGCAGGACAAGAAAACGCCTTGTCGGAGTTCCTCAAAAATGGCGCTCAGATCGTACAGGCAACAGAACCCGAAACATTATTGTGGACAGCGCTTCAGTCCCCGGACTTGAGCTGTTGCGCAATTTTTGACACATTTCCCGGCGAGGCCGGTAGAGATGCCCATTTCGGCGGTCAGGTGGCAGCTGCCCTCAAGAAAAATGCACCCAATTTGGTGAAGGGCGGTTGGAATGATGGTGTTTTGTCCAATGTTCGTAACGGAGCGATTATTGGGGCAAAAGTGTCGGCGCAATCCAGCGATGTGCGACTTGCCACTTGGATTCCTTTTACCGCCAGAGAAGGCAAAGCGCAGGAATTAGCCGATCTCCTGAATGTTGGCTCGGGCATCGTCAGGGATACAGAGCCCCTAACACTCTACTGGTTCGCTCTGCAAATGGAGGATAGGCATTTTGGGATTCTCGATTTCTTCGCGGATCAGTCGGGGATTGATGCTCATTTTGCCGGTGGGGCGGCCGCCGCGCTAAAAGAGCATGCCGCAAATCTGATCGAGGGTGGTTGGGAGAACGGCGTTGTGGCAGGCATTCAGTCATTTAATGTGCTGGCCTTTGTCACGCAATAAGCTCTGGTCTCCCTTCGAGTCAGGTCATCTACAAACAGAGACCGCATGTTGGCCGCTTCTGCATTTGTATGAACGGTCAACATGCCATTATTGTTGTAAAAACATGGCGAACAAAGCATTCACAGCAATATTCTCCAAATTACTAAAAGATTTGTCAAATTTGTGAGTTTTTTAGCAAGTCTAATTTCGAGCGGATTTAAATTTGAAGCAGAGTCGAAAGATTCATGGAAAGGGTCCTTAAAAGCTGCCAGGTACGGCGACAGTTGCGGTGTTTGATCATCTCGTCAAGCAGTTCGGAATTAGACGATGCCTGACGTTCAGAATTTCCAGCGGATACTGGCATTGGGTCCATCAAACAGATGAAAACCTGACACCCTAAACAGGATGTTTTTATGCAACGCATTTCTTTATGGATAATTCTGATCCTCACGACGGTTCCCTTGTTCGCGCAGCCAACCGCGGATAACATGACCTATAAATCCCGAATCCGGCAAACCTATTTGCTGCCGGCTGAATTCCCGCAGACAGATGGTGTTGTTGTGGTAAACGGCATTTTCTATACCGCCAGTCAGGCAGAGTGGAATGATGTCACGCCAGTGCTTCGTATCAGTCGCTACAGCCGGGAGACCGCCTGGAATCCCATGCTCGAAGACAGCTTCGATGAAATAGACATGGGCAGCGGTATTATGCATCATGATGGCGACTACCTCTACACCGCCGGCCTTATTGATGAGTTCACATCATATATATTCAAAACCAATATCAGCGATCCGTTGGCGGTGATAAACCCGGTGCAGTCCAGCAACAGCTTTGATCATCGTATCGATGATATGGTGACCAATGGTGACTTTGCCTATGCGGTGTCTTCACAGAGCGGCCTCGCTACGCAAAATACTTTCGCCGTTATTGACAATAGCGGTGACGCCATGTCATTTCTCAGCTTTAATGATGCCTACGGACGCATCAGTGGCATTGATACCGATGGCAGCTTTCTGTATTTGGCGAATGAGCAAAGCGGCATGCGAGTGCTGGACGTTAGCGCCACACCGGCTAATCCAATTGAAGTTGCCTTGCTCGCGACAGGGGGCCGCACATATGATGTGGTTGTTGAGAGCAGTCTTGCTTATATCGCAGATGGAAATGATGGAATGAAGGTTATCGACATCAGCGTACCGGGCAATCCGACGATCGTTGGCCAGCTTGGCAATTTGGGCGATGTTCGTCGCATTGTCAAATCCGGCAACCTGGTTTTCATCGGTGGGGAAAACCGCATGGTGACCGCAATAAACATTTCCGATCCAAACAATCCGGTGGAGGTTGGTCATCATGATTTACCGGATCCGATTCGGGCCATGGATGTAGAGGGCGAAACGGTTTATGTGGCCACCGAATCCAGTGTCGGGATTATGACATATGACGCCGCAAGCGGACCGATGCTCAGTATCGATAACCCCTTGCTATCGCAATTCTGTCAGCTGACCTCAAAATATATTCAAACCCGCGATATCGATATCGTCAACGCCGGGGATGCAGACCTGATTGTAACAGATATTCGCGGTAGTCAAACATATATTGAGATCGACACTACTTTTTTTACCCTATCACCTGGTTCGGATCAAAACATTAACGTTTCCTTCCACTATCTGCATCCACCGGAAGAGACGGATTTTCTGGAAATTGTTCATAATGGACCGAGCAGTCCGGATACGATTCAAATGTCCGGCTGTCTGGATGCGTCAACCGCTGTGATTGAGCCGGATACAGTTGACTTTGGCATGGTGGATGTTAGCAGGAAGAAGCAGCTTGAGCTAACTGTAACAAATCCCGGTATTAACTTTGGTGGCTACCTGATCGGTCGAATTACCACTGAGGACAGCACCTTCATTGGTCCGGTCGATATTTTCCGCGCAAGCTCAAATGACAGTACCACTGCGCTGATTACCTTTATTCCTGAAGCTGCCGGGCAGGTTTCCAGTCAGTTGTTTTTTGAACACAATGCCGGACCTGATCCAATTGTTATTGAAGTCAGTGGTGAAGGGACTGTTCCTTTCATCAATTTCTCCAACGATCCGCTGGATTTTGGGGAGGTGACGCTCTCAACCGGAAAGCAGCAAAGCGTTGTTCTCACCAATACGCTGCCAAGCCCGGTCGTTTTTTCCGAGATTGGCAGTGATTTGAATGGCATTAATGTGTCTCCGCCGAACTTCACCATTACGGCGAACGGCAGTCAGGTAATTACGGTAGATTTTGATCCTGATATTGCCGGACAGTTGGAAGGCGTATTGTCATTTACTACAGATTTAACCGGTACCCAGCCAAGCTTGCCATTCCTGGCCAATGCAATTTTACCAACCGCTGCCTTTAGCCCGGATACGCTCGAATTGGGTGAAATGCTGCTTGGTACCGCTGTCGATACCATGGTATCTCTCTCGATGCTGACCGGCTCACAAGTGACCATTGATAGTGTTATTACCAGTGATTCCGCGCTGACAATTTTCCCACAGCAGTTCGTGCTGACGCCTGCCGCGGACCAGGTTCTGGATCTGTCTTATCATTCGCTGACGCCTGATACCCAGACAATAGATCTAACTTTCTACACCAATTTTGCCGGGGGAGAATATACCCTGAGCGTTAAGGTTGATGGATTGGAAAACAATTCCCGCAGCGTTGCCTTTCTTGGCGCCCTGCGCAGCTCCGGCTATGCCAGCGGCGTTGAGGTCGGGGAGGAATACACCTATGTCGCTGAGCAGGCAGATGGTTTGCGTATTTATGATGATGAAGGGCAACCAATTCGCTTCACTGAGTCCGGATGGTATTCGACACTGGCCAATGCCCGCAAGGTTGCGATGTACGGGGATCATGCTATTGTTGCAGAAGGTGATGTGGGTATGGAGGTTGTCAACGTGGCGACACCAGAGGCGCCTTTCTTTAGTGGGATCTTTGGCGACAATAGCGTCGTTTACGACGTCGCTGTTCGTGGAAAATATGCCTATCTGGCAACTGGTGAAGCTGGACTCAAGATCGTTGATATCAGCGAACCGAGCAATCCAACCCTGGTTGTTCAATACAACACATTCGGGACAACCTACGGTGTTCACGTTCAGGATTCCGTTGCCTATCTTGCAGACGGTCTGGATGGATTGCGCATGATAGATGTGACCTTTCCGGCGCTGCCGTCGGAACTCGGCTCCATTTTTACATCCGATAGCGCCCGCAGTGTTGCTGTCCAGGGCAATCGGGCTTACCTGGCACTGGGGAATGGCGGTTTGCAGGTTGTCGATATTGCCAACAGAGCCAATCCCCGCCTCCTCGGCCATATTGACACGCCTGGTTTTGCTGCCGCTGTGGCAGTGGCCGGCCGAGTTGCTTACGTGGCGGATCAGCACAGGGGATTGCGGGTCATTAATGTCAATTCTTCGAATAATCCCTTTGAACTAGGCTATTATGATACACCGGGATCCGCAGAAGATGTATTCCTGGTTGGTGATACTGCCTACGTTGCAGATGGCGAGACCGGGGTGTATGTGCTTCAATATGATCCGACGGTTGCCATTGAAGAACCGCAGCCTTCTATACCGCAGACAATTGTTTTGCAGCAGAACTATCCGAATCCCTTTAACCCAACGACGGTTATTCAATATCAGTTGCCGACAGTGGCAGACGTAAACCTGACGGTTTATACCATTACCGGACAGAAAGTTCGCACCCTGGTTAACACACGTCAAATTGCCGGTGAACATCGCCTGACCTGGGACGCTCGAAATGATGGCGGTTTCAGAGTTGGCTCCGGTGTTTACATCTATCGACTGGTTGCCGGGCAAGAGGTGCAGGCCAAAAAGATGATTTTACTTCGTTAAAGAAAGTGAAAGGTAGCAGTAGCAGTCGGTAACGGCTGCGCTGCACCTGACACGAGCGCCAGCGAACTGACACAAGCACCGCAAGTTCCCGCAAGATTTGATTAGCTACCTGCCCATTTCTTTTTTATATTGGCTCACCATTTTTAAAAGTCCTTTCCAACATTACCCCAATATCACCGGAGTTGAGTTATGTCAGTTGTCGTTGCTGTCAGAAAAAACGGGAAGAGCGTTATCGCTTCAGACACGCAATCCACCTACGGATCTCTTGTTATGTCCGCCGATAAGAACGTCAATCATCATAAGATATTTGAATTAGAAGGCGCATACCTGGGCATGGTTGGCTGGGGGGCGGTCGAAAGCATTATCGATCACTTATTACAGAGCAAAAAAGCGAAGTTCAATTTTGATAATCGTGTTGCCGTGTTTGAGAGCTTGCTAAGGCTGCAAAAAATTCTCAAGAAGAAATACTATATCAATACCGGGGACGGTGATTATCAGCCGGTTGAATCGAATCAAATGCACGGTTTGATTGTAAATTCAAATTTCATCTTTGAGATCTGTGAGGACCGTACTGTCACGGAAATTGAAAAGTTCTGGGCGATTGGCACCGGGCAGCGTTACGCGCTCGGCGCGATGACAGCAATGTATGATGATATTGACGATGCCTCAGAAATTGCCCGGCGCGCCATTCATGCCGCCTGCGAATTTGATACCTATTGCGGTTTGCCGATGGTGCTCCACGAATCGACGTCCCTGCTGGATAAGGAGCCGGTTAAGAAGGTCACCAAGAAGAGCATCAAAAGTCCCAATGGGCGGCAACCCAGGAAAAAGACGACGAAATAATAGAGATTGGAGGCTGGAGATTGGAAGCGCCACCCCCCCTTTTTTCCCCTTCGAAGGGGGATAACGAGGGATATGCTTTTACGCGACTGAAACGAGCTGACGGCGCGAAGCGCCTGACGACCAGGGACGGCCTGACGTGAGCGCCAGCGAACAAAACGAGCATAGCCAGTTGTCCACTTCCGCACACCTGTCGTATCCGAATGGACAGTTCCATTCTTGCCGAATATCAGCAGCTTGTCCTAAATCCATAAAAAACAGTGTGTCAGCTTTTTGGTATGATACTTGATCCTTTGCAGAGTGATGGTATTAACCTCGAGGCCTATATGCTGCAGAACTATTTGAAAATTGCTTTCCGCAATATGGTGAAGCATCGTTACTACACGTTGTTGAATATCTTCGGATTATCGATCGGCATTGCCGGTTGTCTCTTGATCACCACCTATATCTTTCATGAATTAAGTTATGATGATTTACATCAAGACGCCGATCAAATCTATCGCGTTAACCTTGATGCTGTTTGGAATGGAGAAATTGCCCGGGGAGGCGGGACACCGCCGCCTTTGGCAGGGTTTATGGTGGAGGAACTGCCGGAAGTTCGCGGCGCAACCCGCATTTATCCCGCTGGTGAAACGCTTACCTTCCTCGAGGATCGCTCTTTTACCGAGAGCCGTATCATTGCTGTCGACTCCAACTTTTTCGACATTTTCAGTTTTCCGATTCTGGCCGGCGATCCTGCCACAGCCCTGGCCTCTCCCCAGTCTGTACTGCTAACCCGTGCAATGGCAAACAAATACTTTGGCCGTGTTGATGCGCTCGGTGAGTCGATTCGAATCGGTGAAGACAAGCGCCAATTTCAAGTTACCGCGATCCTTGAGGATGTGCCGGCCAACAGCCATATACAATTTGATATGCTTATGCCGATTGAGGCGTTTTCCGTGGTTAAGCGCTTCGATTGGAGCTGGATTTGGTTGCAGGTTGTTACTTATGCCATGCTGGAGCCCACAGCAGATCCGGCAACGGTTGATGCTGGTATTCGAGAGATCGTGGGTAACCATGGCCGAAAGGTCATTGAGCGATTCTCCGGTCTTTCATATGAAGCGTTTGAGGCCGGTGGCGGATCATGGACTTTTGTGCTGCAACCGCTGTTGGATATTTATTTGCAATCAGATTTCTATGGCAACCGCCTCGGCAATATCGGTAGCCAGAGAACGATCAATATGCTTGCCGTTGTTGCCTTCCTGATGATTCTGATGGCCTGCGTGAATTTTGTCAATCTGTCTACAGCCCGTGCAGCAAATCGCGCCCGCGAGGTTGGCGTGCGCAAAGCGCTTGGTTCTTTCCGCTTTCATTTAATGTTTCAGTTCCTGGCCGAAGCGGTTCTCTTTGCCGGTATCGCAACACTCATTGCCTTGATGCTGGTTGAGCTCTCAATGCCGTACTTTGGTCAGCTGGCCGGGACCACCCTTCAAGCAAGCTTCTTGCAAAGTTGGATGGTTTTGATAATGCCACTATTTGCCATATTAATCGGTGTGATTGCCGGTGCTTATCCCGCATTTTATCTCACCAATCTGGAACCGGTTCGGGCACTGAAAAATGAGAAGTCCGCAGGAGGCTCCTCGAACTTGAGGCGCTTCCTGGTTGTTTGCCAGTTCACCATTGCAATCGCCTTGATCGCCAGTACCCTGGTTGTTTATCAACAAATTGATTTTTTCCAGAACAAGCACCTCGGTTTTGATAAAGAACATGTCATCGTTGTGAGCAATACCGAACGGCTGGGTAGCACTGAGGCATCTTTTAAGGACATGGTAAACGCTTTCTCTGGTGTGGAGGATGCCTCTTTTGCCTCGAGCATGCCATCTGCTGGATCTTTTACTGATTTTTATCGCGCAGAAGGCCTGGACTTGGATAATTTCCTGTTGACCAGTATTAAAGGCGATTATGAATACTTGCAGACAATGAATATTGAGTTGCTGTCCGGAAGGGATTTTTCGCGGGATGTCCCTGGCGACATAGACGGCGTCCTTCTGAACGAAACGGCGGTCCGCTTTCTTGGCTGGGATGATCCGGTTGGGGAGTATCTGATATATCCCGGTAATGGAAATCAGCGGATCCAAATACTTGGGGTAGTGAAAGATTTTAATTTCCATTCCCTGCATTCGGAACTTCAGCCATTCGCAATATTTCTGTTTGAGTCCAAGACCTATATGACCGGGAAGAACTATATGATGGTTCGCCTGCGCCCGGAAAGTACCGAAGAGTCATTGGCGTTTATCGAAGCGCAATGGAAGCAACTGTCTCCGGATCTGCCATTTGAATTTAGCTTCCTGGATGATCGTATTGATGCGCAATTTCGTGGAGAGCAGCGTTTTGGCCGGGTTTTTCTGGTTTTTGCCAGTCTCTCTATTCTTATTGCCTGTTTGGGATTGCTGGGCCTTGCAGCTTTTAGCGCACAGCGGCGGACCAAGGAAATTGGCATTCGCAAAGTCGTTGGCGCCAGCAATATCGATATTGTGGGATTGCTCGGAAGGGAATTTGTTGGTCTGGTGCTATTCAGCAACCTCATTGCCTGGCCGCTGGCATGGGTGGCCATGGATAACTGGCTTGCTTCCTATGCCTACCGCATAGATCTCGGTTGGTCGGTCTTTGTTGTCGCAGGCGCTATTGCGCTCGCCATTGCCTTGTTGACGGTCTCATGGCAGGCAATTCGCGCGGCACTTGCCAATCCGGTAGATGCTTTGAAATACGAGTAAGGCTCGTTTCACTCGAGTCAGGCTCACTGCTTTCGCGTCAGGCTCACTGCTTTCGCGTCAGGCTCGCAGGCTCGCCGTTAACTCGCTGCGCTCGTGTCAGGCCATCCTGGCCGTAGGAGTTTTTTACGCGAACGTAGTGAGCTGACGGCACGCAGTGCCTGACGGGCCTTCGGCCCTGACGCCAGTGAAACGAGCTTTCCGCTGGTAATATTCCATTCTTAACCTTACCTTACCCAATATTATCAATCCAACTTTATGTCGACGGGGACGGCCAATCATGGCAAGTTATATAAAGATGCTATTCGATTTTAGTAAGTCGGTGTTTGCCAATGCAGATATCGATCAGCTGCTGCCGGTCATCCAGGACCTGGTTTTGCAGGAAACCGGGGCAGAACGCTGTCAAATAGCCCTCTTCAGCAGCAACGGTCAGACAATTTTGGACCGCGTTCGGGTTCGGGATAATGTAAAAGACGATCCGGCAAACCGTAAAATCAGCAGCAAGGTGATTTCGGCGGTTGTTGAAAGCAACGAAGTTGTGGTCAGCCCTAACGCAATGATCGACCGGAGATTTCACGACGGTACAGCGAAAAAAGACATCATAAATACCGTTATTGCGCAACAACTGCTCTCAATTGCCTGTGCGCCGCTGATCTACAAAGAGCAAACATTTGGCGTCATTTATATTGATAATCGCACCGAAGAAGGCATCTTTAATAAAGATACAGGCACTTTATTGAAAGGTCTGGCTGATTTGATGTCTGATGCCCTTGTGAAATCATTGGAACGTACCCTCAAGCGACGCAAAGAGGCCGAAACCTTGCAAGCGCAAATTCGCGAGCTGCGTGAAGAGGTGGATCGCCTAAAGGGCTACGATAAGATCGTCGGCAACAGTCCGGCCATGAAAAAAGTCTATGAGCAAATTGAAAGGAGCCGGGAGCATGATTTTAACGTGCTCATCACCGGGGAAACCGGCACTGGTAAAGAGCGATTCGCCAGGGCCTGTCACAACCTGAGTCCGCGCAGCGGCAAGCCATTGGTAACTGTCAACTGTGCGGCGCTGCCGGCAAACCTGATCGAAAGTGAGCTTTTCGGGCATATCAAGGGCGCCTTTACCGGGGCGATTTCAAATAAAACCGGACGCTTTGAATTGGCCGATGGCGGTGCTGTTTTCCTTGATGAAATTGGTGATCTACCGCTGGAATCGCAGGCAAAGCTCCTGCGTGTGCTTCAGGAAGGCGAAATCCAGCGCATTGGTGAGAGCAAGATCATCAAGGTCGACGTACGTTTTATTTCAGCTACCAACCGCGATCTACGCAAAGCGGTTGCCGATGGCGAATTCCGCGAAGATCTCTACTATCGCTTAACGGAGGGAATCACTCTCACTCTGCCGCCGCTGCGGGAACGTGGCGACGATGTGATTCTGATTGCCAATCACATCCTTGAAGAGCTGAACAACGATTACCAGAAGAACGTTTCCGGAATGACCGATGAGGCCTGCGCGCTTTTGCTGAAATACGACTATCCCGGGAATGTCCGGGACCTGCGACGAATCATCAAAAATGCCTACATCTACACCGATACCGATCAAATTGACGTACATGATCTGCAGCCGGCAATGGAAGCCGATTACATCGCGGATGAACTTGAAGCTCACGATGGCTATGACTATATCAGTGATGCGGTGGCTCGGCAGATTTATCAGGCGCATCTGCCCGAAGAATATCAAAGTGAGGCGTTTATTGAGGCCTATGTGGCAGATATGGATGAATTTGACAGCCCGGGCCAAGTGGACCCGATACGCCAGTTTCATGACCGGGTGACCCTATCGATCCGCGATGCGGCGGATATTCCGCTGAAAGTTGCCCTGAAAGCGGTGAGCATGGCTTTCGAGCGCAATTACATCATCCAGAAGCTAATGGATGCCTCCGGTAAAATCGTCACTGCGCATAAAGAAGCCGGTATTGACAAGAAAACCATGATCGAAAAGATCAAGAGCCACGGTCTCAAGCGCGAATGGTATGTGGATTAAAAAGGTGGTTTACATTCCACCATTGTGGTGGCATGGCCCCCAAGCTGGGAGTCTTGTCGTAAAATAGAACAAATTGCAATATAGCAAATCCCAAAATCCAACGAGAAAAATTCCAAAATCCAACAAGAAAAATTCCAAAAAAGAACTCGCAGCTGGCGAGTGTTAATGCCCGCATTGCTGAGCTACGGCCTTTGGTGAGCGGCCGAGAGGTCCTTCATATGCCAATTTTTCGATACATTCTTATTGGTGATTATGGCTTTGGAATTTTTTCTTTTGGAATTTGAAGTTTACTCAGTTGAAATTTGGCATAAACTTTGTCCCTCTTCAATAGTCCTAATCAACTATCGAGGAGGAATTATCAATGCTTCTTACCCAACTATATCCACTATTATCCCGATTGTTGCATGATGAAGATGGTGCAACGACCGCCGAATATGCGCTGACCGCCGTGTTTATCGGCATGGCTGCCCTGGTCATTTTTGTTTTGTTTCCGGATGCGATTCGTGCCTATTTGGATCGTATCTATTTTGTAGTCACGCTGCCGGTGCCTTGATGGGCAACAGCAAATTACCGGCAAAAATATATCACCCCTCCGGGGTTCTCGGCGTTCATGATGAACGCCGTTTCTATGTACATGCCACCGCTACGCGGTTACCATTCGACACACAATTGACTTCAATAACCCCGTTAGGGGTAACATATAAATAAAGGAATAGATCTCTACAAATCATGAACCGTGTAGCGGTGGCATTTAGTCCTTGTGTTCACGATTTTTACCCATTCATGTTTATTCGCGAAGATTCGCGTTGATTCTTTTCCGTTCTGGAACATCTATCAGGGATTCAGGGTGGGTAAATCTCCCCATCCTCTCCCCAAAATGGTGGCGCCACTACCACCACAGTGACATTCTTCCCACCGTCAGGGTGACTTTCATCACATTTCGAACTGTTTTTTCAAGTGTCTGAAAAATAATAGCTTGAGTAGGTTTTCGGTGAATTGGCACAGCACTTGTTGTAACGCAGGTCACACTCATGGACGAGGCGCATGACGGCTGAGGTTCTCGCCACATGCTCAGACAAGCAGTTGCAAACATATCAATCTACCAACTGGAGGAAGTATCATGTTAAAGCAATTCTGGAATGACGAGTCTGGTGCAACGGCTGCAGAATATCTGATTCTGTTGGCTTTAATCATTTTCGCTATGGTTCTGGCAGTTCAAACGTTTGGTACCGATTTGCAAGAGATGTTCGAAGCAATGTCCGAATCTCTTGACGGCTCCACCGATTTGATCGAATCACCCTGATCGGCTTGACCCTCGCTTTAAGCCGTTCAGATCTTCCTGACGCAGGGACCGGGAGCAGCGCAGGCTGCTTCCGGAATCCTAAGCCAACACAGAAAAGGACAAAGGCATGACAAACGCAGCATTATATTTACCCTACATCGTTTTAGCCATCTTGCTGATCAGTGCAACAGTCACAGATTGGAAGCATCGCAAGATCTATAACAAAACAACGGTGCCGGCTTTCATCATTGGCCTTTTGCTGGCCATTGTCAGCGGCGTACCGGGCCTTGTGACCAGCGTTTTGACAGCTTCTGCAATTGCCTTCGGCGTATTCTTCGTTCTTTTCTTTTTTGGTTTGATGGGCGGCGGTGATGTGAAGCTGATGACGGCCGTGGCTGTGCTGACTGGCTATCCACTCATCCTTGACATCATGCTTTGGGGCATTCTGGCCGGTGGGCTTTATTCGATCTTGTATGTCGCTATCAGCGGCCAATTGGGCAGCTACATGCGACGGGTTGCGGGAATGCTTTACAGTCTGTTTATCTGGAAGACACTAAATACCGATCAGAATGCGTCCACATCTGATCTTGCTAAGATTCCTTACGGCGTTTGCATTTCGGCGGGCACTTTTATCGCCATCATGCTGCACCACAGTCCTTATCCGCCATTGGTGAATGTTTTGTTCGGCAATGCCGGTTAATGCAGGCGTGCACATCTGGCAGCAGTTGATGTTGTGCCCAAGAATGATGACTAAATGAAAAGAGCAGAATATGTCAAAGAGTGAGAGAGTTGTTACGCAAATCAGGCAGGAACGGAAAATTCTCTGGATCGCCATCATTTCCGGTTTACTGGCCGCCATCCTGTTGACGGTGTATTCGCGGAAAGAAAAACCTGACATGGTTTCGGTGCTGGTTGCCAGCAAAATGATCCCCGCCGGCGGCATCATTTCCAAATCAACTGTGACAGCGCAATTGCGTCCACGGGCCTACGCCGGCGATGCCCGCAATCGTGTCACACCCGGTCAATTGTTTAATGAATTTGGCGAATTGATATCCAATGTTGCCGTCCCGCCGGGCTCGGAAATTTACTGGACCTTTGTGAAGACTTCGGAGACAAAAACGGCATTGTCGAGCGATTTGGGGCAGGATATGCGCCTGGTTACCCTCCCTGTCGACGAAATCAAGAGCATCGCCGGTCATATTCAACCGAACGATTTTGTTGACGTGCTCTGGACCGGCAATGTGCCGGGAGCGGGTAGCAATCGCAGCGGCGAATTCATTACCAAAGTGTTGCTGGAAGGGGTTACTGTTGCTGCTGTAGGTCAAAGCAGTCAACCGACCACCGTTCGTGTTGGAAAAAGCCTCTACCCGACATCTGTTACCTTGAAGCTCAGCCAGGACGAAGCGGCTAAGCTGGTCTTTGCCGAGAGCGTTGGCAAGATTCGTCTGGTATTGCGCGAAAGTGTGGTACCGCAGAACCTGGTGGCGGAAGGGAAGAAGGAATTTGACTATGGCGATATCAAGGAGAAGAAAACCGTCTCCAATAAGCGCGGTCAGTGGATTGAGATCATTTATGGTAAGGAGAGATAGAGATGAGAGCAGGATGGAAGAGACTATTGGTTCTGTTGCTGACGACGGCGATGTTGACGATGCTGCCGGCACAGGACAGAAGCGTTATCGAAATTAACGAAGGCCGCTCGCGAACGGTAAATGTGCCGCCTCAATCGCGGGTCGTGATTGGTGATCCCGGCATTGCCACTGCATTGGCAACCCGGCGGGGCGGGCTGGTAAATATTACCGGGCATCGTGCCGGTCAAACGTCTTTAACGATTTACATGAGCAATGGCCAGTTCCAGGAGAAGGTGATTCGGGTGCGTAAAGACGCTGCCAGCACCATTCGGGAAGTGGAAGAGATTTTCGCCGGCGTGGAAGGCGTTAGCTTTAGTGCCCGTCGTGATGAAGTGGTGGCCGAAGGCGCCGTTTATACGCAATCAGATTTGGAGCGCTATCAGCTGATTTTATCACGATACCCACACATCATAGATCTTGTCGAAGACAAAAGCGAAAAGCTGCTGGTCAACATCAGCGTGGAGTTCATCGAAGTAACGGTCAGCAAAGGAACCGACTTTAACAACGGTATCCCACTGCCGGAAGGCACCGGCAACTTTTTCGCTGCCAATGGCATCAAACCACAATTTAGCTTTGAAGGGCAAATCGCCAATGTGCTGGACCGCGTTGCCTACTGGAAGTCCCAGGGACAGGCGAAAATTATTGCCAATCCAACCTTGACGGTTACGGACCGCGATACCGCTACCTTTCTCGCCGGAGGAGAAATCCCGGTGCCGGTGCCATCCGGACTGGGCGTGGTTGGCATCGAATATCGCGAGTTTGGTGTGAAGCTTGATATCCTGCCGCGCATGATGGAATCCGGCAAGATCATGATCGATCTTGATGCCGAAGTCAGCACGGTTGATTTTTCCAATCGCGAAAACAACACAGGTGCGCCGACGCTCCTAAGCCGGAAGGTGTCCAGCCGCGGCATCGTTGACGAAGGCGGCACAGTTTCTCTGGCCGGCATTTATCAGAAATCCATCATCAAGAATAAAAAGCGGGTGCCGGTGTTAGGCTGGATTCTGCCTTTCATTTTTTCCTCTGTCACCGAGACGGAAGAAGTAAAGGAATTGATTGTCCTGGTAACGCCGCGCACCCCGGTTGATTTTGACATTGAAAACTATCCGCTGTTAAAGAAAGAACTGTCAATCCTGAAGGGAGACCAGCATGGCGTTTCTGGAAATTAGTCGCGATGGTAAAATGGATCAGCGCGTGAGCTTGAACGGTGCGCAAGTCGTGATCGGGCGTATTGCCCCGGCAGACCTGATCCTGGATGATAATTATGTGTCCAGTCAGCATGCCTGCATATCTTCGCTTGGAAGCATTTATCAGCTGGAAGACCTTGGTAGCATCAATGGGACATTCCTGAACGGTCAGGAGCTCTCCGGTGGTCAAGCGTTACGTAATAATGATCTGATAGAGATCGGTAACTTTCAACTGCGATTCCTGACGGTCGGACAGTCTCAACAGGCCGCGGTCGTTCCGCCGCGAAACGATACGATCTCCAATATCGAAGAAATGGCTGACTTGCTGAATCAGCCAAAAGAGCGGCAGCCGGCAGCCGAAGGCCGGCGTCCGGCGCCGCCCTCAAACGCACCATTGAACGCGCAACCGGAAGTGGCAGTCGTCGAAGCGAAGCAGGCACCGGAAATGCCTTACCTGGAATTGAAAAATCGGGTGCATCGCCTGACGATTGAGCGAATGAACTTGAAGAAGCTCAGTGCGCAGTCGGCCAGCGAAGATCAGTTACGTGAGATGGCGGAAGAGCGCCTGGAAAAGGTGCTGGTCGAATTGGCCGATGAATTACCGTCTGATCTGGATTTGGCGCAGTTCAAGAAGGATATGATGAACGACATCCTGGGCTTGGGACCGCTGGAAGATCTGCTCGCTAATGAAGGCGTTACAGAGATTATGGTCAATGCCTGGAATCAGATCTATTTTGAATCTGAGGGGAAACTCAAGCTTTCTGACTGCACTTTTCTGGATAATGCCCACGTGATGGCGGTTATTCAACGCATTGTATCACCGATTGGCCGGGCTATTAACGAATCTTCGCCGCTGGTGGATGCGCGACTGAAAGACGGTTCACGTGTGAACGCAATTATTCCGCCGCTGGCGCTCAGCGGGCCAACCCTGACTATCCGAAAATTTTCCAAGCGCCGGCTAGTGGCGGACGACCTGCTGAACTTCGGCAGCCTGATTCCCAGTATGGTCGAATTCCTGCAAATCGCGGTACGTGAACGACGCAATGTGGTGATTTCAGGGGGAACCGGTTCCGGAAAAACGACCCTCTTGAACATTCTTTCCGGGTTTATTCCCAATGATGAACGCATCGTGACTGTTGAGGACGCCGCGGAACTGAAGCTGGCCCAGGACCACGTGGTATCGCTGGAAGCGCGTCCGGCAAACATGGAAGGCAAAGGGGCAGTGGCGATTCGCGATTTGGTGAAGAACTGTCTGCGTATGCGCCCGGATCGCATCGTGGTGGGCGAATGCCGTGGCGGCGAGGCGCTGGATATGCTCCAGGCCATGAATACCGGCCATGATGGCTCACTGACAACCGCGCATGCAAATGCACCACGCGATGTCATTTCCCGTCTTGAAACGATGGTGCTGATGTCCGGCATGGAGCTGCCGGTACGGGCAATTCGCGAACAGATTTCTTCCGCAGTAGACCTGATTGTTCAGCAGTCGCGGATGCCCGATGGCAGTCGCAAAATCACCCATATCACCGAGGTGACCGGCATTGAAGGTGAAGTCATTCTTACGCAGGATATATTCACTTATCAACAGCATGGCTTTGATGAAAACGGCAAGGTGCGCGGTGAATTCGTTTCGCATGGTATTGTGCCGAAGTTTATCCAGGAATTGCGCGAGCGTGGTATCGAGGTCGATCTGAATCTGTTTAGCGATGCAGGAGGACAATAGTATGTTTCTGTTAATACTCCTGCTGGTGTTTGTGGCGGTAGCATCTGCCGTTTATCTGCTGGTGCCGGTCTTGCGCATTCACGCCGACAGCTATTTCAAACAGGCGCTAAAGCAGGCTGAGGCTGATGTGGATTCCCTCTTTCTGGAAATGCAGGCGCGACAAATTTTATACGTGACGGTCTTCTGTGCCGGGTTTAGTCTCCTAATTGGCCTGGTGCTCAGCGGCGGTAATCTGATTTCTGCGCTGGTTTGTGCCGTCCTCGGTTACTTCCTGCCCCGCTATTATTTCAAGTATCAGCGTGGTCGGCGCCTTGATCGCCTCAATGATCAATTGGTAAGCGCCATTGGTATGCTGGCAAATAGCCTCAAAGCGGGCACCAATTTTAATCAGGCCCTGCAGCTGGTTGCCGAAGAGATGCCCGCCCCTATTTCGCAGGAATTTGCCCTGGTGATGCGTGAAATGGAACTGGGGATCAGCATGCCGGAAGCATTGGACAATCTTTCCAATCGGGTTGGTAGCGAAGAATTCGAGCTGGTGGTTCGGGCAACCAACATTGCCCAGGAGACCGGCGGTAACCTGGCAGAGGTATTCGAGCGTATTGCCCGCACTTTGCGCGACCGAACCAACGTCCTTGGCAAAATTCGTTCACTCACCGCTGAAGGAAAGATGCAGGCGATCTTTGTGGGGTTTCTGCCGCTGATTGTCGGTGTATTTATGATGGTTTTTCGCCCGGATCTGATGATGGCATTTGTGACCTCTGTACCCGGCATTCTGCTCATCATTCTGGCTTTCATCCTTGAGTTCATGGGCATCTACATTATTAAACGCGTGATCACAATTGAGGTCTGATATGCAAAATATGAGTCGTTTCACATGGCAAAAGCTCCGGCGCTGCGATGAAGGCGCAGCGGCAACCGAAATGGCAATATTGTTGCCGGTCTTTCTCGTCGTCATTCTTGGCATTATCCAGATGTCGCTGCTGATTCACGCCAAAATGCTGGTGAACTACGCTGCCTACTCAGTTGCCCGTTCCGGCATCGTACATAATGGTGATTCAGGCCAGATGCGCCGGGCAGCCGCAGCTGCCTTGACGCCGCTCTATGCGGACAACGGAGATGTTGGCGGGCTGACTGTGGGATTCCTTGAAGCGCTGGGAAGAACAGTGGCCCCGGTCAGCCTTGGTGGCATCGATATTGAAATCCTCGGCCCGGATGGCGATCGTTTCAGCGGCGATTACGACGAACGTTTCTTCCCGGAGATCCGCCCCTATGGTGAAATTAACGGCGAGGAAGATCAGGAACATCTTGATGAGAACCTGTTGACGGTGAAGGTAACCATCGGTTACGTGCTGAGCATTCCCCTGATCGACCGAATACTCAGTCCCTTTGCACCGATTCCGCACGTGGTGATTGGATCAACACATACGATGCGTATGCAGTCTGACCCGACAACAATCGAACTGGAAGGATAAATCATGACAACCTTACTCAATAAATGGCGGGAATTGACCAGCGACAGCTGTCGGCTTGGTAGAGATGAAGAAGGGCAGTTTGTGATTTTTACAGCGCTCTCCGCCCTGGCATTGGTGATGATGGTAGCGGCAATCTTCAACGTTGGCGTCTTGATTGGCGAGAAAATGGAAGCGCAGAATGCCAGTGATGCCGCTGCGTACTCACAGGCGGTATGGGAAGCGCGGGTGTTGAATTTGACTGCCTATACCAATCGCGCCATCATCAGCCATATGGTGACCATCGCTTTCTGGACCGCCTTCTATTCCCAGGAAGAGTTATGGCGCCTGGTGCGCGATATTGCCACGGTTATTCCACCGCCGGTTGGCCCGCCGATTCGCGCTGGAGCTCAGATAATGTTCCAGATAATGAATGCCTTTACCAGCATTGATGAAACCATTCGGGTGCGAGATACTGCCCTTATCTGGATAAATGCCTGTCAAATATTCCAGGGATTGGTGATCGGAGAATTCTATGCAGACATGCTGCGTACAAACAGTGTGCAGAACCGCGTCGCTACGGCAATAGATCCGGATATTTTGGTGAACCGCTCCGCGGATCAGGTAATCGGAAATGCTGTGGTGCTGGCGAATACTCTGGATTTTACCGACCTGACCGGATTCTCGCCGGCCAATCCTTTGCCGCCGGACGTCGATTTCGAAAGCTTCCGCGACGTTTACATCAATTCCATGGACGGCTGGGCAGATGGTTCGGCATTTCCACGCACTGCCGGTCCACCTTTTTCATTGGCTTTCAATGTGCAGCTTGCCGGTGAGGTTGATGTGGAAGAAGATGAGATCGAGCAAGAGGAAAACCTCTTGATTCAGGTAGGCGGGTTCCGTGTTGCCGGTGTGGAATTCTGGCTATTCGAAGAAGAAATCGAAATAACAGAAGTGGAATATGACGATCTGAAAATAGGTGAGCAAGGCATGTATAACGTGCTCCGGGAAGCCGCGGAATCGGACAATCCGTTTCCGTCTATTTTTACCTATGCCGTGAAAAGCGGCGGCAATATCACTCAATTCCCATTCTTTGGCATTGAGTCGGATCGTGATATCCGCGTCCTATCACGTGCAGAGGCCTTTTACTGGGACCCGGATCGCGATCGCAGTGATGATTTGAGCGGTGAAAACCCGCCGCTGGAACCGAATCTGTTTAATCCGTTCTGGCATGCGCGCCTGGCGCCGGTGAATGATGCACTGGGCGTGGTGTCTCAGGCGGTGTCGCAGGTGGTTCCGATTACGCATTAAAAGCAATTTACCGGGTTCGTCCCCCCTCAATCTCCCCCCGGGGGGAGATTGAGGGGGGACGAATAAGAAAACAAAAATATAAAAGGACCTAAAATCATGTTTTCCAAGCTGATCAAAAACGAAGCAGGCCAGGGAGCCGCGGAATTTGCCCTTTGTATGGTGTTTATTTTCCTGCCGTTGATTTACGGAATGGCGAGTCTGGCAGAATTGATCAATCTGAAGCACGGGACGTTCGAGACCAGTCGCCTCGCGGTTTGGGAGCAAGCTTATGGCCGGCCGGCAGATCAGATTCAGGAAATGGTCGAAACCCGCATGCCGGAAACTGCTCTTTTTTCTCCGGCCGCATCCGTCACGGTGGACTTTGAAAGCAGTGTTGAATCAACGGAAGATGATTTTCTGGTATTGGGATTTTCACGGGTGGCTGATCGCCTTGGATTGAGCAATGAAACGCGCTACAACAGCCGAGTCAGCGTGAGTGGACGCGTACTCGCCGGATTTGACTATACCGTCAGCTCCAACTATAGCATGATTGGCGATCCCTGGCAGCTCACCGACCAAAATGACAATGGCGAGATCGATGATGAAGATCTGGAAGAGGTCGTTAATCAACTCTATTTCTATTTCCCGATTGCCATTGGCGAATTTAATATCGGAGCGATCTTCACCGATATCCTCAACGAAATCCTCGACTTTATAGATTTGATTTTCAATAATCCAATCACTGAGTTCTTTCAGTCTCTCACCGGTCTCTCTTTTGATATAGATCCACGTGGACATCCACAACTCGATGAAGTACCTGAACCGGCGGAGGGGAACTAGGCATGAATGTGATTCGCTTGTCTTTTACGTTATTGCTCATTGCCTTGTTGGCGCGATGGGGATATCAACAGGGAACCGCTGGTCAGCCTGATGCTTTGCTTCCGCAAGCGTCCTCGCGGCAGTTCTCAGTGAACAATCCGCTGCAGAAATTTGCCGGACAACCGGTGAACACTTCGCGCTTCACTATCAATGGGCTTCCGGCTGAGGTCGAAGCCTTTCATAGCGATCAATCTCCTGACGAATTGATGAAGGACTATCGCGATGAGTGGCGGCAGCGAGGGTTGGCGGGGCATGAACAAACCCTTGCCGGGATGCAGATCGCTTCAGTATTGAACGAAGCAGAAAATCAATTGGAAACAGTCATTTTGATGCCGGCCGGCGGAAAAACGATGGTAGTTCCGGCGAACCTCGATCTGGGAGCGGAGGTCAGGCAGTCAAATCCGAAAACGCCGGTCTTTCCGGGAGCCACGCAGATTTATCATATCGAATCGGATGATGCTGCAGGGTATTCTGAGAACCTGATTCTAAGCAGCAGGTCGAATGCTTCAACTGTGCTGAACTTCTATCGCTCTCGTTTTGTCGCAGAAGGCTGGAAAATGCAGGATCCCGGCGGTGGCCTGCCGGTGAGCGAATTCTCGCAGTCGCAATTTTTTCGTCGCGGTGCCGATGAACGTTGGGTGATTGCCGAGCAGCCGCCCGGCAATGCAGAAACCATGGTGTTTTTGCTGTATCAGGATAAGTGAACTTGTCAACCGAGAGAGAATCCCCCCTCAATCTCCCCCCGGGGGGAGATTGAGGGGGGATTAAAGGAGAACCAAAATGTTGTTCATAATAGCCTTACTCGCTTTTATCAGCATCACATTGCTGGTCATCATTCTTCTGCCGATGTCAATTCTGCCCGGCGCCACGGCGCAGGATGAAGATGATGAACCCGGTGGATTTATGTATCAATTAAAGCCGCTTCTATCGCAAATGGCGCGCTTGAATGCACGGATTGACATGCCAATTTACAAGAGCAATCTGGAAAAAATCCTCACCGCAGCCGGCGATCCTTTTGGTATCAAACTTAACGGTGATGAGTTTATTGCCTTTTCTCAGCTCTGTGGATTCGGAGGCGCGTTTATGGTCGGCCTGCTCTTCGGCTTCAGTCCGGTTTCGATCGTGACCGGTCTGCTCTTTGGATATTACCTGCCATATTTGCAGGCCAATAGTGCACGCAAGGAACGTCAGCATTCGATACAGCGGCAGATCCCGGACTTTCTCGATTTGCTGACGCTCTCTGTTGAAGCCGGACTGGATTTTAACGCCGGCATCATGAAGCTGGTCAATTCTGCCCGTCCCACACCACTGATCGAAGAATTCCGCTTGATGATTCAGGAAATAAAGCTTGGCACAACCCGCTATGATGCCTTGAAGGCGATGGCCACGCGCGTGGATATACCGGACTTTACCAACTTTGTATCGGCGCTTCTGCAGACAGATCGCCTTGGATCGAATCTTGGCCCGACCTTGCGAATCCAATCCGATCAGATGCGCACCCGGCGTATGCAGTTGGCAGAGGAAGCGGGTGGAAAGGCTTCTGTAAAGTTGCTCTTGCCGTTGATGGTGTTCATTCTGCCGGCGGTATTCATCATGATCCTCGGTCCGATTGTGGTGCCGCTCATCTTCTAATTCAGAAAATTTGACAGGATGGACATGACTTTCTAATTCAAGGGAATTCCCCCCTCTATCTCCCCGGGGGGAGATAGAGGGGGGATAGGCAGCGACTAAATTGCGTAAGTCAATTTTTGTAAAACACCCTTAAAGGAGGGGAAAACATGCAGCCGGAAATTATTGGATTGCTGATTGCTGAAAACGGCCCGCGGAAGGGGGAGAAGCTCGAACTGAGGGAAGGTCAGGCTTACTTGCTTGGCCGGTCCCGGGAAGCCAGTAGCTTCATTGGCGACCGCTCTGTTTCCCGAGCGCATGCAGAGATAACAGCTGATGGCTTCGGTATTCAACTGCGGAATCTTGGCCGTAATGGTACCATTATCGATGAGCGAAGAATCGAAACCGATGAACCGGTTTCCCTGAAGAATGGCAGCATCATTGAATTGGGATCCTATCGTTTTCGTCTTGAAATTCCTTTAACCGGCAAGACCATGTTGCTTGAGCGTACAGTCTTGATTGAGCCAGTACCTGAGGCGCCGGTGGCGGCGCCACGGCGGGGGCAAACGATGGAGATGCCCTCACGCCGTAAAAGGAAGCAGCTAGAAATTATCTCTGCGCCTGCAGCCAAAGAACCGCCGTTGCCGGAAGCTTCCGAGGCAAACAGTGCCGGTTTGCGCGAACAGTTTGTCGCTATTTGGGACAAATACTTTCAAAGTACCATATCGCGAATTTCCCTGGCGCTATTCGTAATCATCTGTCTCATGTCCATCTTCAAATCCGGTAGCGGCGAGAGCGCTGCAATTGCTGCTGAAACGGTCGAGCGAGCGCGGATTGCCGCCAATGACACCTTGTTTCAATTACTTGTCCCAACACCAACGATTGACAGTAAAATCCCTGGTGATAGCCTGTTGAAAGCAATGGATCTTTTTACGACTGCAGAAAAACGCTTCAAGGACCGGACCTTGCAAGATGCCAATATTTACCAAAGCATCCGTCTGTGGCAAAGTGGCATTACTCTGCTTGGTCAATATCGAGCATCGGATGGCCTCGAGAGCTACCGTACGGCTATCGGCGACGGTCGTCGCGCCTGCATTGCCCTCGAAGATCGGCTGCGTTCACTCAAGAAAAGCGTCTTGATAGAGGCGTATAAGGGCAATAAGGCTGAAGCGCTCAATTTGGTCGAGACCATGATGGCTACAGCTGTGGACATCCATCATTGGAGCTCAAAATGGGCTCGTAACTATAAAGTGAAATTGAAATCGTCTTAACGACAGTGCAGCGTTTACAGAGGAGATACAATATGTTGCTCACTATAGAGAAAGATCAGACCATCCATCAACGCATCAATCTGCAGGATGGTGATTATTTGATTGGGCGTGAGGGGCATTGCGATATTCAACTGGATAGCCCGGAAGTTTCTCGCCGTCATGCCAGGCTGCTTATCGCCGGGAATAAGGCCTCGATAAAAGATCTCGGCAGTTCGAATGGTACTTATTTGAGCGACAATCGCATAGCGAGCGGGCAGATCCGGGCCAGCGACACCATTGGCATTGGCGGCTACGAGCTTATCCTCGAAGTGCCCTTGGAGCAGCGTTCACCGGCATTCAACTTCGACTTTGATCGACTGAAATCATTTCGACCGCAGCGAATCCACGTCTACTCTGTTCTGTTAATTATTATGATGCTCCTGGTGTTTGGCCGCCAATTCTCATCTGTTCCAAAAGAGGCGGCAGCGCAAGCGGCGGTGCCTGTTGTGGCCTCAGCGGCCGATGAAGTAACAAAGGCAAGGGAAGTTACCCTGGATCTTACAAAGGGGACTCATCAGCAGGCTGATACCACTATAGTAGAAACGTTACCGCCACAACAGCTGGTTACCGAAGTGCCGCCGGCAACAACCCCCAAAACGCTTGTGGCAAAAAAGCCGAAGCAGGTTCAGCGGACTTCCCAAAAAACAACGCGCAAGAAAACGCGGTCAAAAGCAGCTTCGTCAAAGCGCAAGAAGCGGACGACGCCAAAGCCAGCGCCGAAGCAGCCAGTTGCAGTTGCACCCGTAATCCAGCTCACATTGGCGCAGCAGGAGCAAGCAAAGATCCTCTATTACCAGGCCTACCGATTGATGGCCTACCGCACCGAAAAGGCCTATTTGAAGGCCCTAACGCTGTTTCAAGAAGTGCAAAAGGTAGCGCCGGATTCAACATACGAATTCAACCGCAAGGCAGCCCTCAAAATTGGCGAGATCAAAAGACGGCTCTAGCGGGGATTTGAGGTTAGAGAATAGAGATTGGTTGAATGGTTGATTAGTTCTTATCTTATTTCGTCAACGATCAACGATCAACGATCAACGATCAACGATCAACGATCAACCTTCGAAATTTGTCATTTCAAAACCCCCGGGTAGAAAAGCAAACCCGGGGCTGTGCTAAATCATCCCGCAGGCGGGTTTCTTAAGGTGAAAAGAAAACATTTGACATTATTCATTTGTCATTCGTCATTTTCACTGCCACTCCGCAATCCTCCTTCAACAATTTTCAAATCTCTCTTGCATTATAGTGAATTTTTGTCTACTATGTTTTCCGGCTCTACCAAAACATCATCATAACAACATTGTCCATCTGAATTGCAAGGAGACCATAATGGACCTAGGTGCTTTTTCCGTCAGTCTTGCTGTTAAGGATTTACAGGCCTCGAAGGAATTCTATGAAAAGCTTGGCTTCGATAGCATGGGGGGCGACCCGAAATACAATTATCTGATTATGAAAAATGGGGATCACATTATTGGTCTTTTCCAGGGCATGTTTGAGAAGAATATTTTGACCTTTAATCCCGGTTGGGATCAAAGTGCTCAAAACCTGGATTCATTTACAGATGTCCGTGAAATTCGCAAAAAGCTGGAAGCGGATGGGATTGAAATTATCAATGAAACCGGTGAAGGTGACAGTGGACCCGCCAGCATCAGTTTTCTTGATCCGGATGGAAATCCCATCCTGATTGATCAGCATCGCTAGGGCGATATCCCATTTTCCTTCTTGCTCATATCCTGTGTTTAGGGCTACATTGTCGCTCATGTGAAAAACCGAGGAGAAAATATGTCTGATCATCTTGATGATCTGTCGTCTCTGCGAATTGATCGCTCTAAAAAAGACTATGGGAGCAATCCGGAAGCACGTAGCAAACAATTTCGCTGGATTGCAGCGATTTTGCTCGTGGGATTGATCGCATTTCTGATATATCGCTTTGGTGGCGACTTATTGGCTGCTTCGCCGGAAGTCAAGATGACATCCGCGATTATGCAGTCGCCGTCCCAGGCAAATGCCCTGTTGACAGCCAGTGGGTATGTCGTTGCCCAACGTAAGGCGTCGATTGCTTCGAAGGCAACCGGCCGTCTGATTCAGCTTGATGTCGTAGAAGGGGATCCGGTAAAAACCGATCAAATAATTGCCCGTTTGGAGGACAATGATATTCGTGCCCGCTTGCAGGAGACGGTTGCAAACCTGGCTTTCCAGGAATCGGAATTGCGGGAGGCGGAAGCCAATTTCAAGCGGCAGCAAGCCCTGTTGGCCTCCGGCGCTTCCTCTCAGGCTGAATATGATGCTGCCGAGACGCGCTATCGCCGGGTCCAAGCGGCGATAAAACTGGCCAAGGCCCAGGTACAAACTGCGCGGGTTGATCTTGAAAATACCCTTATCCGGGTTCCCTTTGACGGTACCGTATTGACCAAAAATGCAGATGTGGGTGAGATTGTAGCGCCTCTGGCGGCCAGCGCGAATTCACGCGCCGCGGTTGTAACGATCGCCGATATGAAATCGCTGCAGGTTGAAGCAGATGTGTCGGAAGCAAACATTGAAAAGATTGCACCGGGCCAGGACTGTGAAATTTCGCTCAACGCCTATCCATCGCGGCGCTATGCCGGCTATGTAGCGAAGATCGTCCCGACTGCGGATCGTTCCAAGGCGACAGTTATGGTTAAAGTAGGATTTCGCGACTACGATCATCGTGTGCTGCCGGAAATGAGTGCCAAAGTGCTGTTTTTGAAGAATAAGGAAAGTAAGACTGCCGAGGTGCCGCAACCAGTGTTAGTTGTGCCGGAAAGTGCGGTGACCTCCCGTAACGGTGGAACGGCTGTATTTACGGTTTCGAATGATATTGCCCGTATCAGAAGCATTGAAACCGGCAAGAACTTTAACGGCTATATCGAAGTGGTTAATGGCTTGCAGGATGGGGATCGGGTGATCAATAACCCGAGCAACGAAATAGAGGACGGTATTAAGGTAAGCATTCAATAAACTCTGCGAGGAAGTCATGTCAGCTTTAATTCAAGTCAAAAACTTATCCAAATCTTATTGGCGTGAAAAATTTGAAATTCCGGTCCTGAACAACATCAGTCTCAATATTGACGCCGGAGAGTTCCTGGGGCTAATGGGACCATCCGGCTCCGGCAAAACGACCCTTCTCAATATGATTGCCGGTATCGACAAGCCCAGCGACGGCGAGGTTGTGGTTGACGGCAATGTCATTTCCGGTATGAGTGAGTCTCAGCTTGCAGCCTGGCGTGCCAACAACGTTGGATTTGTCTTCCAGTTTTATAACCTCATTCCGGTGTTAAATGCTTTCGGCAATGTCGAACTGCCGCTGTTGCTGACCAAGTTGTCGAAAGCCGAGCGGCAGCAGCAGGTTGAAACTGCTTTACGAATTGTCGGCTTGTCAGATCGTATTGATCACTACCCGAAACAGCTCTCCGGTGGTCAACAGCAGCGTGTGGCGATTGCCCGGGCAATTGTGACTGACCCGGTTATCCTGGTCGCTGACGAACCAACCGGTGATCTCGATAAGGCCTCTGCGGAAGAGATCCTCGCCCTGATGGAGCGGCTCAACAAGGAGTTCGAGAAGACCATCGTGATGGTTACTCACGATCCGCGTGCCGCAGAAAGCGCGTCAATTGTGCATCATCTCGATAAAGGTGATTTGGTGAAGGAGGTGGTGCAATGAAGCTGTTGAATCTGATTTTTCGCAATATTTTGCGGCATAAGCTGCGCACCTTTCTAACGATTCTGGGGATTGCCATTGCGGTACTGGCCTTCGGCGTGTTGCGCACGGTGGTAACAGCCTGGCATTCCGGGGTGGATGCTGCGGCAGCAGACCGGCTAATTACCCGGCATGCGGTATCCTTTATCTTTCCGCTTGATTATGCCTACAAGGATCAGATTGCGCGGATTCCCGGTGTTGAAACGGTGTCCTGGGCGAATTGGTTTGGCGGCGTTTATATCGATAAACAGAAATTCTTTGCCCGCATGGGTGTCGATGCAGAAACCTATTTTGATGTTTACGATGAATTTCAGTTGACCCCTGAAGAGCTTAAGAATTTTAAGCAGCAGCGGAATAGTTGCGTTGTTGGCCAGGATCTGGCAGATACTTATGGGTTCAAGATCGGTGAACCCATTGTTCTGGAAGGGGATATTTATCCGGGCCAATGGGAATTCATTGTACGCGGTATTTATCAAAAGAAGAATAAGTCTACTGATGGCACCTTGATGGTTTTTCACTGGGATTACCTGAACGAGAACATGGCCCAAAACTCGCCAAATCGCGCCAGTGATGTTGGCTGGTATATTGTCAAAATTGACGACCCGTCAAAGGCTGGTGATATCTCGGAACGAATTGATCAGCAGTTCAGTAATTCCTCTGCTTCAACAAAAACCGAGACGGAAGTTGCCTTTAATCAAGGTTTCCTGGCCGGCTTTTCAGCAATGTTCACAGCGATGGATGTGATGTCATTCCTGATTGTTGGTATTATCATGTTGGTACTCGGCAATACCATGATCATGGCTGCCCGTGAGCGTACCCGCGAATATGCGGTGTTCAAGGCACTTGGTTTTACCGGTAGTCACCTGACGAAAATAATCATGGGCGAATCGCTCCTGACATCTCTTATCGGGGGGCTGCTTGGCCTGGGGCTCATGGTGCTGGCAGTAGGTGCTTTTGAGGCCACCTTACCCAAGGGGTGGTTTCCTGTCTTTCAATTGGAGCCCAGTACGATCATATTGTCTATTTTAGCGGTAATCATAATTGGTGTGGCTGCTGCAATTTTCCCAATTCAGCGGGCCCTTTCTACCAGAATTACAGAAGGTTTCCGATTCGTCGGATAATGAGGAGGGCACATGGCTATACCCATACATTATACATTGAGCAATTTTAAGTCGCGGAAGCTGACAACGGCAATTACTATCGCTGGTCTTGCACTGGTCGTTTTTGTATTCGCTGCTGTTCTGATGATGGCTGCCGGTGTTGAAGAAACCTTACAGGCGACAGGTGAACCGGAAAACGTGAAGATTGTTCGGAAATCCGCCAATGGTGAAATCTCCAGTATTATTGATGGAGAAACACAAAATATTGTCCAGACCCTCCCACATTTGGCAAAGGGAGAAGACGGCGGTGTTTTGAACTCGCGTGAGCCGGTGGTTGTCATTAATCTGACCGGTGAAGATGGCGGATTCAGCAATATCACCTTGCGCGGGGTTTCCAAGGGATTTGGTCCGATGCGACCCAATGTTGAGATTATTGATGGGCGGATGTTTAATCCGGATCTGCGCGAGCTCATCGTTGGTGAAGCAATCCGCTCACGTTTTGTTGATGCTCAGGTCGGTAGCACCATCGATTTTGCCGGCAATGACTGGTTGATTGTTGGTGAATTTTCTGCCGGTGGCAGCGGATTTGACTCGGAGCTTTGGTGCGATGCCAGTCAGATGCTCGATGCTTTTAATCGCGGCAATTCTGTCTCAACGATTACGCTGAAGCTAAATCAGGCATCGGATTTTGAGGTCTTTAAGACCGCATTTGAGAAAGATCAGCGATTGCAGCAGTTCCAGGCGCAGCGCGAGCAGGATTATTATGGTGAGCAGTCAGAAGGATTGGCCGGCTTTATCCGCGTGCTGGGTATTTTTGTGACAGTTATTTTCAGTATCGGCGCCATGGTCGGTGCAATGATCACCATGTATGCCGCTGTTGCCAATCGCGCAACTGAGATTGGCACATTGCGTGCGCTTGGATTTCAACGCAGAAGCATTCTGGTTGCCTTCCTGATTGAAGCATTGGTAATTGCATTGGCTGGCGGCGTTATTGGTGTTGCTCTCGCGACCTTATTGCAGTTCTTTTCAATTTCTGCACTGAACTTTCAATCTTTCTCCGAGATTGCTTTTTCATTTGCTATGACCCCGGCAACTGTGATTTCCTCAATGATCTTCGCGATTTTTATGGGGATCGTCGGTGGGTTCTTGCCAGCCGTTCGGGCAGCAAGGTTGAGCATTATTGATGCCTTGCGTGGTTAGCGTATAAAGAAATCGCCCGGAGGAGAGACATCTCGTCTGGCCTACGGGCGATCGGGGAGTTGTAGTGATAAAGATTTAATTGGGTGAGCTTATCGCAGCAAGCTCATTTTCTTAACCTCCAGATGGTTATTGGTTGTAAAACGATAGAAGTATGCCCCACTGGCAACCTGGTTGCCGGCATCGTCTCTTCCATCCCAGGTTACTGTATGTGAACCGGCCTCATATGATGCGTTCGCCAGCGTGCGAACCTGCTGACCACGGTTATTGTAGATCACCAGATTAACTTGCTCGTTACGCGGCAGGTCGAACTGAATTTGAGTTTCCGGGTTAAATGGATTTGGGTAGTTCTGAGAAAGGTTATAACTTGTCACAGGTGTTTCCTCATCTTCGATTCCAACGACTAGGGTTTCATTTACTTCAAAAATTTGGGTAGTACCACTTACCTGGTGGGTAACGACAAGCAAGGGACTTGCGATCGGACTTTCTTCTTCCGGGATAAAGACCATGCCTTCAGGGGAAACGTCACCGGCAGTGCCCTGCGTGACATCACCGCTAAAATCACGGGTATTGACATACTCAACGAAAGTGACATTGTTCGGGTCGGTTATGTTGTAAACCATCACACCACCGATTTGCTCCAGGCCGATAAAGGCAAATACTTCGTCACCAAGCTGGCCGATAATCAAGCCTTCCGGCTCGCTGCCACGCTCGTTACTACGTGCTTCAAAAGAATCATTGCTATTGTCTGAGGCGTTAAAGTTATCTGGGTATGCAGCTGCAGTTACCTGGGCAATTTCGTCGCCACTATCATAAACCAGGTCGCCGCTGGTATTCCAGATTGAGAAGCTGCGGCCACCAAAGCTGTAGAGACGGTCATAGTCGCCATCGCCATCGGTATCACCATTCATACGGGTGATTGCCAGATCGCCGATGTTGTAAGGGTCTTGCAGCGTGGAAGCATTTGCGAATGCATAGCTATCGAGGTTGACATCACCGACCGTGGTTACTTCACTCCAGCCACTCATGTCGCGACTTTCGCCTTCGTTGGTTGTTACGAAAAGGGTGGCGCCATCTGCTGAATAGTTGGCAATGGCATCCGGCTGGAACATACCAAATACCGGCCAGTTAGCGATGTTGATAGTGCCGTCCATAACACTGGCATCAATTCCGTTGCCGGCAACATTGTGATTTTTGAAATCACATCCATGTACCGCTACAACTGTTGCTGTGGGGATATCGATAACCGCCATTGCGTTGTTTTCCTGCAGCGTAACCCAGGCTTTTTGGGAATTGGCGGTAACGGTGATGCACTCCGGCTCTGCATCGGTGGAGAACGTTGCATTCGGATGCACAACGCGAACACCAACATCCAGCAAAGCGGTGTCGAAATCAGTGAAATCAACGTCATTCACATCGCTTTGCGTGATGTTGGCAACGCCATAGCTCAGATCTATTATGCTTACGCTGCCTGCAGGGTCATTGGTATAATCTTCGTTCGGCTCACCTTCATTCGCGACGAGCAAAAATGCGCCATCCGGGGTAAATGTAAGCATTTCCGGTTTGGGGCCAACAGTCAGTTGATTAAGGAAGTTACCATAGGTATCGAAGAAAACCACACTGCCGTCCCACTGCGGGTTGGCGTTTTCAATAGCAGCAGCCAAAACGCCATTGTTAACAGCAACGAAATTCGCCTGACTTCCATATTGGGAAATATCGATTGTAAAAGCGAGGGTTGGATAATTGGGGTCACCGATGCCAATCACGTCGATAGCCTGAGCCTCACTATTGGTAACGAATAACCAGTTGGTTTCAGCGTCGAAAGCGACAATTTCTTCACCGGTGCCGCCATAGTATCCTGATTCATAAGAGCCAAGTGCCTTGAGCTCCACGGTTTGGGCATCTAGTGTAGAGAATAGTCCGACTGCCAGCAAGAATATGCTGAGTAGCATGAATGGCACAATATAACGATCTGTAGGCAAGCTTGAATGCAGTGTTCCCGGGGTTATCCGTTTCTGTCTTTTCGGGGTTCGAATTTGATAACGATCTTTTATTTCTGCGAATGGTAACGTATGTTCTTTCACAACGCACCTCCTTGGGTTAAGTGTTTAGGTAGCAGTTATGCTGCTGTTTCATCGTCTGGGAATAGTGTAACAAATGGCAGGAAAGATTTAAATCGAGCGAACTATGTTTCGTCTGTCGTTGCTCAATGATGGTATTTGTAGCTAAAACTGAGACAAATGTCGTTGCATAAACGACACTGATATCGCGATTTTTATGAATTCATCCGTAAGGTTAAGAATGAGGAACAGCAGATGAACCGTCGTGAATTTCTACAGTTTGTTGCCGCCGGAGCCGCAATTGGAGGCAGCGTTGCCTGCAGTCAAGGTGGCAAGCTCGAAGACGAACAGGCCGCTGGAAAAAGCAAAATGGCGTCGACTAATGTCCTTGCCAAGAACAATTCCAGGCAACTCAAGCGTGTCGGTGTTCAGCTCTACACGTTGCGCGATCTTACCAAGGATGATTTGCCTGGCACCCTGCAGAAACTGGCCGAGATTGGTTATAAAGAAGTTGAGTTTGCCGGATACTTTGAACATTCCCCGAAAGATATTCTTAAAATGCTGAACGATAACGGCCTGACCGCGCCTGCCGCCCACGCGTCTATCCAACAATTGCGCGAGGATATGGACGGATTGATTGCGGCAGCCAAAACCATTGGCCACAAATACCTGGTCTGTCCCTGGATCGGACAAGAAGACCGCACCGCTGAGGGTTATAAAGCACTCTCGGAGGTTTTCAATAAAGCCGGTGAAGCCTGTAAGCGGGTCGGCCTTCGTTTTGCCTATCATAATCATGATTTCGAATTTGATAAGGTGGGCGGCACAATTGCCTACGATTTGCTCCTGGCAGAAACCGATCCTGAGTTGGTATGGATGGAACTCGATTTATACTGGATTGAAAAAGCCGGTTTTGATGCGCTTGAATATTTTGAGAAGCATCCCGGGCGCTTCCCGCTCTGTCATGTCAAGGATATGGACGATGAACAAAAGATGGTTGCAGTTGGCAAGGGCAAAATTGATTTTGCAAAATTGTTTGCCGCTTCGGAGCAGGCCGGATTGCAATATTACTTCGTCGAACATGACAATCCCGGCGATGCCATTGCAAGCGTAACGAGCAGCTATCAGTACCTCTCTGGGTTGAAGTTCTAGTCCCGTGGGGCCAATTCTGTATTCTTGTCATCTATGATCTGCTGAAGGTTTTCTGAGCGCTAGCAGAGCAGAATATTGGAATGCTGGAGTAATGGAATATTGGAAAAGAACTTGCTATATGATGCTGCGCTTAACAGCTTCCATCATTCCATCATTCCATCATTCCATCATTCCATCATTCCATCATTCCATCATTCCATCATTCCATCATTCCATCATTCCAACTGCCCGGAGTCTCGAACTAGGACGTCTGTCTGGAGAATCCGACTTCTCCCCATCCCAATTTTGTGCACAAAAAAGCCCGCATTGTTGCCAATGCGGGCTTCGTCGTTCCTGATACGGTCCTGAACTTAGGCGAATTTTCGCACCAGGCGTGTCAGGTTCGACGCGTTGTCCTCCCGTTCATTACGGTGGGTGAGGTTCCAGAATTTCATCCAGATACCAAGGGCAAACGCCACAAGAATGGAAATCTTGATCAATGATGCGTTTACCAACATAACCCGTCCCGAATCGATCAGTGCAAATGGATCAAAAACCAGTGAAAACCAGGATGTTTGCACCAGAAAGAACAAGGCAAAAAAGAAGAGCCAAATTAGCCCGAGAATAACTTTGCGAAATGGGTGCAAAATCTTGATGACATTCCACCCGATCACGAAAGCTACGAAGACCCAGGCTAAGATGGCCTTCGCCTCCTCCCATGCTGCGCCCGGAGACAAAGCAGCCACCTCAGCTTCCCCCCCGCTCTCCACTTCGGGGACAGGTCGGAATAATTCTCCAACTGGAAGTTCTTCGACTGCTTCAGGGACGCTCTCCGCAGGGATACTGTCTTTATCCTTCGGCAGATCCTTGGTTAGGAAATGGGTGCCAAAGGCAGAGACGATTGCAAAGAATAAGATAACTATTGGCAAAAAGATCTTCATGGTAAGTCCTCCCAGACTCGATTATTGTGTGTGCGAATTGAAAAATCAATTCCGGCGCGAATACCTCAACCAACGCCGCAGCCAATAAAGCAGAATCAATGGCCCAAGAAATCCCAGTATAAAAGGCCAATGTTCCGCTGCTGCCAAAGCCAGTGTTGCAACAAACATCTCGAGTCCGATATAACCCAGGTAATAGAGATGGACGATGAACAGTGCTGTCATCATCAAGGCAACAGTGCGAATCAATCGCTCGATCCAGTAAGGGCCGGACAGCGCGACAACGATACCGACAAAGGCACCGGTGATGAGCCCATTTAATGAAAAGGCTGCTGGCATAAAACCTCCCTTGCTGATAGTGAGACATATGTGATTTAGACTGGTGGCCAAAAGACCTGCACAATAGAAAGAGGCACGGACTTTATAAAAACTGTAAAGAATTTCAAAAACCTGGTACTGCATTGTGGAGAGTAGAAAGGTGGGGACTATATTTTGAGTGACTAAGCCCCATACTGCAATAATGATAACAGTTACAGGGTTTTCTGGATGTATTTGCATAAATAGTGCAAGAAAATGCAAAAAAAGTAGCGATATAGGTGGGCTACATCAGCTGCTGCTATCTCCCAGGCCAAATTGCCGGACAAAGTCGCGCATTTTTTGCAGCATTTGGAAGTTCTCTTTGCTCTGTATGAGCTTTTCGATTTCGGTGCGATGATTTTGCATGTAGTAATCGAATTCTACTGCAATATCGTAAAATTTGCGGTGATATTTGCTTTGGGAGGGCACGCTGATTTCGGAAATAGTATTGATTGTATTTCGGCAATCCCGAAATGATGCAATTGCTGCCGGTAATTTTGCAAAGATCGGATGACCTTTGTGACGCTCAATATCAGAAATCTGCTCACTTAGAATGGCCTGAACAGTTTCAATAAGAAATTCATATTCCAATGCTGCTACATTCGGGAAAACACCCTTTAACCAGGATTTTTCTTCAGGGAAAAAGTGTCTAACCTGGATGACGTGCATATACTCGGCTTCCGCTGCGCCATTTTTGTTTTCACGGATTTCTTCACCAATCTGAATTGCGGAGAAGCCAAGCAGTGAGTTAAAATAGCTCTTGGGTGCATTTGTGCGAAATCCAATAGGACCGCGTAAATCTTCCTGAAAACGCACGACTCTGTCCGGGCGCCTGAATTGATGATAAAGTACGATAAGTCGATGTATTAGCACGGTTCGTAACTTATCCACATCAAATTCTTTCAGGCCGACGTTCCAAAAAGTGTTCGGAATCTGACTGATATCTTGGTGATTTCGATAGCGATCCACGACCGAATACACTTCTTGCCAGATTTTTTCCCCGTCTGTGGAGGCCATGTGGTCGAAGTAGAAGTGAAGCAATCCATTGCGCCAGGGGCCCAGCTGAGGTCCCTGTAGATATTTTGCGCGCTCTTTTATTTGTTCCTGCAAGCGTTCTGCAATTTGACCAAATCCCCAATATTTAGGGAGATTGAAGCGCCGATCTTTGGTTAGGTAGCGAATAGAGCCATGGCTGGATGATCCCTGAACATAGGTTAATGCACGCCTGGAATATCCGGTGAGAACATTAATGGCGATATGCGGATACGGGTCAAGCTTTTCGATGAAATCAAATCCCATCATCGGTCGCCAAAAGCCATTTTCATCCAGCAATTCCATATCGACGATAACTGCTGAGAATGATCGGGGTTTCGCAGTTATTGCTTTCCAGGCCAATTCTGCGCATTTAAAGGTCTCAACCTTGGCAAAATAAGTAGACAGGCCTTCAGACAATCTTTGACAAGTCAACTCATCGTCGTCAATGATGGCAATTTTGGAGGGACTTTGGCGAACTGTAACAACCTCCTTGTCCAGCGTCTCTTCATAGAGCGCCTGCATTTGTTCAATAAGCAGGCTGAGATGGATCGGCAGGCGTTCATTTTCACCATTTTCGATGATTTCCTGCAGTTGCTGAGTTGTCTTCATAATATCCGCATTGAGGATACCGGAAAATGAGCCCAATTTGCTCAGAATGGCGAGATTGTCTGCCGTTGAAGCATCCGCTCTCAAATATTGGATGTCATGTAACAGCTTATCTATGATGCCGCTTCGATTGATAAAATATTGGCGAATAACCTGCCATTTCGTTTTTGAGAACTGTGCTTCCTTGTATAACTTGGAGAAAGAAAAGCGCTGGCCAAATTGGGCATGCAAAAAAATCGGCACCATCAATTGCGCCAGAGGATTGTTCACAGTTAACAGGTCTTTGCGAGATAAGCGCGAAATAAAGAGGATGTTCAATTCATTCCGGCCGGCAACCAAATCACGGGCAATATTATAACCAAAAAACTGGCTGGCCTTCCGCTGCTCCCAGCAGAGTTCAGCGAGAATCAGCAGCTGTTTTTTGCCATGTATCGCGGCATGCATATGATCCTTTGCCAACACAATCTGACCGGTACCCGCTATTTGGGCGAGTCGTTGTCCCGATTCATCATCGTTCCATAAAATAAGGGTGTCTGCCGGTAGCTGCCTCAAATACTTCGCTTCCAGATAGGCTGGTTTTCTGAGCTGATCTTCCAAATCCCAGTCAATACTAAAACAATTTCGCAAGTGCGTGAGAACATGGTTGTAAGCATTTCTCGAAGAGCGCTCGACAATATGATCGATTAGGCGGTTTAAAGCCTGGTGGAAAATATCTGTATCTGTTCTGCTAAAGGTCAGGTAAGCAATATACTCTACCGGGAAAAACGTCTCAATATCGTACTGGAAATCCCTGGCAAAGCGGGAATTCTCATGCAAGGCAATATGTAGTTGACTGTACTCTATCAAGAGAATTTGCAGGCGTTCAAGAGTTGTTTTCCCAAGGTCCGTATCTTTTACCAGCAGCACATCCGGGTTCGTTTCAAGTGGCGAGAAACTAACCGCTTGAGGCGTGAGTGATGCAATGTCTTTTTCTGGATAAAGGTGGAAAAGCTGTGGGTATTTCTTTCGCAGTTGATCGGATGGAATCAAGACCACAATCAACGACTTTGTCATACAAGGGCCCTCCTGGATGCGAAGAGCACTTTCGTCAGGTGAAATTTGCTCCTTTCTTCGAACAGATAGCGAACGACCTGGCTGTATTGGATGAAACGCGTATTGAGTAGTCTGACTTCATTGGGCATCCCTCGCCCGGAAATGATGATAAAGTTGATATTGGGATAGGTCTTTTGATAATAGTTAACGGTTTCTTCCATTCCTTTCACGTCGTTTTGATAAAAGCGCTCCATGATGCCCAGGTGAACGACAAGCATACTGGTATCCGGGAGTTCTTTCTTTAGCCAAGAGCGCAAGATCTTACCGTCGAGATGCGGCAGGTCAAGATCCACTTCGTCGCGCTCCGGAATAAATATGTTTTGAGCCTTCAGCAAAGTGCGGATTGGTAAGGGGTTTTTGCGATCAACATAATTGTCAGCCGCTTCCTGGATGCGCTCATCGAGTACCACTATTTTGGATAGAGCACTTTCTATCAAATGACAGGCAAAATCCCTGGGAGCCTTGTGGTTTGATGAAATGTTTTCGATACTCAATCGCAGTGGCGTATCAAAGTTGACCTGCTCATGATAGAGGATGTGGCCACATTCGATCTTGTGATTTAACTGGGGGCCAAGCTGTGAGCGTATTTCGCCGTGCCGATCATAAACAACGTATTTCTTGAAGGGATCAAGCTCGTGAATAAAGTCCACTTTATGATGGGCTGTTGCCAATCCATTTAGCTGCCAGCTTCGGATGTCAGTGCCCTTTTCAAATCTCATCGCGAGGTGAACGTCTGGCTCCTGATCACGAATCCAGAATTGCCAGATATCACGATTAAATCGTTCTCCATCTTCAAGAGACAATTCCAACATTTCCTTTAGCTGACCAAGAGGGAGATGTGGAAAGGGTAAATCGGGTAATTCCCGGGTTGTGAGTATTCGGACGGGAAGGGCCGTCCGGTTCGCAGCAACCAATTCAAGCAATTTTTCATCGGGTTCAACAAGTATCACGAAGAAATGTTGAATATTGGAATTCAGCAATTGCTTGAAGTATCGCACCTTCTGTATCGTCGATCCATACTTTTCAAGATTGCTACTATGAATCTGGCTATTGTCAAGATGCCCATTGTCGTCGATGATAAGAATGCTACGCGGTTGTGCCAGGTAAAAGCGGTAGCCGAGATTTCCATTAACATCTACTGCTTTCAAGAGGGTTGGCTTTCGATTGACATCCAGTAGGCTAGGGGAGATTCTTCGCAAGTAGGCTGCGCAAATTTTCATTTCAAGAACCCCCCAGCATTCCCGCCGAAGGTTGCCGTTGTTGTCGAGTATAGAATGGCGAATCCATTGATTCAGATAATCAACCAATACCACTGGTCCGCCTGGAGATTTTACGTCGTTGCGCGCGTTTTGGAGATTATCAAATACCGTTATTTCGCTGAATCCGTCATAGCGATTGCTCTGCTTGATCTGGATGGTTATTTCCAGTTTACGATTGTTACGCCGGAAACCATGTTTTGCGCAGTTTCTAATGATATTTTCCAAAATGATGTAGAGGGCGTGCGTGCCGAGAAGCCCATTCGGGGAGGCAATGATCAGGTCATTCTCAATGTTTTCCAAGCTGATCTCGCGACCGTCTTTGAAACAGCGAAGCAAGATATTCTCCGAGCTAAGCCCTTCAATGCCACTCACATAATCCAGTAGTATCTTCTGCCATGCAAAGCCTTCTTCATCACGGCGGAGCGGCCTAAAATAACCAATAACGTCCCTGTAAAAATTAAGCGATGTCGCCACTCCGGGGGTATTTGTAGAAAGATCTGCGATGAAGTCCTTACGGGTGCGTATGAACGATAAAAAGGTGCCCATGCTCTGGGATTTAAAATGGCCGTTTGAGCTATAATTGATTTCTGAGCAGAGGCGGGAAAAGACATGCGATCCAAGATTGTGAGACTCATTGCGCGCCATCACAGCGGCAACGGCTGATTTACGGGAAACCAACAGCATATAACGACGATGGATAATGTCATCCAAAAGACGCGACAGGTCGCGAAATCTCTTTTTGAGATAGGAATTCTGCGCGCTAAGCAATTCATCAGGGACGAAGCTTGGGATCGCCAGCATTAAGGAGGTGTTTCGATACTTATAAATCAGCTCATCGTCAATCATATGCCTGATTGCCGGCCTATCCAGAAGCTTGGATATTTTAATTTTACACGTACGATCAGCCACCGAAAAAACCTTGTCATTCGCTTTATCGACACCAAAGCGAATTCTACCCCAATGATAGAGGCTTTTGACGCGCGACTTCCAAAAAGCGATGGGGTCGGGGGTCTGACCATCGAGCGCGTATCCATCAACGACTTCCTTATGATACCCATGTTTATATGCGTTACTTAAATTTCGCAACTGCGCCTTGCGCTCTTCAAAATAGTGGATGACTTTATCAATGTGCCTTTTGTCCTTCAGATACACGCCGAGATACCCGCGCAGGGCACTATGCTTCGGATCCAGGCCATCGTATACCGGAAAATAGACGTTGTAAATGTAGTCATAATATTCGGAGGGCTTTAATCCCTGGATTTTCCCGACCCACTCCACATAAAAGCGCTTGAATTTACGGTACTCTGTATGAAAAAAATTGGGTGATACCTGGACAACTGGCGAGTTCCCTTCAATCTGTAAAGGAGGGAGGTCAGCTAGATCGCAGATCATATCTTTGCGGGAGATTGCCCGATAATAGGGCTTTTGATGCATGCGGTGATAGTTGTGAATTCGCCCGATGTTAAAAGCATTTACCGGCACATGAAAACGAAAGGTCAGGTGAAAGATCGCGGCAATAAACTGACTTGGATCGGAATGAGCGCCCTTCTTGATGACGTCTTTGTAATATTCACTGAATCTTGAGCGGCGACCGACATTTTGGCTGACAAGATCAATTAACTCGCGAAATATATGTTCGTTTTCAAGGATGTTTTCGAATTTGGTCTTATCGTAGCCGATAATCCAGCGGAACGATTCCTGGCCGTCAGGTTTCGTTCTCAAAAGGTTAAAATCGAAGGGGGCAACATCATTAAGAGCAAGGCCTGTTAACTGAAGCATGTGCCGATATTGACAATCTAGTGCATCTGCGACCGCTGTGTAAGGACGAGGCTTCAGCGAGAATTGATTTAACAGCTCATCAAAATCGATGTCAAAGGACATTCCGAACTCCGGATTGGTTAGCAACTACAAGGATTATTGTAACTTAGCTAACGCAGTATAAAAGTATAAATAAGAAACCGGACAAAAAAAAGAGGTGGTATAACCAAGATTTAAGGTATATCAGGCAGGGTTTTCCGGAGTTTTCTGAATCGAGCGGGGCAATAAGAGAATAGAAATATAGTAGGGAGACATCTGAAATTTGTTCTCACCATACACACATCCCCGTGAATCCCCTTCGAAGGGGGAAGCAGGGGGATGTGTACGTCGACTAGGTAAACTGTATCGTTGTATCTTCTTTCCAGCGCTTTATCCCGGCTTCATATAAAGCATGGTAGTCATAATCAACGGCTTTGATGCTGCCGATCATGCGCTCTTTGTATTGCCTTACATTGATAATGTCCTCAGCTCGGAGGTAATAGCCTTCTGGTGTCAGACGGATTGAGCGCCATAATCCGGTGGGAATTCTGGCAGAGTTTATCTGGATGGTCAGGCCATTGTCAAAAGAACGATTCGCCGTGGCGATATCTGCCGTGGGATGCACCCAGCCCCGCTCAGCCATGATGTCTGTCAGCTCTGTCAACATGATGTCCAGTTCCATGGTAATCTTGACCGGTTTGTTAAAACTTAGATTTGCTAATGACGGTAAAATGTTGTCGGCAAAATCGATGTATTGTTTTCGCAGAATTCTGAGGGCTTCATCTGTGTAATAAAATGGTTTGTAAAAACCGATAGAATAGTTGGTGATATCGTATCTGTTTTGATAGAATTCCAGAAAATTTGGCAAATCTTTGATATTGTTTTCGAATAAAGTGTGTATTGCCCAAATTGGATTTGGAAAGTGCTGTGTTAACCATTTCAGGTTAGGAGCTAGCTGTTCATATGCACCGGCGCCTCGTACCGCATTATGTTGCTCAGGTAACCCGTCGATCGAAATATCAACGTAGTCAGGCGGTGTCTCGAGTAGTTTTTGGGTATGCTTGTGAAGCAATGTACCGTTGGTTATCATCCCGATTTGAGTATGTCCGTTCGGTCCTTGAATTGCATTTCGTTGCTTGACCGTTTGCAAGACTACATCCAGCGTTTTTGCGTTGAGGCATACTTCTTTCCCAACGAAGGTGATGACGCCCGGCGGTTTGTTCGCACCTAGAACAGACCGAAACCACTTAGACCAGTCGTTGGCCGTCATGTAAGGTTCAAATCGGTCCGTTTGCAGATAACAATGTTTGCAACTCAGGTTACAACTGTTGTTCAATAAGACGCTGAATACTTCAATATGATCTGTCTCAAAAGGGTTCTTCGGCAATACCGGGAAAATTCCATTTGTACTACCGGCCATATAATTGGCCATGACGACCTCCATGTGCCACAGCCCTCCCGGCTTCCCAGCTTCCCGGCTTCTGCACGATTGTTAAGTAAAATAGTTAAACAGGTAGGTAGCAACCAGAAAGTCTGCGGCAATTGTGAAACAATTAACGCCGCAAATGAATCTCTGCCTGCTTGAGTAATATCAAATTTTTTGCATTAAAATACTTTTTTCGTCGAATATTCTGCGAAAAAATAGAATTTCTGATTGCAATAAGGGCAAAGAATGGGCAGAGGTTAGTGATTTGCTTCACGATTCTGGTTTTCGGTTTTATCTATAACTTCATTTATATAGTGTCGAATGGGTGTTTGATCACTTTAGTTTGTGATCAAATTAACTTTCGTCGCCTCGACCTCTCCGAATTTATATTGATGAGGTTCATCGGGCTATAAAACAAACTGCATCTTTGTTGTAGCAATTTCTATGACGGATCAAATCAACGAAATCCGATTATAATAGTATAGGCAGTAAAAACTTCTACAATTACCAACACGCAATTTCAAAAAATCCGCGTACGTGACCGTCACCAACCCACCGGGACTATTTTCTCTTAATTTGCTCACATCAGCCGCCGTCCTGTCGATACTTCTCATAATCCCGTGAAATGGCGGTGCGCCCTGCAGAACACTGTAACAACCGGATCAAATCATGCACAATACCCTTGAAATCGTTATTATAAATTGGAATTCCGGCCCGCTTCTACGCGACTGCCTGGAATCCATTGCGTCCAGCAGCCGGCGCGCCTTTCAACTTGAAAATGTCTTTGTGCTGGATAATAACTCTAGCGACGCTTCAGCAGAGTTTAATGAAGATTTTGACCTGCCCCTCACGATCATCGAAAACGATCGCAATCGTGGCTTCGCTGCTGCGGCAAACCAGGGCGCCGGGCTTGGCGATGCAGAATACCTGCTCTTTCTGAATCCGGATGTCATACTGGCCAGCGAATCATTAAATCGTCCTATGGAATTCATGGAGCGTGAGGACAATACACACGTGGGCATTTGCGGCATTCAATTGAAAGATGAAACCTCGATGGTGGCCAGAACCTGCAGGCATTTCCCGCATTTGAAGCGGTTTTTGACGGAGATTTGCGGATTGCCAAAGCTGTGGCCGGATCGTTTTTCCGGTTCTCCGATGCTGCATTGGGACCATCAGAAAAGTCATATTGTTGATCAGGTTTCCGGGGCCTTCTTCCTGGTGCGGCGCTCGGTGTTTGAAGAAATTGGCGGATTTGATGAACGGTTTTTTCTCTATTTCGAAGAAGTGGATTTTTCTCTCCGGGCCCGAAAGGCTGGCTGGCATACCTTTTACCACACCGGGGCATTTGCCCACCATGTTGATCTCGAATGGCTCAATCAAACTCGCGACAAGCGGCATTTCTACATGTGCAAAAGCCGTATACAATACAGCCTGAAGCATTTTTCAAGATTGGAAGCACTGGTCGTAGTGTTTGGGACCCTTTTTATAGAACCGTTTACACGCCTGATTCCAGCGCTGTCGCGCCTTTCCATAAGCGATTTTACCAGTGTTCTGCGGGCTTACGGGATGCTTTGGCGGGTGATTCCGGATCTGCTGAATTCTCCGAAACAAGAAGTGCATCTTCAATAAAGATAAATTCCAAAGATGAAACCCACCCGCACGTCCCCTCCTGGGAGGGAACGTGCGGGTGGGTTTAAGATTCTCATCATTCGATTCTCAATCAGGGGGCATCCCCTATATCCCTTCGAAGGGGGAAGCAAGGGGATGTCTGAGTATTATCCATTCCCTTCCAGCAGCACTCGCATTTCATCAAACTTTGCCAGCTCTTCTTCACTGATTTTCGGGTAGGATACCTTCAGCCGTTTCATGGTCTTCACTATAATATCTGACACTGTCATACGCATATAAGGCTTGTCATCTGCAGGAATTGCATACCAGGGCGCCCAAGGGCGGGATGTCTCATTCAGGGCATCCTGATAGGCCTTCATATAGTCTTTCCAGTGTTGTCTTTCCTCGATATCACCTGATGAAAATTTCCAGTTTTTGCGTGGGTCGTTAATACGATCCAGGAAGCGGTTCTTCTGCTCCTCCAGCGACACATTTAGCCAAAACTTGAGAATTACCGTACCATTGCGTGCCAGATGCTCTTCCTGTGCGCGTATGGCTTCGTAGCGTTCCTTCCAAATCTTCCGGGAGTTGGGCGGATAAGGCAATTTTTGATATTTCAGATATTCCGGATGCACCTTGACGACCAATACTTCTTCGTAGTGGCTGCGATTAAAAATGCCAATTCTCCCGCGTTCCGGCAGGCATTTCGTCGTGCGCCAGAGAAAATCATGGTCCAATTCTTCCGCAGACGGCTTCTTGAATGAATACACCTGGCATCCAGCTGGATTAATCCCGCTCATCACCGTGCGGATGGTGCTGTCTTTGCCAGCTGCATCCATCGCCTGAAAGACAAGCAATAGGGAGTACCGATCATGCGCATAAAACATGCGCTGGAGTTCACGCATTTCGGCAATTGACTGCTTAAGACGTTTCTTGTGTTTTTTCTTATCCGTCTCTCCGGGTGCTGTTTTCGCATTGGCGGTCTTAAAAGACCCGTCGAAGGGAACCAGGTAGGGATGTGCATCTGCTTTGAACATGAAAACTCCACGCCGCTATCGTTGAACAAAGTGAGAAACCTCATTATATGAAAAACCCCTCTTGATTTCAAAGAAATTCCGCCGGACCGGGTTGAAAAAAGTTAGACATTTATGGAATTTGAATCGAAACGGCATCCATCAAGAAAGGACGGTTGAATAAAACCGCTCGATCTTACACAGAATCTCTTGAGAAGGAGGATAAGATGCAGTTTATGATAGATTCCCGGCGGCATATGGTGCTTGCTATATGGCTGATCCTGGGTATGCTCACGGCAGGTATCGCCCGTGATAGTGGTGTGGCAACAAACAAATATTACTATTTGAAAGATCATCTCGGCTCAACGCGGGTCGTGATTGATCAGGCTGGTGCGGTAGTTGAGTCATATGACTATTATCCGTTTGGCCTGCAGATGCCGAGGCGTAGCAGTATTGAAGGAATCGGTACCCGCAATCTGTTCAGCGGTAAGGAACAGGATGAAGAGAGTGGCCTGCAGTATTTTGGCGCCCGCTATTACCATCCTGCCCTGGGGCGTTGGCTCACCGTTGATCCATTGGCGCATCAGTATCCGGAGTTGTCACCATATGCTTATGGGGCAAATAATCCGGTCGTGAATTATGATCCGGATGGAAAGTTCCTGGATACCATCGCAGATGCTGGTTTTGTTATCTACGATATCTATGATATTGCCGCCACAATAGGTCGTGGTGATAATGTGACCTCGGATCAGGTCATTGCGCTTGTAGCGGACGTCGGTGGACTTTTCGTGCCGTTTGCGACCGGTGCCGGTGCCGCCTACAAAGGGGTAAAGCAGACCGGAAAGGCAATTAAGAGCGCCGATAAGGCATCTGAAACAGTTGATAAGGCGCAAGATGCTGAAAAGATCCTGGAACAATCAGAAAAAGGTGGTTACTTGTTTCGAGGAGATGGACAGATTCCGGATCAGGTTCACCAGGGCGGATTCGAGGCCCGTGGAGAAAGTACGGATATTTTAGCCCATGCGATCAACAGCGCCTCTCCGGCGAGTGCATATGTTTCTACCTCGAAGAAGGCGCGGATTGCCAAGAAATTTGCCGAAGACCATGATGGATATGTCTATGTTATTCGTCCACAGGAAGGCATCGATGTCAACAAGGCGCTTGGTAAAGCGAGTCCATATCCGTATGAGAAGGAAATTGCCGTTCCGGGCAGCATTGATCCAACCGATATCCTTGGGGCCGTTAAAGTCGGGCCGGAGGGAGAATTTGTAGGCAGCTTTGTCAAAAATCCAAATTTTAAAGAGAAATAGGGGAATCGATGTCTGAGAAAACGTATGAAGTGGGCGTCCTGCTGGCTGACAAGCGCATAGAGACCGTTGCAGTAACTTGTGCAAATGAGGACACTTGTGAGTTGATTGTAAGCAGCACCGGGAACGAAATGAAACGCTATGCCGGTTCGGACTATTTTGAAGCTATGTGTCATTGGCGCGTAGAATTGGAGAAGGAAGACGCACGCCTTCTTTGCAACGGCGCCAGGATTGACTGTTTCCCCTCCGGCATGAGTCGAAGTATGGGGAAAGGACTTACGGTTTATGTGAATGAAACCGGAAAACCGTCCAGTGAACGGCTGAACCTATTTGGTCAGGCAGAGGCCGATAAAGTGGGAACAGTTGCGGAGCAAAAGCAAGCTTTCGACAGTTGGATGACCAGCTTGAGGGGGACGGAAAATGAATGAACATGTTCCGCCGCCGGCTGCCATCGAGGAAGCCAGGCGAACGCCGAATGGTTGGGTCTATAAAATCGACGCCGCATACGATGTTTCCGGTGATATACCGCCCGAGGCGATTGTTGGTGCCTGGAAGGTCGATGAAAACGGCGAAATCAGCGGGGAATTTTTAGAGAACCCCAATTATATACCGCTTGACGAAAAGACGACCGATTAACAGGCTGTATGGCATGTGGCGCAGCAATGCTGCGCCACATATTTATCGTAGCGGCGTTAAGTCTTGTTATTATCACGTCGAGAAGCTATGTTAGTTATCTAATCTCTGAGCTGAAAGGAAGCCTCATGAATTACCCCAGCATCTTTAATGACGTTTTGGGACCGGTCATGCGTGGTCCGTCGAGTTCTCATTGCGCCGCCTCTTTGCGAATTGGCAGAATGTGCCGTGACTTAATGGATGGGCGCATCGAGTCTGTTCGAATTGAATTTGATCCGAACGGGTCACTGGCTACCACCCATGAAGGTCAGGGCTCTGATATGGGGCTGTTTGGTGGTTTCCTTGGCTGGGAAGCGCATGACGAGCGTCTGCCGGACTATATCGAGGCGATCAAGGAGGCCGGGATTGATATTTCAATTGATATTCATGATATAGGTGCTGAACATCCCAATACCTACAAATTGACGCTCACCAATTTCCGTGAAACCCGCGAAATGATTGCCTTATCGGTTGGCGGTGGGATGATCGAGGTGATTGAGATCGACGGCGCTGCTGTTTCAATGGCAGGCGATTACTGTGAAACGCTGGTTTATGTAGAAGACACTGCTGCAGCAGATGCGGTCAAGAAATTCTGTGAGACGTCACTCAGTACCGATGAAGTTGAGACTCGCGATGGTCGCTCCATGTTCGTGGAAATTAAGTCACAAGCCTTCTTCACCGCTTCTCTGATTGAAGAGCTGCAAAATATTGATGGTGTACAAAGCGTGAAACAAATTGCGCCGGTGCTACCCATTCGCTCATCGAAAACCATGAAGATTCCCTTCATTACCGCTGAAGAAATGCTTGCTTATAACGAAGACAAGGATTTGGCGCTGTGGGAACTTGCTATTCACTATGAAAGTGCGCGAGGCAATATCTCACACGAGGAGGTTGTCGCGAAAATGAATGACCTCGTTGGCATTATGCAGGGAGCGGTAGAACAAGGACTTGCCGGTACCGAATATGAAGATCGCATATTGGGCTGCCAGTCGCGCAATTTTAAGGAGCAGATGGACAAGCAACGTCTCGTCGGAGGCGAAGTGCTGAATACCGTCATTCTCTTTGTCAGTGCGATCATGGAAGTAAAGAGCTCGATGGGCGTCATTGTTGCGGCGCCCACAGCCGGCGCATGCGGCGCGCTTCCCGGTGCATGTTTGGGCGCAGCATCTGCGATGGGGCTTGATAAAGAAGAAGCTGTGAAGGCCATGCTCGCTGCAGGGCTGATTGGGGTATTCATTTCAGCGCATGCAACTTTTGCCGCTGAAGTTGGCGGTTGCCAGGCGGAATGCGGTTCGGGAGCTGGTATGGCTGCCGCTGCGATAGTCACTTTGGCAAATGGCACGCTCGATCAGGCGATTTCGGCCTCTTCTGTTGCTCTCCAGAATTCTTTTGGAATGGTTTGCGATCCCATCGCCAACAGGGTTGAAGCACCCTGTCTTGGCAAGAATACGATGGCAGCCAGCAATGCCCTTTCATGCGCCAATATGGCTTTGGCCGATTATAATCATCTGATTCCACTGGATGAAGTTATCGAAGCAATGGATAAAGTCGGTAAGAGCATCCCCAACGACCTGCGCTGCACCGGGCTTGGTGGCCTTGCGGCCACAAAAACTGCCCGTGAGATTGAAGCGGGGTTGAGTCAGCATTCAAAACTGATACCAGTCGAAAGCCTGACGAATACCCGCCGTTTCAAGATTTGCTAAGATCGGGTAGGGTGCGCTAATATATCAGCCAGCGATGACCACCGTTCGCCAGTAGTTTGTCAGCCGCTTGTGGGCCCCAACTGCCGGCCTCATACTCATGCACTTTGGCAGCATTGGCATGTTGCCAGCTTTCAATAATGCTATCAACAAACGTCCAGGCTGCCTCAACTTCATCGTTGCGAATAAAGAGGGTGCTGTCACCAAGCATGGCATTTAGAATCAGGCGCTCATACGCTTCCGGCGGCGCCGTATCAAATACCTCATCATAGACAAATTCCATATCATTTGGATCAAGAATCATGTCCGGACCCGGTACTTTGAGACCGAAATTCAGTCGAATGGATTCATTCGGCTGCACTCGCAGCGTCAGGGAATTTGCCGGCATATCATCACCTTCTACGTGACCATCATGGTGCTCATGGTGAAAAAGAGCCAGTGGGGGCTGCTTAAAAACGATGCTTATTTCGCTAACCCGTTCTTTCAGTGCCTTACCGGTTCGTATGTAAAACGGGACACCTGCCCAACGCCAGTTGTCAACAAATGCCTTAATCGCTATATAGGTTTCCGTCTTGGACCCTTCAGCAACGCCGTGTTCTTCCAGATAGGAAGGAATATGGCTTTTGTGGATAGCGCCGGCTGAATATTGAGCACGGACCACGGCAGTATTGGCTTCTTCCCCCTTGTATAGGCGCAGGGCAGTTAGAACTTTTACTTTCTCGTCTCTAACCGCGTTTGCCTCAAAGGATGCCGGTGGTTCCATTGCAATCAGCGCCAGCAATTGCAATATATGATTCTGAACCATGTCGCGAATCGCGCCTGAGTGGTCATAATAGCCAGCGCGGCTGCCAACGGCAACAGACTCGGCAACCGTAATTTGAATATGATCGATGTATTTGGCGTTCCATAGCGGTTCGAAAATACTGTTGCCAAAACGAAACGCCATAATATTTTGCACGGTTTCCTTCCCCAGATAGTGATCAATTCGATAAATCTGGCTCTCATCCAAAACCGATAACAGTTCATTGTTCAAGCGTTGAGCGGATTGAAGGTCCCGGCCAAAAGGTTTTTCCACAATCACCCGGGTCCATCTGTCTGTATCCTGTGGCTTGCAAACAAGGCCGGCATCTTTTAGCTGTTTGGCAATGAGCCCAAAGACTGAGGGCGGCGTGGACAAATAGAAAAGATAGTTGCCGCTGCCGCCCGGCAACCCTTGCTGTTCATCGAGCGAGGAGAGCCGTTTCGATAATTTAAGAAAGCTCTGCGGATCATCGTAGTTTCCACATTGATAATACAGGCGGGAAATGAAAGACTGAAGCAGTTCGGATTCTGCAGTGGGATTGGCTCGCGAAAATTCCGATAGCGCGTCGCGCATCTCAGCGCGGAATTGCTCATCAGTCTTTTCCCGGCGGGCAAAGCCGACAACTTTAATGTGTTCGGGAATCAGTTTCTCAGTCAAAAGCTGGAACAAGGCCGGAATAAGTTTACGTTTTGTAAGGTCACCGGATGCCCCAAAGATTACGAGAGTTGGGAAATCATTGCGCATTTATGTGGCTCGATTAGTTTTCGGTTGAATAAAACGGCCGGTCCGCTTGAGCGAACCGGCCACACTTGGGGGTAGATATCTGAACGGCTATGCATCCCAATCCGCATGAAACGTTCCTTCTTTGTCCACACGTTGGAATGTATGGGCACCGAAGAAATCCCGCTGGGCCTGAATCAGATTTGCAGGGACACGCTCACTGCGGTAGGCATCATAATAGGCGAGTGATGCTCCCATTGCCGGCATAGCGATACCGTTTTCAATTGCCAGTTTCAGCACCATGCGCCATGACGCCTGGCGTTCCTGAATTGCCTCGTTAAACTCATCGTCAACCAGCAGATTTGCCAGTTTTGGATTCCTGTTATAGGCCTTGGTGATGTTGTTGAGCAGTCTGGCGCGAATAATACAGCCGGCGCGCCAAATTCGGGCAATCTCTGCCAGGTTCAAGTCATAGTCATATTCGTCGGATGCCGTCTTAAGCAGACTCATACCTTGAGCGTATGAGCAGATTTTGGAGGCGTATAGTGCATGGCGGACAGCTTCAATAAGCGTCTCACGCGACTCAGAAACTTCGCCTGCCGTGGGGCCTTGCAACACTTTTGATGCAGCAACGCGTTCGTCTTTAACTGAAGATATGATACGGCCATCCACAGCTGCCGTAATCGTTGGAATTGCAGCACCCATGTCCAGGGCGATTTGACTGGTCCATTTACCAGTGCCTTTCTGCTTTGCTTTATCCAATACCAAATCGACCAGCGGTTTGCCGGTCTCGTCATCAACTTTGGTGAAGATTTCTGCTGTAATCTCAATCAGGAAAGAAGACAATTCACCTTGATTCCATTCATGAAAAATTTTGTGAAATTCCTCAGCGCTCAGGTCCAGAGTGCGCTTGAGAAAATCATAAGCTTCAGCGATCAACTGCATGTCACCATACTCGATGCCATTGTGTACCATTTTGACGAAGTGACCAGCGCCGCCAGGGCCAATATAAGTCACACAGGGGGCGTCATCTTCTTTTGCCTTGGCCGAGACGCCAATCATAATGGCTTCAACTTCTTTGTAAGCTTCTTTATTGCCACCTGGCATCAGGCTCGGACCCCACAAAGCGCCTTCTTCACCCCCGGACACGCCCATACCGAAAAAGTTGATTCCTTTTTCCTGCAGGTCTCGGGAGCGGCGCTCTGTATCTTTGAAGTAGGAATTGCCGCCGTCGATGATCAGATCACCTTTGTCCAGTAAAGGAACGAGATTGCCGATGACTGCATCCACCGGTCCGCCCGCAGGCACCAGGAGCATAATTCGACGCGGCGTTTCCAACTGATCAACCAGATCTGCCAGGGAGGTAGCAGCTGTTACATTTTTCCCGGCTGCTTTTCCGGAAATATAACTTTTGACGGTATCTTCATTGATGTCGTATACAGCAACGCCGAAGCCGTTGCGCTCGACATTAAGAGCAAAATTCTGACCCATAACACCCAGGCCTATCATACCAAAACTCTGTTTTGCCATTTTTAATCCTTTACTTCGAGGTGATTAATCTGATGTATGTTGATGTTCCATAATAAGGTCCTTCGCTACCTGATGCAACTCTGCAGGATCATCCACAATCCAGCGTCCGGGTAGTAGACCGCTATGGCGAACTTTTTGTTTGGTAAAGTCACTTGTAACTGCAATGCAGTGCATACCTGCCTGAATGGCCGCCTTCACCCCGGATGGTGAGTCTTCGATCACCAAACAGGCTTCAGGCTCAACAGAAAGTTCTCTTGCTACCAGGTAGTAAATCTCCGGATCCGGTTTTCCGTGGCCCACATCCTCCCGCGTTGCGACAAAATCAAACATATCCCGGAGGGTAAGGATCTCCAAAACGCGCCGGGATTGCTTACAATAAGACATGGTTGCCAAGCCAGTGCTGTAACCTTGCTCACGCGCCCATTTTAGAAGTGCAACATTATGCGGGCAAACATGGTCACGAACGGTAGCAGGATCAGACAAGATCTTCGCATACAGCTGTAGGCGTAACTGAACAAAGGCCTGCCATGGCCGATCTACGCCAAAATCGGGCATCGCTGCCGCGGCAAATTTCTGCAAATCAAAGCGTTCTATCAGTGATATTGCTACTTGTTGGCGTGATCTGCCGACCACGTCTTTAAATGCATCCACCACCGATGCCTCTGATACCGCACCGAGGCTAAGTTGCTCCGCAGCGCGGCCATAAGAGACTGCTTTGAGGATTTCTGTTTGTACCAGTGTACCGTCGAGATCAAAAATAATTGCCGAAATCACGTTCGCTCCTCCGGCATTTTTTGATAGGTGACCGGATTAGATAATTCCTGAGCGCTTAAGCCCTCAGATTCGGAATATTGCCGGGCGTCTTTAGAGAATTGGCCAGGCATTTTTCAATAATTTAGATTCGAAAAGTGCTGTTCATTCCATTAAATCCGTCCGGTTCGCGAAACGGATTGCGCGGATCGCTGACCCAGAATTGATCATTGATGATGAACTTATAACGATAAAATCCATTGGGAGGAAGCGGGATATCCGTTTCCCAAAGCCCCGGCTCCTTTTGCTGCAAAACAACGCCGTTGCTTGTCCAGCCAATGAAATCACCGGTTATGACGACCTTCTGCGCATGGTGATCATGCAGAAAAAATGTAACCTGCTGAGCGGCATGATTAATGAAAGGCGCCTGTTGACGATGGACGCCAAGCTGATGATTCTCCTTTTCAGCGGCCACTACCGCCTCCAGAGCATCAACCACACCGTGCCCTTGTTGTTCTACCGGTATATGTGGCAATGTCTTCGCACTGTTTATCAGCAATTCGCGAATCATTGCCGGTGTTAAATCCGGATTTGCTTCCAGCATCTGTGCGATGATTGCGGAAATAATAGGCGCGGCGAATGAAGTGCCGTCCACATGCATGTAATTGGCAGCAATAAATTTCTCGCGACGGATTCGCTTGCGCACAGCAGCTCGCACGCCTTCTACACCCCAACTATCAAAATCATCTTCCTGAAGCCCGGCTTCTTCAAGGTTGGCATAGAAAACCTCTCCCAGTTCGCTATCATTCGCTGCAAGGATGCGCTCAAGGGCCTGCGCCTGACGTGCCGCGGCAGTATCCGGTAGAATAGGGGCGGCAATCCAAATTGCCGGCGCAATCAGTTCCGGTTTCAAATAACCATCAACAGTATGCCCGTATGTCGAATTGTACATCGAATCATCTAGTGTGCCGAGTGTATTGTGATCATTGAGGCCACCGACAGAAATAACATTGGGCGAATTTGCCGGTGGTTTAATTGCGGCCGCAGGATTATTGCCAATGGCAGCAACGACGGAAATACCGTCTTCAATGGCAGTCTCGGCTGCCTGGGCAACGCGGCTGTCTTTATAACTAATTGCCCAATCATCGCTCAGAGACAGGTTGATGATTCGAATTTTATAGATATCGCGATGCTCGATTGCCCACTCGATGGCCTCCACAATATGGTCCGTTGTGATGCGCCCGCGATCCTGGACTTTTAGCAAAACCAGGTTGGCGTCACTGGCAAGACCACGGAAATAGCCGCCAGACAGCGCACCGTTTCCGGCACATACCGCGCTGGTCATCGCACCATGCCAGCTATGCTGGTATACCCGGCGAAAATATGCGGGAGTCCTTTCAGGGTGGGTGATGTCGACCATTTTGAGAATGCGGTTTTCCGGTCTCTCAAAGTCCGCCAGCGGGTAGAATCCGCTGTCAATCACGCAAATTGTGACGCCTTTTCCCGTGTAGTCCGGATGGGCATTCAACCGGCGCCAGGTAGGTGGAATTGGTATATCATACGCCGTTTCAAAGAGATTGCCACGGGTTTCGGTGACCAAGTGCTGGCCCTCGTAGCGTAGCTTGAGATAATAGTAATCCAGTTGGTGAGAACAAATGCCATCCGCGGGGTGCCAGGAGGCACGGTCTCTGCGGATCATGGCAATAAGCCGTGCATCATATTCCGAGTGTAATTCGGTAACGAGGTGATCGACACGTTCTCCGCTTACCGGACATGTCAAAAAGCGTTCTGTCGCCATTTTTCAATTCAGCATTATATCACGTTGTATTTAATCTCTTAGATGTCTTCCAGCGGCAAAAGTAACTTTTTTTTTCAGGCGGTGGCAATTGAAATGAAATTCTTATTGGAATGGTAGCGTCTTGCAAGATGGAATATGTGAGCTTGTGCAGGCGGAAAATAAGCGAAGGGGGATTTTGCTGCGAAGCCTCAATCCGTTTCCGCATTTGTTAAGCACTGCAACGTTACTTGAGGGTATAACGACAGGGCATACAAATCGAAAACGTCATGAGGCTCGCATTAATTATTCTCAAAAAAGGAGAAAATTCTGAAAAAAAATTATGCCGCCACGCCATTACGCCCCGAAACCAGCTTTCCGGGACGATGTGGACGATCGATGAAGTCGACGACACGGCGAATGACCGCTTTGTCAGCAAGAATGCGCCGGTGGCCGAGGCCACTTGTCGGCATGAACTCCGCCTCTTGCCACTGGGTTGCTAGTTCCTCTCCATTGAAGAAGTCAACTTCTTTATCGTCCCGGTCATGAATCACAAGGCCTGGAAGATGAAGCGGAGCGATGATCTCCTTTAGCGAGAACGAATCCAGAGGTGTATTAAACATATCTGAAAAACGGATACCCAACTGTTCCGCCACCGCGTCAGAACCACCAATTTGTCGACAGAAAGTTGAGAGCAGATATTCCATTGTCGCCGGCGAGCTGATGGTGACAAGCTGCCTGGTTTCCAAGCCGCGATTGAGGCTGAAGGCGGAAGCCACACCACCGAATGAATGGGCGACGATTGTTTCAAAGGCGCCATATCGTTCCTGAAGATCCTGCAAAACCCATTCAAACTCATAAATGTTGGTTCTACTGCCGCTGGAATCGCCGTGGGCAGGTCCGTCAAATGAGAGAACGCGATAACCTGCCTGTAATAGCGGGTTGATCAGGGGGTAAAGTTGCGTGCCTCGTCCTCCCCAGCCATGGACCAGTAGAACCGTCGGTCCATTGCCCCAGGAATAAGTGTAATATTCTCCGCACCGGCCATCAACAAATTGATGGCCTGACATTGGATGTTTGTCAATTTTAGCTGCCTGCAAGCAGGTGCGTTCCTTTACGGGGCGCGGATTCCTGGGCGGAACGAAGAACAGGCGGGCTGCCCAATGGACGGCCAAGGGGGATGCAATGGTTTCTACTGAACGAAAAGCGGTCTTGAACAATCGATATGCTAATTTTTGATTCATGGCTCTCTCCTTTTTTGTTTTCAGACCGATCAGTCTGTTTTCGTGTAAAATCTATTTCAAAAGAATGATATTATCTTTATAAACTTTTATGGGCAAATCCGGAACACGCACCGCATGTTGGCGTCCGGGCGATGGATCTGATGTTGTTTTCAGACCAACCGGTCTGTTTTTGCGGTAAAAAATTATGTGACGCAAAGCGACTCCACGTACTTATGCAACTGATTACAAACAATATCCATGTGTGATCTGTCTTCCGAACTCCTAACCATGACAATGCCACCTTCTATCATTGTAAAAAACAATACTGCTACTTCATTGGGATCGACATCTTCGCGGAATTCGCCGCGTTCGATCCCTTTGGAAACCATACGCTGCGTCGACTTCAACATGTAGTTAAATGCTTCTTTTACCTTTTCCTTGAGCAAGCCCTGGTTATGTTCCGCTTCGACACTGGCGTTTAATAGCACACATCCGCCATCTATTACCGGTTCAAGCGGATAGTTTCGGTAAAATTCGATTATCGCCTGCAGTTTGCCAAGCATTGTTCGTTCGTGTTTATGAGAATTGATCAGCTCCTGGTAGAGGCGATTTAGCGCATATTCGAGAGCGGCAACAAGAATTTCTTCCTTGCTTTCGAAGTGATTGTAAATACCACCTTTTTTTAGGCCGGTACTGGTCATCAAATCGGACATGGAAGTGCCGTAGTAGCCTTTGGAGTTAAAAAGGCTTGCTGCACGTCTGACGATAAACTCTCTGGTATTTTGTCCTTTTCCCATATATGCCTCAAAAACAGACCGATTGGTCTTAAAATCAAAATAAGGTTTAAAAGTGGCCGTGTCAAGCGTATTTGCAAAATCGTAATTAGCTGCTGTTTTCTTCAAAGTGGAGGAGGGCGCCAAGGGCTGTGGCGTAGCCGCTTTTTTCTGAAGTGATGAATTCTTGGCCATACAAGTCAGCGGTCTTTTGCAAGACGCTGCGAATTAATGCCATATCCGTTAAATGACCGGTGAAAACGATTCGACTTGCATTAATAGCTCGGGAAGCATTCAGGGCAATAATAGCAATGATTTGTGCAGTCATATTGATGAGGGCGGCGGCAAGATCTTGTCGGCTTACCGTCTTTGTTTCCCGGGCCAGTCGCCCGAAGTTCACGGCGGTGGCAGTCGGCGGCAGCTTGCCGATTGGGCCGCTGATCACATCGGCGATACTTAAGTCGGCCCCATTGGGATCGCCTGCGAGTGCAAGCTCGCCGATTTCCAGAGGGTCCACGGAATCAATTAGCAGCCTTCCTAACCCCAACAATGTGCCTCCGCCCACGGCGGTACCGGTCACATGTTGATAAGACTTGCCGTTTGCAGATATCATAGCCGTTCCGGAGCCGGCGCTGACAACAAGAACTGATTCATCGTGCTTTTCCGGAGACAGTTTCAGTATTGCCTGGCCGCCTCGGCCAATGGCAGCAATTTCGTTTACCGGAACGATCGAACGACCACTCAATTCTTCGGGCAAGGTATAGTGTTTGCCACCCGTAACAACAATGTGATTCAGATCCTCTGTAGATATATGATGTGATGAGATAATCTCTTCAATCAGTGTTCCGGATGGGTCACCAGAGAAGGACTTGCTGCGATGTTGCATTGCACTTTTTTTGATCAATACACTATCGGTATTGCTCAATCCAAAATCGATAGCAAGATTCATAGTTGAATTTCCTGTTTGTCCACATCAGTCACAGCAAGCGACTCAAAAATACCTGACTTTAAAGAATGCGATTGCGGCGGAATTCCGAACAGGACCGCTTTGCTTCCTCTCACAAGATACAGATTAGAACGATTATTCGCAGGTCAATATTTTCCAGCAACTTTTGTGTCCAATGCGCTTGGGCTCAAACGGAGGTTAATTTTATGTCGGCAAAAGCCAAATCACGAGAAAAACTGCTTGAGGAACTTGCCAAATTACGTCGGCAGGTGGCGGAGCTGGAATCCGAATTAGCGCCTCTACAGCCAGCTGAAACGCCTGTAGCGCCTTTTCAGAAAAATCATGGCAATTCGCTATCCGAGTTCTCACAAACTGTTGATCGTCAATACATTAGCGGAATGCCCGACGCATTGGAAAAGTATCGCCTGGTTTTCGACAGTGCCGAGGTAGGACTGGTAATTGGTAGAGCAAACGGCGCGTTTGAATTGGCAAATCGTACTTTTTGCCATATGCTCGGATACAGTGTGGATGAGCTACGCGAGCTGAATGTAAAAGAAGTGACCTATCACGAAGACTTCCAGGCAACAATCGACGTGCTCGCCAGGTTGAAGCAAGAGATCGTTCTGTCGCTGACCATTGAAAAGCGCTACGTCCGCAAGGATATGAGCCTGCTGGAAGCCAGCACAACGGTCAACGGCATCTACGATGAAAATGGCCAGCTTGAATATATCGTTGCAACCATCACCGATGTCGCGGGTGCGAAAGCAGCAAAACTGGCTATTCAGCAGAGTGAAGAAAAGTATCGGACGCTCTTCGAGAACGTCTATGATGTTATTTTTGTATACGACTATGTTGCAGAAAAAGTGGTTTCCGTGAACCCGCAGAATCTGATATTCTTTGGCATTACCGAAGAGCAGGCGCTCTCCTTACATCCCTTTACATTTGTTGCGGATGAGCAGCCAGACGGCACCAGTGGCCTGGAATGCTTTGCTTCCAACGTCATGCAGATTCGCAACGAGGGCAGTGCCCATTTTGAGATTCGCTGTCGTCACCTGGACGGGCGGGAGTTTGATGCAAGTATTAATGCCGCACTGATGTCGCCACCAAACAGTCATTTGATGGTCTGTATCTTGAATGACATTACGGAGCGGAAACGCAATGAGCGTACGCTTCGGGAAATTGCAGCGAGCATTTCGGCCGCAACCGGGGATACTTTCTTCCAAAAGGTTGTGAAATACCTGGTCGAGAAGCTTGATATTGACTGCGCCTTTATCGGTGAGGTGGATACCGAAAACCATAATCTAATCCAGACAGTTTCTGTGTTCTGCCATGGCGAAATTAAAAATAATTTCAGTTACCGCCTCGATATAAGCCCTTGTCGTGAAGTCGTCGGAAAGAAACCCTGCTGGTTTCCAAAAAACGTTGCAAAATTGTTTCCCGAAGATCAAATGCTGACGGATTTGAATATTGAATCCTATCTGGGCATACCGCTGTTTGACTCAAAGCAGCAGCCGTTGGGATTGCTGGCCATTATGGACAGTGATGAGATGAACGAGGCAAAACATGTACAATCCATTATGCAAATTTTTGCCGGTCGCATGAGTGCCGAACTGGAGCGTAAACAGTCAGAAAAAGCGCTGCGAGACAGTGAGCAACGCCACCGCATGATCTATGACTTGGCGAAAGTAGCATTCTTTGATATTGACATGACTGAAATGGAACTGGCATTTCGTCGCCTGCGCGAAGCAGGCGTCACCAGTCTTACGGAATATGTCGGGGAAGATATTGAGCAGGCGGTCAAATTTATCAACTATTTGAAGGTTGTGGATGTGAACCGTGAAGCATTGGTGGTTTTCGAGGCGGAGAGCGTTGAGGAATTCATTTCAAAGCTGCCTATGATTTACTACCGGGATTCTATCTGGCGAGTGCTCAGCATTTTGGAGCATTTTTTTGCCGGAAATACCACCTATGAAGGGGAAAATGTACATCGGACTTTGAAGGGCAATCATATTCACGTCTTGAACAGGATTGTCTGCCTCCCTCCGCGTGGTGATACGCGCAAAATGATTATCAGCAATATGGAAATCGGCGAGCTGCGCCAGGCGCAGGAAGCGCAGCAGCGCCTGGTTACCGCTGTAGAAACAGCCGTTGAGGGAATTTCAATTTTGAATGCCAATCAGGAATATATCTATATGAATCTGGCTCATGCCAAAATATTCGGATATGATTCTCCCGATGAGCTGATCGGTAAGACCTGGCGCGAAATTTATTCTCCGGAACAAGTTGCCCGATTTGAAAAAGAACTTGTGCCGGTGCTCTTCAAGGTAGGGGCGTGGCAGGGACAGTTAGAGACCCGGCGACGCGACGGTACCAAGTTCATTCAAGATATTTCCCTCAAGGTGCTGCCTGATTACGGCATGGTTTGTGTTTGCCGGGATGCGACGCCTAGAATTGAAGCTGAGAAAAAGCGCCAGGATCTGGAACGGCAGATCCTGCACGTTCAAAAATTGAAGAGCCTTGGCATATTAGCCGGCGGTATAGCGCATGATTTCAACAACCTGCTCACAGGCATTCTGGGAAATACGGAACTTCTGGAGATGGATCTTCCGGAAACCTCTCTGGGCCGCGAGAATTTGAAAGACATAAAGAAGATGACCCTGCGGGCGGCAGAGCTATGCAACCAAATGCTCGCCTATGCTGGAAAAGGCACATTTGTCATCAAAAATATGAATATTAACCATGTCATCAATGAATTGACGCATCTGCTAGGCACAGCGATCGCCAAAAAAGGGACAATTGTAAAGGATCTTGATCCGCTTCTCCCGCCGATCAAAGGAGATGCCGCACAGATTAAGCAAATTATTATGAATTTGATTACCAACGCTGCTGAAGCGATAGAAGACAATGATGGTGAGATAGGGATTACGACCGGTCAGATGCATTGCAGCTCCGCGTATCTCGAGGAGACCCTCTTTCATGAAGACGCGACGGAGGGACAGTATATTTTCATGGAGGTGAAAGACAATGGTAGCGGAATGGATGAGGCGACTCGCAAACGTATTTTTGACCCCTTTTTTACGACAAAATTCACTGGCCGTGGTCTGGGACTTGCCACGGTGCTAGGAATTGTGCGCGGACACCGCGGCGCTTTACGATTGGATAGTGAGCCCGGCAAGGGAACCACAATGCGAGTACTCTTTCCCTTCCAAGCGCTTGAGGATACCCAGGAAGCCGAGAACGATGTTGCCGCTGAGAACTGGCAAGGCAGCGGCAAAATCTTGATTGTGGACGATGAGGAATCGGTACGTACACTGGGGCAGCGTGTCTTGAGCCGGGCCGGATTTGAAACTTTACTGGCAGAAGACGGCCGTAAGGCGATTAAGATTTTCAAAGAGCATTCAGACGAAATTAGTCTGGTCTTGCTCGATATGACCATGCCGTATTTGAATGGTTTGGAGACATACGATCAGTTAAGGAAAGTCCGCAAAGATATACGCACTATCCTTTGCAGTGGCTACAACGAGCAGGAAATTGCCGGCCATGAGCTTGCTGAGGGCCTGGCCGGATTTATCAAGAAGCCTTTCCGCGTGGAGAGTCTTATAGAGACGATTCGGGAGGTACTGACGGAAAAGAGCGGAGATTAGGGATTGGAGACTCGAGATGAATACCCTGCGGAATGCGGGTATATCAAATTAAGCGACAGAGAAAATGCAAAGTTACAGGTTGAAAAGGCAATTCGACTCGTCAATGGCTATATTTGCTACTTGAACAAGGCGAAGAACGATCCGAGGCGCTGAAGACTTCGATCTCCAGCCTCAAATCTCCAATCTCTAGTCTCTAACCCCATTCTTCAATTTACGACTTCCGCCTTCGCGCCGGCCGGCAAATTCTCATTCAAATAGCGCGTCATGAGTGTAAATAAATGCCGGGTGGTATTTTCACCTTCCCGTATGCCGTGGGCTCTGTTGGGATAGGCCATCATGGTAAAGTGCTTATGGTGGCGAATGAGTTCATTGGTGAGTGCTTCGAAGCTTTGGTAGTGAACATTGTCATCACCGGTGCCGTGGATGATCAGCAAATTACCTTCCAACTGCTGCGCAAAGTTGATCGGTGACCCGTCACGAAACCCATCAACGTTTTCGCTCGGCAGACCCATATAGCGTTCCTGGTAAATCGTGTCGTAGTAGCGCTGATTGGCAACAAAGGCAATCGCAATTCCGGTATGATAAATCTCCGGATAGCGAAACATCATATTCAGGGTCATCGAGCCGCCGCCGCTCCATCCCCATATCCCGATGCGCTCACTATCGATGTACGGATGCGTCGCAAGAATTTTCTGTGCCGCCGCCGCCTGGTCCTGCGATGCCAGGATGCCAATCTGCCCATAAATTGATTTGCGCCATGCACGTCCTCGTGGTGCCGGGGTGCCGCGATTGTCAACGCTCATTACCACATAGCCTTGCTGTGCCAGCATCTGGTGCCAAAGATAGCGACTGCCGCTCCAGCGATCCATCACTGTCTGCCCGGCAGGTTCACCGTACACAAAAAAGAACAATGGGTATTTCTTATCCGGATCGAAATGCGGGGGAAGAATACGCCAGGCATCCAGTTCAACGCCGTCTCCGATATCTACCCGAAAGAATTCGCTTTTGCCGAGGTCAAGCGCGTCTACTGCAGTTCTCAGCTTTTCGTTCGCTTCCATGGTGCGAACCGCTTTGTGCTTGGGGAGAGTGACCAGGCTGATGACCGGCGGGCTGGTGAACGATGAATGGGTGTGAAATGCCCAGCGCGAATCGGGCGACATTTGATAGCGATTCATACCGGCATTGGCTGCCGGCGTGACCCGTTCCGCCTTACTTTTGCCATCGATGCGACTGCGATAGAGATAGCGCTGGGTTGGGTTATCCGGAGAGGCCATATAGTAGACCCAGCCGCTTTTGACGTCGATATGCACAACCGACAAGGCATCGAAGTCTTCTTTGGTGATTGCTTCAACCGATGAACCGTCACGGGCAATGCGATAGACGCGCCGCCATCCGTCGCGTTCACTCACCCAGGTAAACTCGCGGTCGTTGTTCAGCCAAAGGATGTCGTCTACGACTTCTACCCAGGCGTCATCTTTATCGGTGAAAATGGTTTTGACCGCCCCGGTTTTCCGATCACCAATCATGACCCGGTTGGTGTTTTGAAGGCGATTCAAATGCTGGATCATCACTTCATCGGAATTGGCAGCCCAATCGAGATAAGCGATGTAGGTATTACGCGGATCACCCGGGGTTTTGAACCAGAGCGTTTCCCCGCCATCTGCACTTACTACCCCGGTTTTGCAGGCGGAATTGATAGTACCGGCTTTTGGGTATTGCAGCGGGATGATTTTCGAATAGATCGAATCGGTATTGTTAATCATGTAAAATTCGCCGATACCGCTGGCATCGAGCTGCCAGTAAGCAATCCACTTGCTGTCCGGGCTCCAGCGAAAGCCGTTGCGTAGACCAAACTCTTCTTCATATACCCAGTCAAAGGTCCCGTTGATGGTTGTTTTTGAACCGTCTTTTGTGATTTGAGTGATCTTGCCATTTGCGAGGTCTTCAACGTAAATGTTGTGGTGGATAACATAGGCAATTTTGCGGCTATCCGGAGAAAAGGTGGCGAACATCATCCGCGCCTCATCTGCGTCACCGCCCAGCTGACGGAGCTTGCCCGATTTTTGATCGATCACCCAATAGTCGCCGCGCGTATGCAGACGCCAAACTTTGCGGGTATTGGTGAAAATTAGCAGATAGCGTTTGTCCGGTGACCAGTGGTAGTCGTAAACGTTGAGGGCACTGTCGGCATTTGCCGGCATCAGTTTGCCGGCGCTGACCAGGACCTTGCGCTTGTTGTTTTTCGGAGAATAGAAAACAATGTCCTTGCGCTTTTCAAATTTCTCTGAGGGCTCCAGGGTGGTATAGCCGCTGCCATCAGCGAGCCAGCGAGCCGGGCCGAAGCGTTCCGCTCTGAATTCTTGTGAACCGTAAATTCTGTCCAGTGATAAATCATTGTTTGTGGCATCCTGCGCGGTTACAAATGAGATGCAAATCAGTGAAACGATCAGAAAAATGCGCTGCATAATCTTCCCCCGGATAGTTTTGAAATCTAACCTTAGCTGTCATCAAGATACGCCAGTGAGCATAAACATTCAAGGCTGGCCCTTTGGGGAGAGCGATTGCAAACAACAATAGCAATTTCTTGGAAAATATTGTAAGATTTGAAAGTGGGCAAATGCCCAATTTAACGCCCGAGCAACATCCCCCCTATATGTCCCCCCGGGGGGACATATAGGGGGGATTGGCCGACTTGGATATTATTAAAAGGACAAGAGATAGTGGTTTTCTCCGTAGATGAATTAATCAAATTAGTGCGAATGGAGCAGATTGAGACCAATCTCTTCCGGGGGCAAAATAGAGATATTGGCAGCCGGCAGGTGTTCGGTGGACAGGTGCTGGCGCAGGCTTTATGCGCTGCGCAGAATACAGTGGCAGAAAATCGCAGCGTTCATTCGCTACATGCTTATTTTATATTGCCGGGCGACCTGGAGGCTCCGATTGTTTACGATGTGGAGCGAATTCGCGACGGCGGTAGCTTTACCACTCGCCGGATTATTGCTATTCAACATGGCCGCCCCATTTTTAATATGGCTGCCTCTTTTCACATCTCCGAAGAAGGCGTGACGCATCAGATTGATATGCCCGATGTACCGCCGCCGGATCAGGTAAAAACACCGCTGGAGCATATTGAAGCCCTGGGGCTGGAATTGCCTGAAAATGCCCGCCGTTACTTCGATCGCAAGTGGCCGATTGAGTTTCGACCGGTTGAGTTTTACAATCCTTTTGCGCCAACGCCTTCACCCCCAAGGCGCGATATTTGGCTACGCACCGTCGATCGGTTGCCGGACGATCACGGCATTCATCAGGCGATACTGGCTTATGCATCGGATTTAAACTTGTTGACGACCGCCTTGCGCCCTCACGGCATCTCAATGATGCACAAGGATTTGCAGATTGCCAGTCTCGACCATGCCATTTGGTATCATCGCCCATTTCGCTTCGATGACTGGCTGTTGTATTCCCTGGTGAGCCCCAGTAGCGGTGGCGCTCGCGGATACAGCCAGGGTCGCCTGTATAATCAGCAAGGTGAATTAATTGCCTCCGTGACCCAGGAAGGATTGATTCGAATGCGCAAGCCGAAACCCGCCTAGCATATGGTCTATCTGGTTATCATAGTGGTGTCGCTGATCCTGTCCTTCTTTTATTCGGGCACCGAAACGGCATTTGTGGCTGTCAACAAAGTGCGGATTGAATTGTGGCGGCGCAGCGAGCAGAAGATCGCCAAAATAATCTGGCCATTCATAGAGAAGCCGGAGAAGTTCCTCTATACGACGCTTATCGGAAACAATATTTCCAACGTTGCCTTTGCCTCCTTCGCAACCATTTATCTCAACCTCTACATGGAGCCACAATACACCTGGCTGCTGATCGTGGCGCTTTCCCTGATCCTGGGCGAAATCCTTCCGAAAACCGTTTTTGCCAGCCTCGCCGATTGGGTGGTTACGAAAATAGCCCGTCCGCTCTATTTGTCCTATCGTCTGTTTACGCCGCTAATCTGGTTTATCAGTCAACTGTCGGAGTGGCTCTTGGCTTTAATGGGGCAGAAGGAGGGCCAATTAAAGGATTTCTTCTCAGTGAAAGACATCGAAATCCTATTGAAAAAGAGTCAGCGCACGGTTGAGATCAATGATCCTATAGAGGGGCAGTTTCTTGAAGGGATCTTGAAGCTGAAATCGCAGTGGGTGCGCGATGCAATGGTGCCGCGCATGAACATCGTTGCAGTGCCTACCGAAATCACTATCGAAGAACTAATAGAGGTGTTTGAAGAAACTGAGCATACGAAAGTCCCGGTGTATGGAGAGAATCTGGATGACATTGTTGGTGTGGTATTTGCGAAAGACCTCTTACTTGGCGCGGAAGCCTTTGCGGATTTGGTGCGCCCGGTGATGTTTGTTCCGGAAACCAAGCGTTGTTCGGATTTGTTAGCGGAATTTCGCAAGGAAAACACCTCCATCGCCATCGTCATCGACGAATATGGCGGCACTGCCGGACTCACCACGCCGGTTCGGCTGGTTGAGGAGCTTTTTGGTGATATCCCCGACGAATACGATTCTGTGCAGCATCAGATTCGGCAAATCGACACCAATGTCTTTCGGATCAGCGCGCAGATTGAGATATTCAAATTTAATGAGAAGCTTGGCGAGGGCTTGCCGGAAGGCGACTACGAAACCCTGGCCGGTTTTCTCGTCAATACCCTTGGCCATATTCCTCGTCGCGATGAGGTCATCACCTGGCGGCATTTGCAGTTTACGGTAACCAATTCCACCCGGCGTCGTGTCGAGGCTGTAAGGATGGTGCGAAGGGAGCAAAAGGCGCAAAAGTAGGGAGTTGCAACGCATTTGCAATTCGCCCCATACTGTATTATATTTTTGCCTGTCAAAAACAGGGTGTATGTAAGTATTTGAGACACGTAAACTTTTTCTTTAAGCTGGTCCTGGCCTGCTCCCTTTTTGGGTTTGCATTACAGTATCAAAGCTTGCTGTATAATAGCGTTTTAACCATTATCCTGATTGCTGCTTGCTTTATCGAAAAGCTGACCCTATTCAGATTCCCGAAACAAGGATATTTTTTTGCTATTCTCCTGCTAATGATGTTTGCTTTTCGCGCAGCGGGTGATTTCGGAAATGTGCTCAAAGAGCTGCCATTCGGTGTTGTTATTACCGATCAAGGGCTGTGGGAATCGGCATTGTTTGTTTCCCAGGTTGTGCTGCTTTTTTTGCTCTTTGGTGTTGCCGTCTATAGTACGCCGAAAGAGGCTTTTGTTCGCTATTTTAACCGCATAAACACCTCAAAGTCTCGGCTGGTTGAACCATTCAAGAGCATTACGCGCATTGCGATGTATGTGGTATATCTGCTCCCCAAAAGTTTGGAGTATAAATCGAAAGTCTCAAAGCACCTTAATGAAACGATAGACAAAAAGCGGTCTGCCGGCATCAAAAGGCGGGCCTTTCTGGTTATGGAGCGTATTTACCAGTTTATGACGGATATTCTTCGCCGCAGTGAAGATGAATATGGCGAATTCCTCAGCAGCCAGTCGAAGGCGCCGGGCAGGCAGGTGCCGCAATTAGCAGCCATTTGGCATTCCGCCCTTGCCCTGCTTATATTAGGGCTTCATGCCGGTATAATCTGGTTTTAATTATCGGCGGGCCTGTCAATATGAAGCGAAACATCAAAATGGTCCTGACTTATGACGGTACGGAATATCACGGCTGGCAATACCAGGACAATGCCCGGACCATCCAGGGAGCGATTGAGGAAGCTCTGGAGAAACTGCTCGGGGAAAAAATTCGCATTACCGGTTCCGGTAGAACCGACGCTGGCGTGCATGCCCGGGGACAGGTTGCCAGTTTTGAAACAGAAAGCGAAATGGAAAACCGGAAAATGGTGCCGGGATTAAATGCCTGGCTACCTGATGATATCCGCATATTGAGCGTTGAAACTGCAGATGCCGATTTTAGTGCTCGCTTTTCGGCACGGCAGCGAATTTACCAGTATTTCCTTTCGCCGCGGCCAACGGCTTTGATGCGTCACAACAGTTGGCAATTCTTTCAGACCCTTGATGAAGCCATACTGGATGAGATTGCAGCCATGGTAATAGGAATTCATGATTTTGGTGCTTTTGCCAGGGCAAATGCCCAAACCGAACACAAGCTTTGTGAGGTGTTCGAAAGCAGCTGGCGGCGCGACGAACCGGTTTGGGTGTATCGCATTGCTGCCAATCGTTTTTTGCATGGTATGGTACGCAGTATCGTCGGCACAATGGTTGATGTGGCGCGAGGCAGGTTCACGATGGATGAATTCCGCGAGATCTTTGCTTCGCAGGATCGCACGCGCGCCGGCGTCGCCGCACCGGCAAAAGGACTGGTGCTGGAGGTAGTGGAGTATTGATGGAATGATGGAATGATGGAATGATGGAATGATGGAATGATGGAATGATGGAATGATGGAATGATGGAATGATGGAATGATGGAATGATGG
>JANQRS010000058.1 GCA_028284445.1 Calditrichia bacterium
GGAATGATGGAATGATGGAATGATGGAATGATGGAATGATGGAATGATGGAATGATGGAATGATGGAATGATGGAATGATGGAATGATGGAATGTACCCTCACGCTTTTGCCTGTCAAGTTCTTTCCCAGTATTCCAATACTCTATTCTCCTGGCGCTCAACTCATCGCCGGATGCGAATATGAACCAAAGGCATAAATGATTGACAACGAGATTGAAATCCTTTTCCTGGGGAGCGGTACGATTACGCCTGATCCGCACAGATTTTGCAGCAGCACCTTAATCCAGGGTGGCGGGCAGCAAATATTAATCGATATCGGGCCGGGGGCCCTCAGGCAAATGGCTATCAGCGGGGTCGATCCGCATCAGATTAATCATTTGTTTCTTACTCATTATCATCCCGATCATGTAAGCGATCTTTTACCGTTTCTTTTCATGAGGAAGCATGGCCGGCCGCAATCCGGTGCTGTCCAGCTTAAGATTTGGGGGCCAGAGGGATTACTGGAGTTTGTGAGACATATGACTGCTGCGTATGGAGACTGGGTGCAACCTGAATCTGACCTGGCGATTATGCAGGAGCTGGAAGACGCAGAACTGACAATCGACGGCTTCCTGGTTTCGTGGCGACCGGTCGTTCACTATGGCAACTGTATCGGGTATCGATTTGAAATTGGCGGTAAGGCAATTGCCTTCTCAGGTGACACGGAATATTGTCCGCCGCTCATCGAATTGGCGGAGAAAGCTGATTTGGCAGTATTGGAATGCGCGTCAGCGGATGCAGAGAAAAGACCTCGACATATGTCTGCAACGGACATTCAGCGCCTTGTGGCGGAGGCAAAGCCGGTACGTGTTGCAATCAATCATTGTTATCCGGAAGCACTTGCGGATAATCCGGCTGAGAAAATTGGCCGATCATTCAGTGGGGAAGTGATCATGGCGACCGATGGCTTGTGGCTTATCGTGTAGCGAATGGGGACGGCGGAGCGGAACGAGTAAATGGATATGCGAAGAGTTTGAAACGAAAGCTGCAAATAATCGCCCATCGCGGGGCGAATTCTGTTTTACCGGAGAATAGCCTGCCAGCATTTGAAAAGGCCATTACACTTGGCTGCGACGGGATCGAGGTAGATCTCCGTATGACTGCTGATCGCGAAATTGTTGTGTTTCATGACCGGCGGATGGGACGTATGACCGGGCAAGATGGGCGAATCGAACAGATGACCCTGGCAGATATCCGCAACCGGCGCCTTTCCGGCAGTAATGATGTCAAGATCCCAACTTTGAGAGAAGTGCTGGATCTGGCGAAGGATAAATGCCTGATCAATCTCGATATCAAGACGGCTGCTATTCACAAAACCGGGTTTGAAGCACTGATATTGTCGCAGCTGGAGGAATTTGGTTTGCGTGATAATATCATCTTTGCCTCCTTTAATCCGCTAGTTGTTCGGCGCTTCCATGCACTTGCCCCCGACATTAAGATTGGCTTCATTTACCTGGAACGAAGACATCGCTGGATTTCACTGGGGATCCCGCTCGATTCGTTACACATCAATTATAAGCGTTTGTCAAAATCTTATATTCAACACTTTCAAAATCGCGGCATTAAACTCTATGCCTGGACCGTGGATGAAGCAGCGGCCATGAAGAATGTCGCCGGAGTCGGTGTTGACGGCATTATTACCAATTGTCCAGAGAACTATTATGACCCGGCCAATGGACTCGTTTGAGATTGCTGAACGGATCAAGTCATATGCACTTGACCTTGAGTTTACTGCCGTTGGCATCACCAGTGCAGAACCGCTGAGCAAAGAAGGAAAGATGCTGGCTGAATGGCTGCAGCGCGGGTATCACGGGAGCATGGACTGGATGGCGCGCACCCGCGATATTCGACCGGATCCCCGCGGTTATTTTCCGGAAGCGAGATCTGTGGTCTGCCTGGCCGCCAACTACTTCCGTGATGAACCCCTTGACTATACCGATGACGAAGCCTGTATCTCGCTCTACGCGCGTGGGCGTGACTACCATAAGGTCCTGCGAAAGCGCTTGCGCAAGCTACTTGAATTTGTGCAGCAACTTGATCCCGGTGCCAAGGGACGAATCTGTGTTGATTCCTTCCCGCTTCTCGAGAAGCCCTTGGCGGTTCGCTCCGGTATCGGCTGGATTGGCAAGCATACCAACCTGATTCTCAAGCAGCAAGGTTCATGGTTCTTTCTTGCTGAGCTGCTTTTGTCAATTGACTTACCCGCAGATGATCCTTTTAATGAAGACCATTGCGGTACTTGTAATCGCTGCCAGGTTGCCTGTCCAACCGATGCGCTTAATGAGGCCTACGTGCTTGACGCCCAACGCTGTATTTCATATCTGAATATTGAGCACGACGGTCCGATCGCCGACGAGCTAGCCCGCGACATGGGGAACCTGGTTTTTGGTTGCGATATTTGCCAGGCTGTCTGTCCCTGGAATCGCTTCCAAACAGAAACCGAGGAGCCGGATTTCAAGGAGCGGCTTGATGACGGACAACGGCAACTTGAAGCCCTGGCTTCGCTGGACCAGGCGTCATTCGAGACGCTCTTTGCCGGAACACCGGTTCGCCGGGCTGGCTATGAGAACTTCATGCGCAATGTGAAAATTGCCATGGAGAATCGGGATATGTAAGCGAAAGTTAATATGAGTTTGGTAAGCAAATATCCCCCCTCAATCTCCCCCCGGGGGAGATTGAGGGGGGATGATGAAAACTATATAGGAGAAAATATGTCACGCCAAAACATATCATCCGGCGCAGAGTGGGAAGCGATTGTCGGTTATTCACGTGCAGTCAAGGTAGGGGAGAGGATCTTCGTTGCCGGCACGACCGCCGTCGATAAAGACGGTAAGGTCGTTGGACCCGACGATCCCTTTACGCAAACCATGCAAATTTTGAAGATCATCAAGGCAGCATTGGAAGAAGTCGGTGCAGGAATGGAGAATGTCGTTCGGACCCGTATGTTCGTGACTGACATTTCCCGCTGGGAAGAAGTTGGCCGAGCGCATGGCGAATTTTTTCGCGATATCCGGCCGGCGTCAACGATGGTGGAGGTGAGCAAGCTGATCAATCCTGAATTGTTGGTCGAGATTGAGGCGGAAGCAGTAGTCTATTGAGCAAAGATAGGATTGACCTGCATAGCGCTGTCTATGCAGGTCAATTTGCCATAGGGCGGGGAGGAAGGAAATCTACCTTGTTAGGAACATCTGCCTTGCAATGCTTTTCTTCCCGGATATTAAGCGGTAAATGTAGATGCCGCTGGCTACAAGTTGACCGCCTTCGTTGCGGCCATCCCAGTCAGCTGTATAGTTGCCTGAAGATTGTGCTTCGTCAATTACGGTCCTCACAAGCTGTCCGGTCGTCGAGTAGATTCTCAATTCAACCCGCCCATCCTCCGGTAACGAATACTGTATTGTTGTTGAGGGATTAAACGGATTGGGATAGTTAGAGAGTGCCAAATTGTCCGGCACAACTGCATTGTCTTGTTTGCGTGAACTTTCAGCTGATTTTTCAAATGGAGCGCTTTCCGTGAAGCTGCCGGATTCATCTTCCCAGCTGAGCTGTAGCTGATATTCTCCTGCCGGCCAATCGGCCTCGACAACGAGTCGCTCGTTGTGCTCAAGCGTTTCTCCGGCTGCCGCTAAAAAGGATGTTTCCGCTTGCAGCACGTCTTCCGAACCGTCCGGAAACAACAGCGTAACGGTTCTTGTAAACCTCACGTCTGCATCATGCACATTTTGATAATTGATGAGGTACTCAACATCACCGCCAGTGCTCGGAATGGGTAAGGGGTAATATATCAGGCGGACATAGGGGATCACCCATTGATGAATCTGATAGATATTTGCCGCCCATGGAGGCCCAATCCAATATGGATCTCTGCCGACGATCATCTGCCTCTCATGTATATCAACTGAATTGCCAAAAGACATTGTAACATTGCCGGATATTTGAGCATAGTCTCCGGGGGAGAGTTGAGATTCCAACTGCCAACTCCCGGATGAATTGTTATAGAGATATGCCAAACCGTCCCACTCGCCAAGCGTGTTATCGAGATCAGCGCCAATCAGTACCCGTTCCTTTGATAAAGCGACCGACGTGCCAAAATGGCCACTAATCAAGGGAGACGGAGGAAATAACTTCTGGTCAAGATTCCAGGAAATCCCGCTGAGCGAAAAGAGATATACCGACCCAATCGGTGAATCACCGATTGGGTTGGCTGTTCGGTCACCCCTCGCGCCGATGCAAAGCTTTGAACCAAGGATGTCCAGGGCACTACCAAATTGGGCTTTGTCGGTAACGCCGGTTGGCGTTAGCTGATCGCTAAGCAACCAGAATCCCGTATTCTGATCTCGAACGTAGATGTAGACTCGACCTGCGGTGCTACTGAGCTGGCTATCCCATGGTGCGCCAACCGCAGCATAGTTGCCGTCGATTGTTACCGCTTGTCCATAGTGATCCCACGTCTGCAAACCAGGCGGATCAAGTTTTTGCAACTGCGACCACGCGCCTTCAATTTTTTTGAAAACATATGCACTGCCTGTTTGTGGATTGGTTGAGTGAATGCCTGAGCCGACAATTACATGAGAGCCGTCTGTTGAGACAGAACTGCCAAAACGGTCTGCTGGGAAGCCATCAACCGCCTGTAATTCTGCTTCCAGATTCCAATTCGAGTCGGATATTCGTCTGAAGAGGTACACACTTCCTTTGACATCCGGCATATAGTTGTCCGAGGGGGCTCCGACAGCGAGCAGGTCATCATAGAGAGCAACTTTGTGTCCAAAGAGCTGAAGTGCTGTATCGCCGGATGTCAATGTGGCCACCTTTTGCCAGTCATATTGAGCAACTTCTTTGTAAATGTAGACTGCTTCGTCGTACGGTACGCCGATTACGGCAAACTCGCCGTAAATGGCGACCGATTTGCCAAAGCTTGCCTCCAGTTCAATATCGTCCGGTGTCAATATAGTTTCGATAATTTGGGGCTGACCGGTAAAGATCATGAGGAGCAATAGCAGATATAAAAAGAGATGTGCTTTTAATTTCATGATTGTTTCTCCAATAACTCATAAACCTGAATGAAGTTTGTTTGCAGGTATAGCTTATCTATCGACTTAATAGGAGCTTGCTGGTTTCTACCCGATTGTTGATTTGGATTCTGGCAAGGTAAATACCGCTTGCGACGGACTCCCCGGCGTGATTTTCCGCATTCCACAAGACCGTATACTGTCCCGCGCTTTGTCGTTCATTTACCAGTGATACAATTTGCTCACCCAGGGTATTGTATATGACCAGCTCAACTGAAGCATCCGACGTAAGCTGATAGCGCAAGGTCGTACTGGGGTTAAAGGGATTGGGGAAATTACTGAGAAGGGATGAGATTGCTTGCGTTTCACCAGGGGATGAGGATGCTCTTGCAACTTCTTCCTGCTTTTCAAACGCCACGCTCTGCTTGAAGCTACCGGATTCCTCTTCCCAGTGAACCTCAAGCAAATATTCTCCAGCCGGCCAATCGGCCTCGACAACCAATAAATTTTCTTCATTGATTGTTTCATCAACTGCCAGATTTGTTTCTTCGCTTTCACTAAGAATAATTTCCTCGCCGTCCGGCTTTAACAAATGAACTGTGCGAGAAAAATTGGCATCGCTTTCATATATATTGGTAATACTAACCGCATATTCAACATCACCGCCTTCCGGGGGAAGGATCTCGATCAGGTTGTCGATGTTGATTTCAACGAAAAACATCAACGGGGCCTCGTAGATGTTTGCGCCCCACGGCATATAATTGCCGCTCATGTCTCGGCCAACAATCATCTGATTACCGGAAATCGCAGCATATTGCCCAAAATGCAAGGCAACTTCAGCCGGCACAAAGCCGTAATCGCCTGGTGCCAATTCATACTGTAGCAGCCAGATATTGTTCTGACGGACAAAAAAGTAGGCCATTCCGTCAAATTCGCCGAGAGCGTGATCGCCGGGTGCGCCGATGATAAGTCTTTTACCGGAAATTGAAACGCTGGCGCCAAACCTGCTGCTCGTGGATGGATGAGGGGGAATCAAATGATTTGCCATTTGCCAGCTATTGCCGTTGCGTTGGAAGATATAGACTGAACCGGACGGCTGGCCGCCTGGATTTGGCGACCGATCCGAACGAGCGCCAATGACAATGCGGTTATTTTCCATGTCTATGGCTGATCCAAACCAGGCCAAATAGTTGTTGAATTGTGGAAAAACCTGATCGCTGTATGACCAAATTCCGCTGACCGGATCGTAATCGTAGATATAGACGCTTCCGGCAGCTTTATCCACCTGACTATCGCGTGGTGCACCAATGGCAATACAATTTCCTGATACAGAAACAGCATAGCCGAAGCGATCATCAGGGAGAATACTGCTTGGTTGAATTTTCTGAATCTCGGACCATTGTCCGGGACTGGTTTCCATAAAAACGTAGGCAGCTCCCTGATTTAAGGGGTAACCGGCACCGACAACGATAGTTGATCCATCGAGATCTATTGCCTTGCCAAAACGATCATCAGGCGCACTATCCGCCGGTTGTAATTCGGCTTCCAAATCCCACTGAGAATCGGTAATCCGCCGAAAGATGAAGACCCGGCCGTGGTCTCCAATAGATGTAGTACCAGGTGAAACGACAACGAGCAGGTCACCTTGCAGCACCAGCTTAAAGGCAAAATCAACGACCGGTGATATGGTTGAGTTTACTTCGGCAATTTGGGCCCATTGATTTGGAGCAATTTTCTTGTAAAGATAAACAGCACCCATATTAGGTGCGCCAATCGCAGCATAGTCACCAGAGATTGCAACAGAGCGTCCAAACTCCGGGTGAGCGAGTCCATCAGGCGGATACTGCCATTGAATGAAGGTTTCGGGTGGTTGAGCATAGAGGTTAAGAAACAAAGCCACAACAAAAACGAGCGAACTTCGCAACATATAATATCTCCATATTACAGTGTGAACAGGTCATTTCCCTGACATTTTTAGTTAATTGAGTTGCCGTGCGAAGAATAGGAAATCAGGTGGGGAAAGGGCTAGTTACATTGTAACAAAACCTTGGAATATTGTAACAATAGGGAGCAAGTGGAGTGGCTAAGCTGGGAAAGGGACTTAACCGTGTGTTTTGGTCGGCTTACTTTTTAGAATATCTGAAGGTGTTTTTCCGAACTGCGCCTTGAAGCATTTCGAAAAATAGGCTAGTTCATTGAAGCCTACGGCATACGAAATTTCAGTCACTGTCGCATTGCTCTCCTCCAATAATTGCCGTGCGCGATTCAGGCGAATGGTGCGAATGTAGTGACTGGCGGACAATCCCACCAGAGACTGAAGTTTGCGATACAGTTGCATACGACTCATGGACAGTTCGTTTGCCAAAGCCGTGGCGTTAAAGTCGAAGCGATCCATCTTTTGCTCAACACAATCTTTCGCAGCTGCCAAAAATTGCTCATCCAGCGAAGGCAGCTCAAATTTTGCCGGCTCCAATTGTAAATCGCGCCGGAGTTTTTCCTGAAGCTTGCGTCGTAAATCAATAAGGTTGTTCACACGGATTTTGAGCTCTTCTGAATTAAATGGCTTGTTTAGATAGTCATCGGCGCCTATTTCAAGGCCGGCAATACGATCGACATCTTCTGCACGCGCGGTGAGCAGAATAATCGGGATGTGACTACTCTTGATATTGTTCTTCAGTTGACGGCAAAGCTCGAATCCATCTAAACCGGGCATCATGATGTCACTAATGATTAGATCCGGTAGATGCTGAAAGGCAAGATCCCTACCGGTGTTACCGTCTGCGGCTTCCAAAATATCATATTCGGAAGACAGCTGCCTGGCGATATATTGTCGAACGTCACCATGGTCTTCAACAATAAGAACAAGTGGGCGTTCCGGCGATTGAGGCGTTTGTTGCAAATCGGCCTTTCGAGGCGAGGCCTCGTATGCCTCGGTGGTTGCAGTAGGAACGACAGGGCATGGTTCGATTAACTGAATCCGATTGTACCACAGGTGATCTCGGCCGAGAGGCAGCCGTACCAGAAAAGTGCTGCCTGCACCTGCCTCGCTTTCGACGCGGATTTCGCCGCCGTGGCGCAAAACAAGCTCTCGGGTAATCGCTAAACCAATCCCACTACCACCATACTGCCATGTCGCCTCACTACCTTCCCCGGGAATATTCGCTGCCTGGTAAAATCGATCAAATACGTAAGGGAGTTGACTGGCGGGAATACCGCTGCCGTTATCCAAGACCGATATCTCGAGCATTGAACGAGTTCCGGGAACCGAACTGTTTTCTACAGGCCCCGTCTCATCGGCTATCTGTTTGACCTCAATACGAACGGATCCACCTGGCTCTGTAAACTTCAATGCGTTAGACAATAAATTGTAGAATATTTTCTCCAACGCTTCCCGGTTATAAATGAGCATTACAGACCGTTCCGGCGACACCAGCGATAATTCGATATTGCGAGCTTTGGCAGCCTGATTGAAATTGTCAACGATAGAACGGATAAAGGGCAAAAAATCTTGTTCGGATGCCTGGAGGGGCGCAGTATCACTTTCCAGGCGAGATAGATCCAATAATTGATTGACAAGTCTTAGTAATCGATTGCCATTTTCTTTCATGATCTTGAATTGTGGAACCGGATCCTTGGGAAGTGCACCGTGGATCATATCCTGAAGGGGACCGAGAATGAGAGTCAAGGGGGTGCGAAACTCATGAGAAATATTTGCGAAGAAGCGTGATTTAAGCTTGTCCATTTCCCGCAATTTCTCGGCTTGTGAATTAATCTCCAAGGTTCGATCTGCAACAAGCCGCTCCAGCGCCTGCTTCTCCCTGACGAGCTGCTGTGACCGCCAGCTCACAATGAAAATCAACAAAGAACCCAGGGCCATTGCATATAGAAGATACGCCCACCAGCTGCGATACCATGGTGGTAGAATCGAAAATTGAAAGCGGTGCTCTTCCCCGGTTCGGCCATCAATGTGTCGCGAATGGACGCGAAAGGTATAAATGCCCTCCGGTAGATTGGTGTAATCTTTCCGGGTTTCGCTTGTCCAGTTCGACCAGCGCTCGTCGAAGCCGGAGAGTTTATAGCGGAATTCAGTCTTGCTGTTTGACAGGTATCCGCTGGCTGCAAACTCGAAACGCAGCGCGTTTTGTTCATAATCCAGCTCCTGCTGATACTTCACTGAAGATGTAATACCTGATGAATAGCCATCGAACAGAGTATCGCTGGAAAGGACTTTAACTCGCCGTAATAAGGTTTTGAAGGGGCTTTGATCATGCTGGTGATAGCCGGTTGGATATTGGATGAGCGATTCCCCGCCGGTAATCCACATCGTTCCGTCTTTGTCCGGATTCAGATATGCCGGATATTTTGCCTTGCGATTGATATTTGCTTTTAGATGCCAACGCTGCTCTTGTTGGTAGAATACGCCCGGTGTTCTGGACGGGCCGGCAGAAGCAATCCATAAGTTGCCAAATTTGTCTTCGCTGATTTCGCCGCCATTAAATTGCCCGTCAGTCCTTGCGAAAAGTTGAGTGTCGATCTCAAATCGATTCTCAGCGGCATCAAATTTATAGGGTCGGTCATTGGCAGCGACAACAATCTGGCCCTGTAAGAGACTCGCCGTGAAATTTGTCGCTTCAGGCAGACCGTTGCTGCTGTCATATGTGGTGATCATTGCTGTTGCAACATCAGTGCTTTGGTGATCGAATTCTACGTGCATTATTCGATTCTGTTCTCTGGGCACCACCCACAAATCGCCATTGGTGGTCTCGTGGATTGATTCAACATTGATGTCCAGACCCGGTAGCAATCCTTCGTCAACCCATCGATCTCGCAATAACAGCTCATCTTTTTTCCTGCTTGCAGGCATGCGGATTGCGCGAACGCCCTTATCACCGCCGACCCAAACTCTACTGGCGTCCTTTCCGGAACGACACAGAGCATATGCCGGGTAGTCAAGGATGGCATGAGCCTGCCGGTTACTGATCGCATAAAGCGTATGATTGCTGCCGACAAGCAGCACCTCGCCCATGTCTGCAAAGGTCCACATTTGCGTGCTGGGTGAACCGGCCAGGAAATTGAAATGTGGTCGCACAACGCCTGATGCCGGATTCTCTGATCCGCTTTGCTGCTGGTCTGTGCCTAAATAATGAACGCCATGATTGGTTGTTACATACAGGGTCTCCTCAAATCTTTGAACTCTTAGAGGAATATCGTTCAGCCCATGCCGGCTATCAAAGTGCCTCACAGGATTTGACATTTCAATGCGGCTATAGCCATCTCCGGAACCTACCCAAAGGCTGCCTTCGCGATCCAAGGTTATGCTGTGAATGGCATCGCTGAGTAAGCCGGTAGATCGATCAAACAGCTGAAGAAGGTCTCCTTGAGCATCGAGTATAAGCAAGCCACTCTTGTAGGTGCCGACAGCCAAAGTTCCGTCGGGCAAAGCCAATAGGGACGTGGGCACGCTGCTTTCTAGCAATCTGTCGATGGCAGTTCTCCACCGTTTGACCGCATTGTTCGAATAGACAAAGAACCCCTTGTTTTTATGAAGCAATAATAACTTCAGCTTCGAGTGCATTCCGGGATTAGCGAAGTTGACCGGCAACGGTATCAGATCATATATCTTATTTGCCGAAAACCCTTCCAGACCGGGGATTGTCTCAAGCTGGCCACCTCTTAAATACTGGATGCCGATGTCGCGTTGAGGGACAAGAAGTTGTTCATTGATGTTGAAGGTGAACGGGGAAAACTCAGTATCTGCCTTAACAACACTCAGCGTAGTATCCGCGGCCCCGATGCCGGTCAATTTCAGGATCTGCTTTTTGCTTGTAAAATAGACGGCGTCCGGCAGATTGTGAACTTTGAGAATTGCACCGAATTGACGCTGATTTTTTGGAAGCCTTGCGAGTAGGGATTGGAAAGTTAGCTTACCTTTCTCGTCCGGACGAAGAAGTCCCAGTTCGTTGAAGGAGCCAACGAATATATTGCCAAGCGTGTCAGCAGCTAATGCGTAGCCAGCCGGATAGTGAGTCGGCTTATGGCGGCGCCAGGTTTTACCGTCATATTCGAAAATACCACCGGTGTTCCCGCAAAACATTGTGCCTGCCGGCGTTTGGATGATTTGCCATGTTTGCGGCGATCCGCCGTACATATCTGTAGTGAAATTTTCAATATGTGGCAGGCCAATTTCCGGGAGTTGGATTTGAGCAAAGAGGGGAGAAATCAAAAACACATGGACAAGTACAAATAGGCACAATCCAGGACGGAAAAACAGGTATCTCAACTTCTATCTCCGGGCAGTAGACAAGGCGTTCCAATTTCAGCTAGATATAGATTAAGGAGAGCGAAAGCGTGCGCAATTCCTGAACAGTTTTGCTAACCTACGACCTGTGGCAAATATTTGTTACGTAAAGCGCCATAACAACACCTCACATCTCACCGCCTGACCACTATCACTTATCTTTTTTGACTACCCCCAGCACATTCGGAATGGGCATGGCCCGGGGCTTTGGATTGCGCAAGAACCAGGTATTGCGAAAGTGGCCATAGCGCTCAATTCGACGCCTGTCGTGTGAAATGTAAAGTCCGGCTTCTGGCCCGCCCTCCAGATACATCGCATTATAAATATCTATGGGTAATTCCAGCAGGATGTTGATGAAGTTGTGCACGCTGTAAGGCGTGCGCGAATGAATTAACAGAATATGCCCCGATTTATCCATGCCCAGTACCACCATGCTCCACTTCTCGTCCCGCGGACGCCAGGTGTTTTCCTGCGAGCAATTGATCATGCGAATACTTTGGAGAACGTAATCATACTGCTGAACCAGCGAGTCCAGATTGTGACATTCGCGGTCAATGATTCTTGCATGCGCCAGCGAACTGTCTTTGCGGCCGCTGACAAATACCGCCATGTTGCGATTAAAATGACTGTTATTGATATGATTGCCGCTGCGCAGGTAGCCGACGCTGGTTTTCAGATCTTCCTGATACATGCCGGCATTAACCACGGCAAGCAAGCCATGCGCTTGTGCCCATTGCTTGACGGTCTTTTGCTGTCCATCGCCGGCTGAGGCCGGAAATAGTTGCAGTTCAAAAAGTTCGGGATCAATGCGGAGGATCGTAACGGAAACATTATCATCTTTCTTGCCGCTCTCAGGCTCAAATTCGCCGATCATCAAACCGTTATCCAATGCTTGCCAGGTTGAATCTTGCCCCGAGCATGACAGGCTAAATAGGCAAGAGAGCAATATGAATTTCGAGATAAGCAGTTTGATCGACATAAAAATCCACTTATTTTCCATCGGCAGGAATTTTACGCCTGCCGGACAAAAAAGTTTGAATCGCACAATATATCAGTCAGTAGAACAATTTTGCAAGTATGCACCTTAATTATCTGACCCTGGAAAGACAAGCACATTTTCTCAATCGGCAAACCGGCGATTTTATCATTGCAGAGAGCTTTACGCAAAACCGCAACGAGTGGATATTGTTGTGTCGCAAAGACGATCAGGAACTGGTGCTGCAGTTGAGTTGCGATGGTAAGTATCCGCACGTCATTTTGCTGGATTATGTTAAGCGCCGCCGAAATTCTGTGGATGTCATGCCGGAGGTGCTCGGATGGAAAATTGCAGGTGTGGAGCTGATGCGCGGCGAACGCATAATGACAATGTTGTTTTCCGGACGTGAAGAAACACTCGTGCTACGCCTCTTTACAAACCGCAGCAATTTTCTTTTGGTTGATGGACAGCAGACGATTATAACAGCGTTCAAGTCGGGCAGGGATGAAGCTGGAAATGCCTTCAAAATGCAGGAACAGTCGTCTCCTTTTCTACCGGATTTAGACCTTGAAGAATTTACGGATTTCCTTTTGGACAAAGAGGATTTGTCTCTTGAAAAAGCCTTGCGCAGGATTCGTCCCTTTAATGCCCGATTGGCTTTTGAAGCCCTAAAGCGCACCGGCATTGATGGAAAACAGAAAGCCGGCGTACTTGGAGAGGAAGAAATACTAAGCCTCTGGGAGGGGGCATGGGATTTATTGGCCGACTGTCAGAATGGACAAGCTTGTATCTACCAACTATCGGAATATGAGGAAGTGTTTACCCCCTGCCCATTTCGATCAATGGAAGGTGAAGCGACAAAGACCTTTGATGATGTTAATAGTGCGCTGCGGTCGTTCAATTTTCGCGCTGCGCGCCTGATGCATGTTGGCCGCAGCAAAACGAAATACCTGCAACTGCTCAGCAAGAAGATTGACAAACTTGACCACAGTGTCGAGAAGCTTCGGGCCAATAAGGTGGATCCTCAGAAGAAGGCCCACTACCAGCGCATTGGCCAGCTCATTGCCTCTCAGCCACATCTGATAGAAGCTAATGTTCGACAGGTGACCTTGATTGACTACTATGATGAAAACATGCCGGAGATTACGGTCAATATTGACCCGGAGCGATCCGCCAAAGATAATGCCGAGGCGTATTTCAAGCGAGCCCGCCAGTATGACGACAAAGTGGCTTCTTACCACAAGAAGGCAGACACGCTTGAAAAGCAGTTGAGGGAACTTAGTGTTCTTCGGGAAAGCCTGGAAGCTGCTGAGACGGTAAAGGCCCTGGAAAAAGTAGAAGAGCAACTGAAGGCTGCCCGCATTGTTCAACCGGATAAGGCAGAGCGATCTGATTTTCGATTGCCATATAAGGAATATTTCTGGAAAGATTTTCCGGTGCGGGTTGGCAGAAGCGCAAAGGACAATGATCAGCTTACATTCAAGCATTCCGCACGTGAGGATATTTGGATGCACGTCCAGGGGTATTCAGGATCGCATGTTGTCATTCCAAATCCCGCGCGTCTGGATTCGCTGCCGAACGATTTACTAACCTACGCCGCCAGACTAGCAGTCACATTCAGCACTGCCAAACACGCCAGTTACGTTCCGGTGCTCTATACACAAATTCGCTATGTCCGCAAACCGCGCAAGTCGCCGCCTGGAACCGTAGTTCCGGCAAATACCAAAACAATTTTTGTTGATCCGCTTGGTCCGGATGAATTGATGTGACATTAAATTTGCAGCAGAGCTGCCAACGAAGCTATTGTGTGTGACATCTACAGCAGAGCTGCAAATGAGGGGATGGTCAGGCAATGAGTTGGTTAGGGAATACTTCCTCTATAACGCTTCGCAGTTCCAATGGCTTAATCGGTTTGTGAAGAATGTATTTGACATTCATTTGCTGCAGATTGCCGATCAGATCATTGTTGAGGTTGCCGGATACAACCATGATCGGTAAATCAGAATTGACTTGCCGGATTTGCGTGATCAGTTCGAAACCGCCGAGGTGGGGCATAACCATATCTGTGATCAGCAAATCATAGCGTTGCTTCAGCAGTTTGTGAAGCGCTTCCTCGCCATTGTAAACTGTAACAACGTGAAAACCTTCCAGCGTTAGCCAGGTGTCGATGCTTCGGCTTAACCCGCGATCATCCTCGGCGAGCAAAATCTTCTTCATACTGATCTCACAAATTTCAGGTTCAAATGCATCGCGATCTTTCATGTTTCTCCTTTACTCCTCTTCACTAACAATGCAAATGCCTTGCCATATTTTTGACAACGCAAGACGTTGTGCCGGTGGTGGCCGGGATCAGCATTTAGCGAATCTCCATGAGACATTTATTATCCGGTTGTAACAGGACTACACTTGCTGAAGATGAAGGCAAAGATCGTTCCGATATTTTTATATTCGGTCAAAAAACAGGTTTTCCGCAACAGAATTCTTTGAAATAATATGCTGACCAGAGAAAAAATGTCGAAATCATGAACAATTGGGATGCTTTTTCAACAGATTTGCATGAATGGGAAACGGAAAGTGGCGAGACGAGGTGATTTATACGTTGGTCAGGAATCTGCCGAACAGCTTGCTCCGCGGCCAGCGCCGGCAGAGCACAACTGACGGTTGTGTAAATTATTTACAGTTCGGCTTCGCCGATTTGGTATTCTTCAAGCTTATTGTAAAGTGAGCGACGGCTAATACCGAGGATGGTAGCTGCCTTCAACTTGTTGCCGTGAACAGCCTTTAATGTTTGGATGATCATCGTCTTCTCAACTTCGGACAAGGCCACGCCCGGCTTGAAGGTGATGTTAACCTGGGCGAGTCCCGGCTTGACAATATTGTTCGGCAGGTGCTTGACATCAATTTGATTGTTTGCTGTCAGGACGGCCCGGAGAATGACGTTGCGCAGTTCACGTACGTTGCCCGGCCAGTGGTACGCTTGCAACACTTCAATTGCCCGCGGCGTGATCGTTTCGATCTTGCGGCTCAATTCCATGTTGAATGACTCACGATAATAATTGGCGAGGTAGGGGATATCCTGCTTGCGATCACGAAGTGGCGGCAACTCGATGGCAAAAACATTGAGGCGATAATAGAGATCTTCACGAAAGCGATTTTCCTCGATCATCTTTTCGAGACTTTCATTGGATGCGGCAATGATTCGCACATCCACCTTAATTGAGCGATTGCTCCCGACACGTTCAATGACCTGGGTTTCCAAGACGCGGAGAAGGCTGATTTGTACTTCAGCGCTCATCGTTCCGATTTCATCGAGAAAAAGGGTGCCTTTGTTGGCCTCTTCAAACTTCCCCTTTTTGTCTGAAATGGCGCCGGTAAACGCCCCCTTCAAATGCCCGAAAAGCTCCGAGGCAATGAGCTCCTTGGGAATAGCGCCGGTATTGACGGCGATAAAGGGATTGTCCTTCCGCGAGGATAAATCGTGGATGGCATTGGCAATCATCTCTTTACCGGTGCCACTTTCCCCGATGATCAACACCGGGATATCGGTCGGCACAACTTCTTTGATTTTCCGGTACACCTGCTGCATCGGCTTGCTTTGGCCAACCAGCTTGTGAAAGTGGTAGTATTTCTGCAGACGTTGTTGCTTGTGCTCTTCGCTGACTTCGTCGGTTTTACCGGAGCCAAGTATGCTGTGAATCAGCTCGATTAATTTCTTCGGCTTTACCGGTTTCTGGATATAATTGATGGCCCCGAGCTTCATCGCTTCAACTGCATTTTCAATCGTTCCGAAGCCGGTTACCATGATGACTTTCATTGACGGATAGTCCGCTTTTAGCTGCTGCAAAAAGCGCAAGCCATCCATTTCATTCATTTTATAATCGGTAATGATAAGGTCGTAAACACCGTTTTCGAGTTGTTCTATGCCAGCGCGGCCGTTTTCAGCCTGGTGGACCTCAAATCCCTCATTTTCCAGCATCGTAACCATGCCCAGGCGCAGATTCTCGTCATCATCAACAATCAGTAGTCGATAGTTGTCCATCGAAAACGTCCCTTCTAAATCGGTTGTGAGGTTGGCAACTGAATATTGAAGACAGTTCCCACCCCAGTTTTGGTTTCAAAATACAGTTTTCCTTCATGGGCTTCAACAATTTTGTGAGATATTGCCAGCCCGATTCCGCCCCCGGTATCCTTGGTTGTGAAGTAGAGATCGAAGATATTATCGCGCACATGTTCCGGGATACCGTGGCCATTATCCTTAACCGAAATGACGACATCACCCTCGCGAAAGGCGGTGCTTAACTCCACTTCACCACCCTTATCAAGCGCATCGAAACTGTTAAGAATCAGGTTGATAATAACTTGCTTCAACTGGTCTTTGCTGATTTTGACCAGCGGCAAGTTTTTGGAAAACTGGTGCGTAATGACAGCATTGCTCTCGAAGGCCTGCTGTTGAACGAGATCCAGCACTTCATACATCAGATCATTGATGTTCTCGTATGTCAGGTTAACATCCTGGGTCTTGGCCAGGTTGAAGAACTGATCTATAAGTTTATGCAAGCGTTCAACTTCCGAATTCAGAATGCCGATCGACTTGCGGATTTTGCCCAACTGATCCTCATCGCTGACGGACCGTTTCACCATACTATCGACAATTTCTGTGTGAATCGCGAGAGAACTTAATGGATTGCGAATTTCATGGCCGATGCTCGAGGCCAGCTGTGAAATGACGCCGTACTTCATACTGCGCTGCAGAGAAACGGAGAGTTGGTTAAGCAATTCATGGTTCTTGATGTAAATGGTGACCCCACACATATTGCCATCCTGGTAAAACGGACGACTCAAGGCCTCAACATTGACCTTGCGGCCGTTCAAAAGGTTGAGGTGTAATATTTGTTTTACCTCGTGCGTCAAGGGATCTTTTGCCCGGCGATAAAGTTCCAGTAATCTTGGGTTCTTCTGAATCACGTCATAAATTCTTTTGTCCGCATTGGCTGTGCTGCGAATATGCAGGGCATCCAGCAGGTAATCATTATGGGTGATAATATTCATGTTCAAATCGAGTATCAGCAACCCCTGGTTCAGAACTCGCAACAGTGTATTAATTTGCTGTTCAGACTGCTGAAAACTCTTGTCTAAATCTGCGGTCTTCTCATAGAGCTTGTTCAGCCGATTAAAAACTGTCGCGAACTCCGGTTCAGCTTCGTCAGACGGAATATCAGTTGACGCAATTGTCTCGGCTGCCGGGTTAACCGGCTCAGCCGGCACAACTTCCCGCCGCGAAGCAAAACGCATGGCTGCCCAATACGACGCAAGGATCAGGATGGCGCCAAGCAATCCGGCTAATATTAGCAGTGAGTTACGAATCGGATAGAAGCGGTATATCGATGTATTGGCGAGATTGCAGCGAATATGTCCGACAATCTCATCGCCCTTTCGTAAGGGCCAGACAATGTCGAGTCGTTCATAGTTGCTTTCCAAATGACGCTCAACGATTCGAGTTTCTGTGTTTGACAGATACTCTAGTTGCTCTTCCTTGAAATAGGTGAGACCTTCCACGTCCGGATTATCGCTCAGGACAATGGTTTTGGTCGTATCAATAACGAGGATGTCCCGAATTTCGCCGTTTTTACTTGCCAGGCGTTGCAGGCGATCTCTGATCTGTTTCTTCTCGGCAGCGTCAAGATTGTAGAGGTCGAAGCTCTCATCAACGATGACATTCTCAACCTGACGTGTCAGCAGAATCGCAAATTCGGAGGTGAGTTTCGTATAAAAGTTGTTGATTCCATTATAAACCAGGAAGAGCAGACCGCCTTCCAGCCCTACCAGGATTACGCCCAGAATTAGAATTTTTAGCAGCGTGGATTTCAAACTTTCTGATTTCACGACTGTATTTCCCAGTCAGTATCGATTCAGACTGCGCAAAAGCCAATTTGCTGAGATTGGCGTAACGGCGAAGTGCTGAACATCTATGTAGAGAGAGCGCTTTTTCTGGTCCCATCCGTGTACTTCCCGCCAATACTATTTTGCAGAGACCGGTTTTAATTATGGGGCACAATATACAATAGAAATTTCGCAAGTGAGTGAGCAAAATCCCTATTTTCGAGGATTGAAAAGTGAGAATGGAATTTTTTCGCGAAAAAACGCATAGGCTTGCAAAATATCAGCGAGCAAAATCGATCAAAATTCCGATGCGGTGTGCATTATCCAATTCATCATCAAATTGGGTGAATGCGTAGTCGAGGCGCACATGTGGAATGCTAAAACCCACGCCAAAGTTAACCCGCTGCAGCTCATCATAGCCACCACGCAGGAAGAGGCGCTCGTTAACAACAAATTCGCCGCCCAAGGCCCCGCTGACCAGGTTGTTGCCAAATGCATTTTCTGTCAGATTGGGCGTGTTTTCTGCCTGAACGATAAAGTCAAAGTTGGGCCGGAAATAGCTGCGGAGACCGGGCAGATTGACGAGATAGGAGGTACCAAAACGTAAATTCGGTGTTACCAGTTCTTTTTCGCCGGTATCCCAGGCGATTAAGGTGCTGGTCACATTTCGCGCCATCACCGAGACCTGCCAGCTATCGCTTACTGCATACATTGCGCCAGCGTCAAAACCAAGGCCGTTGGCAGTGTGATCAGCCAGATCGCGACGCACCAATTTGGCATTGAAGCCTAACATGAATTTTGAGCCGAGGCGTTGACCAAGCGAGAAGAAGAATACGTAGTCAGCGCTATTAAACTTGTCGAGCTGGCTTTCGTCGATGCCCAATAGCACGCCTTGCTCATCCAGAATACCGGCGGCACGCGAGTCTTTGATATTATCAATGCCGAGGCGGATTAAGCTAACACCGTATGATCGGTCTTCATTTGGCGAGTGAACGAAGCCCAGATAGTCATAGTTAACAGAGGCCAGGAATTGTTGAGTATGGGTGAAGCCGAGTTGGGTGCTGGTAATCTGAGCGAGGCCTGCGGGGTTGTAAAAAGCGGCAAACACATCATCTGATACCGAGGAGAAAGCGCCACCCATTGCCTGGGCCCGGGCGGATACGTCAATCGACATAAATTCGCCGGCATATTTCCGGAATTCCTGGGCGGAAATGGAACTGATGACTGTAATGATCAAAAGCTGTATGAGTAATCGAGCGCTGCGTTGCCGCATATCTATCGTCCTTTTTGATTCTTATTCTCGTGAAACCCCTTGCGAGCAAAAAAGTTTCTGCCGGAATATAAAACCTGTCAGCATCAAAAGAAATGGATAATTTTGTCCCCCCTTTGGAGATTGGGGATTAGAGATCAGATCCAATCGCCAGTCTCTAACCTCTAATCTCTACTCTTAATATAGTCTTTTCCCTCATTTCGTTTGTATCGCACGCTACAGTTTCAAAATAAGCCTCTTCGATATAGTCGCCGGAAAATTCGATTGTTTGATCGGCGGGGCTGTCGTATTATTTTCCACTATGAATGTGTTGAGCGAGAAGAAAATCTGGAAAGATCTGAAGCTGCATGAGTTTGTGGCGCTTGATATAGAGACAACCGGGCTCGATTTTCAGAGCGAAGCGATACTGGAAGTTGCTGCTGTGCGTTATGAAAACGGACTTCCGGTTGATGAACTGAACTTCTATGTTAATCCGCAGCGGGCCATCCCCGAATATATTACCCGCATCACGGGGATTACCGAAGACGATGTCCGCGATGCTGAACCATTTTCAGCTCACCTTGACAATATTCGCGAATTTATCGGCCAGTCGCCGATCGTTGGACATAACGTTGGATTCGATCTGAACTTCCTGGAACAACATGCCAGAATCACCAAAGGCAAGTTCAAGGGCTGGGATCGTCAACAACGCGAATTTCATTACTTCCCCAATCCCACGATTGATACACTGCTGCTGACCCGCGTCTTTATGCCCTTTTTGAATTCGTTCAGTCTGCAGGCACTTGTTCAGCACTTCAATGTGGATAGCGGAGAATCACATCGGGCTCTGCCGGATGCTCGGGCATCAGCGGCTATATTTGAGCAGATCCTCTATGTGGCCCTGGAGAGCCGTTTTCATGACTTACAGCAAATTATGAAGATCCTGGAGCCGGTGGACGAAAATACTCGCTTCTTTTTTGAAGCGTTGACAATCTTTGCCGCCAGCGGCAAATACTCAACGCCGGAAGGCATCAATAAAGAGACGTTTTCGATCAAGGCCAATCACTACAATATTATTGGCGATTCTCCGGGACCAAAGTCCAGTGAGGGACAAACCGCCATGATCAGCACCGAAGAGATCGTTAATTTCTTCGAAGAAGACGGCGCGCTGGCCAGTCAGTTCGGTCTCTATGAAAAACGCGAAGCACAAATTGATATGGCCGCTGCCATTGCCCGTGCATTTAACCAGGGTGAATTGCTGGTAGCGGAAGCAGGCACCGGCACCGGGAAGTCCATGGCATACCTGCTGCCGGCCATTAAATGGGCGATGCGCAACGAAAGTGCCGACGGCCGGGTTATTGTTAGCACAAATACAAAAAACCTTCAGGAACAGCTGTTCTTTAAAGACTTACCGATTCTGCATAGTATTCTTAAAGACAACTTCAAGGCGGTCTTGCTTAAGGGGAAGGGCAACTATCTTTGCCTCGACAAGTGGGTGCGGGTGCTGCAGGATATGAAATATTTGTTGACCCCGGATGAACGACTGAAGATTCTGCCCTTGTTCTTTTGGGTTCAGCAAACTGAAACCGGCGACATTGCCGAAAACAATGGCTTCCGTGCTGAGCGTAATCGCTCGTTGTGGAGCAAGATGATTGCCGAAAACAACTATTGCCCTGGAAAGACTTGCAAATATTACGACAAATGTTTCCTGATGAAGGCGCGCAACAATGCGCGAGATGCCCATCTCGTGCTGGTTAATCACTCGCTATTGTTCTCCGATCTGGCGGCAGATAATGCTGTTTTATCGGATTACCAAAACGTGGTTTTCGATGAAGCGCATAACATAGAGAAGACCGCCACAGATTACATGGGTGTGGAAATTACCACCTGGCAATTCCGTGATCTTTTCCGCAAGCTCTATAATAAGGATAAGTTCGAAACCGGTATTCTTGTGCAAATTCGCCGGCGCATGACCAGTGGGTCACTGCCGGAGGCACATCTGAACAGTCTGAACCGGATGCTCGATGAGCTCATCGAAATGGTGAAATCGGTTGCCAAACAGTCGCAAAAATTCTTCCGAGAGTTGACAAAAGCGCTGGACGAACGTACGCCGCGCGAGAGTCGTCGCTATACTTCCCGTATCCGCTACAGCGCTGCGGATGAGATTTTTGAGCCGGTGATGTCGGTGCACGAAGAGCTGCACGCCCAAATTCGCAAGCTGGAAACCGGTTTACATGATCTTGAAGAATACTTTATGCAACTGCCGGCCGACAGCTTTGAATACCAGCGCCAGATGTACCAAGATTTGACCAGTCAGTCGACTCAGGTTGATGGCCTGCTTACAAATCTGGCTTTCCTGATGCAAGCCAATCAGGAGAACTTCGTCTATTGGTACGAGTTGCCGCACCGGCAGGATAGCTTTGATACGCGCTTCTATGCCGCCCCCTTGAATATCGGTGACGTGTTGAATGAACGGCTATATGCGCATTTGAATAGCGCAGTTTTTACCTCAGCGACATTGGCGGTGAATCGTCGCTTCGACTATTTCATGAAACGCGTGGGGCTGCATCTCGCGCCTGAGGAGCGCGTCAATGCGGTGCTGCTTAGCTCGCCCTTTAATTACGAAGAGCAGGTGTTGCTGGGCGTCCCGACCTTTCTGCCGGACCCGTCGCATCCGGAATACCTGGCACGGCTGCGCGATGTGCTGGCCAAACTAATGCTGCGACACCGGCGCGGTACGCTGGTGCTTTTCACCTCATATTCAATGTTAAATAATATCTACAAAACCCTTCGTCCAACCATGCAGGCTGAGGAGATTTCCTTGCTGGGGCAGGGGATTGATGGCAGCCGGCACGTCATCATTAATCGCTTCAAGCAGGAAGAAGGCTCGGTGCTATTGGGAACGGACAGTTTTTGGGAAGGTGTCGATGTGCCCGGGAAGGCCCTGGAATTGGTTCTCATTACCAAATTGCCCTTCGATGTGCCCTCTGATCCGGTAATTAAAGCCCGCTCGGAACTCATCGAGCGTCAGGGTGGTAACCCTTTTATGGACTTTGCCATTCCCGAGGCGGTGATTCGTTTTCGGCAGGGATTTGGACGCTTGATTCGCTCGCGCGAGGATTATGGCGCTATCCTGGTCCTGGATAATCGCGTGGTGAACAAGTTTTACGGGCGTATTTTCCTGCAGTCTTTACCTGCAAAGGCGCGTTTTCTGGCAGACGAAGACGAGTTTGATGCCACTCTGGATGGGTGGCTGGGGCAATCCTGACGGATTCAGGATTGTTCGGAATGTGTTTTCGGACACGCACTTTGTGGCAGATTCTCGTAAATAACGGCATGATAGGCAGGATTTCCTGCGGCTTCGTCCTGTACAGCCGAATTTTTGATGTGCATGGGTGAGGAAAAATGTAGCTTCGCGCGAACCGGGACGACCGGAGCAGTTGATATGGTGAATGGATTCATAAGAGACGTAAAATTAAATCTTTACAGTGAGGAAAACTTCTGCTCAAATGGAAGTTATGCTTGCTTTCAAAAGCATATAAATTTAAATTTGAGCTGGTTTCAATCAGGGAATTTTAATTGGCGATCCTCAATAAATACCGGAAAATTCAAGAAGAGCTGGGAATCGTCGGCGAATCAGAGCAGATACGTGAGCTTATTGAGCTGATCATCTCCATTGCGCCGACGAATATTTCGGTGCTCATCACCGGTGAAAGTGGTACCGGTAAAGAGGTCTTTGCAAAAGCGGTACATCAGTTAAGTCCCAGGAAAAACAAGAATTTAATATCTGTTAACTGTGGGGCTATTCCGGAGGGTTTACTGGAAAGTGAGCTGTTCGGACACGAAAAAGGCGCGTTCACCGGCGCTGTAGCCAGCAAAAAGGGCTATTTTGAGCTGGCAGATGAAGGGACTATTCTTCTCGACGAAATTGGAGAAATGTCCTTACAAACCCAGGTAAAGCTGCTAAGGGTGTTGGAAACCGGTGAGTTTATGCGCGTTGGCAGTGGCGATCTCAAAAAAGTGAATGTTCGGGTGATTGCGGCGACAAATCGCGATCTCGGACGAATGGTAAGGAAGCAGGAATTCCGCAAGGATTTATACTACCGCCTCAAGGCCGTAGCCATGCATATTCCGCCTCTCCGCGAGCGGAAAGTAGATATTCCAGCCTTAATCACAGCCTTCGTCGAAGAACTAAAGCAAAATGAAAAGCTGGAAATTGCCGGATTTACCGATGAAGCTTTACAGATGCTTTATAACTACTCCTGGCCCGGAAACGTGCGCGAAGTGCGGAATTTTGTGGAAACCTCGCTGGTGCTCGCGCGAGGGCAGCGAGTAACGGCAGAAATGGCCCGCGAACATCTGAATATTTACGAAGAGCCGGTTGAAGTGTCTACGGCACTACCCATGCCAATCGGCCGCTCCGTTGAAGAAGCGGAACGTGAATTGATTTATAAAGCCTTGGTTTCATTGGGCATGGAGTTAAAAGAAACTAAGGCAGCAGTTTTGCAATTATCAGAGCGTATGAATGGTCAGTATCGGAATGATGACGGTATTGTCTATACGCCCTATGAATCTTTGAATTCGAATGACGAAATCAGAACCCTGGATGAACTGGAGCGCGAGATGATCGAAAAAGCGCTGGATAAGTTCCGGGGCAATCGTCGTCAGGTGGCGAAGGCGCTGAATATTAGCGAACGCACCCTCTATCGCAAGATAAAAGAATATGGCCTGGAATGATGAATATGGCAGCACGCGTGACATATTTTCGAAGAATCCTTCTGGTCCTGACCGTGTTTGTTTTCAGTGCTTGCGTGAAATATTCATTCAAAGGTTCTTTGCCGTCATCTTTGAAAACGATCTCGATTCCCAGTTTCGAAGACAGAAGTACCTGGATCGGGTTGCAAGAGTTACTCTCTGAGGGCGTTGTAAATGCATTCATCGATGACAATACTTTAAAGCTAATTGATGATGAATCAGCAGCCGATCTCTTATTATTGGGGACTGTCGTTGGCGTAAGAAGCCAAAAAACTTCGATTTCTCAGGATCAACTGGTAGAAGAAGAACAACTGGTTGTTTCTGTAAAAGTTGAATGCCTCAATCAGCAGACTGATGAACCCCTATGGACCGGTAATATTTCCGAATTTGGAGTGGTTAGCGGTGACGGGACTTTGGAAGAGCGGGATGCAGCTATCGATCAGGCGGTCGAAAAGATAATTGAAGAAATTCTTAATCGAACCGTTGCCGCCTGGTAATTGTTTCACTAACAAGGACATGTTCAATGGATAATTTTCTTGAATTGTCAAATCTGGAACAGATCCATTCCCAAAATCCGGATTCAATTATTTTTGCGACTCTGGCTTCGCGCTATATTGAATTGGGGTTGTTGGACAAGGCGCTGGAAACTGCCGAGCGTGGTGCAGAGCGGCACCCGACGTATGCCTTTGGACAATTCGTACTTGGATTATGCAACTATCATTTGAATAAACTGGAGTCAGCTCGCAAGCATATGGAGTTGGCGACAGCATATGATGAAAACAATCCCCGTGCCTGGAAGATTCTGGGCGAGATAAATCAAAAGCTTCACCTGGAAGATCAGGCAACCTCCGCCAACGTCAAGTACTTTCTGCTCGATGCCTTCAATAAAGACGCTGTAGAGCGCTTCCAGCATGAGGACATGCTTACCTTCAATGAATTTGAAACGGAATCTCCGTTCAATCTTGAGCTGGACACCGCTGATAATACCATGACCCGCGAACTGGATCAGGAACAGCTGGCGGCCAGTGAGGAAGACCACAGCCTGGAGTCCCTCTTTGAAAATGGCGCCGTCCAGGACGAAGAAATCGATATCTCCCAAAAGGTCGAAGAGGTCTTCAAGGAAACCCTTGGCGACATGACCATCGATCGCGAGCATAATCAGGACAATGATAATTTTGATGAAGCTGCGGATGCGATTGATCTGACCCTTTTGCAGGAAGATACACCTGCGGAAACCGAAGAATTGAAATCCGATGAGCTCAGTTCTGCTCTGGATGATTTTTTCTCGGCATATGAGTCATCTGATGATGACAACACCATTGCAGATTCGGCAGACGATGTCACGGAAGTAAGTGAAGAAGCGCCGGTAGCGGATACCAGCGATGAACCGACTATTGCCAGTGAAGATGCAGACGCATTTTTCCGCATTGATGAAGTTTTCAATGACGAAAGCAGTGCAACGGTAGACATGCCAAATGTTGAAGATTTTTCGCTGGAATTCCCTGAGGATGAAGAAAGCTTTGAAATGACCCTCGACCCGGAAGGAATGGCAAATCTTACCGGCGATAGTGATAAGAGCATTGAAATGACCCTCGATCCGGAAGCCCTGGCAGACCTTGAGCAGGAGCAAAGCGGTAACGAATTTACGCTTGACCCGGAAGCCCTGGCAGACCTTGAGCAGGAGCAGGGCACCAGCGAATTTACGCTCGATCCGGAAGCACTGGCAGATCTGAATGATGGCGGCAACGAGATTGAGATTACCCTCGATCCGGAGGCGATGGCAGATCTGGGGTCTGATCAGGACAAGAGCATCGAAATTACGCTCGACCCGGAAGAAATGGCCAGCCTGGGCACCGAAGAGGACAAAAGCATTGAAATTACGCTCGATCCGGAAGAAATGGCCAGCCTGGGCAACGAGGAAGACAAAAGCTTTGAAATTACCCTCGACCCAGAAGAAATGGCCAGCTTGGGTGGCGAAGAGGACAAGAGCTTTGAGATCACCCTCGATCCGGAGGAAATGGCGCAACTGGATGAGGACAAGAGTTTTGAAATTACCCTCGATCCGGAGGAAATGGCGCAACTGGATGAAGATAAGAGCTTTGAGATTACCCTCGACCCGGAAGAAATGGATGCCCTTACCGGTGATGGCGACAAGAGCTTCGAAATCACTCTGGATCCCCAGGAACGGGCCGAGTTGGATGCCCAAGACGACAAGAGTTTTGAGATCACCCTCGATCCTCAGGAGATGAACGAATTAAATGAGGATGATGACAGTCTGGAAATTACCCTCGATCCGGAAGATGGAGCCGAGAGTGAAGAAGACGATGGCGACGAAATTACGCTTGATCCCGAAGAGCTCGCTGAAGTTGACCAAGAGAAGAGTTTTGAAATCACTCTGGATCCGGATGATCTCGATATGCTTGACAATAACCAGGACAAGAGCTTCGAGATTACCCTCGATCCGCAAGAAATGTCCAGCATTCCCGAAGGTGACAAGAGTTTCGAAATCACCCTCGATCCGGACAAACTTGATAGTGATGAGGACGGCGGAGAAATTACCCTTGATCCGGAAGAAATGGCGGAATTACCGGACGATGAGAGTTTTGAGATTACCCTCGACCCTGAAGAGATGTCCGGTATTCCAGGAGAAGACAGCGTAGAGATCACGCTTGATCCCGAAGAAATAGCAGAAGCGTCTGACGATGAGCCCTTCGACCTGAACCTGGATCCGCAGCAAGTTGATACATCCGCAGATGATGAAGGCTTTGAGATCACGCTGGATCCTGAGGAGATGGCAGACGCCGTCAGTTTGCATCAAGGCTTTGAGATCGCCGAAGATTCGGAACTTGCCAATAATGAAGTTTTTGAGTTTGATGGTGTGCTTGATGATGAACCGGAGTTAGAAACAGAGACTCCGGAAGTTGAACAAGCCCCGGCGGTGAATTGGGACGATAATGATGATCAGGACATTACCCTGGACGAAACCGTCGCCCCGCCGCAGCCTTCACCGGCAAATAACGGTGATGGCGAAAAGCGCTTTGGTAAACCGCCGATTATTTCCTCCACCTTGGGTGAAATTTACATTGCCCAGGGGCGTTTTGAAGAGGCAATTGATGTATTTGAGCAGCTGTTGGAGCAGGACCCCAACAATCAGCGCTTCGAGAAGAAAATTGAAGACATCAAGGGCATGCTGAGCCGTCAGTAGCGCGTTTGTCCGATACATTTTGATCAGAAGAAAAACCTCCGTGCGCGGCTTTGCCGCGCACGCTTCTTTTAGGACAGTCTTAAACGTGCGGCGCTGAGCGACCTGGTCGCTTAAATCACAAGTAGTCCACATATTGTCTTGAAGTATTCCTTGCTTTTACGGCCGGAAAATTTTATATTTTCGCCGTTAAAATCGGGGCGTGGCGCAGCCTGGATAGCGCACTACCTTGGGGTGGTAGGGGTCGCTGGTTCAAATCCAGTCGCTCCGACGTAAAGGGGAATCGTTACGATTCCCCTTTTTTTTGGGTTTAGAGATTGGATATTAGAGGCTCAGCAGGTGTCCCTCTCTATCTCCCTACGGGGGGAGATAGAGAGGGACAAGTCCTGCGAACTGTGGTCATGTTTTTCCAGTCTCCAATCCCGAATCTCTAATCTTCGGGGGAATCAATACGTGCAGGGGCAGGACGTGGCAAGACCCGCATTTGGGGTGATTATTCCAGTTTATAATAGCGCTGCAGCAATACCGGCCTTGCTTGAGCAAATAGCCGATGCCGTCAATATTGCAGATTTGGACTTAAGGGTGTTAATTGTAGATGACGGATCGGAACCTGCATTGCCAGTCTTTCAATCTGAGAGAGTTGCTCTCACGCAAATTCGCCATACGGAAAATCAGGGGAAGGGGGCAGCCCTAAAAAGTGGCTTTGCACATTTTCTTCAGGCTGACGAGGTTCAGGCAGTGATAACGATCGACGCCGATTTGCAGCATCCGCCGCGCTTTATTCCCGACTTCATTCGCAAACATACCGATGACGGCTGCGATCTGGTTGTCGGTTTTCGCCATCGCAGCCCCAAAACAATGCCCGTGCATCGAATTATGTCTAATTCCATTACCTCATTTATTATTTCGAAGATGATAGGGGAGCGAGTGCCGGATAGTCAATGCGGCTATCGCCTGTATTCGCGCAAGGCATTGGAATGTATTTCGCTTGATGAGAACCGTTTCCATTTAGAAAGTGAGTTCGTCTTGCGGGCCGGCTGGAAAAAGATGAAAATTGGGCACGTTGACGTGCCGACAATTTACAATGGTGCGCCCAGCGCAATTCGGGGAATTCCCGACACGCTGGATTTTATTCGCCTGGTGTTTCGTCTGGGGGTAATGAGGATGTTTGGACATGTTTGAAAAGCAGCGAGAAGATATGGTGCGGGAATGCGTGATCGATAAGGGGATCACTGATGAGCGTCTTATCAAAGCCATGCTGCTCGTGCCGCGCCATGAGTTTGTGCAACCGGCAATGCGGCATCAGGCCTATCTTGCGAAGTCACTGCCTATCGGTCAGGGACAGACGATCTCCCATCCGGCAACCGTTGCCTACATGACCCATCGCCTGCAGCTTAGTGGGAACGAGCGAGTGTTAGAAATTGGCACTGGTAGCGGGTATCAATCAGCGGTCTTAGCCAGTATGGGCGTGAAGGTGTATTCGATCGAGCGCATTCCGGAACTGGCGCGTAAAACCCAGGCCTTGTTTGATCGCCTCGGGTATTACACTATCGGTGTTCGCATTGGCGACGGCACTGTTGGCTGGAGTCAGCATGCGCCATACGATCGTATCATTGTGACGGCAGCTTCTCCGAACGTCCCGGAAGCCTATCCCAAACAGCTGGCGGAAGGCGGGCGTATTGTGATGCCCGTTGGAGACAGCGCCGAGCAAAGCTTGCTGATCATCACAAAGGACAAGGGCCGCTTGAACGTTATTGAGGAGGATTCTCGTACGTTTGTTCCGCTTATTGGTAAAAAAGGATGGAAGCTGTGAAAGAAAATGATTGGAATGTAAAGAATATTGTATCCCTTGCTGCAAAAGGCGGCGTGATTGGGGTGGCGAATATTATACCCGGCGTATCCGGCGGCACAATGGCCGTTGTTCTGGGCTTATACGAAAGATTGATAGAGGCCATTGGCAACCTGGCAACCGACAAGACCCGGCGTGCAGAGTATGTCAGTTTTTTAGGCATCGTCGGTGTTGGTGCGGTAGTAGCTATCGGGCTTTTGTCTTTTCCTATGGATTATCTCCTAACGGATTATCCATCATATACCTATCTGTTTTTCATCGGCCTGATTTTGGGGTCAGTCCCGGCGATCTATAATTCTTACGAGGATATGGCCCCAACTGGAGGAGCAATTGCTTCATTTATCGCCGGTGCTGCCTTGATCCTCTCTTTTGCCTTGCTATTTCCGGATGTTGAAAAGTCGAAGGATATCAACTTCGAATATAGCCTGACTGCAGCTGGAGTGGCATTGCTGGTTTTATCCGGCTTACTTGCCGGGGGCTCCATGATTGTGCCGGGTATCAGCGGGTCCTTCATGTTGGTTTTACTCGGGCAGTATCGTGTAATCATTAAGGCAATTAAAGAACTGAACGTGGTTGTTTTGGGGATCGTCGCTGTTGGGGCAGGACTCGGCGTTTGGGGATTTGCCAAGGTGATTGACGTCTGCATGAAGAAGTTCCCCAAGGAAACCATGTATTTCATCCTCGGTCTGGTCATTGCATCGATGTATCCGATTTTTCCGGGTTTGCCTGAAGGTGCAGGCCCGACGGCTCTGGCGATTGGATTGGCTATCGCGGCGTTTGGTCTTTCGATTTACATGGGCAAGAAATAACGCACATCCCCCTGAATCCCCCTTCGAAGGGGGACGCAGGGGGATGTGCTGACGACGGCTCTGACGGCACGAAGTGCCTGACTGTGAGTCCCGGCGAACTTGTCTTTTTGCTTGATCACGGTTTGTTTTTTTTCTATATTCAGTCCTCAAAATCGGGGTGTGGCGCAGCCTGGTAGCGCGCACCGTTCGGGACGGTGAGGCCGGAGGTTCGAATCCTCTCACCCCGACTCAATAAAAACAATATGTTAGAGGCGCTCTCCGAAGCGCCTTTCTTTTAGCCGATCCACCATTAATCCACACAAATTTGAGGCTCGATCGTGAAAGTGTCGAGCTCTGAGATATCCATCTGAATTGGAAACTAGGGATAATTACTCGTATGGCTCAAAAATGGAGTCAGAAGGCCACGGTACAAGCTGCAATAGCTGGAGCTATTGTAACTGGTGTTTTCGGTATTGTCATTGCTTTGATCAATATCCTGGGTTATTCCATTGTGAACAGTGACAATTCTCCGCAAGATTTGCACGTTAAAATTGATACAAATATTATGCAAGGTAGCAATGGCGGGGAATCGAATCTGGCAGAGAATCGGAGCGACAATGTTCATAAATCCTTTCGCTTTGCTAACCTTCCCCATGACCCAGAATTAGTGACAATTCTCCAAAAAAAATTAGCCTATAAGTACAAACCTATTAGCGGTTATTATGAAATTGAAATTGCTTCTACTTGCAAAGTATTACCCGTATTTGAAGGCTCCCCAAATTATTCAAATCGGCGTGGAAATCTCATGATTCGAATCAAAGGTAAAGTATGTGCACAGATGACGGGGATTGTTATTTCAGATTCTGGCACGCCGGGTAACCCTAAAGAAATTGCTCAAGAAATTCTAGATGAAAAAATTGCAAGTGCTATTAAACAAAATCGGAGTGCAGTGGCTACACGCATAATTGAATGTCTGCGAAATTCTTAGAGTATACTTAGAGCACAGGACATATGAAGACGAAGATATTTCTTGTTTGCCTCCTATTGGTTTCAGTGCCGACATATCCTCAACAACCTCCCTCATCTCTTCTTATATATGCAGAAGGCAATGAATACCTATTGACTCATATTGAAGAGACGATTCGTTCATTACTTGATGCAGGAACTAAGAAGCCACTCTTCGATAGAAATCGAATTGCGCTATTTAATCGTTTTGTTTCTAACCGCACGGATCAAGATCTAAGGCGTACCATCATTGATTATTATAATCGTGCGCAAAAGTTTGAAGAAACCGATGGCCAAAGAGATACCCGATTGCAATCAGCAGAAATTCTTTCTAATCCCGATCTCTTTTTGAAAATCAATATCAACAAGATTGATCAGATAATGGAGTATCAATTCATCCTTTATCCTGTTTCTGATACTTTGCGAGAAGGAGAATCTACTTATTCACTCCCAGATTTGGCAAGACCCTTGAGTTCAGAGAGTATTTCGTTTCGACTCACTGATGACAATCACAAAATCCGTGTCGAACAAGCGATTAGAAGAATTTTTCCTGGTTCTAACAGCCCGCCTAGCCCCGTTATACAGTTAAATGGGGCTTCAGGTAGAATGGAGTATCAATTCGCTCTCAATGACACGTTATTGCTCGATGCTAGTTATTCGACAGACGATGATACTCCCATTGAAGATTGGAAATTTCGCTGGCGCCAATTGGACCCAGTTTTTGATCGAGATGCGGGACCAAATAATCGTCTAGAAATTCTACCCAAAGCACCAAAACAGCATATTGTTCTTTCACGAAAAGGAACTTATCGGTTGGAGCTTCAATTGGATGACGGAATCGTTAGAAAAAAGCCTACTAAGCAAGTCCATATCAGAGTTATGGATCGCCCGACTCTTAGGTTAGCACCCAGAAAGTTCAACTTTTATGAAAGAGGCTCATTGTTAGGAGGTTCTAGCCCTTTACCAAAGATCGATGAAGAAATGTGGCTTTTTACAGAAACAAACTTGGATTCACTGCCTTTAGAGGTGAAGCTAGTCAGAAAAAAACAAAAGTTCGATACGAGATTGGACTCCGTGATTTACTCAACACTTGAGGAACAGAAAAACGCTGCTTTTCGAGGGCAAGTGAAGCTACGATTCTGGAAAAGCAGCGTTGATTCCATAACATACAAAATTGGCATTCAAGGAACTGTCGAGCCCGGGCTATACGATATTCAGTTGTTCGTGCGTGATGGCGATGTTACAAGTTTTCCCGTAAACCTGAATTTGGATTTCTATAGAGCACCTATTGGTCATTTTGGCTGGGAATACTATAATTACACCTTCAACTACGAAGATACTCTGGCATTTGATCAGGAATTGCAACGCCGAGGTCTTACATCGGATAGCGTAGGAACATCAGGATTTAGTCCATATAATTTTGAAGCATTTCTTACTAAGAATTTAGGTCTGAATCTTAGCCTGCGCGGATACAAATCAGGAACTTTTTCATTGATCTATTCTCCTGGATCCGGATCGCCCAAAGTAGATTGGATCTCTTTACGAGTAATGTTAAGCACAGGAAGATTGCCATTTGGACAAGGAAAGGGCTTTTTTGCCTATGGCCTTGGCATCGGCTGCGGGATCGATATACTTCGATTAAAGAATTCTTGGAAAAATGAGATTCCTTTTTCACTTCAATTTCGCGTTAAAATGATACAAATGTGGCCGTTCGATTCAAAAGCCGTTTTTGACAATGTTTTAAATGGTTCATTAGGATTGTATTTCGGGATATTATTGTAGCGATTCATGTTTCTAGCTAGGAGCTTGGCTTGACTATATAGATTTATGTATTTTTCAATACTCTCATCTTAAAAAACTCATAGTTCTGCAAAACAATCCCAGCCTCGGTTTCGGCTGGGTATTCCGTGGCTAAATCCAGGAAGTAGCTATTAAAGATTTCCACAGTGCCAAATAGATGACCCTGCAGCGTGGAGGGATTCCGAATCCCGATATGTGGCCGGTTGTCGCTGCTATTCCCTACCAAGTTTTCAATCTCGCTGGCAACAGAGGCTTTCAAAACCCCATCCACATACACACGTATTGCACCATCATTTGATCCATTCTTAGGATAATGCACAAAGACATACTGCGCGGTGCGGCCAGTATAATTTTCTGAGATATCGGAGATGGAACTGGTGCGAATGCCGTCATCGAAGAATGCGTTTAAGTTACCGTTGGCCAACATCTGAAAATAGAAGTTATTGGCAGCTGATGTCCAGGGAGCGGCCATGAAAACTCCTGTATAGGTTGGCTGCACGGGATCTGGCTCAGGGCTGTGCCACCAAAATTCATAGATCGCTACCCGATCCCGTGGCCAGAGCAAATCAGAGAAGGCCCGTTGCACGCTGGTGTCATAGCGCATCCGCGGTGGTCCATTGTGCTTCGAAAGATGTATTTCCAAACCCGGCTCGGCACCATCCTGTTTCCAGGTGTGAGTAAACCCGGAACTCATTGCCCACTCTAGAGACGAAGCGTCATCCCCTAGCGTACCCGTGCGCCAGCTTGCGGGTGCAGTGGGAAACCAACCATTAAAACCCGGGTCCCCGCCCGCAAGAGCGGCAATGGCCGGGAAATCAAAATGGACAAATTGACTGCTCTTGTAGAATGTGTTCTTTTCGACCTCCACGAATTGCACCCGTATCCGCTTATTGCCACGATGTAGACCGGCAAACAGACTTTTGTGTAGCAGCGTCTGTGGATTCAGAAAGCAGTTGCGATGATATACGGAATTGTCCTGGAAGACCGGAAACACCTGCAGAGTTTTGCCGGCTTTTGCTGCAGTCCGGACAGTATCAAATTTGTCGGTAGTAGATTGGCCATGAATGCGGAATTCGACATCGACCAGGTCCCACTCATCCCCCAGGATGGCCAGGTTCGGTTTTCCGGTCTGGGCTCGCTGCAAGACGCTCCGCTGGCTGGGCCGGACATCGACATCGGCCACTTCCACCTGGTCAAAATCGATCGACTGTTCCGGAACTCCTTCGCTGTCCAGGACTTTTATGCGCAGTGCAGAGGCCATCAGGGTTTTATCCGGTCAAGAAATGGTTCCAGCCAGGCATCATAAATGAGTAGCAGGACGACAAACACCAGTATTACCAAATAGCCACTCAATGATAACCATAGTGGCCGTCCGAGTCGTTGACCAATTGATTCTGCAGCCGCTGTCCGATTTCTGTCTATTGTGCGTTCGGGTTTAGGCCGGTCTTGGACCAGGTTGATTGTCGGGATTATCTCGTATTCGATGACGAATTCAGACCAGTTTGGCCCAAAACGTACGGAATTCTGTTCCGCGTCAGCCGCCAATAGCGAACTGGATAAGAAGAGAATCAGACATATGGCGCCTGATAAAGTGGACATTCTTCGACCTCCGTGTTTTGTCTATATTTCACCGATCGCCAACCAGAAAAGCGTAATGGTGATGTCTGATCCAGCGTTTACATTCTGATCAGAATAGTCCCACACAAACTGGAATCCGCTGGACAGCACATTCTGCAGACCGTGCGAGTAATTGTAGCCCCCGGCCGCGGTATCTCCGGATTCAACGGACAATTGGCACCAGACCATTGGTGCGGAAGTAAATACCGGATCGCCATCGGACGCATCTGTAGCGAAAGTGATTTGCTGTATATAGGGTCCACCCGGGCTGGCAGTGATGGTCAGTTGCTTACTGCCGCGGGCAATCCGGCTATTGGCCGGACGGCTATCACCGGATACCGCCAGTTTGTATTTTTCGTGATTCTCTGAATTGTCCACCATTTGATTGAGCTTGGTGGAAGTGATCAATTCATCGGCCAGCCATACTGCCGGTTTGCTATACTGCGGATCATCAGCCATTTCATATCTCCTGTATTACCAGACAACATATCCCTGATCAGTATGATGCTGATCAGTAAAGCCGTAACGGCCAAAAACAAAGTCCACATCGTAGGCATCCGCCTCCACGCTGCCTTTGATCAGATCCTTGCGAATGCTATAGACCTCCACATTCTTTGCAGGCAGGGTAGGGTAGATGCTGCTTACCTGGAAAACATCGTTGATATCCCAGCCCAGTCCGTATTGAAATTTCTCGCGGATGTGAACATCGACCAGGCCGCGGCGCCACATCGCAAATATTCTGCCGGTGCTGCTATTGGCTTGACCATGATCGGCCGAATGAAAGGCTGGAAAGTTGACATCCAACTGGTCACCGAGATTTTGGGTATTGCGGGGAAAAACCACTCGGCTCTGGTAGTTGCTGCCCTGGTGATCGTAATTGCCGACCACCAGCTTGATCGGCTCCAGGCTCTCAATCTCAACCAGCTGCACATCGGCATCCGGAGAGAGGGCAGGAGGGAGGCTTTGCTGTAAGCGCGGGCGGTAAGCGGCTACCTCAAACAGGCCATCATTGGTATGATAGACCGAGGCGTTGATATGCGCCTGCAGCAGTTCGATCGCTTTCAAGACGCTGGTCCGCTGCGAAAAGGAAATTGCCGCCCGCATTTCATCATAATCAGTAATCAAGTCATCGAATGATATTCCCAGCTCTGAGGCCGGGCGGTTGCCGGCAAAGTTTTCGGTCAGCAGATTCTTGAGCATTTTCGGAATCGTATGATGATCATTGATTCCGTTTCCCAGGGAACAGAAGGTCTCAAAGGTGATCTTGTCGCCGGCGTCGAATGATCCGGCAAACACCAGGCTAACCAACTGCATCATCAGTTTGCCATCGCTATAGATCTCTGTCAGGCCATTTCCGGTATTACTTTCCGTTGTGGCGCCATCCGGATCTGTAAGGATGAAATCCTCAGCTGCATTGAGAATCTCGATCTCCCATTTGCCGATTTTACAGGCGCTGGCAATAATGATGATCAGCTCAGGGACGATAGTGCCGGTGCTTTCTCCGGAACGGGAATAGGTGATACTGGCTTCCTTGCTGCCAAGGCTGTCCTTCAGGCGGAATACGCTGTTGGCCCGAAGATCGCGATCCAGCAAGCGCTTGAAATTGTCCACCAGGGTAATCTCGGCCAGATTCTTATCCAGCAGCCGGGGGAGATTGGCCAGCACGCCGCTATATTGAGCGATCTTATCCGTTACCCCGTCAACGGTGGTCTTTATGGTTACCTTTTTTCCCGGCAGATATTGAGTCTCCACCAGGTCGCCTGCTACAAAGGCCCGGCTACCGGATTCGTTCAGCGTCAGCTCATCGAAATTGGGATCGCTGGTGGACACAGAATCAACGGTGTAAGTGTAGCTTCCTAGGGCATCGCTGATAGTAATCGCCTTACCGCTGAGGGTGTCACCGTCGCCACTGGGGATCCGGATGGTGGTGCCGCTATCAGCCTTGTCGTTATACAGGCGAGTCGCGAAATGATAGAATGGGGAAGTGGGGTCGAAGGAATTGAAATAGTTACCGCGGTTGATCAGCTTAACCCGCACTTCACCAATGGTGAAAGCGCCCAAAGAACCGTACGGCCGGATAGCCTTGCTCTTGGATATCACCAGGCTGCTTTTCTGGTCAATGTAGCCGGAGAGATCCAGATTAAGTCCATCCGGATCGAGAATCAGTTCTACCTGAATTGGGCCGGCGACTGCTTTATCCAGGGCCGTTTGCAGATCATTTGTCAATTCGCTGATATGAGCCATTATCCAAATACCTTGAAGGCAATGCCGATCGCAATCGGTATTGAGGCTCCGATTGCGCCCCAGATTCCGGATTTTATTTTCAGCACTGCAATCTCCACTTTCATCTTTTGCTGGTCCTCCAGAAAGTCATCCATCTTGCCGTTGAGCTTTTCCAGTTCGCTGAGGATCAATTTTTTGTATTCATTAAAACCGTTGGTTGATTCTGGCATAGTCGTCTCCGTTACTGATCAAATTCGCTGCTACGGGTGCGGCGGTTCAGATTGACAAATTCACTATCCGGGATTAGCACATCCCGGTTTAAACCGATATAATAATCGAGTATCTCTGCCTGGTCCGGCGCTACTGTTTTCAAGGTGACTTCGCCGCCGATCGGGATCTGTCGCTCAATCTGGCGAATCAGGTTTTGGCCACCGAATCCGCCAAATGACTGTGGCAGGGGAGGGGCGGTAATCGGCGGCAGCCCGCCGGCGTTGATTGCTTCCAGCTGCGGACGGAATCTATTTGTAGCATCCCGGTTGACCACGAACTCCCCGGCCTGGACGCCAATGATACCGTCTTCCCCGCGTGGCGTGAAGAAGTCGCTGAGGTCTTCCGGACGAATGATGCCACCGCGGGCTCTGCCCTTGATGGAAGCCATGCTGGCCACCATCGCTGCTACAAATGCCGCTGCGATCGCAAAACCGATAAAGGGAATTCCGGAATGGGCTTTGAAGAATCCGCTGGCCGCCTCGCCTGTATTGGCGGTTGTCTTGGCAGTGGTCGTGGCAATCTCCTGGGCATCGAGAGCGGCCTGGCGGGCTGAAGCCACTTCCTTGACCTTGGTTTTAGCTTCTTCGGTCGCCCGGGTGCTCAAGAAGTCCTGAATATTCGCTCGCACTCGCGCCAGCAGCATTTGGCTGGTCAGTCGGACAAAGGTCTCGCTGGCAGTTTGCCAAATGGCCTGGCGTTTTTCGCTGCCGGTCTTGTCTGTATCCAGGAGCAGTGCCGCAAATTCTGAATAGGCCGCCTCTGCGGTGCCCAGGAAAGTGGTAAAGATTGTCTGCTGCTGCAGAATGCGATCCTTGATGCGGTCCACCACCTCATCTTCCAATTCGCCAAGCTTCTCGGCTTTCTCGCGCTCAATGCGCTCGATCTCGATGGCATTACCCTGGGCAAGATCGAGCTGCTCCTGGTAAAAAAGCGTCAACCGCTCGATTGCAGCATCGTATTCATCAAGCAGCTCATCGGTGTTGGCTTCGAAATCGACCTTGACTTTCTCCGGCTGCCGGTCACGCAATTCCTGGAGATCAATCTTCTTTAATTCCCGTTTCAACTCCTCTTCCGTGAGCTTGGCCAGAGCATCACTGGTTTCTCTGGCAATCCGAATTTCTTCTGCATAGCGGATCCGCGCAGCTTCACGCATCTTGTCGTATTTATCCAGAGAGCCGGAGAGTTCCACCTGGTCAAGCGCCTGCTTTTGCTGCAGCGCCTTGATCTGGGCGTCAAGCGCTTCACTTTCCTGTTGATTGATGATAGCCAACTCGCTATCCCGCACCTCTTCCAGGAGACGCACTTTTTCGCTGCTGATGCTGCGGGCCGCTTCGATTTCGTCCTGGTAGCGGGCCCGGACCGCCTCGCGCATCTTGTCGAAGGTAGATAGCGAATCATCTAATTCGATTTTATTCAGGACGATCTTTTGTTTCAGATTTTGAATCTGCTTTTGCAGTGCTTGGTCCTGGGGCGTCTTCTTGCCGGATGATCCTCCGGATCCGCTCTTCGCTGCAGCTTCTACTTCCTTGGTAATGGCCTGGAAGGTGCTTTGCACTCGCTTGGCTTGTTCAGCGGTGATGCCCAATTCATCAGCTAGTTTCTTCGGGGCAGTGTTGGCCAGGTCGGAAAAACGGGAGAGCTGCTTTACCAGGAGTACAAACTCTTCGCGGGGATCCACCAGGCGATTTTGCAATAGAGTGAGGGTTTCAGCGATTTTACCTAACCGGTCATCGATTGGGATCTCAACATCATCGAGGCCGGCAGCAAATTCAAAACGGATGGTGGTTTGCCCCTCATCCTTCAACTTTTGGATCTTGTCAAAATCACTCTGAATAAATGCCAGACGCTTTTCCAAAGATTCAATTTCACGCAGATTGCCGGTCAGCTCGCTGGTAAGGCTGTCGAAAATGCCGGATTGTTCGCGCTTTAGTAACTCCTTCTGCGCTTTTGCAAAGGCCTTCACGACATTGATATTCACATCGAGGGCCTGTCCATAGTCATTGACTGCAGTAATTGCTCCAGGCACCAGCTCCGCCAGGCGGGCGATTACCCGATTCAGCTCCGCCTGCTCATCTTCACTACGACCAGTTCGGCCACTCAAGTTATTGTAGGTGCCGATCAGATCGCGGATTTCCCGCTCCTGACTGGTGACCTGGCTTTCCAATTCCTGGAAGTTGTCGATCAACTCGCCGATACGTGCTGCCCCGCCAATGCCGAGGCGATCAAGGAGTTTGTCGATGGTTGAGATGACCGATCCGAAGACCGGTTGAAAATCGGCAATTGTTAGCAAAGCCTTGCCGATCCGAACCTGCAGATTCTCCCAGGCCGCGGCATTCCGCTGAATGTCGCCAGCCCGGGAGTCTGCGGTTTCCCCGGCTTCCTCAAGTCGTTGTTTCATCAGTTTTAATACAGCATTCGCCAACAAACCCTGGCGCTCAACAGCTGACAACGAGCCGACCGTGCGGCCTTGCGCCTGTGCCAGATTGGCGATCTCCGAATTTACTGCAGACAGGCTAAAACCAAAGTTGTCCAGTAGCTCTGTGGAGCCGCGAAAGACGCCGCTGATGATCTCATTAAATCGTTCCAGGGTATTTCCACCCTTACGTGCTGCTTCGAACTCGGCAAAGCGGGCAAAGGTCTCCAGTTGCTCATTAGTGCCGCCAAGATCGATACCTTGCAGGGAAGAGCGCATCAGTTCGATATCCGGAACTGTGCCGCGAACCGCCTTCCGCAAGTTGGAAAGCAGGCGGGTTGAATTCTCTACCCGGTTAAAGGCCTTTTCAATATCGATCGCCTTCGCGCCAATCTCGCCGAGCTGCAGGGAGGCCTGCGCCAGCTCCTTGATGGCAAATACGGACACCAGGCCGCCGAATACCTGAGACAAGCCGCCCAGGGCCCGGCCGCTGCTGCGTCCTTTTAAACCGATGTCATCCACCTGCTTTTCGATCTTGTCGAGATTACGCAGGGCTCGATCGACTTCGGCAGCAACTACCAGTTTTATGTCTTGCAGATTGGGCATCAGATTAGCTCAAAGCCTCTTCTTTGGGTTTCGGTATGGGTGATGCCGGCAAATGTGCCGGAGATGCTGATATTGTAGAATCCCTTTAACCAGGTTATCTGGCTTTCAATGATGAAATAGTATTTGCCGGCGCTGCTGAGCAGCATGCTGGCGCCGCTGACTACTTCAGTGCCGACCTTGTCCGACACCGTGATGGTAAAAGGATCAGGATCAATCGATTGATTGCTGCCGAAGGGCAGTTGTTCAATCGGGATACTTTCCACCAGGATACTGACGCCGGCATTGAAACAACTCATGCTGATTCCTTCACTTCCATCTGATAATCCATTTTCTGCTGCAGCATGGTATTCAGCGTTAACCAGGGTTTCACATTGATGCTGAAGCGAATGACCCGAGCCGCTTTGCCACCCAGGCTTTCAACTGCAGCTGCCGCGATAGTCGGCGTAATAGTGAGCGATCCCTGAATCACTGCCGGCTTAAGCGTCTCGCTTTTTGCTTCTGCAATCCCCGGAGTCAATGTCAAGCCGCTGCCGGCATCGACGGTGGGCTGCAAAACCTGACTTGCGGCTGCAGCAATGTCAGGCGTTAGCGCGATCGATCCTTCAACTACCTGCGGTAAAATTGCCGCACTATTACTGTTTACTGGATCCGGTGATAGTGCCATGCTGCTTTTGATTACAGATGGCAATAGTGCCTGAGCTAAGGCTTCGGCAATCGCCGGCGAAATGACCTGGTTACCGCCAGTAGAGACTGTCGGTTCAATTGCGCTAATCGCTACACTTGCGATCGCCGGCCCAATAGTGAGTGATCCTTTGACGACGATCGGACCTGTTGCCACACCAGTTGCATTGCTGCGAGCGGGGGAGAGGGTCAAATTCCCGTGAATGATCGATGGTAATAGGACTGCATTGCTTGCTTCTGCAATTGCCGGCGAAATTGTCAGGCTGCTTCTGACGACGACGGGATCCAAAGTCGCACTGTTTACTTCGGCAATCGCCGGTGACACCGTGGTGCCGGCCGCGGTATAGTCGATCTCTATTTCGGGCGCGTTGGTTGTCGATCCGTCATAGCTGTCGTAGGCTACCCGGTCGTCGGTGCCGGTGGCTGTCGTATCAGCGTCCAGGAAGATGATCAGGTAGTTGCCGGCGGCCCAGCCGGCGCGATTCACTATTTCCTGGACAATCGCCGTAACATCAAAATTGTATTCGGTGCCGGTCGCTACGGTTTGTTCAAAGGCTCTGGTGGTAGCCGTGGTCCGAGTACGTCCGTCAAAATCGCTCTGTGATGTTGGCGCTGCCGGATTATCAGCGGCTTCGCCATAAATGTCAAAGGTCGCATTGGGGCCAGAGTCATCGCCGGCGTTGCCGATCATTTTCAAGGTGGCGTCATTGATCGTGGCACCTTGCGGAATATCGTTTACCTGCAGGCGAATGAAGGTTGAATAATCATCGCCATTGTTATCTTCACCAACCCGCAAAGTGTTGGGATTGTTGATAAATCCACTGGCGCCAATGGTGCCGCCATCGTCAGTTCCGGCTGCGACTTTCGGGGTTACGGTTGCCATTTCCTAACCACCCCATTTAGGCTGCTTCGTTCAGGCGCAGACCAAGATCCTGGAGCGTGAGGTCCTGAGTGTCGCTGACGCTGCGATCAGTTGTCAGATCCCAGAATGCAAGCACCTCGCGATTGGCATCGGTAGCATTGTCATCAGTCAACACCGCGTAGCGAGCCCCGTTTCCGGATGCCGGCAGCGGACCGCCTGATGCTGTCCAGGCAACATCTTTGATCAGGATATCTCCGCGGTTATTGGTGTCGTCTTCAGTCAGCGTATCGAAGTCAGTCGAATTCTTGCTGAGCGAAAATCCACCGGCCGTGTAGCCGTTTCCTGATGCAATTTCGGTGAGCTCGGATACCAGGTTGGTATCTACTGTTGGCGCAGTTGCCGAAGTTACCAGGCGGATGTATAAATTGGTGGGCAAGGCCCCGCCGTTATATTGTCCGCGGAAGACAATTTCCCAGATCCGGATCTTGCCTCGATTGGTCAAAGACATAACATCTCCTCAATTCATCCCGCCAGGAAGGAGGGACCTGTTTAAGGCATTCATTTGTTCAATCCGCGCCCGGTTGTGCTTGTCAACCAGGAAGAGCAGAGTGAGCAATTGAATGATGTTTAAATTCAAATAAAAATATTCAAGCGGCTGCTGAAGATGCAGCTGCAGCGTGATCAGGATTGTGCCCCAACCATCTCCTGTATGCCGAACTGGTCCGCCACCTTGAACAGCAGGTCGCGCTGATGTCTGATCGAGTTTTTTTTTATGGCCAGGAATATTTCCTCGATGCAGCTGACGTAGGCATCTTTCTCGTGAAGGGCGATGTCCGTCATGCGCTCACTGATGGCGGCATCGAGTTGCTCCCGGGACCAGGCATCAATCTCTTTGTTGCGGCAATTCTCCAGGAAGAAAATCATCGCTGTCAGATGCCGATCGTTTTGCAAGTCGATATTGTCCCAGGAACCGAAATAGGCATCCATCTGCGCCTTGGCAAAGAGGTTCGGCAGCGGCAGCTGGATCTCGCCAACCCTGTGAAAGCGGACCATCAGGTCCTCGATGCGCCCGGCTTGTTCTTCAGCCTGCCTCTGCTCTTGGTAATAGGATTCCTTATCACGCCGGACTTGCTTCAGGCGATCAAATATGTCAAATATTGCCTTTTTCATCAGGGCCAATAGACCTCAAAATCGCCTTCGGAATCGACCCGGCAGGAGAAGTCGAAGCCCGGCGTAGAGATAGCGCCAATCTGCCCGCCCATCGAAAATTCGCTCACCCGCTCGCACTTGCCGGCATAAATGATCAGATCATCTGTGGTATTGCCAAAGAGTTCCTTGGTGCGCAGCGATCCCCACAATGCAAACGACGCCGGCAGGGAGTTGGCTGAGAACTGACTGGTTTCACCGTTTACCGAATCGGTATAGATGTAGGAAACCACAAATTCGGTTTCTGTCTGGCCGGCGTTTAAGGTCACGACGCCGGCTGCAAAGCTGTACTGGCCAACGGCCGGCGAAGATGCAACCCGGGTTAAGGGCAGATTATTGGATCCGGACGCAACAACCCGCAGGGTTTCCTCAATGGCGGTGTTTTGCGCCAGTGTGAGGTCGTTGCCGACCTTGGAAATTGCCTCAGAGCGGATCCGCTTCTTGGTGCCGGTAACAGAAGATGCGCCAGTCAGTTTGTTGAACAATGGGCCGTTCAGGCCGAGCATTCCGCAGCGGCCGGAAATAGGTTGATTGGTCGGGATGCGGATATTTCCGCCACCATCGCCTTTGACGGCTTCCAGGACCTCCACGCCAAAATTGAAGGCCAGTTCCTGGACATCGAAGGCTTCCACACCGTCCACAAAGACGATGCCTTCACCCCACATAATTTGATTTCTATCGGACATTTAGACCTCCTTGTCTGCTTCGATCTCAATAACTTGCAATACGCGATGCTGCTCATCGAGGTAAGCCGCCTGAAGCAGCTCCGGCCAGGGATCTTCAATCACATCTCCCTTGTAACAAATCCGGCTGATGCTCTGCGGTCGACGCAGCACAACCAGCTCCGCACAAATCCGCACAACCTTGCTTGTTTGCGGAGTAGGGGAGGATCTGATCGTTTCTGCAGTTGTCTTCTTTTTGCGCATCTCACTACTCGATGATTAATATGGTCGCGTCTATAATGCTGCTGACGATGAATTCATTCTCAATTGGATTGGGTGGAATAATGGTCACGTTGTTGATACGGATTCCTTGGAAATGATCAACAAAAACATGGCCACCGGCTGTCGGGTCTTGCCGACGCAGGAAATCGACTACTTCTGATACAATCTGTTTCAAGCGGCTATCGGCTGCTTGCAGATCACCGCTGCAGTCAACCACTTCAATTGCGACATCGATACCGCTCAGGCGCCGTTCCTGGGGCGTCATTCCTACCGCATGAATGGCTACGGCCGGCAGCTGGTGCCCATAATAGTCTTCAAGGTTGTTTTCCAACTTCTCCCGGAAGGTCTGAACTGCTTCCAGGCTATCAGCTGCTTCCAATGCTTCTTTTAACAGTTGCTCGATGCGATTGAACTTATCGACCATTACCGATGCTCCTGATGATAAAGCGGCGCAGCTGCTCTACATCTTTTGGATACTCAAAGAACTGAAAATTGCGCATCTGATGCTGCCATTTGGCATATTCAACCGGGGTATCCATTTCCAGCCTGGTCGCTGTTCTACGGGACTTGCTGAGCACCGCAGTAATCATGCGGCCGGTATCGCGCATCAGGCTGCTGTTGCGGGTCACCCGCTTTCCGGAAGGACGCAACTGGCCAATCCGTTTGAAGAATGGCCAGGTCACTCCACGATCGCCGCCGCCACGCCGATTGCGGCGAAACATCAGGGTGATGACCCGCTGCATATAGGCCTCGAAATTGATAAAGGCCGGCCGCAGGTTACCGGCACTGGCTCGGATACCTTTCAGGCGAGCGCTGGCCACGCGATCATCAATGATAATTTGAATGCGATCATTAGCCATGGCTATGCAGGTCCAGTTCTTTGGGATTAAAGATATTTTCTTCCAAATCTTCGTAGATAGGATCCTCGATGCCGGCGAGGGCAGATGCCGCTGCCTCAGCGCCATCGATGGTCACCACTATGTCGCCTTTGATGATTTCGCCGATTAGCTTGTCTGCTAATTCCCCGAATTTGTCCGCGAGGGTGCCATCGCCGCTACGCTTCTCCTTCATACGCACGTATTGCATGTGAACAGCCAGATAGCGAGTAGTCAATTCGATAATCGCCGGCGTGGCCGGTGTCTCGGTGATATCCGGAAAGCGCTGCGTTCCACCACCATAGGCAAGCGGAAAGTGAGCGCCAACCCGGGCATCCAGTTGCGCTGAAGCATCAGCAATGTCCTGGTCCGTCTTGGCGGTTACGGATGCCGGCGGATCTTTGGGCAGGTGAGCCATCACCCGGTCGAAATCGGTATAGGCAGGCATTTATACGATCACCTTATTCTTCTTCAGCCGCTCGACCTGGACCTTGTTCAGGCCCTTCAAATTGACCGTCTCACCCGGCTTGTAACGCTTTTGGTTAAACTTCAAATCGGAGAGCACCTTGAAGGTGCCGGATGATTTTGCCGCAGGTCTTTTCTCTCCTGCCGGCGGTTTGGCCGCCGGGTTTTCAGTCTGGTTCTTCTCAGGCATTATTACCTCAAATTGTGGATTCGTTTACTCACGCTTATCCGCGCACGTCCTGGATCAGATAGCCATAGGCATTGCTGACCAGCTTCACCTGGTATTCGCGGAAGACCAGGTAATTGCGATTGATCGCATCATCATAGGTCTTCACGATCGGATATCCGGAAAGCTCAAAGATGACTGTATGCGGGGTGGTGCCTTCTACCAGGTCGGCATCCGGAGGATCGAACAGGCAGGCTACCTTATCGCCCCAGATATCGGTGAAGACGTTGCCGTCTGCCGAATACACGCTTTCGCCAACCATCACTTCGCGGACATTGAACAGCTGAGCAATCATCGCCTCAGTGATTACCGCTCGTTCCGAATACTTGATGCGCTCCAGGATATCCGGATGATCGATTAGAGAATCCCAGGCTTCATACCCGAAAACCAGCTTGTTGGGACGAACGCCCATATCGTCGCGGGCGGCGTTAATGCCTTCGCGGATATCGGAAATAGGATTGGAAGTGGTGCCGGGATCCCCGGCGGAATCTTTCCATTGATCCGCGCCGGCCAGGGTAACCTTGTTGCCTGATTCATAGTTGCCGTCCGCAAAAACGCTGTCGGCAACGGCCTTTTCCAGTTCCAGCTCCAGATTGTGCTGGACCATCATGGTTGCCTTGCGCTCCAGACGCATTTCCATGGGACGGCCGCCCACCCGGCGAGCCTCGCCGATCTCTTTTTCCAGGTCAAGCTGGGTAGAGAGGGCATGTTCGGCAGTGGCGTAGGAATCGCTGCCAAGCGCAAATTCGAGCTGCTTGGGATGGGCGCGGGCGGCGCGGGTAGAATTATGAACCCGGAACCCTTCCTTACCAAACTGGTAAATGGTGCCGGTACGGGTTAAGACCGGGACTACCGGTGCTACCCGTTTACCGATTAGATTGCCGGCCGGGCGATAGCCGATGGCAAATTCGGTGAGGATTGGGTCAACCTGGGCCCTGATATCACTGGGTGCGGGCATATTCGGACCTCCTTGTCATATTTATTGTTTTTCTCAACCTGTCAATACTTTTCGAGCTGATCTATAGCGGCTTCAGATCCACCAGAATGATGTCGCCATCCGCCGCAGCTGCTTCCACAGCTTTGCCACAGATCTTCACCACATCAGCGACTGCAGCAACCGCAAGCGCCACAGCTTTGCCATTGGCGTCTGATGCCACGAAGTCGCCGGCGTTAATCACGCCACTGGCTTCAACCGGCAGCCGGCCCTGGCTCTGCACCGTAATTGGTTCGCCGCTGTTTACACTATGCAAGGCGATGCCGGCGCAGGAAATGTCTGCTGTATGGGCACCGTTGTACGTCACAAAGCGGTTCTCGGTGATGACCGCGGTGGCGTCAATCGTTATCTGGGGGCCATATTGTTTGGTCAGGCTCATAATCTTTCCTCAACTATTCTGAGTTGTCATCTTGCAAATTGTTTAGTTGGCCAATACCCGATCCACTGCATCTTCAAACTTCAGATCCGGAGTTTGCTGCATCAGAGCTTTTGCCTTTTCGTGGATGTCCAGGCGATCGCCGTCGACATTGTCATGGCCAGCAAAGGTCTTACTCTCCCGGCTTCGCTGCGGAGCGTCTGAATGGCGAGTGTGCTCATCCAGATCGACAAACAGGGAATTCTCTTGGGCGCCTTTTACGAGTTTCTCGACGACAGCGGTAAACTTTTCGATATCATCAAACACCCCGTTCTGTTCACTGAACTGTGTGGGATCTTTGGAAAGCAGAGTGCCGGCATAGGGCATGATTACCTCATCAACCAGGGCGGGGGAGAGCAGATGCTCTTTCTTGAGCCGATCGGCAAAAGTTTTGACCTGCAACTCGCGAGCGCTCTTTACTCGCGCTTTAGCTTCTTCCTGGAATTTGTTGACCTGCTGCACCGCTTCTTCCGGCGTCATGCCGTGCTGATCCTTAAAGGCCTGAAAGTTGTTGTCCTGGGACATATCTGTATCCTCCTTGAAGTTCTTTGCTTCCTTGGCAATTAGACTGATGCCCTGGCCGAGCAGAGCTTTTACATCCGCGTCTTTTTCTTTGTCTGTGGCGTCTACTCCGCCCATCACCTTGTTGATAGCCTGCATCATCTTCCAGTAGAGGTCTTTGATGGTACGTAGCTTGTCATCCCGGGCAATTTGCATAGCAAGGTCCACCGCTTCGAACTCAATGATCTCGCAATCATCTTCTCCGGAGAATTCCATAGCCGGGAGCTTGTGGTAAGGCGGAGTGCCGCCGAGTAGCGCCAGTGCGGTGAATCGCTTGCCGGTGGGATTGACCTCCACGCTGCGATGCGGGTACTCATTCTTGCGGATTTTCTCGAATGTTTCCGGCTGGATGCCGGTAAGGTCGGCGGTGATTAGCTCGCCATTGAGCTGGAAATTTTTCAGCAGGCCTTTGGCCGGCTTCTCTTCGTTACCTTCTCGGTTATGGCCTAAAATGACGGAAGGAGAGTAGCCGTTGCTCTCAAACTGTTTGTGGTTGGCCAGGGCTTGCCTGGCCCATTCGCTATCATAGAGAAAGCCCCGGTGAGTGCCGAGCTTGAAGATCTCGACCTCGGAGATGGTGACGGTCCCGTTGGGATTGTAGGTGATCGGATATCTTTTGAAGAACTCAACCATGTTCATCCTTGAACGTGACGGTTTTTGCGAACCCTGCAGGACCTGCAGCCTCTACAGATCTTGCAGGGATTCCGGAACCAGCCGGATCCCTGCTTTTTCGGGGAGGTATCAGTCCTTGATTGCTTTTGAAAGTAGTGTTGGATTGAAATTAGATAAAAATTGATGCTTAATCAACAATAAAATCTTTTAATAGAACAATAATGTTTTTCTGTTGTTGTAATTGTATTTCTAAATGTAATACATTGTGAGTAACACAAAACGGTTGGGGATAATTTGGAGCCACAAATCATCAAAAGAAAGCCAAAAGTAACCAAATCTGAGATGCTTACTTTAAGGTTAACCCCGAGTGAGTCTGAGGCCTTTATGGCATTACGAGACGATCTCAAGTTCGAATCTAATCGTGCCCTTTTTTTATTTGCAATGGAGATTATGCAGAATATTAAGGAATGGCAATCCAATGGCTTCGAGTTCTACATTAGACATCGGGAAAGAAAAGAGATTGCAGAAGTCCAAATTCATATATATCCGGAAACAGAATAGGAATTGAAAGGAGGTGATTGGTTGAAGCGGGTCCACATAATCAGCTCGATTAAACAGTTCGATGTTTAATGAATAGGAGAAGAGAATGGCAAAACGGAAACAGCCTGGTACGCGTTTACCGGCCGATTCGGAGTTTTGTCATTCAGATCGTAGAATCCAAGTATCTCCCGTAGACGAAGAAATTGTTCGTGAATTCGAGCAATTTCAAGTCTCGAATGAGAAAGAGACTATCATTATTACGCGGACAAAAATCACAGAGAGGAAAACAAAGCCATCCCGGAATAAAAAGACACTATGGATTTGGTTGTTCTTGGTCATTTTGGGATTTGCAGTTGACTACGTTTTCCAATCAAGTGATGTTAAGATTTCAGATCTTGTATTGTCCATTCGCGAGGTTCTTCAGCGATAGTCTACTTCGTCGAACAGATAGTTTTCGTCGGGCCACTCGGACGTGGCGTGAGTTGGGAGGTAGATTCGCAAATACCTTGGAAAAACTATCTGACTGGACGTTTGACTGTTTGGATATTCCCTATTTGAACTTTGAATTGTTGGCAAGTGAAACGAATGGATTCGCAAATTGCGCCTGGAAGGCGATCGGTAATCCCCGCTTTGTAGCCAGCGCAAAGCAGGGGGGGGGTGGTTCAAATGAACCACTAACCATATGGGTCTATAATGCCTCCTTCGGGAGGCATTGCTTTTTGCCAATTCTATTTCTTGGCTTTTTTCGAATATGATCCTTTGTCGACCGGGGTATGGAAGTTTGTATGGTTCCCGGTAGTGGGGGGAATGCTGAGCTTTGTCGCTATTAAGCGCAAAAAAATATACTGTTGGTCAACAGGTATTTCAGCGAAGATCGACAATAGTATCTCTTCATCATTGCGCAACTGTCGCTTTTTCCTTGATTTTATACCTGTCGACATAATACTCCTGCAAAAATACTATTCCACTGGAATCAATTGAACGGAACACGCCATTTATTCTTTTTAAAGTTGAGATATGCTCCTAAAACTTCACTTCATTCTTGCTTTAAAGCAAGCAGTATTTTAAATTCTGTATAGTTTTATATAGTCAAATATGTTTTCATGATATCAGGTAAACGCCATGACTGACCGGAAAAGTCATAAGACGGTGCTCACTAAATATGTGCGCCCGCATATGAAGGAAATACTACAGACTACTCGCCTGAAGAATGCTGAGCTCGCAAAGGCGATTGGCATTTCCGAGCCAATGATATACAAGATTCTCGGATCAGAAGATGAACCGGAGGCCCGGACCCGCACCTCAATTCTCAATGCCATTGCAGAGTACATGAACTGCTATGTCCTGTTCACGGGGGAGAAGCCGGTGCTGGTGCCCAGGAGTCTGAATGATACACCCGATGGCCGCTACAGCGAAGAGCAACTCGAAGCCATTTTGGAGAATACCAACCCCAGTGATCGAACCATTAAGATACTCCATAAAGCATTGATTGCTCACGAAGAGGCCTTGGGGATCAGGGATGTCGACAAAAAAGATAAAAGATGAATTAAAGGAAGAATATCGTAACGCCTCTCCGGAAGGGCAGCAGTTTCTCTCCAAGCTGCTTGAAGAGGACCTGGAAAACGGTCAGTTTATCAGCCTCGCCAACCATTCATACTTTACCGAAAAAGGCAGTCGCATCTTGGGCATTAGCATTTTTGCCCTTTTTTTGATGCTGGTCCTCAGTATATACCCGGTAATTATTTATTTTGATCTTCTTGATGAATTCCATGCTCGCATTTCAGCTTCACCCACGCCAACAGCCTACTTTAGCTTACTTTTGTACTGGATTGGTGCAGGTTTTGTTTTGATTGCCTGGCGAAGGTCCAATCGAATTATGCGCTTATGGGGGCTTAGCATTATCCTGGGGGCAATTTTCGACACCTTGGGATATTTCAATTGGTTTTTTGAAATCAGGAATCCACTCTATATTCTGAACTCATATCATATTCTGCACTTTGCTCTCATCACATATATTTTCAAAGTTTGGTTACATATAGGCAGACTATTCATTACATTTAATGCAATAAATGTCCTGTTACTGATTATGCCAGGCGAACCCCTCTCTTCGATTTACTACTCTGTTGTGACGGTATCTCTTGCTGTTTATTATCTGGTTCCGAAACAGGTCAACCTGAAAGATCCGGAAATTGTCACGGTAATAGCCAGTATTCTTTTTAACCTTGGTTTATTTATCGCAGTTTTTTATCAGGCCGGATTACCAAAGGAAACGGTTATTAATTTGTCCGTGGTTGTCAATATAACCAGTATGATTTATAGCCTGGCGATAATCTATGCTACTTTTTTTTCATACTCGGGATTTCGAATCAGAATCAATCGTATCATATAAATCGAATGCGGCTTGGGACTCAAAGCAGGGGAGTAAGTATGAGGAAGAAAGGTGTGTTAGTCATTGTTCAAACAGTTCTCTTGAGTATGTTCATTATTGCGGTGGCTGCAGTCAGTGTTTCGGATACGTCTTCGTACATATCCACTGATCATGAAATTTCATTGGCTGAAGCTGCACAAATGACAGCAGCCTATCGTCTGGATAAAGCGCCGGATGAAAGGCTCGGTGGGTATTTTAGCCGTACAGCCATTGAAGATATTCTGGACCAGGAGGATGCAGTTGGTATCCGCTATTATTATGGATTGGATGAAGGCGGTGAGCGAGTTCTAGTGCTGGTAGGTGCTGATCAGAATGGTAACGACTTGACAGCTGGCGCGATCCGTGAGAAATCTTTTCCATGTCCACCCTGGTGTGCCGATGTCAATTCGCCGCTGTATAGTGGACCGCGCGAATTATTGCAATAAACAGAGACCGGCGCTACTTCTTGCGCCGGGATCTCAAGGAGGGCAATTTGACTTTCGATTCCTTGATCGCAACCACGTCACCATCCGATTTTCCAGTTTCTATATCATAAATCTGCCGGGCTTCAACCTCACCGACACCATAGACTTTTTTGATCATTTCAATCCGCTTTTTTACTGACAACTGCTTTTTCATTTCAACCACCCTAATTTTTTGAAGATTTCGTCGATTTCTTTAGCGATCGGTTCAAAATCTTTTTCTTCCCATTGTGTGAATATCTTCCCGGGACTTTCGCGAATAGAAGCCAGCTCTTGCTGCAATTCCTTCAGCATGAGCGGATTCTTGCTTCGCACTGCAATATACTGTGCATACGCCCGCGCCCATAGCTCTGTTTCATCCAGTAGATATTTAATGTAACGGCGGTCAGCCAGATAAAAGAAGGTTTCGGTGACCGTTATTTTGGGATTGTCGATGCGTTCCAGGATGCTTTGATAGGCTTTGCTGCCTTTGACTGCCTTCAGAAAATCATCCAGCAGACCTGCTGAGGAGGCGAATACACCGGACCGGCCAATGCCGTGATGATCCAGGAAATGGCCGACTTCATGAGCCAGCGTCATGTGCTGTTGATTGCCCAGGCTGCTCACGTTGATCTTTACTGCGGCGCCGGAGTCAATCCGATATTGATATTGGCCAAGGGCTCGTTTAGAACGATTGACCTTGACTGGGATGGCACTCAGGCGGCCATCATCATGGGTATCATCAATGGCCTGCAGAACCGCCGAAAAGACCTGGTGAGCCGCGCCCCTCCTGGGGATTTTTAGGCTGCGGGATACAGGTATACCACTCGTTGCATCGTCTGCCGGCAATTTCACTTTCGGCGCTTTAGGAATTCTCGGCGCTACTGGCCGCCGGCGTCTGCTTCCGGATACAAAGCCAAATCCCCGCCCGGAGATTGTTAGCTTCTTCTTTGATGGTTTTACGTCCTCATTCTTGTGAACCATCGAAGTTGTGCAGCGGCAGCCGTGATCCAGTGGGGGACTGAGCCTTTTCCAGATCCGATCATCCCGGCCTGCGATGAAGCCGTTCAGTTTTGCATGCGAGCTGCGCACTCGTTCATCCTCAACGGTATGGAACTCCCGTAGCGGGAATTCCTCCGGATCAGTTTGGGCATATATCTCATTCTTCGCTTCATTAAATGCACCCATAATCGAATTCTGAAAGAGAATGCGCAGGTAGTGGTCTGATAACCCGGTGATGCCGGCTTTATCGAAGACTGGCCCCAGGCCGGACGCCCATTTCCGGAAAGAATGTCCTTCCTTGCCGGCCAGAACAATGCTCTGATGGACTTTCTCAATGACATGGAACGCTGCAATGCGTGAAGCGGTGAACGCTTGTCTACGGGCGTTTCGGCTGAGGCGATAGAATTTGCTTGCCGGCAGCACCCTCTTGGCCAGCAGATACTCCACTGCTGCCTGGTAGCCATTGGGAATGCTGAGATCCTCGAAGTGGGCGGCGCGTTTGCGGTTTAGGCCGCGCTCAGCCAGATAGCGTCCATAGAGAGTTGCCAGAACAACCGCTTGTTCGATGGGAGCCAGGAGGGCATCATCCGGATGCCAGAAGGTTTTGTGGATGACTTCAAGGGCTGATTCTAATCCAGTTTTTTTTTAAGATCTACAGAGAGCTTCTTCAGCAGGTCCTCGTAGCGATCGCCGGCCAGCTTTACATAGCGTTGGTGCAGCTCGTCCAGCGCGGAGATCTCTTCCTGGATATGCTCGGGCAGCTCGGCAAACTGTTCCGAGAACTGGCGAGGGGAGCGGTTGTCCGGTTGATTAGAAACAGGGGGAGTGCTTCCATGCACGTCCTGAACGGCGGCGGCCGCCAATACAGGTTCGCCTTCCCTGGGTAACGGAATCCCTGTTCGTTCATAAATCCAGCTCACCGGCACTTCCAGACCGCGGTCCACAAAGATGCCGAGGCTCTGTGCCAGTGAGATTAAGGTGCCGATGTCGATGCCCAGCCATTCAAAGCGCGGGTAGTCATCGGTGATATAGTTGTGATCTATTAGCCGTTGGATCAGCTGTTCATTTATAGCCGATTCCAGCATTGCGGCATCAAATATGATATAGTCTTCCACCGTCTCGGCGTGAGTGGATCCCAGCGCATAAGAGCCCTGTCCACGCTTGCCCTCTTCGCTGGTGAGGGTGCTGCCCAGTACCACCTTGCTGATTTCCTTATTGCAGCGTTCGATGAAATTGTCATAGGTGATATCACCGCGGCGAGCTGCTTCCAGGAAATCGATCTCGAAGTTCTCCGGCACCCGGATCCCGGCCCGGCTTTGGATCATGCGGATAATGCTATCCGCTGCCGTCTCATCAGCCTTGGACGGATTGCGGGGCATCTTTACCCGGGTAAGCGGCAGGCCAAAGCGCTCATTGAAGATCGCCCAGAACTTAGCCTGGTTCTTCTTTAGCCAAACCCAAAATGCGCACTTGCTGGTTACCCCATCGCCATAGGGATTTTCATCGTTATTGCCGGCGATCAGGTGAATGAACTTTTCCCGCGGCAGGGGAGTGCCATTTGGATTGGGATCAATCTGTCGAATTTCGTAATAGCCGAGCTTATCATATTTGAAGGAGAAATAGCGAGCCGGTTTAAAGCGGATGTTCTTTAATCCCAGCTTGCCGGTAAAACGTCCAGTTTGCAGCAGCTGGTAATTGATTTCCGAGAGGGAAAAGCCTTTGGAGGTTGCATCGAGCATTGCTTCCAGGTCTTTCTCGAAGGCGCCTTGCATGCAATCGATACTGTGTTTGGTAAACTCGGCCATCTCCCGGGCCCGGGCGGTGACCTTGCCGTTCTTCTCAACCGGTTTAATCCGCCAGCCCTTTTTGATGAGTTTCTGTCGGCGAGTGGCCAGGCAGGATGCCAGGTGGGCATCCTTTTCCAGCTCTTCCAGATAGCTCATGCCTTTCCGGCGAATCAGATCATCTGGACTCTCATTGGCCAGACCATATTTGTGGATCAGGTCCTGGCCGGCTACCGCCAGTTCTCCGCGGTAAGCGCGTTGTCTGCGATTGCGTCTCGGCATAGCTTAAAAACGGTTATGGGATTATCAAATTGGATTCGAAAGATCAAAGCGGAGATTGCAGGTCCCCGGACTCACTTTCCTCATCCTTCCAAAGCGCGGCATCGCTTCTGAAAGGCTTAACTGCCCACTCAACCGCAGCTGAATGGACAATTAGGAGAGGCACTACAGGCAAACATTGATAGGGGAATATGGGGATAATTTGTCGCTTAAGCAAATTATTGTTTGCTTAAGCGGTGATTTGGGGCGGTGTATTTCTATGTTATCGTGATTGCGCTGAGCACTCCTAATCTTTATATGAATTATACGATTTAGCAACAGTCGATCACTTCGGATTATAGCCATATGGTCGAAGCTTTAGGCCAAAACGTCCAAGTGTTTTTTTAGTATTGGGTCTTGTTTGAAACGATATTGTTCTTGGAATATTTGCGGATGTTTCAGTTATTTCCGTCACATAGCTGTCATAATAAAATTTTAGTCTCAAAGTATATTGATCCATCTTCTTGTACTCGATGTACTCTGTGGTATAGTCTTGATCAAAACGAATATATTGTTTTCCATTTATTACTTTTAACTTATCATCTGATTCGGGATTAGGATTGACTAGATACAAAGGTGTTTTAACAGGCCTTCCTTCATCTTCGGATGTTGTTCTATAGGCAGCCTGAATAAAAGCCTTTATGGTTTTGCTTGTTCGGTTTGAGTATGTTCGAACCAGTTGATTTGGATTCTTGCCCACCGGCTTAAGAGGACCATTCCAATAGGAATATTCGATCTCTAAGGCAGAGCCATTTGCTGGAGGTTTACTGTTCGTCCATTTCTTATACCAGTCGATTTCAAATTGATTTATCGCTTGCGCTAATCTTTCATCTGCATGATAGATAACACGACATTTAGGGTCGTTATTACAGCTATTGCATCCTTTGTAAGTAAGATTCGGGCAATATTTAATTCTCCAAGCCTCATCTATTACCGCTAGACGGCCTGCGATAACAACTGGTGCTGGAGTTGTATAATCCAATTGATGAATGTCAGACCAGTATGAACCTTCCAGGTTTAAGACAGCGCCATCCGGTATAGCTCGTGAAAAAACTTCGATATCCTTACCTGACGGCACGTCATAGTATTTTGGACGAGTTAAAGAATCCTTCTCTTCAAGAGGCGGGCTTTCTAGGAATAGTTCATAATAAGCAGGATATTTAGGTTCTAACAATAGCTTGTATTTAAACACATATTCTTCAACCGCATCACGTCGTAGTTTTTTCTTGATTTTCCTTTTGCAAATGAGCTTGAGTCCAATCCATACCGGATCCGTATTTTTGAAGATATAGTTTATATCCTGAACCGGAATAGATAGTGTCTTTCTTCCTTGTCTATAACCGCGAAAGTTCTTTTTAGAATATTTGCGAATATCATGAGGTCCTTTTGCCGAATCGCTGTAGAGAATTGCAGAGACTTGAATCATGTCAAATACTGCTGTTCCATTGAAACTTATGTCGTAAGTCCCTGTTGATTTGTAGGAAAGGAGAGCTCCCCTAACTTTGTTTATCAAGTATTTGTCCTCACATAACCAATCAGGTAGCCTATTGCAATAGTCGTCAAATTTAATTTCAAACCTGTCTTCAATGCTCTCGATTTTATCCATTGTCTTATAAGTTTCGTTCTGAATAATGTCGCTGACTTCTCGCAGTAAATTGATCGCGCTCCTATCAAGTTGTCCTATGGTTTCATTAAGATCATTGCGTAGCGCATACCTTAGGTTGTTTATAAACCCTTCAAGGTTCATTAGCTTAGTTGTTAGGATGACGTCTAGGTTACCTGTTGCTTGATCTATTCGATCTTTCAACGAATTATCTAGGCCTTCTAGAAAGATTCTCACTTTTTGATCTAGATCTAAACCAAAGTCACTAGATTTTGCAAATGACGTTGATAAGAGCATTGAAACTAGTATTGATACCATGAAATATCTTAATACAGTTCGAGAATAGTTCATTTTAGGCCTTTCAAAGAATTATTTAGAGGAATCATAAAATGTGGAGTTATCATAAGTAAAAGCTCAACTCTGGAGGCTGCAAGAAGAGTTTTTATTCATTGTTTATTGAAAGGTTTATTCAACAAATATATATGAATACTTTGTGCCAAATCAAGGTACTTTAGACTTGAAGACATTTTGTGTAAAGTACACTTCGTAGGTTGTCTTGACGTCAAAAATCCTCAAACCCCGCCTCACCTCCAACTCCCAACAACTCTCCCAACATCGAATCCGCCATTTGTCCGGTTTCCAGTTCCGGACCACTGGCAGCGGCTTTGCTAAAGTCCACCGGGGCAATCTGCCGGTCGTTGGCGCAGATAGTGGCCATATTGAGGGCGTCAAAGGCATCATCGCCCAATTGGGGTTTGATGATTTCCAGGGAAGGATAGGAAGTTTTGTTGTCTACAGAGCGGACATTGAGAAGGCAGCGGACCAGGCGTCGCATCATTTTGGCGATGTGGCGGTCATCTTTGCGGTGGAAGTAAGGCAGGAATAGCTTGCTATGCTCTATCATCTTCTTTGTTTCGGAGGCGGCCAGGTATTTGAACTTGCCGCTGTTCCACATTGGCGCCAGCGCCCATTTCACCCAATCGGGGGGCTTGTTCTCCGGATTCTTGCTGCGGTCGATGCTGGTCAGCCCCTGATCATAGAGGGCATCGTTGATCTCGGCAATGAAGTTGGCTTTGAGGGCGTCTCCATATCCGCCGCTTACCTGGTAGTAGCGCCAGATATCTACCAGCTCACGCTTGATCTTATCGGGATCGTCAGTGGGATCCCATTCGAAGCCGTTTAACCAGAGTGCCCGGCTGCCGACATATTCTACCAGCTCGAGCCGGTAGACAGAGCGCTGCTTTTTCATCCCGCTATGCCCGCAGTCGAAACCGGCATAGACGATGCCTTGAGGTTTATACTCGCCCCCCGGCCGGTATTCCACGCCATCCCAGCCAATCCGGAAGCCGGCCTCGATGCATTTGTTGAGGTAAGACTCCCAGATGAAGTTCTTGGCTTCGGTAAAGATCAGCAGGAATATCCGCAGCCATTCATCATCAGTCATCTCCGCTTTCATCAGGTTGATGGCATTCTCATCGTAGATCCCGAATTCCAGCCCGTGATAGATATTGAATTGGCTTACCACATGATAAAGCCCGGAATGCATCATCTGAAAGATATTACCTTTGCCTTTCTGGATGGTGCCGGAGAGCCGGTAGCGGGTGGGCTTGCCGGAGCGGTTCTTACGGCCACCGCGCGAAAGCACCCGGTCATTCCAGCGCTCCAGATCCATATCGTCGAATTCTTCGCCACGGATGATCGAGGCCTCTTCCGAATCGATCTGTCCCAGGATCCCCATGGTCTTGGCCCGCGAGCCGTTTAGCAGCTCATATTTTGTCTCCGAGAACTGACGTTTTCCGCGCTTCATGGCCAGGTAGGACTTCAGTAGCTCTGATCCTTCAATCCAGTCCAGGTGTTCGCGCAGGGCATTATTTGCCTGGTCCTGCTTCGGACCGAATAGCAGGAGGCTCTCCTTCGGATAGCAGAACAGGTCGCGCAGGTTAACCGCCTCCATTGACCAGGTCTTTCCAAACCGCGGAGGCCAGACAATAATCGCATTGGGATGCTCCTCAATCTCCATAATCGCCAGCTGTTGATGGGGATCCGCATCCTGGCCAGTGCAGTGCTTCATCCACAGCGCGGTATCATCCTTGTATTTCAGGATTTCTTTTTCAGCCTGATTGGCCAGTCTGATCGTTCGGTTTTTCATCGTCCTTGACTTCCTCGAACTCAATTTCTTTGGTGTATCGTTTTAAGGCGGGATCCTGGGCGGCACGGATGCTGGCCTTCTGGATCTGCAGTTTCAGCTGGTGCATCGATGATTTCTGCCGTTCCACATAGTCGGCAATGTTGGCCACCTTTGCGTTTTCCGCTTCCAGGAAGCCGCGGGCGGTCTCTGTCTCTTGCTGTTGCCGGGGCGTCATGCTCTGCTGATCGGCATGATGTCCAAGCATCTCGATGTAGTGGGGGATCCGCGAAAGCAGCGGATTGGCTTTGAACTGGGTGCGGAAGCCGTTTTTGGTCTCTTCGGTTTCCTCCACCAGGACACCGTGCTTCTGGATGTCCATATACATCATTTGCACGATCTGGAAGATGCGGGCCTGGTTAATGCCGGCGAACTGTTTCATCATGTCCACATTGCCTTCCTGGAAGGCTTTTACGAAGTGGATCATCGGTTGAATGAGCACCGGGCACCATTTGTAGGGTTCTGATTCGCAGGGGTTGCGGTACTCACAATCGGTGCAGGAAGGATAGCGACCCGGCAGTGCTGGCGCCAGGATTGGGAAGGATTTGCTGTGCTCGCCGGTTTTGTAGCCGTTGAGGCGCGAGCGGGCTTTGCCGGCCGCGGTGCGCGGCCCGGTGGCGTTCGACCAGGCTTTCTGCAGATTGAGGTATCTCCAGGAGACCTCATCCGCCGGCGTATCGCAGATCGGGCAGTTGGCCAGCGCCTGGCTGGTTTCTGCGTCGATCACATAGTCGCTTGCCGGCCATACATGCTTGTGTCCCTGCTGCCGGCAGAAGAATACTTTTTCGTCTTTCCCTGACATGGTCTATTCTCATCAATCTTGATGGGTCAATTAAGCATAGCTATAACAAAATCAAAAAACAGTGTAAGTTGAGATTTTCAACAGTTAATCGAAGAAAAATGCGAAACCTTACAATCATTTACTGGAAAACATACCTGTATCTTTGCCGATACGTTCTTCCTGCACTTTTGCATTGAATCTCTTCAGTAGATCTGTAATGTCCTCAAATTTTTTGTAGTCGCTCAGGGCAATATTGGCCGTTGCTAAATCCCGGAAGGAATATTTCCTATCATGTGCTTCTCTCAAGGAAGATAGGAGATTCATTACTGGGTTACCGCCCTGCTTGCATGTATCTTGAGTTACTGCCGGGTGCATCGCATCCAAAACGTCTTCGGTTCCGTGAATAATCTCAATGCCCGAAATAAGACGTCTTAATTCCTTCAGATCATCGTGATCTGATGGAGATAGTTCTAGCTTAAGATCAAAAATTGTTCGTAGAGATCGCAAGGCTTCAGTCAGTTTTGATTGCCAAACATAGACAGAAATGAGCAATATGTGACAATAGGTTGCGCTCGGATTTGACTTAATAGCATTCTTACAAGCCGACTCAGCTTCTTCAAAATCTTTACGCTTGAAAGATAGCCATGCATATGCAAAGTAAGCTTGTGAAAACGTTGTATCAAACGTAAATGCAATTTGGTAATGTTTTAAAGCGGTATTTTCATAACCTTCATCAAGAGCGATATTACCACGATTAAAATGCACAGCAGGAAATAGCGGATCGATATCAAGGGCTTTAGTATAGTGCTTTAGAGCCTCATTTCTTTTGCCTTGCATTCTATAAGCAATGCCAAGTGCATTGTGGAGCCATTTATATTTCTCGATCATTGCCTTTTTACGCCTCCTTGGCATAATCGAATTGATCTTTTCTATTGCTGCACCAGGGTCGTTTCTCTTTAAGTGGTAGATGCTGTATAGGTAAATTACATTGAAGTCTTTTGGATAATTGTCCAGAAGTTTTTTGAGGTATCGCTGTACCGTAGCAAGGTTTTTACTTTCGATAAGTACCTTGGGACGTGAAATAACGAAGCCATTTTCACCGGCTTGCTCGCCAAGAAAGCCTCGAACTGCCTCTGTATATTGAAAAGAATCCAACTCTTCTTGGCGTTTTTGTGCCAAGACTTTCCACAGTAGCCCAGCTGCATTCCAAATAAATGGTTCAGATGATTTTGTTAACATTTCGCGCCCTCTCCGGCTTTAAGAATTCAATATATGTAAATAGATTTCAGTGCAGAGGAAATATATTCAAGAAAGTGCATAAATGCTCAAGGTGTGGGTGTTTAGTGTCACATTTTGAGACTTTGCATTGTTAAAAATATATAGTCCGAATTGAAGTCCATTGGCGCAGTAGGCAGGCCCGCGGTCCAGGACTCAAAGCCCCCACCCGCCTAAATTCTTGGTTTTCTGCTTTTGTTGGTTCGCATTTTTATATATTTTGCGAACTACGGCAAGTTCTTCAATGTTTTAAGGGGTTTTGGAGGCTATATGGAGGTCAAAAACTGCCAATTTGTTCGCACTTCATACAATATACGAATTAGTTTTAGACTTCGCGCTTGAAATCACTTCCGGAACTGGCTGTGAGCACGGCCTGTTGCGGGGTTTTGCTGTGCATTCCTATAAAAGGAAGATACGTTTGGTGGAAAAGGAATAGTGCACTCGTCCGTAAGCGCGCCTTTTGGAATTCAAGTTGTGATTGGCGGGAATCGTAAAACGGAATACAATCTCGTCTGTCGAGTAGAGCGGAGTATGGCGACCGATTTAGGCAAGGACATTTTCTTGACCGATTAATATTAAGTTCGGTAATAGATGTTATACATTTGTTTATTTTAATTTTTAGAATTCCACTTCGGCCCCACACCTTGTTTCTTCCTCTTAATTTTCGCGATTGTGCTCCGGTGAGTGTGAGCACAGTCGGTCTCCCGAATTGAGACTAACTTAGTCGCATTCGACGTGTTGTAGTGTATCCTCCCCATTGCTGTCTGAAAAACAAAGTGATTGTATCCACTGCCTGCGAGTGCCCGAAAACATCGGTCATGGCCTGTCAGATTTGAACGTTGTGCTGGCTAGGTTTTGGCTGAGAGACCCAATATCAAACGAGCACTTTGCAGCGATTAGATCTGGAGTTGAACGGATGAATAAGTATGAGACTATTAGAGAAATTGGCCGTGGTGGTTTTGGTATTGTTACCGAGGTTCGATCCCAAGATGGCCATTCCTATGCTAGAAAAACATTTCAACCAGCGACATATATTCCTACCAATGCCTATGAACGTTTGCGAAAGCGTTTTCGGAGAGAGGTTATAACACAAGCTGAACTGGGTGGAAAAGAAATAATGCCCGTGGTCGATTGCGATCTGGATGGTGATAGTCCATGGTTTATAATGCCATTAGCTGAGAAAACATACGAGGAGCAGATTTCTGAAGACAGGCAAACCGGAAGTGTCAATATAGACGCCGTTGCTGATATTATGAACGGCTTACAATATTTACATGACTTAGGGTATGTCCATAGAGATCTTAATCCGAAAAATGTTCTATTTCACGAAGGACATTGGAAATTATCCGACCTCGGTGCCGTTTTGCCGCCTGCTGGACACACTGTTACTTTGACCGAAGGGACGGTCATTTATACTGAAAAGTACTGTGCTCCCGAACAGAGGAATGACTTTCACAAAGCGAGAGCATCGGCAGATATCTATTCATTTGGTTGCATTTTGCACGACATATTTGGGAACCAAGTTCGCATTCCGTACTCCAAACAAACCGCTGACGGACCAGTGGGCCTCATCATCGAAAAGTGTACAGAAGTTAATCCGGCTCGACGCCCTTCCATCAAGAAACTTCGTGAAATGTTGTTAGACATCCTTGTTGACATTGGTGGACATTGCAAAGTTGAAGATGAGAGATCTGGTCAATGGCTTGATCGCTTAAGATCCATTGAGACTTGGAACGAAGATGACTTTGGGGAATTCGCAAGATTCTTTGCTCAGCTGAGCATTGAAGAAAGAACCTCAGGACATGAAGATGACTGGGTTTATTCATTGTCCACGCCATTTCTGACAAGAGTTCCGGCTGTGGCTCTAGCACATATCGTTTCCCGCGACGACGGTCTAACTGCGGCAATTATCGAAAAATATTGTGATTGGGCAAAATCGACGGCCTTTTTGTTTCCTTTTGCTGATACTGTGTGTGCTCGGTTGTCTGCAATATATGATGAAGGTAGCCCCGAAGCTAAAGCCATGGCAATAGTTGCTATGGTCAGACTTGGTAATTCACATAATCGTTGGTTTGTGATGCGGGAAATGCTGGCACGGTGTCGTGCTGATGTTTTATCACCGGAAATTGGCAAGCGCATTTCAATAGAAATAAAAACAGAGGAAGCTGAAGCTGCTTTCTACCGTTGCATTACCGAGACAAAGTGGGATGTATCGACTCTCGCCCCTGATTTGGTGAAAATCTACAAGAAAAGACATGATAGAGTTGGAGGATAGCATGGTTCATCGAGATCATATGATGACATGGGTTGTAGAATGTCTGAAATCAATGGGGGGGGAGCGCTTGGCCGAAAGAGGTTTCCAAATACGTTTGGGAAAACTATCAAGCGGAACTGATGAACTCCGGGGATCTTTTATATACTTGGCAGTACGATATTCGGTGGGCAGCTCAAAAGCTAAGAAATTCAGGTGTTCTTAAGCCGGTAAATGGTCGTCGAGACCTGCCGTGGGAGCTAAGTCATGAAGAAAATCAACTGTAAATTAGCTACTATGGATTGACCAGATTAGGATAAACTGCTTTATGAGGGAGTGACATCTTGAAAACGGAAACGCTTTCTGATTTGGATGAGCTTGTGCTGAAGTGTCGCACTGCTCACGCAAAAGAATATATCGCCGAAGCACTGTCATGCTACAAGGCTGGTGCTTATCGTGCTGCCATCGTTAGTTGCTGGATAGCAATTGTCTTTGATTTGATCGATAAATTTCGTGAACTTTCTATCGCTGGCGATGGGCAAGCAAGAAATCTAATCGATAAATTCGAGAGGTATCAAAGTCAAATTGATGCCGGCAATGACAACGGAATTAAAAGCGCTTTAGAATTCGAGCGAGACATCCTCAAGACGGCTAAGGAGGATTTGCAGTTGTTTGATCATCAACAATTCGAGGACCTGGGTCGATTAAGAGCTGATCGACATCGCTGCGCTCATCCATCATTTCAACGCATGGAAGAACCGTATAAGCCGTCTCCTGAGCAGGTCCGGATGCATCTAAGGAATGCAATTATCTATGTATTGTCACAGGCGCCGGTGCAAGGCAGAGCCGGCATTAAGCAAGTTGTTGCGCTTGTGAGCTCAGAATATTTTCCGAAAGATGTTGAACAAGCGAAAACCCAACTTGAGAGTAGTGCCTTCATAGCTGCCCGTCCTCCATTAGTCAGGGGGGTAATTGATGCATTAATGTTTGGCTTCTTTGAAGATGGAAATCCATTGAAATTTAATTCGAGGCCTATTGCAGCCTTAAAAGCGTCACTGCTGCTGCATAGGGCTCTTGTCGAAGAGAGAATTGGCGAGCAAATTCAGAAAATTTTTCGGAATGTTCCAGACGGAACAATAATGGCGGCGGTTCTCCTTGTCCTGGAAATCCCCGAAGCTTGGGCGGCACTGGATCAAGCCGGTCGCGACAAAGTAAACTTATTTATTGAGTCTGGACCGGCCAAAGAGATTTTGCCAACATTAAAAAAGGCGCTAAATGTACCGGAGCTTGAAGAAAAGGCTAAAGAAAGAATTCTTACGCTAAATGGAGCCGAATTATCTGAAGGTATCCTAAAGTGGGAGCTGGGCGAATTTGCGGTCAATAGGGCAGTACAATTGTATACAACCGTCAGGAGCTGGACGGCGGCTAACAGTTTAACAGATGATGTTATTTTGCCTTTAATGAAATACTTCGGATCGGATGATATCGAAAGAATAATAAGATCCCCCAGAGATGATAATGCTGACCTGCCAAATAGTACCGGTTTTGCCAAGTTTATCAAAGCACTCAAAGATCAAGATTACATTACTATCGACCAGATTAACGAGCTCTTACAGACTTATGATCTGACACAGTATTTAATTGAGGACGAAGATATGACGCCATCGGTAACTGAGTGACTACCTTGTCCTAGCATTTATTGATCGATTGTGAGTACAACCTCACATACCCCCGCACATGCTCCGGCGCTTTCATGCCGGCCGTTGCCGTCTTGGCCAGCACCTTGCCGGCAACGATATTCGAGAGATGTACATAGCGCATAGTCGTCTCAATCAGCGCATGACCCATCAGTTTACGTAGCTCCACAATATCCACCCCGTTCAAATAACTGTAAGTCCCAAAGAAATGCCGGAAGCTGTGGACGCTGCAGTCTACGCCGGCTTTGCGCGCGTACTTCTTCACCATCCGATCGATGGCGCCATGTTTCATATTGTGGCCGATGTGAGTAATACCCTGTGTAATGAATAACGGATAGTTGGCATGCCAGCCGTTTACCAGGGTAATTTCCTGCCAATAGCTTAACCAATATTCACTGACAAAATCGGTTTCCTTCATTCTGCAGAACGGCACCTGGCGTTCATAGGTTTTGGTGCGTGGTACCAGGAGAATAAAGTGGTCTTCCTTCGGCTGCACATTGCCAATCTTCAGCTGCACCGCTTCCGAAAGCCGGATCCCGGTATCTGCCAGCAGGCACATCAGCGCGGCATCACGGCGGCCGATGAAAGTAGTGAGATCGCATTCATAGACCATCTTCATCAGATCGGTTGGTGACAAAACCCTTGGCACGACCCGCTCTTCATGAATCTGCACCAGCTCCGCGCTGGGATCTGCCAAGTCCGGATTCACTTCCCGGCAATACCAGGCATAGAACATCCGGATGACGGTCTGTCGCAGCCGCAAGGTATTGGTGGCCATTCCCTGGACACGCATATCCCCGATATGCCGGTTGATGAGATCCCGGTCCACTGCTTCCGGATCCGCCATATTAATGCCTTTAAAGAAGGCAAAAATGTTCGCGCGATAGCGATCGATGGTCCCCGGCCGGGCATGCCTGGCCAGGCGATAGTGCTCCAGGAACTGAGTAATAAGGTCATCCATGACAATTTTCCAGCGCGTTTTGGTGATTAGGTGCTATGTCTGTTTTCTGGCTATGATGCTGTTTCTATTCGGCTTGTGATGAAAAGTCTCTGAAATCGAGATCCGCTTTTTTCTCCTTATAAATATACCCTGAAAAAAGTGTAACCGGTAACTAACTGTAACCAGAGGCACTTAAAATCATAAATAACAAAAGTTTACACCGGTTACCATCTGGTTACAAAAGCTACATTTGTCCGAAAATGAACAAAAGGTAACTTTGTAACCAAAGTGTAACCAAACATGTAACCAATTTAAACCTAAAAAAAACATTGATATACGTGACATATATTTCATCGGTTACAGTGGTTACACTTTGGTTAGGGGGTCACGCGCGCGTGTGTCTGGAGGAACAAACCTGTCGCGCACGGATTCCAAACTATCTTTAATGCCTTGATCCAGCTTCTCGTAGTGAAACACCCAACAGCGGCGAGTCCGTTTGTGTATTTTTTTCGGATAGCTCTTTTCGATAACAGCAGACATCAACTCCAGCATGCGTTTGGTATGATAGGGAGAATGCTCAGCCATGCGTCCTTTCTTACGATAGTCTTCCTGGATCTCCCTAAGAACTTCACCTACAGCCACATAGAGTATTTCACCCTGAAAATCTTCATTATCTTCCTTGCGATAATGTCCGCTGGTTTCAAACCAGGTATAATCATCGCAAATACCCTTGCCGAACAGATAGCTGAGATCAGAGAAGAAGAGCTTTGTCGGGCTTTCTTCGAACACCCTGTTCATTAATTCCTTGCACATTCGTAAGCCATATTCCTCTACTTCGATTGGAATGTCGATGTTGAGCAGTGTCAGGGATGCAATCGGTATCGCGTGATTCTTGGCAATGCGATCATCAACACCTTGCTGGACGTAGTACTGATAAAGGCGGCGGGTCTCATTAATGAGCATCCTGGATCTCTCTTTACTCTGCTCCAGCATGATCTGCTTCAATAGCAGTGAGAGGTTCTGACGGTTTTCTTGTAGGAAGCTGAAGGCGTTACGCCGGGTCAGCTTCCTTTTGCCGCCGGCGCTCTTTATGCCGTCGTGGAATTCCATGAATACACTGCGGTGAAGTATGATCTCATGTTCCGGTATATCATTACCGTCGAGCCAGAGCATACCGTTCACAACCTGAATCCAGCGCTCCGCCATAGTCCGACCTCCCTTCTCATCGCTATAACGGTCAAAGACATTCTGGATGACCTCAAGGAGAGACGGCTTTTCGCGGATCCGCTTGTTTTTATACTCACTAAACCATACCGGCATGCGGGATAATGCCTGAAGGTTCTTGTAGATGCCATCCGGAGTTGCGGTGCTAAAGGTTGCCGGTTGGCAGAGGAAGCCAAATGTATGCAGCAGGAAGCGCAGCATGGTTGTTTTACCGGTTCCTTTGTCGCCATAGAGAAACAGGAACGGAAATCCCTGGCATTCCTCGAACAGGTCATCGAGGTAGAGCATTGCCGGCAGGAAGCCCAGCAAGACATAGCCCTTATAGCCGTCAGTCTCTCCGTCATCGCCGATCCCATCAGCGATGTGATGAAAGGCCTGAGCAATTTCTGCGGCGAATTGCCGGCTGTATTCGGCTTCCAGGTTGATCTTGGGAACATTGCCGCCGTAGACCTTGACGTGATCGACTTTGTAGTTGATGTCCTCAATGCGTACATAGCCGTCGGTCATTGGATAAAATTTGCCGTCTTTGAAGGCGCAATTGCCCATGATATATATTTTCTCATCCGCAATCCAACCGAACTGTTGAAAGGTCTTAATCTGTTTCGGAGTGCAGCGGCATTCTTCATAATACCAGATCCCGGAAAGATCCATACTATTACCCCAATAATGGGCCTTGGTGATGATCTGAGTCTTCATTCGGAAGCGGTTTACATCGGTGCGATCTCGGGCATCGAAGATAATGCCCTGCTTTTCACTGCCGTCTTCGGTGACCAGCGTACAGCTATAGAGAAGCTCTTCTGGAAGCAGGTATATTTCGTCAATGATAAGAACAAATGAGGATATACGCTTTGAATGCTCTTTGTCGCGCTTGTAGTAGGCACCAGTTCGTTCGAAGTAGGAATGGTTTCCATCTGTTGATCCAATCCCTTGTTCATCTTTGGTCATCCGGATCCGCTTCAATACCAGCCGGTAAACGGCCTGGTCGAGGGTCTCACGGATGATCTCCAGGGCAACATCAACCTTAAAAGAGTCATTTACTTTGGCAATGATGTTGACCAGCGGCTGCAGCGCTTCCGTCTTGCGGCCGGGATCGAGGCTATTGAATGCATCAAGATCGGCACTTTTGCCAATGGTATTCGCCGGCAGCTGATTAATTTGATGGGCGAAAGCATCAATACTACTCGCTTTGAGTTCAGCCAGCGCCCGGACTGGATCTGCTGATCTACGCAGGTATTCGTCTATATCTTTGCCGGCGTCTGGCTCCCAATGCAGCACCTTGAGAGAACAATTCTCCCACAGCGCCTCAAACGCCTTCTGGGCATAAGCCAGCCCGGCGTCGTCATTGTCAAAGGCCAGGTAAATGGTTTTACCTTTTAGTTTCTTCCGTAGCAGCTGCAAGCGTTTCTCATCAGAGAATGCCTTGGCGCCTACCGGATTCTCCCGGGAGAGTTTTTGCTGGCCATCCTTGGCGCCGCGGTGAAGATTCCAGAGCTGCAGCACGTCGTTTTCGCCTTCAACCAGGATTACTTCACTTCCGGATAGCCCGTTCTGATTGAAGTAACAAACATCACCAATCCGATGCTCCGCTCGCAGGCGATATTCCTTCCTGGGCTCCTTACGTTTCTTCTTGAAAGCATCCTTTAGGGAGAAGTCCGAAACCTGGTTGCCATCGAGGTGAAAAAAGACCAGGTATTGCGATCCAAAGAAGTCGAACCATTGATCGTCCTTTTCGGAAAACAAACCGGATTTGAGCAGATTTTCCCGGGAGTATTTCTTCGACAAGTGGGTTTTTAGAAGGTTGGAGCGATTACCGGTATAGCCGATCGGGGCCTGGGCCAGGAAGTCTTTGGAATATTGACGCTCCTCCTGGAGGATTTTCAGCACCTTGGCATCTTTTAAGAGCTGAGCGCGATAAAAGGCAGCGGCATCATTAAAGATCTGCTTGCGAAGTTCAAGACTTTTGTCCGCCGGCTGTCCGTTGAGCTGGCCAGGCTTCGTCAGGGGGATGCGAGTGATTGCCGCAATTTCGTGCAGCGCTGCTGCAGTATCTATGCGTTTGAGATTAGCAACGAAGTTAAATATGTCGCCGTTGGATTTGCAGGAAAAGCAGTGATAACGATTGTCTTCCAGGTAAACGGTAAAACAGTCATTATGACCGCATAGTGGGCAAGGGTTGGTTCTCAATTCTTTTGAATTCAGGTTGTTGAAGGCCGTGTTGGTATAGTGGCCCATGATATCCATGATTTTAACCTGACTCTTGATGCGTTCGAAGTCATTCATGACATCTCCCCGTTTGTGTTGTTGTCAAAAAAAATCCTCACGCCTGTGCGCAGGCCAGGGTGAGGATCTATGCTACTTGGTCTGTTGCTCACAGATGCGAGCTGTTTGAGATCATCCTGCGACTATTTTTTGCGTTTACCTCGCCGGCGGCGGAAAGTGCGATGACCACCAAATACGATGAAGAGACGCTTGCCGTCCGGGATATGGACATCGCCGTTCTCCATCAGCTTGATAGATTTCTTGTAGATCTTGCCCAAAGGCGGATGATCACCGCGAGTGAGATTGCCGGCAGCGTGGCGGGCCAGGGCCGGCACATCGCGGTAGATCATATCATTTGCTTTGTCTTTCATTGAGCCTGCTCCTCTCTTAACTGTTCATGATCAGGTATGGCGCTGGATGCTGCCGGCGATTCCGGCGACGCTTCCAACTCTTCCAACTGCTCAATGCACTCCGACATCGAGAGCAAATGCTTGGCAAGGCCGGAGCGGTCCCACAGCCGTGCATAGGCGATAATTCTGTCTTTGGTCTCTATGATCTGATCCTGTTTGCTCATTGTATCCTCCTGATTGTTGATCTTGCTCCATCATGTTTTTCAATTCCTGGAATAACCGGCTCCGTTGGCGGAAGCCCGATTTTTGACGCCCATTTCTGCCAGATATTTGCGGACTGTTTCCCGGGATGAAACCCCGATGGCGTCGGCCATTTCAGCCAGGCTGGCATCCGGATAGCTTTCCAGATACAATTCCAGTTCCTGGATGCGCTGCCGCTTGTTGGATTGGATCTTGGCGTTGGCCTGGGTAATACCATTTGGTTGGCCAGCGGGCTGCCGGTGGCGGGTGTTGACCTGTTTCACGATTCGTTCCTGTCTTAGCTGCACCAGGTTGCGGGTGCCAATGGTATCACACATGACGTAGGCCAGGATCGGAAAGATCACAGTGCCGGCCAGCCACTGCGTCCAGGTAAGCGGGTCCAGGCTGATGAGATTGGCATAAGTGAGCTGAATGCCGTAGGCGGAGAGAAATCCCTCGCTCATGTTGGCGATGCCGGAAGCGAACAGAACCAGGCTGGTCACTACCCGTACCATCCAGGCCAGCTCTCCGTCTTTCAGCAGTTCATCCTTAAAGATCGACATGGCCACCACGCCGGCGTCGATCGCAAATGCAGCGATGGCCCCCAGGATGATGTTGTCATAAAAGAACTGACTCATGAATGTGGTGGTATGGAGAAACGTGGCGCTCAATATCCCAATGAGACAAAGCGCTCCCGCCCGATACTTCACCATCTCTCTGAATTTTCCCTGTAACTTCATAATGCGACTCCTAATTATGGATTGTAGTTTTGCCCCTCCTTCGGGCGGTGTTCGTCTTCCAATGCGTTATCGTGTTTGTCAAAAACCCATAGCCAGCAACCAAGCCAGATCAGGCCGAGTGCTGCGATGATTCCCAATGCGATCCAATCCCAGCTCATTTGCTGGCTCCAAATATCTTCAGCCGGGTGGCTCGTGCCTGAGTTGTGCGTCCCAGAACCAGATCTTCTTCCTCTCGCAATATCTCGGCGATCGCGCCGGCGATGTCCAAACCGCTGGCATGCGCATGCGCCAGGACCGGCAGCAGGACGTAGGCGAGATTGCGGGCAATCAGGGCATTGGGATCCGGATCGAAGAAGGTGTCGTTGATCGCTGATTGTTCCTTCAGAATCCGCCAGGCCTCCGCGCTGCGCAGGTAATGATGGCGGAGCTGGTTCAGGCTGCGGTCTTCATCGGTGCTGAACAGTCCGGCCATGTAATCCGCCAGGGCGGATTCGGCATCGAGGCACATGCTAAGCGGCTTAGCCGGGTTGATCCCCGCCAAACGCATTAAGTTGTCCGCTCGCCGGGCGAGGCGGTTCAGCTTTCTGAGATGGTGCAGCATCCTGCTCCTCCATTCCTTCTATTCTGAAGTGGCTTTTGTAAAAGCCTTTAATTCGGTGCCAAGCCTGCGGATCGATTTGCTCGCGTTTGTAGGCGCAGCGTTGACAGGCCGGGCAATAGATTTGCTTTTCCAGGATTATCCAGCCGTTGTCCTGGCGGACCAGGATGACCTGGTTTAGCCAGGCCCTGCCCTTATTGCAGCGCGGGCAGCTGGCTGAAAAACCGTCCCGGGGAATCAGCGTCCACTGCTTCATTCCGCAGCTCCTTTGGGCAGATGACAATTGTGAAAGATCAATACGTTCAGGGATGTCCGGCCGGCATCAAACAGATGCGGCAGTCCGGATCCTCGGAAGTTCTGGAAAGATGGCTTTCTCGGCATGAAATCCCCGGCCTTTGATCTTTGCATCCCTGATTGAGTTTGCCTCGATGACAAACACTCCTTTTGAAAAATTCAAACTCGCGTAGCCTGGATGATCTATCAGGATCCTGTCCAGCTTTTCAGCCAGTTGTTCAACCGTCCCGGCATAGACGATAAAACTGTTGTCCCTGGCGCTGATGGCGTACCACATCAAGCCGCCTTTCCTGCCATAATCTGCTGATAGCGGTCGTGCGCAATCCGTAGGGCCAGGTGATCGTAGATCTCCAAACTTTGATAATGGGAATGTCCCGATATTCGCATCACTTCTTGCGGCGGCATCTGCGATTCCAGCAGGAAGGTGATGGTCTGGTGCCGGAATAAATGCGGATGGACCAGCGAACCGCCATCACTATCTACCAGGCCTGCAGCAACCGCGACCCGGGACATGCGCAGCTGCACATGACGATCAGACATCCGTTTGCCCGATCGAGATTCAAAGAGAAATTCCTCGCTTTGCTGACATTGCTGGCGGATCGGCAGGGACAGCTCCACCGGGAAAGGCACATAGCGATCCTTATTGCCCTTCCCGCTACGAATGAGGATCCGGAAGTTCTCGAAGTTGATATCGCGGACACAGATCCCGGTTAGTTCGTTAACCCGGCAGGCGGTAGCCAGCAAAACACGAAAGAGCAATTCCCATTTGGGGTCCTCTTTTGCGGCAGTCTCAAAAAAGGTCTGTAATTCCTGTTCGCTGAGCAGTCTCGGTAGCCGGCGCGCTCGCTGTGGCCGTTGGATGTTCGCTTGACGGCGAATCAGCTTGCAGGCTTGCAGGAAATCATCATAGCTGAGTTGTTCTTCACGGATCTTGCGCTCGCAGTAGCGCACGATGTCCTCAATGCCCTTCTTCATAGCGCCACGCCATTCTTGCTGCTGGATGGTCTGGGAATGCCCAGCTCATCGAGGTAGTTGCTGACGGTGTCCTTAGAGGAAACCCCGATGGCATCGGCCATTTTGGCCAAGCTGGTGTAGCCATGCTCTGCGACATATTGTTCCAGGCGGGCCATACGCTGAGCCTTGTTGTCCTGGCGCTTTGCATTGGGTTTGGCCAACAGATCTGCGTCGGCAGCCGGTTGCGGTGCAGCAGCCTTACGCTTCTTTGCTTCTGCCTGGTGGAGTTGCACCAGGTTGCGAGTGCCAATGGTATCACACATGACGTAGGCCAATACCGGGAAGATCACGGTGCCAGCCAGCCACTGCGACCAGGTCAGTATATCAAGGCTCATCAGATTGTCCGTAGTCAGGACGATGCCATAGGCGGACAAAAAACCCTCGCTCATATTGGCGATCCCGGATGCCAACAGCACCAGGCTGGTTACGATGCGCACCATCCAGGCCAGCTCTCCATCTTTCATCAACTCATCTTTAAAAATGGACATCGCCACTACGCCGGCGTCGATGGCAAATGCAGCAATGGCCCCCAACACCAGGTTGTTGTAGAAAAACTGGGCCATGAAAGTGGTAGTATGCATAAATGTGGCGGTTAGAATGCCGATCAGGCAGACCGCGCCGGCGCGGTATTTGATCAGCTCGCGAAAGCGTGATTTTCCGGACATATATCTCTCCTATTTTGAGCGGACTCTGCGGGTCCGTCTTCGTATCGTTTTGCCTGCATTTTTGATAAACACCTGGTCAATGTGCAACCGGTCGATCTTGCGATTGCCGCGCTTGTGCCATTGGCTGTATTTGATTTCACCATTGTCCATTAAGCGGTAGAGACTGCTCAGCGTAATGCCCATATATTCTGCAGCTTCCCCGGGAGTCAGGTAGCGGCGGGTAAAAACCGAGCGGCTTTCTTCGCGGAACAGCCGGCGCAATTCATCCAGCAGAGATTCAGCGGGATTTTTCTCATTGTCAGGTGGCAATTGGTTCATTATATTGAAACCACTTTATTCGCTTACTAGACTTATGAAGAGTGGATGTTTGTTTCGAATCTGATTCGTAACTTCCTCCGGGAGTGAGTTCGGAAGCGAAACTGCCTTTAATTTGATTGGGATTTTGTAGTGTTTGCTGAGGTAGGCCAAACGGTCAAGAGCAAACAGAATATGGATAGCCCCATCGCTTTTCAGCAGCTGATCTACAGCATTAAGCGTAACCGGTTGAACATGTTCCCTGGCTGACAGGACTCGCGCTGCAGCGCCTTTGTGAAGATGCTCGGCGATGTCGGTGAACCGAACTTTACGGTGTTCCATCAGGAGTCTGACTGCAGTTGGTGTCTTTGACATATACCCTCCAAATTAAAATTTTGCCGGTATGGTGACCTTCCCCGGCTGCCATGCCGGTATGCCCTGGTTGTGCGGCATCACAACCAGGGCGCCAAAAATAAATGGTCCTGCTGTTCATCCTGGCCGCGAAACCGAAATGAACAGCAGGGGTTGGTGGCCTAATGCATTTTTGCGTCTAGGCGGTATTGGGAAATCGTTGTTTTGAGATCAAGTGTCGTTGTTGGGTGTTAATACAAAGGACATTTGCAGCTTAAACAACATTTTTCCTATAAAGTGTTGAGGAATGTTTATTGAAAATTGAAGGAACGATGTTTCCGTCGAATATGCGTTACTTGCTTGATCGTCTGAAGTTTGAGAAGAAAATGTCCGTTGCGGATTTTGCCAAAGCATTGAATGTCAATAGATCGGCGCCTTACAATTGGCAGACTGGGGCGTATGAGAGTATTTCCGACGGTAATTTTCACGGAGTAATTGAGTTTTTTAACCGGACGCTGGAACTGGAATTGACCGAAGAGATGCTACTTCATGAGAATCTGGAGGGTCGCCCGCCGGAGATGGATATTGAAGAACGCTATTCCGCCTTGACCGACAATGAACGTCGGCTGCTGAAGATGTATAACAAATTGGAAACCCCGGAAGCCCGCGAGCAGGTGATCGAATTGTTGAAGGTATTGGGGAAATTTAATAAGAGCAGTTAAAGGATTGAGATGGCTTTCTTGCGCAAGCGGAAGGGATATTGGGTCATAGAATTCAGGTTAAATGGCCGCAGGAGATCCATATCCCCCGGTTTGAAATGCCTTGCTCGCAACGGAAAAGAAATCAACCGCAACAAAGCCGAAGATGAACTCGCTGAGATCAATCTGGCGATACGAAAGGGTGAGTTTAATCCGGATACCTGGTATGTGAAATCAAATGCCAGCTATACGGTAGAATTAACACTAAATTCTTTTGCTGACGAGTTTCTGGGCACTGTTAGTAAACAGACACAACGCTACTCTCAGAATACAATCAATAATTACGCCTACGGATTTGAGAAATTGTGGGAAGTATTTCCAGGGCATATGCGGATATCGCAACTCGACAACGCGCGGGTATCGAAAGATTTTCTTCCCTGGTTGTACGAACATTATGCCTGGAACACCGCCCGTGGAATTCTGATTAGTCTGCGAGCTGCATTTAACCATGCGCAGGTATGGGGCTATATATCATCCAATCCCTTTGCCGGAGTGAATACACGCCGGCGAAAGAAAATACCGGAGTTTTATTCAGCTGAAGATATCGAGGTGATGCGAAGCTATTTTGGCCAACCAGCTATTCCAGCGTGGCAGGGCGATATTGTCTTCTTTGATCTAAATACCGGCCTTCGCAAAGAGGAGTTGTTAACAATCCGGCATCCGGATTACAAACAGGATATCAATTGCCTGGTATTTGCCGGCAAAGGACAAAAGGAGCGCATGGTGCCGCTTAACCAGGCGGCGCAATCAATCCTGGAAAAGCGACCACGCAATTCTCAGGATGATCGAATATTCTGGGAGGCTTCCAAACATGGCTTTGAAAGTGCATTCAAGCGTATGAAAGCCCGAACCGGTTTAGGTGGAAACATTCATCAGTTGCGACGCACTTATGCCAGTCGGTTTGTTATGGAGGGTGGGGATCTCTTGCGTTTGAAAGAGAATCTGGGACATCAGGATTTAGATACAGTGTTGATATATGCGACACTTTCGCCGGCGGCGAGACGAGAAGGAGTAATAAGTAGTATTAATCTATAGTTACGGGATCGTTGATGGAGACTTCGAAAGCAATTGAATTATTAATGCAGATATTGTCAGAGATTCGGTTATCCAATGGTGAGGCTGCAACAGAAAGATTTCCAAGTTTAAGATCTGTAGATGCTAAAGTAACAGAAGCAAAGAGGATTTTTGCAAATGTAGAAGACTTGCCGCATGGGTTTGCTCAAGACGTAGAACTTGATAACAATTTTGATGCGAATAGTCGCAGGGTTCGTCTCGAAACATTGATTGCATATATTCAATCTGCTGTCAAATTTCTTCAAGTTGGTGGGACTGGTAAACAGAAAAAGAAAATCACGAGAGCTCCGGATGTTTCAATGTTGACGACTTCAATACCCGAACTCAAACAAGTAATCGAGAAGCGATGGCTTGAAGCTCAAAAGTGTCAAGTTGCTGGATGTTATACTTCTGCTATCATTATGATGGGAAGTATTTTGGAGGCTCTATTGTTGGCGCGAGCGCAGATGTCGGCAGCTACAGCATATAAATCTACGAGAGCTCCGAAACAGAAAGACGGAAAAACACCGTCCTTACCGAATTGGAATCTGAATCAACTGATTGAAGTGGCTACAGACGTAGGCTGGCTCAAAGTTGACCGAGGAAAATTTAGTCATGCTTTACGTGAGTCGAGGAATGTTGTTCATCCATGGGTTGAAGTGACACTCCGTGCAAATTTTGATAATGCAACTTGTCTTACATCTTGGCAGGTACTCAAGGCGAGTATTAATGATCTGATTGAATCTGCCTGAAGTGATCCACCATTGATCCACACAAATGCTTGTTTGTGGTGGGAAATCTCAGGCTATTAGGGTAACTTCTGTCAAGCTCTGTCGATAGTTATGATATAATAAAAACAAATACTTATCGAAATCGGGCTATTATTGTTCGGGACGGTGAGGCCGGAGGTTCGAATCCTCTCACCCCGACTCCTAAATGCAAAGAAGGCGCTCTCAGAGCGCCTTCTTTGTTTTCTTCCCTTATTTCATAAGCATCATTTTCTTGACTTGAGCTCGACCATTAGATTCAAGCAAATAGAAATAAATGCCACTTCCGAGATTGCTCCCGTCAAATTGAAGTTTATAGTGCCCGGCGTCCTTGAATTGGTTTTCTAAAACCTGAACTTGCTGACCGAGCACGTTAAAAATCCGGATAGTTGCGTATCCACTTTCCGGAATACTATATTCAAGAGTTGTTGTGGGGTTAAAAGGATTTGGATAGTTCTGCTTTAGCTCAAATTGTTTTGGAGTCGTATTCTCATTAAGGGGGTCAGATAAGTCGGTCTTGTAAAACCTGTAATCAGCTTGAAATAGCTTGGTTAACCAATTGGGATACTCGGTTGTGCGAAAAATAAGGACGTCGTCAAAACCATTGGCGTCAAAATCGCCAATCAGAAGTTGGTCGTTTGTTCGCTGTGACCAACGCTCAATTATTTCATCGGAAGCGTCCGAAATGTCTGCACCATTGCTTGGATTGATAAAGAAATTTGGTCCATTATTTTGGGAGTTGCCATACGAAGCGATATCGTCAAAATTGTCATTGTTGAAATCCGCAACAATCGGCACAATATCGGCAACCGTATATTTGCCTTCTGGGTGATCTCCTCGCCATCCATGAAGATTGTCATTTGTAGTAGTATTAAAATACGGACCAGGAACAATATTGGGATCCAAGGTATAATTAACATGCCAGACTTGAGTATTGCCATTACGAACTTCATAGAGCAAGCGATCAGCACGGCCATCATTATTAAAATCGCCCATAAGAGGAATATAGTCGACGGATGAACTACCCCACTGGCCTTCCCAGTCTCCAGGGGTATTAGGTTGCGGATCAAAGCTAGAGCCCGTCGATAAAGCTGCGCGCCAGTAACTAGTTGCCGGGTCATAACTGATGATATCGTCCATACCATCATTGTTAAGATCCGCGACGAAGGGAATTGTTGTACTGGTGCCAAAAGAATTTAAGTGCCAATCCTCCGAGTTGTCAAAAGCAGGGGGCACCAACGTTAAATTCACAAACCATTTGGCTATACTCGGTCGGAACAATAGCCGGTCCGCGTTGTCATCACCATTAAAGTCGCCTACTAATGGAATATCATCTGCGCTACCCCATGGACTGGACCAGCCAGACGGTGTAAAGCTTGTTTCACCAGAAAATGATACGTACCAGCGCCGGTTTGAGGGCCGATAAATGGCTATGTCATCTCCTCTATCATTTGCCATATCAGTGCCATTGAAATTGCCGACCAGGGGAATATCTGTGAAACTTCCCCAGCTGTAACCAGACATATAGTCTCCATCCTCAAATCTCACCCTGCCCGGCAAATCTTGAGAGGTTTGAGGACCATATGGAGAGGTGGGTGGGCCAATCGGGGGCCATGTAAAACTCGAAGTAAGGAAATCTGGCTTGTTCGTGTGATATAGAGATACTTCCGGCAAGTAGTGACTATTTCGTAGCCCACTAGTCCAATTGATATGTTCAATTGGTACAGGATCGTTGGGAATAGGAGAGTTATTTTTATAACCATAGATGTCTACAAGATCCGTAGATAACTCAACACTAAGCCATGCTTCGTTGCCCACAGCAGTTGTTCTATCTGATTCTGCAAATTTCAGATATGACAAGGTGGAGAAGTTGCGAAAATACGTGTTATAGGGTCCGTTCCATTTCCATTCGGCATCAGCATACCCAATTTCAGCAATATTTCCTTCAAATAGATTGAAGAAGGGATATTTTCCATGGAGGTTTAAGTCAGCTTGAACGGATTTGTCATGCGAGTAATTGTAACCAAAGACGTTTCGTGAAGCGCTGGTTATAGCCATCATTGAGTGCCTGAGGCGCCAAAACTCATTGTCTTCGACAAGACAATATGTCGATCGGCTGCCCAATTGTATTCCATAACCACGTATTACACCGTTAGGACCCGGAGTTGACAAATACCCCTGAGCGTTGTGAATTTTATTTTCACGAAATTCAAGAGCCGTACTACTGCCGACAAGAATATGATTAGCGACTGCATTATTTAATTCAACGCCACGTACCCAGCAATCGGCGGTCCATTTAAAGTTAATATGGGCAGTCTCGCCAACTGGTGTTTGCCCGGGAGCTGATTCGATTATTAAGTCTTCAATACCAAAGTCGGTCACCGGTGTAAACCGCCTGACATATGGGAATTCATTTGCGGCAAACGCAAGATTCCACACTAGACTAAAATCATCTCTGATTTGAAGTGTCGATGAAACTGGATTAGCAATGACTTGCGTAACTTGACCCAAAAAATCATCCGGGTCAAAATCTGGATTTTCAAAGTTCCAAAATGTATTGTGACTGGCATTGGGCACTTGGATTTCTATGTAATCGTCTTGTGTTATCCCCGTTGGAGGAGTCGATAATGTCAAAATTCTGGAGACATTATCGTAATTGGAGACTGTGTGAGTAGTTGCATCTTCATCACCCTCAATTTGGATAAAAGTATCGTTGCTTTCATAGCGGAGTATTGTATGGTTTGCAGGATTGTCACGATCGGTACCACGCCCTCGAATAGTTATATTGCTATGAGCGGGGCCGAATACTAAGCGCGTGTTGAGCACATAGGTCCCTGCCTGGAGTTGTATCAGTTGCCGTCCTCCTCGAGCCATTGCAGTCGTAATTGCGGCATTTATGCTAGTCAAATTTGTTGCAGGGTTATTATTGAGGTCAGGGGCAAGAACATCTATTACCGGATCTGGATAGGTGTCTGGCAAATTCGGAGCACCCGAAGCGTCGGCAGCAAGACGCCCGTAACCCGCGGTGTTCCAATCTGTCGTTCTGTTAGTAGGAATTGTCTGTGAGAACAGTAATGATATGAGACACGAACTAATTGCAAGAAAATGCAACATAATACGCATGGCGAACCTCCCGAGATTCAGTTGGGTAAAAGGTGTATAAGTTTACTTAAATAGAGGAGGTGGCCGAAAAATTCATGTCAAAGGTAGAGTTTTTCGTACAAATGTCAAGCGCTAATTGAAACTTATGTATATGGTCACCAAAAAAAAGAGGCGCTCTTAGAGCGCCTTTTTCTATTCCTCCAGAAATCCCATTACATCCACCACTTCGAAATCCGTCGCGTCTTCAAAAAGCTCTCTGAGAATGTGAATATGCCCTTGCCCATAGAGGATCAGGATTCGGTCCCCGGGCTCAGAAAAGCGCGTCACATTGGCAAAAATCTTGATATTGCGCTTATACCAGTCGGCAACGAGGTCTGCCCCGATGTGATTATCATCTTTTCCAATGCGCGCCAGGTAGTCTGTATAAAATGAGTGATTGAGGTCGATATGTTCCGTCATATTATGGTAGCGGAAGTTTTCCAGGATGGTTTGGCTGCGGATGAGCTTTTTCGTTTCTTCAATCCAGGGACCGGCCATGGCGTGAGCTTCCTGGAGGATATGTCCTTGTCCATTGGCTTCTGCAAATTCAGCCACTTCCTTCATGAACCAGTTATTGCTTTCGTCGATACAATAGAGGGTGTCATGCTTCATTATTTTTGCCAACTTGTAGCCGACCTGCTCGCGCTCATTGCCATTTAGTTCATATTCACCCTTGAGATATTGCTGATACTTTGCATTCTCATCTGCACTTCCGGAGCGACGCCTTTCAATGGCTATCTTGGTTGGTTGAAAGTGCGCCAGCCGCTCCAGAAAAAGGGCTAACTCTGCCTGACGTTCCTCCGTTAGAACATCTACCTTGCCGGTGCTGTATGTGTCAGTGCTGGAGCCCAGGAAATGGTAACTGGCAACAAGAAGTACTTGTGGCCTCTCATCTTTTGCATGTAGAGTGATGGAAATAAGCAATAGGGTCAACGGTAGAAAGCGATTCAGTACAGAAATTTGGTGCATACGAGTCATCCTTCTTGGTTAGTTTTCTAAGCAGACAACTCTTGGGCGAAAATGTTGCAGCGCTCTTTTACAATGTGCCCTGCTTGTGTTAAGTTATGCTATGCCAACATGCAAAATCTGTAATCGTAGGTTCAAGCGGCTAACTTCGTCGCATTTGAAGACTCATGATATCACCCTGGAAGAATATCGTCAGCGCTACGGGGGCAAGAAAGCCGTCAAACGCTGTACTTACGAGAATATTCGCAGTGACTGGAAATGCCGTCACTTCATTTCGGCTGATTCAAAATCGGATCTTTGTATTCTGCACCAACCGGGCCCGAAAAAAGACATCAAGCTGTTTGAAGAGACTCTGAAGGCGACCATCAAGAACCACAAGAACGATGCGACACTTGATGCGATACATCTTGAAGGCACCCATTTTCCGGTAGACTTCCTCTTGCGCTTCGAAACCTTTAACAAATACCTCGAAGCGAGAGATGCGGTATACCACGGTAAATTTGAGCTGTCGAAGTCCCGATTTGAGAAGGGAGCAGATTTTGGCCGCTCGACCTTTAAGCGTACCGTGATGATCCGTGGTGTTGTTTTTGAGGATATTACGAAGTTTTCCCGATCAACATTTGAAGGGAAGGTTGAGTTTAACCGGGTAGAATTTCGGGGCGTCACTTTTGCCGGTGCTGTTTTCTGTAAGCGGACCGCTATTCGCCATTCAGTTTTTCACGATTTTACCTCGTTTCGCTTCACCAAAACGCCTGAACCTGATGGCTTTTTGGCCTTCTTTTTTAATCGTTTTCCTTCCGGCCGTGAAACCTGGTTTGAGAACAATGACATGTCAAAAGTGTCATTGAACGAAAGCGATCTACGCTTTTGCAGATTTAGGAATGTTAAGTGGGTACAGCCAACCTGGCCGGCAACACCACGCAAGTGTCTGGCTGATGAGTTCAAGAACTACGAAGACAAGCGTCCTTTTTCCAGGCATCTCGATCGTGTACGTTCATCTTATCAACAACTGAAGTTGAATTTTGAAGAGTCGCGAAATTTTAGTGAGGCGGGCGATTTTTACTACGGTGAGATGGAGTGCCGACGGAAAGCCATGGGAAATCGACGTTTCTTGCCGAATCTAACGACACTCTATTGGTTGAGCACCGGCTATGGTGAACGCCCTCTGCGCGCCGGACTAATGCTGGCAGCCGTTACCATCGCCTGGATTCTGCTGCTGATGTTTGGCGGGCTGCAACCTGGGGATGAAAACAGCGGCTATAGCAATATTCACTATTTGCCGCGCTTCGATTTCAGTCAGACCCAACCATTCATCAACGACTTCTTTCATACCTTCTCCTATGTGCGGGAAATCCTCCTGCGTGAGGAGAAATCGGACCGCATATTCTCGCCGGTTATCGGCAAGAGCAGCTGGATTGATGGCAATTCCATCAATACCATTGGTTTTGTGATTGTCTACCTGCAGGTGCTGCTGCTCATTTTGGCGATACGACGTCGTTACAGGCGTTGATCAATACTTCAGCTTCAATTTTTTAACCCCACGCCCATCGGGTTATGTCCAACATGTTCCACTCCAGCCATAGCAGATCTACGTGGCGGGCCTCACCGCTCTCAGTACATGGTGCGAATGCTAATTCTGATAGTACCCGATTCTTCCCATATTGGGACGGGATTTTTTCCGATAATGATCTTATATCTTATTATATTGCTCGTAAGAATACCAACACCTGTTCCAATAAATTTTCATTTATGTAACCGCATTGGCGGTTGTTTCGAACACACGTTTTTCGTTCACTAGAGGCGGTGGAGGGGATGATGTGAGCGATGTATGGGGGTATTGTCCATGAAATTGACCTGTCTTGTTTTGATTCTTTTAGTTCTTCAAACGGCTTTGCTTGCCCAACTGGAGCTCAAGGCTGATATCCAACCATTTAGTGATGACACGCTGGAGACGCTCGGTAGCGCGATGTCCATTTCAGGTGATTATATGGCGTTGGGAGTAATCCGTGGTATGACAGAGGGAACGCGAACAGGCGTTGTTTATATTTTTAAGAACGAATTTGGAAGCTGGACGGAACAGGCAAGGTTAGCTCCGGAAGATGTTGTACACAATAAATATTTCGGAAGGTCTGTGGCCCTTGATGGTGAGTATCTGCTGGTCGGGGCAGACGGAGATCGTGATTTGAACTACTCTTCGGGTGCCGCTTATGTCTTTCATCGCGATGGGGAAGAGTGGCGCCAGCAGGCGAAACTACTTCCGTCAGACGGACATTTTGGTGGCTGGTTCGGCATGCAGGTTGATCTTGATGGTGAGTTGGCTCTTATTGGGGCACCAGATTATGCAGTAGATGCTGGAAATGGCGCTGCCTACATCTTTCGGCGAATAGGGGATACCTGGGTTCAGGAAGAAAGATTGACTCGTTCTCGCTATTCGGAACGGGATTTGTTCGGATTTGCCGTTTCTCTTGATTTTCCATATGCTGCAATCGGCGCCTTTGGCGCCGATTCGTCACCTGGAATAAACGACGGCGCTCTGCACATTTTTCGTCACGAAAACGGCAACTGGTTCGAGGAATTTGAATATTCGCCTGGGGTCTTCGATTCAGCGGGCCTTTTTGGATTTAGTGTGTCAATTTCAAACGAAAAAGCCGTGGTTGGGGCTCCGGGTATTGGTCTTCCGGAAATTGCCTATAGCTTTAGGCGTGTCGAAGGTCAGTGGGAACGCGGTGCGGATTTACCGGGGCCGGAACAGGATTCCACTTTATTTGGTTTCCCCGTAAAAATAGAAGGGAATACCGCAATAGCCGGTTCACGCAACGAGGGAGGTGCCCTCGGAGCGGCTTATCTCTACGAATATGTGAACGATGTCTGGACGGTGAAGCAGCGAATTTCGGCACCGAATCCGACATATCCCGAATCTTTTGGCGCAGCGATGGCGTATGACGGTCATACCGCTTTGATTGGCGCAACTGCCGCCAACAATCGTCGGGGCGCAGTCTATATATATGATGATACGCCAACTGCTATTGATCTTGCACCGAATACCGCAGTTGTCAAGTTCGCGCTCTATCCCGGTTACCCCAATCCTTTTAATCCACGCACAACCATCCCGTTTTCAATCGACGAGGCAACAGATATCCGAATGGATGTTTTTGACCTTCAAGGCCGTTTGGTGCGCCGCCTTTTTGAAGGCCTGAAAGCCGCTGGTCGCCATGAGGTAGAATGGGACGGCCGCGATGATCTGCAGCGTCCGGTATCGAGCGGGGTCTATATTTATCGTCTTTCAGACAGCAAAAGATCGCTTTCCGGTAAAGTGGCTTTGATTCGCTAGCTGCTAGTCTTCCGGCGTCACGTGATTATAGCTCAGGACCCTCTTTAGCAGCCAATTGTCATTTTCCAGGACCCACAAGTGGGTAAATTTTGCGGTTGATGTCAGATAGAGGGCCTTACCCGGTTCCCGAATGTAAAACTCATGTTCACCACTCTGAATAACTGCGTATAGCTCTCCATTATTGCGCATTGGAAACAGTTGCATGCTGCCTGCGACCAGCTTGCGGATCGGTTTCATATCCGGATTGCCGCAGATATTTTGTTCGATCGTCTTGATAAATGCGGCTTTCGATGTTTCCAGCCCGCCGGTATCATGATAGAATTCAAAATCTTCATGGATGAGGTCTTTCATTGCGCTGTGATCGCAGCGATTAAAGCTCATCTCAAAGATAAGACTGTCGAGCTGGGTGAAGGTGGGCATGAGCTCGTGTGGGAATTGTTCTTGAGCTGCCGCGCCAGCTGATAGGAGCAGGAAAAGTAAAATGTGTCGTGAAAGTTTCATCGGAGTCCCCATGTTGATGGCTACTATTAACGCGAGTTATACATGAAATGATGAAATAAATTCTTCATTCCCATTGCCAATAAAAACTATTTCTGACTGTTACGAAAGTGTTTGTCATAAGTTGTCATGGTGGCTGTAGTAGTGTAAAATTGGGGGTGGGGGAGAAAAAAATATTGTGGACTTCATATGAGCGAATGGCGATTTATGAATGGCTGCGGCAAAAAAGAAAGCCGGTGCGAGTGGCAAGAGCAGGCAAAGATTTTTCTGCGAAGAACTCGATTCGCTGATCTAAAATCTCTCGTCCCGGGCAGCATGAATAAGCCACGGGACGAGAAGAGTTTGCTTAGTTGATCACCATTAGTTGCAACTTCAGCCTTACATCGTTGCCGCTGTAATTGAGATCAAATACTTTGTTGGAGTTGATATTGTCAAGGCTAAAGCCCTTGATCATGGCTTTGGCATAGAGATCATCATCGTTTGGAAACTGGTAGCCATTTGCAGAAAAACCGTATGTCGCATCGGTGAGTGGCACAAGCCAGTTTACAGTCGGATCGACCGGCACGTTACTGACCTCATCCAGCCGATAAATTTTGTCCAATTCTTTGTAGACGGTTATCGGACCACCAAGTGCGGAGAATACGTAATAGTTACCCGCGGAATAATCGTCTTCGATTGGCATCAGGTCTACTATTGTTCCTTCATTTAGCTTGAACAGCGGAATCGGCTCATTGGGCGGGCACCATCCGCCGGGCTCTACATCCGGAAAGTCATAGTGCTTGCCGGCGGCCATACGCGAACTACCGTCAAAGATCAGGTGCGTACCACTGGGCATGGTTGCGCCGCCAAAATTTACGAACAATTCGAATTCATCGTTGCCCCAGCCGTCCATTTCGTCCTTGGCCCAGACATCAACCAAGCCAACATAAATCCCTGCATAGTTGCCGCCGCTGCCACCGCCTGAGCCACTGCAGTTCTCCGAATGTGAACGACCACCTTCTTGTGGAGGATCACAATATGCTTCGACCGAACTGCCGTCGCCTTGATCGTCATAAATTGGACCAACATCGCCGGTGCCAACGTCGCGCAATGTAACAAATACCAATTGATAGGGAAGAGCGACATCATGGTCTTCCATGTTTAGGTATTCTGTTTCAAGAACTCGCTTTTTGGCATTGAAACAGAATACGGGGAATGATTCTTTTTCGTAATGAAAAACTTCCGGGTCAAGCGTAACGCGGATCGGCTGACCTTTCTCCGGGCGACTATGCTTGAAGAATTCCAGGCGAATTTCAAATTCATTGCCATTCGCATCGATCAGGTATGTTGCTGTTTTTTCTTCCGGCAGATTGATTTTACTTAAACTAAGTGTCTGCCGATAAAGATTTTCCTTCGTGACAGAGCCAAGATTGTAGTCGATTGCTTCAGTAATCCGATCAGCATTTTCACTGAGTGATTTTGCCAAATTCGTGAGTTCGTCTTCGAATGACAGCATGCCGACAGCATTATCGTTGTCAGAAAGTGCATTCAGTTCCGGTTGTGTCGTAGTGATAGATTCTTCGCTACAGCCCATAATTAATAAGAGAGTTAGACTAGACAGAATTACAAAAAATGCTTTCAGCATTACAGTACCTCCTCTTGCAGTTTTTTCGAAACATTAATTTTAAAGCGTCAACCGTACCGTATTTTGGGCAGGTTCGCAGGAGTTGAAGCAGGGTGTTGTCTGAGGGGTCCCGGGAAATCTCCAGATGTCTTGCCTGATTCTGTCAATAATTGTAACATGATCCGGAAATTCTGAAATAATACGCATTTTTTTGAATCTGCTTGGTGATATTCTTCGAGCAGACTGGCCGGTAAGCGCTACAGCTGCAATGATTGACGTGCGAGGAAATACATGAAAACCCGGCATAGTTTCACAGCCACTTTCCTCAATTTTTCATTTGGTGTTCGCTGGATTTTTTCCTTATTCTATTTGACCAATGCATCTAAAGTTGAATAATCTGATTGGAGCAAGAGCACTTTGGTGATTACTTCAAGAGCATCGCGAACTACCGGCTTAATGTTTGTTTCGACCCTGCTAAGTTTCCTGCTGCTACAATGTACAGCTGTTGACAGCGAAGACACTCCCTCGACGGAACCTGTGTTAACAGAAGCCAAAATTGAACGTATTGCCGACTTTCAATCGCGGTTCATTCCTACTCGCAACATTGATGTCTGGCTGCCGCCGGGATATGATCCAGAAAAGCGCTATGCGGTTCTATATATGCATGATGGCCAGATGCTGTTTGACTCCACGCAAACCTGGAACAAGCAGGAATGGGGAGTGGATGAAGTCGCAGGTGACTTGATTACTCGCAAGAAAGTTCAACCTTTTATTGTTGTTGGTGTCTGGAATGTTAGCAATCGTCGTCATTCAGAATATTTCCCTCAAAAGCCATTTGATAGCCTTCCCCAAGCCTATCAAGATTCGCTGATGGGGAAATCCAGGCGCGATGCGGGCAATCCGCTGTTTACAAGTTCCGTTTGTTCCGATGATTATCTCAAGTTCCTCGTTTTTGCGCTGAAGCCTCATATCGATAAGACCTATCCAACAAAGCAAGGGCCTGAAAATACATTTGTGGCCGGGTCGAGCATGGGCGGACTCATCTCAATGTATGCGCTCTGTGAATACCCGGATGTATTTGGTGGTGCGGCTTGCATGTCTACCCACTGGCCCGGTATTTTTGAAACTGAGAATAACCCGATTCCGGCGGCTTTTCAAAATTACCTCCGCGATAACCTGCCGGTACCGGGAAAGCATAAAATTTACTTCGATTATGGCACTGCAACCCTCGACTCGCTCTACGAACCGTTTCAATTGCAGGTTGATTCAGTCATGCGTGGCCGCGGATACACGGAGCAATTCTGGGAAACACGAAAGTTTCCCGGCGCGAATCATTCTGAGCGCTCCTGGAGAAAGCGTTTGCACATACCATTCCGCTTTTTGTTTGGTAAGTGATGCCGACCTGCCTAATTAACTGAGACAGACATCCCCCTGCGTCCCCCTTCGAAGGGGGATTCAGGGGGATGTCAACAGGTTGTATCCCGATTTATTCCAATATACTTTTAACGCAACCTTTCCTTGAAATATACGTTTACAATCGATATATTGATAATCAATATATCGATTGTCTATACAAATACAGGTGACTTATGCCAGCAAAAGCCTTAACCGGAGCGTCCGCCCAAACAATTGTCTTATCGATTCTGGCCCAGGGGGAAAGCTACGGATACAAAATCATTAAGCGTGTATCGCAACTTTCCGGGGGAGAGGTGGAATGGTCTGCCGGGTCTCTCTACACCCTTATGCATAAAATGAAAACTGAGGGTCTGGTAGAATCCTTCTGGGTGGAAAATGCCGGTGAGCGCCGTCGCCGGTATTATCGGATAACAGCCAAAGGCAGCAAGGCCCTCGAAAGAGAGAAGAAGGCCTGGATGTCTGTTCACGGCATATTCGTGAAGCTTTGGGGAATGGAGCCGGAGGCCGTATGAGCCGCTTTAATCTTGAAACAGCTATTGCTAGCTGGCGCCAACTTGCCTGCAGCGATCGCGCAATTTCCGGTGAGGATGCCGATGAGCTGGAAAGCCATCTACGCGACTTGATCGATGAGTATACGATCAAGGGACATTCGCGTGAAACAGCATTTCGCAAGGCAGTAAAGGAGATTGGAGATCCAAGAAATCTGCGGCGGCAGTACCAGGATGTGTATTGGAAGAAGCTGCGGGCGGAACAAAAAATGTCTGATGAACTGCGTTGGAGGTTTGATATGCTAAAGACTCAATTGCTTGTTGCCTTTCGATCGATGCGAAAGCAGATGGCTTTTACCACCATCAATATCGGCGGCTTGGCCTTAGGCCTGGCCTGTTGCTTTACTATTTTTTTGCTGCTGCAGGATGAGTTCAGCTATGATACCTGGCACGAAAATGCTGACCGAATTGTTTGGGTCGTTGAAGATCTGCAGACCTCCGGGAAATTGCTTTATCAGGGCGTCAGTGCACCGCCGATGGGGCCGGCTTTGGTGCGTGATTTTCCGGAGGTGGAATCCATGATGCGGCTTCGCTCTGCCTCACTCCTCCTGCAGCATGGTGATAAGCGCTTTCAGGAAGACCGCCTATACGTGGTGGATTCCACAATGTTTGATATCTTCAGCTTTCGGGTAACAAAAGGAAATCCTGAAAAGGCCCTGACGGAGCCTTTCTCTATGGTTTTGACTGAGTCGATGGCGCAAAAGTATTTTGGCGCTGAGAATGCAGTGGGCATGTCCCTTAGCGATGATCGCAATCAAACCTGGAATATCACTGCGGTTGTCGCTGATCCACCTGACAATACGCTCTTTAATTTCGACGGATTGGTTTCCTTTCAAAGTCTTCGGAGCCCCGGAGATCGAATGGAGGAGCAATGGTTTTCAAACGGGTACCAAACATACTTGCTCTTAAAAGAAGGAAGCGACCGCGAAGCCCTGCAAGCAAAAGTACCGGCATTTTTGGATCGGCACGGCGTGGGCATAAATTCCGAAAGTGGCAGCGGATATCTCCAACTCCCGTTGATCCCGCTTAAGGACCTGCGTCATTCTGCCGGTCCGTATCGTGGTATCGGTACAATTGGCGGAAAAGCCTATCTGTATGCCGCCGGGGTGGTGGCGCTGTTTATTTTACTGATTGCCTGTATTAATTTTATCAATTTGGCCACAGCCCGCTCCGTTCGCCGGGCACGAGAGGTCGGTGTTCGTAAAGCTATTGGCGCCTACCGTACCCAACTCATCCGTCAATTCCTTTCCGAAGCCTTTCTTACCACGCTGATGGCATTTCTGCTTGCGCTACTGCTATTTGCCTTCATGCTGCCGGCAACCAACGATTTTGCCGAAAAATCGCTGGCATTTACCAGCTTGTTTCAGGGTGGCAATTTGTTCCTGATGCTTGCCATCTTGCTCGCTGTAACGCTAATTTCCGGCGGCTACCCGGCAATTGTCTTGTCCGGATTTAATCCGGTCAGGGTGCTGAAGGGGAATTTCTTTAACGCCGGTCAAGGCGTTACGCTGCGTAAAATCCTGGTTGTATTCCAGTTTGCAATTTCGATGATCCTGATTGTCGGGACCCTGGTTGTCATGCGCCAAATGACCTTTCTGCAGCAGCAGAACCTTGGATATGCCCAGGAAGAATTGGTGATCATAAACTTCAATGGTGACCGCATCATCCGTCAACAGGAAGGTGTTTTTCGAGAGCACTTTGCGGCGATTCCGGATGTTATTGGTGTGTCGCTTTCGCATGCAGTTCCGGGGGCTGGACATAGCAACCTGTTCACCCAAGTCCGCCTGGACAATGGCGATCTGCATCCGGTGAGTCTCAATTACTATTTTGTAGATAGGAACTTCCTGGAAACCTACCAGATTGAGCTGCTGGCCGGCCGCAATTTTTTACCTGAGTTCCCAACTGATTCGAGTGAGAGTATGATAATCAATGAGGCAATGCTACAGGAGTTTGGTTGGCAGACGCCTGCAGAAGCGATTGGTAAGGAATTTTCGACCTATCAGCGCCCGATGCGGGTGATTGGCGTCGTAAAGAACTTTCACTATCGTTCCTTGCATTCTGCCATAGCGCCACTGGGTTTATTCATTTATCCGCGGTCGTCTCGATACATAACCTTGAAAATTCGCACGCAGAACCTTCGTGACACTATGGCAAAAATCGAAAGCGAATGGAATAAAGTAGCGCCGCACCGTCCTTTTGAAGCCACGTTCCTCGATGACCACTTCAACCGACAATACCGGGCGGAGCAAGAGTTGATGAGCTTGTTTCGCATGTTCGCTTCGTTGGCCGTTGTCATTGCCTGCCTCGGCCTTTTTGGCCTGACATCGTTTTCGATTCAGCAACGCCAGAAGGAGATCGGCGTTCGTAAAGTGCTTGGGGCAACGACCGGGCAAATCATGACGCTCCTTTCCGGCGATTTCCTGCGGCTCCTGATAGTGGCATTCCTGATTGCCGGACCGCTTGCCTGGTTCTTGATGGATGCTTGGCTGGCGGAATTTGCCTATCGCGCCGAGTTAACGCCAACCATTTTTATTCTTGCCGGAGGTCTCGGAATCCTCATTGCCGCATTAACTGTGAGCTTCCAGGTCGGGAAGGCTGCACTGGCCAATCCGGTGACATCTATTCGCTACGAGTGAGTTTTGAGATATTTCTTTTTCATAGCCTGAGGGTGTATTCGTATATTGATCCGTGATCAATAAAAATACCGAAAATACTAGAAACTATAGGGAATGTCTTGCTGGCGCCTCCTTATACTGCGCCGGTGAGGCAGTCTGATGTATTTTCTTACCCCTGATATATTGCCAGGCATTCTGTCGCTGCCGGAATTGCCCACCGAAATTGATCTCTCCTTTGATTTGGGTAAATCTACGGAAAGCGCCGTGTTATACCAGGACAGGATTGAATTGCCCGGGGCCATTTTGCCATATCCCCAAATTGAACTTTCCCCTCGCGACGAGCGCAGCATTCTAAAATTTAATGGAGATTCCTGGGAAAAGTGGCAGCGCTATGACGACGACACCGGGCGCTTCTATAAAATGATTTTTGTCGAGACCGGCAAACCGCCAACTGTGGAAATCAGCGGCATTAAGATGCACGTCACCATGAATAGCGATCCAGCCGAGGATACCGGGCGGAAGCTCAAGACGCTTGGTAAATCACCGCGTGAACGCGTGCTGGATACCTGTTTCGGGCTTGGATATACGGCTTTGGCACTCTCAGAAATACCGGCGGTATCTTCTGTAACAACCGTGGAAATTGATCCCAATATGCTGGCTCTGGCTTCGGAAAGTCCCTGGAGTCGGGCGGTGTTTGATCGCGATGATATTTCAATCAAGCGTGGCGATGCGGCCGAAGTGATTGCAACATTTCCTGACCGGCATTTCTCAGTCATCGTGCACGATCCGCCGCGATTTGCCATGGCCCCGCAGCTTTACGAGACGGCATTTTATGAGCATTGCCTTCGGGTGTTGGAAAGCAAGGGAAAGATGTATCACTACACCGGCAATCCCAATCAAAAGACTCGCAAGACTTCGCTCCCGGAGAAAACGGCTGAGCGGCTCCGTGCCGCCGGTTTTCGCAGAGTGAAGATTAGCTATCAGGGCGTACTCGCTACCAAGTAGGACTGTCAGAATTTGAGCGCCCGGAAGGATGTTATGAAACCAATATATCTCGATTACAACGCCACGACGCCTATTGAAAAAGAAGTTGCCGAAGCGATGTTGCCATTTTTACAGGAGCACTTTGGAAATCCGTCCAGCAGCCATGCATTAGGGCGGCGCTGCAAGGAGGGCGTAGATCAGGCGCGACGCCAGGTTGCAGCGTTACTCAACTGCCAGCCTGAGGAAATTGTCTTTACCGGTACCGGCAGCGAAGCGAACAATCTCGCTATTAAGGGTTTCCTGGATGCCAATCCCGGCGCTGGGAAGCATATCATTACGTCGGCCATTGAGCATCCTGCTGTGAGTGATGTTTGTGACCATTTATCCGGCAAAGGCTATGAGATCTCGGTTTTACCGGTTAGCGCAGATGGGGTCGTTAACCCTGCTGATATCCAGAGGGCTATTAGATCGGATACCAGTCTGATTTCGATCATGCATGCCAACAATGAGGTCGGAACGATCCAGCCGATTCAGGAAATCGCCCGGCTTGCCAAAAGCCATGGTATCGTATTTCACACGGATGCTGCGCAGTCCCTTGGTAAGATAAAGGCCGATGTCAATGAGCTTGGGGTAGATTTGTTAACCATTGTGGGCCACAAGCTTTATACGCATAAGGGGATCGGCGCTTTATTCATTCGCGAGGGCATTACCATTGGCAGACAGATCCACGGTGCGGGTCATGAAAGGGGCCGACGAGCAGGGACCGAGAACGTCTTGCAAATTGTCGGCCTTGGCAAAGCTTGTGAGATCGCTATCCGCGATCTGGACAAAAATGAAGCACATATGCGATCGATGCGAGACCGCCTAGAAGTGCAGTTAACCCAGGCACTGCCTGATGCCCTCGTCAACGGATTGCATGCCCCGCGTCTACCGAATACCCTGAGCATCAGCTTTCCGGGCATAGAGGCGCAATCGTTACTTGCGAGAATACCGGAGATCGCCGCCTCAACCGGCGCCGCTTGTCATTCCGATCGCGTGGACTTATCTGCCACCCTCGCAGCCATGCAAATCGATGCCCATCATGGTATGGGAACCATCCGCCTCTCCACCGGTCGATTTACGACCATAGAAGAAATTGATCTGGCAGCCGAAAAGATCATTGAAGCATTGAAACATTGAAACAGCGAAGCATTGAATTTCAGTGGCAGTGGCGACTACTCATGTTCTTTTTGGATCTTTTCTCTGACCCGTGCAACTGCCATCTGCTGCTGCCTTTCTTGTTTAATATATTAAACAAAACCTTTAATGGAAAAATATTTTGTTGTTGTAAGAAATGATACAAATATGATATATTCATCTGCTTCAATCGAACAGGGAAGCAGAGTGAAACAATGAAAATCGGGTCCAAAATTCGTCGCCTGCGCAAGCTGCGTGGTTTAACAATCGAAAGCCTGGCTGAAGGAGCAGATCTTACCAAGGGATTCATTTCCCAGGTAGAGCGCGATATGACGGTGCCGAACGTGGTGAATCTGAAGCAGATCGTTGAGGTGTTGGGACTTGACCTGGCTACTTTCTTTAGCGGTCTTGAAGAAGGTGAGCGAAATATCTATTCCCGACAGGAGCGAATCGAGGAAGAAATTGCAAAAAATTTCCGAATCGATAGCCTTATTCCGAAGCTCCGTCATCTGGAAATGGACCCATTTGTTTTGACTCTGAACGGGAACGGGATCTATGAATATGCTTTTGAAGCGGATGAAGGATTTGGATTTGTATTGAGAGGTCACGTTCGGGTTTCTGTTGATGATGAAAAGAAATCCCTCCAAAAAGGGGGCTGCTTTTACGTCTTCTTTGAAAACGAAATTCGAATTGAAAATCTCACCGGCAGACCGGCTGAGGTTTTATTTGTAAAATACTAAGATTTACCAGGCAGATTAAGGCTACTGTTATCAGAGACATTTGAAAGCCTGGGCATTAACAACTGGCGATAGGCCTTAACGCGAGGAGACCTGACAGAATGAGCACATTAGGAAGACATATTCTGGCAGAATTTTATGAGTGCGATGCACAGGTACTAAATAATGTTGAACAGATAGAAATGAATATGAAGCGCGCTGCTCTTGAATGTGGTGCGACCATCGTAAGTTCTACGTTTCATGCATTTAACCCGCACGGAGTTAGCGGGGTGGTGGTGATTGCCGAGTCTCATCTGGCGATCCATACATGGCCGGAATATGGCTACGCAGCCGTCGACGTGTTTACCTGCGGCGAGACCGTAGATCCGGCTGTTGCAAATGAAGCCCTGAAAGAATATTTGGGGGCAGGCAAAGTTATTTCCACTGAAGTCCGCCGTGGCGAGTTAAACGGACAGCGGGTGATTCAGCACAAGCCGGCAATCGCTATCTAAAGCAATCAGACAGTTTAAACAGAAAAGGCCGCTCGACGAGCGGCCTTTTCTGTTTTATAACCTTATAGCAGATTTTAATTTTCTTCTAATAGCTGGCGAAGCACCGTTTGAAGGATGCCGCCGTTTTCGTAGTAATCAACTTCAACCGGTGTATCCAATCGAGCATTCACCATGAATTCCGTAGTCTTGCCGCCTTCAGCGACTGCTCTTACTTGTAGTTCTTTGCCTGGTTTCAGGCCTTCCGAAATACCTGAAATCGAGAATGTTTCCGTTCCGTCCAGGCCTAACTCGCGATGGCCTTCACCATCCTTGAACTGAAGCGGGAGAACACCCATTCCAATCAGGTTACTGCGATGGATACGTTCGTAGCTCTGCGCGATAACTGCATGAACACCGAGAAGAATGGTGCCCTTGGCTGCCCAGTCACGGCTACTACCGGTGCCATACTCCTTGCCGGCGATAACAATCAATGGCGTGCCATCTGCCTGATACTTCTGCGAGGCGTCGTAGATGAACATCTTCTCTCCGGTTGGGAAGTAGACCGTGTAACCGCCTTCTACGCCCGGTACCAGCTGATTCTTAATGCGGATATTGCCGAAGGTGCCACGCATCATTACTTCGTGATTGCCACGACGGGAACCAAAGGAATTAAAGTGTAGGCGCTCAACGCCATTTCCACGCAGATATTCAGCTGCCGGACTATCGGACGGAATGGCTCCGGCCGGTGAAATATGGTCTGTTGTAACGGAGTCCAGAAGCACGGCCAATACGCGGGCATTTTTGACATCCTTCAATGGTGGGGTTTGCAAACCCATGCCGTCGAAAAACGGCGGCTTCTTGATATAAGTTGATGCCGGATCCCAACCAAAGATTTCACTCTTTCCATTCTTCAAGGAGCGCCAGTCGTCGTCACCGTCATAGACAGATGCATACTTGTCGCGGAACATTTCGGCATCCAGCGAGCTCTGAACTGCTGCATTGATCTCAGCCTGCGTTGGCCAGATGTCTTTCAGATAGACCGGATTGCCGTCCTGGTCATTGCCAAGTGGGGTTTTATCAAATTCGAAATTCACGTCACCCGCCAGTGCATAAGCTACGACAAGCGGGGGAGAGGCCAGATAGTTGGCGCGAATTGAAGGATGAATACGTCCTTCAAAGTTACGATTGCCGGAAAGCACGGCTGCAGCAACCAAATCCGCTTCATGGATGCCCCGATCGACGGCTTCGGGCAGTGGGCCGCTGTTACCGATACAAGTGGTGCAGCCAAATCCTACCAGATTAAAGCGCTGGTCTGCCAACGGCTGCAATAGCCCCGCTCGTTCAAGGTATTCCGGCACTACCTGGGAGCCCGGTGCGAGACTTGTTTTGACCCAGGGCTTGGTTTTGATACCTTTATCCAGGGCTTTCTTAGCTACAAGGCCAGCGGCTACCATAACCGATGGGTTCGACGTGTTCGTACAGCTGGTAATAGCTGCAATGACAACCGACCCGTGCTTCAATGTGTGGGTTTGACCATCGAGGTCAATGTCTACTGATGCATCATCCGAAGACTTTATCTGCTTCTTAAACATGTTTTCCATGGATGCATGAAATGCCTCTTTCATCTGACCCAGCGTAATTCTGTCTTGCGGGCGCTTTGGACCGGCCAGGCTTGGTTCAACAGTCGAAAGGTCGAGCTCAAGCGTAGCCGTGTAATGTGGATCCGGATCGTTATCATCGCGGAAGAAACCGGCATGACGAGCATATTTTTCTACCAACTCTACCTGCTCTTCATCGCGTCCGGTTAGACGCATGTAGTCGAGCGTTGCCTCATCAATTGGGAAAAAGCCCATTGTGGCCCCATATTCAGGGGACATATTGGCAATTGTTGCGCGATCCGCCAGTGCCAGATTGCTCAACCCGGGACCGAAGAATTCCACAAACTTACCAACAACGCCATGTTCGCGGAGCATTTGAGTGACGGTCAATACCAGGTCAGTTGCTGTTGAGCCTTCCGGGAGCTGTCCGTGCATTTTAAAGCCGACGACTTCCGGCATTAACATATAATAAGGTTGCCCAAGCATTACCGCTTCCGCCTCAATGCCACCTACGCCCCAGCCGAGAACGCTGAGACCGTTGATCATCGTTGTGTGTGAATCGGTTCCAACCAAACTATCGGGATAGGCCAGGGTTGTGCCATCAGCATTTCGCGTCATAATCACCGATGCCAGGTATTCCAGGTTTACCTGGTGGACGATCCCGGTGCCGGGCGGGACAACGCTAAAGTTCTTAAAGCTTCCCTGCGCCCAGCGCATGACAGAGTAACGCTCTTTGTTACGCTCAAATTCCTTACGAGTGTTGATCAAATAGGCATCGGGAACGCCAAAGGCATCCACTTGAACGGAATGGTCGATTACCAGATCGACCCGCACTTTGGGATTGATCTTGGAGGGATCACCGTCGAAATCAACCATCGCGTCACGCATGACGGCAAGATCGACCACGGCAGGAACCCCGGTGAAATCCTGTAAGACAACCCGAGCCGGCATATACGGAACTTCTGCCGAAGCAACATTGCGGGCGTCATACTTTATTAAATTTTCAATATCTTCCTTGTTAACCAGCCGGCCATCCTCGTTGCGTAGCACATTTTCTAACAAAACGCGCACGGAGAATGGCATTTTATGGAGATCCAGCTTCCCTTGCTCATGTAATTTCCGGATGTTGTAGATTGTGTAAGATGTGTTACCTGCCTGCAGTGTTTCCTGCACACCGAAGCTATTCTGCGAAGTCGACATATGAGCTCTCCTTTCTGCTTAATCATTTTTTCATCGGCGCCAAGTTACTAAACTTTCGGCCGACATGGAATCCATTTTTAATAATGATTATTGAAAAGGAGGGGTTTTCCCTCAATCTCCCCCTGGGGGTAGATTGAGGGGGGATTTCTTCGTTTGATTGGCAAGTCAATAGATCTATTCGGACGAACTCTGTCCGTGTTTTTTGCGGTATTCGGTGGGGGTCATATCGAATTGTTCCTGGAATGAGCGCGTAAAGTAAGCCTGGCTGTTAAAGCCAACCTGATAGGCGATTTCAGCCATGTTTCCGGCGTCCTGTTGAATGAGCTCTGCCGCTCGTTGCAGGCGAAAGACGCGGATAAATTCGCTGGTGGATTTATTGGTCAACGCCCTGAGTTTACGGTGCAGTTGACCACGGCTCATGCCGATTTCCCTGGCTAGGATTTCAACGCTAAATTCCTCGTCATCAAGGTGCTCTTCAACAACATCTTTCAGGCGTTCAAGGAAAACCTGGTTGACTGATGGCACCACGACTTTGCTGGGGCCAATTAGCATCTCCGCACTGAACTTCTCACGCATCTGGCGCCGAATTTTAATCAGATTCCGGACGCGAATCCGCAGCTCGTCGGCATTGAAGGGCTTTAGGAGATAGTCGTCTGCACCGGTTTCCAGGCCTTCAATTTTGTCCGAGGTGGCTGCTTTAGCAGTTAGGAGAATGATCGGAATGTGATTGGTCTTATCATTGGTCTTCAGAGCATCGCAGAGTTGATAGCCATCCATCTCCGGCATCATTACGTCGCTAATCACGAGGTCGGGAATGAGTTCAACTGCCTTATCGCGCCCGATCTTTCCATTCTCAGCCTCAATAACTTTGTATTCATCCTCAATTTGCTCCCGAATAAAGCGGCGAAGATCATGATGATCTTCAACAATTAGAACCAGCGTCTCATCATTACTCTCGTCAAGCGATGGTCCTTCTTCCACGTTAGCTTCCCGATCCGGCTCTTCTGCGGGCAGCGTGCTTTGCAAGGCCTCAACAGCGATACTCGGCGTTGTCTCAGGCCGGTGTTGTTTATCAACAATTTCTTCCGCGCTGAGGTGCTCTGAGCCGAAAGGAAGCTGCATGGTAAAGCAGGTTTCCTCGCCAGTTGTGCTCGTCACAGATACCTGACCGTGGTGTAATTCAACCAATTCCTTTACCAATGAAAGCCCGATTCCGGTTCCTTCAAACTGTCGTGTTCCCTCGCTGCCTGTTTGATAAAAGCGATCAAATACGAAGTCGAGTTTGTCCGCAGGGATGCCGGGGCCGGTATTCCGGACGCGCATTTCCAGAACCGTTTGGCTTCTAGTCTCTTCGCTGGAGGTAACCTCCAGGTCAAGTCCGATTTCACCGCCGTATGGCGTAAATTTGAATGCGTTCGAAAGCAGGTTATAAATGACCTTCTCCATCTTCTCCTGATCGAAATACACAGATATCGCAGGCTGCGGCACAGCGCCATCGAAGTCCACACCGTTAAAAAACAGAGACAGCCCTTTTTGTTTACCAAGCGAGCCAAAAGAAGAAAATATGTGAGCTGCAAATTGCGAGATATCGCCTTTGGCTGCCGAAAGCTTAAGTTGGCCGGCTTCAAGGCGCGTAAGATTGAGTAGCTGGTTAATCAGGTTTAGCAAGCGAGCTGCATTCTGATTCATCACATCATAGTCAGCTTCAATCTCCGAGCTGACTTTCCGGGCGCGGTGTTTATCAATCAGGCCCATGATCAGGGTCAGGGGAGTGCGAAATTCGTGCGAAATATTGGCGAAGAAGCGGGTCTTCAACTCGTCCATCTCTTCAAGCCGTTCTGCCTGCTGCTTGAGCTGATTTCTCTGATCCACGACTTCAGCGGTGCGCTCGGAAATAATTTCTTCCAGCTTGTCCTGACGCCTCTTCAATTGGCGGTTGCTAGCCTGAACAATCGCCCAAACGAGTAATAGTAGACCCAGTCCATAGATGGTATAGGCCAATCCACTGCGGTGCCAGGGAGGCTTGATACCAAAAGAGTAAGTGGCCTCAGTTCCGGCATTGCCGTAAATGTCCTTCGATCTGACTCGGAAGGTGTAGTTACCCTCACGAAGTCCGGTATAGTCCTTGTGGGTTTCTTCGGTCCAGGGCGACCACCTGGCATCAAAGCCATCCAGTTTGAACTGGAAGCGATTGGCACTGATATCATCATATGCAGGTGCGGCAAATTCAATTCGCATCGAATTCTCCCCATACTCGAGTTCCGGCGAGACTTCGCCGGATGGCGTGCCGCCACCATAAATCACCTCTTGATCCACAATATTGCTGATCTTGCGAATGGAGGTAGAAATCGAGCTGTTGTCATTTTCACGATGCAGCGGGTGGTAACGGGCCAACCCTTCAGAGCCGCCAAACCAGACGACCCCATCTTCCTCCGGCAGGATGCTAAACATATCTCCCATGTCTGTCATTCGCCGAAATTCTGTATCATCCCAGCGATACGAGCCATCGGATTGCCGAACAGAGCGTCCATTGAAAACAGTTGAATCGTTGCCGGCTACAATCCATACATTGTCTTTACTATCTTGATGAATATAGAAGACCCAGGTAGACGGCTCAGCAAAGACTTCTCCGAATTGCTCGTCCGGCACAAAGGTCTTGGCAGAAGCATCATAGCGCCGAATCCCGCCCTGGGTTGCAAGAACCAGCCCGTTATCAACGGTTGCCACCTTAACATGCCCATTGGCGAGGTCATCCTCGTTCGACCAGATGTCAATATCGAACATCCTGGCAGGATCAGTCTCAGAAGCACTGCCTTTTGGTTTGAGCCGGTGAACGCGGCCAAAGTGATTGCCCAGCCAGACAGTGCCGTCTTTTTCCTCAACAAGGCTGGTTGTCCGCCTATCAATTCCGGGAACCGGACCACGATCAATCCACTTGCCATCCACAATGTCAACCACTCGAAAATCATGAAATAAGGCGATGTATATGCGATTGGGAATGACCTGTGACGGAAAAAACAGATTGATTGCTGATGCCGGCCAATTAATGATCAGTTCGGAGCGATCATCGAACAGCTTATAAATACCATGATTTCCAGAGGCATAAATATCCCCTTTATAAACCGTAAAGGACCAGGCCTGACCGGTGATTTCCGGATATGATGTAAAAGAGGTTCCAAAAAGCTGTTGCCAGTTGAAGTCTGATCGGCTGGTTTGTGCAGGGGACAAAATATCGCTAACTGACCGTGCTGGCAGATAATGAACGCCGAGGTGGCTGGCTACATATAAGCGATCTTTATAGCGTGTCATTGCCAGGACGGTGCTGCCGAGGCCAAGGGATTTTGAAAATCGCGAGAGTCTGCCCGGCCACTCGATGCGCGACATGCCGTTATTCAGTGCCAGCCACAGGCCGCCAGAGCGATCTTGAAACAGGTGGTTAACCGTGTTATGACGAAGCCCGCTGGCAACATTGACGATTTGACAAATGTCGCCATTCTTGTCGATGATTGCCACACCACCGCGGTAAGTCGACAATGCGTAAAGACCATCGCCAAGAGCCAGTGTATTGTATAGTCTATTCCTGCTGAGATATTCTGTTACCGGTGAATTCAGCCGCGTGCGAGTCTGTCCGTCATAGAGGAACAAACCATTGTTACGCGTAACCAGCAAAATGCGAGACTGGTCATAGGGCATCACACCATACAATCTCATGTCTGCGAAATATTCTCCACCGGGTACTATTTCGAGCTGATCACCGCGTAGTTGCATTAAGCCGCGACCCCATTCGCGTACATAGAATATGCCATTCACAAAATGTGAGGTGTGGTATCTGTTTTCGGCAGGCCAAACCTTCATTGCGTTGTTTTGCCAGCGGAAGAGGTATTTGGGAGAGCGAAAATAAATAGCGTCACCGACCAAATGAATCTGCCAGACATCAAGGAAATCCTGATGCGCTTCTGGCAGATGCTCAATGAGTGATGTGTATTCTAGCTCGCCGCTCGGTGAGGGTTCGAAATAGCCAAGCTCTCCCTGGGCACCGATGTAAATTTTCCCGTCGAAAAGAAGGACTGAGCGCACGGCAGTGTGATTGGGTGTTTGGTGGAGCTGCCAATGAGCGCCGTCGAAGATCAGCAAGCCGTGATTGTTTCCCACATAGATTAAGTCGCGTTCATCTTGGGTAACGTACCAACTTTGCGGATTGCCGTTCATCTCCTTCGGGCTGAAATTCTGAATGTAGGGTAGACCGGCTTCGCGCCAATAGCGCGAATTTGCGTCACTTATCTGCGCAAGAAGTGCGGTGAATGGGAGGAGTATGGTGAAGAGAATGACTGTTTTTGTAGTATGCAAACCTTGGGCGCCCACATCCAATTTTTGATTGAAAGAAGATATGGAAAACGAAGGAAATCTGCAAAAACGCCCCGTGACGTTCCATGGGCCTAACGGGGATTACGAAGGCTTAGAATAAATTCCCGGGTGAAGAAGGGCGCCAGTCGAGTGGTAGAAGCGATGCCGCTGCTCATCTGCCGCTGACCAAACATCCAGGCAATCTGAGGCTTACCGTCTTTATCTTTGACAACGCCGCGATAAATATCAGCACGGGCATCCGGCCGCTGTGTCAATACCACGTAATTTTCGGTGCCTGCCTGAACCAGCACCAACATATCTTCAGTGTGGCGATGGATTCTAACCTTTTTCTTGATGCTGCCTGACAAAGGCGCCCATTTGGTTGTGCGAACACGAGCCGGCTCAAAAGGAATGCCTGTTTTTTGCTGCTGCTTTGTTTTTTGGGCGAGCGGCTTTTGCTTTTCTGTCGGGGGCGTCGACTTCGGACGTGAGACTGGTGTCTGCGCCTGCTTTGGCTGTGTTGTTGATGTTTTTGGTTTACTGCTCACTGTCTTCCGGGTGGGCGGACGCTTAACGGTGCTCCGGTTACGCCGTTTTGGGCGCTTGTTTTTTGTTTCTGTTTCGTTGAGCTTTTCAATGGCAAGAATGCCGCCGCGAGCGTACTCATCGTCCGGATTTAATTTCAGGATCTCGTCGAAATAGACGCGGGCGCTTTTGAAATGATTGGCCGAAAATGATTTCTCGGCCTCTGTTTTGAAATGACGAATTATTTCTTCGCGCAAACCCAGGGCTTCAGCGTTGTCATGATCAAATTCCAGGATCTCATTGATATAGCCCATGGCATTATCGTCCTCAGGGATGATCACCTGTCGATGCTTAAAGGCCAGACGTGCTTTTTCCATTAAAATATTTGCCCGCTCGCTGTGATAAATTGCCAGCTTTTCCTCTTCAAGCAGGCCGGTATTCAATGATGCAATGCGCGTTTCAACAATCGCAATCAAATCGTTGTCCGGATATCGGTGAAGGAAATCCTGGTATGAGGTTAAGGCTGCACTAAATTTTCCGTCTTCAAAAAGTTGCTCCGCCTGGGAGAATAGAATGGCTGCAGTTTGCTCTTCCGCAGAATCTAATTGGGAGTAGATGGCAATACCACAGATCGCTACCACGATAATAAGCGCGGCGATGATCAATGCAAGTTTACTACTGCTTGACTTTGTTGTTCCAACCGGGCTGAAAGTGGCCGGAGAGTCGGGATCTTGTTCGTATTCAATCAGTTCATGCTCATCGATTTCCCGTTCCCGCTTCTTGGCAGAAATTGGGCGTACGGTCTCGACGGGGGCGACGTCAGGAAGGGGAGAAGACATACCGAGTGGCTGGCCGAAGTTGGCCGCCACTTTTGGCGTATCACTTTTCTCGACTTGTTGATCGCGGAACAGGTATTTGCAGTAATGGCAACTGCGTCGTCCGACAGGGTTCAGCGTTCGGCATTTGGGGCAAGTCATTCCTGGGTCTCTCATGTTCAAATTAGCATATCTTTCCAATGACTAATCCGCGCCCCTGGCTTTCCATTACCAGTTACGCCATAGCGGTAAGCACTGCGGCGGCAGCTTTTGGCTGAAAATTTGTGTCTATCTGGTAAAATGGTGCGGTGAAGGACTGGCGGATAAGTCAAAGAGCGGCATTGACCAGCGCTTTATCCTAATGCTTTTTGAGGACAAAAGTTGTTAATCAACGCACAAAATAAAATCGATTTTTGTAAGGCAGGCAGGTGCCTGCATGGTTAGGAGGCCTTGACAGGTTTGCGCTTCAGCTTGGCCTTCCAGAGGTCTAGTTCTTTTTTTAAGAAGATGCCGGTATAAGATTTCTTGTCTTTTGCCAATTGCTCCGGAGAGCCATTTGCCACAATTTGGCCACCACCGTCTCCGCCCTCGGGGCCAAGGTCAATGATCCAATCGGCTGTCTTGATCACATCCATATTATGTTCGATAACAATGACGGTGTTGCCTTTATCAACTAGGCGATTGAGCACCTTGAGAAGCATCTGAATATCTTCAAAATGTAATCCGGTTGTTGGTTCGTCAAGAATATATATTGTACGACCGGTTCCGATTCTCGAAAGCTCCGTTGCCAGTTTGACTCGCTGTGCCTCACCACCGCTCAGGGTTGTGGCGCGCTGGCCAAGGTGAATATATCCCAAACCAACGTCTTGTAATGTCTGAAGCTTGCGCTTGATGCGGGGGATTTTGTCGAAAAACTCGAGGGCCTCGTCAACCGTCATATCCAATACTTCCGAGATATTCTTGTCACGATAGCGAATTTCCAGGGTTTCACGATTGTAGCGTTTTCCCTTGCAAACTTCACACATGACGTAAACGTCGGGCAAGAAGTGCATTTCGATTTTCTTAACGCCGTCGCCATCGCAGGCATCGCAGCGGCCGCCCTTGACGTTAAAGCTGAAACGTCCGGGCCGGTAGCCGCGCATTTTAGCTTCCGGAATCTGCGTGAAGAGATCGCGAATATGGGTAAACAATCCCGTATATGTAGCCGGATTAGAGCGCGGCGTACGGCCAATCGGCGATTGATCGATGTCGATGACCTTGTCGATGTGTTCCAAGCCGTCAACGGACTTGTAGGTCAGTGGAATTTTCTTGCTATTATGAAAGTGTGATGCCAGCAGCGGGTATAGCGTTTCATTTATGAGAGTACTTTTGCCGGAACCTGAAACGCCGGTAATGGTGATAAACTTTCCGAGCGGAAAAGTTACATTGAGCTTCTTGAGGTTGTTGCCCTGTGCCCCTTTGAGAACCAGCTTGTGGCCATTGCCTTCCCGTCTTTCATCCGGTACAGCGATGTATTTGCCAAAGGACAGATATTGCCCGGTAACCGAGGCCGGGTTTGCGGCCACCTCATTCGGCGAACCGGCCGCAACCACATTGCCACCATTCTTACCGGCCGCCGGGCCAAGGTCAATGACGTAATCCGATTGTTCAATCGTTTCGCGATCGTGTTCCACAACCAGGACGGTATTGCCAAGGTCGCGAAGTTGAATCAGCGTGTTGATGAGTCGTTCATTGTCCCGCTGATGCAGGCCGATCGATGGCTCATCAAGCACGTATAAGACCCCAACCAACTGGCTGCCAATTTGTGTTGCCAGGCGAATTCGCTGGGCTTCACCACCGGACAGCGTGCCGGCAGAGCGATCTAAAGAGAGGTAGTTCAAACCGACATTCAACAGGAATCCCAGGCGCGACTTTATTTCCTTCAGAATCTGGTGCGCAATGGTTTCTTCACGCTTTGTGAGCTTCAGGCTATCGAAAAATTCGTACGCTTTCTGGATATTCAGGGAAGTAACCTGGGAAATATTCTTTTTGCTGATTTTGACGCCAAGGGTCTCTTTACGAAGACGGCTGCCTTCACATTCCGGACAGGGAACCTGATTCATAAAACCTTCAATCCAATCGCGTATAGCGCCGCTGCGGGTTTGTCTATAGCGCCGGTAGAGATTATTGATGACGCCTTCGTAGCGCGAGGAAAATTCATACTTTGATTTTTCCCGTTCCAGCTTAAAGTCGATTTTCTTGTCACCAGTCCCATAAAGAACAATATTTTGATGCTTCTTGGAAATGCTGCTCCAAGGTGCATCCAGGCTAAAGCCGAGTTGTTTGGATAGCGAAATAATCATTTCAAAATACCAGCTGCCGCGGTCCTCGCCAATCGGTAAAATCGCGCCTTTACGGATGCTGACATCCTGCCGTGGAACAATCAGGCGCGGGTCGATTTCGAGCTTCGTTCCCAATCCATCACAATTTGAACAGGCGCCGTACGGACTATTGAAGGAAAACATCCGTGGCTCCATCTCTTCATAGCTGATATTGCAATTCCGGCAGGAGAAATGTTCGCTAAACAACTGTTCTTCAGCTCCATCAACATGCTCAACAATGACCAATCCGCTGGCCAGTTTCAGCGCCGTTTCAATCGACTCAGTCAGGCGTTGACGAATTTTCGGCGCGACCTTGGTGCGATCAACAATCACTTCGATATTGTGTTTTACTTTCTTGTTCAATTCAATTTCGTCGTCTAGACTGTGCAGTTTTCCATCAACCCGAACCCGTACAAATCCCTCGCGTTTGATTTCTTCAAACAATTCCCGGTATTCACCTTTTCGTCCACGAACAACCGGCGCCATCAGCTGGATGCGCGATCCTTCCGGGAATTGTAAAATGGTATCCACAATCTCCTGAGGCGTCTGGCGGGTAATGGGATTGCCGCAATTATAACAATGCGGATGACCGATACGAGCGAAGAGCAGACGTAGGTAGTCGTAGATTTCTGTGACTGTGCCAACCGTGGAGCGTGGGTTCTTATGTGTTGTTTTCTGCTCGATAGAAATAGCAGGGGAGAGGCCGTCGATGTAATCAACATCCGGCTTTTCCATGAGACCGAGGAATTGCCGGGCATAGGCACTTAAGGACTCTACATAGCGGCGTTGGCCTTCTGCATAGATGGTGTCAAATGCCAGACTGGATTTTCCGGAGCCGGACAGACCGGTCACCACCACGAATTTTTCTCGTGGTATATTGATATCAATATTTTTCAGATTGTGTTCGCGGGCGCCTTTGACGACCAGATATTCTTTCTTCGACATGATCTCAATTCGCTTCGTTAAGGTAAATCAAGCTAGTGAACATAAATGCACGGGCAAAATATAGGCAATCGAGATCAGTACGTCAACGCCTAAATTGGATACTTTAGTGCCGGAGGAGGAAAATCGCAGCGGTTAGGGCGCCTACGGCTGTCGCAGCCAGATTCACCGCATCATTCTGCAGCCAGGAAAAGCCCGAAATCAGCTCGGTTTGCTGATCACCGCAATGCTGACGTTTTTCAGTTCGCTTGTTGCAGTCGGGGCAGTGGTATTGCGCCTGAACGGTAGCGCCAAGGAGGCTATCAGCAAGGCTGCCGACAAATCCGCTGATGATTGCAGCGGCAATGACGGACCATCTTAGATCGGCGGCTACAAATAAGCTGCCGCTAAGCCCAATACAGGCGGCACCGGCCATTCCGCTCAACGTGCCGCGAAGGCTAACACCGCCGGATGTTCCTGCTTCAACTGCTTGCCAATTAGTGACAAGCCGCGGCCGGGATTTGCCAAGCGTGCCCAGTTCAGTGGCCCAGGTGTCTGCCGTTGCCGCGGCCAGACTACCCAAATACATCGCATAGAAGATAGGGGAGCCAAGAAACATATGAGCGATCATCAATGCACCGGCAATGCCGCCATTGGCTGCAACTTGTGCATGATCACGCCGGCTGCCTTTTTCGAAGACCAAATCCAGGTGCGCCTTGCGTCGTTTACCGAATTTGGATAGCAGGCTGGAAAGAACAAAAAATGCCAGAATCGGGATCGTCCATTTCCAACCGCCAAATCCGAATACAATTGTGGCAAGCAGAAAGGTCGCCACGGCACCGCTGGCTGAGAGGAAGCGCAAGCGATAGGAGACGATTGCAGCAGTAGCGGCAAGAATAAGGCCGAGCGTTAAGAGCTGGCGCGCGTCGTGATCAAAATTCAACATTGGGTAGAGCATCAGGGCGGCAGCAATTGGCACGGAGAGATTGTCGCTGCCTTTGTAGCTGAGAGACTCAGCTGCCGTAGAAAATAGCGCCGTTACCACCGCCGTCCAGACAAGGACCAGCATGCCCGGATGTGCTAACTGATGTAATTCTGAGGTATAATAGCTGAGTACGCCAAGAGTGACCAGGAACGACACGATTAGCATCGCGGCGCTGCCCTCAAGCGATTTTGCGTCGCCAACCAAATGGTAGTGGTGAGGTTTGGCTATGGATTCGCCAACGATTGCCGCGATCGCATCTCCCAGACCCAAAATGAGCATGGCGGTAATAATGATCAGTTTTTGGTCCGGCCAGGCGAAAAGGGTTAGCAGCAGCAAGGCCAATGGATAGTAGGCAGTTCCATAGCTCTCGCGAGCACCATGCATGCCTTTCAACAAATCGAACTTAATTGCGATCAAATTGCTGAGCGTGAAGAATATGGCCAGGATAATTATGGGGAGTGATGTTTTCAAGAGAAGGGGAAGGAAAAAAGCCAGCAAGCCGACGAGAATGTGCACCAGTTTGCGGGTAAATTCTCCCGGCCAGTTAAGCTTATGCCGGATCCATTCGGATAACCCAATTACAACAGAGATGCCTGCGAAGAGCATTGCGGTGACGAGCCAGTCCCGATTTGGAACCGGCTCGAAAATATGAGAAATATCCATAGGCGATTTTGGAAATCAGCAAATTTGCAAGTGGTGACCGGGCTCGAAAAGCATGCGCGGCAGAGCCGCGTATGAGATTATCTAACCACGATGTTCACGATCTTGTCCGGAATGACAATCACTTTTACGACTGTCTTGCCGTCTGTGAATTCCTTGACGCGATCGGCATGTAATGCCATTTCCTCCAGTGTTTCTTTCGGCAGGCCGGTTTCAACCTCCATGCGATAGCGCACTTTGCCGTTTACCTGAACAACGACCTGGCAGGAATTTTTTTGCAGATATGCTTCATTATACTCCGGCCATGCTTGATCTGAAATACTACCGTCATTGCCGAGGCGTTCCCAGAGCTCTTCGGTGATGTGCGGGGCAAATGGATTCAGCAAGACCAACAAGGTTGAGATCACCGACTTCGGTCGATCATCCCATTTGTTCGCTTCATTCAGAAAAGTCATCATCTGGGCGATTGCGGTATTGAAGCGCAATTCCTCAATGTCTTCACCGACCTTTTTGATGGTAGCATGGAGGTGACGCAATTGATCTTCATTGGGATCATTATCGCTGATTTGCGGCAGCAGCTTATCACTGCGATCATCAATTACCACTCGCCAAAGGCGGTTGAGAAAACGATAGACGCCTTCAACACCCTTGGTGCTCCAGGGCTTGTTCTGTTCGAGAGGCCCGAGGAACATTTCATACAAGCGCAAGGAGTCGGCGCCATAGCTCTCGATAACGTCATCCGGGTTGACCACATTGCCGCGGCTTTTACTCATCTTGAAAGTGCGGGCATCCAACTGGATATCCTGCTGAGCCTTCAAGACAAAACCATCACCTTTCTTTTCAACCGCGTCATCAGCTACCCGAACAGCAGTCACCTTCTGCCCGGTTTTACGATTGATGCCGTCGCGGTCAACGTCTGTCGCGCTAACTGCATTTCCATCTTCATCCTGGAATTGGCTGAATTCCATCTCGCCGAGAATGGTTCCCTGGTGAACCAACTTGCGGAACGGTTCGTCGCTGGAAACAACACCGATATCATATAATACCTTGTGCCAGAAACGTGCATAAAGCAGGTGTAATACGGAATGTTCTGCGCCACCGATGTAGAGGTCGACGTCCATCCAGTATTTTTCTTTTTCCGGATCGATCAAGCGATCAGAATTTTCCGGATCGATATAGCGCAAATAGTACCAACAAGAGCCAGCCCACTGCGGCATGGTGTTGAATTCACGAACATAGCGTTTGCCATCGATCTCTACAAATTTCCAACTGTCTTGTGCGCGGGACAAGGGCGGCTTTGGCTCTTCGTCATCGGCCTTACCGGGGCGTGGCTTATAATCATCCATCTCCGGCAGACGCAATGGCAGGGATGATTCATCAACTGTGATCGTTGATCCGTCTTCAGCGTGCAAGATTGGGAAAGGCTCTCCCCAATAGCGCTGACGGCTAAACAACCAGTCACGTAACTTGTAGTTAATTTTCCGCTCGCCATTGCCATTTTCTTCCAGCCAGGTGATGATCTTTTTCTTGGCGTCAGCAATCTCGAGACCATTGAGGAAATCGCTGTTGATCGCAGGACCGTCGCCTGTATACGCTTTACCGTCGAAGTCTTCTGCTGGCTGCACCGTGCGAATGATGGGTAAATCGTAGACTTCTGCAAATTCCCAATCGCGCTCATCCTGCCCCGGAACCGCCATGATGGCTCCGGTGCCGTAGCTTGCCAATACATAATCGGCGATCCAGATGGGAATCTCCTTGCCGTTGGCAGGATTAATTGCATGCGCGCCGGTAAACACGCCGCTTTTCTCTTTTTGCAATTCAGTGCGTTCCAAATCGCTTTTGCGAGATGCCGCTACCTGGTATGCTTTAACTGCATCAGCTTGATCCTTAGAAACGATCTGATCAACAAGGCGATGCTCCGGTGCCAAAACCATATACGTCGCGCCGAAAATCGTATCCGGCCGAGTAGTAAACACGCGAATTTTGTCGTCATGTCCCGCAATAGCAAAATCAATTTCTGCCCCCTCGGAACGGCCAATCCAGTTGCGCTGCATTTCCTTGGTGCTTTCCGGCCAGTCGAGGGTATCCAATCCTTCCAGCAGGCGTTCAGCGTATTCGGTAATTCTCAACATCCACTGCTTCATCGGCCGGCGGTAAACCGGATGTCCACCGCGCTCACTCTTACCGTCGATGACCTCTTCATTGGCCAAGACCGTTCCTAAGGCCGGACACCAATTGACCGGCACCTCTTCCAAATAAGCGAGGCCGCGCTTGTGCAACTGGATGAAAATCCATTGCGTCCAGCGATAGTAATCGGGATCGGTGGTATCAACTTCGCGGTCCCAGTCGTACGAAAAGCCAATGGCTTTCAATTGGGTCCGAAAGCGGGATATATTTTTCTCGGTAGTGATGCGCGGATGCGTGCCGGTTTCGATGGCGTATTGCTCAGCCGGCAGGCCGTACGCATCCCATCCCATCGGGTGTAGCACGTTGAAGCCTTTCATGCGCTTATAGCGAGCAACGATATCGGTTGCGGTATATCCTTCCGGGTGACCCACATGAAGGCCTGCGCCGCTGGGATAGGGGAACATATCAAGTACGTAATATTTCGGCTTTGAGGTATCAATATCTTCTGGGGTGCGGAACGTCTTTTCATCGTCCCAGCGTTTTTGCCATTTCTTTTCCAAATCCTTGAATGGATACGCCATTTTTAAATCCTTTCATATAACAGAAACCCACCGGCGAACAGTGGGTAATTTCGGGCAACACACTTAATAACCATCTGATTCTAATAAAGACTCCAAATGTAAGTAAAATTCCCGCCTGACACAAGGGAATCTCGCTTCGCTCTTGTCAGCTCGTTATCACTCGCGTCAGGCTCGCAAGCTCACCGTCAGTCGGCTACGCCGACGTCAGAACTTTCGGTTCGTTTGGCTAGGATGGGCGCGTAACGCGATTCACGCGCGAAGCGCTGACGTGAGCGTAGCGAACTGAGGTGAACGCAGTGAACTGACGAGGCGAAGCCTCTGACGAACGGCAGGCTCTGACGCGAACTCAGTGAGCCTTTGTGGAATTAAGGCATTTTCAAGCATCTATTAAGAAAAGGGCGAGGTCGGTAATGGTTTTTGCTTGTTTTTTATCGATTTTATTGGGATGTTGAAATAACGTAAGATCCCATATGACACTGACTATCGCTTGACACATTCTTATGCAGGAGCAGGATACCCGGTCATTGACGTGACTGTGGCCACCCACTGTCTGTGACTGCACAGCGATGCGGCGATACTCATGTTTTCAAATCAATTGTGGATCTCTTTATGGATGGCCTGCCTTTCAATCTACGGGCAGGTGATTCTTACCGAAGTGATGTTTGATCCTTCCGGCCCGGAAGGATCAGCGGAATACATTGAAATTTACAATGCCGGTTTTTCGTCAATAAACCTGTTTGGATGGGAAGTTGGTGATCAGTCGTCTCTGGATGAGATTGTCGATGCTGGTGATGGGTTAGAATTAAGCACCGGGCAATACGCCATCATTCTTGACCCGGATGACTTTGAGCAGCAGGCAGGGTATTATGATGATCTGATCCCGGCTGATGCACTAATATTGACCATTGCCGGAAACACCTTCGGAAGCCGCGGGCTTTCCAATAGCACTGAAGAAACCGTCATCTTGCTTAATGACGTTGGCGACACAGTGCAGGTCTATCAATACTCGCTTGACAATGTGCCCGGCAGCAGTGACGAAAAAATCGAGCTGCTTGCTACCAACTGGCCGGAAAATTGGGGCAATTCCACAGTTGGCGGTACGCCGGGCCAGCGAAACTCGCTGACCCGCTATGAAACGGATGTGGCCATTTGCAGGTGGCAGTTATTGGACAGAGCGCCCGTGGCAGGCGGTAGTTTGCGCTGGGAAGTTTGTTTGAAAAATACCGGCAGGTTGATGGTTGAGGCAGTGGCGCTGACTGTTTTTTCGGATGATGATGGCAATGGCCTGCCGGAGCCAGCTGAGATTTATGAAGAACGTATAATTTCGGATGCACTTGCCGTGGACGATTCGATAATCGTTACAGGGCAAATAAGCGTTCTGCCATATGGCGCCTGGTCGTTGGGGGTTGCGGCGACGCTCGCCGGGGACGAGAATGCAGAAAATGATGTTGATACGATCACTGTTTTTGTCGATGATCCCCAGCGATGGGATATTGTCATTAATGAAATTATGTTTGAGCCCTTGCCGGGCACTGAAGAATGGATTGAGATCTACAACGCCGGTGATCAACCGATAGATTTGAACACCATATATTTTGCCGATGTTCGTGACACGATCCGCATTAGCCAGACAAGTCGCTTGCTCAATCCTGATCAGTACCTGGTTTTGGCAGGAGATTCGGCGATATTTCAGCAATTTATGCTCGAAGCACAAAAGGTAGCGATAAGTGAGGGGTTTCCGACCCTCAATAATGATGTAGATGACTTGACCCTCTTGGGGCCAACTCTTGTTCCTTACGATTATTTGCGGTATAGTGATTTATGGTATCGGCGGGATGTAGAAGCCGGCACTTCGGTTGAGAAGTTGAATCCGCAATTTGAGGGGCGCCTCGCCGATAATTGGGCGGGCTCGGTGGCCGGAGCAACGCCGGGAGCCAGGAATTCTATCTATCTTGAGACTGTGCCGCTGGAAACGGATGCCTTCTTTGAGCCGAATCCGTTCTCACCGGATGGAGATGGCTACGATGATTTTACCGCGTTGCAATTTCGTGTGGATTCGGAAACTGCCTTTGTCAATGCACGTATTTTTGATTTACGTGGACGATTGATTCGCCACTTGCTGTCAGCGGAAGCGGTCGCAGCCAACGGGCGCTACATATGGGATGGCCGAGATGAACATGGACGAACAGTCCGTATCGGCGCTTACATTTTACTACTGGAATTTTTGAATCCGGATAAAGCGCTCTATCGCACGTT